>CALXWZ010000013.1 GCA_944392555.1 uncultured Alphaproteobacteria bacterium | reverse complement strand
ATCCATATATAAATTTTCACTTGATTATTTTAAAAATACCTTTATAATCCTCTTTATACTATATCATCTAGACGGACCTTTTTGTAGAGAGTATCAAAAATCTTAACAATCGGCTTGTTTTAAACTTTTTTTATCCCCTCTCCGATTGTTTATCTCAATTACTTTATCCCCTCCTCTGCTTTCTTTTAATTTAGGAATTTTTCTTTTATGCATAAAAAAAGAGGCGTTCTTACGAACACCCCGTTTTTTAACGTACGTTTTATCAGCAATTACATTTTTTTCACAGCTGCCGCTAAACGCGATACTTTGCGTGAAGCGTTTTTCTTGTGAATCGTTTTCTTGCAGGCCGCACTCATCAATGCGGACTCCGCTGCCTTGAAGCAAGATTGTGCAGCTTCCTTATCACCCGCTAAAATAGCAGCGCGTGTTTTCTTAACTGCCGTTCTGACCGCATTTAAACGGTCTGAATTGATTCTTGTTCTTTTGGCATTGCGATTGATACGTGTTTTTGCAGATGCAATATTAGCCATATTCTATTCCTCAATTGAAAAATTTTTAAATTTAAGGCTTCCTTTTTACTACAAAAAAAATAAAAAGTCAACCCCTTTTAAAATCTTTCTTAAAATTCTTATTCGTTTGTGTTCGTTGTTGTTATTTCAAACCGAACGCTTCCCGGTCGTCCCGCCTTTATCACTGTTAACGTAACCGAATCCCCTTCGCGCTCATAATGGTCCGTTTGCGTTTCTTTCCAGCCCATTTCAGGCAATGTTGCCCGATAATACTGCCGTATCTCCTTGCCCGACTTCCCCCGACTGACGGCATCAAAAACAATAACTTGCCCTTCCGGTGTATCAAAATTCATATCATCGGAAATATCTATCTTCAACCCGTCCATCAACGGGATATCTTGCGTGCCCGGCATAAAGACTTCTTGTGCGCCGACATTGCTTGCGCCTAACAGAAGCATTCCGCATATCATTCCTTTAACAAGACTGACGCCTCTCATGCCTGCGTTTTCCCCTTTTGACTTATTTTAACCGATCTGCTTCGGTAAATATCTGCTTTTCGCCACCAACCGCTTTTTTCGTCTCACTCCCGCGATGACGCCGACGCAATGTTGCCGTTTGTTTCGGTGTTACCGTTACTTCCGCCTTTTTTGGTGACCCACTTGATGAAACGGCTTCGCCTTTATCATCAGCTTCGGATTCCGTTTCGCTTAATTTGGCTTGCGCAGCTGCCCTAATCTCTTCCACCGTTTTAATCTTCGGCTTTTTATAGTCAACACCCAACAAATCATCAATTTCTTTATTTATTTCTTCCAACTCGGTTTTCTTTTCCGCCAAAATGGCTTCTTGCTCTTGCAAAGAAGCATCTTTTTCTTGTTTTAACGTCGGCAACATCGGCTCAATCGTTTTTGTGGCCATCTGAATTTCTTCCGCCGTTAATAATTGCTCCAATGCCAGCGCCAACTGTTCGGCTTCTTTACTGCCGTTTAATGAAGCTAAAAATGCCCATCTGTATGCCGCAATATCATTTTGTGGCAACACCAATCCCTTATTATATAACTGCGCAACACGATACTGTGCATTCACGTTTCCTTGTATGGCTGCCGAAAGCAAACAATATCCCGCTTTGCTTTGTTCGGTGCCTCGTTCCAACAAAAAGGCCTCACCTTGCTCAAACAACTCCTCCGGTGTCGGCATAAAAACACCGCCGTTTGTTTCATCAAATTGTCCGTCACACTGCACGGGGATATACGTTTCTTGATTATTTTCATCAAAGCCCCAAAAGGCATTTTGCGCAAAAGCGGTCGTTGACGTTATTAACCCGATTGCAAACGCTCCCAACATAATATTTCGCATAACATATACCCTTTCTGCTGTTTTCTCTCTTCTATTGATAAAATTTTTTTTTACTTTATGCAAGCATAAAATGCACCCATACTTTAAAAACTACTTTTTCCACCATGTTGTCATATCCGTTCCTTTCATGGGAACAACGCTCGGCATCGCCAATTCATTCCAATAAACATACCGTATCGCCGGCGAATACCAATGCGGAATCACAATCACCTCACTGAGCAATGCCCTATCCAATGCCTGCACGGCAGCCGTTAGTTGCTCTGCGGACGGGGCTTCAATAACCTTTTCTATTAACGCATCAACAACAGCGTTCTGAATCCCGCTGTAATTCATGGAGCCGTGACTATGTGCCGACTCACTTCCCCAGAAATATCGTTGCTCATTTCCGGGCGACAACGATTGCCCCCATACGGCAACAATCATATCGTAATCAAACGAATCCAACCTATTTTTATATTGAATGGTATCTACGGAACGAATGCGCGCCTCAATCCCCAAACGCTTTAACTGCCCCGCAAACGGTAAAACAACGCGCTCCCACGTTGCACTGTTCCCCGAATCCAACAAGATTTCAAATGTAAACGGCTGATTGTTTTTATCCACCAAAATACCTTTTTGATTAACCCGCCAGCCGACTGCCTCTAATAAATCCAACGCCTTGCGTAAACGAACACGCATACTTTCCGGCGTTGCCCGCACAAAAGAAATGCTTGGAATCTTTTGAATCTCCTCCGTCGGCAAACTGGCCCAAACGGCTTGTTCGGCAGGCGTCGGCTCATTGGGCGCTTTTAGATAGGAATTATCAAAAAAACTGGTTGTGCGGTTATAGAGACCGTAAAATAAATTTTGATTCATCCAATCAAAATCAAAAGCCAAAGAGATAGCCTCGCGCACACGCTTATCCCGAAATATCGGGCGACGCAGATTAAACACGTATCCCTGCATCCCGCTCGGCAAGTGATGTTCAAATGCTTTCATTTTGATTTGCCCCGATTGCACATCTTTCTCCGTTTGAAATTGCGCCCATTTTTTGGCTTCGTTTTCTAACCGAACATCAAACGCGTGCGCTTTAAAGGCTTCCAAAGCAACCGTTGTATCCCGATAATACTCGTAGCGAATCTCATCAAAATTATAAAAACCGCGGTTCACATTCAAATCTTGCGCCCAATAATTCGGATTGCGCCGATAAGCAACAAACCGTCCGGGGACAAACGAATCAATCACATACGGCCCGCTACCGACGGGGATTTCCAAACTTGTTTTGGTAAAATCTCGGCTTTGCCACCATTTTTGCGATAACACAGGTAATTCGCTTAAAATAAACGGCAATTCCGGATTTTGCGTTTGCTCTTTAAAATAAAAAACAACCGTTTGCGAATCCATTACTTTTGTTTCGGCAACATCTTGATAATAATACCGATACGTCGGTGTGCCTTTTTCCTTTAAGATATGAAACGTAAACGCCACGTCTTGCGCCGTTATGGGCGTGCCGTCGCTAAACTTTGCGTTGGGGTTTATATGAAAAGCTACGCCTTTGTGTTGGGGTAAAACGGCAATACCGTCGGCAATCAATCCATAAAGAGAAAACGCTTCATCGGCGCTTTGCTTCATTAAAGAATCATACATTAAGCCAATTCCCGCGGAGGCAATGCCGTTAAGCGTGAACGGATTAAACGTATCAAACGAACCGAACGCACTTTGTTTCAAAATACCACCTTTCGGAGCTTGCGGGTTCACATAGTCAAATGCCGAAAAACCGGCCGGATATTTCGGCTCTCCCCGCATGGTAATAGACGGCTGAAATTGCAACGTATCCATCGCATGCACCGCAACCGCCAGACTGATAAAAACAGCCCCTATAAATCCATAACCGACGATAGTTTTAATCTTCCACAAAATTGATTTTAACGTCATCGGGCAAATTTACCTGTTCATATTTGGCAATCGGTTCATCAATCGGAATGGATATTTCGGGCGTTTTATGTTCTGCTTTGGTAGCGGAAAAGTGTTTTTCCAATCGTCCGATACAAGAAGATAAATACTGAAACCCCTCCCGCTGACGTTTCATATAAACAAACAAAAAAGCAATCACTCCGCCACAAACAAGGGCATTTGCCAAAATCAACAGATATATTCCGAGCAATAACGTATGCGACATTTTCTTTCCTTTTTATCATAACCGCAAAATTCACTGGACTTTTGGAAGTATACCGCGTATAATACAAAAAATCAATTTGAAAATGAGGGAAAAAATGCAATATCTTGATTTTGAGAAAAACATTCCGGAAATAGATAAACGGATTGAAGAAGTTAAATACAGTGCGATGACAAAGGAGGCCGACAGGGCAACCGAGTTGGATCGTCTGAATACCAAAAAGCAAAAGATTTTAACGTCGCTTTATAAAAATTTATCGGCATGGCAAAAAGCCGCCGTGGCACGTCATGAATCGCGCCCTCACACCAGCGACTATATTGCACATATTTTTACGAACTTTTGCCCACTCGCCGGCGATCGGAATTTTGCCGACGATTCGGCGATTATCGGCGGATTTGCGAAACTGGACGGACGTACGGTTATGGTTATCGGGCATGAAAAGGGGCACGATACGGAGAGTCGAATTGCGCATAATTTCGGCATGGCAAAACCGGAAGGCTACCGCAAAGCCATTCGCTTGATGAAATTGGCGGAGCAATTCGGCGTGCCTGTAATTACATTGGTTGATACAGCCGGCGCCTTCCCCGGTATGGAGGGCGAAGAGCGCGGACAAGGGCAAGCCATTGCCGCCTCAACGGAAGCGTGTTTGGAATTAAAAGTGCCACTCATTTCGTGCATTATCGGCGAAGGCGGTTCCGGCGGAGCGATTGCTTTGGCGGCCGGGAACGTCGTTTTAATGTTGGAGCATTCTATTTACTCCGTTATTTCGCCGGAGGGCTGTGCCTCAATTTTATGGAAAGATGCGAAAATGGCGCCTAAGGCGGCCGAAATTTTGCACTTAACGGCACAAGATTTATTAAAACTCGGGATTATTGACTCCATTATTGCCGAACCTATCGGCGGAGCGCATAGATTTCCCGAACAAACAATGGGCGCTTTAAAAGAAGCACTCAATAAATACTTGGGTCAATTAGAGAAATTATCTCCCGATGAATTATATATTCACCGTCAGGAAAAATTCTTAACAATGACTCGCTTAAACGAAGAATAAAAACATTTTTCGTTCCTCAATACGCAACTCAAACTATCCGCCCGCAGTCTCTTTCACAAAAACGGGCGGATATTTTTTATCGGCTCTATCCGATAAGAGTTGTCGTTTACGCGCTTTTTCAATTCAGAATTAATCGCACAAAACAAACCGAAATCATATAAAAAATCCTCTTTTTGACAATCCTGTAAAAAATTATTGACAATTTATTAAAACTATGTTATATTAGGCAATCATCTCAATAACTAATATGCTCATAAAAGGGGAAACCAAATGACAAGTTTTCAAGCATCGGCCAAAGCCGTTTCGCATCTTTATCCGCCTGTTCGATTGCCGGAAGATAAAAGTATGTGGACAATCGGACACCACCTGTTAGCGGTCTTTGAAAACATGCGAAAAGAAATTTTAATCCCCTCGTTGCTGGGCAGTATCAGTCTGAACGATGAAGTCAAACGGAAACAGAATCCAAATGATTCGTCTTTAATTGCACCTGACGAATTATCACGTGCCGAGTGCATCGGGGAAGCGGCACAAAATTATCTGGAACAAATCCGCAAAACTGCAAACGCGGGACAACTGTTAAGCCATTACCACTTGGGAAATTGCGGTGAATTAAGTGCTGTTGCACGAGATTGGCTGAACGAGAATCACGTGCCGAATTGTCGCGTTGTGCTAGAGTGGGCAAATCCCGACGGCTCAGTCATACCCGAAATCAATCATTCTTTTTGTTTATTCAGAACGGATAACAAGCCTCTTAATTTTCAATCGGCACTCAAAGATCTTTATCATCCCAATATGCGCGTGATTGACTTATGGTTAGGTCAATGCGCTCATCCGCAAGAAATGTTTTCCGCCTATGCCGATATAT
This sequence comes from uncultured Alphaproteobacteria bacterium, assembly GCA_944392555.1. Classification (GTDB taxonomy): domain Bacteria; phylum Pseudomonadota; class Alphaproteobacteria; order CAAHEQ01; family UBA3637; genus RGIG4140. Next base: position 3,897 of record CALXWZ010000013.1, on the reverse strand, counting down.
TTAAATCCGTTCAAGAGAAGAACAACTTTGTGCCGGAATACTTTGAAAACGGCACGTTGTTTCTTCTCCGTTCGGGGCAAACAAACGAAACATTGGCACAACATCTGACCTATGTGCCGACTCAAAATCCGCAAATAATTGTTGATCAATTCAGCCGAGCATTAACCGCCTTTAACCAACGCGGTGATAAATACCTGATCGGGAAAGTGCAACGTGAAGATTCACCCGAGAGCCGTCAAAAGCCACGGATGCAACTGGTTCCGCAAACATATCCACGCCTTTATGTGCAAACACCGCCGGATAAGCAAATACACATACCGAGCCGAATTAAAAATAATCCCCGTCGCCATGCGGACGAATTATTCGCATTTATTGAACACCTCGGAGCCACGATACACCGATTTGCGATTGAAAATGAAATCAGCGAACCTAAACCGATTCAGATTCAGCAAAATCAACCAAATGCAACCAGGTATCAGCAAATAAAGAATCAAAATCAAAGATAACACGTTATAAAATAACAGGAGACAATTCAAATGAAAAACTACGCCCCGCTTGCTAAATTATTTTCTTTTTTAGACTTACCCGTTGACTTGCCGAAAGATAAAAGCAAATGGGACGCCGGACATCACTTGTTGGCTGATTTTGAACAAAAGCGCAAGAAAGTTCTTAAACCGACATTGCTTCCGGAAGTTTCAACAAACAATATCCTTAGAGATTTCTGGTTTGAAAATAAATTTTTAAAACAATGTGATAATGAAACCATCATTCAGGAAAATAAAGAATTTTTTTCTTTTTGGGATAAATTAAAATCAAAACTCCTGTTAGGGTATTATTTTTTCCCAAGTAACCTTTTAATGATCAGATCAAAATGTGTTAAGAATCTCGTTCAAAAAATATATAACCGTATGGGTGAGGTAATGTCAACCATTCGCAAAGAAAAAAAATTCATCAACTCAGGCCTGGAAAAAAATTTAATGTGTTGCGGTGAATTTGCCAGAATCGCTCAGGTATGCTTATATCATTCAGATATAAAATCACATGTATTTATCATGAATTTTATCAACAAAAAGGGTAACCCCCGAACAATGGCTCATGAATTTGTATTTTTTCGCACAGACGGAAAACCGGTTACCACAGCCTCTATGGTGATTCAAGACCTTTACCATCCCAATATGCGCGTGTTGGACTTATGGGCAGGCAAGTGTTTACCTCCGAAAGAAATGTTTGAATTTTACGCTAACTTTATGACAGAACTTGTCATAACACCAAACAGCTCCCCCAAACCCTTTTTAGCTCCCATCAATCCGGGGGCGCAACTTGTTTTGCAACCGTGGCATATTGAGGATCCAAAAGTTAAATATGTTGTCGGGCACGTTTATCGTGCAGGAATTACACGTTTCGGAGAAAGGCCGTATAATCATTTTGCAGCGCTTTGTGTCCCGCACCCCTTTTCTCCAGACAAAGAGCCACAAAGGATTCCCCTAACAAAAGAGCGCATTGCCGAACGCATGGCACAAGTAAAAGCCATTCAAATGCAAAGAGCCGTCCGACAACAGTTGCGGGAGCGAAGTTAAACAAAATCCATTTTCGCAAAATTCAGGAATAAATTTGCATTATTTACACGCTAATTCGTGCTTACTTAATATACCCCATATCCCTATATTTATCCAAATACGATGCGGTATCATTATGTGAGATAAATACCCACAACGGAAACAAGCCCCAAACAAAGCGCAATCACTTTGCCGAATGAAAAATCATCCATTTTAAACAGAACGGATAATCCGTAAACCAAGAAAATACGCATTTGTGCAATCACGCTGATAATGGTGGGCGCATCTTCAATAAAGCAAAGTGTTTCCAATACATAATAAATGCCTTCAAATCCACCGATAACGCAACCCAACAAGTAGAAATTTTGCCACCAACGGCGCGGTGTTGTTGCAACGGGATTTTCCGATTTTGTTTTAATAAACATCACCGCATAAAAAGGGATTGCCATTGCATAATAACCTAAATTGATAGCAATTTCATTTGCGCCGTTTGTGTTGGCCGATTTGATTAAATACGGTGCTAACAAATAAAGCAAAACGGAAGAAAAAGCCCAGCCAAAACCCTTTATTGTTATTTTTTTAACATCTATTTCTTCCTTGGATTGATTACTCAACGTAAAAATATAAAGGGAAAGCACAAACAGAATCAATAACCCAACAAATTTTGCCGTTAAATCCACATATCCCACGCATACATCAATAATGCAAGTCAAAAACAAGCTACTGGATTCAATCAACCCGATTAAGCCGATGGGAATAAGCTCTAATGCTTTAATAAAACATAAATATCCGCCCAAAACCAATATGGCATGAATCACAATATGGGGCACAGAGCCCCAAGTTATCTCAATTCCCCATCCCCAAATACCCAACAAAAATTGAATAATACCGGCAACCGTTGCACTTAATAATAACACGCGGTAGTAATTAAAATGATTGACACTATAATCTAATACGGCATCGCCAAATGAATTGGCAACCGTTGCCCCGACGGCTAAATACCGTTGTTCTGCCACATATACCTCTCTTTCACAAGAATGAGTATAATGAAATGGAATCAAGAAGTCAATTTTTTAAAAACTTCTCTCTTTGTATCTCGTTCAATCTATCGAGCGACACATATTATTCTCCATTTAAAAAGCAATCTTTTTAGAGTTAGTCACGCGTATTCTCTTCTTTTACGAAAATATGCTTCATCTGCAATCTGCCATTTTTATAATGTAGTTGTTGCATCAAATCCGTCCGGTCAACATAAAACGTTCCACCTAATACTGTCGGAGCGCCCATTACTGAATTTAACATTTGGCAAAAACGACAATTAAAATCTCCACCCGCTTTTCGAGGAGCCCCACCTAAACTTGTTAAATTATTATGTATGCAATCAAAACTACCGCTAACCCATTTAGGACTGCCTGTTAAATCTTGTAACCGATCATATGAACAAACAAAATCTCCGGCCACAATAACATTCGACAAGTTGGGCAATGTCCACATCGGGATATCTAAACCCGAATTAGCTCTTATAATATCCAAATTTAAATCACCTTTTATCACAAAATTTTCGGGAAGTGGCATATATCATACCATTTCCCATCTTGATAAATATGATATATCATATTTTTTTGCACATATCAATGAGTAAAAAAAATGAAATGTTTGCTTACACCATTAGAGATAGATTATCTGCACCTTTCATACATCAAAGAATAATAATTTTCATTTTCAGAAAATAATCAACCTTCCCTAGTGAGCATTATTTTATATATCTCGGTAAGTGATGCCTAAAATTGAAACAGGACTATTCCTGAGGAATTATTTATGCCTCTCATCATGATATATGTGTGCAACAAAAAAAAGACAATCTTATTCTAAAAAAGCTTAATTTATCAATATGTTTTAAGATTCAAGACGGGTTCGTATTCAATATGTGCAATTATTTCCGTTGTAAGATTAAAATTTACTTGTGATTCAAGTTGTTGCACACACAAAAAACGGTTCGTGCCGAGCATACAAAATAAACGCTTTGAGCAAGGGTTTTTACTGATTTTTGCACAAAAGTGTGCAAAAAGTGTGCAAAACAAAGGGTCAGTGTCCAGGGTCAAAACGTAGAACTTCCTAGGATTATAAGGCTTTTTTGTGTGTTATTTTCACTTTACGAAATTTTACACAGTTGTGTTCAGGATGAGCAAAAATAAAAAAGGTGTTCAGGATAACCCTTGAAACACCTTGTTTTTTGGAGCGAGTGAAGGGATTGCTCGGCTCTTGCCTCGTCCTCGTCCCTCGGACCGTCCTACGGACGTCTACTTCGCTTTCGCTTCGTGAACGAACCCTCTTCTCGGCT
>CALXWZ010000012.1 GCA_944392555.1 uncultured Alphaproteobacteria bacterium | reverse complement strand
ACGGACGTTTATGAAGAATGGGGAGAAAGAAAATGAATATAAAACAAATAGTTAACTTAGTTTCTTTTTATGTGAAAAAAGCAAAAAATGGGGAATTTACGCCGAATCGCGCAAAACAAGAGATAAAATCAGCGAATCAAAATAGCTTTACGCGCTTGAAAAACAATCAAAAAGCGGAATATTCGAAACAAATTAAACCTCAATTCGGATTGAACGGATTAAGGGGTGTGCGCTTTGCCGAATACGGGCGGAGTATGGTAGAAATGCTGGGCGTGTTGGCGGTGATTGGTGTGTTGTCGGTTGCGGGCATTACAGGCTATCGGTATGCCATGGAAAAATATCGGTCAAACGATATTGTGTATGAGGTAAATTTAAGGGCAACGGATGTATGGGCATTGGTATCAAGGGATGGTACTGCCGTATCCGAATGAAGAAAATTTATGCAGTTCGTGCAATAATCGTCGCGAATTGACGCTTGGTAATGCCACATTGAATACTTTGACGGCAAAATGTGTGGAAGAGTGTGCAGGCTTGCAATGGCAAGATTCTAACGGAAATTGCTTGGTATGCAGTGAGGGTGGAAATCGGGCTATCGGGACGGATTCAACTTCCGTTTCGCTCTGCAATGCTTGTGATAATCGCGAGGCCGTTGCCACAACGGATTCCGATGGTAATATTACGGGCTATATGTGTAACGTTAAAATATAGTGCCGTTTGATAAAAGAAAGGCGTTCTTAAAATAGGGGCGCTTTTTCTTTTTTTGAAGAAAAAAAAGTTTTGTGATTGCACTCACTGGTTTTTCGGATTATATTATATCGTATGGAATTATTTTTATGGCCATTCGCTTTTTTACTTTTGCCCCTCCCGTGGATTGTTCGACGGGTGTTGTCTTCCGTTGAAGCCGAATCGGAGCAACAGACAAAAATAATTGCATTGCGTGTGCCGTTTTTTAATCGTGTGAGCGATTTTGCCGTTTCAACGGGTGGTATGAGTCCTCAAAAAACGAAATGGCCGTTAATCTTGACGTGGATTTTTTGTGTTTGTGCTGCCGCACGTCCCGTTTGGTATGATACTGCCCAACCTTTGCCACAAAATGCACGCAATATCGTTTTGGCGCTGGATACATCGGGGTCTATGGCAGAAGAAGATTTTGATGTTAACGGGCAGGCTGTTACGCGCTTGGATTTGGTTAAAAACGTTGTGAATGATTTTGTAAAGAAAAGAACGGGTGATGAACTATCGCTGGTTATTTTCGGCAGTGAAGCTTATACGTATACACCTTTAACGTATGATTTAAAAACCGTTCAACGTTTATTGAATGAAGTGAATATCGGTATGGCAGGTGATTTGACGGCAATCGGTGATGCATTGGCAATCAGCGTGGCAAATGTGGCAAAATTACCTGCCGATTCGCGAATTGTTATCTTATTGTCGGACGGCTATGCCAACGCTGGTGCGGTGCAGGTGGATGAGGCTATTCAAATGGCAAAAAAAACGGGTGTTAAAGTTTATACAATCGGCGTTGCTTCCGCTCCAAAACAAGTGCGAGATTTTTTTGGCTTCCCGCAAGTGGTGAATCCCGGGGCTGATTTGGATGAAAAAACGCTTTCCCGAATCGCTTCCGAAACGGGCGGGCAGTATTTTCGCGCCACAACGACGGCAGAATTGCAAGCCATCCATAAGTTAATTGATTCGCTTGAAAAGTCGGAGCATGACGGTCAGACATTCCGTCCGCGCAAAGAGTTATTTTATTTTCCGCTGACGGGTGCCGTTTTTTGTTTATTGATTGCTTGGTATAAACGGAGGAGCAGATGATTTTTTTGCGTCCGTATTGGTTAATACTGTTGCTTGTTCCGTTATTGTTTTTCTGGCTACGGCGGAAGGGAATTTCGCAAAATCCATGGAAAAAATATATTGCTCCTTCCTTAATGCCGTATTTGAGTGTTTCATCTAAAATCGGCGGTGGACGGGCTCGGATACAGTGGCTTATCACTTTGGTTTGGTTTTTGCTGACATTGGCACTTGCGGGGCCTGCCGTTGATAAGTTGCCGACACCTGCCGTTGATGAATCAACCCCAACAGTTTTACTTGTTGATTTAAATACCCTTAATCCCGAAAAAACAAAACTCTTACAGGTTAAATTATATGAAATTGTCCGTCAACTCGGGGATAATCAAATCGGGCTGGTATTGTATGATACCAAGGGCTATATTGCTCTGCCGTTAACGCGCGATAAAGAAATCGTTAATTCTTTAATCCCGTCGCTGAATGCAAGCGTGATTCCGTCGGTCGGGAATGATGTATTAAAGGGCTTTGAAAAAGCAGATGAACTTTTTCGCAACACGAATCAAAAAACAGGGCGTATTTTATTGATAACAGGCGGAACGCCGAGTTTGCCCAACGATTTATCCGTTATCCGAAATTTGCCGTATACGGTCGGCGTGTTGGGAATTGGTGATACGCAAACAGGCGCGCCGATTGTGACAAGAAACGGCGCATTTCTGCGTGATAAAAAAGGTAATTTGATTCTATCCAAACCCGATGAAAAAAAATTATCGGCATTGGGTATTTACCGTTCTTCAACCCCGACGGGAAAAGAAATTGCCGAATTGATTGAGGCAACCGAGCCAAAAGCACTGCCTGTTTTGCAAAGTCGCTTGCCGAAATTTGCCCAAGCATTGATGACGGCCGATGTTTGGCGCGATTTGGGTATTTATTTTGTTTGGACGGCATTGCCGTTTTTGGTTTATCTGTTTCGGAAAGGCGTGTTCTTTATTATTGTGATATTTGTTTTGGGAAATGCTATGCCTGCAACGGCCGGTTGGTGGCTCCGACCCGATCAGGAGAGTTATCATCGCATAGAAAAAGCCAATCAGGCGTATCGTGCGCAGAATTATCAAGAGGCGCTATCCGTTTATGCCGATGAATCAGGGATAGAGGCTTTGTATAATAAAGCCAATGCATTGGCGCGGACGGGTCAATATCAGGAAGCCATTCAAACGTATGAGGAATTATTGCAAAAAGTGCCAGATCATGAAGATGGTGCATATAATAAAGAATATCTGGAAAAGCAGTTGCAACGGCAAAATCAATCCGCGCAAAATCAGCAAGCCGATTCTTCGGAGCAAAATAACGCGGGAAATCAACAAAATCAGGAGGAAACTTCACAAAACGAAAATCGTGCGCAAGGCTCAGATACGCAGGATAATGCTACGGATAATACTGCAAACAATGCTCAAAGTGATGATGCAACCGCGTCTGATGAGCAAGATAAAAGTAAAGAATCGACAGCACAACAAAATGAGGCAACGCAAGAAGAGCCGTCTGATAAGGCACAAAATACCGCAGGGACGCAACAAAATGCAGATGAGATGTCGGATAAAACAGACGAAAATCAATCAGAGGGCAATGCAGGGGATGATGAAATGATGACAAATCATAACAATCTTAATCAATCAACCGAACAGCAATCAGAAGCGAAAATGCAGGAGTTGTCCACATCACGTCAAGAAACAGATGAAAAAAGTAAGACGGCACAAAATGGTGCAGATTTGGCCGATCAGCAAAGTGCAGATGAACGAAAGGGTGAAGAACAAAAAGAAGCGTCGAAAGCAGGATATGAAGCCATGTATCCACCCTCCGATGAAACGGATCAAGAAGTTCAACAAATTCTCAATCGGCTGAAAAAGGATCCGTCGCGTGTTTTGCGGTATCGGCTTTATCGGCAATATCAAGAAAATTAAGCGAATGCCGTCGGTATTGATAGGGCGTGCATCAAGAAAATAAAAAAGTAAATGGGGGAAAGAATGATGAAATATATTTTGTTCGGTATAGGTATTTGCTATGCCTCATGGGCAATGGCAGAGCCACAAATAACGGTATCACCGCAAACGGTTTCTTACGGTGATCGGGTGCAACTGGTTTTATCAGATGATAAGCCGATTCAAAATTTGCCCGATTTAAGCAGTTTGCAAAATGATTTTGTGATTCGCGGGCAACAACAAATGGAAAGCACATCGGTTGTTAACGGGGTTAAAACAGAGAATCACCAGCTGATTTTATCGCTTTTCCCGAAAAGAAAAGGGGCGTTGGAAATCGGTCCGTTTGATTGGAACGGTAAAATGTTTCCTAAACAAACGCTGACGGTGGCAGAGCAAACGCAAATGCCGAGCAACGGGCCTACGTCAGACAATGCGCAATCGGCAACGCAAGGTTCCGTTTCTGAAGCAGCACAAAAAACAGCGCAAAATCAGCAAGCCGAAACGAATAAGCGTGTATTTGAAGCCGTTGCGCGCATTGAACCGCAACAAATTTATGAGGGCGAAAGTGCCGTTTATACGATTCGTTTATCGGAAAATATCGGCTTGACACAAGCGCAAATTCAAACGCCGAATAATGCACAATATACATTGACACCGTTCGGACAAGACAAAATGGAAAAGACAATGCTGAACGGCGAACCCGTGCGCTCGTATGAACGCGCATTCTTGCTGACGCCGAACAGTGTCGGCACATTTGAGTTGACGGGTGGTGTGTTGGGATTAGTTCCCGATATGCGTGCGCAACGGCAACGGATACCGCAAGCGTTCGGAATGTTCCCCGATTTCTTCGGTGAAGATGATTTTTTTAATCAAGCATTCGGCACACCGCAAAAAGAAGTGTATGCGGGAACAAATACGGCAACGCTGACGGTTAAGCCAAAGCCAGCGGATTGGTCCGGCTGGTGGTTGCCGAGTCGCAATGTGCAACTGAAAGAGCTGACCAATTTGAAAGAGACAGAAACCGTTACGCTCGGAACGCCGATAGAAAGGCATGTTCAATTATCCGTTCTCGGTGTTGACGGGAATAAATTACCTTTATTGACACAACCCGTCAGCCATGGGATTCAAGCGTATGCCAATCCGGATAAACGAACGGTTATTGAAACCGAGAAAGGGCCTGTTGGTATTGAAGAAATAACATTTGTGATTGTCCCGACCGAAACGGGCGATGTAACGATTCCCGCTATTCGCGTCAAGTGGTTTAATACTGTAACGGAACAAGTAGCTGTTGCAGAAGTGCCGGCGCGCACGATTACAGTTGTGGCAGAGAGTGGCGCCGGTGAAAGCAATTTAAATAATTCGGATGAGAATATTAACACACCCCCTCACTTGCAAAACTCATCCGAGGAAGTTGCCACGCCTGTTGAGTCATCAGCGGAAAACAATGCATTATCGGCGGTAAAGAAAACATCTAAGCAGGGGGAAAACTTATCCGATACGGCAGGGCGTGAAAAAAATGCAATAACTTTGCTTGAAAAAATGTATGAAATTTTCGGCGTATTTGAATTAATGCTGGCGGTTATTGTGATTGCCATCTTCGGGGGCGTTTTTGTGTATATGAAACGTTTGCATCGGCGTAAACGTTATTTAGACCCTATTCAAAATAAATCAAAGAAGCAAGGGAAAGAAAAACCGTTGCCGGATTTATATCCGTTTGAATAAAACAGAATGAATAGCGCATTTCCTGTGAACGGAAAGTCGACGGGAAGTGCGCCGTTTCGGATTAGAGAATTCGTTTTTATGGCGATAGCTATGGAAACATTAAATAAAACGCATATAAAAAAATAAGAGAGGTATAAAAAAACTGCTTGACTTTTCGGATAAAATCATGTAAAAGGATTTCAGTTTTATTTTTTTTGGAAAGGGATTATGCTATGACAAAAACATGCCTCGTCACGGGGAAAGGTGTTCAAACAGGAAATAATGTAAGTAAATCAAACCGTAAAACGCGTCGTCGTTTTATGCCGAACTTGCAAGATGTGGCTATTTACAGCGAAATTTTGGGTCAACAAGTAAATGTTCGGATTACATCACACGGTTTGCGCACAATTGAAAAGAACGGTGGGTTGGATTTATATTTATTGAATACACCTGTTTCAAAATTGACGGACGGTTGCAAAGAATTACGCAATCGCATTGCCGGCGCTAAAGCGAAAAAAGGTTTATAATCTTTAAAAGAGATTGACCACAATGGAAGCCACTCATTTGCGAGTGGCTTTTTTATTATATCAAGAAAAGGTATATTGGATTCGTAAAACCTATTGGTATGAGTGCAAGCAAAAAAGTGTTTCTTTTATGACGTATTGTTGAGAAGTTATAAAAAAGCAAAGCACAAAAGGGAAGAGTTGTTAATGGATAAGATAACACGGGCTGATATGATATTGAATTGCAAGTAGCGTATTGTATTTATTTCAGAACGTAGTAGATATATATTTTATGAAAGCGTAACTTAGAAAATTAAACACGTATTATTTTGTGCCTGCCGAAAAGAAGATTTTTACAACAGGTTATTAAAAAAAGCACAAAAAAAACGGACTCTACAAAAAGGTCCGTCTAGATGATATAGCATAAAGAGGATTATAAGGGTATTTTTAAAATAATCAAGCAAAAATTTAGATATGATTATCTGATTGTAAAATAACAATTTTTTATAACTTCTTTTTGCGGGGCGATTTTGTGCTGTATCCCCTCTACATAAACGGACGTTTATGTAGAGTGGGGAGAAAGAAAATGAATATAAAACAAATAGTTAACGTGGCTTTTTTTTATGCAAAAAAAGTAAAAAACGGGGAATTTAAAGCGAATCGCGCAAAACAAGAGATAAAATCAGCGAATCAAAATAGCTTTACGCGCTTGAAAAACAATCAAAAAGCGGAATATTCGGAAAAATCACAACTTCAACACGGATTGCATAGATTGAGCGGATTACGGTGTGTGCGTGGAATAAGAAGTGTGCGTTTGGCAGAATACGGGCGGAGTATGGTAGAAATGCTCGGTGTGTTGGCGATAATTGGCGTGTTATCGGTTGCGGGAATAATGGGCTATCGGTATGCGATGACAATGTATCGGGCAAATGAAACGGTGCATGAAATTAATTTACGGGCGTATGCAATCGCCCCGATTGCGGATAATAATACAACCGATCCCGAGAATCCCGAAATCGTCATGGAAATGGGGAAATATACAAGTCTCGGGTATCCGATAACAGCGTATTGGTTGGAAGATCCGAAATACTTTGAAATAGAAGTGCAGAATGTGCCGGTAGCTGAATGCAAGATGATTTTACGGACGGAATGGACGTTGCCGATTATAATGAAAGTGGGCGATTTAGCCTACGACGGGAACACCAGTATCTGCGATGGATTGACGGAGGCAGGCGAACCAACAACAACGGCAGTGATGATCTTCCAATACGGGGCGCACTTGGAAGACGATATGTTGCCATATCAAGAATGTTATAGTGATGACGATTGTACGAGTAAATGTGCAAGATGTTCGGTAGAGGGTGTATGCGTGTCAATCTGCGGGAGTAATGAACGGTGCAGGCAAGATATTTTAACGGGAAGTCAAGTCTGTTGCACGAGCGATAGATGGGCAGGGCCGTATTGTTGCCCGTCTACAATGAATGGTTATTGTTGCAATGTGGCAGGCGACCAATGTTGCCCGTGGTTTAAACCGTTGATTGACAAGAATGGCAACTGCTACACATGTGAAGAAGAAAATGGTGTAGACGTTACAGGCGTGAATGAAAATTGCAACGCTTGCCCGAATAGAGAGGTGTGGAATAATAAATGCGTTCTAAAATGTGAGGGAGACAAACAAATTAGAGACTATTTTGGAGCATGTCGTAGTTGCGACGAAGAAGATCCAATTCCTCTATATGATAGAGCAAAAACAGAATGTGTTTTATCGTGTCCTAATCGAGTTGTTAATGGATATTATGATGTGTATTGTTCGCTTCCATGCGGGAAAGATACAAATACATTTACAGGAGACGACGGTAGATGCTATTCTTGTGATGAAGAAAAAAATGTAGCTGTTGGATATATTCCTAAATCAGATTGTGAGATGTGTGAAAATCGACAACTTGTTGGAACAAGTTGTATTTTAGCTTGTCCTGAGGGTGAAATTCGCGGAGATGATGGGAAATGCTATAGTTGTAATGAACCGAATCCAATCAAGATACTTAATGCGGCTAATATATGTCATAATACTTGCTCTAATCGGATAGCAAATGGTTATTACGATACTTGGTGTTCGCTTCCATGCGGGAAAGATACAAATACATTTACGGGAGATGACGGTAGATGCTATTCTTGCGATGAAGAAAAAAATGTAGCTGTTGGATATATTCCTAAATCAGATTGTGAGATGTGCGAAAATCGACAACTTGTTGGAACAAGTTGTATTTTGGCTTGTCCTAAAGGTGAAATTCGTGGAGATGATGGAAAATGTTATAGTTGTAATGAACCGAATCCAATCAAGATACTTAATGCGACCAATATATGTCACGATGCTTGCTCTAATCGGGTAGCAAATGGTTATTATGATACGTGGTGTTCAATACCTTGTAAAGAAGAAGTTTTTGTGGGAAATGATGGTAAATGCTATTCTTGTAATGAAGAGAAAAATATATGGATGTTGGGTGTTCAACATGATGGTTGCGAACAGTGCCCAGATACACGCAATAGATATAATGATATGTGTGTGCCGAAATGCCCGGCGGATGCGCCACTCCGAGGGTGGGATAATAAATGCTATCCGTGCGATACCGAAGAACGCGTGAATGTTGTTAATATGACGGATGCCTGTATGGAATGCTATGAAGAACGCACGCTGGACGGCAATTATTGTGTGCTCAAATAATACGACGATTATTTGAGATTGATCTATATATCTTTTGGAAATAAAATTACCTGATTTTTATTTCGTTGGGTAATATATGTTTGATGCTTGAATAATAGTCTCTTCTGAGAATTAAATAAAAAACAGAATACGTGTTCAACTGCGCAGCACAGGCCGTTACAGCCGAAAATTGCAGTAAAGCCTGTCCAAACAGAGAGATAGACGGACAATATTGTGTGCGTAAAACGTGTCCGAAAGGCATGTTTGAGGATTCCCTTGGGACGTGCAATAAATGCAATATCACTTCGCCCATCAACTCAACCGAGGAGGAATGCAAAAAATGTATTAACCGTATGTATGAAAACGGGCAGTGCAAGTATAATGGTAGTTGATTTGCAGACGGGGGTGTATACGAGCGTTGTTGCTTATTAAGTTAAAAAGACTCAATTAAAAAAGCAAGATATTCTGTTCGGTATCTTGCTTTTTAGTTGCTTCTTGAATCAATCGTTACTCAAAAAATGTTTCTAATTTTATCGGGTATTTCTTTACATGCTCAACCGGCACTTCATAATCGTGAATTAAACTCTTTTCCTTGTAGTTAATCTCGGTAATAAAGGCTTTATTTGCCGTTTGCAACATTTCTTGAATTTCACTGTTCAAATAGTCTAAAATAACAATGTAATGCTTATCTCTCATTAAAAGCGCATGATCTTTTCCGTCATACATCAAAAAAGGTTCACAAGGATTATTTTCTTTAACCGAAATCGCAAATACCACATCATCCTCAATCGTCGGCATGGCGATATAAGCGTCTTCTTTCTCAACGATCAGATGATCTTTTTTTAGCATGTTAGTTAACGTCCGTGTCCGTGTTGTTCCTGTTGCTCCATAATCATATCCGTGCCTGCACGCGCATTATCACGGACGGCATCCATTACCTTGAACGGTTCAATCATATCCAAACTTTCACCGCACGGATAAGCAACACCCGTTAAAAGATATGATGATCTTAAAATCGGCCCCGCCGTAAAGCCTAATCCCATCGCTAACTCAACCAAGCCGTTCCGAGATCCCTCGGCCAACCGCTCAAGTATCGTTGATACCGGTTTTTGCTGATCTGCTTCTTTCTTCATCATACCGACACTCCTTTTCTCTTATTGTAGCCAGTATATCATATTTTTTGCGTGTCGTCAAATTTTTTTTATCTTGATTTATTCTAAATTATTTAACGCCTCGTTTTGCCCGACTATCCGAGCGCTTTTGTGGTGTGCTGACCGATTGATTTTTTAAGTGGGCTCTCGGGTGCGCATGCTCGTATACGCGAATGAGTTGCTCGCGATCAATTTCCGTATAGCGTTGTGTGGCGGAAAGGGAGGCATGCCCCAATAATTCTTGAACCGTGCGCAGGTCTCCGCCCCCTTGTAAAAGATGAGTGGCAAAGCTATGTCGTAAAGCGTGTGGTGTGACGGTATCGGGCAAGTTCAAATACCGACGGATAGCGCGCACGTTTCGTTGCACAACGCCGGGATTGAGTCTATCGCCACGGGCTCCCGTAAATAAGGGGGCGTTCGGTTCTGGATTTGTATGCACTTTCAGATAAGACCCCAAGGCGCGTCGCACAACGGGCAGAATCGGCACCAATCGCTCTTTGTTGCCTTTTCCGCGAATCACAAATGCTTCCGCTCCCGCCGGAATGGATCCGACGTTTAAAGATAGTGCCTCGGCAATTCGCAAACCGCACCCGTAGAGAAGTAAATAAAGGGCTTTATCGCGCTTTATTTGCCATGAATCGTTGACCACTTCCGAAACAGCTTCTAAAAATCGTCCGGCATCGGCAACCGATAACGGATGCGGAAGAATTTTGGCACCGCGTCCCGTTCTGATAGACATTATCGCTGAATTTTCAAATAAATTTTCTCGTTCACCGTATTTAAAAAAATTACGCAGTGTTGACATTTCGCGTGCGATGCTTGACCGAACAACCCGTTGCTCCGTTCGCCAAACCAGAAAAGCACGAAAATCGGCAACTTTCATCTTTTTTAAATCCGCAATTTCAACCTTTCGCCCGAAATAGTCGGCAAGAAAGTGCATAAATTCTTTTATATCAATCAGATAAGACGAGGCTGTTTTGGGGGATAAGCGTCTATCCAGTTCCAAATTTTTTTGCCATTCCTCAATCAGTTGTAATAATTTCGGCTCACAAGAGAGTGAAAGGGGGTTGTATTCTTCCGTCATTTTTGGTATCCTCACTTTTCGTGAGTATAAGATTTTAATGATGACAATGCAACGATTATCTGTTTTATTTCCGAATCCGCTCGGATGTTATGATTATTTATCCGATTCGCCTGTTGAGGTGGGGCGGTTTGTGGTGGCTCCGTTCGGGCGTAAAAATATGACGGGTATTGTGTGGCACCGCTCGGCAGATGAAAATTTCCCCGAATCGAAGATGAAAAAAATAATCGGTGTGGCGGAAAATTTGCCCGTTTTTTCAAAAGAAAATATGAAATTTATTGATTGGGTGGCAGGGTATACGTTGACCCCGCCGGGAGCCGTCTTAAAAATGGCAATTTGTGCGGATTTGGAAAAAACAAGCAAAAAACCGCTTCATTTTGATTTACCGCAAACGCAAAATACCGTGATTCGCTTTTCGGATGCCCAACAAAAGGCGGTTGATGAACTTAATGAAATTTGTGCCGAGGGATTTGCCGTTTCTTTATTGGACGGCGTGACGGGGTCGGGGAAAACGGAAGTTTATTTTGAAATGGTAGCGCGGGCTTTGGAAAAGGGCGGGCAAGTATTAGTATTACTGCCCGAAATAACCTTAACATCGGCATGGCTCGGCCGATTCCAAAAGCGATTTGGCGTAATGCCCGCCGTTTGGCATTCGGGAATTACACCAAAACAACGTCGTGATACATGGTATGCCGTTGTATCGGGGGAAGCGCGGGTTGTGGTCGGTGCGCGTTCGGCACTTTTTTTGCCTTACCGAAATTTGGGGTTGATTGTGGTAGATGAAGAGCACGATTCTTCTTTTAAGCAAGAAGACGGTGTTTTATATCAGGCAAGAGATATGGCGGTTGTGCGCGCAAAATTGGCTGATTGCCCGATTATTTTGGCGTCGGCAACGCCGAGCGTGGAAACGTATTGCAATGTTTTGAGCGGAAAATATGCGCATGTTGTATTACCAGAACGATTTGCGGGCGCTTCTATGCCGGATATTGTGCTTGCCGATATGCGTGTGAAAGAAAAACGGGAAAAAAATGATGTTCGGTTTATTTCACCGTTGTTGCGTGAGAAAATGGCCGAACGATTGCAGGCAGGTGAACAAACGCTTTTATTCTTGAATAGACGCGGATATGCGCCACTCATGTTGTGTCGGGCATGTGGGGAGAGGCTGAAATGTCCGCACTGTTCGGCGTGGTTAGTAGAACATAAGCAACGGAAATGTTTGCAATGTCATCATTGCGGATATACAAGGCGTTTACCGAAAGAATGTCCGGCCTGCGGTGCGGTTGAATCGTTTGTATCGTGCGGACCGGGAGTGGAACGTATTTTGGAAGAAGCCCATACGCTGTTTCCCGAGGCCGTGATAGAGATGATTACATCGGATACACTCGGTAACCCCAAACAGTTTGCCGATATTACGGAACGCATGAATCAAAATAAAATAGATATTTTAATCGGAACGCAGATTTTGGCAAAAGGACACCATTTCGGCAATTTAACATTGGTGGGTATTATTGACGCGGATATGGGATTATCCGGCGGTGATTTGCGGGCGGGCGAACGCACGTTTCAGCTTTTGCAACAAGTAATGGGCCGAGCCGGACGCGAACAAAAAAAAGGAACGGCCGTTATTCAAACGTATGCACCCGATAATTTGATTATTCAAGCGCTTAAAAATAATAATCGCTCCTTATTTTTAGAAGAAGAAATTAATTCCCGAAAAGTTTTGAATATGCCTCCGTTCGGGAAAATGGTTGCATTTATCATCAGTGGAAAAAAGCAGGAACTTGTTGCCGAAACGGCTGGGAAAATTGCAAAAAATGCCCCGTATATGAACGGATTGGATGTGTTGGGCCCTGTGCCGGCACCGATTGCCGTTTTGCGGGATAAATATCGGTATCGGTTGTTGATTAAGAGTAAACGAGAGATTAAATTACAGGCAGTTATTCATCAGTGGCTATCCAAGATAAAAATACCGTCCGGTGTTGATTTGCGCGTTGATATTGACCCTTACAGTTTTTTTTAATTTTAGTTTTCTTTTTAACTTGACAAAAATTTTATCTGTTTGTATACTGATAGTTCGGAAGTAGGGCAGACTATTGGTATAGTAGCATATTGGCAGATGGCTTTACCTTATGGTAAGGGCAGAGTGTGTGCGAATAGGTGGGCTAAAATAGTGTGAGCCGAATAAGAAAAGCGGAAGGGAAAAGATAAGATGAAGCAACAAAATTATATAATAACCGTAAGCCCGTGCGATGAAAGTTTGGGTTTCTTTTCTTTAATTAAAGTTTCTGCGGGAAAGAAGGAGCAAATCGGATACACAACGGCTGCGGAATTATTCGGAAGAACACCGGAATATGAAAAAGATATGGATAAAGCCGAACATATTTTGTTGCAAAAGAAAAAAAACCGGTCAGGGGATAAATCGCTGATTTATATGCTACCGATTGAATCGGCGCAAGATGAGTTAATCGGTGGATTTTTGTTTCAAAAAACGCTTTCGGGAGAAACGGAAGAAATTAAGTTTGTGGGAACGGTGGGGCTGACGCGTTTCAGTGAATTAAAACAACGGCAAATTTCGCTTGATGAATCGCCGACGGTGCCGTTTGAACCTGCGGAAAAGGCGGAACCGATTGCGCCGGATACCGAGGTAGCCGTATTATTTCATCACTATGCCAAGCCGATTCATCAACCGGCTGTTGTAGCACGGCATATCATCGCAGAACATATTGCCACTCAGCAACAGCATATTGCAAATAAAAATTATCAAAATACGCGTATGTAATATAAAAGATAAAAGTGGAAGATGAACGCCATGGGTTTTAAAAAAGCCGTATATGAATGTGGAAAAAGATGGGTGATTGCCGTTTGTTGGCAGATACCGTGGTTCGCATTGTTTTCGAGTGGAATATGGTATTTAAAAGAACGTGTGAACGGTTATTTGGTGCAAGTATTTGACTTATCTTTTTATACACAAAATGCGGTGCTTTGGCAAAAAAGAACGGCGTGGATTTATGAAAATTTATCTTTCTCAAATCCAAGCAGTTATGCCGATTATATAAAGGCGCTTTCCGCAAATGCGCTTGCGTCGGCCAAAGAATCCATCACGCGACAAACGGTTTCGCTGTTAACGGATTTTGCGCAAGGGTTGTTTGATGTTATTTTCGTTATCGGGTGTGTTTATGTGGTGATGCGTGTAATTCGATTGTATAAGGAGCAAACGCGGAACGATGAAATTGCCGATGCGGTGGTAGCAAAGCTGCGCCCGCTTTTAGAACGGCAGGATAAATCTGATATTAAGTAGGATACGTTGCGCCAAAAGAATGCCCGAAAAAATGGGTTGTATGCAGATAGAATAGTTATGCCGTATTGTGCGGTTGAACGGAAAGACGTCAATAAAAAATGAATCGATCATTAGAGTTGGCGTTATCAGGTGCGTGCGCTGGCATAAAACGGTGCGAGGTTGCTATTTTTGAACCTCTGCATTATCGGTTGGTGTTGTTGCATACCCGATGGGAATATCGTATCGGCACATACCGAATACACTTAACAGACTAAACAGAGCAATTATAATCCACTTGCGCATTGATGAACCTCCGAACGGGTATCAGTGTGGCACGCGTTATTTGCACTGTCAAGCAAAATAAGTGTTGTCGGCAATAATCGGAAATACGGGATAATGCAGAGGCGGAAGATGATTATCGGGACGGATGATAAATTTTTGGGATTGCTAAAAAAGTGCTTGACTTTTGAAAATAAAAAAGATATAAATAGGAACCTTTTATGTAAAAACAGGTTCGTTAATCAGATTTTAAGGTAAGGAGAAAAACAATGAAACGTACATATCAACCCAGCAAATTGGTTCGGACACGTCGTCACGGTTTCCGTGCCAGAATGGCTACACTCGGCGGTCGCAAAGTGTTAAATGCACGTCGTCGTAAAGGTCGCAAAGTATTAAGCGCTTAATAAAACGTGCTTAAATTTTGAGTTATATTTTAAAAAGAGGGCGCGTGCAATCCGTCCTTTTTTTATTATGTAGCGTGGTATCGGCGTAGAGTTTTCTTGCATCAATCGGCAAAATATATTTGTCAGACGATAAGCGGAGTTCCTTTGAAAAAAACGTATTCATTACCCGAGCGCATCCGAAATCGGAAACATTTTCTGTTGGCAGCCCATAACGGGCGTAAATTTGTTGCCAAAGGAATGATTGTGCAAGTTATTCAAAATAAATATCCCGAAAAAAAACGGGTTGGATTTACAACAACCAAAAAACTCGGCTGTGCCGTTGTGCGCAATCGTGTCAGGCGGAGATTGCGCGAGATTTGCCGTTTGATGTTTACGGGTGTGCCCGTCGGATACGATTATGTTTTTATCGGTCGGCAAGCAACGATTGATCGTCCGTTTGATATGTTGCAAAAAGATGCGAAATATATCGTAGCGCAAATTATGCAGATGATGGCGGAAAAAGAGAAAAAAGAGCAGGGGAGAAAGTTATTTCATTCAGATGTTGACTGTTTGGCGAAAACAGATGAAATATCGGAAAGTTTGCCGGACAATTTAATTGCGGATGCGCAAAGCGGAGAATGAGATATGTGCGATAAAATGTGTCAGCGTATCGGTCAATCGGTTGAGAATACATCTCCGTCAATTACCACACAATGTATGTGTAAACAGCCCGTTTGTTTGAATGAAGAAAAAAAGACGTCGGCAAGGTATACGACACAAGGAAATAAAATAAGATACTTTTGCCTGATCGGTATCACAAAGATTGCTCTTTTACTCATTCGGATGTATCAGCTTTTTATTTCGCCGTTAAAACCGAATTGTTGCCGTTATGTGCCGACTTGTTCCGCTTATGCCAAAGAAGCTTTTTTGTTGCATGGGCCGATAAAAGGTGCTATCTTAACGCTCAAACGTTTATTGAGATGTCATCCGTGGGGCGGATACGGATATGATCCCGTTCCACCGCGTGCTGGAAGTAGAATTGGAAACATACATGGTGTTGAAACACCTTGTGCGAGGAAATAATTTTTTATAATTAACGAAAAAAGGGAAAGAGATGAGTCAAAAACTGTCAGAAGAAAAAGCAGAACAAAAAAATATGATATGGGCGTTATTTTTCGTCACGTTAATTTTGTTCGGAATGAATGCGTTTTTTCCAAACGCGCAGGAAAAAGCGGTTTCCGTATCCCCGACGGCTCAAAATACGATGAGCGGAGAGGTTGTTGCGGGGCAGAAGATTCTTGCACAGGGAGCCGAGAATCAATTAACACGGCAAGCACAGACACAGGTGCCGACGATTCAGCGCGTTACCGTGGAAAATGATTCCGTGCGCGGTGAATATAACGTTTTAACGGGCGGTATAGATTCGCTTTCTTTAAAAAAGTATAAAGAAACGGTTGCGCCGGATAGCGAAAATGTTGTTTTATTATCAGATGATTATAAGACAGCTTCAAGCTGGACAAGCCCTGATACAACGGTTCCCGTTCCTGTGTTAGCATCGCCGAACGAAAAGACGGTTTTAACAACCGAAACGCCGTTAATCTTAAAAGGCAATAACGGTGTCTTAAATGTGGACCGCAAGGTTGAAATTGATGATAAGTATTTAATTTCAACAACCGACAAAATTACGAATTTAACGAATCAACCGATTCGGGTTGTATTTAACAGCGTTTTAACGCGTCGATTAGAAAAAGAGCCGGCAACTTCTGCCGTTCATCAAGGGTTTGTTGCCGTTTTGAAAGATAAGTTAATTGAAGAGAAGTATCAGGACGTGAAAGACGAGGCATTTGATGAGCCGACAAAAGGCGGTTGGTATGGTGTGACGGATAAGTATTGGCAAACGGCTTTTGTGTTTGACGGACGCGAGAGAGGTCAGGTGCGGTTTGAAAAGACGGGTGATAAATCTTATCGGGCATCATTTGAGGGTGAAGCAATTACCATTCCGGCGGGCGAAACATATACGCACACCTCGCGCACATTTGCCGGAGCTAAAGAAATTAATTTGTTGACGGATTATCAAAATAAATATCAAATCCCGAAATTTGATTTAACAATAGATTTCGGTTGGTTTTATTTCTTAACAAAGCCGTTTTTATATTTATTAAATTGGTTATACGGTTTAATCGGAAACATGGGTGTGGCGATTTTGGTATTTGCAACTTTAATTCGGTTAGCCTTATTACCGATTGCCACAAAATCGTATGAAAGTATGGCCAGAATGCGGAAAGTGCAACCGAAAATGGTTGAGTTGCAAAAACGGTTTAAGGATGATCGTCAGCGCTTGCAAATAGAGATGATGAATTTATACAAGCGGGAAAAAGTGAATCCGATGGCGGGTTGTTTACCGTTGTTATTACAAATTCCCGTATTTTATGCGTTGTATAAAGTGTTGTCGGTAGCTATCAATATGCGTCAAGCGCCGTTCTTCGGGTGGATTACGGATTTATCGGTTCCCGATCCCGCTTCGGTGTTTACGGCATTCGGGTATTTGGATTGGCCGATTCCGGCGATTATCAATATCGGTGTTTGGCCTGTGTTAATGGGCATTACCATGTATATTCAGCAAAAACTTTCACCGGCGCCGACAGACCCCACACAAGCCAAAGTGATGAAGTGGTTGCCGATTATCTTTACGTTTATGCTGGGCGGATTTGCCGCAGGACTGGTGATTTACTGGACATGGAGTAATTTACTCTCTATTTTGCAACAAAAATACATTATGCGTAAAGTGGGGGTCAAATGATATTATTAACGCCCGAGGAATGGACGGAAAAATTAATCCCCGAAGCTAATACGCTGTTTACGGCGAAGCCCGTATATCGGTTGAGCGTAAATCGTGTAGATGAGTTGCCCGTCAGCGGATTGAAGGAATTTGCTTTTGCAGGGCGGTCTAACGTGGGTAAATCAAGCCTTATCAATGCGGTGACGGATGTCAAAGGGTTGGCAAGAGCCTCCAATACGCCCGGGCGGACGCAATCACTCAACTATTTTGAAATGCCCGAGCAATTTTATATTGTGGATTTACCGGGATACGGATATGCATCGGCGCCCGAAAAAACGGTGCAGGCATGGACACGATTGATTCATGACTATTTGCGTGGACGTGTGCAGTTGGCACGGGTATTCTTGTTGATTGATTCACGGCATGGGATTAAAGATGTTGACGCAAAAATTATGAAAATGCTGGATTCAGCTGCGGTGAGTTATCAGATTATTTTAACAAAAACGGATAAAATTTCGCAAAAGCAGTTAGAAGAAGTAATGCGTCAGACAAAAGAAACGGCGCAAAAGCATGTGGCTTGTTATCCCGAAATTTTAGCGACGAGTGCCGAAAAGAATCGGGGCATAGAGTCTGTTCGGGCGCAGTTTGTCAAAGTGTTGACGGGTGTGTAGGTTTTTATAAAAATCAAAAGAAAACAGAAGAAATAAAGAAATCAAAAGAAGACGAAAACGTTTGAACGGGAGCGAATTAGAATGTATTGTTTAACGGATACGATTTATGCGTTATCATCGGGTGCCGGAAAAGGCGGTGTTGCCGTTATTCGGGTATCGGGGAAAGAGGTTAAAACAATTTGTCGCCTGATGGCAGGGTTAGAAAATCCCAAGCCCCGATATGCGTATTTTCGTCCGCTTAAAGGGCAAGACGGGCAAACGATTGACCACGCACTCGCTCTCTTTTTTGAAGGGCCGAACAGTTTTACGGGCGAAGATGTGGTTGAATTTCAAGTCCATGGCGGGCAGAGCGTTATTACGGCGGTTTATGAAGCGTTATCGTCTTTTGAAAATGTGCGGCCGGCGGAAGCGGGCGAGTTTTCACGGCGAGCGGTTGTGTATGGGAAAATGGATTTAACGCAAGCCGAGGGTATTATGGATTTGGTTGACGCACAAACGGAGCAACAACGGCGTCAGGCACTTACGCAAACCGAGGGAAAACTAGGGCAATTATACGAAAATTGGCGAACGATGCTCGTGCGCAATATGGCTTATTTAGAGGCGTTTATTGATTTCCCCGAGGAAGAAATTCCGCCCGAAAAAATGGCAGTGATTGATGAACAGACAAGTCAGTTGATAGCGGAGATTGAGCAACATTTAAATGATAACGAACGCGGGCAACGGTTGCGCGAGGGTTTTCAAATTGCGTTAATCGGTGTGCCGAACGTTGGGAAGTCCAGTTTAATGAATGCTTTGACGCATAAAGATATTGCTATTGTGTCGCAAATTGCGGGGACAACGCGTGATGTTGTGGAAGCGCATTTAGATGTGGCGGGATTTCCTGTTATTTTAGCGGACACGGCAGGGTTACGCGAAGAAGCGGGCGAAATTGAGAGCGAGGGTATCCGCCGAGCCGTTCGCAAAGCGGAGAAATCGGATTTAATTTTATATGTGCAAGATATGGTGCATTATCCCGAGATTGAGCCATTACCTGAGGCATTGGAACATATCCCGACATATATTGTATGGAATAAGCAAGATATGTATCCATCAACCACCGTTCAAGGCGGATATGCCGTGAGTGCCAAAACGGGGGCGGGTATTCATACTTTGTGGAGCGATATTACGAATTACTTAAAAGAGACATTTGCGCCGCGCGGAAACGGGGCGATTACGCGGGAGCGGTATCGTGTTGCACTAACGGCATGCGTAAAGAGTTTAAGAAGTGCGATGGTAGCAGAGGAATTAGAGTTAAAGGCGGAAGATTTACGCCTTGCCGCGCGGGCACTGGGACGGATAACAGGGCGTATAGAAACGGACGAGTTATTAGACGTTATTTTCCGCGACTTTTGCATTGGAAAGTAAGTAGGCAATTTTATCGAGAAGAATCGGATTTAGTCATCCAAAAGATGAACAATTTCGCATTGGTTTGATTTCCTAAATGTATAATGTTTACCGATACAAAAAAACCGCCCTTGCGGACGGTTTCTTTTGTTGGTTGCGGGGGTGGGATTTATTCGCCCC
>CALXWZ010000011.1 GCA_944392555.1 uncultured Alphaproteobacteria bacterium | reverse complement strand
TATGCTCTCACATACCTATACACTCTCCGTCTTCATAGTTCCATGCACATGACTGCGCTCCGTCTTATTCCAGTCGACTATACGCTGCCCGTGCATCTATTTTCTTTCGTCTTCCTTATTCACTTCTTCTCTTCAACAACTTCCCCCGCTCCTTCGCTTCACGTCCTCACTTCTTTGTTCGTCCGTTCCTCCGTCGCGGTGAGTGTCACTATATCACTTCCCACTCCCACTGTCAATAACTTTTTTGCTTTTTTTTCGCCTTTTTTACTTCTTACTGTTTTTATTGATGTTTTGAAGGGATATTTTTCGCTCTTAACGGTTTTTATGACCCTTTTTAGCTCAAATCAGGTTCCTTCTTTCGTGACACATTTATTGTTTATACCATAATTTTTTATGATTCGCAATATCTCTTTCGTTTACCACCTTCGCTTTTTATATTTTTAAACTGTCTGTTATTCAGGTTTTTAGTCATTTAGCCTAATAAAATACAGTATCTACCCCTTCATTAACACCTAAAATGCTCGACTATATTCGACTCGCCCTTCCAATAAACGCTTTAAATGGGCTTTCCAACCGATTCGTTCTTCCTCTTTATCTTGCCGTTTCAAAATGAACCGTTTATTCCATCCCGAATCATAAACTTCATCTTCTTTTACCTTCTTTATAACGCGCGAATCTACACACATATCCGAACATCCGCTAATACAATATGAAAGAGCGTATAAAACTATTATGGGATAAAATTTTTTCATTAAGCAAATTCTTTCTTTCAACGTTTTTATTGACTCTCGTTTATCATTAAAGACGAGATGACATCATTACCCATCCATCATCTTCCGTTTTATCAATTAAACAAATCCTTTGATACAGTGTAAGTTATTTTTTTAAAAAAAGAAAGATTTTTTTTGGATACTTTTAGTTATTTTTACTAAATCACACAATCCATCCGCTCCACAATGCCTGTTATTTTATTGAAAATAAAAAAATTTTTGCGCATTATATCTTTTTCAATCGCCAAATTATACACATAAACGATACAAACTGCTAACAGATTTTTCAAAATTTTATCCCATACACATACAAAATAAATAAGTTGCAATTTGCTTCGGCCTCTTATAATATGGAACGACATATTCAACAAAACGAGGAAAATATGACACCTAAACACGTTGCAATTATTATGGACGGAAACGGCCGTTGGGCCAAACAACGCGGATTACCCCGTACCGCCGGACACAAAGCCGGCGCCGAAACGCTGAAAAAAATTTTGGCACATGCACAAAAACGCGGTGTTCAAACCGTTACCCTTTTCGCATTTTCTTCCGAAAATTGGAATCGTCCCGCAGATGAAGTTAATACATTGATGGATTTATTTCGCACGTATTTAAAAAATGATATTGCAGAACTAACCAAAAAAGGCGTGCGCGTATCCTTTATCGGAAATCGGTTGAAATTCGCCGACGATATTCGCGAAAAAATGGATTCGCTCGAAAAAGAAACGCAAAATTTAACTGATTTTCACGTTGTATTGGCTTTGAGCTACGGCGCACGCGATGATATTATTGATGCAACAAAACGAATCGCAGGAGAAGTAAAATCCGGCAAAATTGCGCCCGAAGCGATTGATGCCGCTCTGTTTGCGACACACCTTTCCACAAACGGCACGCCTGACCCCGATCTTGTGATTCGCACGAGCGGAGAAGAACGAATCAGTAATTTCCTTTTATGGGAACTGGCGTATGCAGAATTGTATTTCACACCCGTCTACTGGCCCGATTTTGATGAGAAGGCGTTTGACGCGGCACTGGACGCTTATGCAAAACGGCAAAGACGATTCGGGCGTGTGTTATAACAGATTAATTATCCGATGAATTCACCGTATTTTTATACACGTTTTGCGGTTATATTCGGCACACAGTTAAAAAAGCGTGCGCAATTTCACGATTTCGCCAAATATCTGCCTTGCTTCTATTAAACAGAGTCATTCATTTTTAAAGAGTTATTTATTTTAAATTGTCCCCTTGCTGTTTGAGCAAAGCAAAATGACCGCCTCGATAGAGGTAATTTTATTTTTGCCGTTGACAAGGAATATTGATTTTTGTATAGTCCGCATTATGAATTTAATTTTACAAGGAAGGAGATTATATGTCATTAGATTCATTTTTTAATCCGAAAAGCATTGCCGTTGTCGGCGTATCAAACGACCCCGCAAAACTGGGAGCCGTTGTATTTAATAATGTGATTGACGCCGGATTTGAAGGCAAATTATACGCCATTAACCCAAAATGCGCCGGTCAGGAATTATACGGAAAACCATGCTATGCCTCCGTGCGCGATTTGCCCGAAGCCATGGATTTGGTTGTGGTGGTTGTCCCCGCAAAATTCACGATGCCCGTTATTGATGACGCCATCGCAAACAAAACAAAAAATATCAGCATTATCACGGCAGGTTTCGGCGAAATCGGCAATCACGAATTGGAAGACGGCATTGCTCAAAAATGTATGGAAAACGGTATCAATTTATTGGGACCGAACTGTCTCGGACACATTTCCACTTTTGACAAAGTTAACGCCAGTTTCGCCGACGGTTTCCCTGCACAAGGCAACGTGGCATTTATTTCGCAATCCGGCGCTTACTGCTCGGCTTTAATGGACTGGGCACGTGAAAAAGGAATCGGATTCTCGCACTTCATTTCTATCGGAAACAAAGCCTTGTTGGCGGAAGATAGATTACTTGCCGCATTGAAAGACGATAAAAATACAACGGCATTTGTTTTCTATTTGGAATCGCTTAAAAACGGAAAAGCCTTTTTGCGCGTTTTAAAAGAAGTTTCAAAAACAAAGCCCGTTGTAATTATGGAACCGGGAAAATCTCAAAAGGCGCAGGCTGCCAGTTTATCGCATACAGGCTCATTGGCTCCGAACTATCGCGTTTTGGAAATTGCCTTAAAAGGTTCGGGAGCCATTCAAGCTTACACAACACGCGAATTGTTCGGTCTGTTGGAAATTTTGCAATATGCCCATCATCACGAATTTGACGGGTCGGTTGCCATTTTAACAAATGCCGGCGGTGTCGGTGTGTTGTCCAGCGATTTATGTGAAGATAACGGATTGGATTTGGCTCGTCCGAGCGAAAAAACAATTGAAATTTTAAAAGCCTCTTTGCCGGCGGAAGCCGCTCTCGGCAACCCGATTGACGTAATCGGCGATGCACGGGCAGACCGCTACGAAACGGCTTTAAAAATCTTGTGCGAAAGCGGAGAATATAAAAACATTCTCGTATTGTTAACACCGCAAATGGTAACGGATCCGACAGGAACGGCAGAAGCCATTGTGCGAATTGCACCGCAATATAAAAACGTTAACGTGTTTGCCGTATTCGTCGGCGGTGTTAAAGTTAAAGAGGGGCGTAAGATTTTAGATGATGCGCATATTTTAAACTACGAGTATCCGATTGATATTATTCGCTTACTCGGTTTATTAAAAGCACAAATGGCTTATCGGGGCGCTCAAGATGTATCTTGCGATACAAAAGAAGTGCCACAAGCCATCAAAGAGGCTATTGCCAAAGCCAAAGAAGAAAAATTGGCTTCCTTACCGCAAAACGTTGTGAATATGATTATGGATCATTACGGGATTGACTATCCGAAGAGCGGTAACTTTACGGATAAAGCGCAAGCCTATGCGTTCTGCCAAAAAATATTCCCTGCTCCCGTTGTGTTGAAATTATCGGCACCGGATGCTTTGCATAAAACGGAAATGAAGGGAATTTATTTGAATGTGCATGATGAAGCCACCTTTAATGAAGCATGGGAAGGATTAAACGGTTCTATCACCAAGTTCCAACTCAAAGGTGCCAGCGTATTGATTCAAGAAATGATCGTTAAGGCAACCGAAACGATTATCGGTGTTAATTCCGATAGAAACTTCGGGCGGATTATGGTCTTCGGAACGGGCGGTATTTATACGGAAGTGATGAAAGATACCACATTACGCATCTTACCGGCAGTTGACTTTGACGATATGATTAAAGAAACAAAAGTCGGCGTTATTTTAAACGGCGTGCGCGGTGAGGAACCGAAAGCCGTTAAACCGTTAGCCGAAACATTGAAGAAAGTTCAACAAGTTGTGTTGGAAATTCCGGAAATTACGTCTATTGACGGAAACCCTGTTTTGGTTACAAAAGATAGAGCCGTTGTCGTTGATTTCAAAATGTTATTGAAGTAAACGCCAAAGACACAATCAGTCGTAAAAGAGCGCATTCACAATGAATGCGCTCTTTTTTGTTTCACACCTAATCAATCCTTCAATCATCCTACGGCACAGCGCCGTATTATTTTAAAGCCATATTCGATTATCGCCGTGCCTTTACTCGATTTCGGCTTTTATCAAACGCTGTTTAAAGAAGACGATTCCTGCACATTGTTTTTACAACTGCCGAAAATATCAACAAATAAAAGCAATACCCTAAATCGGTTGCAATTAAACCGATTTTATGATAGAATAAAAAGCATATTTGATGACGGCGGAGTTTTTGATGACAAAATCAATCCATCTTACCGATATACCGATTCATTCACTCATCACCCAATGGAGTGAATTTCTTAGCCTGTATGCAACAACGAATACAAGCGCAGGCAACGCATGGCGTAATGATTCGGTGCGTGGATTAAGTATTATGTTGTCCGAGCGGAAACGCGTGGCGCAAGCATTAACGCTGGATAATTTTGAGCAATATAAAAAAAATTTGAATCAAGCTAAAACACAAGCGGATTTTTTGTCCCCGTCTGCCTCAATTCAACCTGCACTTGCCGAATCGGCGAAAGACAGCGCTCGCTTACAAACGAATCAATCTGATTTACACTCAACAGAGCAGACTGATTTGATAACGGCAAGCACTTCCGCCACTACTTATTTTGATTTTGCGTGCCTGACGAAACAACTCACACCGCTTTCGGGGTTTGTGTCACTACCCAAAGCAGAAGAGACTGATACTGATGATATTCAGCGATATCTTCAAACATCGGAGCAACTGATACCAACGGCAGAAGCTATTTATAATGCTACGCAAAGTGTGGCATTTGGCTTACGAATGGGTCAATCGCTCAAATTGCCGACTTTTTCAACGCAAACGATTTATGAAGATATTGTGCAGGGATTAGAAGAATATACGCACCGAAAAGGCGACGGGGTTTATCTTTCGCAACAAGGACGAACGGATTATACGGACGGGCTTGATTTTATCTGTGTTCGTCAACACGCCTACAAAGCCCTCGGACAAGCGCAGGCATTGGAAGATTTGATTGAAATCACCAAAAATTCACCTTATTTCAATGCACTGCGTCAATACCAAATAGAAAAAGAAACACGCGCTTTGGAATCGGCAACAACAGCTTATCGGCAAGCGCAAGAACAATATACTCCCGGAAGCGCAGAAATGGCAACGGCAGAAAAGCAATATGCCGTTGCGCAAGAGCATTATGAAAATAACGTATCGCTTTGGAGAGAAAAATCGTATGACGAAATTATCTTACATGCCCGACAAGTCGGGTTAATGGAAGAGGCCGATACCCATTCCTTTCATTTTAAATATACCCACCCTTCACTGGATAAATTAGCCATTCCAGCCTTGCAACGGCTCAAAAATGCCGAATCGGAATATCGGTATTTGGTTGACTTACAAACCGAATTTTATCAACAACTGCAACAAAATCCGAATCTTCTTCAATCTCTTTCAAAAATTAAAATCACCGCACCAACTGTTTCGCTGAATTGGAATATATCGCATCAAGCCCTATCACAAATTCAAAACGGGGAGGCCGTTTTTAAAGCAGTGACAACCCAAATGGTGCAACCCTACGGATTTGCCCGCAGTTCCACGGATTTAATTGAGCGCGGGGCATTATTTTTACCGGAAACGGTTGCCCTTATGCAAACACGCGGGGCGGCATTGCCTGTTATTGTGGCAACGGAATCGTGGTTGGAGCAAAATAAAACTTACCAAAATGCAAAATACGAAACTACGCGTTTTCTTTCGGAAACAAGCGCTTTACAATGGCTTACCGAAGCCATGAATGAATCGGAGCACCAAAAAACGGCCGATATTCTTCTCCGAAATGAAATGGCGTCAAGTCAGATTAAAAAATCTTTTCCCGACGATGCCGATTTTGCTGCTGCCGTTGATTACGGGGTAGTGTATGGGGATAATGTGACACGTGAAATTCTGAGCGTTATCAAAAAGATTCGGCAATACCCATTACAAACGTGGGAAGAAAAATTAAAAGAACAAACGAATGCCTACGAACAAGAAACAAAACGGCTGGAAAAGATACAACAACAATTACAACACTATTCGGAATCGGATGGAACGGCATATCAAACATTACTAAATCAACGCGATACATTAGCAAAAGAAATTCATCAGGCGCAACAAGATGCCGATTCTTTTTTGGCTGAACCGGATAATGCTGAACGTCTGGATGAATATATCACGCTACAAAACAATCTGAATCAAAAGCAAGCGGAACTTCAAGTTATTACCGATAAGATTCAAAAAACGGAGCAAGAAAATCCGGCATGGGTCGCATTGCTTCAAGAGCAAACCCAAACACAAGCAAGAATAAATGACTTATCCGCTGAAAAAGCGCAAAGCGAATTAGCCGTTCAGTGTTTGCAAAATAACTGTTATTTTAAAAATGTCATTTCATATTTATCCCGCCAAAACGATTCGGCTATATCCGATATGACGGCATTTGCAAAACTCTATCCGGAAAAAGAGCAAGAACAACTGCACGCATTGGCCGACTCGTTGCAACAATTAACCGACTATACCGCCGAATTACATTATCGGGAGCAACTGGTATGTGCTTATCAAAACAGCACCCGCCCGCAAGAATTACTTTTGCAACCAAATGAGCAGATTCAATCACCCACACAAACAGGTACCGATTCGCAAATCACTGCGCAAGCAGAGACTAACGCACAAATTTTCACCCAAACAAACACGAAAGCGCATCCCGATTTGCAAATCCCCACACAAACAGGGCGTCAACTTTTTACAAACATAAATGCCGGCACCGATTTTCTCTTCGCGCCGTCAACCGATAATCAATCCTTAACAGATGAATGGGAATACCGTATTCGGCGCTATTACAGCGAAAAGGAAGGGGATACCCTGCCCCGCGCTTGGCGACATGCTGACATTGCCGGATTAAGAGAAGAGCTAACGGCTCGCACCGAAGTTGCTACTTTGTTGACGGCAGATAATTTTGATGATTATAAGCAACGCCTATCGGCCGATTTACGGCAATCCATATCCACGGCAACAGATATTCAAGCACGCACAAAAGCAGAAGCAACGCGCAATCGACTCTTGCGTGCAAAAGATTATACATCGTTTGCAACGGCGCAAGGGGATTATCACGTGGCAAAAGAAACCATTATCTTACCGAATGATGATAACAAAGAGCAAGTTTCTTATGCAACGGCTCTATTTGCTCCGGCACAGCATCAGCGTTATGAAATGATTCAAAGCCTTGCTTATGCACTTCAAACGGGGCAACGAATTAAAACCGATTCATCACAGGCAAAATACCAAGAAATACAAACGCTCATACAACAGGGCGTGCAGTATTACGGCGCACATCAAGATGATTATGCTGGTGAAGATTACCGCGCTGGGCTATGGTATCAGCATGTATCACGCTACGGGCATCGCGCTGTTGGGTATGCCGAAACGTATCAAGAGGCCATAGAAACTATTTTATCCTCACCGAACGGCAAACTTTTACAAGCCTATGCCATCGGAAAACTGCATCAATCAGAAGAAGCATTACGGCAAGATATTGAACGTGCGCGCAAGCAATACGGTGCCGATACGCGGGCATATCAACAGGCTGAAGAACAAGTAAAAGTAAAGCAAGCGCACCTTTTTGATCAACAAAAAGAAACGCGGGCTTGCTGGGACAATTTAACAACCCTCAAACCCGTTCAAACGAATTTATCGGCAAGCGAAAGTTTGGCGCAATTAAAATCTCTGGAAAATAACTATTTTTATTTAGCCGAACTTTATAACGAATTTATTGAGGAATACACGAATCATCCGCAAGCCGTGCGCGCTCTGCTTGCCGAACAGCAACAACTAATTCAACCGAATTTTGAGCGCATTTATTCGCTCAACAATCGTTTTAATCCGCATAATGAGCGATATAGATTAGGCCAAGCAGGCAATCAAGAAGAAAGTTATCAAGTAGCCGAAGCTGATATTAAAAAGCGTATACAAGATGAAACCAATCTGGGCAATCGCCTGATTCTGAATCTAGCTGAATTGCGAAATAACCAAACAGAGCAACAACAATTTCAAGAGGCGTTGGCACACGTTGCCTCAACGGCAACTACTTTGCAAACGAAAGAGATTTTAAGCATTGTTATGCAGGCCACCCGGTTATCAGCGATTTCCAAAGAGGATTTAGCAAACAAGCGTCGGGAAAATGCTAAGCGTTATAAAGAAAGCGCCCAACGTTTTAAGCGAAAAGAAATAACAAAACAAGAATTTGAGCAAGCAAAGAAAAACTTTCAACGCGAAAATGCCGTGTTGAACGGCGCCGAAACAGGCAATTATTTTTACCATGCCTTGCGCTACGCAACACACGATACAGGTTCATCGGCCCACCGCGAACTTTCTTATCACTATCGGCAAGATATGGCATGCTTGCGTGAAGCGGGCGTATGGAATGCGGGATCCGCAGTGCCTCAGATGAATCAAAAAGAGATACAACATTTACAAACGCAATGCACTCAAAATTACGAACTGTTATTTGAATTGGCTTCCGCAACGGAGCGCACACGGCAACTTCAAACAGAACTGCAATGCCGAACATTATTGCTTGACTATCAAAGCCTCTTATTGCAACAAGGTTTTCAACGCCAAGCAAATCAGTCCCAAACAATAAGCAATGGCGGGCATATCCCATTCGTTTCGGAAAATACGGATTCTCGTTTGCAAGCTTACCCGTCGGAGACACATTCGAATACATATACAAAAGCACATACAGAAAGCGCCGAAACATCGCCCGTTCAAGGAATCAATGATAAAATGCGTCAATTCGGGCAACCGTATGCCGAAGTTCTGCCGGATGATAAAGCCTTTATCACACAAAAAGCAACCGATAAAACAAATGAAAATCGCTAAATAGTAATAAATACTTTCTCAATCCGGATAGTTCCATTCGGGCACAAAAAAATATGTTCTTCAAGGAGCATAAGTTATACGGATAGTGCTTGCAAAATCACTATTTTTATGGTATAATCAGGCAATAATTAAGGAGTTTTCAATGCCTCGGGTATCTTATACGGAAACAGATTCGGCAGATACGTTGGTTCGGTATTTTTTAACCGAATGCAACGCGCAGGTTGCGTTAGCTACCTTGTCGGGCGACGAGGCTATTCAATATGCACCTAACGGGGCCTTATTGCCGTATTGGTTATCGGGTATGCAAAAGCAAGCCACCGCTTTGGGAAGCAACAATTTTTCGGCATTCAAACAAAAACAATTATCTTTCTTGCAATCACAAACAAATATGCAAGCAAATACGCAATCGAGCGCAGGTGCGCAACGTCGGCAAGAATTAGCCGATTTGGGAAAAGCGCAAGATTATGCCGAATATGCCGTTGCTTCGGGCATATTTCAACCCACACTCGCGCCCGCTTTCGGGCAACATCATCCAACCGGACAAGAAAAAGCGATTGAGCAACAATTTAAGGACGCTGTTTGTGCCTACTACAACACGTTAAAGGGAATCAATCAGGCTCTCACCGAGGCTGAGCCGATACGGGTAGAAAATCCCGAAACGGAACGCGCCGTTTTAACACAACTGGAAAACAACCTGCGCGAAGGGATACAAACCGTCAATGCGCATGCCGATGATGGCATTTATTTAACCAGCACCGGGCGGAATGCGCATAAAAACGAACTTTCTTTGGCACATATTCGTCAATACACAAATGAAGCTCTCGGAAGAGCGCTTGTTTACGAAAGTGCCGTTAATCTGATTCAAAAATCCCCGATGTATCCGAAAATGCGCGCTTTTTATCTGACACAAACCACGGCGGAACGAAAAGAAACACGCAAGGAGCGCAAACAGGTTTTTGAAAAATATCGCCGTATCATGAGCGACTATACGGCAGTAGCAACCGATTTTTTGGTTGCAAAAGAGGAACAATATAAACAAGCCGTTCGTCAACAACCCGAAGCCGAGGCCAAATATCGCTTGGCATTAGCTCAATATGATGAAGCCGCCCGAGCCGCGCATGAAGCCCTGCAAGCACAAGACGTTGCACAAACGGCACTGGTAGCAACGCAGGTTAAGGAATCCGCTGCTTTGGTTGAGCAATATCGTCAAGAAATGAACGCTTGCACTGCCGAAATAGAGAACTATCATCAGTTAGCGGAGGCTTATCAAACATTTCGAACGGCTATTGAACAATACACACAAGCCGAAAAAGCATACAAACGAATCATCACGCCGAGCGAGGAAGCAGTATCAAAATTACTGCAAGCAGGCGATTATTTCATCGGGGTTGGGGAAGCCATTGGGCTATCAACCGATAAATCCGAACGAGATAACTACGGCAAACTTCGTGCTGATTACTTTTTAATCTCTCGTAAACTGCGCACAACCGTTCAAAAAAGTAATCATTATGCGCTGGCGCGGGCAACGTTTTTTTCAGATAATCCGGATATTATTGCCTACGGTAAGCAAACCGGTTTAGTGGCAGATATTCAACCGAATTTTGCGGATTTTTCGCTTCCGCAAACAAGTGCGGATTATCAAAATCTAATGCAGGCGGAAGATGCCTTACGTCGGTTAAGTCAGGCACAAGCGAAATATACCACGCTGGTTCATTTATACAATCATTTTATACAGGCAGAGCCAATTTACGCAACCGAGCGTCCGCAACAAGAACCCTTTACCTTGCAAGCATTGACCTCATTATCCGATAATAAACAACAAGATGTTGTCTCGGCCGTTGGCTCAATCAGCGATGCGTTCATTCAACCCGCCACAACGGCCAAGTTTTGGTTTAATATGTCGGACTATGCCACTATCGGCGGTGTAGGCGCTTTACTATGCAAAGCATTTCCACGCTATATGTATGTGGCAGGATTAGGAGGTATCGGTGTTTCCGCAGGTGCCAAATTTTTCGGAGCCGAGAAACCCGTCAGCGAATATATTGAAAGCAGTGCATTAAATAAAAAGACAAATGATTTTATCAACACAGTATGGAATGATTTTTTTGAAAAGGCAACACCTCAAAAATTAGAATATATCACGCGTATCCAAAACAACCTGTATGCACAAGCAAAAGATCGTTTGCCGACACAGCAGGATCTACGTAATGCCCTGGAATTTGCGTTAAATTCTCCCTGCTCCGATGAAACCAAAGCAACGTTATCACTGGTGCGAGATATATGGGAGAACCCCGAAACAGTTGATCCAAAATTGTTGGAAGCATGTCAAGACGGTTGCTGTTTCTATCATGCCATAAATTATTTAGAAGCAAAAAAACAAAAATCAATAAATGAATCCGGCATGCTTTCACCTGATCAAGTATTAGAAGAAAGATTAGCAGAGCATCTATCAGAATATACACCTGAACAGCAACGCTTATTCCGCAATTTTTCGGATTCGCTGACAAAGGTGAAAGCCGTGCAAACTGAAACACTTTGCCGTGAAGCGGTAATGGCGTATCAAACAAAATACGATGAAAAGCTATTGGCGCTTAACGACGTTCGTTCGCTTCAGCCGACAACAATACAATCGCAACAATCCGCACAATCGCAGAGCCCGGCTGACAATAAACCACTTACGGCAAGCCGTCTCGGA
Organism: uncultured Alphaproteobacteria bacterium; assembly: GCA_944392555.1. GTDB lineage: Bacteria > Pseudomonadota > Alphaproteobacteria > CAAHEQ01 > UBA3637 > RGIG4140. Next base: position 10,661 of record CALXWZ010000011.1, on the reverse strand, counting down.
AGCAAAACGCTACGACAACACGCTCAAATGTATGCCGAACGGGAAAGCAATGATTCATTATTCCCGCATACGGCAGTTCATATAAAAGAGTAAATCGGGAGGCATGTTATGAATCAAAAAAAATATACACTCATCAACCAAACCGATTTACAACAACAAGTTCATAAAGAAACAAGTTCTTTGATTGGATTTGTCATTGATAACGTGAATATATTAAAGGAGCAAGCTCATCTTGAAAACGGATTAACCGTCTTTTTCAGCGGAGCCTTTATTGCAGGGACGCAGTATTATACGTCGCACCTTAAACAGAAATCCAACCAAGTCATCAACGCATTTTTAACAAAGCATTCGGAAGAAATTTTACAATCATTACAAAAACAGCCCCATCTAAAACAAGTGGTCGAAACAAAAGTATCACTCCTAAAAAGAAATCAGGAATTACTGGCGCAGAAAGCAAGCCCGACAGCCCTTCCGAGCCATATTCGTAAAATAGATACGGAATTACAAAGCATCCGCGATGAATTGAAAGCACTGGATAAATATAACGGAGAGATATTAAGCAAAATCTCGCCCGAAACAAATGCCGGAAAAACGCTTTCCACTCTTTATCGCAACCAAGGGCATGCGGGGTTTGCCACCTATTTGGATAAAGCGGGGAACGTTAAATATCAGCAAATTGAAAAAACAATGCAAGCTACACAGCGTCATCCCAAATTAACCAAAGCAAAAAAAATAACAGCCAAAACTTTTTCCGTTCTGAACCGTGCCGCATTGCTTTACACGGGTTATGAATTTATAAACGGCGTTCAGAATTTTGAATACAATCCGAATGAACATCAAGCACATCAGGATATCCGCACCATCCAAACGCAAAATGCAGGTATTTTCCTTTCGGGTGCAGCTGCGCCGCATTTAACTGTTTCGGATAAACCCGCGCAAAGTAATTTAAATCCGTATGGTATTCACACGTTTACGCTAAATGAGAAAAAAGACTTAATTACACGAGGGTTAACTTACCTTTCCGAAACACAACAAGCCTTGTTAACCGAGCAACAAAATCTTTTCTATGCGCATGAATCATCAGAATTACCGCCACTTTCCGATGAAGCCACGCATATTTTAGCGCGTCAAAGAGAAGCCATCGGCACACAACAAATCTTATCTTCCACAAAAGCAACGGATATACAAAAGCAAAGAGAATTGCTTGCGTTACAGCAAGATTTGTTGGAAGCGTTTGCCAAAGTAGCCGATACGTCATCAGACAGAGTTGCGCTCATTCAAGAGCAACAAAACTTATTGAATGCGCAAAATCAATTGTTACAGCAACAAGAACTGCTTTTAGACACCCAAGCAACAGCTTATAACTATGCGATTTCAGAAGTCAAATCAGGACGGCTGAAATTATGCGGTTCCCGTTCTTCGGAAAACGGCATTATCTTTCCGAAAGAAATCGCAACAGCCGTGAACAAAATTGTACTGGACAATGCAGATTATTTATTTTACGCTACATTAAATGAGGGACTCAATTCGGCAGAGAATAACCGTCAACATCAGCAAACAGATAACAGAGGAATAAATCATCAGCCGGCACAAAACATCCCGTCAAACACACCGCTGAAAGACGGAGCATTTTCGAAAAGAGGTAAAATGGCAACACTCAATCAACATGCGCAGAAATATACGGAGGTGGAATCTCACCCCGCACGAACGATGTATGATAACGCAAAAACAGATTATAATTCATAGAAAACAGGAGAACCATCATGACGATAACAGAAACGCAATCACTGGATTTGGAAGATATTCAAGAAGTCACGCAAGCAGACATCTTGAATAATTCAACGCAAATAGAAACCATTATGCAAGATATCCAAGCGCAAGAAAAAGATTTACTGCAACAAACAGTTATGCAAGACAGTGAACGCCTCTCCTATGCCGGTTCCATTTTATCGGGAGCGACAACGGCATTAACAAGTCACCTGTTGAAAAATCACGAAGCTTATACTATCGTTACGCGTGAACGCAATGGGGCACTCACGCGATTGGTTCGGCGCGGTGTCGGCGCTTCGGTTGTTGATTCGCAAACATTACAAGCTTGCCGAAAAGGGCGTATATCAAATGCAACGGCGGATAGTTACTTGGGGGATTTATCAAAATACCAAGATAGTTTTTTTCACGAAAATCCGGGCGTTGCCTCTATGATGAACGCAGAGGCAAGCACATCAAAAACCTTATCTGATATCAGCACGCGATTAGCGGAAAACCCGCTTTCCATTACGCAACCATTGCAAGAATTAAGAACCGTTGATACGCGCTTTGCCATGGATGTAATCCCCGATTTGATAAAACTGCAAGAAACATTGAATCCGGTTTTAACGGAAGAGCGTATTCGTTGCAACACCTTGGCGGAACGGATAACACGTATAGAAGCCGAAGCAACGCAAAAAGCTACCGAGGGAACTCCCTTAACGGAAAAAGAAATAACGAAAGCAATGAACGCAAAAGAATTTGCGCTTTCAAGATCCCAAAAAGCAACCATTGCGCGTGGAGGATTGATAGAAATTGATAACGTTGCCGCTGCCGAACGATATGAAACAGCGCGCAAAGCGGGCATTTCGGGTGACGCATTGGTGCGAATAACGGAAGGAGATTTTAAACCCTCAAAATACGAAATGAACGCATACGCAGATATCAGCGCGTATAAAAGTTATCTGCAAGGCAAATCGGAATTATTGAATCCGCCGAAGCTAACCTCAATGGATACACTGAAACAATTACGTGCGGATACACTTATTCGCAATATGGAAAGAATGATAAACAATCCGCAAGAAATATTTGAAGGCAGGCGCTTACAGAATGCGGATTATCCGCTAACGATTGAGCAAAAAGAAAGCATTCTGAACGGGGAAGATATTATTGTGACGGATGAATTGGCCGAGAAACGTTATAAAACAGCACGCGAAGGCGGATTTAAAGGTCAAGATTTAATTGATATCACGGAAGGCTCTTTTGAGTTGACACCCGAAGAGCGAAAAGTTTTCAACCAGAGTCCGGAGCGACTGCGCAGACAATTACTCTGGCAGAAAGCCGAAATCTCCCGTGCCACATCAATTCCCGAATTGAATCAGATTTTTGACTATAAACCGATTCCGGAGCAAGTCAAAAAGCCGGTCCAAGCATTATCATCAAAAATGTCAAGCCACGTGAGCGGTATTCAAGCAACTTATCGTGATTTGCAATTATTGCGTCCGCTGAATGAAGCCGTTAAACGCGCTAATTTAGAGCCGTTAATGGGTGTGAAAGACTTACCGGCAAACGTCCAACGGGTATGCGATGAATTTCGGATGGTTGAAAGCACACCGCTTGAAGCTAAGAAATCCGCTAAAAACAGCGGTACGATACAAGACTTACTCAGTCCGCGCAAAAAAACAGCTACCGAAGCCATGCAGGCCGAGCAAACCAGAAGCGGACAAGCAACAAGTAGCGAAACAGCCATGCGCAAAATCAGTCCGAAAAGACTGGCCATCGGCGTAGCGGGTTATGGCGCTTCGGCAGCCTTATTAATCAGCGCCATTCACTCAACGAATCAACGGGCTTTTCCCGAAAAGGCACTTGTGGATCAACTGATTGCAGATACATTTGATAAAACGGAAAAATATATGACGGGATATAATCCATGCATTGATTCCTATGACACGCAAGCCAAAAAAGACTTATTGGCGCGAGCGAAAAAATACGCCTCGCCCGACGAAGCGGAACTGCTTGAAGCCATTGAAAAATGCGGATATGATTACGGAAATTATCTCATTGAAACGGGCAATCTTGAATTATTTGCCGTAGAGCCGACCAATCAAACCGATAGCGGGACAACCGCTTCAACGCAACAAGATAGTATGTTTTCACGCATTTTATCGGGTGAAAAAGCAACGCCAACTTCTTTACTGGCTCAAAAAGTTTCACCCTATTTCAATGCAATGTTGAAAGACTATGCCAACAACAGATTCTTTTCGGAATTAGAAAAGAGCTGTCAGCAACGGGAAGCGGAAAGAGAGGCGACGCAAAATCAAGCAGGCGAGCAAACGCAGAGTATGCAAGATGAATCGCGTCAACCGATGACGCGTCAAACATTGTCTCAAAATGCGCAACCCTACCGTGATAATGAAACGCAAGGAAACGACTACATGTATACCGAGCATACACGAGATATGTAGCAAAAAATTTGCATCATCCCAAAAGTGCACATAAAGAAGTGCATAGGGGCGGTATTAAAATTGTCCTTTTTCGCAAAGAAGAGGACAATTTTTTATACGCCTAAACCCGCCCGTAATGACGGCGGTGTATCTTCGCTTGCGTAGCAGCCAAAGGAATAGGAAGCAGAAAAAAAATTTCAACAAATATTCATCTAAAAAAGCAAAAAATTAACAAAAAGGTTGCGCGACGCTCATTTTTATGATAGAGTATATAAGTGACTTGCTTATACAGCTACTAGCAAACGGAGGTAATACATGGCGAAAGGGCATATCGGGTTGATTCACGTCTCACCCAATCAAAGTTTAATTGATGAGTATGAAAAAGACATACTCCAATATCTGAGCGTATGGGAAGATAAATTTTGGTACGATGATTTTTATCCGGCGTGGAAAGATGATCGTATCGGAGGAACGCGTGAAACGCTTGTTGCCCGCAGAGAAACCATGAAAGAGATTTTACAGGGTAATCAATTTGAACAATTTAAGCAAATGCGTTTAAAAGAAATTGATGCTTTGCTGGACGCCGAAGATTCAAAAGAAGATCAAGAAAAATTAACACGCGAAAGAAATCTGCTATCAACTTCTTCTGATTTTGTATCATTCGGAGAAAAAATGGGAGAATTTCACGAATATTCCATCACGGCGGATTTTGAAAAATACAAGCGCAGTTTGGATTTTATGACAGATAATGAAGATAACCGCAAGCAGGTAAATTGGACATTGGATCATCTTTCTCCGCTTGTGCGAGAACGGTATGCTTTTATGCAGGGGATCTCATTTGGGGTCGGGTCGGAAAGTGCAAACATAAAACCCATGCAATCCAAAGTTTCACACTATTATAACCTTATCCAAGAGGGATTGAAGTACTATCGAGACAACTCTGAAGAAAACTGGTATTTTCGCGAACATGGGCGAGAGGACCATCGCGATAGAATTTCATTTCCGTATATTCGTAAATATGCGTTTCAAGCAAAGGGTGTGGCACAAGCGTATGAAGATGCTTTAACGGCAATAACAACATCCCCCTTCTATGAGAATATGAGACGATATTATATTGATAAAGCCATTCGTGAAAATGATATAGATGCAAAAGTGGCATGGGAAAATGGTTCTCCGGATTACATTCTCAATGATGCCATACACCGAGGTTTAGTTGCGAAGCCGTCATCATTTTCAGGTCTCCACATATCAGCGGACGAAGAAAATGTTTCCAGAATTGTTATCCCGAATTTGGAACGACTGGAAAAAGCTGAAAATTATTATAACTACATGGTTTCGCGAGTGAATGAATTCAATCAAGCCCGCCAAAAGGATTCCTCTTTACTGGATAAATTAAGGGATGTTGAAACACAAAAGTTACCCGTTCGCCTCAATTTATCCAATGACAATAGCGCCTCCTCACGGGCAACAATTATGGGCCTTGCCGATTTAATGGTTCAAAGGGAAGCCGTCTCACAAGGGATTTACCAAGGCACAAAAGCGGCGTTACTTATTGCAGCCAGCGCGGCTACTGCAGGTGTTGCGGGTGTTGCTCTGGGCGGCGCAAGCACATTGATCGCGGGGATGTATACTGCACAGGGAGTCGCAGCGGGGACTCTTTCAGGTCTGGCTCTTACAGGAGCGGACATTGGAGCCGACATGTACGGGCCAACAGCATCATGGCAAAAAGATATGCAACGCTGGTTTGACGACACATGGGTTAACCGTGCTTTTTCAGGAATTAAGAACAGTCATGTCCAAGAGCAAATCACAATAACGGTTAGAGATCAACTCAAGCAAAGAGCTAAAGCAGAACAACGAATAGACAAAACAGATATGGTGGAATTTGATAAAGCCATTGCATTTGGGCTGGCAAATTCGGAGGCTCCCGAATATGATATCTTTCGTTTTGTGCAAGAAGCCCGTCAAATTGCGCAATTACCCGAGAAAGAAAGGAACGAGTATAGGGATAGTGTGCGCAAAGCAACTATTAAGAATTATGAAGAGATGACAAAAAATCCCGATAATCAAGCACTTCAAGCGGAAGCAGCTGAATTAGCTCGCGAAAATTTATTACTGCAAGCTGTACGAACCGGGAAATACTTTTACTATGCAAAACAAGCGAACGAAGTAAATCTTTCTGCCTTATCGGGTGAAACCATTGAGGAGCATATTGCTCTTTATAATTCAGCAGAAGCCGAAATGCTTACAGAATTGGCCAAAATTTCGCAAGAATGCCTTTCGGCAGAAATGGAGGCGGAAAACAGGGAGCTAATATTGAATGCCTGGAGAAATGCCGGTCGCCCAGAACCCTCAAAAAATGCTGAAATTAATGCTTCTGAAGCTGGCGGACAGGATATCATACCGGATTCCGTTCTTGCTACATTTAATCCACAGGCGAGCGATCAAGAAATGCAAGATACCGAATCTAACATACCAACCACACAATCTGACTCACAAAGTAATATGCCTATCAGCAGTGATAAGCTAACAACGGATAGTTCTTACTATGAGGGGGATGAGTCAATGGATGAAGTGCTTCTACATTTCAATATCGGAGACAGCAATAGCACAGAAGAAGAAAGCGAAGAAGACCAGACAGACCTCACGGGGACAACGCTTTCCTATCATGCTCAACGATATGATGAATCAAGAGCTGACGAAACGAATTTTTCATCAAATAAAACGAACCTACAACATTCATAGAGGAGGATATCATGGCAGAAAAACAAACAAATCATTTAACAATTAATACGGAAAATATTGAAGCGCAAAGTCTTGCCGTATCCGGAACAATCGGACAAGGCGTCAGAGAAATTGCATCAGCACAAGGCAGATACGAGATCTTTATGGGTAGCACACAAATGGCCGGAGCAGTTGCGAGCGGTTATTTAGCCTATAAAACAATATGCAAAATGATTACTGCACGCAATCAGTTGCTGGCTACACAGCTGACTGCTCTATCAGATCTATCCACCTATTTGAAAAGCTCCGGAATAGGAGACACAAAATTAAAAGCTCTATTGAAGAAGGCAGAAGATGCTCATAACAATTTTGTTAAAGCCGGTTCAAAGAAAAATGCAGCGGTTCGCAGAGCACTTTCGGAGGCACTGGACGATTTAAAAAGTGAAGTTATGAATACCGCTTCACCTGTGAATGCAAAAATTGCCGAGCTGTATGATGAGGCCCTTATTGATCCGATTCTAAATCTGGAAAGAGCCGGTGCTGCAACTACTGCCAGTCGATTACAATTCATTGAAGATTTTACAGCAAAAAACCCAAAATCAAAAAGTTTCTCTAGACTTCAACAAATTGGTGTTGACTACTCATCAAAGTGTGAAAATGCAATTAAAAACATGTTTAATACGGCAAAGGGAGACCCTACAGATATAGCAAACGCCAAAGAAGCAGTGGCAAAAGCAGCTAAAGCAGGGACTTTGACAAAAACTGAGCTAAACAGGATTTTGACAACTAATAAGATTGGTGTCTCAGCCTCAGGACAAACAACTTGTATTGAGAGCATAAGAACACTCAAACAAACCATGGCAAAAGAGTTTGATGAGTTTTTGGGTCCAACGCGTGCGAAAATATTGACTGAACGTGTTTCACAATTAGACGCAATTATCAAAGCCGATGGCAAGGGAGCTATCACGAAGTATATCGGCAAAGATGCGCGTGGCATTGCTTCACTGTCGTCAGCAGCTGAAGACGTTGCAAAACTAACCAGCCGATATGAGAAAATAGCGAGCCAGAAGGGACTGACCGCTAGAATGAGAAAAGCTTTTACAGCGATTAAGAGCCCGAAAGTTATGGGTCCGGCCTTGTGCGTAGCATCAATTGCATTAGCTGCCATGTCCGTTGATAATCTGGTATTTGACACAACAACCGAAGAAGCATTTGATGCTATAGCACAAAAGCTGTCCGATAAAGTAAAAACCAAATCTTATAAATATAATGATAAAGAAACAAGAAAAAACTTAATTGAACGCGCTCTTGCAGCTTCCCCGGATGAGCAAACAAGAAGGGTGTTGGAAGGAATTAGAGATGCTAATTATGATTATGGGCAATACTTAATCAATAGCAACGATCAAATACGGCAGAATCTTTCAGGTACCGGAGAGATTGCTCAAGCATGGGTATCTGAGCAAACAAAAATTTTCTGTGCAAATGCAAGTGAGTTATTCTATTCTGAACTTGAAAGACAATTAAAGAATGAAAATACTCAAACACAAGGTATGGAAAGCCATATAGAAGATAATGCAAATCAATCGACCACTTCTTCCGGTGATGAGCTTGCAACGGGTGATTTGCAACCTATTGATTCAACTCCGAAGTCTGAAAAAGAAGTTATCCAAAAAGAATTGGCTGATACCACCATACGACTTCAGCAATGGATTCAAGAAAACAAGGAATTAAAGCCCCTTCTTCAGAAGTATCTGAATAATGAAGAACTCACAGAGGAAGAAAAGGCAAAAATCAAACCTTTTATAGATGATTATGAAAATTTACAAATGCTCCAAAAAAAGCTTAATGACTTAGATGGCGGAAAACAAGCAGAAGGCGGGCTTGACAATAAAGAAAAACCGGCACCTTCAACTGCCAAAGCAGGAAAAGCACCGGCTGCCACAAAGGGGATTCAAGGCGCCAATCTCAACCCGGCGTTACTCCAACCAAACGCTGCACAAGCGGCTTTGACGCGCAGTGGTACTCAAGAGGGCTTAACCCCTGAAGAAATCAAGAAGAAAAACGAAATGGCAAATTTACCCCCTGAAGCCATTGTTCAACAACCCGAGGAGGAAAGTTTCTGGACGTGGAAAAATATCCTCTTGATTTTGGCTGCTGTCGGCACATTGGGAATCGGTGCCTACTTCATCATTAAATATAAAAAGAAAGCTGATGATGCGAAAAAAGAAACATCTTCGTTGCAATCAACCGTTAATGATTTACAATCACAGGTTAACGATTTGAAGGGCAATACCGACTCCACAAATGGAACAACACCTTCCATTGATGAAGGGTTAACCAAATCTGCCTCTTTGGCAAATGTTGCAACCAATATAACAAATACATCTTTGGATTCTACAAACACCATTTTATCCGGCAACGATAATACACGCGTGTAAAAAAATCCAACATATGTTGATGCGGAGAGAGATGGTTGATTTATCCGAATTTGATAAAATCAACTGTCTCTTTTCTTTAAAAAAGAGGAAAAATGCAAACTAATGGAGTTGAACAAATGCCTGATTTTAATTATAATTCTAATCTTAATTACAATGCCGGCTCATTAAATTTTACAAAGGATTCAGGCAATCCCGTTTGGGATAAACGTCTCTTTACTTTTGCGCACAATGTTGATAATTTCTTAATTGATAATAAATTACTCTTGCCTCCTTATTCTATTGATTATGGAACAGGGCAAACACCTCTTGAATTTTTGCAACAATACAAAATCAAAACGTATCAGCAATTAGATGTGCAATCGTTGGAAAAAATCAATACTCAACTCCGTGAAATGGGCAAGTCGCAAATTTTAGAGCAACGCCTGACTGCTGATGTGTTGGCCGTATTACTGAAAGCCCCAGGCTTCGAAAATGTTTCGTTAACAGATTTGGCTGATAGACTCGGGCAAGCCGAATATGAGCCATTCCCAAGTGAAAAATTTAATTTTAGTTCAGAAAGCACCTCCCAATCTGCTACGCAAATTCAACCCACCATACTGCACGCGGATGAGCCATTCCCAACTCCCGACAACACGTTATTAGATAACGCACCGAATGAGCCGGTATCCGAGATGGGATATACCGGCCCAATTCAAACTAAAAATGTGTTAATCGGAACGATTTCTCCCCAAATTGTTCGAGCGGAGATAGATCGTATTCTCAACCTTCATCGAGAAAATCCACTTTTTCCTGATTTATCAAATGATGAATCTACCTCTGTTCAGCCACGCTTTGCATCAAACGAATATAATGCAGCTTTCAATCCATTATTACCTTCACTTGATGCCTTATCTCTTCGCCCGATTTCATCACTAACACCGGCGCAACAGGAGGCCTTTCGGCAAGAAATAATGAGCAATCTAACTTCGCGGAATCTATCACGCTATATTGCTGGTGTTTTACTTGCCGAAAAAACGGGTGTTATAACAAAAGCCGACGTGAATAATGTTCAATGGGATCAGTTTTTATCAAAAGAGCATATAGAAATCCCCTTTACTCTCTTGGATGACAACTTGTTTCATTGGCCGATGTTGCAAAAATATCAACCGGAACCGAGCGTGTTGGCAACATATACCGATGATGTGAATGCAACAGCACGCGTAACTCCTCCAACGAACATTCCGCCCATCAATAATCAAGACATTATGCCGAACATTCCCTCGCCTGCCGTTGCGTCAATTGACGGGGTTGCCGTATCCGCACCTGACTT
>CALXWZ010000010.1 GCA_944392555.1 uncultured Alphaproteobacteria bacterium | reverse complement strand
ACCCGAACTGAGTTAATCCCGTTCTTCTTCAACTCCGCTTGAACTGCCAATGCATTCTCTTGGGTATTAACTTTTACTCTTTTCGTATTCTCTCCCACTCCGTCCGCTCGCTTCTCCGCTCCACGGTTTGCCCCCGTATTTGATGCACTGCTTACCGCTCTTGCGGCTTTCCATTCTTGGATTACACTTTGCGCTTTATCCACATCTTGCGCTCTTACTCTGACATAATACGTCCCTCTGGAATCTTTGACCCGAACTGAGTTAATCCCGTTCTTCTTCAACTCCGCTTGAACTGCCAATGCATTCTCTTGGGTATTAACTTTTACGCTTTTCGTATTCTCTCCCACTCCGTCCGGTCGCTTCTCCGCTCCACGGTTTGCCTCTGTATTTGATGCCTCATTTTCCGCAGGCGTTGTCGCTCGCTTTCGTTGCGGAACCTGCTGCGGCTCAATATTTTCAAAAGTATTTTCTGCTGTTTTAGAGGCTGTACCTGCTTTTTCAAAGCCCCAAAACCTTTCTTTCACCCTATTCCAGAGACCTTCTTTTTTCACTGAAAATCCTGGATTTATATTATTCTTTTGCAAAAACAGACCCATTTTATTTGTCTTTTCCGCAATCAAATACTGCCTACCGCCCTCTTCATAAAATTGAAACGCTCCGAGAGATCGTCCGTTTCCCATACTTTTTTCCAAACCGGGATCCACATTTAGAAACACAAAACGATCAGCTGTTTGCAATACTCTTTTGACTTCTGCCGGATTAGCATGCACCAACAAAGCGCCCACATTTTCCGGGTGCGCACGGCTACCCAAATTAACAACGCCGTTTTGCGCTTCTATATTTTGCATCCCAAAAAAAGCGCGTAATTGACTTCTTTCATAACTATTTAAATTTCCCGTCGGTATACCTGTCATATTATTCGTATGAGAAACCCAGTTCTGCGGATTTCGCCACGAATGCGACTGATAAAACATCGGCTGAATCCCATTTCGTTCAAGAACACTCATGGCTTGTGCCGTATTTGCAATTCTAACGTATGTCCCACCATCACTTTTAAGTGTCTGAAACGGAATTTTATCCGCACGTAACCCCCTCAAAACCGCCGTCGTTTTTTCCGAAGGAATATATTCCATCGAGTACCCTTTTGAAGATTCTAACACATTTTGAAGATACTGATCCGATTTCAATCCCAGTTGCAATAATTCTTTACCGGCACGAGTATACCCCGTTCGATACGGCACTCCAAAATCATCAAGGTGCGTTACCAAATTAAAGCGCTCGGACTCAGATAGTAAAGAGTAACTATCCAGAACATACCCATTTTTGCCGACACGCCAATTTGCCGAATTATCCCACCTTAACGGCTCAAACGGGTCCTCATATCCCCGAGGGAGTGAAAAATGCGAGCGAGAAGTAGCGAACTCCTCCGAATCAAACCGATAATGCCCATACGGACATCCCGGAATAACCTGATCACCCAACCTTAGATTTTGACCCATTTTACCTACCGAAATATGTGCCTTTTCAAACTCGGCAGTGATTTCCTTCACCATGGCTGATAATCGTGCCGTTTTTCTATTCTTAAAATCCGTATAAACGGTAAAAGTCTTCCCCTGTTGGCGTCCGGCGCGGGCAGCAGTCATTATTTTAAAATGCGGTAGCCCATATTTTTTTGAAATACGCAACATGATATCATAAGCTTTGCCGATATCTTTTCTTTCAACGGAAAAATGCATTTTAAATCCCGATCCGCTTCTGATTTGAGGTTGCAGTTGTTCTGCACCTTTCAATGTAAACCCGTAAAAAGCTCCTCCCGGATATCTTGAAACCTTTCCCCGATAGAGCTCGTTGAGCTGAACATCATACTTTGCTCTCGATTGTTGACCTTTATCCGGAAAAAGATTGTCGAATTGTCTAAAAAATTCCTGCGCCAAATCGCTCATATACGTCTCCTTCTATTGCAATACTACACACTAATAGCTATATAATACATCTTATTTTAAAAAAAATAAAGTGATTTTAATTTTTTTTAAAGAATCTCTATCAATATCGCGCAAATGATAATCGTATGAACACGGTATTACTAACTCATATTTTTCACAGCAATTATTTTGATTTTCAAACTAAAAAAGGACTCCTCATCAGGAATCCCTTTTTAGTTTTGTAAATAAAGATTAAACAGGCTTATAAATGGCTGTTAATCCATTTAACCATTTCGGATTTAGATTGTGCGCCCAACCGTTTATCTAACAACTCGCCGTCTTTAAACATAATCAATGTCGGAATACTTTGAATGTTAAACATTTCAGGCGTTTTTTGCGATTCATCCACATCCATTTTAACGATTTTGATTTTATCTCCCATTTCCGCAGACAATTCTTCCATAATCGGTAACATTTGACGGCAAGGTCCGCACCAGGTTGCAAAAAAATCCACTAAAACAAGTTGATGCGCATCTAAAACTTCGGCTTTAAAATTTGTATCGTTAATTTGAATCATTTTCTGGCTCCTCCTACTCGGAAAATAAAGTTTTGTGTTATCAATCGGAATATAAGGTTGTGTCATTCAGTTGTCAAGAATAATCTTGTCATAAAAATGTATTTTGTTAAAAGATAAAAAAAATCAAAAAAATACTTGCTTTTTTTGTGAATTTATGTATAATGACAGAGATTTCCGATAAATCCTTGCTCTTGCTATCGGACAGGGGCTATGTTTCGGAGCAGTTATTCATGGGGAATAAGTGTGGGACCGGAACGAGAAAAACCAAAAGGAGAATCTTATATGCCTTTTTATGAAAATGTATTTATTGCACGCCAAGATTTAACTCCGGCGAAAGTAGCTGAATTAACGGATAAATATGCTTCCGTTGTTGAAGCTGCCGGCGGTAAAGTTTCCAAGCGTGAAAACTGGGGCTTACGCACGTTAGCCTACAAAATTCAAAAAAACCGTAAAGGTTATTACACATTGATGAACATTGATGCACCGGCCGATGCCATTGTTGAAATGGAACGGTTAATGCGTCTGGACGAAAATTTGTTGCGTTATTTGACGGTTAAAGTTGATGCGTTGGAAGAAGGTCCGTCGGTTATGATGGAACCGAAAGCCCGCAAAGCAAAGTCAGACGACAAATATGATGTTGAAATTGCGCAAGGAGATTTATAATGGCTGAAACAAAAAGTTTTTATCATCACAAGAAAACATGCCCGTTCTGTGCTGACGGCGTGAAAGAAATTGATTACAAAGACATCAAAACATTGAGCCGTTTCATCACCGAACGCGGTAAGATGGTTCCGTCACGTGTTTCCGCAACCTGTGCCAAACACCAACGCAGTGTTTCAAAAGCGATTAAACGCGCTCGTTTCCTCGCATTACTGCCGTTTGTTGCTGATTAAGAAAGGGGAGTAAACATGGAAATTATTTTATTGGAACGAATTGAACGTTTAGGACAAATGGGTGATGTCGTTAAAGTAAAAGACGGCTATGCCCGCAACTATTTATTGCCCCAAAAGAAAGCATTGCGCAAAACAAAAGACAACATGGCTCTTTTTGAAGCAAAGCGCAAAGAATATGAAGCTTACAATGCCAAATTAAAAGCGGAAGCCGAAGCCTTATCGGAAAAAATGCAAGATTTGGCCGTAACCATTATTCGTCAAGCAGCAGAGACGGGTCAATTATACGGTTCTGTCACAATGCGTGATATTTGCGAAGCCATTCGTGAAGCCGGATTTAAAATTGAAAGACATCAAGTTGTGTTAGGTCAACCGTTCAAAAATTTAGGTATTTTTGACGTGCGCATTTCTTTACACCCGGATGTTGTTCAAACAGTTCGTGTGAACATTGCTCGTTCGGCAGAAGAAGCCAAACGTGCCGCTAAAAAACAAAGCGATGCACAAAAGGCTGCCGAAAAAGCAGCGCAAGCAGAAAAAGAAGTTGCCGATACACCGGTAGCCGAATAATCTGCGCCTTGCAAAAAATAGAAAAAGGATTGCTCTTATGCAATCCTTTTTTGTTGTTGCGTTATTTTCCCTGCTTTTGTTTTATGATTTATAAATTTCAAGCGATTTGCTTGCTCTGCGCCAGATTTTTTACTTTAATGCTTTTTTTATGTAACTGTTTTTTTAATCCTGTCGAGTTTAAATCATTCAGTTTCAATTCATTATCCTTTTATATTATTTTTTCACACAACGGTTGAAATAATAATAAATATATTTTACAATGGAGGTGCGTATATAACTCCAAAAGTTGGCGGATATTGATGGTTAAAATTTTGATCTTGGGTGGCCCCGGTAGCGGAAAATCAACTTATGCACATAAATTGGCTAAACGTTTATGTTTGCCTGTTTTTAATTTAGATGATATTTTTTGGCAAACGGAAAATGTAAAACCATTCTCTCAAAAAAGAAGTGAACAGGAACGTGCCACCTTAATTACACATATTCTGTCGCAAAATGAATCGTGGATTATAGAAGGGGTTTACACAAAGGAATGGGTAGAACCGATTTACACCGAAGCCACACATATTTTATATTTAAACACGAATAAATGGCTTTCTCAGATACGGATTATCAAACGATATTTAAAAAATGCCATACGGCAGGAAACACGTTCTCAAAACGGCTCATTTTACGCCCTTATTCAACTACTGAAATGGAACCATTTTCAAGAGAAGAAACGTCGCGAACGTTTGGAAGAACGGCTCAAAAAAACACGCAAAAAATGCCGTTTTATCCGATAAAAATAAGCATCTTTTTAATTTGCAACACCCGTTTTTTTATGTTATACTGGACAAATCGTTTAGAAAGGAGTTGCCATGTTTCATCAAACGATTTTAAATTTAGATGATATTTCATTTTTAAAAGCGGTAGTTTCAGCCTACCCCGAAACAAAATATATGTTGGACAATACGTTAGAGTCTGCCTCGGCAGGACAAGCGCGGGAAAGCAATCTAGCCTACCAAATTTTCAACGCTGATGAAATTCAAGACACCGCTGAATTTAACAGAGCTGCCGTTGGGTTATTATGTTTAAAATATGTTTTAACGGGCAACTATGAAGCATTTACGGCGTGTCAAAATCCTGCCGTTCGATTGAGTCAAGATACTTTCCGCCGACTTCAAGACTGGACAAATCAAATCATTCAAACCGAAACAGATTTCAATACAGCCATTTACGCCATTATGTGCAACGATTTAGGGAAGACAAAATTTGCCACACGACTTTATCAGGCAGAAACCGGCCATTCAAATGCCGACCATGATGCCATTTTATCCTACTTGCTCACTCATCGGAAAGATATGTTTTCAGGTTTCATTTCTTTACCGACAGAAAGCCAACAAGCCATTCAAGACGGTTTATCTGCCGACTTTAATTTAGGTCAATTTGTGCAAGGCGAAAATTTGCCTGCCAATTTAGAACGTTTTATCAATCTCCCCCGTAAAGCTGCTGATTTATTTATTTTGCACGCTTTTTATGATATTGCGGGAGCAGCCGGACATGTGCGTCAAAACGGCTCATTAGTCATGACGGAAGCCACATGTCAAAGCTTTTTAAACGCGGCCCAATGCCTCACCGCAGATTCCGTTCATGCGTATCAAAATTATATACGCCTACGGGGTATGCAAATCGGCGTAGATACATCTACAAAAGAGGGATTCGCCGTTGCCAGAATTGCAGCACTTTCTCGGGTACTAACAAAAGATGACGCCAGCCCCATGCAGGAAGCATGGGCGTTGTTGCCGAAAAACGTGCGCGCCATTTTAATCAACGAATTAAATATATCAGGGCAAGAAAATGAATGCGGTATTTTGCTTTATTATGCACCCGCACTGATTAACAACGCACAAAAATTTTACTTATCTCAATTATCGCAAGACGCAACATCAGACGCTCGTGAACAGGCGATAAAAGAAGCCTACACGCACACCTTTACGGCATTGGCAGAAATGTATCAATCTGCGCGGATTGCACTTCGTCAACATCATCAAAACGGCGTGATAACGGTTGATATTAACCAAATTGCCAAGCAGTCTTTACAAAATGCCGAGTTGTTGCATAAAACATATATTGACACAACGGTTGATTTAGCGCACGCATTCGGTCATGCCTTTTTTAAAGAGCCGACACAAATTCAAGTAGCTAACTATCCGCACACACAAAATATTCAAAATATCCTCCCGAGCGGAAAGAGTGTATATATCGGTATCGGGGGCGGATCAGACGTTGTGCAAGCCGCGCAAGTTGCCACTATTGCAGAAAAACCGATTGCCTGCATTATTTCCGTTCGTGCGGATAAAACACAATCACAAGGCGATAAGAATACACAAATCGGCATGAAACGCACGGTTGAAAATCACGGCGGTGAAGTTGTGCCGAATGTTTATCGGATACGCCCCGAGACGACCGGCAACGGGCGCTTTATGGAAAATATCCCCACGCAAACGGGCGCACCCGTTTATCTGGTTTTGGATTCCGGCAACGGGCAACTTTCTTATCAAATTGAGTCAGCCATAAAGGATGCCGGCGGAGCCGAAAACATTGTTTGCATTGATACGGGCGGAGATTGCCTTTATTTGGCACAAAATGATGCAAACTCCACTGCCAAAGCTACACCCGATCAAGATTATGCCACGCTAAAAGCCGTTCATCAATTATCGGGATACCGTAAATTTTCCTGTGTATTAGCAACGGGGGTAGATGCTCCTGATTATGCCGATGAGGTTTTATCAACGGCACAAGCGCAGTTTGCCACCTTATCGCCAAAACAAGCGGAAACATTGTTGCAAAATTATCAAAAATGGGGAATGGACGGATCAACACAATCTATTATCGGCAAGACACCGTTAGCTCTTCAAAACGCTCTGTGTCACAAAGAAGGTTTAACCGTTTTAGATTTACCGGAACGTGTTGTAACGGATAAAAATAATCCATGGAATCCGTTTGTAGTGATGACCGAGCCGATGCGCTTTATTGCGGTAATGGATTTGGATAAACATTTTAATGCCATTACGCCGGTAAAAAACAATCAAAATACAATACAAAAATACGTGCAAATGAAACAAAATACACGCTCGTAAGACGGTGCATCAATCGCATTTCGGAGAAAAAAAGCCACTTATGATTTTATTAACAAGAGGAATTATCAAATGACGGAAGAAAAAAAATTGTTGCTTGTTTCCTGTTGCGCTCCGTGTTCGGTAGGTGTCATCCGCCGATTAAAAGAAGCTGGGGTTTATTTCAGTGTGTTATTTTATAATCCAAACATTCGTCCCGAAGCAGAGTATCGTCGACGGTGTGATGAAAACAAGCGCGTTTGCACGGAAGAAGGAATTCCTTTTATTGAATTAGAATATGAACCGACAAAATGGGATAATGTGTGTGCCAAGATGATGGATGAACCGGAACGAGGGAAACGGTGTTCGGCTTGTTTTAAATTAAGATTAAGCAGAGCGGCGGCGTATGCAAAAGAAAACGGATTTACGCATTTTACTTCCGTATTCGGGATATCCCGATTTAAGGATTTTGATCAAGTTTGTGCCGTTGCGCAAGAAGTGAGCGAGCAATATCAACTGCCGTATGATATGACGAACTGGCGTAAACAAGGTGGGCTGGAATTTGCCGAAAAACTCGGGCGTGAGAAAAATCTTTATCGGCAAACCTACTGTGGCTGTAAACCGCGTAAGGAATAAGCGTTGCAACAGCTCGCACGCTGTCAATCCGATTGTTGATTTTAGTAATGGGAATTATTCAATATGCAATCTTTCGGCAGTCAACAGTTATTGTTTAACCCCGCAAAAAATTCAGTATACCGTGTATAATTAACGCATATTGTCAAGCGCGATTAAAGTTATCGCTATTAGTTTTATTCCAAATAAAAGAAAATGTTAGGACATCACAATCATCGAGCGGATTATTTCAAAAATTTTATACCCTCACACCCTATCCAGCCAAACAAAAGCCGATGACTTGGTCAATAAAAAATCGGAAGCCATCACCAAAATGGAAGATGAATTGAAAAAAACACTGGCTGAAAACGGCATCAATGTTTCATCTTTTGCCGTTCCCAACATTTCGTTCAGCGATGCCTTTACGGAATCCATTGAACGCAAAGAAACGGCGCGTCAAGATTCACTCAGAGAAGAATACAATACGGCACGTTATCGCGAATTGGCCAATCAAAAAATTGAAACCGCGCGCGGTGAAGCCGAATCCATGAAGTTGGTTGCCGATGCGGAAGCGTATGCTATCCGAGAACGCGCCAATGCGGCAGCTTCAAACCCGCAAGCATTAGAGTTTGAAGTTATCAGCAAGTGGGACGGACGCTTACCTATGGTTGTAAGCGATAAACAAAATCTTTTATTAAAGACGGTTTTGCCGGACGTTAAAAATCCGCCGAGAACGGCAAACAGCGGGGCAACAACGGTTGTCAATCACCCTGCCCCACAAGCAACACAACCGACACCCGTTAAAATCTCCACACAAACACCGCGGGTTATCCAACTGCAAGCCCAAAACGCTCACGAACGGGGTGCACGCGAATAGAAACGGTGAAGATTGCTTATAATTTATAAATGCAAAAGAGGAAGAATATTTTCTTCCTCTTTTACGTTAGGAGATTTTTTAAAATGGTTTTTAAATCTCTTTTTGCGTTCCCCGATAATTTTCCCGCAACAGAGATTTTTGCTTTCACAAATACCCAAGATATTTGCCCAAACAGCAAATAAAAAAGCCACCTATTACGGTGGCTTATAAATGGCGGGAGTGAAGGGGCTCGAACCCTCGACCTTCTGCGTGACAGGCAGACGCTCTAACCAACTGAGCTACACCCCCATTTGGGATGAAATATCTTTTACCATACTTTTTTGAAAAACGCAAGTATTTTTTTCAAAAAAAAACGCATTTTTTTATTTTTCTTTATTATCAATAAATTATCCGATTATTCCATCAAAATTTCGAAAGCTTACGCAAAAAAGTTTGCCTTTTTCTCTTCTTTTACTGTTTTCATATTGACTTTTTAATGCCTCGGGCATAATACTGCCCTCATGCAATCAATTAAAACGGAGATTATTTTTGAACGGCTGAATCAATCTGCTTTTCGGCGTCGGTTTCATCTATCGCAAAAAGATAAAGCGTATATTGCCCAAAAAGGCATTGATACCATTCGCAAGCATGCGCAAGATTTTATTCATTTACGTTTAGCACCGGCCGTTATCCCGAACGACGGGAAACAAACACCTTTTCGCGGACACCCCGTCTTTATCGCGCAACATGCCTGTGCATGTTGTTGTCGGAGCTGTTTGGAAAAGTGGTATCATATTCCGAAAGGGATTGAACTTTCGCCCGAACAACAAGCCGTATTAGTGGATATTTTGATACATTGGATACAAAATGAAATGCACCGTATTTAATTTTCCCCTTTTTTTGTTTTTCCATACGTAAAAACACCGTTTCCAAATAGAGCTATTGACTTATTATTATAATGATTTATTCGCTTGTTCAGGCTGTCCGCTTACCCTTGCCGAATCATTCTGTTGAAGCAAGACGGGGAATCAGATCTTTCCTATCTTTAAAAAGACAACGTAACGAACACGTTAAGGAATAATCTTTACCTTATTTGTTTAAAAATCCTGTCTTGAAATATAGTGAGCCTATTTGAGTGATGGGATTTTTAACAAATATCTGTTTCTTCCCCGCCTGACTGTTGTCAGACATTTTTTTATTCCTTATTCAAAATATTCAAAAAATAAATATTGACAAATGTAAAAAATATCCTTATTATATGATTATATATTAAAATATAAGGAGGAGTATATGGAAAAAAATGAAAATTTATGTTGGACGTCCCAATACAAAATCACAAATGTAAAGGATTCCCCTGATCTGTATCATATCAATGCAACAACGATAACCGCAGGAGAAAAAACGGATATTTGTTTTTATTTGGCAAAGAGTGTGTTAGGAAAAGCAATGCCCCGTGAAGGTGAAAGCATTCGTTTTTTAACAAAAGGACGGAACTCCTTAGATGATGTTTGCGGTATGTTTTTGGCTTCTTTTCCATTTGTAAGCCTTGATCATCGCACAATCACTTTTGTGCCGAAATCACATCATGTTCAAAGAAATCAAGGGCAAACCGTTCTGCGCAAATCTTTTATGCGTGAATATGAATAGTGCTCATTTATTGAATATCATTTAATATCAACAAACCTAAAAACTGCCGTTCAATTCTACGGCAGTTTTTTTTATTCGTTTGCGACAATTTTTTATTCGTTGAAAAAGAAATATGAGCGACTTTTGCATAAAAAAAGAGAGGTAAGCCTCTCTTTTTTATTTTTGCTTTTTCCTTTATTGCTTTTAGCGCACATTCGGGATTTTGATTTGCGCAAACCGTCCCGGTGGAATAAGGGTTTTCGCATATTTCGGATTTACCATTTGAATGGAAAACTTTTGCACTTCCGTTAATTTCACCGCTTCATCAAAGAAATCTTCTGCGCGTTTATCATAGCGGGTGGTATTCATAATGTATAAGACGCATGCCTGCCCTCTGTCAATCAATCCGCAACGCTTCATCGGCGTGGTAATATCAGGATTGCGCACTACGCCCTGCAAACCGGTATTTTGTTGTGTAGCACCGCTACCGCCACCGAAAAAGATAGCACCGAACAACATGCCGGCAACAAGCGCTCCGCCGAAAATACCCATCACGCCTTTTGTTCTGATAATGCCGGCCGGCAAATTAAAGTCTGTTGCAAAATTCGGCACATACGGACTTGATTGTTGCATATTCTCCGCTATCGGCATGGTTGCTTGTTCGGTTGCATGCACTTGTTCCGCCTCTACCGAGTCATTCATAGATGCGTGCGCAACGTTTTGTGGCATGGGTTGCGGTTGCATGCGGGGTTGCGGATTCATCATTCCTTGTCGGTTCGGCATTCCTTGCCCTTGTTGCATCATAGGGCGGGCTGTATTTTGCGGTTGACGCCCTTGCATACCGCCTACTGCATTGTTATTCTGCGGATATGCGGGACGAGGCATCCCCTGCCCACCTGTCGGCGCGCCGGGTCTGTTCGGTTGCCGATTGGGTTGCATGCCTTGTTGCATCGGACGCATACCGCTCGGAGCCCCATACGCCATCGGTCTGCCCGCCGGATTCGGACGCGGGCCGTTTGGATTTTGCGCACCCCCCATATTCGGACGCATATTCGGATTACGTCGCGGAGCCGTTGTTTGCGCTATATCGCCACCCATCGGTTGCCCTTGTTGATTTTTAACTGATTGATCCATTTTTTATTCCCTTACTGCTTTCTTTTTCTTTCTTACTTTCCGTTTACCAACCGAATCAATTTTAATTTCATAACAGCTAATAACTCGCTTCCAAAGCCCATTTGATCAGGTATGCCGATAATGGCCAATTCGTCATCTATGGCAGCATTCACACGGAAAGTTGATAATTCTCCGTTTGCGGAATCCAGAGTGATTTGCGCATCAACGCGACCATCTTCTTTAATATACGGATAAATCAACAAAGATAATTTATTTTGAACATAATTCCCCGTTGCGCACTTGCCGATATCAAAACGCATTTTCCATCCGCTCGGCACAATCGCACTGCCTTGGCTAACCGGAGATACATAATAATATTTCCGTATAGCATCCATCAGATTATCCGAATTCCTCTGGTGATCCATTGAAAGCAATTTACCCATTAACCCGTTATTGGAAGTATGAATCCTATCAGCACCAAAAGTCTTAATAATTTCACCCCAATTTCCGTTCATATTAGATGACGAGATTGAATAAATCGCCGTATCTGCTACCAAGAACTGACCTTTCTCCGTCATTTGCGTTAATAAGCTTTGCAAACGCACTTCTTCTTCATGCGTTAACACAACCGTAATAACACCCGTCTTCCAATTCGGATTAGCATTCTCAATACCGGCTCCGCGCAAGGCATCTAACACACCTAACATTAACATCCGATTCGCCGGCACTTTCAGCTCAAAACGTCCCCGACGTGTCAAATACAAGCGCTTTTGTTTTGCATTATACCGATAATAAGTTTCACCGGCTTTCGTTAATTCATTCACAACCAGTGAAAGTTCACCGTAAATATCCTTTGCATTTAACGCAATATAGGATTCATCTTCCACATAAACTTCTATCCCCGCTTCTTCCAATAATTGTTGCAAAGCCTCATCCAACGGCGTTTCATCAAAAGAAAAACCATTCACCTCATACCGCGGCAAGGGATCCATTTGATCCGTATACGTTAATTTAAAATCATTCGGAGATACACTGATTGAAGTAATCACTTCTTGATTTTCAGGTGAATCCGTTTGACACCGGAACGGCGTTTCAATACTTAACAACGATGCGGAAGATTGTGGCACGGCCAACAGATTCTGCCCTGAATAAATATTCAAAATCTGAGCCTTTACGGGCAATGCGTTTATTAAAATTGCAACCATGGCAACGGGAAGTATTCGTTTCAACTGTTTCATCTTATCATCCTTTTCTTTATTTCGGCAACTCACCAAAAGCAATTACTCTTTTTTTACACTATTTTAACAATCTTGTGAAGTATTTTTTTTACCTCTCACACTTTATTTGTATCATCAAACGGATCATCTAACATTTCAAATCCATCCGGCGCGGGGCCCAAATATTCTTTTTTGTTACTGGTATCAAGCATACCTAACATACGGCGTGCTTCATCCGGATTGACATCATCTTTAATCAATGCCGTTGTTTCGCTCGGCGCATTATCATACGCGATTTCCAAATCCTTTTCCAAAGCTACCAAGCTGTTTTGGAGCATTTGCAACCCATTCGGACGTGTTGCTTCTATGGCCGGATAATAAGCGGGAGATGATAAAACTTCCTTAATATCTTTTCTTGTTTGTTCCATCGCATCAATTAAAAAGCCATAATGCTTATATGTATAAATTTCTATATTCCCGAGGCTGATACACCGCGCATCCATCCACGAATGAACCATATTAACGAAATCCAACTGTTTAAAGGCTTTGCGCGCTAAAAATTGTTCATTCGTTTCGGGCTTTTCCGGTTGAAAGCGTGAAGAAACACGCACATGTTCATCGCTCGGCATGGAAGCAGAAAGTCCGCCTGATTGTGTCGTTAATGAACGCTCTTCCATCGGTCGAACAGGAATACTCGGCACAACACCGTAACCCACCTCATCATGGTGTCCGGGTTCGTAATGATAGCCGTTTTCATCATCAATATAATTCGATTGATAAGCCTCACCGGAATCGGTTTGATTGACGTTATCATAAGAAGCGGATTCATACGCATAAGCATTTTCATCATACGGCTGCTGCGTATTATCATCATAAACACCCTCATTATACGGCGGGTGCGATTGGTATGAATAGCCGTTCTCATCATACATCGGCTGAGCGCCTTGTTGCGTATCATCGGCATATCCGCCCTCATTATAAGGCTCTTGCGATTGGTATGGATAGCCGTTCTCATCATACATCGGCTGAACGCCTTGTTGCATATCGACATATCCGCCCTCATTATAAGGCTCTTGCGATTGATACGGATAGCCGTTTTCATCATACATCGGTTGAACGCCTTGTTGCATATCATCGGCATATCCGCCCTCATTATACGACTCTTGCGATTGATACGGATAGCCGTTCTCATCATACATCGGTTGAACGCTTTGTTGCATATCATCGGCATATCCGCCCTCATTATACGACTCTTGCGATTGATACGGATAGCCGTTTTCATCATACATCGGCCGAACGCCTTGTTGCGTATCATCGGCATATCCGCCTTCATTATACGGCGGTTGTATCGGCTGTTGTATTTCGCTCATATTTGCACGCGCCACATTACTTTCCTGCGAGATATTCGGAATGTTCGGAATATTCGGAACGCTCGGGAAAGGCGTTTCTGTTTCCTCCGAACGCTTGGCTTCCACCGGTGTTTTTTCAAAACTCGGTAATGGTTGCACTTGCTGTGAATTTGTTGGAATCATCGGTATTTCGGGCAAACCCTGCGATATTTTTTCTGCTGATTCTTCTGTGTTTACTAATTTGGGAGCGGGTAATTCTTCGCTCAAATCATTTTGTGTCTTTACTTCTTCTTTTGCCATAGTTGATGAAGAAACGGCTGTTGCGTCATGTGACAAATCACCGGTCAAACGCATTGCGTTTTTCTCGTCTACGACTTCTGATTCGCTCACTGTTCCCGCGGTGCTTTCCATGGCGGACATCGGCTCTGCCGTTTCTTCGGGCAACACATCTTCGGAACCCGACTTCATCGATGGTATTTGCTCCATATCAAAAATATCATCTTCATCCGCCATGATTATCGGCATTTCATCCGCTTCATTTTCTTCATCTGCTGTCTTTATCTCTGACGGTTCTTCCGCTTGCTCTCTCCCAGCGCTTGCTTCCAAGGCTTCTTCCATCGGCTTTATCGGCTCATTTGTTTCTGCCGTTGCATTTTCCTCCGCCGAAACTGGCGCAATTTCTGCTATGGGTGATGATGTTTCAACTGCCTCCTCGGGCGTTATCTCTTCGGATTCCCACGTCTCTGACGGCATTTGCTCCATATCAAAAATATCATCTTCATCCGCCATGGTTATCGGCGTTTCATCCGATTCATTTTCTTCATCTGCTGTCTTTATCTCTGACGGTTCTTCCGCTTGCTCTCTCCCAGCGCTTGCTTCCAAGGCTTCTTCCATCGGCTTTATCGGCTCATTTGCTTCTGCCAATTCATTTTCCTCCGCCGAAACTGGCGCAATTTCTGCTATGGGCGATGATGTTTCATTCTGCTCCCCCGATACATTTTGATATGTACTTCCTGCTATTCTGGCTGCCTCTTTACGAATCTCATCAACTTTGTATACCTCATCCATTAAGGCTTGTTGACGCATTTTATCTTGCAATTCATTAACAATATGAAGACCTTGCTCTCCAAAAAAATTCAACCAATATTCCAGTGTTGGAATACGCTCGGATAACTCTGCCAAATCCAAAGGTTCTTCTTGTTCTAAATAACCTTGCACTTCCCCCCAAGCAAGTGTTGCTCCGTAATAATGATAAACATGATCTAATTTTTCTTTTTGCGTATCATCTGTGGGAGTTATAACATCATAAATAACCGTCGTCCAATTCTCGCCCAACTCTTCTTCGGCAACTTTGGCAAATGCCATTAAGGAATCTTGTTCCCCCGTATAAGCATTAAGTGCTTCTGTTAAACGCTGTATATTTGCCATTTCTGCCTCCGCTATATCTCTATGTCATTTAGAATTTCAATATCTTCGGTTGGTTTCTCCGATTGTTTTGTTTCTGCCGTATGAATATTCTTTTTTTCTTCGTTTCCCATTGTCCCCGATGCAGATTGCATTGTTTTTCGCCATGCCGGACCGGGTGCTTTCGGTAACCCGATTGCCTTAGGAGCAGAGCGCATATTTCCCTTATATAACAGGGAAGTATCTAATTTACCTGCTGTTGGTATTTTCGGAATCGGCGGAATGACAAAATGGCTGTGTGTCAAAGGCTCATTTTGCGCAAAGGAGGTTTGGCTATCGTTCAATTCCTTTTCATTTTGTTGACTTCCGCGATTATCGGGTTGAGAAAAGTGCTCGGTCACATCATATTCTTGGGCTTTTTCTTGGCTCGGTTCTTCCTGAATCGGATAGAGTGAAAATGGGAGTTTCGGAATGGGTGGCAACGCACTGTCATTAAGCAAATTCGTCTCCCCGTTAGACTCATTCCGAGGCAACCTTTCTTGTGTCTGCTCAATTATCTCGTCCGTTTTCTCGGGTGTTGCTAACGCGACGGGTTCTTCCGTTTCGTCCGCCTCCTCGGGCGTTGCTAACGCGACGGATTCTTCCGCTTCCTCCGCCTCCTCGGGCGCCGACAACACGACGGGTTCTTCCGTTTCGTCCGCCTCCTCGGGCGTTGATAATGCGACGAGTTCTTCCGTTTCGCCTGCCTCCTCGGGCGTTGCTAACGCGACAGGTTCTTCCGTTTCGTCCGCCTCCTCGGGCGCCGACAACACGACGGGTTCTTCCGCTTCCTCCGCCTCCTCGGGCGTTGATAACACGACGGGTTCTTCCGTTTCGTCCGTCTCCTCGGGCGTTGACAAATCGCTTGTAGCTGTCTTCGCTCGCACCACATTCTCAGCAACAGACATTTGTGTCAGCTTATCCGTTAATGTGGAAATAATCTCCGTTTGCGCACGAATAAACTGCTCAAACGCCGCTTGTTGCGTTTCTTGAAATTGAATTAAATCTTGAACGGCAATACTCTCTTTTACATCTCCTGCCGATGACAATGAGGTATTTCCATTTTTTTTCAGCTGATTCTTTAATTCTTTTAAGGCATCCGTCAATGCCTCGGTTTGCTTCCGATTCGCTTCTTGATACCCGTTTAATATCTGCATTAAAGCGTCCGATTGCGAAAAGTCTGCCACGATTTCGGGAGTGCTTTGTGCTGAACCGGCCTGCATCGGCCTGAATGCAAAAGGCATATCCTCATCCGGATCCGGCAAATAGCCCGTATTATTATTCAACTCGGACTTCATCTCCGAATATTCGCTCTCTTCATCTTCCGATATGTGTTCCGTTTTTGCCTGCAAAAAATCTAAATATTGCCGAACCGTCGGTCCGCCGACAATATCTTTCATCATCATCCGCACTTCATCCGACGCATTTAACAGCATCCGATTATATTCTGCCACAAATTCCGGCTTAAACACACTTAATTGCCGAAACAAATTAACCAATCGCTGAGCTGCAATTGCCGTTGTGTTATCATGCGTCTTTTTGCGATGCACAAAAGCATTTAAAAGCTGATTGGCAGAATCTATCGGTGTATCGGCCATATCTTCTCCTTTATGCGAATGCGAGTAAAACAACCCGTTGCAATCTTGAAAATTCACTCTTCGGCAGTGTAAATGTTTCTGCCCGCATCGGATTAACTACGCTGATTTGCTCTGAATTTTCATCAACAACCGATACAGGTAAAATATCTTCATCACCCAACCGCAAAACAGCAATATCCCCTTTTTTCGGTTGCGTGTTCGGCGAAACGACCAATACCGAATCAACCGGAATCACAGGCCCCAATACGGGAACCTTAATCCGAACGGCATACATATCCGCATCGTTTGATAAATTAGACGGACATAAAATAGAACCGACAGATTCCTCTTTACGAACCGTAATAACACCGTTCTCCTTCGGGAAACCGTAAATCGGAACAGTAAACTCACGCGCTTCGGCACCACGCAACATAAAACGGCTCACGGGTAAATCATTATAGCCACCCTTGCTTGTGAAAATACCGCTCTTGCCCTCTGCTTGCTTCAATTCGTCCAATGCGCCCGACATATCCAATTCATAGATTTTCATCTGTAAATCCGTTTCGGAATAACCCAACGCGTGTGCAATGTCTCGGAAAGTTTTTTCTTCAACTTCCCGTTGCCCCATCTCAATGCGGTGGTAAACGGATAACGTCATCTTTGCTCCTTTGGCAACACCTTGCAACGTTAACCCCTTTTGCCCACGCAAATACCTGAGCCCGGCACCCAATGTCTTTAACCCACTGCCCGAATTAATCTTCCGCCGACGTTCTTGCTCCCGTTTCCACGCTTTAATAACCTCGGGTTGCGATGATTTTTCCGAAACAAATAATGCCTCGGGCGGACAATCCAAATACTTTGAAATTTTTGCCAACTGATCTTCATCTATCCGACGATATCCCTTCTCTATCTTGCTAATCGCCGATAAACTTAAATTTAAAACGTCCGCCAAACTTTTCATTGTTTTACCGCGAACACGCCGAAACATTCTTATCTGATTCGGGAAAATAATTTCTTCCATTTTTCTGCTCCTTTTTTCTCTGTCATACTGCCTTCACTATATACCTCTTTTTTTTGTATGAAAATAGACAAAATCAAAAAAAATCAATTTTTCAGTCAAATTTTAAAAAATTTTGCCCTTTTTGTCAAAAAAAGTTATTCCTTTGTAGGCACATTTTGATTTAACAATACATTTTTCGCTCGGAGCATCACGAAATTAACCGCGTTTTAGGTTTTGATAAGGCTCATTCCAACTTTGCATAAATTCGGTTAGCGCCGTATCCGGTTTTTCCGGCAATACTACTTGCAATGAAACCAATAAGTCGCCCTTGCCTTTAACGCCTTTGCCTTTCAATCTTAACGTTTTATTACCGCCCGAGTAAGCGGGAATTGTCATCATCACAACGCCGGACGGTGTCGGAACAGGGATTTTTCCACCCAACACAGCCTCTTTTAACGTAATCGGCACCGTTACGCTAACGTTATCCCCTTCTCGCGTAAATACCGGCGAATCTTGCACTTTTATTTTGATTAACGCATCGCCTGTCCGCCCGTTTGCACCGACAGAGCCTTGTCCTTTTAGCCGTAAAGTAGAATCCGTAGATACCCCCGCGGGGATTTTCACCTTCAAGCGTTTTCCGTTGCCGAGGGCAATGGTTGTCTCCCCACCCGTCACAGATAAATCAAACGGAATGGTTAGCTCATAACTCGCATCGCGACTACCCGCACTTTCATACGAATCATACGCATTACCTCTGCCGGAATGTCCGCCCATACCGAATAAATCCGAAAAATCAAATCCGCCGGTTCCCGCAAAACCCTTGCCTCGCGACTGAAATCCTCCAAATCCGCCCCCAAACATACCTGCTAAATCCTCGGGGTTAATGTTGTAAGTTGAATATCGCGTTCCGCCCGAGAAACCTCTACCGGCATCATACGCCCCTGCGCCGAACGGAGTCGGGTTCCCGTCAGCATCTATTTCCCCCGCATCAAAACGTTTACGCTTTTCGGGGTCAGACAATAATTCATACGCCGCCGTCACCGCTTTAAACTTTTCGGCGGCACTTTTATCAGGGTTTACATCCGGGTGCAATGTGCGTGCCAATTTATGATACGCTTTTTTTATCTCCGTTGCACTTGCCGTTTTTGATACACCCAACAAATCATAAGGGTTCGCCATATTTCCTCCACAAATTATTTGCCGACTTTAAGCACCGTCAACACGGCGCATTCGGCTCTATCACATAAGATTATATATAATATAGACAGTTTTTAAAAAAAATCCACGGGTAAAATAAAAAAATACCGATTTTTTTATTCGCTTATTTTACGCTCTCCTACCGAAAAGAACTATCTCATTTGAATCGATAGCTACCTATTATAACACTATGTTTCAATCCATCGCACACAAAAACAAACAGAAAAATCAACTGATGCAACGCACGGCATTGCTTGCCCTACTGATAACGGCTTTCTTCATCTTCATTAAGGGAATTGCTTTTTTGCAAACGGAATCGGTGGCTGTTTTATCCAGTTTCTTTGATTCCGTTCAGGATTTATTAACATCGGGTGTTGGGTGGATAGCCATTTTTCAATCCAACGCACCGCCTGATAAAAAACACCGTTTCGGTTATGGGAAAGCCCAAGCCGTCGGGGCTTTATTGCAATCTTTCATCATTTTAGTCGCCGGACTTATTTTGCTCAAAGAATCAATATTCAGATTATTTAACCCGCAACCTGTTGAGAATATCTTATGGGGCGTTATCATCATCGCGATTACACTGTTCTTTACTTCCGTGTTAGTATGGATTCAATACAAAACAATTCAGCGAACAAACGCCCTTTCCATTCGTGCGGATATGGCACATTACAGCGGTGATATCTTAATGAATATCGGTGTTATTTGCACGTTAATCGGTGAAACAACTCTCGGGTGGTATTGGTTAGATGGTTTTTTCGGCATCTTGGTTGCCTGCTATTTATTTATAAGCATATACCATATTATACGCGATTCTTTTGCCATGCTAACAGATGCCGAAATGCCACCCCCTTTTCGGCGCAACATCAAAAAAATCATATTGTCTTTTCAAGAGGTGAGCAAAATAACGGATTTACGAACACGTCTTTCGGGTTCTTGCGTGTTTATTCAAGCCTGTATTCATCTGGATTCGGGTTATTCGCTAAAAAAAGCACATGAATTAACGGAAATGATTGAAAAAGAGATTAAAAAGAGGTATCCTGATACACAGTTGTTAATTCATACGAAACCGGAGGTTTTGAAAAAGAAAAATGATAGTGGATAATCAGTCTGAAATTATTGAGGCTTTACGCAATCCGCGTATTTATCCTATCGGATGGCATGTGCGGGAAGTAGAGATGCGTCAATCACATATCGCCGTTCTTTTTTTGGTCGGAGATTATGCCTTTAAATTGAAACGCGCCGTTTTAACGCCCGAAATTGATTTTTCCACTTCGCAAAAAAGAAGAATTGCCTGCGTGCGTGAAATGCGCCGTAGCACGGTTTATGCGCCACACCTCGTGCGCGGGGTTAAATCCGTGCGACGCTTACCGAACGGCAGAATCACACTCGGAGGGAAAGCCGGTATTGAAATTGATACGGTATTGGTTATGCGTCGGCTGAAAGATGAAGATATATTGGAAAAACAAGTGCCGAGTGCAACGTTTGACAGATTTGAAGTAATGGACTTGGCAGAGCAATTAGGTGATTTACATTGCAAAGCTAAAATGTTTCGCACAAAATGGAATTTTGAAGATATCCAAAAAGTAATTGCCGAAAACGAATCCGTTCTTTCTTGTTTTTGTCCGGATATATTCAACCGCCGAAAACTGCGCACGTTAACGCAAAAAAGTTTATCTTTGTTAACTCATAACGCACGATTGATTGCGTTGCGCCAAAAAAGCGGGCATATCAGAAAATGTCACGGCGATTTGCTTTTAAGCAACATTGCCCGCGAGGGGAACAAGTATTTATTTTTCAGCCCGATAGAATATAATGATACACTGGATTGCATTGATACATTATACGATTTATCGTATTTATTGATGGATATGGAAGTTCACGGCATGCGCCGACTTTCAAACATTCTTTTTAACCACTATCTGGCTTACACGAACGATATGACGGGATATCCGCTTTTACCGCTTTATCAATCTATGCGAGCGGCAACACGAGCAGGTGTCTGCGCCAAAAAATCAGCGTTATTGACGGGAAAAGAGAAAGAGCAATCCATTGCCGATGCGCGCAATTATTTTAATTTGGCTTGCCACTTTTTAATCGGGAACAAACCGGTTTTAATTGCTTGCGGTGGATTATCCGGCAGTGGTAAATCTCGCATTGCGCGCGAAATCGGCGGGAAACTTAATCCTGCCCCCGGTGCCGTTATTTTACGCGACGACATTGTGAAAAAACAAATGCGCGGTTGTGCGTTGGACAGACACACGGAAGAAATTCCGGATTCACCCGCGTATGAAAAAGTGGTCTATGATTTATTACGGCAACAGGCTCGGACGGCGTTAACCATCGGTTCTTGCGTTATTGTTGAAGCCTTATTTTATAACCAAGCGGAACGTGAAGCCATAGAAGCCCTCGCAAAGGAAATGAAAGTTCCATTCATCGGAATATGGGTTGATGCCCCGCTGGATGTGCGCACCAATCGCGTTATGACACGCAAACGCAATCCGTCCGATGTGCATAATCGTGCAGAATTGGAAAAACAGCTTCTTTTGGATACCGGCACAATTACATGGGAACAAATTAACTCCGATGGCCCGCGAGAGGCAACCATCGGTGCTACCGTTCAGGTTTTGCGTCGCCACGGAGTTGATGTTTGTGATTAGGCCGACACCACTGTGCGTAAAGAATCATAGCAAGCCATTTCTTGATTGTTTTTTTGTGAATGAATGAACTTTTCAAAAAATAATTCGTTCTTATAGGCACGGGGCGCGATAAAAAAAACAAAAGAATGCTAAACATAGCACAACTGCTTAAAAAAAGAAATAACAAAAACAATCCCCCAAAACATAAAAAAGGAAAAAGAAAGGATATATGATGAAACAGAGCAAGAAATTAAAGAGTTTGATTTTAACCGCCGTTTGTGTCGGTCTGACAACACCGGTTTATGCCGGATATCAAACCGTTTACGTGCCGGATAATCAGACGTATGTCGGCGGTGCAAACGGACAAACAATTATCGTGCAAGGAACGGCACCCACACAAACAATCGTTGTGAAAGAAACCGTCCCGCAAACCGTTATTGTGCAAGATTCATCACCTGTCTATGTGCAAGAAACAACCACATATATTCCGCAAACGGCTTATGTGTCGGAGGCTTCATTGGTTGCTGCCGGAGTAACGGGTCTTGTCGGTGGTATTTTAATCGGTTCATCCATCAATCATCACCCTAAACCGCATTTCCGCCCGACACCACCCAAACACCACCCGAAACCAATTCCGCATCACGGGAAACATTGATGATAAACAGAATGCAAAATAAACCCCATCATCTGCATCAAAAAGAGCGAAGCGTTTTGCAAGGTATCACTATAAACCCAATTCATCGCAAAAAAATAATACAGGCGGATTAAATCCCTCCGCCTGTTAGATGATACCGTATTCGTCTTGCAAACGGACATTTTTGATAAACAATGCTCAAAATCATATACACGCCGAAATTTTATAAAAATCCCAAAAAAAACGGATTGTGCGTTTTTTCCTTTACATTTGATTCAAAATTACTAAAATACCACGTATATGAATTGAGAATTTTCAGAGATTTCAGGAGACTTAATGATATGATGAAATCCGTTTTTTATTTTTGCACCGTTCTTGCCGTCTTTGGATTATGTGCCTGCGCACATCAAGAACAAACCCCAACAAAAACACCTACCCCAACCGTTCAATATAAAGCGTTGGAACTTTCCGAACAACAAAAAGCCGTTATTGCGGAAGAGAAAGAACGTTTGGCAGAGGAGAAAAAAGTGTCTCGTCAACTTAAAACACACTCACTCGGCATTATCGGCGCCGTGGAACCAATTTACTTTTTACCGATGAAAGGAGCTTTTTTGGCTCGCATAGATACGGGCGCACAAGGATCTTCCGTGGATGTTGAAAATTTGCAAGAATTTGAACGCGAAGGGAAAAAATGGGTTTCTTTTGATTTAGTCAATCAAAGAACGGGTGAAAAGCATCATTACGAAAAACGCCTGCATAAACAAGTGACGATTAAACGTATTGAGGAATCGGAAGAACGACCCGTTGTGTTAATGACGGTTAAAATCGGCAAAGAAAAATTAACGGTTCCGTTTTCGCTGGCGGACAGAAGTAAATTTGAGTATCAAGCCCTTGTGGGGCGTAACATCCTCAAAGGTCGCGCCATTGTTGATGTATCCGTTTCAAAAACACTTTACTAATCCGTTTGTTAAAGAAGAATAAACATAGAGGTTTTCATGCTTAAAAAATTTGTATCCGTTCGTTTTTGGCTTACCGTCGGACTGATTTGCTCCGTTCTCTTTGCGGGATGGAGCATTTATTATAAGGTGAAAGATTGGGATTTTAACCTGACACCGAATCAAACAACGCCCATTTGGACGATTGAATCGCATTTAACGTTTAAACCAACGAATAAGCCGATTCAAATTACCTTATACCGACCTGACGGAAGCCGTATCTATAAAATTTTAGATGAATCCATTGTTGCCAAGAACTATACCGTTCGTGAAGAAAAAGATAAATTCATTTTAACGGCCGACCCGCAAAAAAAAGACCAAAGTATTTATTACCGCGTATCGGTGTATGATAATAAGGAGAGCCGTGGCAAAATTAAGGATACACAAATTCCGACGATTAAAACCCCCGATTTTGATGATACGATGTTGCCGATTGCACAACAAATTTTAACCTTATCGGAAGAACAATCGGGAGACAGCGTGCAAAAATTAATTCGTCTGTTAAATCAACCCATACCGGATGAAACGGTTATTACGTTTATGCCCGAACGCCAAGATATTCGCACAACGGCGCACGTTTTAACCAGATTACTGGCGCTCAAACAAATTCCGGCACGCGTCATTCGCGGTATTACCTTGGAAGAAGGGAAGAAAACAAGTGTGCCCGATGTAATGCTGGAAGCATACGATATACAAGGAAAACGCTGGCTGACTTATGATTTACAAACGGGGACAATCGGCATTCCCGAGAATTTTATCGTTTTACAACGGGGCGGAAAATCACTGGTAGACGTAGCAGGCGGGGTTGATTCCGCCATGAAATACTCTGTTTTAAAATCCGTTAATTCTTCTTTCGGTATGGCAAAGTATCGCGCAAAATCAGCCAGTCAGGAAAATTTATTTACTTTTTCAATTTACAATTTACCGATTAGTCAACAAAATGCTTTGAAGTGGTTAACGATTTTTCCGTTGGCGATTTTAATTGTCGTCGTTCTGCGGAATGTTGTCGGGCTAAAAACGATGGGCACGTTTACGCCGATGTTGATTGCTTTGGCGCTGGTGCAAACAGGGCTGCTTTCCGGACTTATCGGATTCGGGCTTATTGTCGGCATCGGCTTAGCCATTCGCACAGAGTTATCCAAATTAAATCTCTTGCTTGTGCCACGCATTTCAGCCGTTGTGATTTTCGTTATTTTAATCATACAGGTTTGTGCCGTTCTCGGGTATGTATACGATTGGCGCGTGGCAACATCTGTTTTATTCTTCCCAATTATTATTATGGCCTGGATTATTGAACGCGCTTCCATTATCTGGGAAGAAGAAGGCTTTAAAAATGCCGCCAAAGAAGTTATTAACAGTGTGATTGTTGCCGTTATTACGTATTTTATCGTTGTAAATCCCACAATCCGCCATATCATGTTCGTATTTAACGAATTAAACGTTGTGATTTTGTTTATCGTGATGTTGCTCGGCACATATACGGGTTATCGCTTAACGGAATTAAAGCGCTTTGCGCCGTTAGTCAAGAAAACGGATAAAATCAGGAGAAAGTAATATGTCGTGGTTTTCGAAATTTGCTTTTCCGTGGCAATTAAAAAAAGCCGGTGTTTTAAATATGAATAAGCGCAATTACACCATCATTGCGCACCATAATAAACGCAATTTATATCCGCTGGTTGATGATAAAGTCAAAACAAAACAGCTGGCAAATGATATCGGCATTCAAACACCGCGTTTAATCGGTTCAATCAGTGCCCAATATGAAGTTAAAAACTTTTTAAATTTGGTAAAAGGGTATCAAAATTTTGTGATTAAACCGGCACACGGCAGTGGTGGGAAAGGCGTGTTGGTCATCAAAAAATACACGCAGAATCATTTTCGGACGGCTTCGGAGCGCGTTTTACGGTATCGGGAAGTGTATCAACACATCTCCAACATTTTAAGCGGACTATACAGTTTAGGCGGACGCTATGATACTGCTGTTTTTGAAGAAATGGTTGATTTCAGTACGGAATTTAAAAATTTCAGCTATCAGGGCGTGCCGGACGTTCGGATTATTGTGTTTGAAGGATACCCCGCTCTGGCGATGATGCGTTTGGCAACAAAAGAATCCGCCGGACGAGCCAATTTGCATCAAGGGGCTGTCGGCGTTGGGATAGATATACAAACGGGGAAAGCCATCGCAGCCGTTCAACATAATCAGCCCATTTCTTTTCACCCCGATACGGGGGCTGATTTAATGACGCTTGCCGTTCCGTTTTGGCGCGAACATTTAACAATGGCCGCCAAGGGCTATGAGATGACGGGTTTAGGTTATTTGGGTGCCGATATTGTGCTAGACAAAGAACGCGGGCCGATGGTATTGGAATTAAATGCGCGACCGGGGCTTGCCATTCAAATTGCAAATCAATGCGGACTGGCTGACATATTAGATAACATTGAGCGCACTTATCCGAAAAATTTATCGGTTGAAGAACGCATTGATTACATTTTAAACAAAACGGACAAGGTAAACGGAAAATAGTTCAATCCTATGATCTTAATTTTTTCAGCAGAAAAAATCACGCGGATTGTTTCGTTTAGCCTTATTTTAATCCACAAAATATAACCGACTGATTTTATTAAAAACTACATACTTTCATAAAACAAAGAAAGATGCATTCAATCAACACACAGATTCACCGTTTTTTGATTACCCATTATAATAAAAACAAAAAAATGAGTTATTTTCTCAAAAAACGTTCCTTTTTGTATAGTATAAATTTAATATATTCTTTTGTCAATATAAAAAAATCAATTAATTGATTTTTATTGTTTTTTTAATATAGCATTTTATCTTGTAAATCACTCTACAAAAAGGAACGTTTTTTGGCACATTAAGCTCTTAGGGGGTAATCTTATGAAAACAAATAAAATTTTCGGATTTTGCTATCTTTTTTCAGGAATTGTTTTTTTAATGCTAGCCCATCCCGTTTCAGCCCAACGGCTCAGACTTGTTCTCGGAACGTATGAGTGCACAACGAATGCAGAATGTGATAGTGATACGGAATATTGCGATATTGACGAACATGTTTGCCAAAAATTGCCTGAATATCCGGAATGTGAAGAATGCGATCCGGCGGAAGTTTGCCCCAAACCGGCCGAGGGATGCAATAGCAACACTGACTGCACGGGCGGAGAAAAATGTTTAAATCGTGAATGCGTGGAATGCACCGGCGATGCCGACTGCCCCGATGCCCATTTTTGCATTGATAATACCTGTCGCCCCGGATGCACAAAGAATGAAGACTGCACGGATCCGGAAGCCCCGCGGTGTTATGCGGAATTAGGGGTTTGTTTACCCTGCCCTGATACGGCACCGCTTTATGACTCAGCCACACACACCTGCACAACGGCTTGCGAAACAAATGATGACTGTCCTACCGACCAAGCTCCTT
Organism: uncultured Alphaproteobacteria bacterium; assembly: GCA_944392555.1. Lineage (GTDB taxonomy): Bacteria > Pseudomonadota > Alphaproteobacteria > CAAHEQ01 > UBA3637 > RGIG4140. The sequence goes on along the minus strand of CALXWZ010000010.1, from coordinate 24,314 downwards.
TTTGTCGACAAGGAGAAGGACCGGATGGGAAAGGAAAATGCGGATGTCCGGATAAATCAACATATAATGCGGATTGGCAGGCTTGTGCCTATACGAAACACGCTTATCTGTATGGCGGTAAAGGGCGTGGCGATAAGGGATATCTTTGGACAGGCGGTGGAAAAGACGGAAATACGCCATTCCAAGAAGCGGACTATGTGATGATAGCGCTGGATTGTAACTATGTTGGATATGTCTTCTACTACAAGAATGGAGGAGAATACGCCCGTAATGCTTGTGGGGTAACCTACACTTATAATAAAGGAGACACTTTTCATTTTAAACTCTCAAACTGGACGAAAAAACAAGAATCAAGCGCCTCGGCTTATATCAGTTTTATTTATAAAGACCAATTTAAACCATTTACGGGAGAGGAATGCACCGGTGACCAACCGATTATGAGTGCCGACGGACGTTGTATTGGATGTTCCAGTTTAACCGATGGGAAAAAAGTAACAAGCCCGCAAGATTGTTTCAAATGTGATGCAGGAAAATGGTTTACCGCGCATAGTAGTAAAACGGCAACGGACAACGTTTGTCGTCCTTGTGTCAGCGGTAATTCGTGGTATTATGCGGATCAGGAACAATGTTTAAAGTGTCCAAACCGATTCCATCGAGCTTATGATACCGCCTGTATGGATTGTGCCTATACCAGTACCGTTGATAATGTAACAAAAGAAGAATGCACAAGATGCCCCGATAGACGCTGGGTAGAAACAAACACAACAACACATCTAGGCAAATGCTATCTTTGTGCAAAAGGCGCTGAAGTAGATGCCTCCGGCGGAGTTTGCTCCGTGTGCGATGCAGATAATCCGATTGAATTAGTAAACATCCAATCAAACGGATGCACAAATTGTGATAATCTGAAAACCGGCACACAAGTTGCTTCAAAGGAAGAATGCCACAAGTGCGAAGATAGAAAGTGGTTTACGGCAAAATCCTCTACAACAGACACCACAAATTTTATTTGTCGCCTCTGTTCAAGTGGAAATGACTACTACTACGCTGATGAAAGCGAATGTTCATCTTGTGGAAACCGAGTCTGGAGAAGCAACGATCATCGCTGTTTCGATTGTGCTTATACGGGATCCTTAGGAAGTTTTACCGAAGAAGAGTGCACAACTTGTGAAAATCGTTTTTTTTCAAAGGCGGGAAACTGTCTGCCATGCACTTATTCATCAGAAGTAACAACAACACTTGAAGCCTGTCAGAAGTGTTCCAATAGATATTGGATTGAAAACACCTCCGAAGATGGTTACGGAAGTTGTAAAGTTTGTCCCAGCGGGGCAAAAGCAACGGCAGATGGCTTAAGTTGTGAATGCTCTGATGATCAAGTTAAACTTTCTGACGGAAAATGTTATTCGTGTGATCAAATGTCGAACGGCATTTCTGTGAATACGGATAACGTAGAGATCAGTCAACAACGGTGTCTCGCTTGTAATTATGTTTACCTCGGCTATAACAATAAATGTTATGACTGTTTTTCAGACAGCACCATATCATATACCACCAAAGAAGAATGTGATAATTGCGAAGCCGATAGATATTGGGTAGAAACAAATGCGACCACGCATCTTGGGAATTGCCTGAACTGCCCCACAGGCACGACTACGGACGGAACCGGCTATAATTGCAAATGCGATATGGATAATCCGATTGCCCTCAATTCAACCAACACAAACGGCTGTATTTCTTGCGAAGCGTTAACAGACGGCAAACGAGTTGCTTCCGAAGAAGATTGTCATCGGTGTGAAGCGGGGTTATGGTATGCCGTTGTCAACAGTATTACGAATCCGACAGAAATTCGTTGTCGGGAATGCGAAAGCGGAAATAACTACTATACATCAACGAAAAAAGAATGCGAAAGTTGCGATAATACTTTCTGGAGAAGTAGCGACAGCAAATGCTTTAATTGCTCTTATACGGGCTATGTAACAAATATTACGCCCCAAGAGTGCCACGCATGCGGTGATAGGTTGGTTGCGAAAAACACATATTGCTATACCTGCACGGCCGGTGAGTTAACAACAACGCATGCAGAATGCAAACGGTGTCCGAACAGATATTGGACCGCCAATACTTCCGGCGACGGATACGGAACATGTAAGGTTTGTCCGAGTGGGTCAGCAATCAATAACGGAACGGCTTGCGGTTGTACGAAATCAACCGAAGTTGCAACTGCCGACGGGAAATGTGTTCTGTGTTCAGCATTAACGGAAGGCACAGCCGTTGAAGACTCCTCGCAATGCCGTAAATGTTCGGGCTGGATACCCTCAAAAGAAAACAAGTGTTATAAATGTGATTCACAATACATTTTCAATGTGAGTCAAGCAGAATGCGCCCGTTGCGGAAATCACTTATGGCGTAGTTCAGATAGCACTTGTTACAGCTGTTCCTATCCCTATAAAATGTATGATACAACAAAAGAGGAATGCGATTCTTGCCCCGGTCGGATATGGACAGAAACAGATTCCAAAAAGGGATTAGGCTTCTGTCTTCCCGCGGAATAAATAAATTCAAAGAGGTGAGAAATTTTGCATATTACAAAAATCTTGTATCTGATACACAAAAGCCCGTTGCAAAACGGGCTTTCGTTATATTGGTAAAATTTAAATTATAAGCAAAATACGCTCTCTAATTCTTTTTTTTGATAAATTATGGGCAATCCGATAAAATGTCATCAGTGTAGTTTCGCTTACTTATACGTGAGCACTTCGTCATTCACATAGTCTATTTGAATGCCCGCTTCACGCATCATTTCTTCCGCTTCTCCGCCCGAATGATACTTGAATTCTGCAACAACACGCTTAATCCCGCAGGCAATTAACAGCATCGCACACGTGCGACATGGCGCTAATTTACAATAGATTGTTGCCCCCTCTATGGAAACACCGCGCCGTGCGGCTTGACAAATCGCATTTTGCTCAGCATGAATGGTGCGCACGCAATGGTCAGAAATAGACCCATCTTCATTCACCATTTTTTTCATCAAGTGTCCCACCTCGTCGCAATGCGGTAATCCCGGCGGAGAGCCGACATAGCCCGAGGCAATGAGTTGGTTATCTTTAACGATCACACACGCCGTCCGCCCGCGTGAGCAAGTTGCTCGTTTCGCAAGAGCGTGCATAACTTCCAAAAAGTATTCGTCCCATGTGGGGCGGATATATTTTTCTTCGCTCATATCTTTCCCTCCGTTTCCTTTTTTAAAATACCTTGTTTTTAAGTTCTCCGCAAGCGTTTTTCTCGTCCGATAATATAGGTTATCGGAAAAACGCACTTCCTTGCCGGTTAAAACTGGATTAACTGTGCTGAAAAATACGGGTGGTATCTCGGCACATACATCCTATTCGCACACTATCGGATAGCGCATATAAAAAGCTATACCCGACTACAAGAGAAAAAAAGAGCCAGTTAAAGTAAGAAAAAACAAGTGAAAAAAGAATGCAAAGCCAAACCAAAAAAACAAATCAAAAAGGCGAGCGAAAACCAAAGCGAACTAACCCGAATGCGTTGCATAACACCCGTTCAAATATCAATCCGTTAAACCACGCGCCCCGATTCATTCGTTTCTTCAATCACAACAAAAGCAACCGCGTTCACATCATCGGAAACCGATATATGTATTTTAGCCTGCCGGCACTTATGAGCCAATGTTTCCTCTGCACGCCCCGATAATACCACATACGGAGCACCCAATTCATCATTTCTGACTTCAATATCAAGCCAACCCGCCCGCGCACCGATTCCGCACCCGAGTGCTTTCACAACCGCTTCTTTAATCGCATATCTTTTGGCTAAATACGCCGTTTGTTGCTTCGGCGATAAAACGGCTAACCTTTCTTGCTCAAAAGGTGTGAGAATCCGATTGATAAACTGCCCGCCGTATTGTTTTAATGCACGATCAATTCTATCTATTTGCACAATATCCGTTCCGATACCGATAATCATAAGAACCTCTGCTATGCTTTCAACCTGTGAACGGAAGCAATATGTTTATGTGCCCGCAGTGCCTGCATTAAAATATCTATCTGATTGCTATTTTTAACTTCAATATCCACAATCACATCCGAAAATCCGTTGCTACGGTTTTGCGTGCTGAAATTCGTCATCGGAATATTGTGTTGTGCAATAATGTTTGTCATCTCGGTAATCACGCTCGGACGATCTTCCAACACAACCTTAATCCGCGCGGGTAATACTTTATCTTTCACAATATCCGGATTCCAATCAACATCCAACCAGCGCTCCGGTTCATCGGCTAATTTATTGAGCATCGGGCAATCCACCGTATGAATCGTTACATCTTTCCCCGTCGTCACAATCCCGACAATCGGATCCCCCGGCACCGGATGACAGCACTTACCAAACTTCAATGCAATACCCGAAATCAAACCCGTCACAGGCATTTTTTTATCTAATCCGGTATCAACCTTGCTCTTCTTAAAAAGAGAAATGGCGCGCTTGAATCCCGATGGCGCGCATTCCGGATGCATTTGCGCAAAAATCTCGCGGAATGAAACAATCCCCGCGCCGATTGCCGCCAACAAATCATTCGGCGTTTCTTGCTTATATTGCTCCAAGTATGGTTGTAATTCTTTTTCATTCCAAGTAATACCGTATTCTTTGGCGGCATTATTGAAATAATCGCGACCGATGGATAAATTCTTTTCATATTGCTGATTACGAATGAATCGGCGAATACACGCTTTTGCTTTGGCCGTAACCGCTAAATGCTCCCACTCGGGCGACGGCGTTTGATTCTTGTTCGTTAGAATTTCAACCTGATCACCGTTTTCCAACACCGTGCGCAACGGCTTGATTTTTCCGTTAATTTTAACGCCGACGCATGTATCCCCTACCCGCGAATGAACGGCATACGCAAAATCAAGCGGACCCGCGCCTTTCGGCAACGTAATCAAATCTCCTTTCGGAGAAAAACAAAACACTTGATCTTGATACATTGCGATTTTCGTGTGTTCCAAAAATTCGTTCGGTGTTGAGGAATGATTCATCAAATCCAATAAATCCCGCAACCAGCGATACTGCGTTCCCTCTTTGTGAGCGCCTTGCTTATATTCCCAATGCGCCGCCACACCGTATTCCGCCACCTCGTGCATTTCTTTGGTGCGAATCTGCACTTCAATCCGCCGATTGAGGGGGCCGATAACACCCGTATGCAACGAGCGATAGCCGTTTTGCTTCGGTGTTGAAATATAATCTTTATATCTGCCGGGAATCATCGGATATTTTGTGTGAATAATACCTAAAACTTGATAACATTCACCAATATCGTTAACAATAATCCGAAAAGCAATCACATCAAAAATTTGCTCAAACGATATATTTTGCTTTTGCATTTTGCGCCAAATGGAATACGGCCGTTTTTCGCGACCGGTGATTTCGGCTTTAATCTTGTTTTCCTCTAAATCTTTATGTAATTGCTCAATCACTTTGGCAACATCTTCTTTGCCCGATTCGCTTAAAAAGCTTAATCGTGATTGTATGCTCTTATGCGCTTCGGGATATAGATTTTGAAAAGCGTAGTCTTCCAGTTCATCTTTCAGCGCCTGCATGCCGATACGTTCGGCCAGCGGCACATAAATTTCCAGTGTTTCCCGTGCAATGCGTTGCCGTTTTTCCAACTTCTTGCAAAAGTGCAACGTGCGCATATTATGTAATCTATCGGCTAACTTAATGAGCAAAACACGAATATCCGTGCTGATAGCCAACACAAGTTTTTGAAAATTCTCGGCCTGTTTAGACTCTTCCGAATGGATTTGAACTTTGGATAATTTCGTAACCCCGCGCACCAAATTGGCAACATCTTCACCGAACAATTCCTTGATGTCCATATAAGATGCCGGCGTATCTTCTACGGTATCATGCAAAAGCGCGGCAATAATCGTTGCGCAATCCAACCGATACTGCGTTAAAATACCGGCAACTTCCAGCGGGTGCGAAAAATACGGATCCCCCGATTCGCGCACTTGCGCCGTGTGCATTTTCATGGCAAAAACATAAGCGCGATTTAATGCTTCTTCATCAGCATTCGGGTCATAAGATTTTACATACTCCACCAGTTCGTATTGACGCATCATCGGCGCTCCGTTTATTACGGTTAATTACGCTTCCGTTCCGTCTACAACCTGGAATGAATCGGATTCAACAAACTCCGCATCACTATATAATTGTTCCGTCGGATTTTCAGCTTCCAACATGGGAGATTCCGGCTTTTCAATCGGGGCTTCCCGATGAGCAAAACGTTGCATTCCCGTAATCATATTTTCACGCGTTTGTTCAATATTAATCGTTTGTTCCTCTATTTCACGCAAGGCCACAATCGTATTTTTATCGTTATCACGATCCACAGTCAACGGTGCACCCGAATCAAGCGATTTTGCCCGACCGGCCGCCGTTAAAATTAAATCAAAACGATTGGGTATCACTTTAACACAGTCTTCCACTGTCACACGAGCCATTTTCTTGTCCTTTCATCAAAAAAGATAATCCGAATAGGGATACTATACACTTCTTTTTCCTAAAAAGCAAGACTCTTTTAAAAGAAGTTCTTGCGCTTTGGCAGATTTTTTTATATACTGAGACAATCATTTTATTACAAAGAGAGGATTAACGATGAAAAAATACTTGATTACAAGCGCATTACCTTACGTGAACGGATTGCCCCATTTAGGGCATTTAATCGGTTGTTTGTTGCCGGCGGACGTGTATGCTCGTTATTTACGGAGTAAAGGCGAAGAAACTTTATACATTTGCGGAACGGATGAACACGGCACACCCTCCGAAGTCGGCGCGGCAAAAGAACAAATGGATGTTGAAGAATATTGCAAAAAATACCATGATTTGCATGCGCAAATGTATCGGGGATTTGATCTTTCTTTTGATTATTTCGGACGCACGAGTTCCGAACAAAATAAAGAAATCGTTTACCGTATTTTCAACGAGTTGGATAAAAACGGATATATCACCGAAAAAACAACAAAACAAGTTTATTCGCCCGATGACAACCGCTATTTACCGGATAGTTATGTGATGGGAACTTGCCCGCATTGTGGCTATGATAAAGCAAAAGGCGACCAATGCGAAAACTGCACCAAGGTGTTAGACCCCACAGATTTAATTAAACCGCGCAGTGTTATTTCGGGCAGTGAAAATTTGGAAATTCGCGAAACAAAACACCTCTTTTTACAACTACCGAAAATGGAAAAAGAATTATCCGAATGGATTGAAACCCGCAAAGGAGTCTGGCCGGATATTGCTTATTCCATCGCCAAAAAGTGGTTGAAAGAAGGCTTACAGGAACGCGGTATTACACGCGATTTAAAATGGGGCTTTTCCGTTCCGAAAGAAGGATTTGAAAACAAAGTATTCTATGTGTGGTTTGATGCCCCCATCGGTTATATCGGTATTACGAAACAGTGGGCAGATGAAAAGCCGGCAACCCGCTCTTTTGAAGATTGGTGGCTTAACCCCGAAAATGTTATCCATACGGAATTTATGGGAAAAGATAACATTCCGTACCATACAATCACATTCCCCGCAACCCTTCGCGGAACGGGCGAAAAATGGACGCAAGTGAGTATGCTTAAAGGTATGAACTATCTCAATTTTGCGGGCGGAAAATTTTCAAAATCGGCGCACAGAGGCATTTTTATGGATGATGCCATCAAAGAATTTCCGGCTGATTATTGGCGGTATTGGCTTATTGCCAACGCGCCGGAATCCGATGACGCGAATTTTAGTTTTGATCAATTCGCCGCTACCGTCAACAAAGATTTGAATGACGTGCTCGGCAACTTCATCAACCGTGTTTTAAAAATGACGGTTAATAATTTCGGGCAACAAGTGCCTGTTTTGGGCAATATTACGAATACCGAAAAAGAACTCTATGCCTCATTGGATTCTTTAACGGAACAATATGCCTCCTATATGGATAAATTAGAATTTCGTAAAGCGATGAGCACATTGCGTGAAATTTGGGTATCGGGCAATAACTATTTAGCACGCACGGAGCCGTGGAAAGTGGTTAAAACCGATATGGATTATGCCGGCACAATTTTAAATACGGCATTAAACTTAATTCGGTTATATGCGAATTTAAGCGCACCCGTTATGCCACAAACGGCGCGTCGGATGCTGGACTTATTTGAAGTCAACGAACAAATTGAATTTCCGGTCGGCAAAATGGTTTCTTACTTAACGGGATTAAAGCCGGGTACGCCGTTTAAATTAAGCGATCCGCTGTTCCAAAAGATATTGCCCGAACGCATTGCGCAATTAAAAGAAACATATCGTGAGGAGGATTAATATCCTCCCCATCTCGATGAAAGGGGAAGAAGATGAATACAACACCGTTTTTATATAGACTGTTTTGGAATATTTTAGGAATAATAAAACCAAACAGTCAACGCGGGATGTTTGAATGGGGCATTCAAAAGCATATTTTTGCGGATGAAACCAAAATTTACGAAAATCTTCGAACGGAACTGTTGGGCGGAGATTTAACTTCTCCGATCGGAATTGCCTCTGATTTGGGCGTGGATGAATCCACAATCGATTTGTTAATTCAGCATGGGGCCGGCTTCGGCACGCTGGGCGGTTATACATTCCGAGAGAATGCCGACCATTATCGCTCCCTCTATTATATAAACGAAAAAAAGAAGGGTGTTGTTAAAGACGATTTCAGGAAAAAAAGCATTGACACCATCGGAAAAAAATTAAGCCAACGCAGACATTTACCGCATTTTGTCGGTATCAGCCTGCTTTCATTTAATGAAGATGATGTTAAAATAGGGAATGGAGAAGAAGTTCCGGGTTATTTAAACGAATTAGAGTTAATTACGCAAAAAGTGGCACCGTATGCCGATTTTTTGGTGATAGACGTTTCTCAACCGAACGTTCCGCTTTATCACTTATTATCCGACGAATCTTCCATGATTCCGTTGATTCAAAACATCCGCCAAACAGCCGAAATTGCCGCGCCCATCAGCACGCCGAAAATTTTGCTTAAAGTACCTTATGATATTTCGGCACTGGAAGTTAAATCCATTTCGCAGATTGCGTTAAAAACGGGGGTAGATGCTATTATCGTTGCCGGATTTGCAACCGTTGAAAAGCATAAAGAATGGATAAAAAATTGTGGATTGGAAGCATTAAGCCCAACGGCATTTATTGCGGGCAAACCGCTTAAATCCGATTTAATCAATTTAGTTCGGGCATTTCGCAAACGCACAAACGGATTGATTCCGCTTATCGCTTCGGGAGCAGTTTTATCCGGACAAGATGCCTTTGATTTATTGGCAGCGGGCGCCGGTGCCGTAGAAGCGGATTGCGTTTTCTTTACCGACGGTCCCTGCGCCATCCATCAAATGAATGCGGATTTATCACGCATTTTAAGAAAAAAAGGCATTCGGCGCATTGCTGACGTTATCGGAATGAACACCCCGCTGGATCCGAATGTTGAATTAAGAGACTTGTTTGATTAGTCGCAACGGAGAAAACAAAACGTGCATCCGAAAGTGAATTATTTTTTAAAAAGGTTATTATTGATACCGATAACGCTTTTCGGAATAATGGTTCTTAATTTTTTATTTGTGCAAATGGCTCCCGGCGGACCGGTAGAACAAATGCTGATAAAAGCAGAACAATCAGCCCCGAGCGGGTTGTCGGCGCGTATCGGCGGTGTCGGCGGGGATATGATGAATGCAGGTTTCTCGGGGGAATCCGGCAGAGGTTCATCTCTTTATCGTGGCACACAAGGCATGAAAGAGCAACTGCGCGTTGAGTTGGAAAAACAATTCGGGTTTGATAAACCGGCATACGAACGCTTTTTTTTCATGATGTGGAATTATCTGCGTTTTGACTTCGGTAAAAGCTTTTATCAAGACAAAACGGTTCTGCAACTCATTCGCGAAAAAATGCCCGTATCTATTTCATTGGGCGTTTTCAGCACCTTACTGATTTATTTAATCGCCATTCCGCTCGGCATTCGCAAAGCCTCTCAAAAGGGGAGTTTTTTTGATGTATCCACCAGCGGGTTATTAACAATCGGATATGCCGTTCCCGCCTTTTTGTTGGCCATTTTTTTAATTGTATTATTTGCCGGCGGGCGTTATTTGGATTGGTTTCCGCTGAAAGGATTAACATCGGAAGGTTTTGAAACATTCCCATGGTATCGCCAAATTCTTGATTACTTATGGCATATTACCCTTCCCGTTACAGCCATGACCATCGGCGGACTTGCCGGCCTGACGTTTTTAACAAAAAACGCTTTCTTGGAAGAACTGGGAAAACAATACGTGATAACGGCCAAAGCAAAAGGCGCCTCCGATAAACGCATTTTATACGGCCACGTTTTCCGAAATGCCATGTTGATTGTTATTGCCGGCTTTCCCGCCATGCTCATCGGTATGCTGTTTACGGGGTCCGTATTGATTGAGGTGATTTTTTCGTTGGACGGATTGGGACTCCTTGGATTTGAAGCCGTTCAAAACAGAGATTATCCCGTTGTATTCGGCACATTGTATTTGTTCGCTTTGTTGGGACTTGTATTAAATCTCATCAGCGATTTTGTTTATACGCTTGTTGACCCGCGCATACACTTTGATAAAAGGATGGTTTAACGCGGATGACGAAAACAAATCAAAAATGGCAAAAATTTAAAGCAAACAAAAGAGCTTATTACTCTTTTTGGATACTCATCATCATAACCGTTCTTTCACTTGCTGCGCCGATTTTGGTTGATAGCAAGCCACTGGTTCTAATGTATCGTCATCAATTATATTTTCCCACACTGCAATTTGTTTCCGATAATATGGTCGGTGGCAATTTGCCGACGGAAGCCGTTTATACCGATGAACTGACACGCAGTAAAATTCGTGCAAACGGTTGGGCGCTTTATCCGCTGATACCTTATAAATATGATACCGTAGACTATTTCAGCAATCAACCTTTCCCGTCGGCACCCGATAAACGCCACTGGCTCGGAACCGATGATCAAGGTCGGGATATTTTGGCGCGCTTATTGTATGCGCTCAGATTAAGTTTGTTTTTTACGGTTGTGCTAACGTTTTTTTCAGCCGTCATCGGAATCGGTGTCGGCGCGCTTCAAGGATACTTCGGCGGGCGGACGGATTTATTCATCGGGCGATTTCTTGAAATATGGAGTTCTCTGCCACAACTATTTATTTTAATCATTATTTCCAGTTTAATTGAACCGAGTTTTACCTCATTGCTGATTATTTTATTGCTGTTCGGGTGGACGAGTTTAACGGGTGTTGTGCGTGCCGAATTTTTAAAGACGCGCGGATTGGATTATGTTAAAGCCGCCAAAGTGTTGGGTGTGGGCGATTTTAAAATTATGACACGACACATTCTCCCCAATGCCTTGGTCGCAACGATTACGTATGTGCCGTTTTTGCTGGCCGGAGGCATTGTGGCTTTATCGGCACTGGATTTTCTCGGGCTGGGCTTACCGGCAGGCACACCCAGCCTCGGCGAGTTAATTCGTCAAGGAAAAGAGAATCTGTCCGCCCCATGGATTGGGTTGACCGCCTTTTTTGTAATGACGCTTATTTTATCGCTTTTATTATTCGTCGGCGAAGGTGTGCGCGATGCTTTTGATCCGCATCGGGAGGGAAAATGAATATACTGGAAATCAAAAACCTCTGGGTGCGTTATCAAAAATATGCCGTTGTCCGCGGGGTTTCGCTGGCGGTTAAACCGGGGGAATTCGTGGCGCTCATCGGCAACAGTGGCTCCGGCAAATCAACCGTGGCACAAACGATTTTAAGATTAAACGAACACGCCGTTACGGAAGGACAAATTTTCTACAAACGGCGCAATTTACCGGCATTAGATGAAGCCGACCTGCGCAAGATACGCGGGTCCAAAATCGCCATGATTTTTCAAGAGCCGATGACGAGTTTAAATCCACTGCATACCGTCGGCAAACAAATTGCGGAAGTGTTTAAATTACATAACGGCACTGCGAGCAAAAAACAAATCATTGAATTGCTTAAATTGGTGGAACTGCAAGATTTCGAACGCGTCTATGGCTCTTTTCCGCACGAACTGTCGGGCGGGCAACGCCAACGCGTGATGATTGCCATGGCATTGGCCGGTAAGCCCGATATTCTGATTGCCGATGAACCGACAACGGCATTAGATGTTTGTGTGCAGGCACAAATTTTGGAACTATTAAAGATATTGCAACAAAAATTGGGGCTGGCTGTTTTATTTATCACGCACGACTTGAATATTGTGCGCAAAATGGCTGATCGTCTTTATGTGATGCGGAGCGGACAAATTATTTCCACGCATTTACCGCCCGAGAAAACGGAGACAATCCGCCAGTTTACCGAGGCACAAGGAAAGCCCGTCATTGACGTAAAAGCATTAACCGTTCAATACGGTTCCTTTAAAGCGGTTGATAAAGCAACATTTCAATTATACCAAGGGCAAACGCTCGGCATTATCGGCGAAAGCGGTTCGGGGAAATCTTCTTTGGCTTACGGATTGATGCGATTAATTCCGGCCACAGGGAAAGTCTTATTAAACGGTGATGATTTTTTTGCGCTGAAAGGCAAAGCCCTCACTTCTGCCCGCGCGAATATCCAAATGGTGATGCAAGATCCTGCCGGTTCTCTTAATCCGCGCCTGACAATTTTTGAAATTATTGAAGAAGGGTTATCCGTTCACTTCCCGAAATTAACGAAAGAAGAGCGCGCACAAAAAGTAAAAGCCATTTTGAAAGCCGTTGATTTACGCCCCAACATATTGGAAAGGTATCCGCATGAAATTTCGGGCGGGCAAAAAACGCGGGTAGCATTAGCACGTGTTTTAATTTTAAACCCGCGCGTGTTGGTGTTAGATGAAGTGACGGCGTCTTTGGATATCAATACACAAAAGCAACTGGTTGATTTACTGTTGCGATTACAAAAAAGATATAAATTGGTTTATATCTTTATCACGCATGATATTAAATTAATGCGGTTAATTGCGGATAATTTACTTGTGATGAAATCCGGTCGGGTGGTGGAGCAAGGCCCTGCACAGGCATTGATTGAACACCCGAAACAACCATACACAACAAAACTGATGAAAGCCGGCTTGTTGCATATTAATCTCTACCGCGTGCCATTGTAAAGTATCATAAACCGATAGAACCGCCATAAACCGATATAAACAGCTATTGGATAAAGCGTTAAAGCGGGAGAGCAAAATAAAAAAATCAATCCAGATACAATCTTGCCGACATAAAAATTTTTCATCGCAAGAAAATGCTTGATTCCATAACCAAAACGGATTAAATTGAAAACACAAGAAACATAAGGGGATAAAAATGCAAATTATGAATCGGCAAGCAAATCAACGAAAAAATCAATCCGGCCGTTCCATGGTTGAGATATTGGGCGTTTTAGCCGTTATCGGTGTGTTATCGGTTGGTGGGTTATCGGCGTATAAATACACGATGAAACGCCATCGTATCACAACAACCATCAATCAAGTTGCGCTTGCCATGCAATCGGCACGCGGGTTGGAACTCAAAAAAATTGATGTGGACGATTTAGACGATTCGGGCTGTTTAAGAAATATCAACTGGGTTATGCAAGGTTTAGATACACAATCATGCACCGGCACTTCTTCTGCATTTATGACGGCTATCGGAGCCTGTGTTTCCGTCTGCCGAGATGACCGAAATATCTGGTATATGGATATTTCTTTCGATGAACGGCAAAATCCCGATGATATCATTACCAAATCCGATTGCGAAAATATTTTGGCTTCCGAAATTTCAAAAGACGGCTTCTTGGATTTAAATGACTCTATTAAGAATCGTGACAACACGGCAGAAGTGGAAGCTGTATGCAATTTATTTGTTCCCTCCGACAATGCCGATGATGAATCGGATAGCGAAAACGATGAAGGAGCATAAATTTTTCGGTATTCAAAGAAACCGAATATCCTCCCGCTCTATGCCCTGTTGCTCCAAAAATAACAATTCACTTTATATGTATAAACGGTGCCTCCTATTGGCAACATCGTAAAATTTTCAGATAAAACAACTCTATCCCGTTGCTTTTTTTTTCAAAAGGGATTATGATATGACGAATTTTTACGACTGATTAAAGGAGTTGAAGCATGACAATCGGCATTATTGATATGATTGTTTTGGGTATTTTGGTTTTTTCCGTTTTATTTGCCTTGTACCGTGGATTGGTAAGCGAATTACTCGGTATTTCCTCTTGGATACTGGCGGGATTCGGAGCCTTATACAGCTACACGCCCATGCAACCGCTGATGGGAAAATTTATTGAAAACGAAAAAATTGCCGGCATTTGCGGTGCTTTATTGGTGGCTTTAATTATTTTAATCGTTGCAACGATTATCAATTCACATATCAACCGAAAATTACGCGAAAGTTCTTTGAGCGGATTAGATAGATTGCTCGGATTAATATTTGGATTATTACGTGGCATACTGGTGATTGCATTGTTGTATATCGGCATATCCATGCTTCTTTCCGAGAAACAAATGGCTGAGCTCAAAAAAGAAAACGTCTCTGTTCCGTATATTCAAAAAACGGTTCAGTTTTTAGGTAAATTCGTGCCGGAAAACGTGCAAACGGATTTGGGCATGTTGGCGCATACGTCCGGCGAAACACCGCAAAAAATCGGCACCGATTTAAAGCGCGAACATAAATTACCGGCAAAATCACATCAAAAGGCGGTTGACAGAATGGTGAATACCGTTAAAAAAGATGTGAAAACCAAAGTAACGAAAAAAGCAAAGAATACCGTTACCCAAAAAGTGAAAGATATTGCCCCGCAATATGATAACGCTGAACGAGAATCGTTGGATAATATGGTTGAGCAGTTAATGGAAACAGGGGAATAAATATGACGCAGATAACACCCGAAGAATTAATTGAAACGGCACGCACATTACTCAAAGCACGTTATCAACGTGGCGGACATCATACCGTTGTTGCCTCGGCACTGGTCACAAAAAACGGGAATGTTTATAGCGGACTGCATGTCGGCACCACACAACCTTCCGTTGCAACGTGTGCCGAAATTATTACCATCGGCATGGCACTGACGGCTGAAAAAAATATGGAAATTGATATGATTGTTGCCGTAAGAGATGAATGTGGCTATGTAATTTCACCGTGCGGGAAGTGTCGGGAATATATTGCCGATTACAGTCATGAAGAAGCCAAGGTTATTGTCCCCGTCGGTGAAGCGGATGAATGGGAAGTTGTTTCCATTCGCGATTTATTACCGAACAAATATCATAAACGAGTCTGCGAATGCAAATAATCATCGGCGCCATCGGAAAACTTAAAAAGAAGACACCGGAAGATTTACTCATTCAATCTTACCTTGATAAAACGCGTTGGAATGTATCCATAAAAGAAGCAGAAGAAAAAAAAGCCTTATCGGGCGAGGCATTAAAAGAAGCAGAATCGCATTTGCTTTTAGGCCTTGTGCCTCCCGGCGCTAAAATCGTTGCTTTGGACGAAACGGGCAAAACCCCCTCTTCGCGTGAGTTTGCAACCTTGTTGCAAGGGTGGATTGATTCGGGAGCGCCTTGCATTGCTTTTTTAATCGGCGGAGCAAACGGCCATGCCTCGTTTTTAAAAGAGAAAGCCGATTATAAATTATCATTCGGCAGAATGACATTGCCACACATGTTGGCACGCGTTGTTTTGGCGGAACAAATCTATCGCGCCAAAACAATTATTGACGGGCACCCTTATCATCGGGATTAACAAAAGGAGCAATTTGTGATAACACCGTTTGACAGTTGGGCTTGTCCGTTAGATGCGTTACCGATGAAACGAATCGGAAATTCGTTGATTTGTCCAAACAATCACGTATATGATTATGCCCGAGCAGGGTATATTCATTTATTACCCGTTCAGCTCAAAAAATCGCATGCACCGGGAGATAACAAAGAGATGGTGCAAGCCCGGCGCACATTTTTAAATACGGGTATGTACACACCGATTTTAAATACCGCAACACAAGTTGCTAAAACATATATTGCAAAGCATCCGATGAATCGCCGTTTTGTATTTATTGATGCCGGTTGCGGAGAGGGCTATTATACGGTTGGATTAATTGAGCGCTTACAAATGTTTGTAGATAAAAACATTTCGGTTTTGGGATTTGATATTTCCAGAGAAGCGATTATGGCAGCAGCCAAAAGAAACAAAAAATTTGATTGGGCAGTTGCCACAAATAAAAAGATTCCCGTTATCGGTAGCGGAGCGGACGGCGTATTCAGTTTATTCGGATTTCCCGTTTGGTCAGAATTTGAACGGGTTGTTAAAAAAGGCGGATTTGTTGCCGTTGCCGATACGGGCAAAAATCATTTAATAGAATTACGCCGTTGTGTTTATAAACATGTTATTGTGAAAGAAGCGGATACGCATATAACCCCAAGCGGATTTATGCTTATGAAAGAAGTGCCCGTTCGTTATCAACTTTCGGAAATTTCTTTTGAGATTGCTGATGCTTTATTAAAAATGACGCCCCACTATTACCGTATGACTGCCGAAAAATACGATTCATTTCGGGCAAATCCACCGCGCGCCGTTACCATTGATACCATATTGCGCCTTTATAAGCGCCTTTAAACAAAACAATATCCATTGACTTCTCCCCTATCGCAAGGGCGCTCTGTCAGAACACAGCAAAAAAAGGATTATCGCTTGCAAATTGCGCAAAAATGTGATAAAATATTTCCACGATTGGGTTAAAAGAATTAAGGAGATAACCATGGCGGATACGGGATTAAATTTTATTGAACGACTGAAAGAGCTTCAAAAAGAGCGCCAAAGTTTAGATTATCGCAAAAGCATTGCCGAACGTTTTTTAAAAACGGCGCAGGCAAAACTCAATGAAATTGATGAAGAAATGACGTTGATTAATGAATTTATCGGCGAAGCGGATATCAATGATCCGAAAGCATTTCGTGAAATAACGGCCGAAGATATTGCCCTGTTAGAAATGCACCCCTCTGCTACGGATCACGTTCGTCGCGGAGCTATGACGCCCAAAGAAAAAGTCCAACGCGCCAAGGAATTGAAAGAAGAAGCGGAAGAAAAAGCCAAACAAGAGGCGGAAGAAATACGCCCGAACGACAAATCACGCCCCCAACAACCTAAACGGGCAGGCGAGAAAACAGAACCCGAGCAACCGATAAAAACACCGGAAGAACGGCAGGCAATCATTACCGAAAAGTTAAAACAAAAAGATCCGCGCAAACAAAAAGAGGGATTGGAAGAATTAAAAAAACCCGAAAATAAAGACTTGGGGAAAGATGATCCGGAGTTCCAAAAACTAGTAAAAGAATCAAGTAAACGCGTTGAGCGATTTGATAAAATCAGAGAATCACTGCGGAAAAATTTAAAAGAATTGATGCAGTCGGATTCAGAAGTTGTGAAGAAAAATATGGCGGAATTACGGGCCGGCAGAATTGGTTCGGGTGTTGCAGGGTTCCAAGAAATTGCCCGCTCAACGGATACGCGTTTTAATTCCGTTGCACAAGCAGCCAAAGGGCTGTGCCAAAACGTTGTCGCACTTTATAAAGAATTTGATATTAAGCCCGAAGAAGCGTTATCGCGTGAGGCACTTAATGAAGCCCGCCCGACATTTACGCGCCAAACGGGAAATAAAACTAATGACGATAAAGCGGTTGATCGCAACTCTCGCCAAAACAGATACATGGGCGAATCAAATGAGTTAAGCGAAGAAGAACGTTTAGCCTACGCAAAAGTGAAAAAATTATTCGGTGTTGATGCCGATAAATTGCCACCGGTTGATGCCAAAACGAAAGAAGAAATGGCGATTGTGCGCGCCATTATTCACGAAGATGCGCAAAAGCCGAACGGAAAACTCAAACCGGCGATGATTATTCAATCAACCAATGAGGGCAGATAAACCCTCGCGCCTCTACTGCTTTATTGCTTGATATAAACGCGCGATTAGATGAACGGGTAGGAAGTGTTCTACAAGTTAACTTGCCCTTCCCCAACGGTGCGCCCGAGAGGCTTATTGTGTCAATAAAAAGTTATGCCGGCGACAAAGAGTCATTATTTAGAGCCACACTCTATCAAGCGAGTGCTGAAAAAATGCTCTCAATCAAGCCATTCTTTTTACATACCCAAAAACCTGATATAACCGATACGGCTTTTAACGGCAAGCAAAATGCGGAAATATATTTTGCAACGTCCGCATTAGCGCTTCATTCTCAAAAAACGCGTTAATCTCAACGGATGAGGGTGGATTTTTATCGGCATCAAACGTGCGGTATTTTTGCAACGTGTATGTTTGAACATTTTTATTTTGCAAGATATCCGCAATTTCAAATACATCATCAATCGTTAAATAACGCGGATCCAGCGTGGTGCGCACTTCATAATCAACGCCCGATTCAATCAATAAATCCAAACTTTTTTCAATAGATGCCGTCAGCCCTTCTCGTCCGCAGAGCAACGGATATTTTTGCCATGGCGCTTTCATATCAAACCCAACCCAATCCAATAAGGGCAAGAGTTCTTTCAATCTGTCGGGATAAGCACCCGATGTATGAACGGCAACTTGAAAACCCATCTCTTTCAACGTGCGCGCAACCGAAACGATATCCGATTGCATTAACGGCTCTCCACCGCTTAATACCACGCCGTCCAAGCGCTTCCGCCGTTGGGATAAAAAGGCCATAATTTCCTCAAAAGCCATAGCCTCGCCAACGCTCTCATACGGCTGTAAATTCGGATTATGACAAAACGGACACCTTAACGGACACCCCTGAAAAAAAATCACCGCCGCCAGCCGATTAGGAAAATCAATCGTTGTGAATGGGACGAGTCCCGCCGGTTTTGCCATTTCAAATTCTCCTTTATTGTTTTTGAATGAATAGATACAGGGGAGCAACATTCAATCATATATACTCCTTGTTTGCGTGTGCTTCACCTTATCTGCACCCCGCTAAATCCTGCACGCTTGCACGCTCCAAAGGCATATAAAAATATCCGTTCACGCACATGCAAAATATTCTAAAAAACCCGTCAATCCGTTTCGGGCTTGACGGGCTTTTGCATTAGGCCGCTTTCACGCCTTGTTCACAACAAGAGCAGTTCTTTTCCAAAAACCACTTCCGTTCGTTAAATTCCGATTTTTTCCCTTTGTTGAATTGGCTATACGGGCGGAAATAACCCATAACCCGTGTCCAGCATTCAACCGGTTGGCGTGATTGTTCGTTTTGTGCTAAAATTTCCTGATCTGTCATTATTATTCTCCTCTCTCGTGTTGTTGTTTCAAATAATCACCGAACGTCATCTGATGAACTTGATGTTGCAAACTCGGTGCCGTGTAAGGCCAGCGAAAAGTTGCTTTAACCACCACGCTTTTTTGCGCTTCCCGAGGGGTTTCTCGTGCTCCATTGTTTTGCGCAACACATTCTTGCTTCATCATCTTGCGTTTCCTTTAAAAATTGCCTGCCGCTTCCATTTCTTTGCGTTTTTGCGCAATCAATTCTTGATCGCATTTCGGGCAATACTTATGTTCTCCCGAAATATATCCGTGTTTCGGACAAATGGAATAAACCGGCGTAATTGAAATATACGGCAAACGATAATTTTCCAATACGCGACGCACCAACGCCTTACAAGCCTCGGCGGATGAAATCCGTTCGCTCATGTATAAGTGCAACACCGTTCCACCCGTATATTGTGTTTGCAAATCATCTTGATAATCCAGAGCCGTGAACGGATCATCCGTAAATCCGGCCGGTAATTGCGATGAGTTCGTATAATACGGGGCATCCTTTGTGCCGGCTTGAATAATACCGCTATACCGCTTTTGGTCTTCGCGCGCAAAGCGATATGTCGTTCCTTCCGCAGGTGTTGCTTCCAGATTATACATGTTACCCGTTTCGGCTTGGAAATCCAACATTTTTTCGCGAATATGCGTTAAGAATTTCTTGGCAAATTCTCTGCCCCATTCCGTTGCAATGTTTTCGGCATCGTTCGTAAAATTTCGAATCATCTCGTTTATACCGTTAACTCCGATGGTTGAAAAGTGATTCCGGAATGTGCTTAAATAACGGCGTGTATACGGATAAAGCCCTCTATCCATGTGCATGGAAATTGTTTTGCGTTTAATTTCCAAAGACGTTTTGGCCAATTCCAACAACTCATCCAAGCGTTTATATAAATCCGCCTCGTTGCCTTTATGCACATACCCCAATCGGGCGCAGTTAATTGTCACAACACCGATAGACCCCGTTTGTTCTGCCGAACCGAATAATCCGCCGCCCCGTTTCTTTAATTCCGTTAAATCCAACCGCAGACGGCAACACATGGAGCGAATATCGCTCGGCTTCATATCGGAGTTTAAGTAGTTGGAAAAATAGGGCAACCCGTATTTTGCCGTCATTTCAAACAAGAGGTTAATATTCGGCGAATCCCAAGGGAATTCATCCGTAATGTTATACGTTGGAATCGGGAACGTGAACGGGCGTCCTTTGGCATCACCCTCGCCCATCACTTCCAAAAACGCCCGATTAATCATATCCATTTCCGTTTGCAATTCACCATACGTAAAATCTTGCTCTTTGCCACCGATAATCGGATGTTTATCTTTTAAATCAACCGGACATGTCCAATCAAACGTTAAGTTTGTAAACGGCGTTTGCGTTCCCCAACGCGACGGCACGTTTAAATTAAAAATAAACGATTGCATGGCTTGCTTAACGTCTTCATACTTTAATTTTTCAATACGAATAAACGGCGCCAAATAAGTATCGGCCGATGAAAATGCTTGCGCACCTGCCCATTCGTTTTGCAATGTGCCGAGGAAGTTAATCATCTGGCTGAATGCCGATACCAAGTGCCGTGGCGGTTTGGATTCCACCTTATTCGGCACGCCGTTGAATCCCTCCGTTAACAAAACGCGCAACGACCAGCCGGCACAATACCCCGACAACATATCCAAATCATGAATATGATAATCACCGTTTCGGTGTGCTTCGCCGATTTCGGGTGTGTAAACATGATTCAACCAGTAATTTGCGACCACTTTACCGGCAACATTTAAAATTAAACCACCCAACGAATACCCTTGATTGGCATTTGCATTCACCCGCCAGTCGGAACGATCCAAATATTCATTGATGGACGAAATCGCATCAACGGCAGCACGTTTATCATGGCGCATTTTTTCACGCCGTTCGCGATAGATAATATATGCCCGAGCTGTTTTATAATAGTTGGAAGAAATGAGCACTTGCTCCACCACATCTTGAATTTGCTCAATAGCGGGGATAACACCGAATGCAAATTTGTGCTTTAAAACCTTAATAACCTGACGCGTTAAAAGCCAAGCTTCATCTTGCCCAAACTCATTTGTGGCTTCACCGGCCTTAGCTATGGCTACGGCAATTTTTGAGGCATCAAAAGCATGTTTTTCACCGTCTCGTTTAATCACTTCCGTGAGTGGGCCGAGGTCAATACTGTTTTTTTCTTCATTTTGCACAACTTCCAACATTTAGTTCTCCTTTGCCTTGTTGGCCACTATATATAGTGGGTAAAAAACATATTTCATTGGGAATAATCAAGCCTAAACAGAATGAAAAGTCAACCGTTTTTTTGGGGGCAAAAAACTTTTTTTTAAAAGTCTTTTAAAAACAGTTTATTCTCGCGCAATGCATCCTGCTTATGATTTAAAACAGGCGTTTAAAGGTTAACAATTCATTGATTTTCAAGATAGACAAAGGGCATTTAAATTTAACCGATTGAAAACATACGAACTTATATAAAGATCAGATTCGTTTTTATATTCAAGTATGCGTATTTTACTTATTTTTTTAGGGAAAAGCATGAATAGTATTTCAAGCCAGAATCGAAACGAATCGCATGAAGTTCAAAAGGGGCGGTCAAAATCAATACAAGTGAGGGGTGCGCCAAAAAAAAGGTGTTAGAATGTGCAAAAAAATGTTGCAAAAGGGAAAGAAATGGTGTAGAAGGGGTGAAAAGAAAGGAGTATGCGAGTGTAGCTCAATGGTAGAGCGGAAGCTTCCCAAGCTTAAGACGAGGGTTCAATTCCCTTCACTCGCTCCAAAAAAAGCCGTCCGAAGAAGGACGGTTTTTTTATGGACGTGAGGGAAGCGGAAGCGAGCCCGAGCAGAGGGTTCGTTCACGGAGCGTCAGCGCAGTAGACGTCCGAAAGGACGGTCCGAGCCTCGCGAGGACGAGGCGTTATCGCCGAGCATTCCCTTCACTCGCTCCAATTAAAAAAGCCGTCCGAGAAAGGGCGGTTTTTTTATGGACGTGAGGGAAGCGGAAGCGAGCCCGAGCAGAGGGTTCGTTCACGGAGCGTCAGCGCAGTAGACGTCCTTAGGACGGTCCGAGCCTTGCGAGGACGAGGCGTTTTCGCCGAGCATTCCCTTCACTCGCCCCAAGAATATGCAATATGTATAAAATGTTTCCGTTATGCTCGATTAAGGTATAAATCAACTTCAATTTGTTACTCATTCATCGAGATGATAAGCGTATCTTTCCCCTTGCATCATTGAATAATCTCTGTTACTATTCCGTTAGAAAAACATATTGTTATCATTAAAAATATTCGCTTAATTATCTAAACGCAAAATGATCCGAGAGAGTGTCTTTTTTTCACAGTATTCTTCGCCCGTCGGTCAGCTTCTCCTGATTTCCGACGGCACCTATTTAACACATCTATGCCCCGTTCATTTGCCTTTGCATTGCCAAAAAAATATCCGTCTGCCTTTATTTGATACACCAAAAGAGAAGTCAAGCCATTCGCACCCGAACGAATACACACCGCGCTTATTTTCCTCCAACAATGCCTCTCAATCATATTTTGATTTATCTGATTTGCCGACAACAAATTTACCCCTCTTTTCCGTTATAAAGCAGGCTTTAAACACTTATTTTGCCGGCAAGGAACCGAAAAACATACACGCACTTTTGCATCCGAACGGAACGCCTTTTCAATTATGGGTTTGGCAAGCCCTACAAAAAATTCCTTATGGGACTTTAACAACTTACGGCACGCTTGCCAAATGCTACCAAGAAGAAACGGGCAAAATGATGTCGGCCCAAGCCGTCGGCGGAGCAGTCGGGCGCAATCCGATTATGATTTTCATTCCCTGTCACCGCGTTATCGGCACAAACGGTTTTCGGCAAGGCTATGCTTACGGCGCCTCTATAAAAAAAACTTTACTTGAAACAGAGGGAATCTTTTTGAAATAACATTACGATGCCTACAAAATATTTAAGCCGTATCGCTGATAACAATACGTTATTCTTTGGTTAAATCTAATAACCGGCAACATAATGCCCGTCTTGACTTTTCCGCTGAACATAAATGATGAGCCACACGTCGCGCGGTATGCGCAGCCTGTAAATTCATCTTATTTAAAACGGCAAGCAGTGCTTCACCCGAATCCTCAAAATGCACGCCCGAAATAATCACTTTTCCGCTTCCGTATTGACGAGCAACAATCGCCGGTTTAGGCTCCCGCAAATCATAATGTGCTAAAATTTCAATTTCAGAAGAATCGGAAAGATGAAAATATGGGCCTCCATGGTAGTGGGCAATATACTTTTGTCCATCCTGCCATATCAGATGAACGGCTGCCGAAGCATTGCCTGTTTTTGTATAGGGAACAATTTGCAATTCTTTATAGAGTGTGCCGATTGCTTTTCCCTCCACTAAATCAAGACCCCCGTTATGCCTGATTTTCAGCGAGGGAATATCTGCCTCAAAAATCGTTTCACGGCAGGCATAATATGCGCCGGCACAAATCCCGTAATAAATACCGCCACGTTTCACATAATCACGAATGAGCGTATTTCCCTGAACAGCCAGTTTTTGCCGATAAGGTGTATCTGCCCCGCCCGGCATAAAAAAAGCCAATACCGTCTCATTTAATTTTTTTTCACTGATAATTTCTTGCGCATTAACGGGAACAACCCGACAACCACGAGGCCCAAAATATGATTTCAGAGCCGAAACCAATATATTGATATCGGCACACCCTGCATCATTATAAACTAAGATTGTTTTTCTTTGCATATCTGACATACGGCGCACTTTATACAGATATGTAATAAATGTCAACTGCTTTTCGCCAATACCGAATTTTTGGCAATGTTTAAAAAGAGATACTCATATTCATTTTTTCCAAATCGCTCACTTTTTGCTTGACACCCTACCTGG
>CALXWZ010000009.1 GCA_944392555.1 uncultured Alphaproteobacteria bacterium | reverse complement strand
CTCCCTTTTTTCCACTCGCTCCATACAAAAAAACCGACCTTCTCGGTCGGTTTATTTTTGGAGCGGGTGAAGGGATTGCTCGGCTCTCGCCTCGTCCTCGTCCCTCGGACCGTCCTACGGACGTCTACTTCGCTTTCGCTTCGTGAACGAACCCTCTTCTCGGCTTCTCTCCCTTTTTTCCACTCGCTCCATACAAAAAAACCGACCTTCTCGGTCGGTTTATTTTTGGAGCGGGTGAAGGGATTCGAACCCTCGACATCAACCTTGGCAAGGTTGCGCTCTACCCCTGAGCTACGCCCGCATTTGCTGTTCCTCTCTTATGACACATTTTTTTTCTTTTTGCAAGAACTTTTTTCGCTTTTTTTGCTTTTTTTTCTAATTCCTTTATTTCTTTACTCTTTTTTTTCTCACATCTCACTTTTGCCCGTATATCTCACTCGCCGCACGCACTAACGCTATCCGCATTAACGGTATCGTAATCCGTTGCCCGCGACTCAATGATAATAAATCCGCTTGCTCCATCACACGTTGCAACGCCCAGAATGACCGCGGAACCCTTAAAATCGTATACTCTATAACTTTCGGGTCTATAATTAATCCCCTATCTTGAAACGCCTTGTATAAAACCGCATACATCAACTCCTCGTCCGGCGTAGATATTTGGATTTTCGGAACTGCATTCATCCGCGATTGTAAATCTTTTAAGCGAAATTCCGGAATATGTCGTGCCGTCATCAATAGCGCACCGCCTCGGTTGATAACATGATTATATAAATAAAACAACGCCCGCTCATCTTGCAACCTATCAATGTTTTCTACTACAATCCGTAATCCGCTCTGCGTAATACTAAGCGCTATTTCATCCGTCAACAAACTGCCCTCTAATCGCAACTGAGAAAAAATAGCCGCTAAATGCGATTTCCCGCTTCCTTTTTCGCCACAAATAATGACTGCCGGCACCGGCCAATACGGATACTTATCAATCCATAATACCGCCTCCCGATTACACGGCGATACTAAAAAATCTCCGCGACCGTAAGACGGTCTGTATGATAAATTTAACGGCAACTGCTCCGGCATATTATGCTACTTCTTTCCTTTATACAAACTTGTTGCATAATACCATTTTAAAATATGACGCACAAAAACACCGATAACGGCCGCAACGGGAACCGCTATCAATACGCCGACAAATCCAAACAATGCACCGCCGGCAAATAAGGCAAAAATAACCCATACGGGATGAAGTCCCACTTTATCGCCGACAAGCTTCGGTGTTAAAATATACCCCTCTAAAATCTGGCCGAGAATAAACACAACACCCATACCGATCCATAAACTCAAAGAAGCATGTGTTGAAATGGCCAAAATCACACTCAATATCAATCCGGTTAAAAATCCGAAATACGGAATAAACGATAAAATACCGGCCAACATCCCCACTAATAACCCCGACTCCAAGCCGATAACGGATAAGCCAACACCATAAAACAAACCCAATAATAAACAAACTAATGACTGCCCGCGAATAAAGCCGGACAACGTTGTATTGATTTCACGCAATAAAGGCATAACGCTTCCTTTCTTTTGGGGCGGGATTAAATCCGCCATTTGACTTTCAACACCATCCCAATCCCGTAGCACATAAAACAAAACAATCGGTGTAATCATCAACATGGACACAAGATTGAAAAACACAATACCGCCCGTTAAAATCTGCAATGTGCCGTTTGCAAACGATTTTAGTATACTGCTGATTGTTTGCGACACCATATCGGAAATATTGCTCAATTGCTCAGGTGAGATAACTTCCTTGGCATACGCAATTAAAAATTGAATATGTTGTTTAATCCCATCGGCAATCATCGGAACTTTTGAAAACAACGCAAAAAGTTGCGATTGCAAAATCGGCAATATAATGAGCAAAACGCTTAAAACCGCAATCACGAAAATAGCTAAAATCACCGAAGTTGCCCACGCGCGCGAAAGACGCTTCTTTTGTAATGCTCGAACGGCAGGATGTAAAAAATAAGCAAAAACAAACGCCAAAATAAACGGCAATAACACACTTGAAATAGAATAAAAAAACCACCCGCTGATTACTAAAAACGCTAAAATGCCTATCCATGCTTTTTGGGTGGCGCTTAATTCATATTTTTGATTCAGTATCATGCTGATTGTATCTCCTTATCCCTATTCTATTTTAAACAAAGTAAACCTCTATGGAACATAAGCCGGTTGTTGCATCGGCAACGCACCGATTAACGGCGCCATTTCTATTGCCGGCTTTTGCATCTGCTCTTCAACAGGAGCGGGCTGTGTTGCCATTGTTTCGGCAACGGCATCAGCTGAGATTGTCTGCGGTTCGGTTAATAAATAAATTAACTCTCCGTTTTCATCCGGCATCGATGTTAAAATTAACCCGTTTAATCTGAGTTTTTCACCCAACTCCGTTACCATGCCACGATAATGGAAATCAACCGCCAGTCGCTTGTTTGAAAAACCTTTGATATCCACTTTTTCGGCAAAATTTAATTGCTGTAATTTACGGCGAATACGCGATAAGTCCGAAACCTTTTCAATCGGAACAACCGCTGAATAAACTTGTATCGGCTGGGCGGAATTTTGAGCCAAATAAAGCCATTTCTTCGTCATTGTGCGAAGTGTATCACTCAGCAAATCGGCGCAAATTTTGGTAGCGGATTCTCTATCATCCGTTACCCGAAACGAAACCTCTGCTTCCGGCGCGCTGTTTTTAGGCCATACACGCGTGTTTACCTCATAAGCCGTTCCCTGCCGTTCAACCGATACAATCATTACTTGCGAAACATTATATTTTTGTGCCATCAATTTAAGCGCCGACTCATTATATTGCACGCCTGCCGATTGTGCCGGCAATAAATCTTCTTCCGAGCCAATCGGTAATTTAAACTGAAAGAGCCGACTGGCCGGTAAATCTTCCCGCATCGCCGTCCACAAAGGATTCATGGCATCTAATACGTAAATTTGCGTTCCCTCTTTATAAACGGGAAGCAAAAGAGCCGGTTGCGGTAAACGCGATAGAAACGTTACCCCTTGCGATTCTAAAAAGGCCCGCACCGGTTCGGCTTTGAAACGAACGGTTAATGAGCCGAAATAACGTGTAGAACCGGCGCGTTCGTTAGCAACGGATACATCTCGCACAAACGGCGCAATTTCATCATGCCCGCCAATCGTGATTTTGGCTCTATCTGCCGGTGCCACAATTTTATCCAACAGCTCAACAAATGCTTGATTTTCCCCATTTTCTATGGCTGTTGTGCGTGCTTCAACAGCCGTCTTCCCTTCTGCCGAAACGGGAATATTCGTCATAACGAAAACATCTGCCGACCATGCCGCAACACACCCTAAACCCACAAAGCATAGGGCGACATACCTGACTTGTTGCCAAAGTTTTTTCATCTACAATCCTTTTTTTCGTTGAACAGAACAATCAATAATGATATTTTAGCAAAAGAAAACAAAAAAGCAACCAAAAAAGAAAGGATTTAATCAAATGGAATATAATTCAAACAATGTATTTGCCAAAATGTTGCGTGGCGAAATTGAAGTGAAGAAAATTTATGAAGATGATTATGCGCTCGCTTTTTATGATATTGCACCCAAAGCGAAGATTCATGCACTTGTCATTTCAAAAGCGATGGTTGTGGATTTTGCGGATTTTATTGAACACTCCAATGCGTCCGAAATTGAAGGGTATATGCGGGCAATCGTTCGCACGGCAGAAATTCTCGGTGTGGTGGAAGATGGCTACCGCCTTGTATTTAATTCCGGTAAAAACAGCGGACAAGAAGTCCCCCATTTACACGCCCATATTTTGGGCGGTGAAAAATTACCGACGGCACATCTTTAAAGACTCTTGATTGCCGATGCGTGTTGTCTCAACAGCGCCGACAAAACAATCAATGAAAATAAACCCTCCTTTCTTGTGAGCGTTTATCTTTTTATGCGCACTCTCTTTGTTCACTTATTTTTTATGCACCGTTTTTTTATGCGCCGTTTTTTTTACACACCGTTTTTTATGCGCTCATTTTTTTGTGCCGGCGATTTTTCTTTTGCGTTAAAATAATTTTACGGCAGGTTCAGTTATTTGACCGCATTCGGGCGTTCGTTGATTTGCATATCAACTAACCGAATACCTTCATATAGCCGTTCTCCGATGGGAAGCGCATGCGTATCAACACGCAAATGAACAATACCGCCCGACTGTATCTGATGAGGCATCAACGGTATCCGAACGGTATCAAACATACTCTTTGTGTATTTCTTTGTAACGGTATCCGAGGCACCGATAGAAATGCGCACTTCTTTTTCTTTCGTTTGTATCACAGGCACATACATCCGTAAAACAAGTTCATACGCTTTATTTGCCTGCGCATTTATCCGAAATTTCATTTCTCCGTGATTTTCATCTAACCAAATTTCACCCAGCACGGCTTCTGCCATATCTTGAATACCGATATATCGGCTGAGGGCATTCGTCAGATTGATTTGTTGCCCCAAAGGCACGGCGTCAAGCACACTCGGATCCTCAAAAACCGATGGCGGAACCACGTTGCCCCATGAACGATATTTCTTTGAAAAACAATCCAATTCAAATTCCAATTCATCTCCCTTGGTTTCAATCAATGTCGGCTCGGAACGAAATAAAGAACGTCCCAGTCCGAATTTGCCGTCAAAGTTAAAACCAACTGCATCTAAAATCGTTGGCGCTACATCCACATTTGTAAACGTATGGGGTTGCAATTTTTGCTCTGTTTGCGGATTGATAATCGTAAAATAAATACCCCTATCCGGTATTTCTTGTAAAATATCATCTATATCCGTGCGCGGGGCAATATGATCACCCATCACGATAATCGTTGTATTTGGATAAAACGGTTGCGCCTGAATCCAGCGAATCAAGGCCGCTGCTTCCTTATCCGAGCAAGAAATCGCATCGCGAAAATCATGATATTCCGGCCGGCATGTTTCATTTAAATGCCCGGAAGGATTATGAGTATCTACCTGCACGGTTGCCAACAAAAAGGGCTTACCCTTTTGGCTGAGTGCGGTTAATTCTTTTTTAACGGCGCGATAAAATTGATGATCGTTTAATCCCCATCTTGCATTGGAAACATAACCGTATTCATCTTTTAATTCGCGATAGCCGATAGCTTTTTTAAACCCATGTTGCAAGGCAAATCGATCCGTTGCCGTATATTGAATGCTGGCCGCTTTCATCAAAACGGTTTCATAACCTTGCTCCTTTAATTGATTCGGCCAACAAGATAAACCGGGGATAAATGTGCGATAAACCGATAAATCCACAAAAATGTTATTCAATTTAAGCGGTACACCGCAAAATGAAGACAATAGACTTGTAATCGTCCAATGCGTTTGACGTAATTGATAAAAGCCGTCTGCCGAAAGATTTTCATTTTGTATTTGCGTTAAATGCGGTGACAAATTCTTTCCGAATACCGATTCATCTTGATATGTTTTTTCATACGATTCTAAAATAATCACAATCAAATTACGTTGATTGGTTGTAATTTTCGGCACAACGTGTTCTTCCTCATAAATCGTGCCTACCGTATATTTTGCCACAATAAAATCAACTAAATTCCATTTTATTATCGGGTAAGCAAGACACCCTACCCCTATCATTAAACACACAACTTTGGCATACTTCTTAAACACCGCCTGCACGAGCATATAAACACCAACGGTTAATACAAGCCCCATAATCCCGATTATGCTGACACCGCTGATAACAAATCCGATTGCCACACCCTCTATCGGCTGAGCTAAATTCAATAATATCTGCTCTAATTTAACATCCCCGAAGTTTTGTAAAATCCATATCACACTAAATACACTGGCAACGCCAAAATAAAGCACGATAAAAATGAACACCGCACATAACTGCGAGAGATATTTTTTGATATTAGTCATTTTCCGATTTTTCCTTGATAATATAGGGCGGACGGTGTTTTGATTCTAAATAAACAAGCCCCAGATACTCACCCAAAATCCCGATAATCAATAATTGCACACCGCCTAAAATTAAAACAGAAACCAATACGGAAGCCCACCCAGCCACAACAAATGAATCCGTAAATAATTTCATATACAAAATATATCCCGCATACAGAAAACCGATACACGTTGTGCATAACCCGATAATACTTGCCAATCGCAACGGCATAATACCAAACGATGTTATACCCGCCCACGCCAATTTTATCATTCGCATTAACGTATAGCTACTTTTTCCCGCATACCGTTTGCCAACTTCATACGGAACACCGATTTGCTTAAATCCCAACCATGAAATATAGCCCCGCAAAAATAATTCCCGCTCGGGCGAATTTTTGATTACATTAACAACTTTTCGATCAAGCAACCGAAAATCGGCTGCTCCTTTCGGCACACGAATCCCCGTAATAAAACTCAACACGCGGTAATATAACGCCGATGTTTTCCGCTTGAACCAGCTTTGATTTCGGTTTTCCAACCGAACGGTATAAACAACATCATACCCTTCTTGCCAGTATTGAATCAGCGTCGGTATCAATTCGGGGGGATGCTGTAAATCAGCGTCCAAAGAAATAACGGCATCACCCAAAGCCTCATTTAATCCGGCACGCAAGGCATTTTGATGCCCGAAATTCCGCGAAAAAGAAAGATACCGAATCTGCTTGTTTTGAGTATGCAAATTTTTCAAAACGGCAAGCGTTTCATCCGTTGAACCATCATCAATAAAAATGATTTCATACGCCATTTCTTTCGGCAACACGGCCACAACCCGCTCTGCTAAAACAGAAACATTTTCCGCTTCATTAAACGCCGGAACGATAATTGAAATTTTCACTTGTTGTTTCATCATCCCTCTTGCCGTTGCGCGCGTCTTTTCCATTTCCATACCGATCGGTTAAACAATTTATACACACTTTGAAGCCCTATTGTTTCTATTTTTCCAATCGGCATAAATCCAAATAATCTTAACCTGTCAATGCAAGCAATTTGATTTCTATTCGCCGAAAACATCAGCGCTTTCGGCTCTTCATGAATATACCATATATCATCTTTCCCATATACGGCAGTTTCCAACACTTTTTCTATTTCCGCTTTCACTGCTTTATCCACATGCTTCAAAACATATTGTATCACACTGTTCGGCACGCGTTTTTTAAAAAGCATATCCATCCATCTATATTTGGGACATAAGTGACCAAAATTTTTCCGATAACTGATACCGCACTCCTTTTGAGAAAGTTCCCCATCCGTTTGAGAGAAACCCCCGTCGCGAAATGTTGAAAACTCATTCGGATTATAAACACCTCTTGCTCCGCTGTTTATAAGACGTATCACAAAATCATAGTCCCCTGCCGATTTAAAATTTTCATCAAAACCGCCGAGCTCCAGCATTTTATCTCTTTTGACCAAAAGAGCCTGATGAGAAAACGGCATACGCACCAAATAACTTCCCACACACGGTTCGGTAAATTTATAGACGTGCTCCGTTCCCTCGCGCAACACACGATTGGGCGCATATAAAAAATCAGCATCTGTTTCTTCCAATAGTCGCGCGCAACTTGCCATTCCGTCGGGACGACACAAAAAATCATCCGAGTTTAAATAAAGCACATAATCGCCCGTTGCCAAATGCAAGCCTTTGTTCATGGCTTCATAGATACCGTGATCCGGTTCGCTTATCCAACGCATTCGGTCGTGTTCACAAGAGCGAATCAAATCCACCGTTCCGTCGGTTGATGCGCCGTCAACAATAATATGTTCTACGTTTTGATATGTTTGATTTAAAACAGAATCAACGTTTTGACGAAACATTTCTCTGCGTCCGGCTTTCAATAAATTAAATGTAATCGTCACAATGGAGATTTTTACGGTCATTCAAAAGTCCTTTTTGTTTTGATTTGCAACAGTGGCAACGTATTAAATAACAAATACGTTGTTTTCGTCCGACTCATGTTTTGTTTTATTCGCAAAAGCGGAATCGTTTTAAATAAAGAGTAAGTTTTTTTCGTCTGCCGATTATTTATTTTAATTTGAAACAAAGGCAAATGGCAAATATAAAAAGTTTTTCTGTTTTTTTTATCGCGAGAATAAATTCCCGGAATAATTGTTTTTTGATACCGTTGTGGCGGAAGTGCTTGCTTCAAACAAATATCTTCCGAAGACCGCAATACAACCGGTTCTTCAATCCAGTCTAATATCCGATACTTTTCTTCTTCCCACTTTTTATAACCCAAACAGATATACTCATACGCTTGTTTTTGTATTTGTTCTGCTTTTTTTGTGTTAATCGGCTGCGGATTTTGCGGATCATACAAATACCCCGTATACCCATCAACAATATACTCGTTTGCCGTTGATAAATTCGGCGCAATCACGCACCTGCCGCAAGACATGGCTTCCAGCATTGTCATCCCGATACCTTCATACAAGCGCGGGGCAATAAAGAAAGTAGCCGTTTCCACGCAACGACGCATTTCATCTTTCGTTTCAAACCAAACGGAATAAGTTGTTTTATCCAACCACTCTTGTGGCGGGATAAAAAACCGAAAACCGGGATCAATGGCTTTATGCATGTGAATACTGCGAATATCCGTTTTAGCCAAAAGAGTTAAAACTGTTTCTATCGTAATATCTTCCGTGCGTTGCCAAAAAAACACTTTATGTTTATCACCCCATGAATCCACAACTGCGGGTTTAGGGAAATATTGAATATAGCGCGTTGAAAAACCGGCGCCTCTTAATTCCGATTCCATTATTTTGGAAAAGCAAATGATTTGCGTTTGCCGATATTCCGGCCAATTCGGATGAGATAATCCCCATGCTCTATAATAATCATACATCGGAAAATAAACCGATTTTTGAAACCGAACGTATTTTTGCAATTTTTTCAACGACGGCATTACTTGCCAAATAACCAACACATCATAAGATTTTTTCTGCAATTTTGCATACGCTTTATCATCATCTTTTTGCGGATCAAAAAAGAAAAAATCGATATCATACTTTGTTTTTAAAAGATCAATGATAAAAAAAGATGATTTTGTTTTTAAATGATACGCATGCCCGATAAAAAGCATTTTTTTTGTTTTTGTCATCTGAATATGCCTTTTTAACCCAAATAATAACCACTCATTTGTAAAAAACAATTTCGGTTTGCCGATTTGCCGAGAATTTATCACATCACAAAAATTTTTACAACAAAAAAATCCTCTAAATTAAAAATGTATGCTTTTTAAAACCGATTAAAACCATCGCCAATCCATACCGAACAACACTTGATAATCCGGCTTGGCGTCCGCTTGGTGTTCGGGGTGGAAACGAATACCGCTTTGTGCTTTCAAACGCACGGCGGGCGATAATGTGTAAACTCCGTATACCCCCGTATCCCATTCTCTTTTTGAAGAAGCCAAAGAACCCGTTGCCGTATCAAAATAAACGGTATCGGAATAATAATCGCGTCCGCTCGGCAGGCGGAATGTTGCCGTTCCTTTTTTCACACGCAACGGTGAAGATACGAATAATCCGAAATAATCCGTCTCACTCGCATGCCAACGCGCATCAAACGCCACGCTTTCGCTATACAGCCTACTTGTTCTGGCATAGGCATTTAATTTTTGCGGGGGCGTCATTCCGTAATAATAACTGCCCGATAAGGTGAGACGCTCTAACGCCTTAATTGTTGCCGTTAACCCCATATAATATGTT
The DNA here is from genome assembly GCA_944392555.1 of uncultured Alphaproteobacteria bacterium. Taxonomy (GTDB): domain Bacteria; phylum Pseudomonadota; class Alphaproteobacteria; order CAAHEQ01; family UBA3637; genus RGIG4140. The sequence goes on along the minus strand of CALXWZ010000009.1, from coordinate 47,560 downwards.
TGCGCGGAATCAATTTCAAATGCACCGCTACCTTGCAAACCTAATAAACTATCTTCTTCCCGCAAAGCACCGCCCGTCATCTGCAACACAACATCTTTGAACGGCTTATACGCCATTCCGCCTTGGAAAGACATCAATCGCCCTGCCTCGTCCATTTGGTCTTCATTCGTTTTAAACAACGCATTTTTCCCCGTTGCAAAACCGAATGACACATCGAATTTCGGATTAAGTTGATATGTATTTTCAAATCCGTAAGCATCTTCCATGGCGGAAAACGGATTGAGCGTAATCCGATCAAAGAAAGAGCCGTTACCGTATTGCGATTCTTCCGTAAAATACACCCGCATTTTACTTGAATCAAATTGCCACGTGATATCTGCGGCCCCGATTCCTGTTAAAGAATCTTTTTTCGCCGCCGTTGAAAATTGAAATGATAACGGAGATCCTTCATTCGCAATGCGTTGCACGCTGTCAAACTTCATAAAGCGATGCAGTTGATTTTGGAAAATCCGATAATCACGTTCATTTGTTTGAATGACGGACTCGGTTGAAACATTAAACGCTCTATCATATTTATCCAACACGGAAATATGCGCGGGAAGTTGTGCCATCACTTGCGCCATCGCACGCGGAACGGATAATTGCGAACCGCTTAACTCAATACGCTCTCCGCTCACGGCATTCGTGGTTGCCAACCCTGTTTGCCCGACCGGTTTTGTAGCGGCATCTAAATTAAGCAAGCCATGTCCGAATTTAGAAGGACTGCCTAAATCCGTTGCTGTTTCAAACAATAATGCCGTTACGGATTCCGCCGTTAAATTCGGATACGCTCCCATAAGCAACGCAACCGCACCGCTCACGACCGGCGTTGCCATAGATGTTCCCGACATACCGCCGTTCGCGGAGCCACTGCCGATGGTGGAAACGATATTTGTTCCCGGCGCGGCAATACAGTAATTAGAGGCAACACCGCATTGATTGGAATACGTTGCAAGTTGCGTCGGGTTATCGGGATCAACCGCAACAACAACCATCATCACTTTTGATAATTCGGGATAATAAAGCCCGGCGCCTGCCTCTATGCTGGGTTGATACGCCGATTCATTTCCCGCCGCCACAACAAAAACGGTTGTCTTCTTATCCGCCAATTCTTTATAACCCGCCATATCGCCTGCCAGCAAAGAAGCATATTGAGAACGATTCGTAAGCGCTAACCGAGCATCATAACCGGATTCGGAAGCCGTTCCCAAACTCATATTAATTACTTTTGCCCCGTTATCCATCAAGTAAGAAATCGGCTCGCTTAATCCCTCTAAAAAGCCATACTTCACAGGTAGAATTTGAGCATTCGGAGCCACGCCGTGCATACCGATTCCGTTCACGTCCGCCGATATAATGCCGGCAACATGCGTGCCGTGATTTGTGATATCTCCGTTATTCGGATTCGGCGTTGTATCATTGGCATTCCAGGTATAATTTGAGGGGAACTGCGAAGCCCAGCTATTATAATCGCTTTGGCTCATAACCCATTCAATATCACCCGTTCTTCCGTTAGCATCTACAAACGCCGCCCCGCTTTGAAACCATCCGTCCACATATTTCCAGCAATTTGTTTTATGCGATGAATTGCACGGGCCGTATGCGTAATTTCGCCCTTGCAGAACATGGCTCTTTAAATCCGTATGTGTATTATAAATACCCGCATCAATCATCCCGACCGTCACATCCTTTAAATTATGCGAAACGGTTATATTCCCATCGGCATCTTGAACACCCGTATAAAGTCGTGCATACGCGGCAGAGGCGTTAATCGGATCCAAAAATTTACCCCGCTGATATTCCGCCGTTTCAAAATAACTCGGCGAAAGTTGCACAAGTGTTTCCCCCGGGCTCGGTTCAGGTTCAGGCTCGGGCTCGGGCGTAGGATCAGGATCTGGTGTTGGATCAGGCTCCGGCTCCGGATTGGGGTTGGGATTAGGGGTTGGGTCCGGATTAGGGATCGGCGTTTCGTCATCCGAAGTTTGCCCTGCTTGACTTGATGAGCTGGAACTACCGCCTCCGCCACCACCTGCAAGAGCCAATGCCACGGCACCGACGCCCACGGCACCGCCGACACCCCACCACACCGGTGAAATACCCGTATCACTTTTAGCCACCGAAGCGCCGGAGCGATATTTTAAAGAGGCCATATATGACTTATACCGCTCATCAAATGCCTGTTTTTCAGCCATAGACATTTGTTGCACACACGCATGCTGACGATTGGCACCCGCCTGCGCCAGTAAACGAAATCCGATATAATCATTGCGCCGAATAGCCGTGCAAAGCGGTGTTTGTCCGTAAGAATCGGTATAGTCAAGTGTGTGATATGTTTGATAGAATTGTTTTAATTCGGAGGCATTTCTCTGGCGCACTAACTGATCCACCGTTTGATAGGCGGTGTAGGAATAAGCACCTTGTCCGTAAGCTGAGGGGACAAGAAAAGAAAAGATAAGGCATCCGCAAAGTATTTGCCGTATCAACATTTCAAGATAACCTCCCATCGATAGCCCGTCCGAACGTTTATTGACCTTAGTTTACCAAAAATCTGCCACAAAAGCAATCTTTTTTCCACTCGTTCATCAACAATCCATAATTTTTTTGACAAGACGGGCTTTTTCTGTTATAAAAACGCCTATATTTATCACACAATCAGCGGAGTAAAAAATGGGAATGAAACACCAAAAACGCGAAGGTTTTTCAGCGCGACAAAAAAATGAAAACACCACTGTTTTTTTATATGGCAAACATCCCGTCACACTGGCTTTATCCAACCCTCGGCGTCAAATCTCGGAAATTTATATGGTCAAAGGGTCTTTGGAGGGCGTGCGTATTCCGCCCGAGATTCCCACGCATATCGTTCCGCGTGAACGGCTGGATGCACTGGTCGGCAAAAATGCGGTTCATCAGGGCGTTGTTGCCAAGGCAACGGCATTGGCGCCGTTTACGCTGGAAGATTTAATCAATGCAACGGCATCTCAAAAGAAAACATTAATTGTTGCGTTGGATCAAGTGACCGACCCGCACAACATCGGTGCCATTTTACGCTCGGCAACGGCGTTTTTTGCGTCGGCGGTTATTGTGCCGGAAGCAGGAAGTCCCGACGAAACGGGGGTGCTTGCCAAATCCGCCAGCGGTGCATTGGAACTCACACCGTATATTCGCGTTTCCAATTTATCCCGAGCATTGGATATGTTAAAAAAGAGCGGATTTTGGTGTATCGGTTTGGACGGCTATGCCACACACTCCGTTTTTGAAACAAAACTCCCCGATAAATGCGTGCTGATTATGGGCTCGGAGGGAGATGGATTACGGCGCCTAACGGCGGAAAAGTGCGATGACACCGTTAAGTTGCCGATGGATACACGGGTGGAAAGTTTAAATGTATCCAACGCATGCGCCGTAGCACTTTATGAATGGAACAGACAACATCACACAACAAAATAAGAAATCAATCACCATGCCAAATCAATCGCAACCAACAAAGCAAGAAATTATTTCTGTTTTTAAAGAATTGGGCTTTTCCGATTCACAGATTGAAAAAATGATAACAGCGCGGAATGAACGCACCGATACAGTGATACCGTTTCAACGCATTGACATTCGCAAACGGTATGAAGAATACCGGCAAATCTTTGCACCGCACGGAGTTTCAAAGTCGCACTTAAATGAAATATTAAGCACGGAAATCATGTTTTCTTTTGATCCGCGTCAGTATAAGCAACTTTTTCATTATATTGAGCGAACGGGCATGCCTGTTGCCGATTTTTTGAAAATAACCACAACATCGGGCGGACGCAGTGTGTTGGCACGTTCATCGCAAATGATTATCCGCAATACGCAAGCGATGGCACAACTGTTATCCCCTTTTGGGATTGACGAGAAAGAATGGCTTAAAATGAGCCTGAAACGACCCTCTATTTTAAAACAAACCCCAACACATTTGATGCATAATTTAAAACAAATGGGTGATTTTGTTAAGCAATTTGACTGCCCTGCTAAAGAGTGGTTTTGCACGGCATTAAAACATCCCGTTATGCTGGATCGCAATGTGGAAACTTTAAAACGTAAACACGAAAAAATGTGCCTCTTTCTGACCGAATACGGTGTAACACCGAAAGAATGGACACAAGCCTGTTTAAAATCACCGCAACTGCTTTATTTGGATTCATCCTATATTCAAAAACGGTTTCAATTTTTTATGCAAGCTTACCAAAACGGAGAATTTATCTTTACAACACAAAAAGAACAAAATGCTTCTCATTTAATTCGCACGCTATTAAACTCTCCGCAATATTTATGTTACAGTGACGATAATTTAAAATTACGGCAAGATTATATGGATTATATGAATCGAACAAACAGGCAAGCAACATCGGCTGTTTTGTATCTGACAAAAGCAAAACTGAAACAAATTATGCAAAAATAATCCTACCACTCTCATTTCGGCAACACGGATTTGCCCTTTGAAACAATACCCGTAAAAAACGGGCGATAAACGCCCGATGTAAAACTGCAAAATAACAATTCATGCCGATTATCTTTTTACGTGTTCAAAAAACGACTTGCTCAAAAAAAGCGAATCGTTCTTTGTATCAGCGTAAAACCATATCAATTTAAAACAGATATAAAAAATCCCCTCAAATAAGGGGGATGTTTTTATTGTTCTTAACCTTGTCTGGCCTTCAATTTCGGCTTCAACTTGTTAATAACATAAACCCGACCTTTGCGACGGACAATCTTGCAGTTCTTATCACGTGCTTTGGCAGATTTTAATGAGCAACGAACTTTCATGGAGTCTTCCTTTCTTTCAAAATAGTGTGAATATTGACGTCAATATACAGAAATAAAATTGACTTGTCAAGCACTTTTTTTACTTTCCGTTCATTTTTTCCGCCTTGGGCGTGTCCAAAAAATCCCGAGCAGGCATAAAACAAACAGCGGTATATTCCCGAACAGGGCGTAAAACGTTGCTCCCACCGCGCGTGGCAACGGCGAATCCAAAACCCCTTGCGTGCCGAGCGGAAGCGTTTTTAAGAGGCGCCCGTATGAATCAATCACGGCACTTATACCCGTATTAGCCACCCGCACAACCGGCATTCCCTCTTCAACGGCACGTAATTGCGCCATACCTAAATGTTGATACGGCCCGGCTGAAAGACCATACCACCCGTCATTCGTCACGTTTATTATCCAGTCGGGGCGTTTCGGTTTATCGGCAACAACGGCGTTCGGAAAAATAATTTCATAGCAAACGAGCAACGAAGCAGGCGGGGCTTTCGGAATATGCCGAGTCGCAGGGCCGTTTCCCGCCACAAAATCCGCACTAATCGGCACAACTTTATCCAACGGCAACCATCCGCGCAACGGCACATATTCTCCAAACGGAACCAGATGCGATTTATCGGCATAACTCGTGATATTTGACATATCATCTATGATAAAAATACTGTTAGCCAACTGTCGCTTTTCGGCATTTACCACACGCATCGCTCCCGTTATCAACGTGGCATTTTGGCGGACGGCGCCCATCAAGCGCAACCGTTCACTTTCGTTCAATTCCAATAAAAACGGCACGGCCGACTCGGGCCAAATCACGTGTGTAATATGACTGTTATTTTCACGAGAAAGCCGAATCAGTGTTGATAAATTTTCATCTGCCCGTTGCGGATTCCATTTAAGTGTTTGTGCAATATTCGGTTGAACCAAACGTAATTGAACGCCGAATACATCTTCGGGAACGGCTTGGTATAACCGCAACCATCCGCCGAAAAGCACCATTCCCCAAACAAGCATCATTATACCGAGCGGTTTATACTGTGGAAGCAATGCCGGTGCTGTCAACAACAAAACGGTTATCAGCGAAAGGCCGTAAACACCCATCACGGAGGCAAATTGCAAAACGAGGGGTAAATCCGTCCACACCGATCCGATTAAATTCCACGGAAAGCCTGTTAAAAACCAAGAACGAATCCACTCAAACAAAACAAACCAACACGCAAAAGCCACCCACCGCTTAACGCCTGCGTCGGCAAACGAAGCCAACCATGCGGGGAATAAGAAAAATAAACCCATAAACAAGCCTAACCCCGCCAACGCCGGCACAATAAACACAGCGAAAGACCCGTTATCAATCATCAACGCATTGGAAACCCATGCGAGTGAAACCGCGCCCATACCAAAGCCGAACAAAAACCCGAAAAGCGCGCTTTGTTTTTTAGAAGTAGCGCCGTTGAGCAATATCATCAAGAGAATAAAACCCGCCAAAAGGCCGATTCGATTCAAAGCGGGAGCGAAAGCAAAAGCGCCGACGGCACCGCCCGCCAAACACATAACCGCCCGCCAAAAGAGCGATAAGTGCGTTATTTTTTCAAACAGTCGTGTTATTTTTTGATTAACGTATTGCGTGATATGCCCGATTTTTTTCATCATGTCTGCCCGATAGTCCTTATCTTATGAGTCAAAATTTAATGCGGGAAACCATTTTTATGATTAACCCATTTTATTTTGCTTTTATATGTATCAAAAAAAATTGCGGAATACAACCTTTTTAAGCAGGCTTTTTGTTTAACCGTTATTTGACCCTTTTCCCGATTTTCGCCGAACCGAATCCGTATACACGATTCTAGGGCATCAGCACGCCGACAGTATCACACATTCGGCACATTATTTATCCGTCTTACATAGCTTAACGGATAACGTTTACGCGAAGCCAAAACCTCACGCAAAAAAAGTATTCTCGCAAAGAAAAAGTATGTTATTGAACCTGCTTGTTATTCGATTCATCTATTATTTTTATTTGCGGACGAATCATCCGATTTCCGATTCGGATTTGATGACGTCGCACAAATCCCGCATTCACTTCCAACACGCCTTGAGCGGGTATTTTTGAAGAAATAATGGTTTCATCGTGCGGAACGGCATTTTCATGAATATGCGTAATAACGCCCTCTTGATTAAAGAAAATCATATCCAGCGGAACATACGTATTTTTCATCCACATAAAAACCATTTTGGATCGCGGAAAAACAAACAGCATACCTGCATTTTCCGGCAACTCGGACCGAAACATCAAGCCGACGGCTTGTTGCATGGGTGTCAGCGCCAATTCAGCCTGCACCGTAACTTGTTGCGAATCCGTTTGGAGAACAACGGGTGTATCCTCTGAAAATAACGAACCGAGCGAATAAATCACACCGCCGATACATACACCTATCGTTGCGATAATGCGCCACTTATATTTATGCCAAAACTTATGCCAAAACGATTTTTGATTTGATTGACGCACGTTTTGTTCCGCTTATCTCGTATGTTGATTTTCTTCCATCCGATAGAAATACGTTTCCGGCACTTTCCCTTTTAAAATCGGATTTGTTTCCACTTTTCTTTGCCATTCTTTTAACGACATTTCTTCCGTTTCGGGCATGGTTTTCACTTGTTTGATATAAGCTTGCAACTCTTGTTGATTCAAATCGGAAACATCGGCACACACAGCCAATTCCATATCGGGACGTTTATTGTTGTTCATATCAAATTGCAACTGATACAGCACAAACGAGCCGATTAACAACGGATCATTCGGTGTTGTCACATTATTTACAACCACACATTCCACCTGATCCTGATTCACTAATCTGGCAACCTCTTTTTTTTCTTTTGACGAAATTTCAGGCAACAGGTTCTGGCAACCCGTTAATGCCGACACACACAACAATCCGCTGATAATTTGATTTTTTTTCATTTTTTTCTCCTTTCAAACCAATCAGGAAATCTTCTTATTCCGCTCGTTGTAAATTACCGAATTTACCGAACTCACCGTTAAAATAAAGTTTAACCGTTCCCACGGGACCATGCCGTTGCTTGGCAATAATGGCTTCCGCCTGATTTGCCAACTCGATTTTTTTATTTTCCCACTCTTGCACACGCAAAGCAAATTTTTCGGGTGTTTCATTCCGGTGCTTAACAGGCACTTCATTTTGCAAATAGTAAATTTCACGATAAACAAACATAACGATATCTGCATCTTGCTCAATGGATCCCGATTCACGTAAGTCCGACAACAACGGTCGCTTATTATCCCGCTGTTCTACCAACCGCGATAATTGGGACAGCACCAAAACCGGCACGTTTAATTCTTTTGCCATAATTTTAAGCTGACGTGTCATCTCCGATAATTCCTGCACGCGGTTTTCGGAACGTCCGCCACCGGAAATTAATTGCAAATAATCGATTACAATCAATCCCAGCCCTTTTTCTTTATCTCGTTTCATACGGCGCGCTCTGTTTTTAATTGCCGTTACGGTTACACTCGGTGTTTCGTCTATGTAAAGGGGCAACCTGTTTAACAAAGAAACACCGGCAGCCAATTCATCAAACTGTTCATCCGTAATTTTGCCCGATCGCATTAAATGCCCCGGCACCTGCGCTTTGGCTGATAAAATCCGAGAGGCTAACTGCTCTGCCGACATTTCAAGCGAAAAGAAAACAACCGATTTTTTCTCGTTCGGATTCTTCTTATTTTCTTCCTCAAACTTAACGGCGGCATTATAAGCCATCGTTAAAGCCAATGCCGATTTACCCATGGCGGGACGTCCTGCCAAAATCAACAAGTCGGAATCATGCAACCCGCTGAGCAAACTATCCATATCCGCCAAACCCGTCGGCACGCCGGAAATCCCTGCCGGCGTATTCATCGCGTTTTGAACCGACATTAACGATGACTGCAATGCCAAATTCAGTTGTTGCGGTCCGCCGACCGTTTCGCCCGAATTGGCAATTTCATACAATCGCTTTTCGGCATGTTCAACTTGCGCCATTGCCTCCTCATCAATCGAGATGGCAAACGCATCGTTCACAATATCCGTGCCGAGCGCAATCATTTGCCGTCGCACATATCTGTCTAAAATCTGACGCCCGTAATCCGCAGCGTTAATAATACCCGTTGAAGCTGCCGCCAACTCGGCCAAATAAGAAGCCCCGCCCACTTCTTTTAGGGCATTATCACCCTCAAAAAACGCTTTCAGCGTAATCGGATCGGCAATGCGCCCCTGTTCAATATAAAACCGACACGCATCATAAATTTTACCATGCACGGGGTTGGCAAAACATTCGGCGTGCAAAAACTCCGAAACTTTTTCAAGAGCCCGATTATTTGATAGAATCGCCCCCAATAAAGCTTGTTCCGCTTCTAAATTTTGCGGGGGCACACGCATAACATTTTCAAGCATTTTTCTCTCTGTTTCTTTTCAAGACAACTTATTTTAACGGCATTATACACGTTAATTTCCCTTTTTGCAAATTATTTTTGGGAATTTGAATAACACTTGCAAATTCGGCGCCGATTTGCTAGTCTGTGCATCAAACGGAAACGGATTAAAATAATTACGGAGGAAATCGGTTTATGATTGCAAAACTTATCGGATTGCTTGACAGCGTTTACGAGGGCTATATTATTCTGAATGTATCCGGCGTCGGATATCGTGTTTTTTGTTCCACAAGAACCATCGGCAGTCTGCCGTCGCTCAATCAAACCGTTACGCTCTATATAGAAACACAAGTACGGGAAGATTCCATTCGTTTATTCGGTTTTACAACACCGACCGAGCAACAATTATTTAATACGCTCAACGTGGTGCAAGGTGTGGGCGCTAAAGTTGCACTGGCCATTTTATCCTCCTTATCGGTTCAGGAAGTTCAGATGGCGGTTATGACGGGTGATGCCAAATCATTTACACGCGTATCGGGAATCGGCCCGAAACTGGCGACGCGAATCGTAACGGAATTAAAAGGAAAACTCGGCTCACTCGGCACCAATGAAGAAATGCAGGCAATCAACACCTCCTTTACCAAACAAGCCGGCAATCAAGCGATGAGTGATGCACTTTCCGCCCTCGTTAATTTGGGATATGCCCGTGCGGAGGCCGGTATGATTGTTGCCCGCATTCTAAAAGAACAGCCGGATATCGGCACAAGCGAGTTAATTCGGCTTTCATTAAAAGAAATCGGCAAAATGCAAGGATAATGTAAAAAGCAATAAACGGCATATTCACATAAATCAACAAATTGCGCATAAAAAAAACAAAAAAAACGAAAAAATAAAAATAATCAAGTCAATCAATTTGTTTCGTAAAATCATTTAATGAAATATGTTTTACAAAACAAAGAAAAATACTTGTGTTTTATAAAAAGAATCGTTATAAAAGAGAATGACAAGACTGAAAGTTTGTTATATCAAGAGATTATTTGTTTATAAAAAGGAGAAAAAAATGGAATTAAACACACGTCAAGTCAATGTGATAGAACGCGCAGATCAGGGCTTGCGGGCGTTCTTTGGAAAGATTTATAACTTTATGGCCGGCGGGTTGGTTTTATCGGCCGTCATGGCTTATTTAGCCTCGCAACAGCCGATTGTCGGTTGGATGTATTCCATCTCAAGCAAAGGCATTTCGCTTTCTTTGGTCGGCTGGATTGTCACGCTGGCGCCGTTTGCATTGATTTTTATGATGAACAGTGCCATTCAAAAAGCCAACCCGCAAAAAGCAGGTATGCTTTTTTGGGTCTTTTCGGCATTAATGGGATTATCTCTCGGTAACATTTTCTTATTATATTCGGGGGCTTCCATTGCGCAAACATTTTTGATTACGGCCGGCTCATTTTTGGCTTTAAGCATTTACGGCAGTTCTACAAAACGGGATTTATCCGGACTTGGCTCATTTTTATTTATGGGCTTAATCGGATTGATTTTAGCATCACTTGCAAACATTTTCTTTAAATCATCGTCGGCATCTTTTGTGATTTCGGTTATCGGCGTCATCATTTTTGCGGGATTTACCGTTTACGATACCAATCGCTTAAAAGAAATTTATGCACAAGCTGAAACAAACGAGCAACGGCAATCCTTAGCCGTTATGGGTGCATTAAGTTTGTATCTGGATTTTATCAACCTGTTTTTATATTTATTGCGCTTTATGGGCGAAAGAAAATAAAAACAAATTAAAGTCAAGAAAACAGGCATGATGAAATGACGAGTATCAAACAATCGGTATGCTTTTTTCTGGTAACGGCGGGCATGATAATGTCCGCCGGTTATGCCGTCGGGCGTATTACTTCGGCACACGCTTCCGATAAAATGAATGTTGCCGAAGAAACGCATGCTGCCGATAGGGATAATGCCAATCACACAAATCCGACAACGCGTTTGGCATCGCTTGACACTTTATCGGACGAATCGATTCAACCAACTTGGACACCGGAGGCCTTACGCACGTGGGGAAATGCAAAAGCCGATGTTTCCGTTTATTTGTTTTCATCACTCACCTGTCCGCACTGTATGGTATTTCATGAAGAAGTTTTACCGAAACTCAAAGAAACTTTTGTGCAAACGGGAAAGGTAAAATTGATTTACGTTGATATGCCGTATGATGCCAAAGCATTGACAGGGACTTTACTGACGCGCTGTATTTCACCCGCCTTATATGAGAAATATATAACGGCGCTGTTTCAAAATCAAACTGTTTGGGCATACACGAGCAATCCGCGCAAATTGATGGATAGCTATGCTGCCGCACTGGGAGCCGACACAAAAGCCATGCGAGCCTGCGTATCCGATATGAATCTGCGCAAGAAAGTCATTGAACAGCGTGATAATTTATCAACGCTTTACAAAGTCAGAGGGATGCCGACGGTCGTTGTCGTCAAAAACGGAGAGGCAACGAAAATCACGGGAACGGATGCCCCTGTTATTTTAGCAAAAATCAAATCCGTTTTGGGGGAAGAATGACACAAGAAACAAAAGAACTGGCGCGCAAAATTGAACAAGCACGCAATAAAAGAATTGAAAAAGTATTTCAACGCCCGAATTCCGACTATCAAATTGCAATTGATATGTTGACAAATCTCATCGGATGTGTTTTAATGGGGCTCGCTTTGGGCGTATTATTCCAAAACGTGTTTCAAACACCGGTAGAATTAACGGTTTGCCTTACGTTTTTCGGCGGATTTGTCGGGTTATTTCAAGCGGTCAGAGAAGCATTGACAGCAGAACAAGAAAAGAAAAATAAAAAGGTATCAAAATGAGTGCGGATCCGTTGCATCAATTTGAAGTTAAGAAATTTATTCCGATAGATATCGGCGGAGTGGATATCGGATTTACGAACGCCTCGTTATTTATGGTATTGGCGGCGTTAATCGGACTGGGCATGATATGGTTATCCATTCGCAAGCAATTATTGATTCCAAACGCCGGTCAATCCATCGGAGAGGCGCTGTTCGGATTTATTCGTGATACCGCACGCGATAGTATCGGCGAAGGCTATGAGAAATATATGCCGTTTATTTTTACGGTTTTCACGATGGTTTTTCTCGGGAATTTTCTGGGGCTTTTCCCGTATTCGTTTACATTTACGAGTCAACTGGCGCCCGTCGGGGCATTTGCCATATTGGGTATGGTTGTATCTATTATTGTCGGATTAAGAACACAGGGTTTTAAGTGGTTTCGCACGTTTTTCCCTGCCGGCGTGCCGGTGTTTATGGCGCCGATTATTATTCCGATTGAAGTTTTTTCATTTTTATCCAAACCGTTCAGTTTAACGATGCGTCTTGTGATGAATATGATTGTCGGGCACTTAATGATGAAAGTGTTCGCAGGGTTGGTCTACACGTCGGGGCTGGTCGGCGTAATTCCTCTGGTTGCCATCGGAGGGTTGATTTTGTTTGAGATGTTTATCGCTTTCCTGCAAGCGTATATTTTTACGATTTTAACCAGTATCTATATCGGGGAAGCGGCACACGCTCATTAATTTATCATGAAGGAGAAAAAAAATGGAATTAGATGTTGAAACAATGCAATATGTTGCCACGGCAGTCAAATACTTTGCCATCGGTATGTTAGGTTTGCCTTTGTTGGCAGCAGCCAAAGGCGTGTCGGATGTATTTACAACGTTTATCACGGGCGTCAGTCGCAATCCGAACGTTAAGAAAGATACATTCGTGCCGACGATTATCGGTGCAGCCATGGTGGAAGCTATTGCTTTGTATGCCATCGGTTTGGCATTTACGATGTATTTCGTCAAATAAGTAGGCAGGAAATAAGAAATGCCGCAATTTGATTTACAATGGTTTATCAGTGAGGCGTTTTGGGCGCTGTTGTGTTTTGCCGTATTTTACGTCATTATGGCTTATTTCATCTACCCCTTGTTTCAAGATGTTTTTTCGGAGCGGGATCATAAAATAAAAAATGATTTATCCATTGCCGAAATGGTCAACAAACAAGCCGAGGAGTTGATTCAAGACTATAAGAATCACATTTACGCCGCCGAGCAGACGAAAAGTGAAATCGTGAACGAAACGTATCGCGATATCCAAAAGTTTGCGGCGCACGTAGAAGCGGAGCACGAGCAGAAATTTCGGCAACAGATTGAAGAAACGGAACAACGTATGAAGCGTGAGCGGAATGACGCGCTGGCCGAATCGGGTGCGCTTGCCCAGCAAATTGCGCAAGAGTTGGCAACGAAATTATCCGCTCCGAAGCGTTTATCCGGAACGAAAAGGAAAACGGTATGATAGAAAGAATACTGGCCGAGTTTGAGAATCCCGAATTTTGGGTGGCGGTTGCGTTTTTTCTGGCCGTTATTCCACTGATACGACCGGCTGTTAAGGGCGTAAAAGAGTGGAGTAAAGGACAGGCCGCAGGCGTTCAAAAAGAGCTGGACGAAGCGGCGCACTTACGCAAAGAAGCCGAAGATTTGTATGCCGAATATGAGCAACGAACCAAAAATATTGAAAAAGAGCGCGCGGAAATTTTGCGCAGTGCCGAGCGGGAGGTTATCACAATCCAGCAAGATGCCGACGAGAAACTCACGCAAAAGTTAGCGAGCAAGAAAAAGGAAGTGCAAGACAGAATCCAATCCATTGAAACAAATGCGCGAAATGAGTTTGCGCAAGAAGTGATGGCGAATGTGATGGCGAAGACAAAAGAAATGATTTCAACACAAGCCATTCGTCAATCGGAAGCGGATATGGATAAAGCAATGGAGCAAATATTTGCGGTATTAGAAAAGAAATCGGCCTAAAAGCACTTAAACAACAAACAAATAAAAACCGTTTTGAGTTTATTCTCAAAGCGGTTTTTTAGCGGTAAAATCAAACCTCCCTGATTTTTATTCTTATCATCAAAAAGTGAACCGAATAGAATAGAATTGAATTGAATTGAAGTAAATTGAGCCGAAGCGAGCTAAACCGCTACACTTTATCCACGAACGGAAATACCTATTTTGCGACATACTTATATTTTTTATAAGTCTTAAAAATATCCAATAAACGAAGCAGGCATTAACTTTTTCAAATGATTTTTGGGAAAGCAATCATTTCGGTATACTGCACGTTTTTATCACATACAACATAACCTATTATCAAGTGGATACTTTGTATTCATACGACCTTATCAAGCGCTATGAGTGTCTATTATTTAACACCTCTTAAAATCACACCGCCTACGAACAAGAAGTGATGTTCGCAGGCGGAGTGGAAGAATAAAACTCATATTGTCATGCAACAAAACTAAATGCCATTATTGGCAATAATAAGCTCCCGTCTGATTATCCTGGACGCACGCTGTCTTCCCTTTTTGTTGACAAATTGGATCTCCTGTCCAAGAACACTCATTCATATTGCAAAAGCCCAATGTGCAATAGTGCTTATTCGGGCACTCTGCGTCACTATCACAACGAACCATTTGGCATTCTCCGTTCAAGCATACAACCCCATTCCTATAATTATCACACTCGCTACTAGTACTGCACTGTTTTTTCGGGAAGCAATATCCCATAGAACAATACTCCCTCTCTTCACAATGACTATCTTCTACACATTCAACACAGTCATACCTCCGCATTGTTCCTCTAATCCCACAATAAGGATTTTCAGGATTTTTCTTTTGACAATCAGCATGACTTCCACATTCCATACAAACTCCACTTTTGCAAAAAGGATAATAGCTATTACTACAATCTGCATTGGAAAGGCACTCAACACACTCCCCATTGCTACAAATCGGTAGCCATCCTGCTGAACAATCATCATCACTGGAACATTGAGGGCCCATTGTCCCTAGGTAGGGGAATTCATCTTCTGTTGTATTGTCAGGATTATATTCATCAATTGCAAACAACATCACGATTTCGTTATTATCTCCACTGCATGACGTTCCCATGGTATCTACAGTGTCATTCACTTTTTGCTCCGTCAGATTGGATAAGTTTTGCGTGAGTTGCGCCACGGTTTTGCACAAATCTTCCGGCAATCCGCTCAATGTTGTATAGTAAGTTGTATCATCAACAAAGCAACCTTCCAATTGCGGATCTGAGCCACACCCGTATGTAAAAGCGAACCCTGATGATAATGTGCCGTCATCATACGGAGAGCCGAGCGTTAAGTCAAAACTTTCTTTGTGTGGTTTCATTAATGCAAACGAAATCTGAGCACTTGCCAAATTTAATTCATTCGCAATTTGATTTGCACGATATTTATTCATGGCATATTGGTATCCCGCAATCCCTGCAACCGATAACACGCCAATCACTGCCAACACACCCAGCATTTCTACCATACTCCGACCGGATTGAACGGTGCGTTTGACATTTTGTTCGGCATTTTCTGCCAAAGCAGTTTCGGCCGAGACTTCCTTTTGTTCAACCGAAGTTGCTTCTAATCCCATATTTTCACGATGAAATATTTTTTTCAAAAAATCAATTGACATACGCATATCCCTTCCCCCGATAAAAAATTAATTATTCTTTGAAATGAATTTATGATATAATTAAACATCTTGTCAAGTGATTTTTAAAGGTTTTTTTGAATTTATCTTCCGTTTTACAAGAGACGACTATATAGAAAAATAAAAAAAAGATATTTCCTAATACGTTTTCCCTACGACTTATCATACACTCATAACTTTTCCCTGCTTTAAACTGATTAATATAGTCCGCCCAACAAAAAACGCCCTGCCTTTTCGGCAGAGCGCTCTTTTGCTTCATGAAACAAAGTTTAGAAAGCTGCACGCAATCTTAAACCGAGTTTGTTTCCGTATAAATCCGTATCAGCTTCTGCTTTTCCGGCAAAATCAACTGATCCGAATGCACTGACGGCAACTTTGTCCGTTAAGAAGTATGAAACTTCCAAATCATAAGCATAGACACGTGCTTCATACGTTTCGTCATAGTTCAAACGTAATCCCGTGTCAACCGCTGTTTTAATGCGCGGGCAATATGCATAAACACCAGCTTTTGCTTCGTATTTTGCATGATTATCACCATCATCGTTTTGAGCAACCGGCAATTCAACACTACCAGCCAAATACGGCGTGTAGATTCCCATTGTATAACCGGCTTTAACGGCACCTGTTACATACTTGTAAGCGCCGAGGTTATCATGGCTGTTGCTTTCTGCTTGACCGTAAGCACCGCTTACTTGAACTTTGGCCGGGCCTGTTAACACATTCCATGTTGAACCGAGCTCAAAATCAATGTTTTTATCATCACGATCCGTCAAACCGTAAGCAGATTCTTTTTGGAATACATTGGAAACTTTTGCATCCAAAGAAACATTATCCGTTAAACCATACGATAATTTTTCGGCAATCGTATTATCATACTCTTTTGAACGACCAAAATCATCTTTTGCCGTTCTTGTTGCAAATTCGTATGTTGTTGTTGAAGAAATCGTTCCTTTTGACGGAACATAGAACGGGTTTGTCAATTCCAAAGCCGAAGCAGCTGTTGCCAAAGACAAAACACCGGCGACCAATAAAGCTTGTTTAAACATATTGTATATCTCCTTTTTTATTTGATTGATACCAATCACAGCAGAATAACCTGCTATGTGATACATTAGAACACTTTATTTTTGAATGCAAGCAAAAAAATATATTTTTAATGTTTTTTATCGATTGAAAAATAATAAATTTTTTCTATTTATTTCTGCTTTTCCCAAAATCCGACTCGTTTGAACTTCAAATAACTTATTAAAAATAAAAGATTTTATTCCTTTTCTCTGTTTTTTAAAACAAACACTCCCCTTTTCTTTTTTTTACCCGTTTTGATGCGAAATTTATTTTTTGATTATGATTCAATCTACTGTAAAAAAATTCAAAAAAGTGTTTGACAGGAAGTTGTTTCCCGCATAAAGTTGAAGTAAGAAATACATTCCAAATGAAGGTTGTCGCCCACTAAAAAAGGCGGTATACTGAAAATGAGGAGGCCTGTCGAACGTAAAGGAGGTAAGGAAATGACAGATCAAGAAATTTTAGCCATGAATGAGAAAGAACGTCAACCGGTTGAATGTTGGACACGTGTTATGGGTTATTTCCGCCCATACAGCCAGTTTAATAAAGGGAAAAAATCGGAATTTAACGAACGTAAATGGTTTGTGGAAGAACGTTGCTCTTGCACGGTTCAACGGGTTGAAAAAGCCGCTTAATTGCTTCGTTTTCACGAAACTCTAATACAAAACACCGTTTTGATAACGGTGTTTTTTTTCTTTACAAACACAATTTGTTTGCTAAAATAAGCGTATGTTTAACCGAGTCGCATTAGGAATTTTAGCTTTTTATTTGTTTGTGCCGATTGACGTTTCGGCGCAAATCGGCGGTAAAGCCGTTTTTTTCGGATTGACCTTGCCGGAGCAAAAACAAACGGCCACAACGAAGCCATCCCTTAGCGAACAATATATTGCCGTTGACTCATACGCTCAATCGGCACCGGAATTTAATCACTTATCCCGATTGGTTGATTATTTGATTCGCCCATATCAAAAAAACGAGCATTTAAAAGCACGCGTTTTATTCGCTTGGATGGTTTATCATTTAAGCTATGATCAATTTAAGGCTGATAATTTAGCCGGAAAAACACGCGATAGGAAGCCCCGTGTGCTCAATAGTGGCGATGCTTTCAAAACACGTATCGGTGTTTGCGGAGATTTTGCCGATTTATTCGTGAAAATGGCAAATCGTGCCGGATTAAAAGCCGTTCGTATTGACGGCGTCGCCGGTGAAAAATTAACACGCGCCACCGCTCCGGCAGCGGCTCACGCATGGAATGCCGTGCGGATTGATAAAGAGTGGTATTTATTGGATGTTACGTGGGCTATGGGTGGTGATTTTGCCGTATTTCAGGATATGAAAGGAATCAACGATTATAAAAAAGCCGTGCGAGAACGCCGAAAACATACGGAAGAACTTTCCGTTTCTCAAAATCGCAAAATGAACAATAAATGGTTTTTAACCCCGCCCGAAATCATGATTGAAACACATTTCCCAAACAATATCAAATGGCAACTGTTAGATGATCCGATTACGCCACGTGATGTATTTGAAAAAAACGAGGGCGAAACAAATACCCATAAAAATTTTAATGCAACACCGGTAAAAATGATTATCCCGACACCCTCACCCACTCCCTCAAAATCGTAAAATTGATATTGCTTAAGCAATCCTTCTTTACTTTCGGCAAAAATTTTGTTATACTAAATACAATCGTTTTGAGCGGTATTACCGTTAAACTGCACATAATAGAGGAGTGTTTATGATTGTATTACCTTTCTTCTCACGGATTTCTTCCTTTTTCGGTCGCCGTCATGCGCCGACAAAAGGTGCCAGCTCATTCCATAAAGGCATTGATATTGCCGCACCGGCGGGGACACCCGTCTATGCGGCGGCCGACGGAGTAATTACCGTTCGCGAATCGCAACGTGGCTATGGAAATGTTGTCTATATCAAACACCCCGACGGCACGGAAACCCGTTACGGCCATTTAAGCGGATTTTCCGACTTGCCGGCCGGCGCACAAGTCAGTGCCGGTTCGCTTATCGGATACGTCGGCTCAACGGGCGTCAGCACGGGGAATCACTTGCATTTTGAAGTGCGCAATGCGCTGGGGCAAGCTGTTGACCCGCAAGCGGTATTCGGCGCCGGATTGGATAATTATCGTGCCATGCCGGCCGTTGACGGGTTTAATCCCGCTTTATATACGGGAGCCACTACCGGTTTAGCACAAAACAACGTTCATTTACGCCATCCACTGGCTTCAACCCAACAAGAAAGTGATGACATTATTGCATTTGAATATAAAAAACGGATTCTACCGCAAGAAGAAGCCTTGGCACAAAACAAAAATCGCCCGACGCAAACATCTATCTTTTCTCTTTTTAATTTAGGGAAAGAGGGTTTACTCGGCTTTCTACTGGGCAATCGTTCAGAGAACGCAGATAACACCAACCAAAATGAAGAAACGGCCGAAGAATTTTTTAATCGCCCCGAGGTACAGTTTCGGCTTTCTAAAACGGATATGAAAAATAACGGATTTACCGATAATGAAATTTCGTTGATTGAACGATTCGCGGCATTTAAAAAACAAGAAGGTTTGAACGGAACGTTGAGTGAAGCCGGACAAGCCATCACCCCCGAAGAATTAGCGCAAATTGGATTGCAACCGGATAAAATTGATTTATTCAATCGGTTGGCTGATATGAAATTACAAGCCCAATCAAATCAACATCAAGTTTAATGCATGCCGATTATTGTTTGTATCTACCCGAATGTATCCGCTTTTTCGGATAGATAAGAGGCTTGCAAAGAGATGAACGATTGAAAGATAATCACGCTTTTCTTGCATATAAACAACCGTAAACCGCTCTACGAGAATTTTATTTACACCATTATTTTTGCAAACATAAATCATTTGCGGAGATGTTGTGCTCCCTTACTCTCCTTTTTTGCAAGCCGAATAATTTACGGAAGAATCAGTGTGGCTTTTTTAAATCGGTTGGTTTTGTTTTAAGACTCGGCGATGTTCGCACTTTTTGTTTTTTTAAAACCGTTTCTATTTTCTCAATCGGCAACGGTTTTAACGATAAAAACCATGCGCCGTTTTCGGCTTCATTCTTCTTGGCACACTGCTCAACTTGCGCCATGGTTTCGGGGGTTGAAACAATCACGTCATCGCCCGGTTGCCAGTTGGCAGGCGTTGCGACACCTAATGTTTCATTGAGTTGTAAACTGATGAGTATCCGCTTCAATTCATCAAAATTCCGACCAAGCGAGGCCGGATAATATAAAATCGTGCGAACAATGCCGTTCGGATTTACAAAGAAAACGGCGCGCACCGTTTTCGTATGACTGGCATTCGGGTGCAACATACCGAATTGACGCGCAATATCACCGCTTAAATCAGCAATCAACGGAAACGTAATCCGTGCTTGTTTAATACCGTGAAAAACAATATCTTGCTGAATGGCATATAACCAAGCCAGATGACTGGATAAACTATCTATGGATAATCCGATAAGCCGTGTATTGAGGGATTCAAACTCTTTCATCATTTCGGCAAAATATATAAATTCCGTTGTGCAGACCGGTGTAAAATCCGCCGGATGGCTGAATAAAATAACCCATTCGCCCCGAAAATCATCAGGGAAATGAATTTCGCCCTGCGTCGTTTGTGCCGTAAACGAAGGCACTTTATCACCCAATAATAAACAATGTTGCTCTTTTACTTCTTCACTCATTTGTTTGACTCCTTTTCTCCCGAAAGATGCGTGTTAAACCGAGGATTTTCAAGCCGTCTTTTAGATGATACTGCTTTTTGGGAAACCCTATTTCGTGCCCACCAAAAGGGTATGCAATTCTCTCCCATCTTCTAAAAAATGTTTAAAACAAATAATTCATTTCCCTTTTGCAACATTCAACCCGAGCATTCAGGCCACACAAAAAAAAAGTCAGAGTGAAAATCACCCTGACTTTTTTAAGCTCCTACCCGAAAAAGGCACTGATTTAGTGTTCTCTTTTCTTGCGAGATTTTTTAAATTCCCACAATTTTTCGGTTCTGTTTCCTTTCCAAATACGTTCTACCATAATTTGGAACACAACGTATAAAGCCGGAATAAAGAAGATACCGATAAATGACGACATCGCCAATCCGCCGAAAATAGACGTTCCGATAGATTGACGCGCCATTGCACCCGGGCCTTGCGCAATCACAAGCGGTAAGAAACCGAGCAACGCTGCAATCGCCGTCATCATAATAGCGCGGAACCGCATGTGAGCCCCGTTAATGGCCGATTCTTTGACTGTTTCACCTTTGGCATGTTCATCTTTCGCAAATTCCACAAGTAAAATTGCGTTCTTTGCCGCCAAAGCAATCAACACGATAATACCGGCTTGGGCATATAAGTCATTTGTTACACCTCTGACCCACAAATAAAGCATGGCACCGAATAACCCAACGATAATAGATACCATCACGGGAACCGGAATGACCCAGCTTTCATACAAGCCGACTAAGAACAAGTAAGCAAATAAGAATGCCATGGCAAAAATCAGTGCCGTTTGGTCACCCGCCGTTTGTTCTTGTAAACTCATACCCGTCCACTGGAATTGATACCCGGCCGGTAATACTCTTTCGGAGATTTCTTCCATGGCTTGCATGGCGGAACCCGAACTTAATCCCGCAGCCGGCGATGCGTTAATTTTCACGGAGCGATAGTTATTATACCGTTGAATGGTTTGTGCGCCGATTGTGCGTTTTACCGTCACCAACGAGCGCAACGGCACCATTTCGCCTTTATTATTGCGAATATTGATTTTATAAATATCGTCCAACGTGCGTCGATCCATCACATCGCCTTGCACATTCACTTGCCACGTTCTGCCGTATAAGTTAAAATCGTTAATATACGTTCCGCCGAGCATTGTTTGCATCGTATTGAAAATTTCGGAAATTTCCACACCGAGCGCATACGCTTTTTGGCGATTAACCGTCACTTCCACACGGGGCGAATCAACCGTATAGAACGTCATCACCATACCTAATCGCGGATCTTTATTTCCTTCTTGGATGATTTGATTTGCCACACCCAATAATTCTTCCGGCGATGCCCCTTGCGTGCTTTGTAAGACGTATTCGGCATCCGATGTCATACTGATACCCATAATGGCCGGCAAGTTGAACGGGAACATCCGCGCTTCTTTAATATCCATCGTCAACCCGTATAACCGACCGATAATACTGCTGACATCTTGCCCTTTCTCCGTTCGTTCATCGTATGGCTTTAAGCGAATAACAAAGAAACCGCTGGATGAAGATTGCACACCGCTCATAATACCATAGCCCGTAATGGCCATATAGGAATCAATTTCCGGAATCTGCTTAAACCGTTCAGCCACTTGTTTCATCACTTTTTCCGTTCTGTTCCAAGAAGCACCGGAAGGTAATTGCACTTCCATCATGAATGAACCTTGATCTTCGGCCGGCAAGAAGCCCGACGGCGTGATTTTCATCACCGCATAAGCGCCGATACCGAACACAATCATGGCTAATACCGAAAATACGGCAAACGGCATTGTTTTGCGCACTATGTTCGTATACCCTTTTCGGAACCAATCCACTACATCCATACATTTTTGAACAATTTTAAACGGCTTATCATTTGCCCGCATCACAACGGCAGCCACGGCAGGGCTTAACGTTAATGAGTTAATACCCGAAATAATCATGGCTGATGCAATGGCAATAGCAAATTGCCGATACAACAAGCCTGAAATCCCCGGCGTGAATGCAACCGGCACGAACACTGCCAACAACACGAGTGTAATGGCAATAATCGGCGCGGTAATGCGTCCCATGGATTTAGAAACGGCTTCTTGCGGTGATAATTTCGGATTTTCGTGCATCACCGTTTCCACATCTTCCACCACCACAATTGCGTCATCCACCACAATACCGATGGCCAACACCAATGCCAATAAAGAAATCGTATTTGCCGTTACTCCGAAGATACTCATACCGATAAACGCGCCGATGAGCGAAACGGGAATTGCCAACGTCGGAATAATGGTTGCACGGAATGTGCCGAGGAATAAATACGTGACTAACACGATTAACAAAAAGGCTTCATAAATCGTTTGAAAAATCTCCGCCATTGAATCTTCCACGAATGAGGCATTATCCATCATTGTGTTAAAAACAATATCTTTCGGCATTTTCTTTTTCAATTCTTCAATTTTCTGATTCACCGCCGTTGAAACTTCTACGGCGTTAGATCCCGGCGATTGGAAAATAGCAAATCCGACGGCGGGCTTCCCGTTATACATGGCTCGCATGGATTCGGATTCGGAACCCAGTTCAATGCGCGCAATATCTTTCAGGAACAAATAAGATCCGTCGGCATTGGCGCGAATAATGATTTGTCCAAACTCTTCGGGAGAAGTTAACCGCCCTTGGGTTGTTAAAGAAAATTGGAATTGTTGATCTTCCGTGGACGGCATCACACCGATACGCCCGATAGACCCTTGTAAATTCTGATTTTGAATGGCCGACAACACATCATTCGTTGACAATTTTAAACTTTTCAACTTATCGTTATTGAGCCAAATCCGCATGGAATAATCCAAGGTGGAGAAAACTTGCACATCACCCACGCCTTGTGTCCGCGCCAATTCGTCTTTAATGTTAATTAACACATAGTTTGTTAAAAACACGTCATCGTAATCGGGATTCGTTGATGAAACCGTAAACACCTGCAACATGGATGACATCTTGGATTGCACCACCACGCCCATATTCAAAACTTCCGCCGGTAATTGATTTTCTACCTGCTTAATTCTGTTTTGCACGTTCACGGAAGCAATGTTCGGATCCGTTCCGATATCAAACGTAACAGTTAAACTGTATGAGCCGTCATCACTGCTGGTTGAGCTCATATAAAGCATATCTTCAACGCCGTTCACAGCCGATTCGATTTGTTGCGCAACGGTTGATTCCACCACATCGGCACTGGCGCCGGGATAGGTTGCCGTTACGGAAACGGAAGGTGGCACAATATCCGGATATTGCTCCACCGGCATGGCACTCATACACAACAATCCGGCCAGAACAATCACAACCGAAATAACCGATGCCAACCGTGGTCTTTTAATAAACACATCTGAAATCATTTTCTATCTCCTTTACCCGCAAAAAACTGCCTGCAAATTTTTATATTTTATCCTAAAAACAACTATTCTTCGGTTGATTTTGCAGTATCTTGCTCGGTTTCGTTTTCAAAAATCGGCTTGACGAGCATTTGCGGTGCAATTTTTTGGAATCCTTCCGTTACCACTACATCGCCGGCTTGCACACCATCTTCAATCACCACCATAAAGTTATCTAATTCTTCACCGCGCGTGACCGTTCTGCGCTCAATCTTATTTTCGTCATCAACGAGATAAACATACGTTCCCGTCATATCTTGTTGAACGGCTTTCATCGGGATGACGATTTCCGAAACGGGCGTTAAACTCTTTAATACGATTCGTCCGTATTGTCCGGAAATTAAGCGACCGTTTTCATTCGGGAAAGAGGCTTTGATTTTTAATGTATTCATGGCCTCATCCAGCGTGACATCCACAAAATTAATCACGCCTTTTTGTTCATAAACCGATCCGTCCGAACGCACGAAATCAACCGATACTTTATCGGTTTGTTTAAAACTCTTTTGCAATTTTAACAAATCGTTTTCACTCACCGAAAACACGGCATCAATCGGATTAACACGCACCACCTGTGCCAACACATCGGAACTCGGGCCGATGAGCTCGCCGACGGAATACGTCGATTCGCCGATTTTACCGTCCATCGGGGAAACAATGGTTGTATATTCCAAATCTTTCTTAGCTAAATCCAGCTGAGCCTTAGCCTGATTAACGGTTGCAACGGCGCTGTTATAAGTTGCCTCGGCTTCATCTAATTTCGATTCGGAAACATCTTTTGTTTTAAACAATGTTTTTGTCCGTTCAAATTGGGCCTTTGCGTTTTTGGCTTGGGCTTCCGCTTTGGCAACATTGGCTTCCGCTTCACGCACACTGGCTTCAAAATTAACGGGTTCAATGATAAACAAGGGTTGGTTTTCTTTCACCATATCCCCTTCTTGAAATAAGCGTTCTTGCAAAAAGCCCTGCACGCGCGCCCGTAACCCGACTTTATCTTTGGACTCGATTTTGGCAACGAAACTCGTTTTCGGGTAAATTTCCGATGGTTCCACTTTAACAGCGGAAACAGCTTGCATCGGCATCTGAGCGGATTGGCTCATCTCAAATTTTTCATACCCGTAATATCCGAGCAAGCAAGCCAACGCAACGGCGCTGGTAATTAAAATTTGTTTCTTGTATTTCTTCAACTTTTCCATAGATACTTTCGTCATTTCACCACTCCTTTTTGATTAAAATATAAAAATGTGTAGCATTCTTTCAAAAAAAAGTCTATGATATTTTACGAAAAAAACAAAAAAAATCCAAAAAAGGAGTGATTATGAGAATAAAATCCGGACCATCCGCCGATGCAAACAGTCTTTCCGTTGAACGCGGATCGGCGCTATTGCATAAGCCCAAGCCCTCTGCTCCCCAGCAACCGTCATCCGCGCAACAAGAAGCCGTTCGCGAATTTATTGAGCACAATAAAAAGGGGGAAACGCGCGTATTTGTAGCTGGTGGCTCACGATCCGGAAATAATCCCTTATACGAAAAACAAGCGTTTGAACTCGGAAAAGTAATCGGTGAGAAAAAATTTCGATTGGATTTCGGCTTATCATCAAAAGGGATTATGGGCGCGGTTGCAAGAGGCGTTTTGCAATCATGGAGTCGATTGGAAGAACGGGTTGAAACGCCGATTCATGCGATTACCACAAAAGAATATCTTTCTCTTTATCAAAGTGACGATGTGATTGATTCGGTTTGCGAAATTATTGTGGCACACACATTAGAGGAGCGTAAGCAACAACTTTTAGGGGCTGATTTTGTTATTTTTGCACCGGGTGGCGTAGGCACATTAGATGAATTGGTTTACGATTGTGTTGCCATGCAAGACGGATTTTTAAATTTTAAACCGTTTGTTTTATTTAATGTGGACGGATTTTTTTATCATCTGTTGGAATACTTAAAAGAAATACAGATTAAAGGTTTTGCCGACCCGATACCCTTCATTGTGGTTGATGATAGTTTTGAAGCGGGTGTTGCATTTGATATGTTGGGCGAATATTATACCAAACGCATGAAAGAAATCGGCTCCAAAAAGCGGGCACCGAAAATTACGGAACATTTAATCTACTTATTACCCTATATGATTCATCAGCGACGATTGCACCCCTCTAAAACAACAAAAGATATCTTAAATATGTGGGCAGATGTTCATAAAAACGGGTTGCCCGCCGAAAAGCAACAACTAAAAACGGATATTGAAACGGCTTATTTAAACAAAGAGATAGAACGCATGTATGAGCGATTAGCCAAAGCGGGGCGCGATACGGCCAACGTCAGCGATAAATTGAGCGAATTAAAGAAACGGTATCAAAAAGAGAAATTTATTTAAAAAAAGGAATAGTTATTGGGATTTTTTTAACTCTTTTTCACTTTTCGCTTTGTGTATTACTTTGTTTTAAGAAAAATTTTTAATCTCCCAAAAATATCAAATCCCTCACTCCGATAGAAACGGAATCAACCGAAACCAAATCCGTTTAACGAAGTGAGGGATTAAAACATTCAACGATTGCCCATACTGCAATTCAATCAGCACACCGTTAGTCGGTAGTAAGGCCGTTAATACGCGCCGTAGTAAGAATACGTGCCGTTATTGAGGCGCGAGCGAATTTTCGTTGTGCCGTTAATCCGATTGATAAGCACTTGATCGCCCGGACGCAAGTTAAGTTCATTCGTTTGCACAACGGAAATCATTTGCCCGTTATTTTTCTGAATGATAAATTCGTATGCCGTATCTTGCGTAATTGCTTTTTCCGTTGCAGACCCTACCATACCGCCGACAACCGCTCCGGCAACCCCGCCGATGATATTGACTGCCGTATTCCCGCCGATCATAGATCCCGCGGCGGCGCCCATGCCGGCACCTGCCAACGTGCCGATGGCCGAATCGCCCTCAACCTTCACCGGCGTCATAGAAATAATACGCCCCGTTTCAACCACACCTTGCGAACCAACTTGATAACTTTGATACGTTGTATTCGTATTGCCGATACCGCAGGCACTCAAATAAAAAGCCGATAAAAGAACGATCCATATTTTTTTCATTGCGTTTTCCTTTCAAAACAGTTATGCTCTTGCAATATCATAATATCAAAAAAAAGGAATGTCAAACAAATGCTTGCTCTTTGGAATAAAACAATGAAGTCTATTTACGATTGGTGTATGAATCTCATGTATGGGAAATATGCGTTGCCAACGCTGTGCGCCATTTCATTCATAGAGAGCTCATTCTTTCCGATTCCGCCTGATTTATTTTTAATTCCTTTGATTTTGGCGCGTCGCACGGAAGCCTTTAAAATCGCATTATATACCACCATTGCCAGTGTGTTGGGTGGATTGTTCGGGTATTTTATCGGTTATTTTTTATACGATACCGTAGGCATTACCATCTTAAATTTTTTCCATTATACACAAAAGTTTGAAGAGTTCCGTCATCTGTATAATGACTATGGCGCATGGATTGTATTTATTGCGGGATTAACGCCGTTCCCCTATAAAATCATTACGATTGCGAGCGGGGTCACGCATTTGAATTTGGTTGTCTTTACCGTTGCGTCCGTGATTGCACGCGGTATGCGGTTCTTTTTAATTGCCGTTTTGTTATGGAAATACGGCACACCGATGAAAACATATATCGAAAAAAATCTCGGCTGGCTTTCCGTTGCCTTTGTCGTTTTACTCATCGGCGGTTTTGCCATGCTTAAATTTATATAGAATTGTTTTTAAGGGATACGGTATTCAAATTCACCGATGAACGATCGCACGCACTACCTATCGTGCGGAAAGACCGCTTGCAATCTACGCTCCGAAATGATAATATATAAATAAGCGTATATCGTAATCATAAGGAGCCGAACGGATGACAAAAGAAAAATCGCCTCTTCCCAGCATGAAGGAATTAACCGACTATTTAAATGCTCAATCGGGCGGTGTATCCAAGCGTGATATTGCCCGAGCCTTTCATATTAAAGGCGATAATCGTGCCGAATTACGAGATATGTTAAAAATACTGCAAAAAAACGGCACGATTGCACGCGACCGTTCAGCCCGACACTTCCGCGTTTGCGTTGCGGGCAGATTACCCGAGCATTGTCAAATTGAAATCACGGGAGAAGATTCCATGGGCGATTTACTCGCGCGTCCGTTTGAATGGGAATCTACGGAAGTAATGCCTCAAATCGTGATTGTTAAAAACAAAATTAATCCCCCGGCGGGTATCGGCGATATTGTGCAGGCAAAAGTAAAATATGTGGGCAATCGTTTATATGAAGGAGAAGTTTTGCGGTTGATTACGCACGGTGATAATCAGATGGTCGGCGTGTATGAAAACGGCAAAGTCTTTTCGGTTGACAGACGAATTGCCAAGCCGTTTGAGATGATAGACGTGCCACGCTCGGTTAAGAATAGAGATATTATTATTTTTGATGCCCCGATGCGTCGCACGCGCAATGCCGTTGCCAAATTTGTGGAGCGAATCGGCTCGGCAGACGAAAAATATGCGCCAACAATTATGGCGATTTACATGCACAAAATTCCCGTCATGTTTTCGGAGCAAACGGAAAAGCAAGCCACGCATCTCAGCGTGCCGTCAGCCGATAACAATCGGATTGATTTACAAGCCATTCCGTTCGTCACGATTGACGGCGCCGACGCACGTGATTTTGACGATGCCGTTTGGGCCGAACCCGATACCGATTCAAAAAATGCGGGCGGATTTCATATTATGGTCGGAATTGCGGATGTGGCATGGTATGTGCGGGGCGGGACGGCGCTTGATAGAGATGCTTGGACACGCGGTAATTCCGTTTATTTTCCTGACCGTGTTATTCCGATGTTACCGTTTGAATTATCCAACGGCGTTTGTTCACTCAATCCGAACGAACCGCGCGCCGCCCTTGTCTGCGAAGCGTGGATTGATAAAAACGGCAAAAAAATAAAACATCGCTTTAAGCGGGCGCTCATTCGTTCCGTCAGACGATTAACATACGACGAAGTGCAAGAGGCTTTGGACGGGAAACAACCGATTGTCGGTTTGGAAACGCAACTGGATGCATTGAAAAATGCTTATACTCTCTTGAAGAAACAACGTGATAAACGGGGCGTTATGGAAATTGATGTGCCGGAACCGGAAATTCGGTTAAACGCCAAAGGGGAAGTCATCAGTATTCGCAATCGTGTGCAGACAACGAGTATGAAGCTCATTGAGGAACTGATGATTTTAGCCAATGTATCGGCAGCGGAAACACTGGAAGAAAAAGGGTATCCGACAATGTATCGCGTGCATGATAAACCGTCGGCGGAAAAATTAGCCACCCTTAATTCATTTTTAGCCTCTATCGGTTTTGCGGGGAAACACCCGTTTACGGAAAATTCACGGGCAAAAGACTTTAACGCTGTTTTAACAAAAGCAGAAGGATCGGGAAAAGATTTTGCCGTCAACGAATTTATGTTGCGTTCGCAATCGCAAGCCATGTATTCGCCCGAAAATATCGGACACTTCGGGCTTTCTTTGGAGCGATATGCGCATTTTACCTCGCCCATCCGCCGATATGCGGATATTATGGTTCATCGGGCGCTCATCAGTGCGTTAAAGCTGGGCGACGGCGGATTAAGTGAGGAAGAACGCACCACATTTGAACGCACGGCACAGCATATCTCATATACCGAGCGACAAGCGGCGTCAGCCGAGCGCGATGCCGATGACCGCTACACGGCTCAATTTTTAAACAACAAAATCGGCAAAAATTTTGACGCACAAATTTCCTCCGTAACGGGGTTCGGACTCTTTTTGCGTTTAAGACCCTACAATGCCGATGCCTTTTTACCCATGCGTTTTATCGGTGGCGACCATTATGACTATGATGACGAAAGCAAACAACTCATCGGGCGCGCAACGGGAAAAGTGTATAAGGTAGGCGATGAAATGCGTGTTCTGTTAAAAGACTGTGATGCCGTTACGGGTAGTTTAGAAGTCCGTCCTGTCTCCAAAAGCCGAAAATCTTGATCTAATCATTCAAAACACAAAAGTCCTTCTTCTAATCGAGTTCTTGTCGGAAAGATCAAAGATGGAAATAATGTTTTTGTAAAGACGGGATATCATTATTAAAATAGTAAATAAAATTCCACCGGCTTATGCCGGTGGAATTTTATTAAGCCTCTTGCTCCCATTGTTGTAAAGCTTGTTCCATAGCAGATACTGTTGTAAAAATTTCCATTCTCGGGTTATCAATATCATTACCAATGGCAATATAATGTTGGTTATCCATAACCATAATAATTGCTAAAAGGCAAGTGCCATCGGCAGTCTTGTACGTATAAATATCTATAATTTTATGTGCGATAACCTCAGTATATAGAAAAGAAATATCAATATATGTTTCTTTTGTTAGGGATGTTATATTTTTAAGCGGAATATTTTTGATATTATTAACTTTGGTAATGTGATGTGTATTTAAGCTGATTTTATAACAAAAATAACCATCAAATTGCATAAATAAGTTTTCTTTTCCAATTTGGAATACCAGAGGCCCTATCCACCCATATTTATCTTTGTTGGTTATTTGGATAACATCATTTTCATCATTATCAAAAAGGTCGCAATCTATTCCGGCAACTAATATTTTATCCAAATTATGGTTTATGATTATGGGCTTGATGCTTTTAATCAATTCTATCGCACTATCTGCTGAGAAATTAGAGTATCCGTAGTTGGTTGTGGTGATATTCATAAAGTTGTTGGGCTTTCTAACTTAAACTTTTTATATAAGATTTGTCCTTATGTAAAAATATATTAGATTGACAAATAATCTTTTTGATATGTGAATTTTATTTTAGTGTGTAAATAAAATAAAGTCAATCTTTAATTGTCAAGAAATAGAACGTCTAAAAAATAACCATATAGAAGATGATTTAAAACGTTTGGAACGGCATGTAGATAATCTTCATCATTATCTGCCTGAAACGGTCAATGAAATTGTAAATCGTCTCTATAATATCGGGTGGGGAACCTTCAAAAAATTAAATGTTATTCCAATATTAAATATCCCTCAACTGACGCTGGGAAAAAGAAAAAATTTCTTGAAAAGCAGATAGTTTTAATGCTTTTTAGTTCCGATTTAAACAGCTGAGAGATGAACATATTGAGATATATAATCAATTATATTTATTAATAAAAAAACTTGCATCCGTATCATTTATTCTTTATATAAAATAAAAAGTTTCAGGGAGAACGTTTATGTCTTATAATTACAGTCTTTGGGAAGAATACATTTTAAATACCGGTAATAAAGTTGCTTTTTTCCGTAAATTCAATAAAATATCTTTAAATACTCTGGCTACAAAAACTAAAATTCCTTTTAAAACATTGGAAATGATGGAAACCGCGTCTTTAAAGATGATAACGCCGGAGATTTCTAAGTTAGCAACATTTTTTCAGATTGAGCCGGAACTATTATTAACGGCGAGTAGCATTATTGAAGCGGATAAATTACGTCAGCTTGATTTGATATTTCATCTTTTCAATCAATGCAAAGATATAAAAACTTTGCAACAGCAACTAACTAACTGGATAATATTAACCATAACCAATGAAAGGGAAAACTGGCAAAACAGCCGAAAAGAATCGGTTGAGGCACTTTGTAAAATTAATCGCGCTCAAGAGGCACAAAAAAGAGCATCCGCTCGTGATAAAAAATATGCACCGTTTCGTGAATATTTCAAAAAAGTCCAAAGGCAACGATTTAATAACTACATGAAATTAGGAAAAAAACTAACAGCTCACGGTTTCGTTATATGGTTTTTAGAAAACAAAGCGGGGGAAATAGCAATTCCGTATCGTCAAAGCAACCGAAAAAGCAAGCTAAATCAATTAGCGCAGGCCAATAATCGGGAATTTAAAAAAGCTTTTGAATGATAAAAATAAAGAAGGTTGGGATTATTTCAAAAAGATTTTGAATAATCAATCTCATCAATCTATTATTGAGGATAGCAAAAAAGATTTGCAAAATAATCTGTTAGGAAGTATATTGGGTCAGAATAATTCAGATAAAAGCTGTTTAGAACTGTTAGATTATTTAAGAACTCCAAATATGCGCAAGCAAAACATTTGGTAGTAAAAATTGGTCATGGCAAGAATTTGTGTCTATATCGTTAACATAATTGAACAGGAGGTTTTATTGAAAAATTTCATAAAAAATATAATATCTATTATCTTGATAGGACTAATACTCTTGGGATGTCTCTTACTTGCTACATTTGCAATGTGGGCATATTCAAGGTATGAATTTATGGATGATTGTGTTGCGGAAGGGCATTCCCAATCGTGGTGTTTGAAAACATGGCAAGAGGTTGACGATTTATAATTATTTTTTATTGACAAACGGTAAAATGAACTGATAGGTAATAGATAAGCAACAAGTTTTGGAAAGTGATATGAAAATGAAATTTCTGAATATAGTGATTTTGCGTCTTGGGCAACCGGAACAATAACTAATACAGAAGCAATTGCACGGGGATTATTATGGATTTGAACTACGGTTAAAGATTATCTGCTTCAAGAAGGCGTGAATGTGTTGACAAAGCCCATGCATTCTCTCGAATAACAACAAAGAAACATGATCAAATCTATTATTTTTAGGTAGAAGATGATTGATAAAATTAAATACTGCATTCTTGAAACGAGTAGACTCCTTTGGCAATTTAAGTGGTATATTGCTATATATCCGTTGATTTTTGCGTCTTTAATCCACGAATATTTTTATCCGCCGACTCAAGATAATCCGATATTTGGTTCAGAAGCGATGTCATCTGCTTGGAACTATGTCAATCAAGAGGTTTACATTGGAAGTCTCAAAAATGACTTAATCTTTTGGTTATGTTATTTTCTTTTAGGCACAAGTAATATGCGAAATCATCCGTTGCTGGCTAAATTGATTTTTTTGTTGCCGTTGGTATGGGGGATATTTATCCTCATAATTGAATTTATAAAATCTTTCTTCTAAATTTAAATATATGGATATTTGAGCAATTTTGAATTCATTCATAAAAATAAGGATAAAAATACTTTTACAACGCAAGCAACATCAGAATATCAATTCTATGAAACAACCAAATGAAAAACAACCTTTTTGCTGTTCTTCAATAAAAGTTTATAAAGCAAGCAAGAGATAGATATTTTGCTCAAAAGCAGTGATATAACGATGAGTCGCTAAAAATTTGCATCAGCAAAAGTCAAAAATTCATGTGATGCAACGGAAAGCACTTATATTTACTCTCCGGAACGTGTAACAAAGGCAAGCAAAAGTAATTGCGAAGGCGGATGCGGACCATCATCAGCGAACCCGCGTGTCCACATTCCATATAATAATTTATGCGTAAGGTATAATCCCGGCGTGACAGGTGTATGCAACAGCAATTCTATCAGTTCGGCCTATCCGGGTTACCCGAGGGGAGACGGCAATACATTTTTGGATTTCTCTTCGGGCACATGTAAACCGTGCAGTAGCACAACCTCATACATTACATCCGAAGCTGACTGTGCAACTTGTGGCAATCGGCGCTATTCCTCATCTGACAAGCGTTGCATTTACGGATTATGTGAAGAGGGAAGCACTTTTCTTGAAAAAGAGAACGGGAGCAATAAATGTGCTTCATGTAGCGATATGAGGAAAGTTGTGCAAACACAAAATACAAATGATGCCGGCGTATTATGCACTGCTTGCAATCGACGCATTTTAACAGTGGGCAGTTCGGATAAAGGCGATTTGGTTGCCTATTGTGCCATGCAATGTAATACGGATGAATGGCAGGATATCAACGGCAATTGTTATGGCAATTCGGATGTGGTTTCGGCAAAAGAAATCGGAACGGATGCCATATCTATTTCGCTTTGCAATGCGGCACAACGGCGCGTGACGGAAGATGAAAACGGGCGTTTATATTGCGAAGAATAACGCATAAACGGGGTGACTTTCTTTCATCAAACACCGTTTTACACAAGGATAAGTAAGTGCCACGGAATATTACTCTCGGATTGCGGGTATATGATAGGTGGCGCACCTTATCCTTGTATTCTTTTGGCAAAAAGAGTATACTTGACGCGAGAAAGAGAAAGGATAACTCGGCGTATGAAAAGCGAATTATATCAAAAAGCAAAATACATTGCGGAACATGATGATGTTAAAACAAAGAAAGATTGTTTAGTTTTGTTCAGCATTAGTTTTTTACCGACCAAAGAGAATAAAGAAAAGGCTTTCAAACACATTGCAGAGCATCCGCAAAAGCAGATGATTGATCATACGCCGTGTGGCAAAAAGTTGGAAGAGATGAATCTTTCAGCACATCCCGAACAGATAAGTGAAGCCGAAATTTACGAGATATGGCATATTGCCTCGCAACGGCTCATTCAAGAAGCCAGCGGGAACATCACGGCATTTGTTGAAAAGTCGCACCCAAAAAGCACATTCCGAACGGTGGAATTACCCGCTATTTTAAGCAACGATAAGATAACAACGATTAACTTTCGGGATAAAAAGGAGTTTACGCCCTTAATCAGCGCAGAAGTGGTATAAGTATCCATCTACCCGGAAGATAAGAAGAAGGTTTCTGATAGACAAGCATATTTAACAATTGTGAGAACATGAAACAAGGACTCAACCATTTTTTAATTAACGTTATATGGTTATTAAATCTTACCTAGGAACCATCCTACGGACGTCTACTCCGCTTTCGCTTTGTGAACGAACCCTCTTCTCGGCTTCTCTCCCTTTTTTCCACTCGCTCCATACAAAAAACCGACCTTCTCGGTCGGTTTATTTTTGGAGCGGGTGAAGGGGCTCGTTCCATTTTTCATTAGAAGTATTGATTTTTAAGCTTTTTAACATTTTATTTCCTGTCGTTTATATATAAATGAATCACACTTGTATCACACTTTTTTATATTATAATTTGTTTAGGATAGAATGTACACAAACTTTTTGTCACCCCGATAAAAAACAGGCACGATTCGGAGCTAAAGGACATGAAACGCTGGAGAATTCCATATTTATTTGAGTCAGAATGCAATTTCCTTTAGGTGATTATTTAAAGAGGTAAAATTATATCTCTATCATTTTTATAAAAATTTGCATTTTTTTTGCAAATTTTATTGATTTTTTATAAAAAAAGGTATATAATTTGTTTGATTTTGATTGGTTTGGTAAATAAAGGGAGTTTTTTATGAAAAAAAATAATAATAAAGTTAACCTTATTAGTATTACTTTTTCTAATCATTATTCATTTGATAAAAAACAGAAAATTTTCTTTGTTCCAGATACAAAATATTCAACATCCAACGAGAATTGGAACTTAATTAAACGTGGCTCAAACAAAATTCTTCCTGTTACTGTTTTTTATGGTGCCAACGCATCTGGAAAAACCAATTTAATTTCTGTATTTCATAAAGTAAAAGCGTTCTTAAATAATTCCAAAAAGGTTTCTTCTAAACTGAGGGGATACCGTCCTTTTGCTCTTAATGAAAAAAGCAAAAAAGAGGGTTCTTTATTAGAGTTAGAACTTTCCGTAAATAATGATATTGTCAGCTATTCTTTACTATTTGATGCTAATACAATTTTGTCGGAAACTCTTTCTTTAAATAAGAAAAAGCTATATAAAAAAGACAAAGGATCGGTAGTTATCTCTGATCATACCGTTTCAGAATACGTAATTAACGAAGTGAAAGATACGATTTCGAGAAAGAAGGATGTTCTGATTCTTGAACTTCTAGCAATTAAAGAATGCGAACCTTACATCAACATTTACAATGTTTTTAAAAACTCATTTATTCGTTTTGAATCGCTTCAAGATAATAAAGAGCTTCTAGCGGAATTATATCAAAATAAAGAAAGTTGGGTAAAAATTTCTGAATGGTTGCAATCAGCAGATTTTGGTATTTCTCATTTTGAAATTGAAAAGAGGGAAATCTCAGCAGAGAAAAGGCAACTGAAAAAACTCTTTTTAGAAAAACTACAAACCATTCCACAAATTCGAATTTCTGAAGATGAAGTTGAAGATACCAATGAATCTATTTATGAATATATTCTAAAGTTTTATCATAAAGGTGAAGATGGTAAAGAATATCCTCTGTCATTAGGTGTAGAAAGCAAAGGAACTTTAATCTTCTTCGATATGCTAGTAAAACTGTATCCTGCATTTTTAAATGGGGGATTGTTATTTGAAGATGAAATTGACGCTTCACTACATCCATTATTAGTAAAATTTCTAATTCAGGCCTTTAATAATCCTAAGATCAACAAAGGTGGGGCACAACTAATTTGTACTACACATAATTCCAATTTATTAAAAAAAGATGTTTTAACAAGAGATGAAGTTTGGTTAGTTGAAAAAGACTTAGAAGGACATTCAAGCGTATATCCACTTTCGCAATTCACTAATATCCGGAACAACATTGATTTCGAAAAGTGGTATTTGCAAGGACGTTTTGGTGGAGTTCCTCTTTTGTTGGATATTACAGATTTAGAAGAATTAATGAAGGAATAATTATGTCACGCAGAACAAGTTTTTATCCTAAAAAACAACCATACCCATTAATGACCTTTTTTGTTGAGGGTGAGGTTACAGAACGAGAATATATAAAAGATATTAAAGAAAAACTATTGAGCAACGTAACAAATCTTCAGAGAAAAAGAACTATACATTCACGTATAAAAATTGAAGAGAAGACTGCTCAAACACCTTTATCTTTAGTAAATTTAGCAATAAATAGTCAACCGCACAAAAAGGATATATGCGTAATTGTGATAGACGAAGACAGCAGAACATCGTCAAAGGAAATAAATGCCAGAAATCAAGCTATTCAAACAGCTCAAAACAAAAAGTTTGTTTTTATATATTCCATTCCCTGCTTTGAGTTTTGGGCTTTATTGCATCTACAAAACACCACTGCTTCTTTATCAAGCGCTGAATGCCAAGAAAAGTTGAAAAATGTCATGCCAAAATATAATCATCACAAGAAAGATTTAAAACTAGATTTTGAATTATTATATCCCTATCACGATGAAGCAACAAAAAGAGCAGTGAGACTAATATCAGGCCATACAAAGAAATGCCATAATATAGACTTAGAAAATCCAACAACAAATGCTTATTTAATAAAATCAGAAATGGAAAAATTTATTGCTAATTTTCCATAGTGACAGCATAGTTAACTTTAACTTTTAGGAAATTACATTAACAATTTTGTTTTCTTCCCATTCTTTGGATAAATCTATAAACACTCCTTGGGGCAAGAAGTTAAAAGAATGGATATATCTTAAGCCCATCCTTGACGAGAGATAAAACGCCGAAGCGTTGTGCGTCCAACGCCCATAACTTTAGCAATTTGAGCTTTTGAAACGCCTTTATCCAATAAATCTTTGACACGTTTTGAATTCTTTGACAGTTTTAATTTTTTGGATGCGGCAGCAAAGGGACGCCCCAATTTTTTGCCGCTTGCACGGATATTTGCCAAAGATGATTTTGTCCGTTGAGATATTAAACTGCGTTCAATTTCAGCTGATATCCCAAAAGCAAACGCCATTACTTTTGATTGAATATCTGCGCCTAGTCTAAAATTTTCTTTTATCGTCCAGACCTGACATTCTTTGTTTAAACAAGTTTCTAATATACGCATAACTTCTAACATGGAACGCCCCAAACGAGATATTTCACAAGAAATCAGGATATCTCCGGCTTTCATACTTTGAAGTAATTTTCCTAATTTTCTTTTATCTAAAGATTTTCTGGATGAAATAGTTTCTTCTACCCAATGCGTAATTTTGACTTTTTGAGCTTTTGCAAATTGTTTAATTTCATATTTTTGATGTTCACAGGTTTGTTTGTCTGTTGAAACTCTGATGTAGCCAATAACTGCCATGTTATACCTCCTAATAAATAAAGTTAAAAAAGTGGCTCATTTAATAGAACGATAAAATCAACCACTTTTTTCATACTATTGTATTTTTTTGTATATTTTGGAAAAACTATTTAAAAATTAAATAAAAACAAGCACTTCAAGAGCTGTATAGACGTTTGACTAACTTGAACAAATCCAGAATGACCACAAACGTTGGTTTGTGGTCTAATAGGTAAGAAGAAAAATCTTCATATTTTTTATTGATCAACAAAAAAGGAGTAAAAATGAAAAAATTATCATTTATGGCCGTTTTGGCTCTTTCAACAATGTTAACCGCTTGTAGCAGTGGTGGTAGCGGAGGCGGAAGTTCTTTTGTTCCGACAACTAGTTTACCGAATGGTTCAACTATTCCCGAATCTGGGACAAATATTCAAACGGTTAACAATACAGAAAAACGCGCAACAACATACGAAAAAGCAGCAACATCTGCGGGAATAACAACGGAAGCATCCGCTGAAGAAATCAATAACGCCTATAACAACATGAAAAAAATCCTTGTTGACCAAGATTTTTCAAATGCAACAGAAGACGATATTTTATTATCTTTAGCAATGGCCGGTGAGGATATTGAAGGTTTAAAAGATAAACCGTTAGATGAACTCAAAACAATTGCTCAAAATTCAGGCATCCGGGAAAAAGCTGAAGATGTTTATGCCAAATTAGGAACAGAACGTGATTTATCTTTGAAAGATATTACATTCTATGAGTCTGGGTATGATAAAGCAGATCAAGCTATCTATAAGTTTATTATTGACAAAGACGGTAACTTAACCGGATTACAGGAAACAGATGACGGCGGTGCCAGCGTTCTGAAATTCAACCGTACCGGTAATGGCGTTTATAAAAACAACGAAGGTTTGGTCAGTTATGGTTTTGTTTACAATGGAGAATATGGCAGAAAGTATGAAGAAGAAGTAACTTTTGCAAAATCAACATCTGTTGAAGATGTCAAAACGTCTTTAAAAACAGCTGTTAAAGCGCATTGGGGCAATGAACCCGAAGACACTCTCAATGCCATATTGGCCTTTATTGATACGTTAGATTTAACAAACGGACTGATTGACGAAAATGTTTGTGAGAAACAAGGCAATTGTGCTTATAAGGATAATGATGTAGACACTGCCACTGTTAAACTTGATAATAAAGGACAAGATGTCGGTTTAAAATATGCCGATTTCGGAACAATCACATATAATATTACAGCCGGTAATGAAACAGGTAAAGATATCGCTTTATTCTATGGTGGTTATGAAGCATTGTCAGCTCAAGCCAAAGATTTACCACAAATTAATACAGAAATGAATTTTGAAGGTAAAGCATTAGCTCAAGTTGAAAATGAAATCAATAATGAAGATGTTTCAAAACTGTATAATGGAACGGCTAATTTGACGTTTAAAGATGGTCAAGAAACATTGGTTGCTGATTTTACCGATTGGCACAAAGTTACTATTAAAACAGATGGTTCTAACCCAAGTGGGTATGCCTTCACGTTTGATAAAACACCAACAGATACAAACTTTACTGTTCCATCTGGTGGACGGGAAGCCGTAGATATCAAATACTATGGTGAAAATCCTAAAAATCCAGATGAATTTGCCGGTTCTGCTTTTTACGAACAAGGTAACTTCAATGCCGAAATGGTCTTTGGCGGAACACGGAAATAATAAATGTTATTACGTATTTGTTTAACATTTATACTGTTGATTGGCTTGGGTGGATTAACTGCCCAAGCTTCAACATTAAACTCAGATGATCACAAAACAACCGTTGTCACAATGACACATGAGCAGACTTTAACTTTTGCTCAAGAGTTGATTGAAAAAAACAAACTGGAAGATGCAAAGAAAGTTCTTCTTTTAAAGCCGTTTCAACAAAAAGAATTAGAAATTGAACGGTTGTATTTATTGGCTCAAATAGCAACAAAAGAAAATAAAATAGATGAAGCCATTGATATTTACTATTTTATTTTGGAACACCAGCCTAATATTTCAAATATCCGCTTTCGATTAGCTGAATTATATCTCATTCGCAAAGATTGGATCCGTGCGGATTATCACTATCGTTTAGCGTTGGCAGACGAAAAACTACCTATTCCCATTCAAATTCGAATTAAACAGGCGCTGTATTATATCAGACAAAATAAAAATTACAATTTTTGGTTTAATTTCGGTATTGCACCGGATAATAATGTCAATAACACAACATCCGGTGAACAGTGTGTTATGACTATGTTTGGTCCGATGTGTAATACATTAGATGACCCAGAAAAAGATGTTGGTCTCAACATTACGGTTGGTGGCAATTATGAATTTAAGTTATCTGATAATTGGCGTTTCAGAAATGAAGCATTGATTTATTCTTTGAAATATCAGGATAAAAAATATGATGATATTTATTTATCTTATGTTTTAGGACTTAAATACGTTTATAACAAAGGTGATGTATTCTTTGGACCTACCTTTTCTAAAAGATTTTTAGGCCATAAAGCGTATAATTACACAACCGGTTTTATGGTTGATACAGGATATGATTTAACAAAACAATTAAATGCACGGTTATATTTGGCTTATACGCCGACGCATTATGATGATTATGGAGATATTTTAAACGGAGATGTTAAAACGGCTCGTTTACGCATGTTTTATGCATTGGATTCATCAAAGTATTTGATATTCAAAACCGGCTACGAATATGAAAAAACAAAAGATAAAACATACACAAATGATCGTGTTAATTTAGCGTTGGGATTTGGGGCCGATGTGCCTTGGGGTTTTCATGTATATGTTGAACCCTCAGTCTTATTTACAAATTATAAAGGAAAACGCTGGACGGTGAAAGATTATGAATTTAAAGAAATCAAAGAATGGGATATTACACAGCGTTATTCAATCTCTATATCAAACCGTAAAATTTCTTTATGGGGTTTAATGCCCGTTTTAACTTATTCATATACGGATAAAAAATCGAATATTTGGCAACGAGAATATCAAAAATCACTTATTGAATTATCTATTCAAAAACGTTTTTAATAATGGACTAACCTCGGTTTGTGAAAAATCGAGGTTATTTTTTACTTCCTGCCCTTGGGGCATATTTTGAAAAAATCATAGTTATTGATAAATTTTGTATTCAACCTTTGTATATGCGTAGGTAGAGGTTAAAATTTCTACTTTTTACTAATAACTCTCTAATTTTTTGTAGAAAAAGGCTAAAAAAAGTAGAATTTTTCTAATTTTTTTGCGTTTGGGGGGCTACGGAAAATTAGAAAACAGGTTATAATAGTATTTATGAATAACCAACGGAAAAGAAAGGATTTTATTATGTATCAAATAAAAGTAAATGGAATTTTAATGCCAACAATTTATTGGTCTTTAAGAGAAGCAATAGAAGCTTGTCAACGTGAAGCCGAACGTGGTTGTGCAGTTATGACAGATATCATATCAGTTGAACAATAAATAAACAGAAAGGAGAAACGTTTATGTTAAATCAATTTCAAGCTTACTTAGTCCAAAGAGGATATAGAGAATTTTCGATTAATGGCAATCCATCAACGGCTATTGATTATGCTTGGAGAGTTGCCAAAGTATGCGAAAAAGAAAATTATACTGTCAAGCAATTAGCTGATACTATCAACACTATTTTAGAACAATATGGTCATTGTGGTGATAAATGGACAATTGGCAGACGTAGCCATGAAAGCTATATCAATGCCTTAAAACAATTTAGAAAGTTTGCGTTAGTTCAACGTTTTGGAGGCGCCAATGCCTAAATATCCAGATATAATAGTTGAATTGATTGGTCAAGATTCAAATGCATTTAACATTCTTGGAATATGCAGACGGGCTATGAAACATGCAGGACTATCTGAAACTGAAATAAACGAATTTACAAAAGAAGCAATGAGTGCTGATTATAACCATCTTCTAGCTACTTGTACGGAGTATTTTAATGTCGAATAAAGGGATAGATAAAGTAGCCAAGATCAGAAAATTGAATGATTTGCTTAGACGTTATGGAATCGGCGGCCAAATACTTTTAACACGATCCATTAAATCTAAACCAAAAGAAGAAATTGCCGAAATATTCGAAAAGGTCAGAACGTTTAATGATTTTCATAGAGGAAACGATCCCTATTCAGAAATGGATTTTGGAAATTTTGATTATAAAGGAGAAAAGATAGTGTGGAAGGTAGATTACTACTCACCCGATATGAAATATGGTTCAGAGGATCCTTCAGATCCGTCAAAGTGTGCCAGAACCCTCACTATTATGCTTGATTCAGATTGGTGATCTAATTGGAAAATCAAAAAATATGATAAAAATAAAATGTACCGCTATTTTCTTAGATAGCGGTTATTTTTTAGCTATAAATTCCCAAATCAGTTTAAATGACCCGTGGTGAGCGGTTTTGTTTTTGGTATACGTTGAATCACTTTTTCAATCCGTGGAGTCCTAAGGCTCGTTTCTGACTTATTGGGATAGTATTATGAAGAAGTGTTAAAATTTTTCGCTCATCATTTATAGATAAAATGCTTTTTCGTCAGTTTTCTTCAAAAAATGGACTGATTACTATTTCTCTCATATAGTAAATAAAAATTTATGGCGCAGATAAAAACCATTCACGTATGCATTCATGTTTATTATACTGGTTAAAATGACGGATAGGTTTCTGAAAATCTTTGGTCGTAAATATTCTGCTGGGTCTGAAACGTCTGTCTTTTTCTGATTTCACAAACTCTTTATCACCATAACACCAGAGTTGCTTCATATCTAATGGCTGTCCGGTTATATCTATTAAAGTTTTATCTCTTACATCGGATATGTAATAGTAATATAGCGTTAAATGATTGAGCATAAACTCATAAAAGTCTTGAACCTTGTCTTTAGGTAGGTCTATTAAAATATGTAAATGTGGTGTGCTTTCATCTATATCTCTGTTCTTACCATGCTCTAAGAATACTATCATCTTATATTGTTTTTCAGGATGTTTGTTGTACCTTTTACCAAGAGTTTTGGAATAATATTTTCCCAATGCTTCTTTAAAATGATATGCAAGATATTGTTCTGAGATATTTATTTGTCTAGGATTAAAGGTAATGAACGTATTAGGTACAAAGCCATTTTCATATAACCGTTTGATTATCTTTTCTTGTTCTGGACTTAATATTTCAACGATATTGCGCATTGCATTGTCTCCTTTTTTAAGTGAAGAGAGGGTATACTTATGAATAGATAAAGGAGAAGTCTCGCTTTACCTGTACGCCTTTTTCAGAATCTAAACAGGAAGAAACCTTCAACTATTTTCAAGCAATTCTTCAAAATTCGGTACCATTCATACTTTTTATAGAACATTTTGTTTTTGAAATTTAAAGCGATAGAAACTTACTTTTTACAATAATGCCTTGAAAACCGTTTAAACATGTCGTGAATCATAAGAAATGTAAAACCGTTTGTTTGTGCTTTGGATTTTTTTTTGAATAAGTGACATCAACGTCACTTAATGGAAGAAAAAATAAGGTTTTACTTTTAAAATAAAATAAGATATTATTAACTAATGAATGAAATAAAAGAACAATTCAGACAATGGCTTTTAAAAGAAAATCTGGAAAAGGATAAAGCCAAACTTTA
Organism: uncultured Alphaproteobacteria bacterium; assembly: GCA_944392555.1. Taxonomy (GTDB): domain Bacteria; phylum Pseudomonadota; class Alphaproteobacteria; order CAAHEQ01; family UBA3637; genus RGIG4140. The sequence continues at coordinate 3,888 of CALXWZ010000009.1, read as the reverse complement.
TGTTGATGTATTGAAAAAAATTCTTTCAAAAGATTTAGATGCTTATCTAGGGTATTTAGATCCATTAGACAAAAATATTATAAACCATATTAAAGCTATCGTGCTAAAATACTATGAATTTTCCAATGCTAATTATGAACTGGACAGATTTACAATATGGGATGCTATCGGATATTACGAAAATGTTATAAAACCACTCTATCATGAAAACGCTTTAATTAATGAAGAAGACAAAAAAGGTGTAGAGTTATATCTATATGATGGCGTTGATCATTTTTTGACTTCCATTAGTTTACGTGATGTATATGAATATATTGTTATTTTTAATCATGTTGTTTTTAGTCAATACTATAGAGATGTGTACGATATTAATGAAGACAAGCAACTATTTATTAATAAGCTCGAGCAATTAAGAAAAAATTTGTTTAACATAAATTTTGAAGATGTTGCTCTCCGTATCAAATATAGAGTGCCCCGAAAAAAAATAAAAAAAGAGGTTTTAACGAACTTTTGTCAGTTTTTATACGATACAACAAAAGAGCCAAAATACAATATGGAAAAGGACAGACGTTTATCAGATGTTGAAAACGAAAATCCAAATAAGACACGGGATGGTAATTTTAAAGAAAGTCGTCCTATAACGGGGGAAGAATCGGCACAAGTTGAATATTATCCCAAAAGTAAATTTGTGTGTCGGTTAAGAACAGACTCTGAACATGTATTAACCGTTAAAGATTTAGCAAAGATATTTCATGTAGGCATTGATAGTGGTTCAAAAGTGATGGATCGGTTTAGATCGGAAACAAAGCAAACGATTGTAAATACATTTTATAGCATTTCAGCTGTAAACGGTTGTTTGGCTTTGTATCATAATTATAATAAAGCAAAACAACTAAAAGGTGTGAACTACAAAAGAGAGGGGTATAAATTCTGGTGTGGTCGCGAAAAAGCATTAGAAATTCTTGGAATACGTAAACAAGCCTTCTATAATCGTGTTAAATATAATACTCTCTGCATTAATTATGCTGAAAATGCGCCTAGATACTATAAACCACATTTGCATGCTTTGAAAAAAGCACCCAATTTAATTAAAATACGGATTAAAAACAGCCAAAAAACCTCTAAAAAAATACAAAAATAACGAATAATTTATAAGTATAACAAATACTTATTTAAAATAAACGGACAATCCGAACACTATTTTTACAATACGATTGTTATAATTTAAGATAAAGGACGTAGCAACAGGCTCCGGCCCTGTCGATGGGATATCGATATCAGTTATAAAAAAAGGAAAAATAAAAATGACTGATTTAAACAAAATGGTAATTGCCAACCAAAATGGTGAAGAAACAAAAAATGTTGCAAATGGTGAAACATTTGCGTCTTGTGAAACAGCAACAGATATTATGAAAGAAGGTAAAGTAATTAATGTTGCTGATATCGCTTCTAATGCAAGTATTACAGCTGTCGTACCTGCAAACAATAATGAAACGGCATTTATCTTTCCGGAAGTATTGCGAGATAAAAGCTTAGAGGATATCTTTACACATGACTATTTGTCCAAACCTGAATTATCCTCATTGATCGCGGCTTGCGCTAATGATAATTTTGGCAATTTGCCGACTGATCCGATTACAAATGATACGGATTTGGATGCTTTGTTGGATCGTGTATCCGAATTGGTAAAAGTAAAAATGGCCTGTTTAAAGACACATCCCGTATCGGATAAAGAAAATGCGAAGCAGTTTCGGAAGTTGCAAATAATGGCTTCATTCCAATTGTTGGTTGAATATAGAATTGGTCAGGACCTGAAGTCTATCAAGACACAAAAGGGCTTGAAAAAAAGCTCTTCTCGTCGGAAAAAAGATAAAAAAATGACGAAGAAAGATATCATTAAGGCCAAGTATCCGCGTTTAGGTGCTCGTCAAATTCGCGACTTTCAAAAACTGGAGTTGTCGAGTATTTGGGCAGCCATCAAATTCGCTTTTTCTGCAGGTGAGATTCCGACACGTTCCATGGCATTAAGTAATGAAATTGCCAAAAAAGGCGCAAAACGATGATACCCAAAAAACGGACAGTCAAATGTTAAAAAATTGGCGTGCCAAAGATACTGATTTTGAAACAACGGACAAAACGTTGGTATTGGAGAAGCCGTTAGTCGCGACCTCTTTGTTTGCGAATATCGGGATTGGAACCAGTCTTGTAGAAAAGGCAACCGGCATTAAAGTGGCTATCGCAAACGAATATAGTGATTGGTGCGGCAAAGCCCATAGACGTCTGTATCCTGAGTGCAAAATGATTATTGGTTCAATTTCTGAACAGCCTATTTTTGATCAAGTTGTGGCAGAAAGCAAAAAGGCAGGAGCTACTTTCGTTTTTGCGAGCCCACCATGTCAAGATAGTTCAAGCTTAAATACGGCAGATAGTAAGGGGACAACTGAACGAGCCAAATTATTTGATCCAACATTAAAGGTCATTAAAGCAGTCGGGTATAAAGCCGGTATCATTGAAAATGTGTCTCAATGGTTAACCAGTCATCCCAAAAAAGCTCTGGATATTTTAGGCGATAAGACCATCGGTGAATACGTTATTGATGATTTGCACAAGATGGGCTATAAAACACGGGTTGGTATCTTATCCGCAGCTGACTACGGAACAGCCGAAGATCGTGAACGTTGTTTTATCTTGTTTTGGAAACCGGAATTAGGAGATTGGAAGTTTCCGAAAGCGCATAAGTTCCGGCCCACAGTTTTTGAAGTAATTGGCAGGTTGAAATCATTAGAAGCCGGTGAAGTAGATCCAGATAATAGATGGCATTACGGTTTACCGTTAACGTATGAAGAAATTAAGTTTTTGGCTCATACACCGACTGGGATGTCTGCATGGTTAAACTCAGTTTTGTATCAGCCGAAAAATAAAAGTGGTTCAACATCGGAAGGAAGTTTTAAACAAGGCTATCGACGCCTTGATCCGTCAAAGCCAGCTCCAACAATTACAGGTGGTAATGGTTCTATTGGTGACTTGTCTTCTGTTCACTATGGTCGGCCGTTGACGAATGGTTGTTATTCAGATGCTCGTGTCTGTTCGATTTTGGAGTTGTTATTGTTGATGGGAACCTCGGCAGACTTTTTGGATCCGTTGTTAGCTCCTAAAGGCTTTGACGGCGATTTTGAAGGCTTGCATTGGAAAAATGGAATGTTGATTAGCAATGATGAATCCTTGGTTCGCAAAGCATTAGGCGAGCACGTCTGCCCCAAAATGATGTTGGCTTTGCTCAGCACGTTTCCTGGAGATAAAACTGAGAAGAAAGTCGGCAAGTAAGGTCGGATACCACAAGACGAAAGAGGTGACTTCGGTTGCCTCTTTTTTTATGTTCTCGATTAGATGACATTGATGTCATTTAATGGTTTACTGAATAAGCATAGCCTCTCATTGGCTCTCGCACGTAAAGGCCTTGTTGAAAAATGGACCAATTAACGATGTTGCATTTATTTTTATGGCTGGGATATGCCGATAGGGTTCCCGATGTCCTCTAGATGGCAGGTAGGGCTCCCGAGATGGCAGTAGCAATAAGCGTGTTATAGAAACACTTTTTTCTCATCTAAACTCAATCTGAATACATCTGCCTTTCTCTGGGATAAAATTTTAACATCCCAAAACAGAGGCATTGAAAACAAAGGATTTTTTAAAATGCTGGTCCGTGTAGGGCTAAAAAATAGGCCCTTTGATAAATGTTGTACACGAACCAACTTAAGTGCTTGCAAAATAATAAAAAAGTCGCTATTTCTAGCGACTTATCTGACTTGGCTGGAGACGACGTGCAGAACCCGAACTATTTTTTTATCAAATTATATCATTTAAGGTCATTTTTAACTTAGTTACTTT
>CALXWZ010000008.1 GCA_944392555.1 uncultured Alphaproteobacteria bacterium | reverse complement strand
CTGCATCCCACTTGCAAGCCATACAAAAAAACCGCCCTTACGGACGGTTTCTTTTGTTGGTTGCGGGGGTGGGATTTGAACCTCACGACCTCCAGGTTATGAGCCTGGCAAGCTACCGGACTGCTCTACCCCGCGTCATGTTAAATGCAATATATTCCTTTTTTTCTCCCTTGTCAATACTTTTTTTGCACTTTATGCATATTTTTATTCATTTGTCCCTCTTTATGCCCGTATTTGCTTGAAAAACATATTTTTATATGCTACACATCCTTAATCTTTAAATCAACCAGATGAGGAAAATATGCAACAACTTAATAAATCGCTTTTGTTTCAATCAATTCGTCAGTTTGTTTACGTGATTTTCGTATTACTTCTTATCTTGTTCGTTCGCTTGGCTTCGTATGGCAAAGGCGCTTCTCTTTTTGATGAAAACGGCTTGATTGAAAATATGCAGTTGGAATTTTTATTGCTCTCGTCATTCGTTTTCATTGTGTCGGCATTTATTCATCGCGCGCATAAAGCTCTTTTCCTTTTGTTTGCCGCTCTTTCCGCTTTTGCGGCTTGTCGCGAATTGGATCATTCATTTGATGCGCTTATCCCCATTGTATCTTGGAAATTCGGATATGTGTTTGTCTTGCTGGCATTGCTCAATGTAAAATATCGTTGGAAAGAGTTTATTCCTTCCTTGAATCGCTTTTTATCTTCTCCCGCATTTTTTATGATGATTATGGCTTTAACCGTTGCTTTGCCGATTGCTCAGGCCGTGGGCGATAAACGAATCGTAACCAATGTGCTGGGTCTTGCGCAAATGCGTGAAACAAAAGAACTCTTTGAAGAACATTGCGAGTTAATCGGATACTTTATTTTGCTCTTATCTTCTTTTGAGTGTTATTTGAATTTTAAAAAGCCCAAATAATTTTCTTTGCTTTTCTACATAACTCTTTGTAAAAAACTTTGTAAACGGCTTTATATAAAATTGAGATTGCTTGATGTATAAAAAATTCCCTTTCGAACAGATAATCCGAAAGGGAATGATACATTTTAAGCCGAGAGATTAAAATCCTTCCGTGCTAAAACGTTTGCGACGCATTTTACGTGAACGACGAATGCATTCAGTCATCTTCCGTGCTTTTTTTTCAGACGGTTTTTCATAATACCGACGCAATTTCATTTCGCGAAAACTACCTTCACGTTGCATTTTCTTCTTTAAAACACGTAATGCTTGTTCAACGTTATTGTCGTGGACAACGATTGTAACTATGGGACTCACCTCTCTTCCAATTTTTAATTTTTCCCATTCTATCTGATTTTTTCTTTAAATGCAAGATTTTTTTTATATATCTTCTTGTTTTCTTTCTTTTCCTCTTTTACAGTCCGAAAATTTTGTAGATTAGGCCTTTGAAGATGGTTTTTTTTAGTATGACGCCAGTTTCGTTTTCTGCAAATATAAAAGAGGGAACAATGGATATTGCTCCCTCCCAGTGAGATACTTCATTAAAGAGAATTTACTTTTTCGTAAAAGGAGCAATCGGTTGATTTTCTTGAATTACCATGCTGTTTTCTTCGACTTTTAACGGAGACCATATAAATATAGCTGAGACGCATAAAAGCAGTGCCACGATTATCCAAAATGTTTTCATCCGTTTGCTCCTTCCGTTTGTGAAATGAGTTCACAAATGTAAAAAGTCAAATCTTTTTCATTCATTATAGACCATTGAATTAGAAAATAAATATCTTGTTAGGTATTTATAAACTCTTGTATCTCGTCATTAAAACAGATATTTATAACCCACGTTCAAGGTGTGTCCCGCGCTACTGGAACTGAAATCGTAATCATATCTTAATTCTAATTCCGAAACACCATAGAGCCACAACAATGAACCGCCTAATGTGAATACATCTTTATCAACGCTGAGACCTTTAACGTCAAACGGTTGATTATAGTTCACGAATAGTCCTTCTCCGCTTGATTCGGTGTCACCGAATTCATGTGTCCATCTCGCATGCATTTCCGGCTTGAATTTGTATAGTTCATTGCCGTAATTAAACGCAGCCTTGATTTCAACCGGCATTTGAATAGAAGTCATATCATCGGCTTTCACTTTTAAAAGTGCCGTTCCCGTTCCTTTTTCCGTTATCTCATCAGCCTTGACACGCGTGTAATCCACACCGATTTTCGGTGTAATGATGATATTTCGCGTTAACGGCATATCATACCCCATATCGGCTCCGACGGAGTAGGCCGTTAAATCAAAGTCGGCTTTCGCGCTTTCAACCAGTGAATTGATTTTATGCGTTGACTCATTCTTTGTTTCCGTCCATAACGCGTAGAAGTTAAAGAATTGACGTGTCCGATAAGGTCTGTATTGCCCGTATACACCGAAGCCGTAAGTGGAGGTATCTGTTTCAATAACCTGATTGTTTTGATCAATGGAACCCGTTGCATACATACCCATCAAACCGAGCGAAACGGCACCGAAACGCCGATCAATACCGGCCGTAAATCCATAGCTTGAAATATCGTAGCCCGACATATTTTCTACATCATCTTGTGAAACCGATACGGCAAACGGCTTTGCCCAAAGTCCGCCTTTATCTGTGCGTGTGCGTCTGCGCGATTGCTGTTGCGCATTCCACGAAGCGTAATATCTTTCCATACCCGGACGACCGTAATAGTTGGGATTATAAATGCCCGGTGTGTTGTTCTGATACATATTTTCCACATCTTTATATGTGCGTATGGCGTCTAATTCCGACAATGCGCTTTGCCTAAATGTGCGATTCGTGCGTAAAGCCATTTGTTGGGCGTTTAAATATCCTTCGGGTGAATATTCGTCCATCACATTCACCGCCGTTGCCGCATCGCCCGCGTAAAATACGTTTTCTAAAAACGGATCCACCGTATTTGAGGCCGTGCTGTTATTGATAGTTGTTAATGCTTGCGCAATGTTCCATACGTTTTTAGAGTATTGCGTGCTTGAAATACCCTCGTTCAATGTTTGTATGCCGCTGATTTTGAGCGAAAGCGTATTGTTATTATTGGATAACTCTGTTCCCGTCCATAAAAATGACGTTGTTAAACGATCCATATTGCCGTTTAACTGCGTGGCACTCATCAGTTCGTATTCCGTTCCCGCTTCAATGTTGCGCACAATAATCCGTGTACCATCTGCTAAATTAACCGTGCCGGAAACATCTATCTTATCAGCCGTATTCCCATCGGCGCGCAAATCCAATGTGCTACCTTGCGCCATATTCACCGTAATGTTCCCCGTATCCGTAATATCCGCCGAATCGGAATAGGTTTGTGCGGATTGGATAATCTGCATGGTTTGTATCGGTTGATCGGCCGTTGATTGCGTTGATACGGAGAGTCTGCCTCCGTTGCCGATATCTAATGACCCGTTCTTCACATTGATAACGCCCGCACCGGCTAATTGTGCCCCATTATTGATGGCGGAAATGTTGCCGATATTAGCAACGTTATCGCCATCTTTATTCATAATTTCAACTGTGCCGGAATTGATATTAAGATTATCTAAATCCGTATCCCGTTCAACCCACAAGTGTCCGCCATTTACGTTGACGGTTGTGTTTTCCACCGTTTCCCCTTCTTGGAGTGCTAATTGATTACGCACGATACGATTGACCTTAACATCGGGAGAATTAACGTTTACGGTTGTATTATTGCTCAATTCTAACCCTTGTTCATACGAGCCCGGCATACTGGCATTATCGGCCGTGTAAACGGCTTCAACAGCGTGATTGATATTAAATGTGCCTGATTCAACGACAATTCTATCAAGTTGAATGGTGCCTGTTGAATTAATGCTTTTCCCTTCGCCGGCATCAATATCCAATGTTGTGTTGGCTGCGTCACCGCCGTATTCTACCATATTTCCGACAAAGTAATTTCCCGTTAACCGAACGGTTGTGTTGGAACCGAATGTGATTTCATTCGCTTGAACGGGATTTTGAATTTGCAATCCGCCTCCGAGTAAAATAATGTGATCTACAAGAACACTGTTGCGTGTGGAGTAGAAAGTATCATCTCCATCCAAATCAACAATTAACCGCGTATTTGTTGCGTCTTGCAATTTACTGATCGGATCATAAATATCAACGTCTGTGCCGACTAAACGCAAAGTTGAATCCGTATTGATACCGATTGTTCCGCGCACATCATCTTGCGCCCACAATTCACCTTGCTGAACGAGAATGCTATCCACATTCACCCCGCCGGCCAGCCAACCATGATAATAATTGACAGTGCTGTTACCGTTTGTATCCGTTTCTGTTTCTTTGAACCCGACATTTGAAATGATTTGAACATTCTCGGCGCCCGAAGCCTTGTTAAATCCGCCCGTAAAAGCGCCGGCTGTTAAGAAATTCGCATCGTCTTTATCCAAAATGTCGGATGACGTTTCTATTCCGCCCCCGACCATTGTTGCTACCGAATTGCTTCCGACGGTAACCGCCGCATCAATGGCGGAAGATGTTGAAATAACGGCATTATTACCCATTGTTAATGTGTCGGCATTAAATGTTCCACTGTTATTAACTATGCCGTTATTGCCGAAGATAATGTTTGTTGCCGTTAAGGCGCCTTGGTTTGTCAGCGAACCGCCATCACTGAAAGAAATTGTTGGAGCGGTGATAAACCCTCTGGAAATTAACGTGCCGTTATTGCCGAAAATAAGGCTTTCCGTCGCTGTCAGCGAGCCGGAATATAAGGGCGTTGCCGTGGTTGAGGAGCCTGTATTTGTCCCCGTATCCGAACTATCGGAACTCTCAGCACTATCCGAATTGGTTGTTATATCCATACCGATAATAATTTTTCCGCTGTCGGCCATTGAAATTTTTTGCGCATTAAGCGTTCCGGATTGTAAATTAATCGTGCCGTTTGTCCCCATAGTTAAGTTATCAACACTTAATTTCGGCGAATAAGTTGCGCTTTCCAATACAACCTTATCTATAACCGATATTGTATCGGATGATGTATCCAATTCGGGTTCCGTTACTTGGGCTTGTATATATTCCGTCATATTGATAGTGCCGTTTGCGCCCATCGTTAATGATGATTCGCCACTATCGCTTGAAAGAGTCATGGAACTGCCCGTAATATTCAATGCGCCGTTCATGCCCATTTGTACCGTTTCACCCGTGTAAACGCTGTTATTTTTTAAATCGATCGTGCTACCCGTTCCCATGGATACATTTTTGATATCCATAACGGCTTGTTGCGGAATGGGATTGAAAAAGTGTTCTTCTACGCTATCCGATTGCGTTCCATCTTCGGAAGGCGTGATAATTTGCAATACCTTGTAATACGTATCATCCGTTGATGTGCCTGCTACCGAATAATCTGCACCGTTTGTTAAAAGTGCATTATTCCCCATGGCAAGACTTCCTGCCGATAATGTTCCGCCCATTTCGTTGATAACTTGTCCGTTATCGGCAAAAGAAAGCATTTCCGTATTAAACGTTCCGCCCGTATCTGTTAAATCCGTTCCATCCGAGTTCGGTACCAGATAAGCCATACCCGTATTACGCAATGTGCCGAAATTGCCGAACGTAACTGATTTGTTATTCACAATGCCACGATTATCAAAATACCCGCCTTGTGCAAATTGAATATGATCGGTTGTGACGGTGGCTGAGGTGTAAACCGGCTGAATAAGGCTAATGGTTGCAGATACATCCTCGGTTGAGGTGCCGATATCAATATTCGTTTGCTTTAAATAAACATTACCGTTGATGAATTGACTATCCCGCCCCAAAGAAATTAAATTACTTTTCTCGCCACCTTGCGCCGTATCTAAATCAAAATTTTCAAATGTTCCGCTATCATTATATATTTTTGAGTTAACTCCCATCAAAACAGAGCCTTGTATCACGGCGTTCGGAGAAGATGTGGTTGCATCACCGTTTTCAATAATACTTCCATCGGTTTCTTCCAATTGAATGCGTTGAATGGTTCCCGTATTCGTAATATGCAAATCAACGGGTCGCGTTTGATACGGTGTTTCGTAAATGCCGTATCCCGTTCCCGTTACGGTGATATTCCCGCTGTTTATCAATTCTCCGCTGAAACCCGAGATACCGTCAACAAATACACCGTATCCGTTTTCGGTGGTAATGGTTCCCGTGTTGGTATAAGAGGGATTTTGCGCATTGATGATTACTTCACTGCTAACCGTTTGTGCCAACAGAGCAGGGACATAAAAAACACCGGATAATAATAAGAAAAGACGGGAGAATCGTTTTGTCATTGGGACTCCTTAATGATAACTTTTTCGTTTTTAGCATACTTTTTACCGCCTTGCAAGCAGAAATAACAAATTTTTCAAAAAAATCAACTTGTTAATAGTTTGTTAATAAATGAAAATAATTTATTGAAACAAAAGGAAAATAAAAGATGTTTTTAAATTATATCAAAAAAGGAGGATTAGTTGTATAGTGCTTGGAGTAAAAATGAAGGATTGTGCAACACATGCCGGACAACAAAAATTTTGCTTGCGAAAACAAATCATTTTTGTATAATGCGATTTCATACAGGGGTATTTATCAGCATAAATGAGATAAGAAATACCCGAAAATTTTAAAACGAATGGGGATAAGATGGGTATACGGTTAAAAAAAACGGTTAAATTCGGACCACTTAATGTTAATTTAAGTAAATCGGGGTTGGGTTTTAGTGTCGGCACAAAAAAAGGATATCGGTTTACATGGGGTGCTACCGGTAGAAAACGGCATACGTTTTTTATTCCCGGCACGGGATTATCGTATGTGAAAGAAAGCGGTTCTGCTACGCCGACAAAAGAGACATTACCGCAGAGCCAATCTTTTTTCTCTTGGCAACGCATCGGAAGATTAATCGGCATAACGGCAATAATTGTTATTTTAGCGCTTTATGTTTTAAAACAACTCGGTATAGAAATTGATTGGCAAGCTGTTTTGAGTTTGGTAAAAGAGACTTTGCTTACAACGAAATAAAAACGATGATTGTTGCAGAATTTCAATCTATTCGGCAGTGCTTGTTTTGGGGATAGGCAGATGCCTAAAAAATAAAAAAACACTCGTCTTTCGGCGAGTGTTTTTTGTTTATCAAACAATGCTACTTCATGAAAAATTCTTTTAAATAGCTCGGTAAATCGGCAACGGCAACGCGTTCTTGCGCCATTGTGTCGCGATTACGAACGGTAACCGTTGAGGGTTGTTTTTCAATACTTTCAAAATCAACCGTAATACAAAGCGGTGTGCCGATTTCATCATGACGGCGATAAGCTTTACCGATATTTCCCGAATCTTCAAACATCACACGCCCGATACCCGTTTTAAGCAAAGATTGCTTGATTTCATGAGCCAATTTAACAATTTCGGCATTGTTGCGTTTTAACGGAATAACAGCCACTTTCACCGGTGCCAAGTGTTTCTTTAATTTTAATACGGTTCGCGTTTCTCCGTTCGGCAGTGTTTCTTCGTGATAGGCCTCCGTCAGAACGGCTAACACACCGCGTTCCACACCGGCAGATGGTTCAATAACAAACGGCACATACCACTTTTTCGTTTCATCATCAAACAAAGCTAATTTTGCGGAACTTTCTTTGTTCTCATGAACGTTTGCTGAAATACTTAATTCTTCTTGATAGCGTGTATGGTTGCCGAGGTCATAATCCGTTCTATCAGCAATGCCTTCCAATTCCTCCAAACCATGTGGAAATTCATATTCCAAATCGTATGTTTTTTTAGAGTAATGCGCCAATTCGGATTTCTCAATATCATGGACTTTTAATTTGTCTTTATCAAGACCTTGCTCAAGCCACCAGTTAATTCGATTTTCGCGCCATTTCTCAATCCATTCCATATCCGTTCCGGGTTTGACGAAAAATTCAAGTTCCATTTGCTCAAATTCACGCACGCGGAAAATAAAGTTGCGCGGTGTAATTTCATTTCTGAATGATTTGCCGATTTGAGCAATACCGAACGGTGCTTTGCGCGATGTTGAATCTACAACATTCCGAAATTGCGTGAAAATTGCTTGCGCTGTTTCGGGTCGCAGATAAGCAAAGTTGGAGGCATCTTCAATCGGTCCGACCGTTGTTTTAAACATTAAGTTAAACATGCGCGGTTCGGTTAATTCCGTACTGCCACAAACAGGGCATTTCCCGTCTTTAATATGATCGGCGCGAAATCTGTTTTTGCACTTTTTGCAATCGCAAAGCGGATCGGTAAATGTTGCTTCATGGCCACTGTAATGTAATACTTTCGGATGCGTTAAAATAGAAGCGTCCAACCCTTCCACATCATCTCGTTCATAAACCATTGCCCGCCACCAGGCTGCTTTTAAATTATTTTTTAATTCAACGCCGAGCGGTCCGAAATCATAAACCCCTTGCAAACCGCCGTAAATATCGGCGCTTTGAAAAATAAAACCGCGTCTTTTGCATAACGAAACCAATTGATCCATACTTGTTGCTGCCATTTTAAACTCCTTTTTCAAACAGATGTTGAAATATACCGCTTCTTTCCCGAAAAGTCAATCGGATTTTTTTAATACACTTATGTTTTGATTACAAAATAAGCCCCGATAAAAACGAGGCTTATTCGGCAATCAGATTGAAAGTTAAAATTTCAAAATCAGAATTTAAAATTTTAGGCAAGTAAACTTAATAACCGCTTTGCAATTTCACGATTCTTTTCCATAAAGACCGAGTTAATCAACAATTCACGGATTTGTGCCGCTTCATAGAGTTCCAAATTACCCGTATCCAGCATTTCGTATTCACTCGGATCCAACATAAACATTTTAATATGGTAGCCTTCATTTTCGCCACCGTTATCAAGGAATGAATTGATTCCGTCGGTATATACCCATTCATTTAGGGGTAAACTTTCGGGCAAATGTCCCATTTTTTCAATAACCGTTGTTTCGCGCTCAATAGAATCCAGGCAAGCTTTCGGAAAAACGCACGGAGAATAGCCGGCAATATGGCTTCTCGGGTGCTTCGGTTTTTCAATCAAGCGTTTATCTTGCAAAATAGCATTATTGCTGACATCTTCTTTTTCCACGCCCGTCAATAAAATTTGTTTTTGATTTTTCATAAACGCATCTAATAAGTGTTTAATAAACGGTTGTGGCATGGCGCTTGAATCAATTAAATCGTCCGGGAAAATCAAAACACCGTGACGATTCGAAGAAACGCGGTGTGCCAAGCCCAAGACGTGCGACGTTCCCCACGGTTTATCTTGAATCACATATTTAATATCCATATCGTCCGGCAGGAATGTTGATTTTAACACGTCGGCAATTTTTCCTTTGCCGGATTTACGCAGTTTTTCTTCAATTTCGGGACTGGGTGCAAGCGCTTGCTTAAAAGCCCCGATTGTTGTTTCGTCCGAACAAACAATTGTGACATGTCTGCCACCAATACGAATAATATCTTTGAGCACATAATCAATCAGACGAACATCGCCGAACGGTAATAAACTTTTATGCGCAACGGCTTTTGAGTGTGGAAAATTGCGCGTGCTTTTACCCCCGCACGCGATAATAAATTCTATATCATCATACATAATTTTGTCTCCTTAGATGAATGTTAATTATCTATGAGATTACCATAAGACATTTTAAATCCGAAAGCAACCGGAAAAAGAATTTTTTTCAAAAAAAATGCTCTTTTTTAATTTTTTTTCGTTGGAATGAACGATTTGCTTGCTTGTTTCGGAGAATATTTCTCGGAATAGCTATTTTTTTATCATAATTGAACTGAATTGTCGTGCGGGATTTTTCGGATTGCGACGATAGCTGTTATATTTTTCGCTTGAATAAGTATCAATCAAAACGGAATCAATGTGCGTAATACCGGCGCGTTGCAATCTATGCACGATGTAAGCATGGAAATCAAAATCATAAAGTCCGCCTTTTTCTTTCGGTGTGAAAAAATGTGCTTCCGTTTTGGGAAACAGAGCATACATCTTCTCATCAATCTCAAAACTTTTCTTATGCAAATGCGGGCCGATACCTGCTACCATATAATCCGGATTACCGCCGAGTTCAATCATCTTTAATATGGTTGTTTCAATAATGCCCTGAAAGGCACCTTTCCATCCGGCATGGATGGCTGCAATGATTCGTGCTTTGGCGTCAGCAATTAAAATCGGTGCGCAGTCAGCTGTTTTAACGGTTAAATTGAGCCCCGGTGTTTTTGTAATTAACGCATCAACTTCGGGCGGCAATTCAGGTTGTTGGGTGATAACCAATGCATCGGCAGAATGAACCTGTGTCATTAAAATCGGATTTTGGGCCATATTGGAATCCGTTGCATCGTAAAAACCATGTTCAATAAAGTCTAAATCAATCAATCCTTGTGTTTGTTGCATTTTATTCTCCCTTTGTTGTTGCTTGCATTTGTATTGCTTTTTTTAATTTTTTGTTGTGGCGCATTTGTTCAAATTTCAGTGTCAATTTATAGCCGGCAATATATCCGCCGATAATAAACGGAATACATCCGATAAACATGGATATACCCCAGTCTTGCACGAATAATTTTAAAAATTCTTTAAATTGAACGAGCCAAGAGGCATCGCTCAAAAAAACGTGTTCAATCAGTCTGCCGAGTGATTGATAGCCGGATATATCATGCCAATGTCCGCGCAAAATTTGACCGCATACATAGAAGATATAGTATATCGGCACGAGTGTCACAACATTTGTCGTCCATGTCCAAGCCAAAGCTAAGGGTAGAGAAAATCCCCATTTTAATTTCTTTGCTAATCCCCATGTGAACACAACCAACGCCATTTGAATGCCGACCAGCGGTGTCATGGACCAAGCCAATCCGATGGCAACCCCGCGGGCTTTATACTCGGGTGTGGCATTTGAATGAATGAGTGGTTTTATCAAACGCAGATAAACGATGACTTTGCAATAGCGAATGATTTTTTCGGAAAAAGACTTACGCATTCTATCCGCCTTATTTTTTATTGTCGGATGAAACGGTTAGTCGTTTAAGCGCTTGTTTCGGTGATACTTTCCGAATAAGCCAAATGCCGAACAGTATCATCGGAATGCAAAGCAATTGCCCCATGGAAAGATGCGCAAAAATGAAGCCGAGGTGTGCATCCGGTTCACGCGTAAATTCAATACCGAAACGAAACAGACCGTATAATATGAAAAATAAACCCAATATAAATCCTTGACGTTGGCGTAATTTTGGGCAAAACCACCAAACACTGTTTAAAATCATAAATAAGGCAAGTCCTTCCAATCCGGCTTCATACAGTTGTGAGGGATGACGCGGTTCTGCACCGCCGTTCGGAAAAATCATCGCCCAAGGCACGGCATGAGTGACACGGCCGAAAAGTTCGCCGTTTGCAAAGTTGGCAAGCCGACCGAAAAATAATCCGATAGGAGCCACGCAAACCAAAATATCGCCCATTGAAAGGGGTGATATTTTTTTCTTCCATGCAAATAAAAGTGTTGCAATTACAACGCCGAGCAACCCGCCGTGGAACGACATACCGCCTTGCCATACGGCTAAAATTTGCGCCGGATTTTCGTAAAAGTAATGAGCATTATAAAACAGCACGTATCCGAGTCTGCCACCCAAAACAACGCCGAGTGTTGCCCAAATCAAGAAGTCGTCTATTTTCAAAACAGTGAAGGTGCTGTTTGTGCGTTTTGACATTTCTCGCGCCAATAACCATGCACCGATTAACCCGAAGATATACGCCAGCGAATACCAGCGAATAACAACAAATCCCAAGTGAATTGCTACCGGGTCAATTTGAGGAAACGGAATACCGCTATACATTTTATAACTCCTTTTAATCAGGCATTTTCTGTAATTTTGCAAAAAAAGTCAAGATAAATTCTGTTTTTTTTACTGTAAAGAGGTGCGTTGTGGGTGTGAAGAAAGAAAAAAGGACGAATAAATCAGATATAGTTTAAAGTATAAAGCAAAGATTGAAGTGGCCCCTGTGGAATATAAAATTTGTGTGCATAAGAATGCTGATTGTGGACAAATGAATCTTGGTTACAAACACAGATTATGCGCATATTACTTTTATGTACGGTTAAGCATCTTTTATTTTTGGATTAATGTTCATTCTTAGTTGGGCATATCTATAAAATTATTCGCGCTAATGGATAAAAAGTGATGTAAATCTCAAAAAAAACGTATAAAAAACGCGCCTTTTGAATAAAAGACGCGTTTTCTTGATTGCCAAGAATACTAATTCGTTAATGTATCTTCCCAATCCGTTTCATAGTCGGAAATATCGCCCGAACCGCCATCGGATTGTGTAACGTAATCAACCATAGCACCGGCAAGTGCCACAATTGCCAATCCGCAAGCCAAAGCTGCTAACCATGGCCATTTGACTTTTCCGAAAATAGCGGCAAAGCCTAAGCCGACAAGACCGAACCCGCCGACAACGAAAATAACGTTACGAATGTTTTTAAAAGTATTCAATAATTTGGAAAGCACCGTGGTAAATACGCTTTCTTGCGCAAATGCGCTTGAAGCCGTAAAAACGCAGGCGATAACCGCAACCATTAAAAACATTTTCAAATATCTATTCATTTGATACTCCTTATAATATGCATATTGTAAGACTTCGTTTCGTCTCATACACATTATAAAGTAGTTTTTTTCGTTTGTCCAGCACTTTTTTCCCTTGCAAGTTTTTTTTTAAAGTTGTAATATGAAGCAAGTTCCGTGTGTATGACTCTTTTTTTAGGTAGAAGACTTTGCACGAGAATAAATAGTTTTATGTATATGTTTCAATAGGATAGAATGATGTATCAACATAAAAAGAACCTATTTTGTTTATGCTCGGCGTTAATCGGAATGCTTGCAATTTCGCCCGTTATGGCAGATGGAATGCCGGAAAATCAGGATAAAACAATGCTTCAAACAGACGATTCGGCCTCTGAAACAGTCGAATCGATACTGAATGCGGGTGAAAATACCGTTAAAGTTGAATCAAAAGATGATAAAATAGCTTCAAACGACGGCGATGTGGAAGATGAAAAAGTGGCAACGATTACGGCGGAGGGTGATTTTATGGTGCCGACATTTCTATTGCCCGAGGCAAAACCCGCCGAACAAAACATGCCTCAAAGTCGAGAAAAATCTGTTGAAACACGTACACAAACCGTTCGTGAATTGCCGGTTGTAAAAATTACTCAAACGGAATTAATTCCCGTAAGAGAGCAAATGGCGGTTGAACGGCGTTTAACCGGAAAAACAACCAAAACAATGCAAAAATATCAAGAAGCGTTGGCGCGGAGCAAAGGTGTTACCGGGGCTGGGGCACAATCACAAGATACTCAAACAGATTCAGTGGGTGTCGATACGGATGCGGATTCATCGGTTAATCGGATTTTGGCGGGTGAAATTTCGGCAGTGTCAGAGGAACAGCCGGTCAAGAAAAAGAAACTTCTTTTGCCTTTAAAACCATTGCCGGAACGGAAAACTATTCAAGAAGAAATATCAGATACCAAACCTCTTTACACAACTTACACTTCCGAAATGGCCGATAAGGCATTAAGCGATGCTCAAAGTGATGAAGAAGAACCGCTTTTGATGCCACAGGAAATTAAAGTGACTTTTTATCCGAATTCAGCGGAGTTTTCGGGGCAGACAGTCAAATGGATAAAAGTATTTTCAATGCGGGCGCGCAAAGATCCGCGTTATATGGTTGAAATTCGGTTAAGTCGTTCAAACCCAACCATTCAACAAAAACGCTTATTTGTGATTCAACGTATTTTAATGAACAATGGATTATCGCTGCACCAGATTGCGGTTGATTATGTGGATAGACCGGAAAATAGCTTGATTTTACGTATGGTGAAAAAGAATGAGAATGTTCAAACCCGCAAGGTAAAATTGAAAAACGGTCAAGTAAAAGAAAGAAAAACAATCAATTGGTAATTCCCGTCGGGATAAACAAAAGGAGAGAGAATGAAGCAAAATTTACTGAAAAATACGTTGGTTGTCGGTGTTGCGACATGTGCGTTCGGCTTGCTGGGTGCCTGCACGTCTTTATCGGATGAAGAGCAAGTAGTTGTTGAAAGCAAAAATACACAAACAACGGCAGTTGTTGCTCCGCAAGATGTTTGTACGGCGGAAAATCAGGGTAATTGCATTGTGCGCTATGAAGAGCCGGATTTGAATTTAAATCAAGCTTATGCAGGATATGCCATGAGCACAAATTCATCTTATCAAATCGGAAATTCGGCTGTTGCAGTGTCAGCGCCGGCAACGATGGGTGGTGTTTCCGTAAAGGATAAGTTGGCACAACGGGCTTATGAACAACAACAGGCAGATTTGGCTTTACAACCGGTTCAAGGCGGTGAAGTTGTTTGCACGGGTGATGCGTGTGCGGAGGCATTATTTAAAACGGAAATTGAAAAAACAATTCGCACAACGGTCACGGAAGATCAAACCTCAAACGGTTATGTTTATGTGGCGGCACACGGGCAGACGGTTTCTGCCGATAAGGGTGGCGCCGTGCAAACGGTTTCTGCCGATAAAGGTGAAGCCATTCAAACGGTCGGAGCAACAGAGGAAAGCGGAACGGTTGAGCAACCGGTTACACTTAAAGAAAAAATTGCATTCGGTGAAGAAGTGCATGATTGGGAAGCACCGGCCGGTGAAACATTGCGCGGTTTGTTAATGCGTTGGGGTGAAATGTCCGGCTGGACGGTTATTTGGAAATTGGACAGAGATTATAACCTTGAAGCGGGCGTTGTGTTCAGAGGAAAGTTTACGGAAGTTGCGGCGGCGTTTATTCGCTCATTTGCGCGGGCAACACCGGCGCCGATCGGAACTTTCTATAAAGGAAACAGAGTGTTGGTAATCAACGTACAGGAGAATGAAAATGCTGACTAAAACAATCAAAATAGGATTTTTGACCATCTTAATGGCCACAACATTTGCGTTAAGCGGATGTAATGAGTATGTTGATAAAACAAACAAGAAAATTGAAACAACGTTAGAACGTGCGGAAGAGCATTTGCAACAAGCGCAAATTCCGGATTTGCCGGAGCCGGTTGATACCGTTCGCACAAAAAATGATATTTGGCTCGGAACGGAAAGTGTGAAAATTTCGGAAGGCGATGCTTTGCCTGCAAAATTTGAGGAAAATGATTCAATTACATTATCTATTGCCGAAGGTGCAACTCTGCCGACGTTGGCTCAAGAATTAACGGATATGACGGGAATCACCGTTCGGTTGGATAACTTGAAAGCAGAAGATGCCGTTCCGACGGAAACCGTTCCCGTGAACTATACGGGTAAGTTGAGCGGATTGCTGAACTATTTATCAAACAGATACAGTGTGTGGTGGCGTTATAAATCGGGAATTATAACATTCTATACGAAAGAAACGCGCGTGTTTAACATTTACGCTTTGCCGACGGAGACATCTATTTCAAACTCGTTATCGGGTGCAACAATGGGTGATGGCGGTGGAAGTTCATCTTCTTCGTTATCGTCAACCGCAAACCTCGCATTATGGGATAATATTGAGCAAGGCTTACAACAAGTGGTCGGTGAAAATGCTCAATTGTCGTTCAGCCGTGTTGCCGGAACGGTAACGGTAACGGGAAGTCCGTTCATTATTCGTGAGGCATCGGATTGGATTAACAAATTTAATGCTAAATTATCGCGTCAAGTGGCGATTTCCGTTAAAGTATTGCTTGTATCCATTTCAAACAGTGATAATTACGGGTTGGATTTAACGGGTGTTTTCCAAAGCAACAACATTTTGGGAGAATACACCAGTCCGTTTACAATCGGTGCAGGATCAACAACGGGAGCTGCTTCTGCGGGTATGCTTTCAATGACATTGCTTCGCCCAAGCTCAAAATGGAAAGATTCAAAAGCTGTTATTCAAGCGTTTTCATCGCAAGGAAAGACCTCTTTGGTTACATCGGCAAGTGTGACAACTTTGAATAACAAGGTTGCGCCCGTTCAAATTACAACGCAACAAAACTATGTAAGTGAATCAAATGTATCAACATCGGGTACGGGCTCGGACAGAAGTGTTGATGTTGATATGCAAACGGATACATTGAACTACGGTTTTATGCTTGAAATTTTGCCACGGATTTTAGATCATGGTCGCTTAATCGTTATGTTCTCAATGAACTTGACCGACTTAATTTCGCTTGAAACATTCTCATCGGATGGTCAACAATCTGACGGCACGACGACCGAGGAAGAATCGGATAGTGAAGATGAGGAATCTGATTCAGGCGATAAGGATGTAACAGTGGTGCAATTGCCGAAAATGCAAACGCGCGGATTTATCCAAGAAATTGCAATGCGGTCAGGTTCAACGTTGGTCTTAACAGGATTTGAACAAGTTAAAGATACAACAACAACAGGCGGTATCGGTAAAGCCAAAGTCGGGTTGTTGGGTGGTCAGGCATATAGCGAAAATACGCGCGATGTTATGGTTATTTTATTAACACCGGAAGTGCTTGAATCGCCGTTGGCGCCCGAATCACGCATGAGAGATTTTTAAGGAGCGTAGAATATGGCCAATGAAACGCAAGATAATCAAGTGCCGGGAGGCGAGGCGGGAGGAACCCCCGCCACAGCCTACGGGACGATAACAATCGGGCGTATCGGATACGCAGTCGGATTGCTTTGGCAACCGTTGCAAAATCCGGAAGACCCAACGCCTGAAATTAAAGAAGCGATAGAAAGTGATCCTGATGCCGATTTATATTGTTTGCGTTCTACATCAACGCCTCAATATGGTATCGGTAAAAAAGCCATGGGTCATAAGGCGGGTGAGCCTTCTGCGGCAGCAGCCGTTGCCTCGGCATTAAGTGAATACACGTCGGTTGCGGCTGTTTTTCCCGTAAAAGAGGGGTGGTGGCTTATTGCCATTCGGAATGACTTGATTTTATCGGAAGATGATATTTTGTTTTTATCCGAACAAGAAGCCCAAGATGCTTTTTATTCTTTAATGGCTTTGCCTGATTGGGATTTAAAAATTGCTCCCGAAGAGTGGATGATTGATAAAGCGAAACAAATGTCGCTTGAAGATATCATCAAGAAGTCAGGGGCACGGGTTCGCTTGCAAGAATTGGGCGCCGCACGAAAAACACAGATTTTATCGTTGATTGCGTTGTTTTTCATTGTATTGGTTATCGTTGTTATTTGGATGGCCGTTTCTTTGTGGCAAAATGTGATGCAAGAAGAAAAAATCGAAGTGATGCCGATACCTGAAGTGATTCGGCCGGTAGAACCGGTTCCCGAAAAACCAAAACCATGGGAAAAAGTGCCCGATACACGTATTTTTATGCATAAATGCTGGAACAATGCTTATCAGTTAAATGCTTTAACGATTCCCGGATGGCAGATGGGTGGTATTACTTGCACGCCTGAGGGGTTGACGACGAGTTGGACGAAGTCGTGGCAACCGGGCGGTCGTATTGCATGGTTGAAAGCGGCATTAAATGAGTATAAAATGTCGCGTGTGAACGTGCAATTAAATCAAGACGGAGCTTCCGCAAGCGGTCAGCTGATGTTTACGGGAATTCCGATGGTTGCTTCCGTGCCGACTTTAACGGAACGTCAATTATGGGAAGAATTAACGGATATTAATCAGGCAGCGAATTTAAATTTATCATTTTCGCGACAGACAGTTCTTGATCCGCCGACAAATCCGGACGGAACAAAACCTGTCAATCAACAAGAATACGTATATTATCAAATATCCGTATCGTCGCCGTATACGCCGTTTGAATGGCAAACGTTTTTTGAAAAGTTTCCGGGATTTCAATTAACGACTATTAACTTTAATCCGGGATTGGATGCTCAGGACAAATGGAAATATGAGGGGAGAATCTATGCAAAATAACTCATTATCTTTTATTGCCGCTTTATCTTTATCAACCGCTTTTTTGACGGTGACTGTTTCTGCACAGGAATTACCGCCTCTTGATGCCTCTGCGGCGGCGTCGCTACAAGTGGCTACACTCCCTTCGGATGGTGCTGTTCAAGGCAAAACCGATGTTGTGAACAATGCAAAGTCAAATGCTGGTGCGAGTGGTGCACAGGCACAGCCGGCCAATGCGCAAAAAGAAGCAAAGAAAAAAGCTTTGGAAACCGAATTGAGCAATACAAATATTGATTCGGAAGAAGTTTTGGATTTCCCTGCACGAACATCATTAGGCGAGTTGGAAATGGCTACATTGCCCGGCATTGATGAATCATTGATTACCGGACCGGCGCCGATGGCTCCTTCCGTTTCCACAAAGGATTTACCGAGCGAACAATTGCTCGGAAGAATTACATCGGAAGTTTTTCAAGAAATGGCCGACTTGGAGCGTGGAAACGTATTCTTGAAATTACAAATGCAAAAAGAGCAACTGAAAAACGATTTGGAAAAGTTAAAGGCAACTTATCGCCAAACGCGTTTGGAAGAAATTGCTAAACGTGAAGATGTGGTTCGGGCTCGGATTAACTGGTGGCAAGAGCAAGAAAACGTGCGTTTGGAAATGGAAAAGAAAAAAGCCGAGACGGAAGCTGTAGAACAGCAGATTGCAGAAGCAGAGGAATTGCGTAACAAATTGCGCGCTGAAGCGTTGGCAGAAAAAGAAAATGCCAAAGCGGAGGTTGCTTCATCTGATGTTGCCGATAACGCTGAACAGAAGCCAGAGGAAGAAGTGGTTACCAAAAAACTGCCACGCGCTATTGATACGTATTCTTTGATTGCTGTCAGAGGTATTAAAGGGAACTTAACGGCACGGCTTAAAAAATTAAGTGACGGGCAAATGATTTCCGTTAAAGTTAACGAAAATCTGCCGGAGGGCTTTTTGGTGGAAGAAATTACGAAAGATACGATTACAATGAAATCGGGCGATCGTAAAGAGGTATTGATGTTTAATGTTGTTGCATCTTCGACGGATGAAAATTCCGCTGAAAACTAGGGGATGATAACACAAAACGGCTGACAGAGGGGATGTATGGCGTTTCAGATATTCAATAAGGGAGGTTCGGCACGCGTATCCGATAAAAAGGGCGGAAACGGCAGTGAGCAACGCATGCCTCAGAACGATGAAGGGCAGGCAGGGGAGGCAACCTCCGCTTTATTGGATGTGACAAAAGTAAATGTTCCGGAAACGGGTGGTTTTAAGGAAGAGGAATTACCGCCCATTCCGAAATTACCGCCTTTTCCGTCATTCATCAGTGATGCTTCTGTATCTCAGGGTGAGTCAAATAGCGCTGATTCCAAAAAAAATGATACAAGCGTGAATGAGCCGAATGAGGCAAATGATCGTGTGGGTTCGGAGGAGACGGAAAATCGTCAGCCACATTTATCGGATGCCGTTAGTCCGCCACGTGCGTTGAATTTTGTGAATAAAAATCAACCAAAGGCTTCGGCATTGCCTTCTGAAACAGATAAAGAGTTGCAAAAAAGACAAGAACTGCAAACGGTTGTTCAAGAGGCTCTTCTAAAAAACGGTAAACCCGTAAAACCGAAGTTAGCATATAACACGGATTACACATCGCCAACCTTTTTTAAAGAATTGTTTGATAACGGCAATGTATGTATTACGGCGCCCGGTGGTTCATTGCCGATTAAAGAAGATACACGGCAATTATTGGCTCTTTTTTCAAACGGACGCTTTTTTGTTTGCGAAACATACAAATTTGACGGTAAAGTTTTAGGATTTGAGTATTTAGCCAAAAAACGGCGTTTGCAAATCGGTAAGCCCGAATACGTGCCGATGCAAACCCTGCGAGCACTTTATGAATATGCTGCTCAAAACGGATATACCGTTGAGGTGGATAAAAACGAGGAGCAAGAGCAAGAACAAGCTCGTATGCAACGCGACTTTATTACGATTGTGGCACGGGCAGCGGCAATGCACGTTTCTGATATTCATATTGTTGTGGCAGAGCATACAACGGTTATGTTTCGCGTGAACGGTTTGATGCAAACAGAGATGGAATATAATAAAGATTGGGGCGAAAGTTTTGTGCGTGCGGCCTTTGCATCAGCCGATATTTCCGATTCTAACTATGCGCAAAATGAATACCAAGCGGCGCAGAAGTTAGGGCGGACACCATTGCGCGGTTCGCACGGAAAATTAGTGTTGCCACGTAATCTTTTAGGTATTCGTTTACAATTCAATCCGATTGCCTTCGGAACACGATATGTGATTATGCGTTTATTATACGCAGAAGATTCATCCAGCACATCAACGGGTCTTGAAGCTTTGGGCTTTACGGAACGGGAAATGGATTTCTTTTATCAGTTGCGGGGCGCTCCGACGGGAATTACCATTATTTCGGGCCCGACGGGTTCCGGTAAATCAACAACATTGCAACGCAATATGATTCAAATGTTGAAAGAGCGGAATTATGAAACGAACTTAATTACCGTGGAAGATCCGCCGGAATATCCGATTCCGGGTGCCAGACAGATGCCGGTGACAAATGCATCCATAGAAGAGGCAAAAGAGAGAGAGTTTACAAAAGCGTTATCCGCTGCATTACGTTCCGACCCTGATAGTTTAATGATCGGGGAGGTGCGGACGTTGTCGGCTGCCGATTTGGCTTTCAGAGGTGCTTTATCCGGTCATAATGTGTGGACAACGTTGCACGCCAACAGCGCGCCTGCCATTTTAATGCGTTTGAAAGACTTGGGCGTGGAAGATTTTAAGTTGCGTGACCCTGAAATTATTAAAGGGTTGTTGGCACAACGGTTGTTCCGTAAGTTATGCCCTTATTGCCGTGTGCCGGCTTCACAGCGGATTAACACGCCATCGGTAATGCGTCTTCGGGAAGCATTTGGGGATATTGGTGTAGAAAGTTCGTTTTTGCGCGGTAAGGGCTGTAAACATTGCGATTACAGAGGGGTAAAGGGGCGTATTGCCGTTGCCGAAATTATTTTGCCTGATGCAACTTTTTTGGACTTGTTGATGAAAGGCGAAACGAAAAAAGCCATTAACTATTGGATTAACGATTTGAATGGTATGACATTGCGGGAAGTGGCGTTATCGCACATGTTCCGAGGGATTATTGATGTCGACGAGGTAGAACGGTGGACCGGTTTCTTAAATCAAGTAATTGTCGGTTAGAAATAAAGGAGAAATAAATGGCTGAATTGAAATTTAAAAATAAGAAAAAAGCGGCCCAGTCGAGTGGACCTGTCAGCCCTGCCGATATGGTGTATGCAAAATTAATGGTGCGGTTATATACATCAGACCGATTGGCGTTTTATTATAAATTGCGTGCGTTGTTGAAGAACAGATTCTCTTTGATGGACGCTTTGGAACGGATGTATCAAATTTATTCAAAAGACGGAAAGAAGCCGACGGAATCGATGGCGGTTGCCTGCACGGTTTGGATGAGCCAAATTCGTAACGGTGATACGTTTTCCGTTGCTTTGCGCGGTTGGGCTCCGTCAACTGAAATTTTGATGTTATCTGTTGGTGATGTTTCCAATTTGGAAGATGCTTTGGCGAATACGATCAAGGTTGTGGAAGGTGTTAATCGGATGAAAGAGCCGGTATTTAGCGCCGTATCGTATCCGTTATTTTTGATGTTTATGGTGATTTTGTTGATTTACGGTGTGGGTGCATACATGGTGCCGCCGATGGTAGATGCCGTGCCGAATTTGGTATGGACAGGAACGGCAAAAACATTGGTGGACTTATCTTATTTTGTGCGGGATAACCCGGTGCCACTGTTTTTAACGTTGCCGATTATTGTCTTTTTAGTTGTGTTAACATTCCCCAGGTGGAAAACAGAGTCTCGCTCCGTTGCGGATAAATTTCCGCCATGGTCGATTTATCGGATTTTTATCGGGGTAGGTTGGTTGCTTTCTCTTTCGGCATTGGTTCAAGCCGGAACGCCGATTTCAAAAGCGCTTCGTTCGTTGCGCAGTGATGCATCGCCTTATTTGCTTTTCCGGATTGATAAGGCTTTGAGTTATATTAATAACGGTGATAATATCGGTGATGCGCTTTATAAAACAAAGTTGGGATTTCCGGATGAAGAAGTTGTGGGTGATTTACGGATTTATGCCGAATTGGATAACTTTCCGGACGCTTTGTCGCGGTTATCTAACGATTGGTTGGAAAGTTCCATTAAAGACGTGGAAAAGAAAGCCGGAATTTTAAACGGTTTTGCTATTTTAACGATTGCTGCTATTGTTGCTTGGGTTGTGATGGGCACATTTGACATGCAAGAGCAAATGGTTAATGGTATGGGTTTGGGTGGCGGACACTAATTCGTCAGCTTCACAAACGCTGTTTGAAAACAAGCCCGCTCAAAAAGAGTGTGGCTTGTTTCTTTTTCTTTGTTTTTTATTTTTACCCTTTATTCTTGTTCTTTGTTCTTGCTCTTTGTTTTGGTTCTTCATTCTTGTTTTTTATTCTTTTTTCTTTCTTTCTTCATTTTCAACTTTAACTTTATCTTTATCTTTATCTTTATCTCTCTTTCATTTATCTGTGGATATTTGTTGTCGTTTCTTTTAGTTTATGATAGATGTTATTTGTATGCGCCGTTCTTTTTTATAAAAGTCTGTAGATGTGAACAAGAATCACATACGGTGTGATACCGTTATTTGCAAAAAATACCGACTTATCGGTAAATCGGTTGCATGGTGAACATACGGTATAATAATGACTTTGGCTTTTAGATAAAAACAAGATTTATCAAAAAAAACACGCGGTTGAGAGAGAATCAAACGCGTGCAATCATTTTGATTATTGAATTTTGTGCATTATGCGAAAAACTTGAGCCAATCGGTCAGAGATTCTCGCGCAGAAGCCGTATAGAGGCGTTTTCTATCTTGGCCCTTAACTTTTTTCGGATAAACCGATAAATCAAGTTGCGGGAAAAGCCCAAAGTTAATGTTCATCGGCTGAAACGTTTCGGCTTCGGCTTCTACCGTAATATGTCGCAACATGGCACCGAGCGCCGTATTTGCCGGCGGAATGGGTAAATTCGGCAGAGCCGTAAATAACCCTGCGAGTAAACCGACGGAAGCACTTTCAATATATCCTTCGCACCCTGTTAATTGACCCGCTAACCGAATGTCAGGGCGCTTTTTCAGAGCTAACTTCTCATCCAATACTTTGGGACCGCAAACGAACGTATTCCGATGAATACCGCCAAATCTGGCAAATTCGGCATTGTGAAGTGCCGGAATGAGTTTGAAAACTTCTTTTTGTGCACCGTATGTCAGTTTTGTTTGAAAGCCCACGAGATTCATCAAAGTTCCTTGCTTGTTCTCTTTGCGTAATTGCACAACGGCAAACGGTCTGCGTCCGTCTTCATGCGGATTTGAAAGTCCGACGGGTTTCATCGGCCCGAATAAAAGCGTTTGTCTGCCTCGTTCCGCCATCACTTCAACGGGCAAACATCCCTCAAAATAGGGTGTATTCTTTTCCCATTCTTTAAATGAAACTTTCTCTCCGCTTAAAAGCGCATCAATAAAGGTATTATATTCTTCTTTGGAAAGAGCGCAATTTAAGTAGTCCGTTCCGTCGCCCTTATCATAGCGTGATTGATACCACGCTTTTGACATATCTATACTTTCCGTGTAGACAATCGGTGCAATCGCGTCAAAAAAGTGGAGCGAATCTTGTTGCGTTAAATTTTGCAAGTCGGTTGCCATTTTATCACTGGTGAGCGGTCCGGTAGCAATAATAATCGGATGTTCTCCCGCTTCGGGCAAGCCGGACTCTTTCGCTTCAAAAGAAAAAAGCGGATGATTGCGGAGTGTATCGGTTATCATCTGCGAAAAAGCCGTTCGGTTGACGGCTAATGCCCCGCCCGCAGGGACTTTGGTCGCGTCGGCACAGCGCATAATTAAAGAATCACAGCGACGCATCTCCTCATGCAACAACCCGACGGCATTGATTTCGGCATCATCCGAACGCAAAGAATTAGAGCAAACAAGTTCGCCGAAGAGATTTGTTGTGTGTGCCGGCGTTGATTTTTGAGGGCGCATTTCAATCATGTGAACGCTGACACCTCTTTTTAATAATTGCCAAGCGGCTTCCGAACCGGCAAGACCGGCTCCGATAATAATAACTTTTTGATTCATTTTTTTACTTTCCTTTTAAACTGAATTGTGCTATACCACAAAAAGAATGAAAATAAAATACTTTTATCGGATATTTTTTGTTTTTTTCGGCTTAATATGTTATTTTGAGCCGAGTGTTGTTTATTCTGCGCAATTAAGCGAGGAAGATTTGCAAGAAATTCAAGAAATCAAAGCCCATAATAAACAGCAAGCCAAAAATCGGGTTTCGCTGGATAAGTATTATAAAAAAAATCCGAATTCCATGACCCCTCAATCAGAGGAATACTGGGATTTAGCTTGGCATGCCAGATTGGCAGATTACGGTGATGAGGAAAGTCAATATGTGATTGCCAGAGCTTATGATTTGGGGCAAGAAGTTGATCAAAATCCGCGCAAGGCGGTTGCTTTTTATCAAAAGGCCGGTGATCAAGGGCATATTGATGCCTGTATGCGCTTGGGAGAGATATACACCGAAAATAAATATGTGAAACGAGATGATGAAAAGGCTTTATATTGGTATACAAAAGCCGGTAAAAACGGCTATGCGCAAGCCCAGTTAAAAGTTTCCGAAATTTATAAAAATCGCGGAGATTATATATCTGCGGTTTTATGGCGGGAAGCCGGATTGCGCCAACTTTTCCCGAAAGCCGAAAATTTGAAGGCGCATGACCCCGAATTATCGCAATTAAAACGGTTGGCCGGTATTCAAAAGAGGATGAATGCGCGGGGTGTGAAAAAAAATGTTTTGCATGAAAACTGCTTGAAGCCGTTTCGCTCAAAAAAATTATATGCCAAACAAACAATCATAACAAACCGATATCAACAATCAGCCGAGCAAAAAAAGTTAAACCGTGACGGGAAAATGGGTCAGACAGATATGGGTAATATGGTCGGCAATCAAAAATATAAGGGAAATAAATAATGGCACAGACAAACGAATGTCATTTATATTCGGCGCCGATGGCCGGTGTTAGCGATAAACCGTTTCGTATGATGGTTCGCAAGTTCGGTGCGCAAACTTTATATACGGAAATGATTGGTGTTAATACATTGGCTTATCGTCATCCCGCTACGTGTAAAATGATTCATATCGGCGACGAGAAGAATATTATTGTGCAATTAGTCGGGATAGATGAGCAAAATCTAATTCGCGGAGCAAAAGAGGCGGAATTTAACGGGGCAATCGGCGTTGATATCAATATGGGTTGCCCCGTTAAAAAGCTGATAACAAACGGTAGCGGTGCCGCTTTGATGAAAGATGCGGATAGGGCTTGTCGCTTGGTTGAACAGGTGCGTACAAGCGTTCAAATCCCCGTTAGTGTTAAAACACGATTGGGATGGCAAACGGGTGAACATTTGCCCGAATTTATCAAAAAATTGGCAAATGCCGGCGCCGATAGGGTGACGGTGCACGGGCGCACGCGTGAGCAAGGATACAGCGGGGTGGCAGATTGGCAAGCAATCGGGCAGGTTGCTCGGGCAGGATATGTGCCGATTATCGGTAACGGAGATATTGTTTCAAGAGCAACCGCCGATACCGCCTTACAGATTGCTCCCGTTGAAGGAATCATGATCGGACGAGGGCTTTTGGGAAAGCCGTGGCTGTTGCAAGAAATTGAAACGGGGGTTAAGCCGCTTTTTTCTTTGGCGGAAATCGTATTGGAACATTATGATTTACTCCTTGATTATTATGGAAAACACGGTGTTTATGTGGCGCGTAAACACTTGGCTTGGTATGCGCGTGGGAAAAAAAGGGTTGCAGAATTTTGCCAAAGCATTTATCATGAAGAAAACATAAAGGCAGTGAAAGAAAAAATCAGGGGGTTTTTCGGCACTGCGGAAGATGAAAGGGAAATAACAAAATGAAAATTATTATTGCCGGTGCCGGACAGGTCGGTGTGGGGCTTGCAAAGTATTTGCGGGCGGAAAATAATGAAATTGTGTTGGTTGACAGTGATTGTGAACGTCTCGGCAATTTAAGCGAACAATTAGATATTCAAACGATAGAAGGTTCGGCAGCTTATCCGGCTATTTTGGAAAAGGCCGGTGCGGAACATGCGGATGTTTTTTTGGCGGTAACGGGGTCGGATGAAACAAATATTGTTTCTTGCGGTGTGGCGCGCTCCGTTTTTAATATCCCGACACGTATTGCGCGGATTATGGCGAGCGAATATTTATCGCAAAAATATAAGTCGTTTTTGCAATCGCAGAGTATTGATGTTGTGTTGTCACCCGAGATGGAAACGGCGCGTCGCGTATTGGAAAATTTATCCGTTGCGCATTCGGTTGATTTTGTGAGCTTGGCGGACGGACGTGCCAAATTGATTGGCATTCGGTGTCGGAAATCGTCTCCGATTTTTAATAAGACGCTGTCGGATATTGAAAAAATGACGGAAGGTTTTAATGTGCGAGTGGTTGCGTTTAAGCATAGACAACAGTTAATGCCACTCAATGATACCGTTTTACGGGCAGGAGATGATATGTATTTTGTGGTAGATGCAAATCATTTGCAATCGGTATTGGATATCTTCGGTTATGAGATGATTGAACCGAAATACATGGTGATTTTCGGGGGCGGAAAAGTGGGATATCAACTTGCGAAATTGTTGGAACAAACATCTTATGCCGAAAATATAACCGTTGTGGAAGCGTGTGAGGAGAGGGCACGTTATTTGGCTGAAAAACTGGAAAGCACACTTGTTATACATGGTAATGGGTTGGATGATAAATTAATTGAAGATTTAAATTTATCCAATTATCAAGTTGCCATCGCCACAACGCAAACGGATGAAAGCAATATTTTGCTTTCCTTGCTGGCCAAAAGAAACGGCGTGGAGCGCACGTGTGCGTTAACGCATAATCCGTTATACGATGATTTACTCATCGGAATGGGAGTTGATATTACGATTGAGCCGAATGCGGTATTGGTTTCGGCAATTTTACAGCATTTGAGGAAAGGGCGCGTTAAAGCGGATTATTTCTTACAATCGGGTATCGGGGAAGTTTTAGAAATGGAGGCTCTTGAAACATCTAAAATCACGCATACGCAACTCGGCAAATTAAAAATACCGCAAGGGATAGTGATTGCGGGAATTGTGCGAGGAGATACATTTTTATTGCCGACGAGCGGATTGGTTGTGCAAAACGGGGATACGGTGATTTTATTTGCGGAGCGCGGGAAAGTGCGAGAAGCGGAAAAATTATTCACGGTGGGATTTAGTTTCTTTTAGAAAGTGAACGCCGAAACAGTCAAACATTTTTTCTTGCGCAAATTTAAAAAAGAACACTTGTAAAGAAGCAATATAAGTTGCGCTGATAAAGCAATAATGGCTCGCTGGATAAAGTTGCATAAAATAAAGGCGCATAAGAGATAAAAATAGATTGTTTTTGCAAAAAAAACTTGCAAAACGAATCGAAAAAGTGTATAAAAGAAACACTTTTGCGGTCGCAAAAGTCAAAGGTTAATTCACCCCTGGAGGATTTTCCTTTGTTTTTTGTATTATTTTATAATTAAATTAAGGATAATAGAAATGAAAATTGCTCAATTAAATGCAGTAAAACGTGAAAAAGCTGGTAAGGGGGCCTCTCGCGCAAAACGTCGTGAAGGGTTCGTTCCTGCCGTTATTTACGGAGATAAAAAAGAACCTTTAATGATTGCTTTGGAAGAAAAAGTTGTTGTTGCCGAAATGGGTAAAAAAGGATTGTGGACGCGTCAATACGATATCGTGGTTGACGGAACGCACAATCATGTGTTGTGCCAAGATATTCAAAAACATCCGGTATCTTCACGCCCGATTCACGTGGATTTCTTACGCATTGCAAAAGATGCAGAATTAACGTTGGATATTCCTTTGCAATTTATCAACGAAGCGACCGCTCCGGGTATCAAACTCGGTGGTTTGTTGAACATTGTTCACAGAACATTGGAAGCAAAGTGCACGCCGGACAATATTCCGGAAGCATTTGTTGTGGATTTGGCAAAGGCCGAATTGAACTCCTCTATTACGGCATTATCCATTGAAATGCCGAAAGGTGTGAAATTAACGGCAACGGAAGATTTCACGATTGCTACGATTGTTTCGGCTCAAATGGCTGAAACGGCGGAAGAAAAAGCCGAAGATGCTGCGGCGGCAGCGGCGGCGGCAGCAGCAGCTGAAAAGAAATAAAAATGATTTTGTTGGTCGGTTTGGGAAATCCCGGTTCGGAATATGCCGAAACACGCCACAATGTCGGATTTATGGCGGTGGACGAAATTGTCCGCCGCTATTCTTTCGGTGCCTTTAAATCTAAATTTAAAGGCGAATATGCCGAAGGCGTTATCGGTGATGAAAAAGTTATGATTTTAAAGCCGACAACGTATATGAATTTATCGGGTGAGGCTGTTCAGGCAATTTGTCAGTTTTATAAAATACCAACGGAAAAAGTAATTGTTTTTCATGATGATATGGATTTGCCTGTCGGTAAAGTAAAAGTAAAAACGGGCGGTGGCTCCGGCGGGCATAACGGTATAAAAAGTATTGATTCACATATCGGGAACGGGTATATGCGTGTGCGTATCGGTGTGGATAAACCCGTAACACGCGCACAAGTGGTTGATTGGGTATTGAGTAAATTTGCGCCCGATTCGCGCAAGGTGTTAGATGAAACATTACAAAAAATCGTGCAAGAATTGCCGATATTGCTCACAAAAGATGCCGGTGTATTTATGAATAAAATTAAATAGTTGCGGATGATTATTTGTCGGCAAAAGTATTTTTAGGGTATCAAGGAAAAAATAGAGATAAGCGGATTTTGATATACGAAATTTGATATTTCGGTATCAATTAAAGTGAAAAGAGAGAAAATCAGTCTTGATTTTATGAAATAACTTTTATACAATCACCAAAACGAAATTGAAAAGAACGAAAGGATTAAAAAGATGGGATTTAATTGCGGTATCGTCGGGTTGCCGAATGTGGGTAAATCAACGTTGTTTAATGCGTTAACATCAACCGTTCAGGCGCAGGCGGCAAATTATCCGTTTTGCACGATTGAACCGAACGTGGGGCGTGTGGCTGTGCCGGATGCCAGATTGGATGTGTTGCAACAAATTGATAAAGCGCAGAAAATTGTGCCGACACAGTTGGAATTCGTGGATATTGCAGGGCTTGTGCGCGGGGCTTCTCGGGGTGAGGGTTTGGGCAACCAATTCTTGGCAAATATTCGGGAAGTAGATGCCATTATTCATGTATTGCGTTGTTTTGAAGATTCCAATATCGTGCATGTGGAGGGTAGCGTTAATCCGATACGCGATGCCGAAACGGTTGAAACGGAATTGATGTTGGCCGATTTGGAAAGTATGGAAAAACGCATTGTGCCGATACAAAAAAAAGCACAAGCGGGAGATAAAGAATCCAAACAATGGTTAGAAGTGATGCAACCTGTTTTGGCTTTGTTGCGAGATGGTAAGCCGGCGCGCTTGGCTCGGCCGACGGATGCCGATAAATTGAAATTATTTAATCAATTATATTTATTAACGGGAAAGCCTGTCTTATATGTGTGTAATGTAGATGAAGCCAGTGCGGCAACGGGGAATGAATTTTCCAAACAAGTGGAAGAAATGGCGAAAGCGCAGGGCAACAGCAGTGTGATTATTTCGGCGGCGATTGAAGCAGAAGTGGCTCAATTAACGGATTCTGATGAACAAAAAGAATTTTTGGATACCTTGGGCTTGACAGAGACGGGATTGAACCGCATTATAAAAGCAGGGTATCGTTTACTCGGGTTGGAAACATTTTTTACTTCCGGGCCGAAAGAAGCGCACGCATGGACGATGCAAAAAGGCATAACGGCACCGCAAGCAGCGGGCATCATACATACGGATTTTGAGCGTGGGTTTATTCGGGCGGAAGTGATTTCATACGATGATTATGTTGCATATCAAGGAGAAGTCGGGGCTCGGGAAAACGGTAAATTGCGGCAGGAAGGAAAAACCTACATTATGCAAGACGGAGATGTTGTTCATTTCTTGTTCAATGTGTAGAAAGTTCTCACTGCCGAATTAAAAGGCAGGGGAAGATGACGCATATTTTATGGTATAAGCAAATGGATTTAGCCTATCCGCCGCTTGATGATGAGCATCAAGCGTTTATGGCTGTTGTTAATCAGGCACAGGAGTGTGCCGAAAAAGAAGACTTTATGAAGTTTGATGAGTTATTTGAAGCATGCTATGAATATGCACGCACGCATTTTCCGCACGAAGAAGATTTAATGGAAAGAATGGGCTTTCCGGATTTGGAAGCGCATGCGCAAAGCCATCAACAATTTATTGAAAATATATCGGAATTGCGTCAAGCATACAGTCAGGCCAAAACGCCCGAAGAATACAGATACATTACGAAAAAAACGGCACATTTTTTAAGTTCATGGTTTTTAGGACATCTTTTGGGGCGTGATAGAGTTTATAAGCCTTATTTGGTTCGGTTGCGTAATTTACCGCCACGCATGGATTATGATAAGTAATCGCGCATATCAATCAGAATGACAGATTATTTCGCTTGATTTTTTTGACAAATTTTACTTGTGCACACGCAAAAAATATGATATAATCTCGTGCGTAAGATAGCAGCTTAAATGCGATAACTGAAATCGGTGATTTATCATGTTAGAACAATACACAACCGAAGATTTATTAATGCGCCAAAAATGGTATGAACCGTTAACGGCGATTGAATGGCGAGCCTTTTTTCACTATGTTGATTTAAGCAAACTGCCACCCGAAATGAAAAGAAAGTTGGAGATTGATTTATTCCATACGGCTGAACGGGTGCCGTTTTTGCGCAAAATGGTGCGTGATCATATTGTATCGGGCAAGAGAACGGTTGTGACGGCAATCAAAAGCGAGATTGAGGCCTTGAAAAAAGAGATGTCCACTGCGGTTGGTATGTATGAAACCGGCAGAGGGCATATTGTTTTAAGAAGTGCTGATATTGCAACGCTTCATCATGAATTGTTGCATGCAAGGCAGGAGGCATATCGCTTTTGGATGGAAGACGAAACGGCAGAAATGACATTGCTGGGCAACAAATTAAATGAGGCTGAGGCGTGGCCGCTTGATATGATTTTAGATGCCCATTTTGTGTTTTACGGTGTAGAAAACGATAGATTGATTGAGAAAAAACAGTTGATTGCCGATGATTTAAAACGATATGATAAACTTTCATTTCCAAGTGTAAGAGCGCAAGAAGATTTTATTAAAGCATTGGAAGCCGAGATATTGATTGGGGAAACGATAGATATTTTGATGCAACCAACGATGAAAGAGGCTGTTGAGGCATTTACAAAACATCGTGTTCCCGTAACGGGGCGTGTTATTGATGATTTTGAAGCGTGGCATAATGCATATAATGCTCAATGCAAGGAGGCATGCGGTTCATTATACGAGGTGGCAGAAGCCGGGCTTTCCGATATGCAAATAAAAGAACTGAATCGCATTCAAGCTTATTTTGAGAAGAACTATCCTATTTTAAGAGCAGGGCGTTTTATGAGGTTTCAAAATGCTTTTCATACGGGCAAAGAAGAATGGCTTTATGCTCCGGCGGAAAGTGTTGCCCGTGATGAGCTGAATGAGCCGATATACATGATGAGCCGTCAGTCGGACGGATCGTATCAAGAAATTCTCAATTATGGCAAAGATAAAGTTTTTAGCCGTATTCGCTATTATTCACCGACGGGGTTGACGCAGCGAGAAGAATTTTATCAAAAACATCAAGATGCGCCAGTTAGTCAGATAATGAACATTGTGGCGGAACCATTTTCGGACGCGATAAAACCGTATCAATTTGCCGAAATGAACAAACAAGAAAACGCACATTTATACCGTGTTAATCAATATGAGGATGGTTTAATCAGTCAGGCAGAATTTTTTAATCAGGAAAATCAGCGCTGTTTTATTGAGCACTGGGAGCGCAGTGCGCATTCTCCGGAAGAGAATTATATTCTTTATCAGTATAAGATAAAAGATGATAAAATCGTTGCGTCGGCAACGGCAAAATATCCGAAAGTAGATGATGAGGAAGAGAGTTTTTTAAATTTATTGCCGTCTAATCCGAATATGAAAGGATTTATCAGCGAACGTGTGGTGTGTCGGCAAGGGAGAATGCATGTTGAATCGTATGATTTCGGGGGCAATGTAAAGCGTGATTATTACCAAGATGACTCCGTTGTGCAAGAAAAGTTATTTGATGCCGACGGACGATTGCAATCCTTTTATCGGAAAAATCAAAATGTAACGGAGAAGATTGTTTATTATAGCGAATTTGAAAAAAAAGAGAGACAGAGTGATGTAAAACGTCGCATAAATTCCGTTTATACCGAAAAGGACGGTAAAATTTCACAGATTAAGTATCGCAAAGACGGTAGCTTGTTATCAAAAACGGAATGCGAAGCGGGTGAAAGTTGTGGTGTGCAGGAAATTTACGCGCCGGAAGGATATGTCAGAGCGCGTGGGTATGCACTTCATTGCCCGAAAACGTGCGCATTCGGCCCGCGTATCGGCTGGACGGCTTTATATCAACAAAACGGCGCCGTGCAAGGATATCGGTACCGGAATGAAAAGGGCGAAAAAACGGGTGTTGCTTTCTATAAAAATCAAAAAATCGGCTTAGATGTTGCTTGGTATCTTGTGTCAACGGCGATTAAAATGAATTGGATGATGAAGCCGAATTGGATTGCGCGCATTTTGCCGAAAAGAATGCAGGGAGTGTCGGAAAAAGCGCTGGCTTTAAAATCCGGCTCACCATTGATGGCAACATGGCAAGAAAAAAAGAACATGCGATAGATTGCGCTTGTGAATGCTTCAAATGTATGTTAAACTCGTTCAGAGATAGTTGTGTATGTACGCAAAGGTAGCCGATTGAATATGTCTGAATTATTATACACCGTAGAAGAATTGGCAGAACGCCAAAAACAATATGCTCCGTTGACAGAAGAAGAATGGGCGGAGTTTTTTAGATATGTTGATTTGAGTAAATTGTCGCAAGAAGAACAGAAGCGTCTTCTTTTACAGCTGAAAGAAAGTGCTATCAAAGTGCCGTATTTACGGAAAATAATCCGAGAACAGGTAGAGCTGAAAGCCGAGGTTGTTTTAACGGCAAGCCTTGAAAATGCGGACGAGTTGTATCAAAGCGAGATGGGCGGGGCTTACAGGGTTGGCGAGGCGCATATCCAATTCATTATGAACCAGAATGTGTTTGAAACGGATGAGATTCTTTATCATGAACTTTTGCATTCACAGCATAATAAACTGATGAAAGCCGGGAGCCATTATGGTGTCAAAGATATGTTTTTTGTGGACTATATGCTACAAGAAGCAGAAGCGCAGGGATTAGGTATGATTATGAATGCGAAGCGATCGGTCTATATTCAACCCCTGCTTACTCAAAATCGCAAAAAAATTGAGCGTTTTTTACAAACAAAAAAAGGGATTGCTTTTGCAAATGAAGCAGAGAGGAATGATTTTGCGTTGGCGTTGGCTGAGGAGTGCACTATCGGACAACTCATTGATGTTTTTGAACAACCAACCAGAGAGAAGATGATTGCCACGTGTTTGAAACACGAAATTCCCATGGATGAATACTTAATCATAATGTCGGAAAAATGGCGTAAATTTTATGATTTATTAGTGGAAAAAGGGCAAGAAGAGTGGGATTATTCTTTTGATTTAGTCGGATTATCTGAGCAGGAGCAAGAAAGATTGAATTATATTCGTTCCGTTTATCAAAAAAGGTATCCCGTATTAAAAAACAGCGATTTTTTAGCGACTCATGTAGTATTCCCATCACCGCTTCAAGACAGGGTATTTGAAGAACCGGAAGAAACGTGTCTTTATTATCCGGGAACGCATGATCCGGCCTATATTGTTAAGAAGTGGGAAAATGATTCGTATATTGAATTTATTTATAAGAAAGATGAGGAGTATCCGTTTCGGATAACGCAATATGCTAACGGGCGATATTCTCTGTTGGTAACGGATCAAGAAGAATATGAACGAATTCAAAAAATTCTTGCGCCGGAGGAGGAGAACATTTTGAAAAATAAAACTGCCGGAGAAGAAGTTCGTTTACCCTTTTCACAGCAAAATCAGGAAAAAACATTAGAAAACATTCGGCAAAAATTAAAGTCTTCATTAAATGATTCAGCGTATGATTCCCTATTGAAAGATGTTGCAAGTTGTTTATCGGTTACCAAAAAGGGGTGGAAACTGATAACGAATCAAAAAGAAAAACAGCAAATTTGCTATGTCCATCGGTGCGTTTTTAAGAATAAAAAGAATAATGATACGGTGTGTATTACACAGTATAAAGAAACAGAAGAATCCGAAAAAAAGCTTAATTCATCCATTAAATTAGAAAAAAAATACGGTGCCGGAAATCGTATCGTATGTGCCGTTTATTCAAAATACGGCAATATTCAACGCTGGGAAAAGGTTTCCGAACAGTCTGCCGAATATACGGAATTTTCATCGGATGCAAATCATACCGTTTTAGCTAAACGTTATCGTGTGTGCGATAAAAAGGAGCCGAATTTGGATGTGGAGTATTATTTGAACGGACGTTTAAAATCCTTATCGGCTGTTTCTTCCGACGGAGTATTTTCAGGGATTCGATACGATGCGGACGGGAGAATGATGGTCAGCGAAGAAAGAAAGGCAAATGGGGATTCGGAAATCGCTATCTACTATAATAATTTGGAACAAACCGATGCATCCGGTAAAGTCAGTAGGCAGGTATATCAAAAGCGAATTGAAACGAAAGAGTCAATTCGGATGTGGATATATCGCCAAAACGGGAAATTGCTCTCCGAACTCATGTATGATAAAAAGGAAAAGAAAGGGGAAGAGAAAATTTATTCGGATACGGGCGGATACGGTATCAGGGCGGTTACTTACAATGAATTAACGCAAAATTGGAATCGAAGCGCGTGGGTTCAAGCTTATAATTCGCAGGGCGCGTTGACGGGCTATTATTATACGGTTCAAGGGGAGTTTACGAATATTTCCTTGCAAAAGCGGTCTGACGACCAATTTGATTTATTGATTTCGGAAGAATTACGAACTAAAACATTACCGGAAATCAGCGATTCATTGCCGGTTCCAAAAGAAAAAATTGTTTATCCTAAATTAAAAGAAAAAGATGTTGTGACATGGCTATGTCATGATAAAGGTATATCAAAAACTGCGCGGTTTGGAAAATTGCAGAAAGAAAAGTAAGGTTGATACAAAAATTTTATTATAAATTATGGAAGAAAGGAGCAGGGGAAAATGAAAATCGTTGTTATCGGCGGTGGTGCAGGGGGATCGAGTTTTGCTGCCAGAATGAGAAGATTGGATAATCAGGCGGAAATTACCATTTTGGAAAAAACAAACGAAACCTCTATTGCGAGTTGCGGGTTGCCGTATTTTATCGGAGATGTTATTTCCGAACGCAGTGCCATGCAGGTTGCAAGTCCTGCTTTTTTGAAACAATTATTTGATATTGATGTGCGGTTAAATACGGGTGTTGCGCAAATCAATCCGGATGAAAAAACGGTTATCACCGAAAATGCAGAAGTGATTCCGTATGATAAACTTGTTTTGGCATTAGGAGCAAAACCGTTTGTCCCGCACGTAGAGGGTATGGATTTATTACCTTGTTTTTCAGTTAAAATGTTGCAAGATGCCGATAAAATCAAAGCGTTCATCAGCGAAAAGAAGCCACAAAAAGCTGTTGTTATCGGCGGTGGATTCATTGGTGTTGAAGTTGCCGAAAATTTGCGACATTTGGGATTGCAAACGGCGTTGATTGAACAGGCAGGTCAGGTGTTAATGCCGTTGGACGGCGATATGGTTGCGCAAATTCACACAAAAATGCGTCAAAACGGAATTCGCCTCTATTTGAATAACGGTGTTCAAAAAATAAGTCAAGAGGGGGTTGTGCTGATGTCAGGGCAGGTTGTGCCTGCCGATATGGTAATTTGGGCTATCGGCGTTCGCCCCGAAACACAAATCGCAGTTGAAGCCGGTATACAAGTGAATGAACGCGGATTTATTTTAACGAATGAATATATGCAAACGAATTTTCCCGATATTTATGCTTGCGGTGATAGCGTGAGCGTGATTGATTTTGTGAGCAAACAGCAAACGGCCATAGCGTTGGCGGGTCCGGCGAACAGACAGGGCAGATTGATAGCCGATCATATCGCCGATAATCACCCATATCCGTATACGGGCACACAGGGAACGGGCATTGTTAAAGTGTTTGATTTAACAGCCGCTTTTACGGGAAATAACGAAAAGCAGTTAGAGCGAAACAAAACGGCGTATGAAAAAATGTTGATTATGGGTTCTTCGCATGCCGGATATTATCCGGATGCGGAAGCGTTAACACTTAAAGTATTGTATGATAATCAAACGGGTAAAATTTTGGGGGCGCAGTGCATTGGTAAAGAAGGCGTAGATAAACGGATAGATGTGATTGCCACTATAATGCGTTTAGGCGGAACGGTTGCAGATTTGCGGGATGCGGAATTATGCTATGCACCGCCGTATTCGGGAGCCAAAGATCCGATTAACTTGATCGGTATGGCGATTGAAAATGTGCGCCAAGGGCTTATGAAGCCATATTTTGGATTAGACTTTGAAAATATGGTTGTGGTAGATGTGCGCCCACCACAGGTTTATGCGCAAGAACATATTGCGGGAGCCATCAACATTCCGGCAGGGCAAATACGCAGTCGCTTAAACGAATTGCCGAAAGATAAGACTATTATGGTGCATTGTTTTAAAGGATATACGAGTTATGTTGTTGCGCGTATTTTGATGCAAAACGGATTTGAGAACGTATTAAGTTATGCCGGCGGATGGAATTTTTATAAGAGTTTGGCAGCTGATGAAAAAAAAGAGTAGAATAAGATTGTAGAAATTTTTAAGGGAGTATATATTATGACGGATGAGGAGGGTAAAAACAGCTTAAATTTAGCTGAAATTCATTCACTTTTGGAGAAGTATCCGACAAGTTTATTGCCAAAAACAAGTTTTAGTTTGAATTCGGAGGCGTCTTTGGGTAATCGGATTTTGAGAAAATACGATGAAAAATTACCTCCTAATACTTATTTATCGAAATCATGGTTGGTAGGGCAGTTGGTTTATAATAAGAATTTAACGCCAAACGATATTCGGTTTATACAAGAGTCGTTGGACTGTTTGGCAAAACCAGAGTCGCAAGAAGCCTATCAGAAAGTGCAAAAGAATCCGAGCATGGAAAATATTTTGCAACAAGGAGTTGCGAATTGCGGAGAGTTAGCGGACAGCGCTTTATCGCTGTTTCCGAAAGGAACGCCTGTTTTAAGAGCCAATATTAAGGTTAAGATTCCGACTGAGAGATTCGCGGAAAAGGGCGTTTTATCCAATCGTTCCGAATTACCGTCGGAAATTGAATTGCAACACGTTTTTTTAATTTACGCAGGTAAAGACGACATAATGACACCTTTTTTACTTAAAAAGAATTTAAATTCCCCGCAAGCACAAGGGTTAGATATTTGGAAACGCAAAACGGGTAATGTTTGCGAATTGTGTCGGATACACTTAAAAGAGTTAGGTGTTCAATCGGGTGTTTTAGAAGTAGTGAATACTGAAACGGGGCAAAAATCAGTTTTGAAGGTTTATCAAAACGGTATGATGCAATCGGATAATCCATTGAATCATCCCAATGTATTTTCAAAGGAGAGATAGGTCGTCAAAAAACAAGAAATCAGCATTTGAGACTTATCTCTTCTTTTGAGAATATTATTTTGTTCCATAAAGAGTGTTTCCTGTTACTCTCGGGAGCGACCGCCTTTCATAAAGCGCAACAATTTATCAAATCTATTTTGCTTTTGCAAAATTAGATGAAATACAATATGATTCATTGAATTATGGTTATGGGGTGAAAATGAATATCGGGCTGGATATTGATGGTGTTTTGAATGATGCCGAATCTTTTGTAATAGAATATGGTCAACGGTTTTTAAATAAATATCCCGTCAATTACGCGGGCGACGATATTGCCGAAGTATTCGGTGTGAGTAAAGAAGCGGAAGATGCTTTTTGGAATCAAATGATACATACGTATGCAACTTGTTATCCCGCGCGTTCCGACGCTTCAACGTTCACACGTCAATTACGGAAAGAGGGTCATCGCATTGTTATCATTACCAACCGTTGCCGTAATCTTTCATATTGCGATATATCCGTTGATGAAATGAAACAATATATTAAGGATTGGCTAAACCGATGGAATATTGAATATGATGAAATTGTGTTTAATACCGTTAAAAGTAAATTATCGGCCTGTTTAGAGAATCATATTGATGTGATGATAGAGGATTCTTTAAAGCGTATTGAGCCGTTATTGCCCTACATGCCTGTTATTTGCTATAAAAGTGCCTATAATGCAAATAGCTCGCTTAAAGGTATTCTTTATGCCGAAAATATGGATGAAGTGTATCATCTG
Source organism: uncultured Alphaproteobacteria bacterium (assembly GCA_944392555.1). Lineage (GTDB taxonomy): Bacteria > Pseudomonadota > Alphaproteobacteria > CAAHEQ01 > UBA3637 > RGIG4140. The sequence goes on along the minus strand of CALXWZ010000008.1, from coordinate 40,454 downwards.
ATTCAAAAGATTAAAGAAGAAAAATCACTGCAAAACCAAAAAAATACCAACGATAATGGAAATATATGAAATTAATTTTTTAACGGTTGTTTTCTTGCTGAAATCTTCTTTAAAACGATTGCCGAAAATTTTATATAATAAATAAGCCTCTAATAAAGCAAAAATACTTTGGGAGGAACTGATTGATTTTGTAATCAAAACGGGCAGATGAACCAAAGCAACCGTTGAGGCAAGCGAACCGCTTTGCGTGAGAAACTCATTTAAAAAAAATAATTTGAGCTTTGATTTATATATGGAAAAATCGTGCACAATATCTTTGCGATAGCTTGGGATAAGCAAAAATGAAAAAGCGATAAGCGTGGCTAAGGAAGAAATCCAAAAGAGAACCGTTACAAAATCAACCCGTTGCAAAGAATATTTTGAAAGCACGGATGATAATGATAAAATAAGTGAGACGATTAACATCAAAAAGAAAGCAATGTTCAATTTTAATTTTTTAATATCAAAGTTTAAACAAAATGCCGATAATACAATAATACCAAAACCAACATATTGCGCAAACTCTAATTTTTCATCAACGATAAAAAAGGCCAACACGGGAACGGCAACTTTACCGAGCGAGAAAAGCGCGACCACCACAGAGGTATCAACATGGCGCAAGGCGGAGTAATAAGGAATTTGATAAAATACCTCTACGCAAGCAATCATCAATAAAACGATAAAAATTTGAAAAGGAGGGATACTCGGAGTGCCGAAAAAAAATAAAAACGGTATCAGGAGCATATTGGTAATTGTAGCATAAAATACCAAAGAAGATGTTTTTTTAAAGATATTATTTGAAAAATGTGAATCCACGATACACGAAAGCGCATGTAAAATCGGCGCAAAAAATGCAATAAGAATATACATAAAGCCTCGTTGATTCGTTTAAAGCAATCCTCACTCACTGTGTTTTATTTGATAATTATGCAAAATTTAATAAAAGTCAACAAAAAAATGCGTCATATAAGCTTAAATAGGATAAGATTTTAATATGTTTAAAAAATCAGGATTTGCGTTTCATTAAATACAATGTTCTTTGAGTGCCAGAAATGTTCTTTTTTTCGACAATTTCAAAAAATTTCAAGAAAGCATTTTCAAAGGAATCCATTCTATAATCGGTGAAAATATCTTCTCTTGAAGAGAGTAAAATTTGAACTTGTGAATCGCTTTTCGGCACAAATTCAATAATTAAGTAACTGCATAATTCAGCAAAAAAAGTTGCCAAATAATCGAGTGGAATATTATTTGAAATACATAAATGATGCATTAACGCAAGTGCAAAAATCACATCCGGCTTTCCGCGTTCGCGCCATGATTTTCGTTCCTTATTATCCCAACCGATAGCGGGAGAAGGATTGAGCAAATCGCAAATAAACGGTGTGATAAACTTTTCTTTATTTTTACGAACGGCAATGTAATTTCGTTCAACCGCCATCGGGTCAATATCAAAAGCAATGGTTGGAATGCTCCTATCCGATGCAATGCGTGAAAAAAAGCCGTTATTCGCACCCAAATCCCATACGCTTTCGGGGGAGGGAATGCGTGATAAAAATGATTCAACCAGTTTCTTCTTTTCGCTTAATGCGGTATCGTAATTCGTAAACGAATAATAGTCTTTCCATTCCGTCTGAGGATTGGGATTTTTAAAATTTGAAACGGTATAGAACAAATCTTCAATCAAAGCGATATGTTTTTTGAGCGACATATTAGAAAGTTGCGACGTATTTTTTTGCGAATGATTATACTTCTTTTGAAAAAATGCATTTAAATGAATATGGGTAAAAATACCTGCCGATTTCCATTTTGGTAATAATTTTGATGCCAATTCAAGCGGTATACCGTCAATATAATGCTTCATCAGGCATGATAAACTCAAATCACAATAGCTCATCAATGCAAGAGGTGCCAAAAAATGCTGGCAAAATTGTTTATAGGCTTTCCAGGGTTTGTTTGGCTCCAATTTTTCAAAAGAAAGCGTATCAATCAGAATCGGCTTCCCGTTTTTGAATTGAATGTTGTAGGCAGAAGCATCTTTTAAACTCATACCTTTTTCAAGTGCTTTTTTTTGAATTTTCAGTGTTAATAAAGCGGCATCTTTATATTGTTGAAACGACCATTCGTAAGGATACGAGATAAAATGAATTTTCTCGGGTGTAATTGTTTTATAATCCTGAGATTTATCGGATAATTCCGTGTGTGAAATAAGCCACTCTTTTTCTGCAAGTTGTTCATAAAGCCCCGAGTTCATCAATAGTTCATAATGTTCCAGATAACTCTTATTTATATGGCGAAAGATTTTCCCGCTTTTTTCATATATAAAACCGGCAGGATCCCGAAAAGAAGAAAATTCTTTATTCATTGATATTATCTCTTTGATTCTTTTTAAAAACAAATCGTTTTACAAACCCGACACATTGCCGAAAATACATCAAGCAGACAACGAATGAGGCAATAATTCCTTGAATAATCATGGAACCAATGCCTAAATCAATATACGCATAGGCAGGGCTTGCCCAAAGAAAACAGATGATTATGCATAAAAAGGTGTTTTTCATTTTTTTATATCCTTCCAATCGGAAATATCATGTGTCGTGTTTTTAAAGTCATATAAAGTAGTAATATCGGCATTTTGAAACGGTTGGTGGCTGAGTTTCGCAAAAATCAGTTGAAAAACTTCGGGAACGAAGTGAATTTCCTCAGAGGACGTCATATCGGCAGGCAAACGAATGGCGCCTAACACATTGTATCTATCTAACAAGTATTCTTCTTCGGATACATGATAGTGTTCAAAATTTCTTTTTTCCTTCCATATTTCATAAAAACGAGGACCGTGATCACCAACTAAAATAATAACGCTTTGCGGATCGTTTGAGATGACTTGATGGAGAATATCTTTTGTTAATTCATTTTGACGCACCATTTCGTGCAGATAGTTTTTTCTTAATGCCGGAATTTGTTCCAGCTGATCAGTTCTGCGCAAATTGTTCGGTATATGTGCAACACCGCCGGTATAAGTATTATCATCTTCCGTAATACCGCCGATTTTTATGATGGATAAAAACGGCACGGAACTTTTGCCGAATTCATCTATTTTAAGGCTGACTTCCTTTAAAAAATCAATATCCGTTCGATATTTTCGGATGAGGTTGATTTGTGGCAGAAAATTCGTAAACAGATGTTTTTGAGTGTGAACTAAATACTCGTTCGGAAAATGATATTTAATTTGATAGCCGTTTTCTCTGAATGTATCAATAACGGGAGAGGGCGTTTTTTGTTTCAGTATATCCGATACGGTTGCTGTTGATGTGTTTATATCGCTTTTATAAGTCAATAGCGAAAAAATAGAGGCTCTGGTTGTTGGGCAAACCGCATAAAAATCATTGTAAATTTTGAAATCATTTTCTTGCAAATAATGATAAAATGATTCATTTTCAAAATTGTATATTTTCGTTAGTGCTTCTTGCCCTTGATAGGATTCCATTATAAAGAGATAAACATTCGGTTTATGTGCAAATAAGGGTATATTTTGAGTTTGTATGGGTGCTTGCGGTTGTTTGGATAAAAAGAGAGATTTAATGTTTTCCGTATGACTTGTAACGTGTAAACAAGACATAATCAAAACAATCACGAATGCAACTTTATCCAAAGCAAATTTCCGTATGATAAGGCATAAACTTAAAATGAAATAACAAATCAAAATTGCCGTTGCTTCACCGATAACGGGTTCTTGATTTTGTAGGAATGTTGACATTAACAGCGCATAAAATCCAAAGCCGAATAAAATTAAATAAGTGTAAAGAGAAAATTTCTTCGGCAGTAAAAAGTATGCAAGTAAGATGAGCATAAAGTAAACGGTGATAATGGCAAAACTGCATATATAGCACTGCAATGAATATTCAAAAAGATTATTCATCATAAAATACAGGAAAACATATACCAGTAAAGAAAAATGGAAAGCAAAACTAATTTTATGTAACGGCATGATAATCTTTGTTTTCCCCCGCGTTTAAAGATGATATATGCTCAAATTAACTCGGTTCACTCTAATATAAAACAATACCATTGTCAAGAAAGGAATTGAATAATAGATTGTTCAATATCAAACAATCACTTGATAAAATAACGTAAGAGAAGATACCTATTGAGAATATGGAACTACCACTTCAAAAAATGAAACAGGGTAATTTTATTTTTTGAATAAAGTAGTTATGGCGGTGAATGCAAATCAAATTGCCTTTTTATTGAAAAATTGCTGAAACGGAAAAGAAATTACCGATGTGCAATGTAGTCCAATTATCGAGCTAAAAATAATAATTTTCGCATTTTTTTGCACAAAAATGAATATGATTGAATAAACTTTCCGCACACGCGCATATAATATGTTGTATAAATAGACGTTTATATGCTATAACCCATTTGCTTTTAGGAAATCTTTATTTTCATTTTCTTTTAATAAATCTATTCCTCTTTCATCGAAGATTTCGCAAACATCTTTAAATGTGAGCAGATTATTCCAATTATTATCCCAATGCACATTTTCAATAGAAACGCCTTGCTCTTCCGCTACCAGTGACATGATGATAAATTTTCTAGTCATCTCTAATTCCGTGTATATATCGGTAGCTATTCTTGTTTTAAGGCTATCATTTAACAATGCATTCTCAACATCTTCTATCGTGTAGTTATGTTTTGATAAGCCGGCATTCAGCTGATTTATTTCATGCGAAAAATAGCTTAGAAATTCATTTGGATATTTTTTGATTATGTATCCTTCTTTTTGGCACACTTCCTTATATCCTTTTGTATGTCTATATATAAAACCAACAGAGGCGCCTATTTTTTCTTGTTGTTCTGGAGTATATTCCCCTAAAACAGAATATGAATCTTTATCGTTTTGAAAAGATAAAACACCAAACAATATAAAACCGATTAACACAATGATGATTTCTTTTATATTCACGGTTATTTTAACTTTTTCATTGGAATGGGAGATATTGTAATCATTAATCTTTTTCTGAACAATTGCCAAGAATAACACAGATATTAAAAATAAAATTAATTGTAATATAATAATTGAATAACTCGTAGTTGCATCTTGAAATGTTTCAAAATATCTATCACAAAAAATCGGAATTAAAGCACAAAATAAAAATCCGATACCGAGGTATTGTAATTGAATGTTAGAATGAATTGATTTGCCGATTTTGGCAAACAAAGACGGAGCAGTTAAATGAATCAACCACCCTCTGGCAAAAGGAGAAACATCATCTTTCGTTGTCAGCTGATACGTTTCCCAATGTTTGTATCCCCAATAAAGACTGTATAATCCGCAAGATAAGATCATAAAAAGAACAAGCTTTACTACTGATACGGAATGATAGGATACAATTTTGTTCAAATCGGCATTTTGATGACTTTTGATATAGTTTTCTAAATATCTTTTGCAGAGTGGATTTGCCGAAAACCCGGCAATCAAATGCATTATTAAAAATGCTATTAAGTATATATTGCTTTCGGCTGATATAGCTTCAAAAATACGGTATAAAATCAATGGGGCTATAAAAAATACAGCGAACCATACATACATTCTTTTATAGAGAAAATATAATGATGAAAATAAAAATGCCCAAATATTAAAAACTGATTTGTATTTATTATTACTTAATTCATCTTGATATTTTTTCACATAATCTAATGTATTCATAAAAAATCTCCCCATGGGCGTAGTTTGATTTATATATTAAAAAAGCACCTCTTGCAGTGCTGATTAAAAACTGGTGCCGCTGGTGAGAATCGGACTCACGACCCCTCCCTTACCAAGGGAGTGCTCTACCACTGAGCCACAGCGGCTTCTCTGTTTGACGTTTATATATGTCTTTTTCAAAATTGTCAAGTCATTATTTTAATTTTGAAAAAATTTTTCTCGGGTGTATTCGGCTTAAACAGTATTTTTTATTTGGATTCTGTGCGGGAGAATTTTTTTCGGACGAGATTTTTGGATTGAATTTGATGCGGGCGGATTGACTCAGTCTGATTTATGGGTAACTTCAATTTATCAACCGCTTGCATTTTATCTCGCCGAGAAGATGGTTGCGAGAAGGGAGATGGAAAGATGGGGGCTTGCTTTGAACGGCTTTTTGAATAAAGTTAATTTTTTATTAAAAAAAGAGTTGTGTTTTTTTCGCACTTCGTGTAAAACTAAAATCATTCCGATTTTTTAGATTTATCTGATGAAAGGTGTTTTTATGTTAGAAATGAAACGGATAAAAAAATTATTGAATATCTTTTCTTCCGATATGGCGATTGACCTCGGAACGGCTAATACACTTGTTTACGTGCACGATAAAGGGATTGTGCTGAATGAACCGTCCGTGGTTGCGATTGCCGAAATTCGCGGAAAAAAACAAGTCATTGCCGTTGGGAATGAGGCAAAACAAATGTTGGGACGCACGCCCGGACAAATCCAAGCGATTCGTCCGTTGAGAGACGGTGTGATTGCCGATTTTGATGTGGCCGACGAAATGATTAAAGGGCTTGTTTTTAAAGCATTGGGACATAAAAAAATCTCGCGCCCGATGATTGTGATTTGTGTTCCCTCAGGAGCAACGGCGGTTGAACGGCGCGCCATTCAAGATGCAACTTATCATGCCGGTGCGCGTAAAGTCTTTTTGATTGAGGAGCCGATGGCGGCGGCAATCGGGGCTGGGTTGCCCGTGAACGAACCATCAGGCAGTATGGTGGTTGATATCGGCGGTGGAACAACCGAAGTTGCCGTGATCAGTTTGGGCGGTATTGTGTATGCACGTTCCATTCGAGTCGGTGGCGATAAAATGGATGAAGCCATTATTTCCTATATTCGCAAGAATCATAATCTCTTGATTGGTGAAGCAACGGCGGAACGGGTGAAAAAAGCGATTGCCGCAGCCTCTGTGCCGACGGACGGGGAGGGTATGACCATTCCCGTAAAAGGTCGGGATTTATTAAATGGCGTTCCGAAAGAAATTACCGTGACGGAAAGACAAATCGCCGAAGCGTTGGCGGAACCCGTAGCTCAAATCGTGGACGCCGTGCGGGTAGCGTTGGAGCATATTGATCCCGAATTGGCGGCGGATATTGTAGATAAAGGCATTATGCTGACGGGTGGCGGTTCGCTCTTGCGACGCTTGGACGAGGTACTGCGCGATGCAACGGGCTTGCCGGTTTCGGTGGCCGAGAATGCGTTGCAATGTGTGGCACTCGGTTGCGGAGAAGCGGTTGAAAAAGTCGGCAAGTTTGAAAACGTGTTGAGTAGCATGTAAGCCGATGCGCCGTTTTTGGAGTAAAAGTGGATATAGAGGCTTTGCGTGCAAAAACAGCGGTAAGTGAAGATATTTTATAAAAAGATGGGCAATAAATTTTTAAATTTGAAACAAATTAAGTCGCAAATCAAAAAATTTGTGCCCGTCTTTTTTGTCCTTGTCGGATTGATGATGTTCTTTTTAACGGCGCTCAATGTTCCCGTTATGGTTGCTTTGAAAACGAAAATTATGGAGTTTGTTGCTCCCGTGATTGCCGTGGTTTCTTATCCGGTTCAATTTGTGCAAGATAAAAGCGAATCGTTGCAGGCTTATTTAAATGTTTATGAAGAAAATAAACGCTTAAAGGCAGAAAACGAAGTTTTGAAATCATGGCAGAAAATGGCCCTAAAATTGGCTGTTGATCAAAAAGAATTAGCTCGCTTACTCAACTATAAGCCCGTTGCGCAAGGGCGGGAATACGTGGTGCGGGTTTTGGCGGATTATAACAGCCCGTTTTCACAATCGTTGATTATTAACGGCGGTGAAAATATCGGTGTGCAAAAGGGTGATGTGTTGGTAACGAATGACGGCTTGCTCGGGCACGTGATAGAAGTAGGAACGGCAACGGCACGCGCTTTAAAAGTGACTGATTTTTATTCCCGATTGCCTGTTTCAATCGGCACAAAAAAAATTGTGGCTTTGATGAGCGGTGATAATACGCACTACCCGAAAATAACGGCCTTGCCCGAAGAAGCCGTTGTATCCGTCGGGGATTATGTGATGACGGCGGGAGATGCGGGCGTTTATCCGTCGGGAATTCCCGTCGGGCGAATTGCTTCCGTGAAAGACGGGGAAATTTCGGTTGACTTATTTGAACAAAGCGAGCACTTGGAATTTGTGCGGGCAGTTGATTTCGGATTGAAAGGACTCTTGCCGAGCGAAAAGCCGTGTGCGGTTTCGGAGGGAAAGTGATGGAATGGCATTTCAAGCGTCGGGTTGTGATGATAATGCCGTTTGCGATAGCGGCTTTGTTTGTTTTAATGAAAAGTCTCTCATTTGATTTTTTTGGTTTTTCACAATCTTATCTAACAAATTTATGGGCTGTTATTTTTTATTTTTCGGTGTTTAATCCGAATGCGTTAAGTGTGCTAAAAGTTTTTATCTTGGGTGTTTGTGCCGATATACTTTTGCAAATGCCGTTCGGCATTTCGCCCTCTATGTATTGTTTTATGTTTTTTATCGGGCATTTTAATCGGCGCACATTTATTCATGCAACTTTTCCGTTTCAATGGGTCGGTTATACCGTTGCGGCAGGTTTTTTATTTCTGTTGGGATTGATTTTGTTAAAAGTAATGTATGGCGCAGTGCCCCATGCGGGTTATTTAACGGCTGAATATGCTTCGCTGGTGATTTTATATCCGATTATTGCGGCAGGATGCGGTCGTATCAATCGCCTGATTGGACGGTATGTATGAGCTTGTTATGGCGATATGAACGTTTGCACGTGCTTTATAAACGAACGGCAATGCTCATCGGATTTTTTTTCATCCTCGTGTTGATTTTAATTGCGCGCTTGTTTTATTTGCAAATTATTGAGGGTGAAAGATATTTGGAATTGGCCGATAAAAACAGAACGGCTGTTCGGCTGACGTTGCCGGCAAGAGGTTATATATACGATAGAAACGGTGTTAAATTAGCCGAGAATCGCAAAACATTTCAAGCCGTTTTAATTCGTGAACAGGCTCCGGATTATTTAAGAACATTGGAAAATTTTCAAAAATTAATGCCGTTAAGCGAAGAAGAGGTGACGCGTATCAAGAAAGAAATCAAGCAAAAACGCCCGTTTATGCCGATACGGATTAAAGATAATTTAACGTTTCAAGAAGCAGCGTTAATACAAATGAACGCGCCTGATTTAATGGGGATTCAAACGGAAGAAGAAATTATGCGTGTTTATCCGTTGGGGGAATATGGGGCTCATGTTGTCGGGTATGTATCATTATTAACGGATAGAGATATGGAAAAGAATCCGGATAGTCCGCTTCTTGATTTGCCGGGGTATCGTATCGGACGTGTTGGGATTGAAGAAGCGCAAGAGAGTGTGTTGCAAGGAATTCCGGGTATGCGTAAAACCGAAATCAACGTGTTGGGCCGAACGGTGCGCTTATTGGAAGAGGAAAAAGCCGTTAAAGGGAAAAATATGGCGTTAACAATTGATGCTCGTTTGCAAGAAGAGGCAACAAAGGCGATGGGAGAGGAAGCAGGCGCAGCGATTGTGGTTGATGTGCAGACGGGTGATGTGTTGGCGCTGGTATCTACGCCTTCGTTTGATGCAAATCTCTTTACCGTTCCGATATCAACAAAAACATGGAATGCGTTAATCAAAAATGAAAAAAATCCTTTGCAAAACAAAGCGGTGAACGGGCAATATTCGCCGGGTTCCATTTTTAAACTGGTGGTGGCTCTGGCAGGATTGGAAAGCGGGCATATTACACCCGAACGCAAGGTTTACTGCTCCGGTAGGGTGCAAATCGGGAAGCAGTATTTCCATTGTTGGAAACGGGGCGGACACGGGCATTTAACCTTGGAAGAAGCGCTCATGCATTCGTGTGATGTTTATTTTTATCAGTTAGCGCAGGAAATCGGTCCGGATAAAATTGCCGAAGTAGCACGTCGGCTGGGATTTGGAGAGTTGACGGGTATCGGCATTACGGGTGAGAAAAAAGGTTTGGTACCCACAAGAGAATGGAAACTGAAACGCTATGATGACGGGTGGCGCTTGGGAGATACATTAAATTACAGTATCGGACAAGGCTATTTAACCGCCACACCGATTCAGTTGACAAGAGCTGTTGCCGAAATAGCAAACGGCGGTTATCCGTTGGAAATGCACTTAATTACATCGCCGGATGAAAGCCGAACGGATAAAGTCAATCGCATTAAAGCGCAAAAAAGGTTATTTCAAACAAGTCATTTACGTTTGGTGCGTAGCGGTATGAATATGGTTGTTAATCAACGCAGAGGAACGGCTTATTATTCCCGCATTGATGTTGACGGGCAAAAAATGGCGGGCAAAACGGCGAGTACGCAAGTCCGACGCATTACCATGAAAGAGCGTAAAGCGGGAATTGTGTCTCAAAAAGACTTGCCGTGGAAATATCGTGATCATGGGTTGTTTGCGGCATTTGCACCGATAGAAAAGCCACGATTTGCGGTTGTGGTTGTGGCAGAGCACGGTGGTGGAGGTGCCAGCGCGGCGGCACCGATAGCGGCGCGAATTATGCGTGAAGCATTGCGGTTATATCCGAATGATGAATCGTTGAATAATTTATTTAATCCGGATATTTACCCATTTTCCGATGATAATTTAAACGATTCTGACAAGGCGGATTTTAAAGAGAAGACCGCCGATTTGCAGGATACGCCCGTGAATGCATCTGATACATTTATAACAAGCCAAAATGATTCAATGGCCGATACACAAAAAACAGATGAGGTAGCGCAATGACGTTTTATAAAGACCATAATTGCTATTGGAAAAATTATCGGCTCACGTTGATTGAAAAAATCAAGCGGTTTAATTATAAATTTTTGTTTTTGATTTGTGCGGTTGTTTTTATCGGAATCGGTGTGTTGTATTCGGCAGCCAACGGTAGTTGGCATCCGTGGGCAGATAAACAGTTGTTGCGATTCTTTTTGAGTTTGAGTGCATTAACGGTTGTTTCTTTAATTAACTATCGGCTTTGGTTGAAGTATGCTTATTGGATATACGGCATCGGCATTTTATTGCTGTTGGGGGTTGCGGTGTTCGGCCATGTCGGTATGGGGGCACAGCGCTGGTTAAATTTGGGAATTGTGAATGTTCAACCCTCGGAAGTGATGAAAATAGCGCTCGTACTGGCATTGGCGAGATATTTTCATAATGCCACGCTATCCGATGTGCGCTCCATACAATATATGATTCCGCCGGCACTGATGATGATTTTTCCCGTTGGGTTGATTATGGAACAGCCTGATTTGGGAACTTCTTTAATGCTTGTTTTTGTGACGGGAGCCATATTTTTTGTGGTGGGCGTGCAAATATGGAAATTTTTTGTGGTTATTGCCGGCGTTTCGGTGTGTATTCCGATTATATGGACTTTTTTGCACGATTATCAAAAGCAACGTGTTTTAACGTTTTTAAATCCCGAAAACGATCCGTTGGGTGCCGGTTATCATATTATCCAATCTAAAATTACGATCGGTTCGGGCGGTTTGTTTGGAAAAGGATTTATGGAAAGCACGCAAAGTCGCCTTAATTTTTTGCCCGAAAAGCAAACGGATTTTATTTTTACCGTTTTGTCGGAGGAATTTGGCTTTTTCGGTTCAACGGCGTTAATCGGTTTGTATTTCATTATTATTTTATATGGGTTCTATATCGGGTATCGGAGCAATAACTTTTTCGGCAAGTTGTTGGCGATCGGCTTAACGGTTAATTTTGCTTTGTATGTTTTTATCAATATCGGTATGGTGAGCGGATTATTACCGGTTGTCGGCGTGCCGTTACCGCTGATTTCTTACGGCGGAACGGCAATGTTGACGCTGTTTGTCGGCTTCGGGCTCATTGAATCGGTTTATATAAACCGTGAAATGGTCATCGGTCCGAACGGGGCCAATGAAGATGATTGAGCAATACGGCGCATCACAAAAAATGAGAGGAGCAAAAAATGGCGGAAACGGATACATTGTTGGATACGGCATTTCAGGCATATAATCAAAATCAGTTTGAAACGGCCGAAGAAATCGTGCGTAACGTGTTGACGATTGCGCCGACAAACGGAGATGCTTTGTATTTACTCGGATTGATTGCTTATCGCTCTAACGCGTTAGAACCTGCCGAAAAATTGCTGTATGAAGCTGTTAAGTTGTATCCCGATATGTCGCAATATGCGCTGGCTTTGGCGGGTGTTTTGCAAAAAGCGGGCAGATTGGATGAGGCATTATCGTTTTATGAGAAGTATAAGCAAAATCCACTTGTCTTATCGCAAATCGGTTATATCTATTTGCAAAAAGGACAAAATGATTTTGCAAAAAGCGCCTTTGACGAAGCATTAAAAGAAGATGAAACTTGTTTAAATGCCAAAATCGGGCAGGCATTGTTGGCCAGACAGGAGGGACACAACGAAGAAGCCTTGCAGTTATTAACGATGGCAGAAAAGAGTGGCATGAAAGATTCCGAATTATTTTATCAGTTGGCCGTTCAGAATCGGTTATGCGGACATTATCAAGAAGCGTTTACGGCAATAAAAAATGCGTTGTCCTTATTTGAAACGGCCGTTTTTTTGAATGAAAAAGGATTGATTTTTGAAGCACTGGGGTTTGAATCATCGGCGCAAGAGGCGTATGAACGTGCGATTGAATTAGATCCGTATGCACCCGATGCGTTTGCCAATTTAGGAAATCTCTATTTAAAACAAGGCAACAATCGCCGTGCCGAAGAATACTATAAAAAAGCGTTGGCGCTGGATGCGGATTTTTTAAATGCACACCACAATTTGGCCATTGCTCTATGTAAGCAAGACAGAAAAGCCGAAGGGCTGGAACATTATCGTTCGGCACTGCTGATTAACCCGCGCCACATTTCAAGTTTATATAATCTGGCAATGATATTGGAAGAAACGGGTGATTTCAGTGAAGCGGCCGGACTTTATTTTAATATCTTAACACTTAAAGCGCACCCTGAAATGATTGATTTTCGGATAGCCAATACCTTAGCAAGATTATCGGAAGAAGGGAAAAAATCAAAGAAAGAAGCATTAGATTTTGCAAAAGGGTGGGTGAAGCATTTTCCGGAAAATGAAATTGCCGTTCATACCCTCAATGCGTTGCAAAATGATAGAAAAAATGATGTTGGCATTTTAACGTATGCCCGCGGATTATTTGATGCGTTTGCGCCAACGTATGATGAAACCATGCAACAGTTGGAAGCCAAGGGATTGAGTTATGCAACGGATTATTTAAATCAAACCGCGCGGGAAAAATATGCGCATGTGTTGGATTTAGCGTGTGGAACGGGGCAATTTGCCGATTTGTTCCAAAAAAAATATGATGAATTAACGGGTGTTGATATTTCCGAAAAGATGTTGGATTTGGCACGCGCAAAAAATCGGTATACGCGGTTGATTCAAAATGATGTGATTTCATTTTTAGAAACGGATACGGTAAAGTATGATTTGATTCTTGCCGTTGAGTTGACGAATTATTTAAGTGAGTTGACGACGTTTTTTACACAAACGGCAAAACATTTGATGCCCGACGGCTTATTTGTTATGACAAATGAAACGAGCGAAAAAGAAGATATCTTTCTTTCACCGCAAGGGCGCTATTTATATCGGAAATCGTATGTGGAAGAAACGGCGAAAAAAGCAGGATTGATAAAAGTTTGTGATTCGGATTTTGCTTTGCGAAAAGAAGGAACGGCGTATGCCAAAGGCACGTTGTTTGTTTTTAAAACAACGGCAGATTGTGGCAAAGATAATGAAATATCCGACGCAAAATAAGGTAATGCGTAAAATAAGATAATGAGCAAATAAGGGTTGTGAAATAAGGTTGCCATACATCGCCGAAAAGCATAATACTATATTTGAGCCAAACGATTGCGGATTAAATGATCTGAAAGCGAGTTGACAGAGAGTTATTTTATTCCTACCTGTGTGTTAATCAGCAAAAAAGGAGGAAAAATGAAAAAATCGGTTTATATGATGCTGACATTGGGATTGCTCTGCGGTTGCACGGCCGGGAAATTGCAGTTTGATCAAGCAGGATTGCAAGCTTTAAAGGGACAACCGGAAGCGTTGGTTATTAAAGAGTTGGGGCAACCCGATAAAAATTTTGTGAAAGGGAATACAACATATTTAATCTACGCTACCACGTATGAAACGTTTACGCCACCCGAATCGGAGCCTTATTTAGATCCCGGTGCATTGCCCGAAGTCGGGTTCCCTGGTATGATGGGATATTATACGCCCGAGGCTTGTATTACCACGTTTATGATACAAAATCAGATTGTGCAAAAGGTAACAACGCTCGGGAATTGTTTGTAATACGGCTTACACCTGACTGAAACATAATGGCTTTTTTGCGGGTGATATCCGTTGTCGGCTTTATTTGGTAAGCAGGGGAAAGATGGAGAAAAAGCGCCCTTAATTCGGATACAAAAATCCAAACCGATTTTTTACCGTTGTTTACCGATAATAGATAAATGATAGCAAAGAAAAAAGCCAAAGAACGGGAAAAACAACGCGGGAAACTTGATTTTTTTTCTTGCAATTTGATTTTGTTTTCGCTAAAATGCGCGTATGTCAGATTTATTTAATGTTACACCGCAAAAAGATGATTATTCCGCCAAAGATATTGAAGTTTTGGAAGGGTTGGAGCCTGTTCGCAAACGCCCGGGTATGTATATCGGCGGAATTGATGAACGCGCGTATCACCATTTGGTGGCTGAAATTATTGATAATGCCATGGATGAGGCTGTGGCCGGATATGCAACAAAAATTGATGTTTCCTTGGGGGCTGATGGGTATGTAACCGTTAAAGATAACGGGCGCGGTATTCCTATTGATCCGCATCCAAAGTTTCCGAATAAGTCGGCTTTGGAAGTGATTACAACAACGTTGCACTCGGGCGGTAAATTCGGTGGCAATGCGTATGCCGTTTCGGGCGGGTTGCACGGTGTCGGGTTATCGGCAGTTAATGCACTCTCGGCGCACATGATTATTGAAGTTGCGCGTGATAAGCATTTATATCGGCAAGAATATAAACAAGGGAAACCCATAACGCCGTTGGAGTTGGTAGGGCCTGTCAGCAATCGGCGCGGAACGAGTGTTTCTTTTATTCCGGATACTGAGATTTTTGGTGATTCCGTGCATTTTAAACCAGCAACGCTTTTTAGAATGGCGCGCACGAAGGCTTTTTTGTTTCGGGGAATTGAGGTGCGATGGTCATGTGCTACCGAGTTGATAACGGGGGAGGATAAAACACCCGTTGAGCAAATTTTAAAATTCCCGAACGGCATTGCCGACTTTTTAGATTATTTGATGAAAGACCGCTCATCCATTACGCCGAAACCGTTTACGGGGCGCGTGGAATTGCCTGATAGCGAGGGTGCGGTTGAATGGGCGATTTGTTGGCCCGATGATTTTAAAGACGGCTTTTCATATTCTTATTGTAATACGGTGATTACGCCACTCGGTGGAACGCATGAAACGGGATTGAGAGCCGGGCTTACAAAATCATTGCGTGCATTTGCCGATATGATCGGCAATAAGAAAGCAACAGATATTACGGCAGATGATATTTTAAATACGGCCGGCGTGATGCTTTCCGTTTTTATCAAAGATCCGCAATTTCAAGGCCAGACAAAAGAAAAATTAGTGACACAAAGCGCGGCTCGTTTGGTTGAAAACGCGGTCAAAGATCCGTTTGATCATTGGCTCAGCCGAGATATTAAATCGGCAACAGCCTTGCTTGATTTTATTGTTGAGCGGGCGGAAGAGCGCAAACGGCGCAAGAAAACGATTGAAACACAACGTGCTTCGGCAACAAAGAAGTTGCGGTTGCCGGGGAAGTTGGCGGATTGTTCGCATAAAGAAACGGCGGGAACCGAGATATTTTTGGTAGAAGGCGATTCGGCAGGCGGATCGGCAAAACAAGCGCGCGACAGAACACATCAGGCGATATTGCCGTTGCGAGGTAAAATTTTAAATGTTATCAGCGCCTCGCACGATAAAATTATGGCAAATGAAGAAATTCGGGATATGACGGAAGCGCTGGGATGCGGGCGTCGGGATAAGTATAATGAAGATGCGTTGCGATACGAAAAAATTATTATTATGACGGATGCCGATGTTGACGGGGCTCATATTGCTTCATTGTTAATGTCGTTCTTCTATCAAGAAATGCCGAAATTGATTGAAAACGGGCATTTATATATTGCTTTACCGCCGTTATATCGGTTGACACAAGGCGGAAAATCAATTTATGCCGCTGATGATGAAGAAAAAGAACGGTTATTGAAAACAGAATTTAAAAATGCCAAGAATGTGGATATTTCGCGGTTTAAAGGGTTGGGTGAAATGCCACCGTATCAATTAAAGGAAACAACCATGGATCCCAAAAAGCGCACATTGTTGCGTGTGGTTATTCCGCATAAGGCAACGGAAGAAGAAGCGGAAGAGGCGGTATATACATCAAGTATCGTTGAACGGTTAATGGGGTCAAAGCCGGAGCATCGCTTTAAGTTTATCCAAGAGCATGCTAAATTTGTTGAAAATTTGGATATATAATCAATAATACGAGAATCGGAAAAATCAATGGCATACATTATTACATTATCCGGAATGTTGGGAAGCGGTAAATCAACAATCGGCAAGATGTTGGCAGATAGATTGGGATTTACGTTTTACTCAACGGGCAGTGTGCAACGCGAAATTGCCAAAGAATATGGGGTGACAACTTTGGAATTAAATGAAATGTGTAAAACGCACCCCGAAATTGATAAAAAGATTGATAGTATATTTATTGAGTTGCCGACGCAGGGGATTGATTATGTTGTTGATTCACGTATGGCATTTCATTTTATTCCGCTTTCTTTTAAAGTGAAGTTAAACATTGATGTGCATGTTGCCGCAGAACGCGTCATGCAGGATACGAAGCGCACGAGTGAACAAAAATATACTACGCCCGCAGAAGCGGAAAATGCTTTGCGTGAACGCAGAAAGTTGGAAGTTGAGCGATTTAAACGCATTTATCAGGTTGATATTGATAATGAGTTTAATTTTGATTATGTAATTGATACCACGCATTTAACGCCGGAAGAAGTATGCAATCGCATTTTGGAACGTTTTGAAAAATTTAAAAAGCGTTTGGAAACGGAGAGGCGTGCAGAAGAAAATAACCAAAAGGCACTGTTATCATCGGCCGATGAGGGTTGATTTCTAATTAAGATTCCATTTGTTATTATGAATGAAAAGAGAGGATTAACTTTCTTTGAACGGAATTGTTTTAGAGTGCGTTTTATTCTATATGTATTTGATTGATTTAATAATTGTTTGATTTCATATACTCATCGGCTTGCGCGGTGTTGTGCGATTGCTTTTAAGAAGGTTATTTTTGCAAATCAGAGTGATGTATTTGTAAATCATATATCCGATTCGCCGGATACGGTATTATTTAAAAGGCGGAATTTAAGGTGGTGCATGATGATAAGATAACCGATAAAACAATCGGCAAAATAATAATTATTTTGCCGATTTGAAATCATCTTGCGATATAGCTGAGCCGAAAATGATTATTTATCGGCTTGCTGATAAAGAGCAATCCCGCGCAAGATATCAATAGCGCGATTTAATTGATAATCGGTTGCGGGTGTTGTATCTTTTTCATCGGAAGAAGCAACACTGCCTTTATTTTTTGATACTGCCTGTTGCGCTTTTTTCTTGGCTGTTTCTTTGGCGATTGTATCTTTTGCTTTTTTTCCTTCTTCGGCAGAAATAGCACCGGGTAAACTCTTTTCATCCATCCATCTGACGGCTGGGAATTCCTCTAATTTCGCCCGTGGAATCACAATATCCGGCTCAATGCCTTTTGCTTGGATAGATCTGCCGGAGGGTGTGTAATACCGTGAAATGGTGAGTTTTATACCGCCGAATCCCGGAATATCGCGAACGGCTTGCACGGAACCTTTCCCGAAAGATTGTTCGCCGACAATTAAGGCTCGACGATGATCCTGCAATGCACCGGCAACGATTTCGGAAGCCGAGGCAGAACCCTCGTTAATCAAAACAACCAACGGTTTCCCGTTCGTGAAGTCAGGCGTTTTAGCCGAGAAACTCATGGATTCTTCCGGCCGTCGTGAACGGGTGGAGACGATTTCTCCCTCCGACAAAAACACGTCGGATACATTAACGGCTTCCGTTAGCAACCCGCCCGGGTTGTTGCGAACGTCTAAAATATAACCGAGCACTTTATCTTTGCCGATTTCTTTATTGATGTTTGTGATGGCTTCTTTGATTTTATCGGATGTGTGATCACTGAATTGAATAACCCGAATATACCCGACATCCCCTTTGGCTTCATATTTAACGGGATCAACTTTGATGATATCCCGTTTAAGTTTTACATCAAACGGTTCTTTATCTCCACGCGCAATGGTCAAAGTGATTTTTGTGCCGGGTTTTCCGCGCATCCGCTTAACGGCTTCCGTTAACGACAAGCCGATTAAAGATTCGCCATCAATATGCGTAATATAATCGCCTGTTTGTATGCCTGCACGGTAAGCGGGTGTATCGTCAATCGGGCTCATCACGCGCACCAATCCCTTATCGGCCGAAACTTCCATACCCAGACCGCCGAATTCGCCTTTTGTGGAGGTTTCCATATCTTCCATATCTTCTTGATTTAAAAATACCGAGTGCGGATCTAAGCCGGAAAGCATACCGCTGATAGCGTTTTCAACCAACTGTCTATCCGTTGTTTCTTCCACATAGTCTTGCTTAATCAACTGGTATGCGGAACCGAATAATTCCATTAAAACATAGGGATCGTCCGGTGTGTCGGAAGTGGTATTTTTAACTGCCGTTGCATCGGCACAACCGGCTGAAAATAAAAAAACCGTTCCGAGTAAAAGAGATGTTAATTTCATTTTAAATTTCCTTTCATACAGGGAGTATTTTTCCTGTTTATCATAAGCCGACGGTATCGTCAATACGGTGAGATAAAAATTTTTGTATAATCGGTTCAAATTCATCCGTCACTTTTGAATAGACATCTCGTTTAAACGGAACAACATATTGAACGATTTCCCGTAACGGATACCATTTATAACTGATAAATTCAATTTCTTCCGGGTAATACTCTAAATTAAAATCTGAGCCATTGCCTTGATATAAAAATAAAAACCATTTTTGAATTTGCCCGTCATATATATGCTTACCAATCGTTTTCGGTTTGGGAAATACATAAGAATACCATTCTTTTGATTCGTAAAGCAAGCGGGTTTTTTCTTTTTCTAATCCCGTTTCTTCTTTCATTTCGCGATAGGCGGCCTCTAACGGTGTTTCGCCGGAATCGATTCCGCCTTGTGGCATTTGTTCGTTGAATTTAAATTTGAGTCCGTCGGCGCGCTTGCCGAGCCAAACTTCGCCGGCCGGATTGATAATCATAATGCCGACATTTTTTCTGAATTTCTTATCCATTACTTTTTCCCCATATACAATTGATATATATATGACCGATTATGTTGAAGAGTATAACAAAAAAGGGGATATTGTCAATAAAAAGACTATTTACGGATAAAAAAAACTGGTAATTTAAAATCTGTTTTGATATACTGGAAAAAACGAACGGAGGGGTTTATGACAACAGAACATAATGATATTCCGGATATTTTTAAAAATGTTGCACCGCGTGAGAACAGTGAAGCGGAAGAATTACAACAACGTGCGCAAGCCGTTATTCATTCATTAGCCGAAAGTTATCTGGATAATGTGCATACACAAATCCACGACTTGAAGCGTGGGATACAAGAGGCACGCGCCTTGTCCGGCGAGGAAAGGGTAGCCACAGTTAAAAATCAAATTTTTAAACCGGCACATGATATGAAAGGTCAGGGCACAACATTCGGTTATCCCGTTTTGACGGCACTCGGGGCGCATATTTGCGCTTTGATTCGTTCGGGGAAAATGTGCGATGAATCTATGCTGAATGCTTTTGAGGCAGATGTGGCTGATATGGAAACGGTTATCAAATTCCCAGCGTATTCGGACAATGAGATATTGGCAGGGATTCGCAAACGGTTGGAGGAAAATGCGTAAATGGATTCGAACAAGGCACATGTGTTGGTTGTTGATGACGATACGCGATTAAGACGGTTGCTGAAAAAGTATCTCACGGACAACGGTTTTGAAATTTCGGAAGCCGCCAATGCCACGCAGGCGCGCGAATTGCTCATGTTGTTTCGTTTTGATTTAATTATTATGGATGTGATGATGCCGGGGCAAAACGGGCAAGAATTTACAAAAGAATTGCGTAGCGAAGGAAATGAAACACCTGTTTTAATGCTGACGGCGATGGGTGATATAGATAACCGCATTTCAGGGTTAGAGGCCGGAGCCGATGATTACTTGCCAAAACCGTTTGAACCGAAAGAATTGCTTTTAAGAATCAATAATATCTTGAAGCGTAACGGGCAAGAAAAGCACCCATCGGAAATCTATTTTGGGACTTGTTGTTATAATACGAAAAACGGCATTTTGACCGTTCAAGGGAATCCGATTGTGCTGACAACCGCCGAACAAGAATTATTAAAATATCTGATTCAAAAAGCGGGATACGCCGTCACACGCGAAGAGTTGGCTCGGTTGGCGGGAACGGACAATGAACGCGCCATTGATGTTCAAATTACGCGATTGAGGAAAAAAATTGAAACGGATGCGAAAAATCCGCAATGTATTCAAACGGTGCGCGGGCAGGGATATATGTTGGTATTAAAGTAAGTAGCGAGCGATGCGCTAAACAGGATAAATAAGATTAAAAAGCAGTATGATAAAATAAATACGGATAAACGGTTCGATTATTTTTTGGGAAAAGAATGAAGAAGCAAAAAAAGAAATGGGTAGAAAATATATCAAAGAAAACGAGTTTTATTGTTGCTTATATACAACAAACGCGTTTTTTCGGATTGATAAAACCCGTATTTGAATGGTTCCATTATGTGAGTAAGGTTTTTAAATTACGGGTCATGCCACGTAGTTTATTTTATCGCTTTGTTCTGATTATTTTATTGCCGTTGATTTTGTTGCAAATGATTTTATTCATTTTCTTTTATAATCGGCATTGGGATACGGTGAGTCGACGGTTGGCTTTGGATATAGCCGGCGAAATACAGATGATTGCCGATTACGTTTTGGAAAATGGCACGGATACCGCAGAAATGAATGTATTTTTGAAACGGGTAGAAAGTAATTTGGGTTTGAAAGTGCAATTTTATCCCGCCGAACGGTTAAAGAGCCAAAATTTACCGTATGAGGCAACAACTTTTCACTTGGTCAGTGCGATTTTGGCACTCAAATATCCTGTTGACATGATTGAAGTAAAAGATCAATTTCAGCAAATATCCATTCAACTTCCTTCGGGTATTTTAACAACGGTTGTGCCACGTAAGCGCTTTTTCAGCTCAACGGTTCACGTTTTTGTAGTTTGGATGATTGGATCATCCTTGCTATTGTTTTGGATTGCCTTTTTATTTATGAAGAATCAAATTCGCTCCATAGAGCGGTTATCGCGCGCATCGGAACTTTTTGGCATGGGACGGGATATCCAATTCAAGCCGGGCGGGGCAACAGAAGTGCGACAAGCCGGATATTCCTTTGTTTTAATGAAAAATCGCATTCAAAAATATATGAGCGAGCGAACGGGAATGTTGGCAGGTGTATCGCACGACTTACGCACGCCGTTGACACGGATGAAACTTCAACTTTCCATGATGAAACAAGATGAAACAACGCAAGATTTGCTTTCGGATATTTCGGAAATGGAACAAATGCTCAAAGGTTATTTGTCTTTTGCTCGCGGGGAAGGCAAAGAAGCGCCACAGCCGATTGCTTTGCATGAAGTGATTATGCAAATTGTAGAAAAACAACGAAAAGCCAATCAAAAAATAGATTTTCATATTGAAGAAAAAATAACAATATCCGGGCGATTAAATGATATGACGCGCGCTGTTTCAAATATTATTACGAATGCCAATCGGTATGCCGAACGAACGTCTGTTTTGCTGGGTATGCGTGCCCGAATGGCAACAATCATCATTGATGATAACGGCCCCGGAATACCGCCCGAAAAGCGGGAAGATGTATTTAAAGCATTTTATCGGCTTGATGCATCGCGCAATCGGGAAACGGGCGGAATCGGTTTGGGGATGACGATTACCCGAGATATTATTTTATCTCACGGCGGAGATATTCGGTTGGATGAAAGCCCGATGGGTGGTTTACGGGTTGTGATAACTTTACCGATTGAACAAAAGAAGATAGCCGATGAGTTGTCAGATGGAACTGTTTGATTTTTTAATCATATTATCAAGATAAAAGATTTTTGTGTGTCCGTTAAGCGGGGTTGCTGTTAAAAAAAACTTGCATTTTTGAGCATAATGGGGTATCTTAAAAGACGAATCGGATTTATCTCTACTTGTCCTGATTCATGGGTGTTGATTATCTCTTGCAAAAGAGGTGATAAATGCTCAAAATAAACGGACTAAAAGGAGCAAATACAAATTGTTTGCATAAACGGTGTGCAACGTTTTATTTATTCTTCACGTCCTTTCAAAATAAGTACTGAATGTAAAAATGAAAGGAAAAAAATATGTTAAAAACAGCAGAATATGTTTCACTTGGGCATCCGGATAAGGTTGCCGATTTTATTACGAGTTACTTATTGGATCAACTCCTGCAAAAAACACCGCAACTGAAATACGCCGTAGAAGTGATGATTAAAGATAATACGGTTGTATTAGGCGGTGAAATCAGCGGTTCCGTTTTAGTGCCGAATATGGTAGAAACAGTTAAAGGCGCATTGCGTGAAATCGGCTATGATGAACGCTATGCCTCAATTTGGGGTGATAAAGCCATTAACATTCATAAAATTAATGTTATCAATTTAATCGGTATTCAATCCGGAGAAATTTTACAGGGCGTTGCACAAAACGGTTGGGGCGATCAGGGGGTATTTGTCGGATACGCTTGCCGAGGAGAGGAGGCAATGCCCGCGGAGTTGGTTGTGGCACGCAAACTAAACAATGCGTTGTATGAAAAGGCCAAAACTTCCGATAATTTGGGGTTGGATATTAAAACGCAAATTACATTGGATGAAACGGGGCATATTCATACGGCAATCGTTGCTATCCCAATGCTAAAAGAAGAAGATTTAACGGAAGTTATTATCCAAACATTGGGACAGCGTCCGGATAAAATCATTGTGAACGGAACAGGAGCTTATACATTACACTCTTCCATTGCCGATTGCGGTATTACGGGGCGAAAACTGGCTTGCGATTTTTACTCAACGGCTTGTCCGGTCGGTGGCGGAAGTCCGTGGACAAAAGATGCAAGCAAAGCAGATTTAACGCTCAATCTCTATGCGCGTTATTTGGCAAAACAATATCTGGCGGATAATGATGAGTGTTTTGTTTATCTCTCGGCTTGTATCGGACAATCTCGTTTGCCGAGTGCTGTTGTGAAAACGGTTAAAAACGGTGTTGCAGTATCAAAGGAATTGAATATAACCGAAACACCGCAAGAGATTATTCGCTTATTGCATTTAGATGAGCCGATTTTTGCTACATTGTGCAAAAAAGGGTTGATGTTTATTTAATGTAGTTTGTTTGATAAAGTGAAAAATCTTCTCTTTAATGAATCAGAAAAAGCCTTACTTGCTATTTTTTGGAATAAAAAAGAGAAGATTTTTTTTATTTCTCTTGCAAAGAGGGCAGATATTGCATAGACTAAACCGTATTGAAAGGATTGCAAATGACAAAACCGATTATTTCCGTTATTGTGCCGATTTATAACGTGCAAGAGTTTTTGTCCGGTTGTTTGGAGAGCATTATTTCACAAACATTTAAGGATATAGAAATTATTTGTGTAGACGATGGCTCTACGGACGAAAGTGGCACGATTGCCGAAAGTTATACCGATAAAGATTCTCGTATCAAGGTGATTCATCAAGAAAACAAAGGACTTTCGGGAGCCAGAAATACGGGTATGCGTGTTGCTGGGGGTGAATATATCGCATTTTGCGATTCGGATGATTACTATCATCCGGCGTTTTTGGAAAGATTATACGTGGCAATAAAACAGACGGAGGCAGATGTTGCTTCTTGCCGACATATTGCAACCGGTGAAAAGTATTCGGGTTATTTTTCGGGATTAAAAGAAGCACAAGTTGAATTAATCAAAA
Source organism: uncultured Alphaproteobacteria bacterium (assembly GCA_944392555.1). GTDB lineage: Bacteria > Pseudomonadota > Alphaproteobacteria > CAAHEQ01 > UBA3637 > RGIG4140. The sequence continues at coordinate 16,140 of CALXWZ010000008.1, read as the reverse complement.
ATCCCGATATCGTGTTTTTAACAACCAATAAAATTTTAACGGGCGTTAACATCAAGCTATATAAACGAGAGGCGATTAAGGATTTATTTTTTGTTGAGGGTATTTATTTTGAGGATGTTCCGTTTACAACAGAGTTAATGATGCGGATAAAGAGTATAGCAATCATTGATATGCCGTTGTATTACTACTATTCAAATCCGCATTCAATTATGCGCACTTCATTTACGCCCCAAAAAGTATTCAGTTATATTCGCTTGATTCGGCATATTGCACAAGTGACGCAAAAACTTCGTCCGGAATTAGTGCCGTTGGTGCGTCGCAAGATATTGAACGGACGCTTTAAAATGATGGTAAATCAAGCCATTCGTAAGCAAAAGGATATTGCAAAACGCAAAGAATTATTTGATAAGATGCAACCGGAAGTGATTTCTTTATTCCATGAAGGGATTATTTCCTATGCCGGATTAAAACCGCATCATCGGTTGACATTGTTTTTGTTGGTGCATTGCAAAACATCAACGCCTGCTCGGCTGGTGATGACGTATTTATAAAATGCAGGGCAAATTTTTTGTTTTATGCCGATGAAGTCGGTGTTCGTTTTATGAATTGCGGGTAAAAACACAGCAACCGATTGTTTTTTTAGTGATTTCATCAATCAAAATACCAAAGCCGTTTTCCTTGATATCTTCAATGTTATTGATAAAAAGCGGTGCATCGGTTTGTATCTGTGTGTCAGTTAGTTGAACAACCCGAACAACCTTTGTGCCATGTTTAAGTAATAAATGATTACCCGGTTCTTCAAAGAAAATTGTCTGATGTGAAAATTTGTTCGTTATCAAAAGAGGGCAATTAGCCACACAATCGCCGGTATTTACATCTATTGATTCAGTCGGTTGAATGCAACCGAGCGGGAGTGATGCCGATTCTGCCGAAACAGTGAGTTCTTGATGCGTGGGATATATAGTAAATGTTTCCCCCTCCGCAAAATCGATGGGACGATTCATAAGGTTTTTTCCGTAAATATAGCATTTGCCGTCAAGCTGTTTCATAGCTTGAATATGGAATATAATGGCTTGATTTTTTTCGGCCGTATCGGCAGATTGCTCGGCAAAGTTTTCTAAAACAGACAGCACCTTCGGTATATTATATCCCGTAACGGCGGAAATCGGAAATATGGTATATGAAAAGTCTTTGTCTTTTAGCAGATTTCTAATTTCTTCCTCTTTTTGTTTTAAAATAGATTTATCAGCCAGTAAATCGTATTTTGTGAGGCAGATACATACTTGTTTTAGACGGAACATTGCGCATATTTCAATATGGCGTATGGTTTGGGCACGAATAGGCCTTGTCGCATCAACAACAATGAGCGCACTATCGGCGCAAGCGGCAGCCGTTGCCATATTTTTGGTATATTCTTCATGCCCCGGACAATCCAACACATGGAATCTGATTTGATTATAAGTAAAATAGCGATGGGCAACATCAACCGTAATTTTCTTTGTGCGTTCCATGGCAAGCCCATCTAAAAACATGGCAAAATCGGGTTGTGCCGTTTCTTCCGTTTTAATTGAAGAGGCAAGCGCTTCTTCTAATTGGTCTTGCTTAATACTGCCGGTTTCAAAAAGGAGACGCCCTAATAGGGTAGACTTTCCGTCATCAACGTTTCCGCAACAAATTACTTTAAAAATTCTTTTCATTAGAAATATCCGTTAATTTTTTTCTTTTCCATTGAGAAATCAGTATCATAATCAATTACGCGCGTGATACGCTCCGTATAAGCGGTCTGTTTTAGTTCATTGATAACATCATCAATCGTTTCGGCTTCGGATAAAACGGCACCCGTTAAAGGATAGCATCCCAGTGTGCGAAAACGCACTTTTTTGATTTCGCCTGTATCATTTTCCGTGGCGATATATAATCCGGATTGATTGCGAACAACGTGCCTTTCATGTGCAAAATATATAGGGACAACCTCAATTTTTTCATGTTTAATATATTCCCAAATATCAACTTCCGTCCAATTTGAGAGCGGAAAAATGCGTAAACTTGTTTTATCGGTATGAAATGTGTTGTATAATGGCGGAATTTCCGGATTTTGATTATACGGATTCCACTTATTTTCCGCATCTCTTACAGAAACAAATCGTTCCTTGGAACGGCTTTTTTCTTCATCGCGTCGGGATCCACCGAACGCTATTTTAAAATTGTATTTTTCTAAGGCTTGCTTTAATGCCTGTGTTTTCATCACATCCGTATAACGTGGTCCATCCGTATAAGGATTTAAGCAAGCCGGATTTTTGTAAACGATTAAATCGATTTGCTTTGCAATTTTATCGCGAAAGGCATACATTTCTTTAAACTTCCAACCGGTATCAATATGCATAAAGCGAACGGGTATCGGAAACGGGAAAAATGCTTTTTTAAATAAGTGCAGTAAAACAGATGAATCTTTTCCGATACTGTAAAACACAACAATTTCGGAAAGGCGATTTGAAAAGCAAATTTCGCGTATTACTTCAAGGGCTTCTTTTTCAAGCTGTTGCAAATACGGTGTCATATAAAACTCACTCCGAATCCGATGGCAAATGCAAGAACCAAAAGTTGCATCATGGAAAGATGTCCGCGATAATATATGACGGCAGACATAATCGCAACCCCGAGTTCCGGGTATTTTAATGAAAAACTTCTGAGAGAATCAAGGGAAACCGGTTGCGAAAAGACCGACATATTGGCAAATAAAACAACGGCTGATAATACCATTACAAAAGCCGCCCAGCGCGCCCCTTTAAAAAAACCGGCAACAAACGTTGAATTTTTATGCTTTTTAAAAAAGCTTAAAGCGATGATAGCCAAAATAAACGTCGGCATAGCAAGCCCGATACTGGCAATAACGGCATCAAGAACTTGCCCTTGCATATAACCGATATATGTTGCCGCATTGATGCTGACGGCTCCGGGTGTCATCTGCGAAATAGCCAACAAGTTCCCGAATTGTGCCGGCGTAAAAAATTCCGTTTGCGCCACAAAATCTTCATATAATAAAGGAATAATCATATAACCGCCGCCTAAGCAAAGCAAGCCGTATTTAAAAAACTGCATAAAAAGAATTAAGTGTGTCATGAGCGATTCTCCGTTTTTGTCGCTTCTTTTTGTTGCTTGTACGCACTGACTAATCCCATCAGAACGGAAAGCACAATCAACAGAATGATATTAATGCCATACAGCATACCCAGAATGAGTAAGCCGACAATTAAAAAATCGCGATGTGTGGATAAAATCTTTTTCCCAAGTCGAACGGCAACACAGCAAAAAATACCCGTTACACAAGCACGAATATAAGAAAATGCGGCGAGAATATGTGGATTCTCCATAGATAATAACGGGAAAAATGCCGCTATCAAACACAAAATGCAAATGGATGGGATTAAAACACCGATTGTTGCTACAACACTACCCTTCCACCCACACAATCTATGCCCGACGAAAATGGCGGAATTAACGGCAATCAATCCGGGGATAGTTTGTGTCATCGCAACCATATCAACAATATCATCGCTTTTTAAGAGTTTATATTTCCGAACGAATGTATCTTCTATAACGGGAATCATCGCCAATCCACCGCCAACGACGAAGAGCGCAATTTTAAAGAACGTTTTAAAAATTAAAAAAAGAATGTTCGTTTCCGAACGGTAACGATTTTTTAACATGATTTGCCCCTCACATAAATATGCCACTACATTACTGGATATTTTAACGAATTGCAATAGAAAATATGTATTCAAAATCTAAAAAGAGAGTTGACAATTTTGTTCGCTCTCGTTATCCTCGATGATGTTAATGTCAGCAAAGGAGAAGATATGAACTTATTGATGAAACTGTGTATGGCACTCACTTTATTTTTTTCAACAATTGCAGGAGCTCAAACAATGAACAATTTGGATAAGGAAAATACACTTTATTTAGATACGGAATACGGGCGTGCGGTTATAGAATTATATCCGGATGTTGCCCCCAATCATGTGAAACGGATTAAAGAATTAACACGTCAGGGATTTTATGACGGCGTTAAATTCCATCGCGTTATTCCGGGATTTATGGCTCAAACCGGTGATCCGACGGGCACAGGTATGGGCGGTTCGGGTCAAAAATTGAAAGCCGAATTTAATAATAAACATCATGGCAGAGGAACGGTTTCCATGGCGCGTGCGGCTGATGTAAACAGTGCGGATAGCCAATTCTTTATTTGTTTTGATGATGCCGGTTATTTGGACGGACAATACACGGTATTCGGACAAGTTGTTTCCGGTATGGAAGCTATTGATTCTTTGAAGGCGGGCACTTCTGCTAACAACGGTAAAGTATCAAACCCGGATATCATTGTGAAGATGCAAGTTGCGGCAGATGAGAAATAATTTTTTCATAGCCACTGTTAGGTAATCGGAAAAAGGCTCTTATTGAAGAGCCTTTTTTATTACAGAGTGCATAAATGAATTTGGCTGATATTATTTTGCAACAACCGGCACTTTTTTAATACGTTTTGCCGCCGATTCGGATTTTGGAATATGGATTGATAAAACGCCATTTTCAAAATCGGCGGAAGTTTCATCATAATTTAAGTCTTGCGGTAGCGGAATGGTTCTTTGAATCATACCGTAAGAGCGTTCCGAGAAGTACATACCGCTTTCGGTATCATTTTCTTCTTGATGGTGTAATTTTTCTCCGCTGATAGTTAAGTAACCGTCTTGCGATACATTTACGCGGATATCTTCCGGATTCATACCAGGTAATTCTGCCGATACGTTGACTGTATTGTTTGATTCCGATACTTCTATATTCGGTTCCAGCCATTGCGAATCGTCAAAAGCTTGTGCCCAAGTCATCGGAGAATTCATAAAATAATTTTCAATCCCTTGATTTTTTGTTTGTTTTTGGCATTGCTTTTTATTTTGACAGAGTTGATTTTGTTGAGTGTTTTTTCCTTTTTTAAATTGCGTGATTTTCTTTGACATGTCTGCTCCCTTTCAAAAGTTAATATAAACACATCAAACTTGTGCGTATTTTTGATAAAAAACAAGGTTGATATAGACCATAATCTGCATTTTTTACGTTAAAACATAAAAAAGTATGCTTTTTTACAAATTTTTTTGATTAGCTTTATTATCAAACCCAAAAAATCAAATTGAATTTAAAATATGTGTCGTTTGCGCAAAAAAATAAAATATAAATTCGTAAAAACTTTTTTTTAAAAATAATAATATTTTTTTTAATTGAATTATACTAATGTTGACAAAATAAAAATTCAATATAGAATAGAGATGTAAGCAACAAATTGGTTGCATTTATAAAGGAAGAAGAAAGGAAAAACGAATGAGCGCAGAACGAAAATTAATTTCCAGCAAGATATTTGAAAAACATACGCTGAAGGAATTGGGAATGGGTTTATATGGATTACGCCACGGAAAGGGGTTAAGTTTAGAGGATTTTGCATCTATTATCGGAGAACCGGCCGGTGCGATTGAAAAAATTGAGTTGGGGTCTTACACATCGGAAGAATCCGTTGATTTTGATTTAGTTCTTAAAATTATTCAATATTTTGATGCTAAAATTGAAATGACGGTTTTTTCATAACCGAAATTTTCAGCAATAATAAATATAAAGCAGACACGAAAAAACCGCTTTTGAACCAAGCGGTTTTTTTGTGAACGGTATTGCCTTTTATTGGTTTGTCAAAACATTTATAAACGGAATAGGGGCATTTCCATAGATATTAACAGGTAATTTGCCATCCCATTTTTGAACGGCTTCGTATGCTACCAAGCTTTGATTTTTGCTAAGTGCTTCCGAGCGAATCCGCATACTTTCGGCTTCAGCTTGTGCGCTTAAAATCTTTTGATTGGCTTCTTCTTCAATTTGTTTTGTTTTATTTTTTGCTTTAATTGCATCTTGTGTTGCAATTTGTTTTTCTTCAATGGCGCGTTCAAATTGCGAAGAATAGTTGATATCTTCAATAACAACGCTTTGAACAAGAATATGCGCCGGAGCCAGATTCTCTTTCAATGCTGCCAAAATTTCATCGGAAGCTTTTTCCCGATTTGAAACAAGTAAATCGGCTTCCCATTTACCGATGGTATCTTTAACGGCTTTTAAAATTTGTGGTGTGATAATTTTTGTTTTATAGTCCATCCCGATTTCTTTATAGAGTAGGTGAGCCGTATTGTCATCAACACTACTGTTGATTGTGACGGATAAATCGGCTTGTTGAACGTCTTTTGTATAAGTGCTCATATTAAGTGCAATGCGTTGCACACGCACATCAATCGGTTTAATTTCGGTTGTAATCGGATTATAAAAATAAATACCTTCGGGCAACGGCTCTCCGATAACTTCTCCAAATCGTGTTTTAATACCGCGATAACCCGTGTCAATAATCGTGACACCTGAAAAGCAAATGCCGGTAATAACCAAAGCAACGGCAAGAATACCGTATAGAACGGTGTTTTTCATTTTAATTCTCCTTTAATTTTTGCGCGACCCTTGCGCGTGAGTAGTAATAACGGAAACAGGAGTAATACTGAAATGCGTGTTGATTGCAAAGAACCGCTGGAAAATTTATAAAGCAACAGCGATAACACGCCGACAATCCAAATAAAAAAGATAATTCGAAGCAAAAAAACAACAAACATATATTTTCTCCTTTTAACATAGAGGAGGATAACAAGAGTTACATAATCTGTCAACCGGAAAAGAAAAAAGTTATGCGTGAAAAAAGGAAAAGTATAAAAAAAGGTTAAAAATGAAAAAAAAGTGTTGACAAGGTGAAAAAAAGAAGGTATAAACACCCACATAACCGTTGGGGGTATAGCTCAGCTGGGAGAGCGCTTGAATGGCATTCAAGAGGTCAGCGGTTCGATCCCGCTTACCTCCACCAAAAATTTAATAGTCCGCATTTCGCGGGCTTTTTTTGTAAATATATTAAAAATCTTTTTGTATGAAGTTGATTGTGCTTTTTTTAATGATATTTGGCACGGTTAGTATTTTGTGTGCTCGGATGATGATTTGGAAAATTTAAAAGTAATGGAAAGTGTGATGGATATTTCTTTTTTACTTTTAAAGAAGTTAAATGGTTACGGGTATTCCGAATATTGCCTTTTCTTTGTTAGAAAAATATGATTTAACGTGTATAAAGAAATATAAAAATATAACAAACGGTTATCCGAAAAAGGAAGCCATTTTTTTTATTTTGCCGTATGAGAAATTAATGTATTGTTTTTTCTGCCGTGGCTTGCGTGTTTCTGTTTAGTTTATAGCTAATACACTTTTTCGGGCAGACACTTACGCATGTTAAACAGTTGATACAGTTGGGATGACGAATAAATTTGTTTTTTTCAATTTTAATATTCATCGGACATTTTTTATCGCAAAGATGGCAATGAATACATTTATTTTCATCGCGCGCAATTCCGAAAATTCGCAATACGCTGAATAATCCGTAATAGGCGCCTTTTGTGCAGAAATAATTGCAAAACGGTCTGTCAATAAATAGTGAGGCTAAAATAAAAAGACCTAAAATAATTCCGGCAGTTAAAGTTAATTTCCCGGCAAAAAGATCATGATTAAATATTTTGCGTGCATTTAAAAATGCAAATGCAATTCCCAAGGTCCCAAACGCATAGAATGCATATCTGGCAAGTTGTAAATATTTTTGAAATTTATCGGGAACTTGATAGCGTGGCAGTTTTAAAAAGCGTGCGAGTTTTGCCGTCCAGTCCTGCAAGGAGCCAAAGGGACAAACCCAACCGCAAAAGAATACGCCTAACAGTAAAATTGTTAAAAAAAGATATTTGCCGATGGGATTATATTGTGGCATAAATGCCAAAATTAAGCCAGACATAAAAATAGCTTGAATAATAACGCGAAGAATTTGAATCTGTTTTCGTATGAATTGGATTTTTATTTTCATTTTCATACCCCTTTCCTTTTAATCTGCGTTATTTTTAACACAATAAATCAAAAAGGTAAATAAAAAGGATACCTTTTTGAAAAGTTGTTTCGAGAGTGAGGATTGTATTTAATTTGTTGACAAAATGATAATTTTTTGATACAATGATTTGACATTATCAGAAGGTATGATGTGCCATAATCGATTGAAAGAATGGATAGGAAAAAATACAGATGACAGATATAATTTCATCAGATTTTGAAGGTAATGATAGAAGTTCGTTATCGGAAAGAACAAAAGCTTTTCTAACGGAACAAAGAAAACCGGTTATGGCATATCGGCAAAAACTGGAAACAGAGGGGATTGATACAACGAATCTTTCCGATTTAGATATTCTTTATAAACAACACGAAGAATGCGTTTCAAAAAATCAACTGTCACCGTTGGTTGAGGAAATGATGATGGTGGATAAGTCGGAAGGGCCGTGGCAAAAATATGCGCATGAGGTTATTCAAAATTTATTCAATTCACCCGAAAATAAAAAAATTTTTGAAACAAATGAGAAAAAAACAGATGAAAACGGAGTGGAAAGCGTTTCTAATCTTTATGGGGATTTATCAAAATGCAAAATCTATTTATCGGTAGATGAAAAACCGAATGCTTGTATTGTGAATCAAACAAAGCCACCTATTTTGATTATTTCAAAAGGCATCTTTTTTGATAAAGCGGGTAATCCACGGCCGATTGATTGTTTGGCTTATGTTTTAGGGCATGAACTCGGTCATCCTTTTATGAAAAATTGGTCAAGAGTAGATACTCAATCGCAATTTCAAGAAGTCGGAAGTGATGCAATAGGTGCTGTTTTAGCTCTTAATGCCGGTTATAATCCGAAATCCATGTATGATTTTTGGCGAGAGTCAGAGGAGCCGATCGAGAATCCGTTGTCTCGTTTTTTCACGATTCATCCGATTGGTAAAGACAGATTAAATTTATTATCCGATATTATTGGGCATGTAGGGCATAAAAAAGAGATACAAACGACTGAACAGCAATACAACCCGCATGATTTAGAAGTAATCAAACAAAGATACGGAAAGACATTTTGGGAAAAATTCATAAAGTCAACCGAATATGATGCAAATAAAGTGCTATCGGAATCGGAAAAAAGAAAGGCGCTTTTACTCATTTTTGATTATATGGTTAATGAGCGATTAGACTTATGGGCAGAGTACCATTCCTATTTATTGGATGAAGTTAATAAGTTATCAGAAACGGAACAACGGTTGTTTGTGAATGCCGTGTATGAATTACCCGTTTCCTTACAAAATAAGGAGTTAAAAAAACAGGTTGTTGATATTTTGAATGAACTTCCGTTTGTTCATCCTGAGTATGAGGCAGAAGTTAAACGTAGAAATTATTTAATGCACGATGCATATACGGACGATGATTCCCATTTGAATGTGTTAACTCAAATTAAAGCATTTCATGATAAATACGGACAATCACATTCCGCTTTGGATTCGGATGAATCGGCCGATAAACAATGTCCGTTGATGGTGTTGACTGAATATGCCTATAAAGGTGTGCATAATTTGCCTAAATTGGAGCCGTTGTCCAATCGGTTTTCTAATGATTACGGTGCAAATCGAGCAGGCGGTGTGAATTTGATGCCTCACAATTTCCCATATAGATTGGCATGGAATAGGGATCTTGAATTACTCGACAGACTAACAAAAGAGGAGGAAAAAGAAGTTGTCAGAGAAATTTTGAATTTATCAGGATTTCAAAAAGCGTTATCAAAGGCCAAGGAATACTTTAATATTGAGAATGATCGAATTATATTAAGCTCAAAAGTAAAAAATAATAATCGTTCGTGGTTTGGGGAAACGGAGTATTTTAATTACTACCGCAAGCGAATGGAGGAAGAAGTTGCAAAAATGGATTGGTCGCTTATGGAAAGTGACTTTAATCAATTCGTTTCATTGTATCAGGATAGTTTGATACCCGAGCATGCTTTTTCACATACAACGGGTTTGGCGAGTGAGAGCGCCGTTATTCAAAAATTTACGGATAAACTGAACGAATTATATGCTCAAAATCCGCAAAAATATACGCCGATTATTCAAAATTTTTATTCTCACATATTGCCACGGTTCGTCCAAAAATCTTATGAGGATTTTAATTCTCTTGAAATGACGGATGATAGATTTCTTTCTGCTCAAAATCCGTATATTCGTTTTTTTGAAACGCCGGCCGGGCAAGTCATACCCAACGAAGAAAAACTTAAATTTGTTCTCGGTCACGTTTTTGTTGTTGAATCGTTAAGTGTAAGAAATGTTTTGGAATTTGATATCTTTACTCTTTGTGGGTATAAGCAACCTCAGACGATAGCAGAGTTAAATGCTTTTTTTAACGTGTTTTCAAAAGAGTATCATAAGTTTTCAAAAGAGTATCGCATTCAAGCGGATTTGTTTAAACAATACGTGTATGGAAAATGTATAGAAAAAGTTGCGCATGATATCGGTGAAGGAAAATATCAAGATGGATTGATTGAATTACCGATTTTAACCTCTCCGCAACGTTTTAGATGCAAGGATTTTGATACGAATGAAATAGGAAAATTTCTTTCAAAAATAGCAAAACACAACATTCGTATTTTACTGAAAAAAGCAAATAATGAGTTGATCCGAATGCCGTATACTTCAGATTATGTTCCTTTGGAAGATAATCGCCAAGATTTACCAAACGGATTGAAAAAATTTGCCATATTCTCGGCTGAGTATATTAAATACAATACCCAAAGAAAAGAAAATTGTTTATATACACATCGTATCGGCGAAATGATTCCGGTAGAAAATGAACAATTCGGATTAAGATTGCAGAAAATTATTCAAGATACTTTTTACAAGGATGGAACACTTTGTTTCGATATGTTGAAAGATGAACGGCTTTTTTCTTTTTTTCAAAAGCATATTGAGGAACTTTTAGCAACCGAACCAAACGGAATCGGGGAATTAAAAGAAGTGTTGATTGATACGCTATCCTCTTTATACGCTTTTAAAATCGGTATTGATAATGATAAAAATCCTGAAGCGTTTTTCAATCAAATACCGATTGAACGGTGTATGGATTTGTTTTCTTATCCGGTTGCCAAAGAGGTCATTTGCCGTATCATGAAGAAAACGCAAACTCAGAAAAATGTTTCTGCTAAGGTCAAGGAAGTTTTAAACAATCATCCGAAACGGGATTATCATAGGGAATTTTGGGCAACAACCGAAGGATTGCGGAGTTTGCATCAATGCGGTTTAAATCAAACCGTATTGGATTTTCTGATTTCGCCCGTTTCAATGAGCAGTGTCCGCGATTTAATAAATGCAATCAATCGAAAAGCAATCAATTATCAAGATAGAAACAGTATTTTAGGCGGTGTATTTTCTTTAAATGAAAATATGCGTGAAAATAATGTTAAAACTGCTCGTTTGATAGCATTTCATCGGGAATTTTGGCGACAAGAACAGTCCCTTCAACTCGGACTTATCAAGCATTTGATTTTTGAAAGTGGTGTTACTGCTGATAATATTGAGGCAGTGCAAGAACTTCAATCATCTTTTGAAAAGGTTAAAAATAAATTATTAAAAGGTGTTCGGTTCAAAAAAGAGGCTGTGGCAATATTGGATACGTATTTCAAACAATGTAAGTATCCGGAAACGCAAGCCTTATTTGTTGCGGGATTATACACGGTTGAGCCACCGAAAAACATTCCATTATACGAAGCAGAACGGATTATGGAAACTAAAACCGTACAACGTCCGGGTAAATTGATTTTTAAAATCCTTTCTTCAATGGGTGCGGCCGGAGGAAAAGTTTTACAAGCTTTGCACTCATTTCCCGGATTACCGGATGAAATTCGGCAGGATTTAAAAGAAGCAAAGAGTAATTATAATCCACCTGAACGCTATGAAATTTTTGAAGACATATCTCGTATGAAAGATAGGGATGGAATGCCGTTGTCTAATAAAATTCTGCATGTTGGGAAATTATTGGGTGCCGGTTCGTTCGGATACACGGTTCAGATTGTTTTAAACGATAAAAAACGAACAACGTGTGCTTTAACACTCTTACGCCATAATGTTGAGGCGGAAGCGAACATACAATTTAAGCGATATTTATTGCCTGCTGCCGAGAGCTTGGCAAAATTGGATAAGGCTAAATTTGGTGAGTTGCCCGAAACAATTAAAAAAGCGATTGATTTGACGGCGGTGGAAGCAGATTTTCATATTGGTGCAAAGCAAATAGAAATTGCGCGAAAGCAATACGGACAGTTTTCTTTAATGATAGGTAATCATCATTTCAATGTTAAATCGGCGGAGTTGATGGATTATGGCAAAGAATTTAAAATGACTGAGCTGGCAAGCGGAAAACATTTTAACGATTTGCCGGCTAAAACTCCCGAAGAAAAAGCTTTCAAACAAGCCGTTGCAAAAGCCATTTTTTGCGTAGAGTTATCCATTTTATTGCAAGGAAAAGAAATTGATTCGGATAGACATGGAGCGCAAGTTCGCATTGATGGAGAGAATATAACCATGTTTGACCACGGGGCGATGGAGTTTATTTTACCTCAAAGGGAAAAGCAAAATGATAATGCGCCGGATAGCCCCAAACCCTTTATCCCCACAGATGAAAATAAAAAATGTCTTATACAGATTGTATCAGATATTTTAAAAGAAAAGAAAAAAGGTTGCTCTATAAAAGATTTATTGATACAGCGAATGGATTCGCAATGCATTGAGCCACAGAACAGACTTTTTATCAGCACGGTAAAGCGTGCATTACTTGCCATGAATGATTATGTGGAAGCAATGGGTAATACGCCGAGAGAGCGAGAAAAGAATCTGGAAGAATGTTTTGTAGCCATCGGCAAGCAAGCCCATAAATTAGGTATTATGGATACAATATTGGCAACACATCCAGAAGTTATTCACCATTTATTGACGGTTAGTTCTGTTGAAAATAAGCAAACACTTATTTCAGAAAAAGCCAAAAGCGGGTTACGGTGCGAAATCAATAAATTTAGAATTAAGGGGTTTGCACCGTTGCGGAGTTTAAGTTTATTGGGTGAGATGATAAAAGGAAAGTTGAGAACTTCTCAAAAAAGTATGTTATCTTATTCATCGGAGATAACGCAGGGTAGGTAGAATAAAGTTAATTGTTTTATCTGATAAAAAATAGTTGTGTTTGTTTACCCAAATAAGTAGTTTTTGAGCTCTTATTTGAAAAAATATGAAAATTCTCATTGTTTTTACAGCAAAATCGCAATCTGATTCCGAAAAATTCTTGCAACACATTAACAAAATTACAAAGATATCGGTAAGGAGAGTAAATTGAAAAGGATAATTATTTGAAAGAATAAATATCAGGAGCAAACAGAATAATCAAAAATATTGCTGTTTGCGATAGTCTTATGAAACCAAGTTCTCAAACGATATAAAGTAACTTTTTTGTGAATATTGTAAATTGGTATCGCAATAAAGTCAAGGGAATGTGAAGAGAGTGTGAATATGGAAAATGGGTTGTCGATTTCGGCAACCCATTGAAAAATAACAATTCCAAAACGATACCAATTAACGTTTTGAGAATTGGAAACGTTTTCTTGCTTTGGATAAACCCGGTTTTTTACGTTCAACAACACGTGAGTCGCGTGTTAAGAAACCGGCTCGTTTCAATGCCGTATGCAATTCCGGTTCAAATAAATCCAAGCAACGGCTGATGCCGTGACGCAAAGCATACGCTTGACCCGATAAACCACCACCGCGAACATTACATTGAACATCAAATTGTCCTTCACGGTTTGTGACGGCAAACGGTTGATTGATAATCATGCGTAAAACCGGACGCGGGAAATAGTCTTCCAATGTGCGACCGTTAACCGTAATCACACCTTTACCCATTTTAATGATAACGCGGGCAACGGCATCTTTCTTCTTCCCGACAGATTGAGAACGGCCCAAGCTGTCTTTTTTCGGAGTGCGCACAACCGGAGTTGCTTGCGTGGCCGATTCGGCAATAACTTCTTGTTTCAAATCTTCTAATGTTGTTTTATTTTGTTTCGTAACCATTATGCACCTCTTTTGTTTTTACGGTTTTTAGAAGCGAGATCTAAAACAATCGGATTTTGCGCTTGATGCGTGTGTTCCGGACCGACGAAAATGCGTAATTTGCGCATTTGTTGACGACCCAAAGCATTGCGAGATAACATCCGTTGAACGGCTTTTTCTAAAACGCGTTCAGGGTGTTCTTCTAATTGCTTTGCAACGGAAATACTCTTAATACCGCCAATATATCCCGTGTGATGGAAATATTCTTTTTGAGCCATTTTGTGGCCTGTTAATTGCACTTTCTCGGCATTGACGACGACGACATAATCTCCGCAATCTTGGTTGGGTGAAAAACAAGGCTTGTTTTTACCACGTAAGATTGTCGCAATCTGGCTTGCCAAACGTCCAAGAACCAAATCAGTGGCGTCAATCATATACCATTTAACGTCACAATTTGCAGGACTTAATGTTTTTGTTGTTTTCATTGTCATCTTTAATAACCCTTATTTGTTGATTAGGGTTCTATATATACATTTTTCTTTTTCACTTGTCAATAACTTTTTTGCTGTTTTTAAAAGATTTTTTTATATGGTATTATAATGCCGTATCGTAAAAGGCTTGATTTAAGCCAAATAGCGGGTTATAAAATAAAAAAATATCAGATAAAGTGAATAAAGTCAGGATAAAAGTGATTGACAAAGAGGAATAAATCGCGTATAAATTGTAAAGTCAGACAATCGGATAATCGCTGATGAAAAATCAGAGGAAAGTCCGGGCTTCACGGGAACACGATACCGGATAACGTCCGGCCGAGGTGACTTGAGGGAAAGCGTCACAGAAAACAAACCGCCGACACAAAGTCGGTAAGGGTGAAACGGCGGGGTAAGAGCCCACCGCAATACGGGCAACCGCATTGGCACGACAAGCCCTATCGGAAGCAAGACCAAGTTAAGGCGGCACATAGCAATATGTTAAAAAGGGCGTTCCCGCTCTGCCGACAAGAGGTAGGTTGCTGGAAATAAACAGCAATGTTTATTCAAGACGAATGATTATCGATTACAAAACCCGGCTTATAGATTGTCTGACAATTTATATATATGCAAACAAAGCAGGGTGTTTGTTATTCAAAAGCAACCTGAATGAGTCTTATTAAACCGAGCGTATTAAATTGAACCCAAAAGAAATCTTTTGCGGAAGAAATTCGTTTACGGCACTTAATCCGAGAAAATAACGGATTAATCAGGAAAGTCAAAAACGGCTGGCTCCTATTGTGCGTAGCATAAAAAGTATGTTAAATTGTAAACATCAATGGGTTACAAATAGCAACTATTCCCGAGTGCGACCTTTGATTTGAAAATACTTATAAACTTCTGCGACGGGAGATTGCTGATACGGTAAATCAAAAGCAGTTTCCAAGTATTTTCTCACAAGGGAGCAATCTTGTTCTAATCGATTGCGATAGTGTGGAGATGTTTCGATTTCATCTAAAACCCAACCTCGGGAAGGACTAATTTGAATTTTTCCCCAAGAAGAAACAGCGTGTAGTGTATCGTAGAATGTTTTCTTTTCAGCTTTATTTAAGGTGGTAACATCTTTTTTAACGCCGGCAAGCAGAGCAATGTAATCAATATGTGTAACGGATTGTTGGTCACTGTTACAGGCCCAAACGTGGACAACAAAAGAATGCGAATTATCGGCAATCAATTTGTCTAATACTAAATATCTAATCATAATAACTCCCTGAAAAAATGAA
This sequence comes from uncultured Alphaproteobacteria bacterium, assembly GCA_944392555.1. Lineage (GTDB taxonomy): Bacteria > Pseudomonadota > Alphaproteobacteria > CAAHEQ01 > UBA3637 > RGIG4140. The sequence goes on along the minus strand of CALXWZ010000008.1, from coordinate 353 downwards.
CTATGAAAAAATTATACAATAATAAAAACAAAAAGTAAAGAAAAAAATAGAAAAGGGGATAAGAAAAAACTTGCAATTATGAAAGAAGAGGAGTATAAGGGTAAGCGATGGTAGAGCGGGGCGTAGCTCAGCCTGGTAGAGTACTTGGTTTGGGACCAAGGTGTCGCATGTTCGAATCATGTCGCCCCGACCAATATAAAAAAATAAAAACGGATACTTTAAAGTGTCCGCTTTTTTTATACCCGCTTAAAGCCCAATTCTAGCCACTATTTCCCTTTTCAAAATTTTATAAATAGTGTTTGTCGTTTTGATTGTAACACCTTTTAAAGTATACACCTGCCGCAAAAAGTATA
>CALXWZ010000007.1 GCA_944392555.1 uncultured Alphaproteobacteria bacterium | reverse complement strand
ACATCTCCCGTGTATTTGACATCATTCACCTGCACAAACTGCAATCCCTTAATCACATCTATCAACGGCATATTTAATACTTGCCGACAAATTCTCGGACTCACTTCTTCCACATATATCTTTACCGCCACATCTGGCTTTGATTCCATATAAATCGGAAAACCCGTTCCCGTTACCGTCGGATACTCCGGAAAATCCGTCTCTTCATCTTCGTTCGGATACGGCAACGGCATTTCTTGATACCGATGCCATACATCCGTTGCCCTTAAATTCACTTCATATACAATATCGTTTGACCGATATTTTTCCATCGCATACCGATAGCCCATTATTCCGCCGACAGATAATACCCCGATAACTGCCAATACACCCAATATCTCTACCATACTCCGTCCGTATTCGGCTAATTTCTGCCGTTTAGACGCGTTTTTTTGCAACTCCTCAAACGAATCAACAACCCGATTCGCGCCACTATCAGCATGTTCTGCTTTTTGATTACTCTGAAACAATTTTCTAATCATTTGTTTTATCAGCACGATATTCCCCCCTCATATTATCCACCTTGTAGAATACATAAATCTAGGGGAATTCTATAACAATCGCATCAGTATTGCAATTAAAAAATATTTAAAAAAATATTAAGACACCCCTTTATTGCGTCTTTTTTAAAGCATGAAGCTAAAAGGTTAACTTATTAAACTCACTGCTATATGAGTAAATTATAACTTTATTACAATACCTACACTATAAAAAAGCAATTGAATAAATTTTTTAACCAACCTCATCACTCTCACACAAAAAAGCCCCGCTCTAAAAACGAGGCTTTTCATTTGTTCAGCGCGTATCGTTATGCTTCTTCCGTGTTGACTAATTTATTCCACCAGCCTTTTTTTCGCCTCGGGGCGTTAGCTCCTTCATTGGATTGAGACGCTTCTTCAACCCGTGCCACTATTTGAGGATTCGCTTCTTCGGCTTTTTCAGTCGCAAGCTCAATTCGTTCCGATGGTGCCTGCACCGCGGGCTTACTTTCATCACCAGATTCGTTTGTTTCCGATGTAGAGAGCGCTTTACTTTGATTCTTCCGAGCAGATCGTCTGTTTTTGAATGGACGCTTCTTTTTTCCGTCCTGATGTTTATCGGTAAATTCAGGCGATTGTGTTTCCGTTTTTTCCTGATTTTCAACACTAGCCTCACCCGTTTGTTCCGCCTCGGCATTATATTCGTTTAATGCTTGTTGTTCCACAACGGTAAAATGTTCCTCTGCATCTACAACTACCTCAGGCGTTGCCGTTTCGGCCAACGCCTCACCGGCTTGCGCTAACCGCGCTAACCGAGCGGATAACCGCCGTTCTTTGCGCCTCTTGCGCCACTCGTTGCGACGATTATTTCGCGAACGCTTGCCGTTGGTTTCCCCGGCCTCTGCTTCTTGCTCATTGACCGATTCGGATAAACCCTCGTTATCATTATCAGCTACATTGATTTCCGCCGTCATTTGATTAACAGGCACCTTTTTGGATTTATCATTTTTATCATTCGGCTTTGCGTTTTCCGACTTTTTTTTCTTTTTATCTTCTTTATCGGATTTATCGGACGCACTGCGAGCCATATTTTGCAATGATAGGCCGATACGCTCCCCATCCATACGAATGCGCTCTAATTTGTAATCCGACATTTTTTCCAATGTTTCGTCCGTCAACACCGTTACGGATGAGCCGTATTTCTTTTCAATTTCAACCAAATTCAATCGCTTATTATTCAAAATATATGTCGCAACATCCAGCGGCAAAGAAATAATAATCTGCGATTCCTGATTACGCACACAAGCCTCTTCCAAAATGTGTAATGCATGCATGGCACACGATTCAACCGATCGTGTCAACCCCTTACCACCGCAGCACGGACAAATTTTGTAACTGCTCTCCAAAAAGCTGGAATGCAACCTTTGACGAGACATTTCCATCAAACCGAAACCCGACATTTTGCCAACCTGAATCCGCGCCCTATCTCTTTTCAACGACTCTTTCAATTTGCGTTCAATAGCCGCATTATTTTTCGGCTCGTCCATATCAATAAAATCAATCACAATCAATCCTGCCAAATCCCGCAAGCGCAGTTGTCTGGCCAATTCTTCGCACGTTTCCATATTTGTGCGCAATGCCGTTTCTTCAATATCGTGTTCTCTCGTTGCACGTCCCGAGTTCACATCAACGGCCACAAGTGCCTCCGTCTGATCAATCACTAAATAGCCGCCGGATTTTAATTGCACGATATTGCTGTGAATCGCTTCCAATTGATTTTCAACCTGATTCGCTAAAAATAACGGTTCAACCCCCTTATATTGTTTGATTTTCTTAGCTTGTGCAGGCATTAAAATTTTCATAAATTCTTTAGCGGATTTAAAAACACTTTCACCCTCAATCCAAATCTCTTCAATATCGGGTGTAAACACATCTCTCAATGAACGTTTAACAATATCTCCCTCTTCATGAATCAACTTCGGCGCTAATGATTCAAGCGTGATTTCGCGAATTTTCATCCATGTTTTAATCAAATAATCGTAATCGCGTTTAATTTCCGTTTTTGTTTTTCCTTGACCGGCCGTACGGATAATAACACTCATACCTTCGGGTATCGGCAACTTTTCCACGATGGCTCTCAATGATTTACGATCTTTCACATTCGTAATTTTCCGAGATACGCCACCGCCTTTGCCGTTATTCGGCATCAGCACGCTAAATCTCCCTGCTAAGGATAAATACGTTGTTAAAGCTGCCCCTTTATTGCCACGCTCTTCTTTGACAACTTGCACGAGCATGACTTGCCCCTGCCGAATAACCTCTTGAATTTTGTATTTCTTATAAAAGTAAGAGCGTTGACGCGGTGTTTCTTCCGTTGCTGATTCACTCACAACTTCTACATCTGTTTTTTTCCCGTTTGATTCAGCGGAGACATCATCTTTTTCCGTTTCTTCCTCATCCCTTGCCGACATCATTTCTTTTAAAGCCTCCCGATCGGCAACGGGAATTTGATAATAATCGGGATGAATTTCGCCAAACGCTAAAAAGCCGTGTTTATTACCGCCGTAATCAATAAAGGCAGCTTGCAACGATGGCTCAACGCGCACAACTTTTGCTAAATAAATATTCCCTTTAATTTGTTTTTTGGTGGAGGTATCAACATCTAATTCTTCAACCCTCCCGTTTTCCAGAACAACAACGCGCGTTTCCTCGGAATGCGTTGCATCAATAAGCATCTTCTTTGACATAAAAAATAATCCTTCATAAAATTAAAAAACATCGTTTTTTTGTTTAAAAACGACACAATTTCAAAAGACAATCCGACACACGTCAGAAAACTGATTTTCCGGAAATATGATGAAATAAAGCAAATCGTCATGGCTCATCCGTCGGATTGTTAAATAAAATAGTTCGGGCAATCACAATTTTGATTGCTTTTTTGATTATATCGGTATATGAATAAATAAGCAAGTTTTTTTTACACTCTTTATCAATTTATATCGCATGGAACTAAAAAAAGTATTTTTATATGTTTTAACGGTGCTCCTCTTCTGCTGTCAGGCAGTGGCGGCAACCGTTACGGATGTGCGTTTTGCTTACTTTAAAACGGGCGTTGTGCGAATTGTGGTAGAAACGGATAAGCGAGTGGATGTGGATGTATTGGCGTTGCATAATCCCGAACGGTTGGCTTTGGATTTACCCGATTCGATTGTTTCAAAAACCGTTCAATCCAAAAAGTTCCCGCCCAATAATTTAATTGCAGGCGTGCGATTCGGGCGACCGCGTGCCAATGTAGCGCGGATTGTGTTGGATTTAAAAAGTGAAGTAAAAGCCGAACACTTTTTGCTCCCGCCCCAAACTAAAACAGGAATCTGGCGATTCGTGGCAGATTTAACGATTGTCGGGCCCGCCATAGCCAAAGGTAACGTGCCACTCATGAAGCAACAAAACGCAACATCTTCCATTAAGCCGATGTATGAGCCTCAGGCCGAGAAAAAGCAATCCGTTGTTAAGAAACAATCAACGGTAAGCGCCTCTTTGCAACCGTTTAAAAAGAAAAAGCAACATATCGTGATGCTTGACCCAGGGCACGGCGGAAAAGATCCCGGCGCCATTTCAAAGAACGGACATTATGAAAAAGACTTAACACTCAAAATGGCAAAAGAAACGCGAAAATTGCTTGAAAAAGCGGGATATAAAGTGGTGATGACGCGCGACAGAGATATTTATATTTCCTTGCGCGGACGCGTGAAGAAAGCGCATGATGCCAAAGCAGATTTATTCATTTCTATTCATGCCGACAGTTCTACAAATTCGTCGGCAAAAGGATTGTCTATTTACACACTCTCCGAAACGGCCTCTGACCGCGAAGCTGCCGCATTGGCAGAACGAGAAAACAAATCGGACATTTTATTTGAAATGGATTTGGGCGACGTGAATCAAGATGCCAGCAAAGTACTCATTGATTTAGCGCAAACGGAAACAATCGGCAATTCGCGTCGGTATGCGGATTTTGTGGAAAAAGAGATGCGCAAAACGGTGCAAACGGTTCCGCAACCAAACAGACGCGCCGGATTTGCCGTATTGAAATCACCCAGTGTTCCGGCCGTATTATTGGAAATGGGGTATTTATCCAACCGCAAAGAAGAGGCTCAACTGCAAAAAGCCTCGTATCGCAAGAAGCTCGGGGAAGCCTTGGTGCGCGCCGTCAACAAATACTTTGATGAATATGACCGCTCACAAGGTGAATAATTTTTATTTATTGTCTATTTTTTATTTGATTCATCTGAAACTTTATGATATAATGCGGTATAGTGTAAGTGTATGGCAATATAAAGAGGAGGCATCATTATGGCGCATACATTGGACAAAGTTATTAACTGGAAAATTAATTGGTATATAGTAAATTCCGGCATTCCGATGACGGAAGGCAATCAAACAATTTTCTATACACCAGGTAAAGATTGGCGGGGAGCAATAAAAGGAGCTAAATTTACACAATTTGAAACACTATCGCCATCTGATCAAAGAGCGACTCTTCAGGTTTTAGCAAGTTTACGAAGCGACAAAGATGATAAAGCAGCCCTTATGGCTGCCGATATTATCGCTGTTGGAATGAAGTGCCCATATTATCAAGATGTTAATATGGATGATCTACTAAACGAAATCAGCGATTCCGCAAATATTTTTAGTAGCTATGATGCACTTCATATAAACAGGCTTGGAAACTTAACAACGTATGTTATAGAAAAAGGACGAAGAGCTAATACCGAACGCTCTTTTCAAAATCCGGAAGAAGCCGCACAATATTTGTCAGCACAAGAGAAGGCGAGACAGAAATTACCTTTATATTCAGCAGGAAGTCCGAGTGTTTATGTCGACAGCATTGAAATCCATAGACAATTGACTGAGCGTCTGCGTCATTATAAGCAGGCAGGGCTTCCTTTCTCATGCAGTGCAGACAAAGATATGGGTGCTAAAAATGTATATGACAGAGCCCTTCAAAAAGATGTCTTAAGGTCTATGACAGCTCCTGAATTTAGCAGTCTTGATTCAAATAAACAAGCAGAAGTTACCGATTTACTTGTTCAGTTAAATGAAGAGGGGGGAGTAGGTATTGTTACTGCCGATTATTTAGCCAGTTTAATGAAAGTTCCCGGTTTCGAGGATGTTTCCCATCAAACAATTGTAGATCGTATAGACAATCCTATGAAAGGAAGCAAGGGTGCACGTTATTATGATGCTTTAGACAGAAGCCGATACAATACTTTTTTTGCACAGCGTGCCGATGAGGAAGCCTCTCATGCTATAGAAGATGAAAAAAACAAAGTTGCCGAAGAAGAGGCGGCACGTAAAGCAGCCGAGGAAGAAGTAGCACGCAAGGCAGCCGAAGAAGAAGCAACACGCAAGGCTGCTGAGGTAGAAGCAGCACGCAAAGCTGCCGAAGAAGAAGCAGCACGCAAAGCTGCCGAAGAAGAGGCGGCACGCAAAGCGGCCGAGGTAGAAGCGCGCAGAGCAGCCGAGGAGGAAGCGGCACGCAAAGCAGCAGCTATCAAACCGCGCACCGTGCATAAATACGCAGAAGAAGATTATACCCATGCCACAAAACGAATTGAGGCATATATTAAACGGGGCGTTATTTCAAAAGCAGATGCCGAAAAGGCCTTGGCCAACATACAACAAATGGAAAAAGACGGAAAAATTCCGAGTGGATTGTCCGCCGATGGGAAGAGCATCCGAAGTAACGCACCTATTTATCTTTACAAAGCCCTCCAATCCGAAATGCTTTATCATCCCGATGAACCGGTTTACGAAGTAGAAGGCAATAAGATAACGCAAAAAAAAGAAGGCTCTGTTTCTGAAAAATTGGGCGGTTCAAACCGTGACTTAATTAAAGGTCTGACGGGTCAAGAAGCTGCAGAGTATGCCGACCGTATTATGAAAACGGAAAACGCTGTCAGCGAAAAAGGGCATGCCGTTTTAGGTGTTAAGATTAAGCAACCGAAGTTATCTTTTAAAGCGGGAAGAAATCCTGGATATGAAGCTGCTGAAATTTATGTTGATGAAAAAGGAAACCTTGTTTCCAAAGGTTCGGCAAAATCAGCAACATCACATAAAGTAACAAAACCGCAACTTACCGCAACAACAGACGAACTCAGGAGCGAAAAACTAGCCGGATTGCAATATACATTGGACAATGCACAACGTCAAAATACATCATTGCAAGGTTCTGCTTTAGACGCAACAGCTACGATCGGAGAACAATATTCCGTAACTTTACCGAAAGGTGCCGGCTATGTGTTGGATGCAACAACATCGGTCAAAGACACTTTGCACCGAAGCGAGACAGCCGAAGACACGCAAACATCAATCGCTCAGACGCAAAGAGTCTCAAAAGAACGGTAAGAAAATGGTCTTGATTCAAAAAAAGGAGATGATTTAATCGTCTCCTTTTTTATTATTTTCTCAACTAACAATCCATTCAACCAGTTATGCATTACTCGTTTTAAAGTTATCAATCAACAAAATCGCAAAAAATTAACTTATTTCATCTAAAACATCCGTAAAATATCAATCTGATTTCAGCCATTAAACTTTTTGTTTATTACGAAAAAAATCTTATAAAACAACATATAAAATATTTTCAAAAAACAAAGTTTTTTTTGAGTTTTATTTTATGATTGTTTTTAACCCAAAAATGTGATAATATTATAGAACTAATAGATAGGAGAAATCAATGACAAATAGGGAACAAGACGGACGATTTGCAAAAGAAGGGGAAACCGTTACGATTTTACGGGATAAAAACGGTAGAAAGACCGAAGAAATTTATCGCAATAAAAACGGTGTACTGTCAACGAGTGTGCAATACGATGAAAACGGAAATCCGCGGAAAGCAACCGTATTCCAAAATGATGGCAAAAATCCGTTCAGAACATTTACATACAGTGCCTCTGGTGAAAAAGAAAGTGAAGAACATTTTGATGAAAACGGGAAATGTACCAACATTTCAATCTTTCAAGACAATAAACGTGTTAATGAAATTATGTATATAAGTGATACTACTGTCATCAAGTTCTTTGAAGACAACAATCAGACGTTATCTGTTTATCTTGATCAAAACGGAAATCCGTTTTGCACAGAATCCTATCGAAACGGGCAAACACAAACAGCTGTGTTTTTTAATGAAAACAGCGATATACCCTCTCATGCCATCTATTATGATAAAGATGGAAAAGAAAAGGGCGTTCTGCAACTTGATGCTTCCGGGAAAACCGTTAGAACACTAAAACAGGCAGGTGATGAATTCGTAGAAACAAAACTGGAAGGAGATGAAAGAAAAGCTGCAGAAATTGCACAAAAGCAAGCAACAGTTTTAGCACAAATAACGAAAAAAGCAAAAAGAATTGAACAAGTACAAGCCAGCCTTTCAGCAATGACCGCTAGGTCACAAACAGCAGAGCAAGCGCAAACAGCGAAGCAAGCGCAAGCGACAGAGCAAGCACAAGCGGAGGAACAAACGCAAATAGCAGAGCAAGCGCAAGCGATGGAAGAAGCACAAGCGACAGAGGAAGCGCAAGCGACAGAGCAAGAACAAGCGACGGAAGAAGCGCAAACAGCAGAGCAAGCACAAACGGCGGAGCAAGCGCAAACAGCAGAGCAAGCACAGACAGCGGAGCAAGCGCAAACAGCGGAACAAGCGCAAACAGCGGAACAAGCGCAAGCGACAGAGGAAGCACAAGCGACGGAGCAAGCGCAAACAGCGGAGCAAGCGCAAGCGACGGAAGAAGCGCAAGCGACAGAGCAAGTACAAGCGACGGAGCAAGCGCAAGCGACGGAGCAAGCGCAAGCAACGGAAGAAGCGCAAACAGCGGAGCAAGCGCAAGCGACAGAGGAAGCGCAAGCGACGGAGCAAGCGCAAGCGACAGAGGAAGCGCAAGCGATGGAGGAAGCGCAAGCAACGGAGGAAGCGCAAGCGATGGAGGAAGCGCAAGCGACAGAGCAAGCACAAGCGACGGAGCAAGCACAAGCGACAGAGGAAGCGCAAGCGACGGTGGAAGCGCAAGCGACGGTGGAAGCGCAAGCGACGGAGGAAGCGCAAACAGCGGAGCAAGCGCAAACAGCGGAGCAAGCACAAGCGGAGGAACAAACGCAGACGGCAGAGCAAGCGCAAGCGACGGAGGAAGCGCAAGCGACGGAGCAAGCACAAGCGGAGGAACAAACGCAAATAGCAGAGCAAGCGCAAGAAAAAGAGAACCCAAACGATTCGGGAATAAAAAATATCACCGTTCATCAATACGATGAGCAAGATTATGCGCGCGCCGATGCCAAAATACAAGCTTTTGTCAGTCGTGGGATTATTACTCAAGAAGAAGTTTCACAAGCGCTTGCAAATATTCAACAATTAGAAGATGCGGGGAAAATACCGACCGGATTATCTGCCGACGAAAAAAGCACGCGTAGCAACGCCTCCATTTATCTCTATAAAGCCCTTCAAGCGCGCGGGCTTTATCATCCCGATGAACCCGTCTATACTGTTCAGAACGGAAAAATAACCTCACAAAAAAGTGGTACGGTATCCGAAGTATTAGAGGGTTCACCGCGTGATTTAATCAAAGATTTAACCTCGGATGATATCAGCGAAACCGGTCTTTCCGATAAAGTCGCAAAGCAACTGTCGGCAACGGAAAACGCCATCAGTGAAAAAGGGCATGCCGTTTTGGGTGTTAAAGTTAAACAAGGCGGTAAAACATATATGCCGGGGCGCGATATTGGTTATAAAAGTGCTGATCTTTTGGTAAAGCAAGATGGGAGCATAGAACAACCTCAAGCGCAAGCCGACAAAGATGAACGCAAATCGGAAAGAACGGCAGCCGAGCCTCCTGCTCCGCCCAAACTTGGTGAAAGAGTTGCTTCTTCTCAAAATGCAACATCAGAGCATTCTGCAAATAATGCGTCGACATATAGTGACGGACTTGCTGTTTCAGAACCAGCCATTCCCGGCAAAGATAGCGTTGGATCTTCTATTGCAAAGCAATATGAATCCCTCTTCACACAGTCGTCACAACAAGGAAACAACACTCAGATTTCTGCTCCGAATATTATAAATGCATGTTCCAATCAGCAAGGCTTAGCTTAGTCTCTGAAAGAAAATTGCAACAAAAACTTCGGGGCTGGCATTGAATTCAGAATGCTATGCCCCGCGGGTGGTTTCTATTAAAATTTTGGCTTATTGATAATAGTATCAAATTAGCAATAAAATTTTTCGCATTTATTTTAACAATTATTCTTTTTCGGTGTATAATAGATTTATTATTGTTACAAAAAATAACGTGATAAAAAATAAACGTGCTGTTTTTCAATTAACCGAAGGAGGATATTATGGCACAAACAAAAACAGTTGAAACAATCAACAAAGATGGCACAAAGATTATAACAATATTTGATGAGAACGGGGAAAAGGCACAAGAAACCACTTACACATCTAATAACCGCAAATGGAGTGATATCTCTTTTGAAAACGGGCAGAAGAAATCCGAAATCGGGTGCAGATTAAGCAAAATACACGGCATTACTCCTTTTGCTTAATAATAAGACTCAACTGTCTTACACCTGTGATTGCGCGCAAAGTAATCACACAACACACACATCAGGTATTTAGTTTGATTGGTAGATTATTTTATCCACAGACTTAAAATATCTTTTGTTGATATTCCCTACCCGATTACCCGAATCTGATTATTCAAAAGTAAAACCATTTTCTATAAAAAAACCGCCCGAAATAGGCGGTATTTTTACGATATCAACAAAAAATTACTTGATTTTCTTTTCTACGAATTCAACGTGTTTTTTTGCTTTTCTATCATATTTGCGCACTTTCATCTTTTCGGTTTTCGTGCGCGGATTTTTCTTTGTTACATAGAAAGTACCCGTTCCGGCCGTGCTTTCTAATTTAATTTCAACTGTTGTCGGCTTTGCCATAATAACCACCACTTATAATAAAAAAAATTAAACCATAGGACGCCAGTATACTCAAAATTTTACATAAAGTCAAGATAAAAATTATCTGTTTTTTTAAATTTTATCTGGCCTTTATTCTGCTTTGTCACACTGATGTATTCTGCGCTTTAACCCTCAGCCACATCTTTACCGTTCGCCTTCTTTTGCCCGCTCTTTTGGGTTAGGCAGGCAAATTAAATTCATATCCATCTTGCTTCAATAAATCAATCAAGCGCGCCAAAAACGCCCGTTCTTTCACATGAACTTGCCCATCTACCGTAATAATCTCCAAAATCGTTTCCATAAGCGGCTGTATCACAACGATTCCTTTTTTCAATACACGACTTAATGCCATAGAGAAACTATCATCATCCGGCGCCAATGAAATTAAATAATCATTCATTTTTGTTTCATCATACGTTAAATACGGCACACGTTTACGAATATACGCCAATACTTTTTCACGCTCCACCGCATTCCGAACACCATCAATGGCTACCAAATACATCAACACGGTTATCTCATTGCCCGTTTCCTTAATGGCTTTCGCAAAGTCCGTCATCGAATCGGGCAAAAGCGAATCATCTACCTCAACACCCAATATATCTTGCAAAAATTTATACGGATTACTGTATGTTTGACCGGATACTTTATCTTGAATATATGAAATTTGCGCAACTTTCACCAAGCGCGGGGCTTTGATATCCATTGCCACACCGTCCAAGAAATAATCGCCTTTATTTTGAATAACGCGTCTGATTAAAAAATCACGATTTTTAATATTACCGCTCACGGATTCATACCCGATACTCGTCATCACCGAAACACCGGCCCGATGCTCATCAGCCTTTGTCAATGCCTCTTGAACAATAACGGGAGCCTGCGATATATCTGCCGGAGCGATTCGCTCCGTTACGCCTTTAACGCCTTGGATCGTTCTTAAAATATCTTGTTCTTTAATTTCCATTGTTTACCTTTTTAAATACACCGTTAATCCATTGATAAACGGCAGTATATAATTTTTTTTCATCAATTGCAACGGTTTTTTGCGCCGGCATAAAAGCTGATTCGGCAATAAATTTCGCCTGTTCTCGTGAAATAACCCGTCCCCCGGTGCGACATAAAAAATCTGCCCATGCCTCCCCGCTCAACTTTGCGACATCTTCTCGCGGGAATCGGATTAACGCTACTCGTTTCAATAATTTTCCGATTTCAACACCCAGTGCCATTGTCGGCAACTTTGCCCGAAAAATATGGCGCAATTCCCGTTGTGCATATTTTTTTGATGACATATAATAAAACCGATACCATCCCCAACCGATGAGAATAATACCGAGTATCCCAATTAACAAAATCCACCATCCGATAGCCGGCGGGAAAAATGACGGCTGTGCCAAATCATGCACATCGCGCAAACCGGATAAATCAATCATCTCCTCACCCGAAAAATTCACTGTTGCCCTCCCCTGCAAAAAGCATCCACGAGTTCAATACCGTCTAAATCCGTCCGTAAAGGCATAAATCCCAGTTGATAAGATTGCACCGCCTCTTTTAACTTTTGCCGAATGTGTTGAAACGCTTGCGTATATGTGCGCATAAATGATGATTTTTCCGTATTCAAAAAAGAGATACGGTATCCGTCTGAAATCGGAAAAATTCCTTTCGGTAACGATTCTTCCAACTGATCATAAATATGAATTAAGGCAACCGTATTTTTACGACTGAGCCGGCCGACAATCCCATCGCATTTATCATCCCAATCCGAAAAATCGCTGAGAATAAAAACAATGCTCCCGCTTTTTATCAATAATTCCGATTCTGCCAACGCCTGCGACAAAGGCAACTTATCCTCCGAAATATGCTCGGGATTTGAAGCAACCTCAACAGCCCGTATCAGCGATAAAACCGCATCATTTCCGCGCATGGAATAACTTGTTTCAATCATATCGGCAGATAAAATCGTGTAGGCCGTTTTATCACCCCGATTTTGAGCCATATACGCCAAAAATACCGCCAATCTGGCACCCCATACGGATTTAAAAGCACCGCGCGATGCAAATTTCATCCGTGTGCGCATATCGCAGATAAAATAAACTTGTCGTTCTTTTTCATCGGTATAAAGTTTTGTAAACGGCTTGCCGTATTTTGCCGTTACGCGCCAGTCAATCAACCGAATATCATCCCCCGGCTGATAAGCGCGCACTTCTTGAAAATCCAGCCCTTTTGTCTTGAACGGAGATTTTGTTTCTCCAAAGCCCGTATACGCTTTTTTATTCGTTTTGATCATGGGCAAAACGGCGCGACGTTTCAATGATAACAGGTCATCAAAATCAGCGCGAACCGGATTCATTTTCCCTGTTTTCATCTCATTCCTTTCCTCTACACCATCGGCACACGTTGCAAAAGTTCTTTAATAATTTTATCAGAAGTGATACCGGCTGCTTTTGCTTCAAATGACGGCAATAGTCTATGCCTTAACACATCGTATACAATTGAATGCACATCTTCGGGCATCACATAATCCCGACCGGACAACCACGCCGCTCCGCGCGAACAAATATCCAACGCAATCGTTCCGCGCGGACTTACACCATAACCGATATATTTTGCTAACTCCGCACTATATCGTTGCGGTTCACGCGTTGCCATAACCAACTGTATCAGATACTCCTCTATTTCGGGCGACATATATACATCCGAAACTTCTTCCCGCGCTGCAAAAATCACTTTTTCATTCAGTTTTTTGAACTCAGGCGTCGGCTCTTGCTTTTCTTCACGGCGCACAATTTTCAAAATTTTGCGTTCAGCCTGCGCATCAGGATATTTAATCTTGACATAAAATAAAAACCGATCCAGTTGTGCTTCGGGCAAATTATACGTTCCTTCTTGTTCAATCGGGTTTTGGGTGGCCATCACCATAAACAAATCCGGCAAACGATATGTGGTATTTCCCACCGTAATTTGGCGTTCCCCCATGGCTTCCAACATAGCCGATTGCACTTTTGCAGGCGCACGGTTAATTTCATCAGCGAGAATCAAGTTATTAAAAATCGGCCCCTTTTGAAAATGGAATGAATGCGTTTCCGGCCGATACACATCACTTCCCGTAATATCCGAGGGCAACAAATCGGGTGTAAATTGTATACGCTGTTCATACGCATCAATGGCACCGGACAACGTTTTAATTGCTTTTGTTTTTGCCAATCCCGGTGTTCCCTCCACCAATAAATGACCATTACAAAGCAAGGCAATAATTAGTTTATGCACTAAATCTGCTTGCCCAACAATACACGAATTCATATAAGCTTCCAATTTTTGAAAGTTTTCATACAATGCCATTTTTTACTCCATTATTCAAGTGTTGCATTTTATGCAAAATAATATATACTGCTTTTATAAGGATTGCAAATGACAAATTCAATTTTGTCCCTATATCGGGTGTTTTTTACGGATGATAATCATCAACTCTGGGCCGTTATGCGGGACGGACGCTTGGTTTTAATGAAACGCATTCCACCGTTTTGCACGTTTTCATCCGATCGCACCATTCTGACCGGCGTTGAAATTGACGGCACACAAACACATTTTCATTGGGTATTTGCAAACTTTCAAAAACAAACCTTTCCACCAATTATGAGCGAATCGGGATACTGCTACTATCCAACGTTATGGAATACCCCGCATGCGCTGTTTGCTTTTCTGCGAGCCGACTTATTAAGCCCACACGGCATGGGTGATTTATTCATTTATCGCAAAGCCAGAACGCGCTATCATTTAATTGAGAAAATTCCGGGAGCCATGTATCCGCCGTTTTTCGGTAAATCGGGCGCACTGTATTATATTAACCCAACGCAAACGCTAATGAAACGCATTGCCGGAGAAGAAACACCGCTCTTTCGCCCCGTCAGCTATTTTGCCCTCAATCCCACCGAGCAGGAATATGCGGTTTATGCCGATGAAACAATCCGTTGGATTGATTTTAAAATCGGACAATTACGACAATTTATTGCTTTTGACGTGACTGCACTCGGCTTTGACGAAACGGGGCAATACCTTTTCTTCGCAACCCATAAACACGGCCATTCATGCTTATATCAATATGACAAACACTCACAAGAAATAACACTTGTGCTTAATCATTCCACCAAAATAACCAATCTTTCTTTTTAGGTTGACACGTTGATTTCTCATTCATATAATACCCCTCACAAAAGGAGTAAAAAATGTCGGCAATGGATTCAACTTTTTGGCTTTCGGTTGTTCAAAGCGCTACGGAATTTTTACCCGTCAGTTCCTCGGGGCATTTAATTTTAATGGAAAAGTTCGGGTTTTCCAACCAAACGCTTCTAATGGATATTGCTCTGCATTTAGGCACATTACTGGCTGTTTGCGCTTTTTTTGCAAAAGATATTAAGCGATTATTCCTCGGCTTTTGGCACCGTGGCACAGAACAAAAAATTGATTTTTCGATCATCATTGCAACCATTCCCGCATTGATTGTCGGCTACTTTTTAAATGATATTATTGAAACCACACTCCGCTCGCCGATTATTATTGCGTTTAACTCTATTTTCTTCGGTATACTGCTTTGGGCAGTTGATTTTTATGCGCCTAAAACAAAAACGATTAACCAAATGACATATCTGAATGCTTTATATATCGGCATTGCACAATCTTTGGCGCTTATTCCCGGCACGAGTCGTTCGGGGATTACGATGACATGCGCGCGCTTCCTTGGCTACACGCGGGTGGAAAGTGCGCGTTATTCTATGTTGATGTCTATTCCCGTTATTGCGCTCGGTGCAATATATATGTTTTGGGAAGGGAGCCAAGAGGGAGCATTAACCGATGGAACGCTTATGCAAATTATCTTCGGGATTTTCTTTTCGGGCATTTTCGGATTGTTAGCTGTTTGGTTTTTAATGAAATGGCTCAAAAATGCCTCTTTCGGCATTTTCGCCGTTTATCGGATTCTGCTCGGTATTTTCTTGCTTATTTATTTTTGGTAGACATACGCGCGCGTAATTGCGTTATTTCAAATTCATCTTTGTGCATCAGCACAAATACACGCAATGCCGCGGATAAATTTGTTATGCGTTGCTCGGCAATATCCACCGATATAATTAGTTGACGCACCGATGTTTTCCGTTTCTCGGCAATTAATGCCAGCGCTTCCCAAAACTCCGGCTCTAAGGAAACGCTTGTTTTATGCCCCATTAACTGCACAGATTTTTTTTGCATTATTGATTATCCGTTTGATGCGCTTTTCTGATTTCGTCCATACTCATAATTTTGGCAGGGGTCAATTTCTCGGCAGAAGTTTGTTTTTTCTCGGCAACAGGAGTCAGGGCCAATCCGAATTGATGATTCACATCGGCAAATTGCGTCAACGCATCAAAGGGCACACGAACGGTTGCCGAAACACCGCCGAATGCCAACCCTACGGAAAACGCTGTTTCGGAAACCACCAAATCGGAAAACTGATTTTCCAGCACAATCGTCATTTCTTTGGGATAACGAGCCCGCACAAAATCAGGAATAATCACATCGGCACGATTTGTTTGAAACGAGAGATAATAAGCGCTTGTTTCATCAATACCGTTATCGGCAACATCTTTCAATACATCATGAACAATCATTCTGTATGCTTTTTGAATATACGGCATATAATCCATTTTTTGCTCCTAAAATTGAACAACTCGCTTTGGTTATAACAAGACCTCACGTTTTATTCAAGTAAAAATGCCAATGTATTTTAATCAAATTTAAACAATAGCAAAAAAAGGAGGTATTCTGTTGCTGGGAACCTCCAAACCCCACCGCTTTGCGCTATGTGAAAGCGGAATTGGTGGCCTTGGTGCCTAAATTAGGCTGCCATTCTGGCCGGCGCAAAATTATCATTTGCATTTATTTATTTTAGCCCGATAACGGCGGTACAATGCCGAATACAAGATAAAGCCTTTATTATGCGTGTCGATCCTGTTTCACCCCCGTTAATTGTTTTTGGTGGAGGTGTCGGGTACTGCCCCCGAGTCCACAGACATCTATTCCGCTCCTCGTTTAGTATCATAGTCGGTTGCCCGACAGTTTTTATTCTATCGGATTTTGATTTAAAATGCAAGTTCTTTCTTACTTTTTGCCGTCGGTCTTTTTTGTATCCTCTTCCGAATCAGTCTTATCCGCTCGCACTTCGGCACTTGAATCAGTGTCCGCATCGGTTATTTCCGCTGTCTCTTCGGCCGATTTTTCTTGCATTTGTATCCCGGTATCCGTATGCAAATAAACATCTTGTTGCGGGAACGGGATATTAATATTTTCCTCGCGGAACCGCTTGATTATTTCCATTCGGATGGCACTGGATATACTTAAACGACTCGTAATATCATTTGTATAAAAATACAACTTAAAGTTCAAGCTGCTGTCTGCCAATTCCATAAACAAGACAAACGGTGCCGGCACGGCAACAACGCCCTTCGTTTTTTTGGCAATATCCAGCAAAATTTCCTTTACCTTATCAACATCACTATCATAACTCACACCCACGGCTACCTCATATCGCCCGAGTTTATTTTTATACGTTAAATTCGTTAAGCTGTTAGATAAAATATCGGCATTCGGAATAATTACGTTTGATTTACTGAATGTTTCAATAACCGTTGAGCGAATGTTCACTTGCTTAACGATGCCCTCTTCGCCTTTAACAATCACCCAGTCTCCGATTTTAACGGGACGTTCAAATAATAAAATAATACCCGAAACAAAGTTGTTTACAATGTTTTGCAAACCGAGACCTGCTCCCAATGATAATGCACCGGCCACCAAAGCTAACCCCTTTAAGCTACCGCCCATTACGCTGATTCCGACCAAACAGGCAAGCACTACTCCCAAGAATCCCGTTCCGGCGGCAACGGAATTACGAATGCTTGTATCCATTTCAATTTTGCTGAGTTTCCCCGTCAACAAACTATTCTTAATAACACGCACAATGAACAGCACAATAAAAAATGCAATAATCCCCAATATAATGGAAGTAATGGATACATGCATATCACCAATGTTAAATCCGGTTAAAAACTGTTTCGCTTTTTGCATTAAAATATCAACCGACACACCCCACATTGCCAGCAAAATAATCGTGCAAAAAACAACCAATATCGGCATCAGGAAAAACCCAAACCAAAACTCATATTTTTCCGTTTGTTTTCGATTGATACGGAAATCACGCATCCAAAATTTACGCGTCATAAATTGGTGAAATAAAACCGTTAAAAGTTTTTGTATGATATAAAAAATGCCCACAATTAAAACGGAAGCAATAAAGCGATTGTAAATATATTCCGTTAACATAACGTATCCGAACAACGAAAGCGAAAGCACAATCAATGTCAGTAAAACAACCAGCAAACTGATTTTAGACGATGTGCTTAATTTTTGAATATCATCTCCTTCGTTTTTCAATTCCTCATCGGAAAGACGTCTGTCATTATACAAAAATCGGCGCGCAACTAAAATAATGCATCCCGCCTTTACAATGTTAGCTAATGTTTTGAGGGCAAAAATCGTATCGTCCGAATACTCTAACTGCAACGCAACAACTTGAAAATACGAAAATACACAAATCAATAAAATAGACAGCAATAATGCCGACGAAAGATATTTTGCTTTTTGATCGTTCACTTCAATTAACCGCCATTGCGGACGTATCGGCGTAAATAAAACCGTCACCAACGCGCAAGATAAGAAAAGATACAGTGCATACACGATACCGATTCGCAAAACCGTTCCGAATGCACCGGGGAATAAGGTCTGATGATCCTTCAACCAAAACCAACAAGCACAAGCTATTACCGCAGGAATAATACCGCGCGCCACAAGCATAAATAAAGCGGCCGTTACTTTTTGCGGATAAGTCGGCTTTTCAATATTTATCCGATACCCGAATTTTTTACTGATAAACCAACTAATAACCCAAACAAAAGCTAATCCGATAATAGCCCATGTTCCGATTCTCTCCAACTCGGACATAACCGCCCCTTGTTGCTCGGCTGATAATCCATCATACCATAATTTCGGATATGTAATAACACCATACAAAAAAACAGCAAAATTTTTAATTGAATCCATAAATGTTTGCCAATTCAAAATAGAGCTACTTTTCACCGTGATTTGATCAATAAGTTTGCGATTGCGCAAAGTCATAATTAACTGATTTAACTCCTCTATTTTTCCAATAGCTAAATCGGCAACTGCAATCCGCGATTTAATTTCATCGGCCTCTTTCGAAATTTCCGTTCGTTGTTTGGTAATTTCTTCCGGTTCATCTTCGCCTTCCGCTGTCAACGCTTTAAGGGATTCCGTTTTTTTGGATAAACTATCCAATCGACTTTCGCCTCTTTGCTTGGCAACCGTTAGTTGATCATGATAATCGCTTAATTTTTTGATATATTCCTGAGTCCCTTTTAAGGATTGCGTATTTTGGCGCACGTTCTTTTCAATCTCGGCAATTTCGTTGCTGATAAGCGTTACATCTATCACCGGCGATGAAGCAGACTCTGCTATATCCGAATCCGCTGTATCCGATACCATTGCGATTTGTGCCGTTGCCATCGGAGACACACCCATGCCAACCAAAAATACCATCAAAGCGAAAATCACAAAAAAGCGTTTCATTTTAAATTCCTTTACCCTGTTTATCTTCATTAATTTTTTTCTTTTATATCGTTTATCCGCACTTTTTGTCAAGCGAAAAACAAAAACGGCATTATGCTTTCAAATGCCGTTTTTCTTGCCTATTCAATCAAGTATATTCGTTCAGATATACAAGGGCTCCATTTTTACGAACGCCCGCGCGAACGGGTATTAACCGATCCGATGAATGAGCTGTTGACAAATGTTTTTTTGCAAACCACCTTGCGCGGAACACGTGAAAAATCATCTTTTATCGCTTTTTGATGAAACGGCACCATAATTTTCTTGCAGGCATCTGTTAATGCCGATGCGTCCGTTTTTTCTTCATCTTCTTTGATATAAGCATGTCCGATAATATACACCACATTCTTCTCAGATATAGCATCTTGTTTCGTTAATATCTCGGCAGGAGGCAGGGTTGGCTGTTTCATTGTTTCTATCGGCTTCACTTGTGACAGCATTTCCTGATACGCCTGTTTTTTATCTTGCAATTTTACTGTGGTTGCCGCTTTCAAGGCTTTGCGTTCTTTTGCCATCATCCGACGTTGTTCTTTTTCGGCTTGACGCACCGCTTTTTCCTGCGGACTCATTTCGGCAACCTTACGCGCATTATTGCGCATTTGAATCAATCTTTCCTCCCGTTTTTTTGCCTCGCGCCGTTCGGCTGACGCCATCATCCGTCGCTCTTCCTGCGTTTGAGCAACACGCCGACTTTCTTTTACTTCCGCCAGATATGCTGCCCGTTCACCGTTTGACATAGCATCCCATTTAAGCGTCTCTGCGCCGGTTCGGCATAAAGCGATAAAGCGATCATCCCTATGTTCCGTTGCGCCGATATGCGTCAACACATCAATTGTTTTCATCACATGCGGATACACTTTCTTTCGTGAGCGACGCGAAAGTTGTTTCATTGCAGGAATTAGCGAACGCATTTCTTGCATGGCTTGCGAAACGATTTGGATTGATTTTTCCGTTTCGGGACAATTCGCTCCCCTGCAGATTTCATCATATAACCCGATTGTTTTTGTTAATAAATTTTTCTTTTGATCTTTATCGGATGTTTTGGCATCGCTCTTCGCTTGCTCCACAAAAGACGACGGACGTTGGTTAAATTCAACGGTATTCTGATTGATTTTATGGGATACATTCACCATTTGCATCTCATGCAAAACATTTCTGCCATCCAAACAACCAATCATGTAATCCATAAATAAAACTGCTTCTTTTCTTTCGCGAGGCGTTAAATCATACATACCGAGCATTTGTTTATTCTGCCCGAAATTGCGTTTCAGTTCACTTAACCGTTCCGGCGTTAAATAATGAAACATAACGGGACAATCCGATACGTTTGAAACTAACGGCGATAAAAACTTTTTGATATCTTCTTCCACCTGCGTTCTGGCTGATAAATGCCGTGCTACGTTCGTTGCAGGATATTTTGAAATAAAGTTGTCCGTTTCGTGATCCGTCATGGCAAAAACACACATGCCGATTTTATGTTTACGCATAAAATCATACGCCATTTTTGGCGTTAATACCGGATATTTATCTTGCAATTTTGGGTTAAATGAAAAATAAAGAATAGCCGGCTTCCATTTCGGATACCGAGCGAGCAATTTTTCAACTTCCTCTTTATTTTCATATTCCTCTATTACGGCTGCCGGATATTCCGATTCCATAATTAACCGTTGCACGCCCGTAACCGTCGTAAAAGCACCGACAGATGACATCTCTTCCACCACCGTCTTATCATGCAACAATCTATCTTTTAAAGCAGCATATTTTAAATCTACTTGCAAAATACTTCTATCGGCAAGCCTGCCCGATAATCCAAAATACACTCGACGCTTATCATATTGCGCCAACTCCAAATCACGCATGCTGCCTCCTTATTTTTGAATCCTGCCGAGCAGTATGCTTGTTTATATATCGGATAGTATTTTTTGTCAATAAAATTTTTAATCAAATTAACAAAAAATTAACATTTAAGGCTTACCGATTACTGCTATATTCCAAAAGACGAATTAAAAACGAAAATCACGTTTCCCGTCAGCAATTTCTTTTAAACGTTCCGCAACAATCGCGCGCACTTTTTCATTCGGAATATTGAGCATTTCCTTTTGGATTAACGAATCGCCGACAGCATGTGTTTTCGGTGAGGCATAATCCATTAAATACTCTTTCAATGTCATTAACGCATTCGGTAAACAGCAGTTATGAATTTGCCGATTCTTACATAAAGCCATAAATCTGTCGCCCGTTCTGCCCTCGCGGTAGCAAGCCGTGCAAAAGCTCGGAATATATCCCATTTCCATCAGCCAGCAGACAACCTCATCCAACGTGCGCGAATCGCTCACATCAAACTGTTCGGAGCATTCATCGGGCATTTCGGGAACGGCATATCCCCCCACGCTTGTTTTAGAACCACCGCTGATTTGCGAAATTCCGTAATGAATGACTCGTTCACGACATTCTTTTGTTTCCCGTGTAGACATAATCAACCCCGTATACGGCACGGCAATCCGAATAACGGCAACGATTTTTGCAAATGTTTCGTCATCAATACCGTTGTCAAAAGCAGACGGGTCAATATCATCCGCATGACGCACCCGCGGAACACTGATGGTATGCGGGCCGACTCCGTGTACGGCTTCCAAATGTTCGGCATGCATCAACAACCCCGTCAATTCATACCGATACCGCTCCAAGCCGAATAAAACACCGAGTCCCACATCATCAATTCCCCCTTCCATGGCGCGATCCATTGCTTCCGTATGATACGCGTAATCATGTTTCGGTCCGGCCGGGTGCAATTCCTCATAACTCTTTTTATTATATGTTTCTTGGAATAAAATATATGTGCCGATTCCGGCTTCTTTTAACTTCCGATAATTTTCAACGGTTGTGGCGGCGATATTAACATTGACACGCCGAATCGCTCCGTTTTTATGTTTTACGGAGTAAATGGTTTTAATACAGTCTAAAATATATTCAATCGGATTATTTTCCGGATCTTCCCCCGATTCGATGGCGAGTCGTTTATGCCCCATATCCTGCAAAGCAATCACTTCCTTGCGCACTTCTTCCTGCGTTAATTTCTTCCGACGAATATGCTTATTTTTGCCGTGAAACGGACAATACACACACTCGTTTATACAATAATTTGATAAATAAAGCGGTGCAAATAAAACAATCCGATTACCGTAAAACTCCTTTTTGATTTGTTCGGCAAGCGCAAAAATTTCCTTGTTTTTTTCGGCATCTTCACAATCAAGTAAAAGCAATGCTTCCCGATGAGAAAGCCCTTTATACTTTCTTGCCTTATTCAAAATATCATCAATCATTTCCAAGTTATTTTTATGGGTATCGGCAAACCGAAGAGACTCTTGAATCTCTTCATCATCAATAAATTCTTCTGCCTTCATTGATTTTGGATTATACATCTTTTCTTCCTTTCATCCCTTTTCAACATCATCTGAATAAATCATAAATCGGCAATACTATACGCCACAAAAACACAAATAACAACACCTTTAAAATTTTTTTAAAAAAAACGCTCTTATTTTTATTTTTTTCCTTGCATATCGTTTCAATTCCCTGTAAAAGGGTATGTAATGTAATTTGTGCATAAAAGCGAACAATAGGGAACAATGAAGGAATAAATATGAAAAGATTTTTATTAACCGTTTTAACGGGGATTTTGTTAATAACAGGGATAACAGCTTGTTCCGAAAAAGATAATATGAATTCGGATATTGTTATTTTTTCGCAAAAAGGTTGTCCTCATTGCATTCACGCCATGGCATTTATTAACGGTGAGTTAAAGAAAACATTCCCCGATATAAGCGTTGCAGAATACGATATTAACGAGAATCGTCATAATTATGAATTATTTGCCCATACGGCACGGCGTTTTCAACTCGGTGACAGAATCGGCACACCGCTGATTGTTGTCGGAGATAATTACATCATGGGTTGGACAACGGAAAATCAAAACAAATTAACGCAATTTATCAGCAAACAAAAAACTCAAAAAGAAACTCAAACAAAATAAGGAGAAAAAAATGAAAAACATGAAAAATATACCTGCCACGAAGCAAGAGCAAGTTTCCGTTAAAGAAGGGGAACCGGTTTCATGCTCATGCAGAAAAACAACATGCGCTTTAAAAATGACGTTATTGCTCGGTTCTATCTGGGGTAGCGCTATGTTAATTTCGGGAGCCATTTTGGTTTCTAACCCGAAATTACCGCCGTTCCAAAAACAATTACCGCAAAAAGCGGCTTCTGTTTCCGATGCAACAATCCAAAAATATATCGAATCGAATCCGAAAGTCATTTTAGATGCCGTCAACAAATATCTTGCCGATCAACAAAAAGCAGAAGCTGCCGCACAACAAGCCGAACCGCAAGTTGCTCCGCAAGAAATCATTGATGAAATCGTTGCAGATAAATCCAACTATTCATTAGGTAATCCGAACGGTAAATTTGTTATTATTGAATTCTTTGATCATAGATGCGGTTGGTGCAAACGCACAAACGCCGCTTTGCGTGAAGCTTTGGCAAAAGGTGATGCAAAGAATATTCGTTGGATTCCGATTGATACACCGATTTTCGGTGAAGATTCCGAAAGAATTGCACGCTATGTTTTAGCTGCCGGTAAACAAGGAAAATATGCCGAAATGCATGAAGCGGTCGCCTCTGCAACAAAAACAGATAAAGACAGTTTGGTTGAAATCGGTAAGAAACTCGGCTTAGACACAAACAAATTAACAGCTGATGCCGAAAGCGATGAACTCAAAGCAAAAATGGAAGCAAATCAAAAATATGCTCGTGCTTTAAACATCAGCGGTGTGCCGATGTTAATTGTAAACGGCAAAATCAATCCGGGCGCCTTACTCGGCGAACGCTTGGAAGCTGCCATTAAAGAATCTCAAAACGTTAAATAATTTTTTGAGTTTTATAAAAAATAGACGTTCGGGTTTTCCGAGCGTCTTTTTTATATACACATAATAGATTGCAATGAATAAGCTTTTACCTATTCCCTTCTCACTGTTTCATCTGCCATATTTATTTTTCGAACCATTTAACCACACGACCACACAAGCAAATTTAAAAAGCGCAAAGAGAATCCCTTTAAATTGAGCTTCATTTATAATATCATAACAATTTAAGCCGAATATAACTGTTTTATGTTCTCAATTACTCAAATATCGAGCCTTAACTACTCACGCTCATGCGCATTCAAAAAACGCTGATATTGATAGTATTTCGGCAGTTGCAAAAGAGAGGGAATATTCAGTGCGACTAAATCCTGTTGTTGCGCTTTAACATAAGCCTCTTTTTCGCTTGCAGAGTAGTTTGCAAGTCGTTTCCCCGTCGGCGTAATACAGGCAATTTGCTCCTCTAAGCCTTTCCATTTTTTCCAAACACAAATTGCATCATGTGCGCAAGCATAAACGGAATCCGATTTTGCATTTTCATCTGAAAACCGTGTTAGCACTTGGGCAATTTGGCGCATTTCAATCTGTTTCAAATTAAAATCTTGTTGTAATAAAAATTTTCTGCCAAATGTGTAATTTGGATAAAAGTCTTCTTTTTCTTTCTCTTCGGATAATTGCGTATAGTCATACAAAGCACAACTTAAAATAACAGGTAAAGGGTTTACGTGATTTGATACGGCACATTCAATACCAAACAATATAGATTGAGCCATATCCCGCATCTTGCAATGCCGTTTATTTTGACGAGCAAACAAAACCACTTCCGGAATCACATAATGCGAAGCAAATTTCATCCAAAACGCGCGTCCATCACTTGAAATATCATCGCTTTTCAATCTCGGTTGAGTCATACATAATTGAAATTCCGTTTGGCGTTCAATTTCTTTCATCGGAATTTCAATATTATTTTTCTCGGATAAACTTTTTCTTTCAATGAGCAAAAGTTCCCTTTCGTTCTTTGAGGACGGATACCCGCAAGGGGTATTTACAAATGACCGATCCAATCGAATCACCTGTTGAGAGCGAAAAATTACGTAAGATAAACTACCTTTATCTTCTGTTTCGTTCTCATAAACAAAACCATCATATCCTTTATTTTCAAGGAAACGGATCATTCGTTGAAAAATCAGATGATATCTATCTGTTTTTTGTGCTAATATTGTCAGTTCATTTTCAGCAAGCGGGAACAATGTTTCAAGCGATAACTCCCGCCGAACATCTTGTATATTTAACTGAAGCGGTTCCTCAAAGATAAACCGAATACTCGGTAAAAAATCAGCCATCTTATACATTCTGTTAAAAAAATACGGTATCGGAGAATTTTTATCCCGTTGCGGATTGAATAATTGACAGGCCCGTCGCAACGGCATATTCGTTTGCCATTGTGCCGATAATAAATGAAATATTAATCCTTCTTTATAAGAATTAACTGAATGATATCCGATATCAGGCAAAACAAAAGGTCTATTGATTTTTAAATAAACGGGAATGATATATCCCTCTGATGATAATTTTTTTTCATTTTTTTGAAACAAGAATTCCGATACCATTTCTCCTATCGTTTTATCCCATAAAACTTCTCGTCTGCTTGCATAGCGAGATTCAAGGATATCACGAGCCGCTTCTTTTGTGCCAAAATGTGAAAGCGGGCGAAATTGCTCAAATTGTGCGTATGTTCCATGATAGAACTTAATCGGATATCCTGCCGAGCTTAAAATCTTGTCGGGATGCATAATTCTTCTCCTCTTTTCTCACCCATCAATATCGCAAGGTATAATATATTTATTATACACATATTGCTTTAAACTTCAACAAAATTGTCAATTTTTGTCGTAAAATGTTTTGTTTTTTCGCTGATATTATTTTTAATTTAAATAAAATCAATATATAATGATAAAATTTCTGCTTAAAACTTCTTTTCAGCATTCTTTTTTTACGATTTATCAATCGTAAAATATACTTTTGTCATTTTTTTCATCTCATATATATTGTCATTAGACACGAAATACCGTTTTTGCTTGTGTTTTCAAAACGGTTGTGATATAGAAGAGTATGTTTTATTTAAAACAAGGAGTATCTATGTTTGCACAACTACTTAAAAACAATAAATTTCTTCCTTTTTTTGCTTCACGATTTTTATCGGCAGTCAATGAAGGATTTATCCGAACCGTTTTTTTGTTTTTCGTAACATATAAAATGACACAACCCAGCCCTGTCTTTATGATTTCGGCTGTGATTTTATATGCGTTAACATTCTGTTTTGCCACAATTTATATCGGGCAAATTGCCGATAAATTTCCAAAAACAAAATGCCTTAAAGTATTACGTTTGTGCGAAATCGGTATCATGGTAATGGGATTAGTCAGCGTGATGATTGACTCGCGCTTATTGCTACTTTCAATTCTTATTTCCATGGGATTAACAAATGCTTGTTTGCGTGTGTTGGATACCTCCTTAATTACGGAACTAATCGCTCCGCCGAAATTAAATACCGGTAACACATTGATGAAAATGGGCGTCACTTTTGCTAGCGGATTATCTTGTTTATTGCTGACAAGTATTTTAAAATTTGATGTTGCCTATTTAGCCGTTTGTTTACTGGGTCTTGTTTTATCCGTTATCAGCTATTTGCTCACGCTTAAAATTCCGACGGCTGAACCTGCCGATAAAGAAACCGTTATTTATAAAAACCCATATCGGGCATTCGGATTTGTTTCCGAAAAGTTAAAGTATAAATTTGATATTTGGGCCTATTTGGTCGGCATTGCCTGGTTTTGGATGATTGCCAGCGTTGTCTTTTTCTTCTCGGGCGAATACGGGCGAACGGTTTTAAATGCCCGTTGGTCGGTTGTGATGTTTTTATCATCGGGTGTATTTGCGGGTGGTTATCTTATCGGCGGATTTTTATATGCGCGCTTATCTCGCAAAAATAATATGGGGGCTTATACGTCGGTTGTGGGTCTTTTAATTTCTTTATTCTTATTAAATTTTGTTTTTGCAAGTAGCTCGCTGATTAGCTTCTCGGGTGAAAAAGGGCTCACCGTTTTTGAAATGCTCACAACCAACTTTAATTATTGGTGCATCATCATTGACGTATGCGTTTTAGGTGCTCTTTCGGCTTTTTATGTGATTCCGTTTTACACATTACTGCAACTCAAAACACCCGCTTTTATGATGGGGCGCATGATGGCTTTTTCAAATATGGTAAATGCCCTCGCCGTAATTTGCTCTTTCTTGTTTATTTTGGGAATGAAATTGCTTTCTTTTAATTTGCTCGAAATTTTGGGCATCTATGCCATCATAAACATTTTTGTTGCCATCTATATGGTGCGATTGTTGCCGATTAGTTCACGCAAGAATGTCTTTCGCACAATTTTCCGCACGCTTTATAAAGTAGAAGTCAACGGAATGGAAAATTTATATAAAGCAGGCAATCGAGCATTAATTATGACAAACCATACCTCCTATATGGACGTGTTATTGATTTCTGCTTTTATTGACCGCGAAATTACATTCGCCGTCAGCGATCAGCTCATTGAAAAAACGCTTGTTAAATTTATGACGAATTTAACCGATGTGCGTCCGCTTGATCCACATAGTCCGTTTGCCGTCAAGTATATGGCAGAGCGCTTAAATGAAGATAGATTGTGCATGATTCTGACGGAGGGTATTATTGAAGGCGGTAATACGCGCATGAAGATTTATGAAGGGCCGTCCATGATGGCTGTCAAAGGGAAAGCGCCGATTTTGCCGATACGGATTGACGGTGCGGAACAAACGATTTTCTCACGCGTTCTCGGCAAAAAAGCGGCCTTTAAATTATTTCCGAAAATTACGATTAACATTTTAGAACCGGTCAATTTTTCGTTTAAAGAAGATATGCCGACACGTGAAATTCGGGAAAAATCCAGCTCACGGTTGTATGACATACTGGCGAATATGACATTTGAAAGTTATAACACAAACCGCACGATTTTTGAATCAATCGCCGATTCCATGCACATGGCAGGATATTTAAAACCGATTATGGAAGATACGGCACGTAAACCGATTAAATTTTGCGGTGTGTTTTTAAAATCGTTCGTATTAGGTAGTTTAATTCAAAAAGCCGTGCAAGATGAAAAATACGTCGGGCTAATGATACCCACGTCAAATGCTTGTGCGCTTTCGGTATTCGGCTTACATGCCTATGGCAAAGTACCGGCCATGATTAACTTTACATCCGGGCCGAAGCAAGTGATTTCAACTTGCGAAACCATCGGATTAAAGACGATTGTGACGGCGAAAAAAGTCGTATCTATGGCTAAACTGGACAATCTGATTGAGGCATTGACTAAAGCCGGTATTCGCATTGTGTATTTGGAAGATTTAAAACCGACGCTCACTTTTAAAGATAAATTATTCGGCGTATTCGGCGCACTGTTTCCGAAAACAGCTTATAAAAAAACAAGTGGCGGCATGGTAAAACCGGACGACACGGCCGTCGTATTGTTCACATCCGGGTCAGAGGGTATGCCGAAAGCCGTTTTTTTAAGTCATCGGAATTTACTTTCCAACTGTTATCAACTTCCGGCACGATTTGATGTAACGCCGAACGATGTCTTTTTAAATTGTCTGCCGATGTTCCACTCGTTCGGTCTGGGTGCGGGCACATTCGTTCCGTTATTGTTGGGTGTTAAAACCTTTTTGTATCCGACACCGCTTCATTATCGGATTATTCCGGAAATCTGCGCCTCAACAAAAGCAACCGTCTTTTTCGGAACGGATACGTTCCTAGCGGGTTATGCAAAATGTGCGAATCCTTATGACTTTAACAGTTTACGCATTGTGGCATCCGGTGCCGAAAAAGTGAAAGATGAAACGCGCAAAATTTGGTCCGAAAAATTCGGCGTGCGTATCTTGGAAGGTTATGGCGCAACGGAATGCTCGCCGTTTATTGCCGTTAATACATTCCTGCATTCAAAGAAAGGGTCCGTCGGGCGCTTATTGCCAGGTATCTCGTATCAATTAAAACCGGTAGAGGGAATTACGGAAGGACAGGAATTATGGGTTAAAGGGCCGAATATTATGCAAGGATACATGCGCCATACCGATCCGCAACATCTGGATCCGCCACAAGACGGTTGGTATGATACGGGGGATATTGTATCCATTGATGAAAACGGCTATATTACAATTAAAGGGCGTTGCAAACGGTTTGCCAAAATCGGCGGAGAAATGGTATCGCTGATGGCGGTAGAGATGGTTGCCGAAAAACGTTGGCCCGGCTTTATTTACGGAGCCGTCAACATTCCCGATGCAAAGAAAGGCGAAAAAATCGTTCTGTTTACAACTTGTAAAGATGTAACGAAAGAAGAACTTGTTTCGGCCTTTAAAGCAGCCGGGGTGACGGAACTCGGATTGCCGGCTCATATTATCATAACGGATCAACCGCCGTTGCTCGGAACAGGTAAATTTGACTATGTTTCGGCAAAAGAAATTGCAGTAAAAGAAACCGGCAAATAAGTGCAAAATGCCAAAAAGAAAAAGAAGAAATTAAGAGCAAAAGGAGACAAAGTATGCTAAAAACAAATATCGGAGTAATCGGTGCGGGAGCCTGGGGGACGG
The DNA here is from genome assembly GCA_944392555.1 of uncultured Alphaproteobacteria bacterium. Lineage (GTDB taxonomy): Bacteria > Pseudomonadota > Alphaproteobacteria > CAAHEQ01 > UBA3637 > RGIG4140. Next base: position 56,460 of record CALXWZ010000007.1, on the reverse strand, counting down.
CACTTGCCATGACGGCATCTAAAGCCGGCAATAACGTTCGCTTATGGGCAAGAGAGGAAGAAACGGTGCAAGAAATCAACACCTCTCATCGCACTGCTTTTTTACCGATTGCTCAATTACCCGAAGCCATTGAAGCAACCAATGATATGAGGTCGGTTTTAGAATGGGCGGATTGTGTTTTGCTTGTTGCGCCTGCTCAATTTACACGCTCCGTTTTTGAACAAATGGCGCCCCACTTAAAAACCGTTACACCTGTTGTTTTATGCGCCAAAGGCATTGAACTCAGCACGGGAATGTTGATGAGCGAAATCGTGCAGGAAATTCGTCCGCAAACACCGTTGGTTGTTTTATCGGGTCCGGGATTCGCCGCAGAAGTTGCCAAAGAACACCCAACCGCCGTTACGATTGCTTCAGATTCGCAAATGTTGGCGGAACGTGTTTGCCGATTTATGAAAACGGATTATTTCCGTCCTTATTCGGCGCCGGATTTAATCACACCGCAAGTATGCGGAGCCATGAAAAACGTATTGGCGATTGCCTCGGGCATTTCCGACGGGTGCGATTTCGGCGATAATGCACGTGCGGCGTTATTAACGCGAGGATTGGCAGAAATGTCACGCTTTGCAATGGCAATCGGCGGAAAAAAAGACAGTGTACTGGGTCTTTCCGGTATCGGTGATTTAATGCTGACGGCAAACAGTCATCAATCACGCAATTATTCGTTCGGCTATGAGGTCGGGCAAGCCGGCTGGGCAAAACCCGTTTTGGAGCATTGCACGAAAACGGTTGAAGGCGTAGCAACGGCTTCTTCCATTATGAAACGGGCACGTCAATTACAAGTGGAATTACCGATATGTTCGGCAGTGGAATCCATTATTTATCATGAAGAACCGATTAAGGACGCAATGAAAAAACTGCTGGATAGACCTTTGCGTTCCGAATAATGCTGGGTATTATGACGTCACTGCAAACAACTGCCGATAGAACATAATAAGGCGTAAAACATAAAAGCCATTCTCTTTTGTGTTTGATATTTTGGGAGATTAATGATACATTTGCCGATAATGCGAAAGGATAAATGATGTTTTTTTCAAAATATGGGTTAGTGTTTGGATTTTTTTTGCTCTTATTCAGCTCCTTTTCGGCTCAGGGTGCCTGCGTATTTAATAATACACCGTATGATCCCGACTTATGCCTTAACGGCGAGGGTAGCACTTATATGGGGGCGTGCACGTGTCATAATCCCAAAGAAGCGACGGGCAGATATTGCACCATTGCCACAACCGGAAAATGTGCTGATGATAATACTTGTCCCGCCGGAGAGTTTTGTGCCGTTTTTCCAAAGGCGCATATCAAAAATTGTTTCCCGTTAATCGGACGAGGACCCGTATTCAGTCAAGCAAAAACATTTATCTTATCCGATTCACTCTTAACACACGCAAATGCCGTTTCTTTTTGCCGTTCTATCGGAGAAGGATACCGCCTTGCATCACGACAAGATTTTAATTGCGACGACACGGGTATCGGTTGTTTAGATACGGAAATATTAAGCGCCCTGCAAGAAGTATTCGGATATAAATTATTTTTTTGGTTAGAAGCAAAAGAAAATACCACAGATGCCTATTATACGGATTTAAATGATGGGACGATTTATTATACATCACAAGAGAACAACGCAACGAATCAAGCGTTATGCATTCAAACGGAGAAAAAATGAAAAAAAAATATATCTTATTTTTTACGGCAGTTTTTGTTTATGTGACTACATTCATAGTCAGCTTCGCCACCTTAACTCATTTTTTCCAGACGCCGAAACCAACCGGATTTATTCAAAACTTTGTTACAACCGTTAATCCCTATAAACGCAATCCGCTCTCGGCGCTCATAACATTCAACACAACGCAACCTGCAACCGTCACGCTCCACATTCAGGGCCGAGACGGAGCAACAGATATTGTGCATACCTTTTCAACACCCACAACAAAACATTTCATACCCGTTTTGGGTTTATACCCCGATTATAACAATCATATTTCATTAACCATCAATTTTATCAACGGCACAAACAAAACAAAAAAGGTTGATATTCTCACGGAAAAAATCAGTAAAGCCGCACTCATCAATGTATTGAGAAAAGAGGATAACAAAGCAAAATATTATTTTTTATATGACGGACTCGTTTTTGATGAACAAGGCTGGATTCGCCTCTCTTTTAATGCAAACGATGGACTTTTATATTGGATGGGGAATGAATTTATTTCCGAATCCCGTATTGGCGGACTCACACGTTATTCCATGCTGGGGAAAGAGTTAAAGCATTACGATTATCCCAAAGGATTTATCTCATTCACACACGGTATCGGACAAAAACCCAACGGTAATTTTTTAGTAATTGGTAGCTTTGCCGACACAACCGCCTTGATAAACGGGAAAGAAGAAAAAACGCATCGTGATTTTGTGATTGAACTGGATTATCATACAGGGGAAATGGTTAATAAAATTGATCTTGCCGAAATTTTAAATCCGAATAGATCCGTTATTATTCCCGCTGATCAAAAAGATTTTGGGGCAAATGATTGGTGCCATATTAACGCCGTTGATTACGACTCATCCGATAAAAGTATTATTGTTTCGTGTCGCCACACGGGTATGGTTAAAATTGATGAAAAAACAAAAAAATTGATTTGGGTATTCGGGCCGAACAAAGGCTATAATCGTTCGGGTCGAGATGGCAAAGGCCCTGCTATTTCCGATAAAGTTTTGGTTGCGGTTGATAAAAATGATAAACCTTATTCACCCCTCTTCCAAAAAGGCGAGGAAGCCAATGATTCCTTTAAGTGGCCAACGAAAACCCATCATGCAGCCATTGTCGGCAACGGTATATTCAGCATTTTTGATAACTCCGGTCCAATTTATGATTCAAAAGTTGTGTCATCCGTTCATGCTCATGCTTCGGTATTCTTTGTGAACGAAAAAAATAAAACAGTCAAACAAATATGGAAACAAGATTTAGGGGTGCAATCATCTGCTGCTTCATCTGTTGTTTATCAGCCGGATAAAGACGAAGTGATTGTATATGTTTCCGATGTGCCCGATAAGAATCAAAGCGGCATTTCTTATGGGTTACTCACACGATTTGATTTAGATTCGCATGATATTCTATTTCAGGCAAGTGTCTACCGTGGCGGTGAATCATGGTATTACCGCGCAGAAGACTTTTCGTTTTATCCGAACGAATAAGCATTTTTAGCGAATGGAATAAAATTTTTCTTTCCGAAAAAGCCCCGCCGAAATAGCGGGGTTTTTATAAAGATATATCAAATAACTTGATATTATTTTTGAGCGGTTGCCTTCGCATATTCGGCATCGGAAACAGGTTCCAGCCATGTATTTTTGTTTGTCTGCGGATTTGCCTCTACGGCTAAATGCGCAAACCAACTATCGGGAGCAGCCCCGTGCCAATGTTCCACATTTGCCGGAATTTCCACAACATCGCCCGCCACTAACCGACGCGCTTTCTGCCCGCGTTCTTGATAATAACCGACACCGCCCACGGCAATCAACACTTGTCCGCCGGTATGGCTATGCCAATTATTTCGGCACCCCGGTTCAAATGTTACATTCGCAACGGGCACATTCAGTTCTTTATTTTGACTCAACGGCGCAAGCCAAGAGCGTCCTGAAAAGTATTGTGCATACGCATCGTTTGGTTTACCCAACGGAAATGCGCTGAGTTGTGGCGGAGTGGTTGTTTGGCGTGCAAGTGCGATAATGGCATCTGTTTGAGCCGATGTCAAACCATTATGTTGCCCGATAGCAATATGCGAATTTAATTGACTTTCAACACCCTCCGTTACCGCAAGCATGGCGATTGTTGCCACTTCGCGCGTTTGCCAATCAAGCGTATCCCGTTCAAAAATATCACCGAACAAATGAGCTTTCAAAAAAGCATCAATCGCAGGCGCAAATTCAAATAATTCGCCTTTGACTTCTTGCCCGACGAGTTTTGTTTGATTTTGAGTGCCACGTTCCAAACTATTTGTCGCCAATACGGCAGACTCGTGATTATTTTCGGTTTTTTGATATCCTTTTTCTTTCAAAACCGACATCAAAGTATTTAAGGCGTTTAAACTGCGCGGGAAACCGCAATATGCATAAACCTGCACTAAAATTTCTTTTAACTCTGCCGGCGGAATACGGGCATCCAAACTATCCGATAATGCCGACTTTAAGCTCGTTTGATTGCCTTGTGCCGCCGTAGCGGATACACGCACAATATTTTCTTGCTTTGGAGTTAATACAGTCATTTCCGTCTCCTTTCCGTAAGCATTTAAACAAGATATTGTTAATAAGAACGCTATGATATATTTTGTTAATTTGCAATGCATGATTTTCTCTCCTTGTCTTAATATCTATTTCAGATTTATCCGACAAGAGCCAGCATAAATTTTAGAGTTGACTCTAAGTCAAGCACTTTTTTTTTAAGGATGGCAAAAAAATATGATATTGCCTTTTAATCATACGCAACCAATTTAATTTCAATCAGTCACTCTGTTTCCAGGGCGACTTTCAAAGAAGGAACAACATACGCTTAACGATATTTAACGCGCATGGGATAAGGGAGATGTTATTTTTACGACAGCAGAATCTTTAAGTTTGCCATTTTCATATACAGGCTTACTTTCTAATCGCCTCTCGTCACAAATAAATTTTCCACCCAGTAATCTGGGCGCTCCTTTAACGGATCTTAAAGGAAAACAATCACGACAGTCAAAATCTCCGCCTACTTGTTCGGGAGCACCCTGCAAACTGACAAAACGATTCCAACTACAATCAAAGTTCCCGCCTACTTTTTGAGGAGCTCCGATTAAACTCGTTAACTCATTGCAAGCACAGCTGAAATTTCCCTCGCAAAAAATCACTTCGTTTTAAAAACTTTTTTAAACAAAAAAACTCCCCATATCGGGGAGTTTTGCAAAGAACGATAAGTCGCAAATATATTGCACATTTACAACTGTATCAATCCACGCGCAAACGCATAAATGGCTATCAAGGCCACTACAATAATGGCAATGCATAAGGCACGTTCAGGATCGTCAAAATACCGCATCGGTTGCGCATTTTGTTTACCACCTACTATTTTACCAGCCCCTTGTTCGTGGCGTGCCCATAAGTAAATCGGAATACCTGCCGCAATGAACACAACCGCCATCAATAAATATCCCAGTCCGGCGGCGTAAATGAGCCAAATTGCATAAATCGTGCCGATAACACCTGTCATCAACGCACTAAATCTGCCGATACCGATATTTTTCGGAAATTCGTTATCCTCACAAAGTTTCCATAAGTATAAGCACGACATAAAATACGCCGGCAACACCATGACGCCCGTGATGGACAGCATTGTATTCCACGCATTTCCCGCAAAATAAACCAACACCATCGCCAGTTGCATCAACAAACTTGTAATCACCAATGATACATTTGGCGACCCGGCCTTATTTTCACGTGCAAACACCTTTGGAAAAGCCCCGTTTTGCGCCATGGCATACGGCATTTCGGCTACAATCATCGTCCACGATAACCAACTGGCTAAAATCGCAATAATCACGCCGACGTTCATGAGCCAGGCACCCCAGTTGCCGACAACACTTTCCAAAACACCCGCTGTTGACGGATTCGCAATCGTGGCTAATTGCTGTTGACTCATTAAGCCAAAAGGTAAAATAGAGAGCAATACGTAAATAGTCAAACAGCCAAGGAATCCGATTAAGGTTGCCCGCCCGACATCTGACTGCGATTGCGCCCGACCCGACAATACAACAGCTCCCTCAATACCGATAAAGGCCCATAATGTCACTAACATGGTATTTTTAACTTGTGTCGGAAGATCACCCAATTTCATTTCGTTCATCTTGCCCCAGAAATCATAATCAAATTTATCCATATTGAATACGGCGGCAATAATGATAATGAATAAGGCTAACGGCACGATTTTAGCAATCGTCACCACCAAGTTAATTAATGCGGCTTGCTTAACACCCCGCAAGACCAAAAAGTTAAAAAAACAAATTAACGCGGAACCGCCGATAATGGAATACAGGTTGTTTCCACCCGTAAAAACACCGGGGAAGAAATAATTGAGTGCGTCCATCGTAATCACGGCATATCCGACATTTCCGCATATCTGACAAAGCCAATAACTCCATCCGATATTAAATCCCATATAATTGCCGAATCCTGCCCGCGCATATAAGTAAATACCCGTTGTTAAATCAGGACGCGCGTTTGCCAAAATCCGAAATGTATTTGCAATAAAATACATACCGAATCCCGTAATAATCCACGCCAAAATAACAGCACCCGCCGAAGCGCTTTGAGCCATATTTTGTGGCAACGAAAAAATCCCTCCGCCGATCATGGAACTGACCACAATCGCCGCCAATCCGAAAACACCCAATTTACCGGATGTTGACATCGCGGGAGATTTTGAATTTGTTTGCTTTTTTTGAGCCACTTCTCTCTCCTTTCCAATCATGACAAAAAAGGATAGAGAATGAAAACTCTATCCTTTAATAATCTTTATTTTTTAAGTTCAACCGCCGGCGCATATTCAAAATTCAAAAAGCCGAGTGCTGTTAAAGAGTACCCGAATGCCTGCGTTACATTGACATAGTTGTGATAAAATTGAAAATCCGAATGCTGTTGCACACCACGAATATCCAACTCATGATTTAGCGATTTTTTGAGCCACATTTCAGCATGTGCTTGAGCGATATCATCATCAATATATGTATCAAAATATTCCACATATTCGGCAGCCCAACCACCGATAAATTTACCCGACTTATCTTTTCCCCAAACAATTCCGACACCCGTTGCAATTGCTTTGTGGTCTTCTCTGCGAGCGCCGTTACCTGCCATAATCACTTCCAGAACGGCACCATGCTTAAACGTATGTGCCACCTGATCAACCGGCACAATGTTGCCGAATAATTCCGGCGGTAAAACGGATGTATACGGCACAACGTTAAAATCTTGAATCTTGGCTTGCAATAACGCCGAATCGTAACAAAATGTTTCAAACGGTTGCGGTGGAATACCGTCATCTGCCTGTCCGGCACCGCCGGTATGAAATGCAAGTGTCGGATACCTTGTTCCTACTGTCATAATGATTCTCCTCTCAAATAAAAATCTTTTGAATTGCACGATTGCAATTTCAAATTTGATATAAGAATATCTGCCTCAAAATCAACGAAATACAAACGGGAGTATGGGTAAAAATATAAGATAATCAATCCTTTTGACTGGCTTGCGACTCTATCTTATTTTGCCCATATCGTTTTTGTTGAATGTAAAACATTCCGAAATTCAGTATTGATAGATTAAAAAAGGAGAAACGCTATGAAAAAATTTTTGATTCCGTCTATTTTAATGAGTGTGTTAATCGTGGCGGGTTCAGCACAAGCCGAAACAATGTCGGGTAAAGTTGTATCCATGCAAAATGATCAAATCCAAGTTACCGCTCCGAATGCAACAATGCCGACAACGCTGAAAACAACCCCCAATACAAAATACTATGTAAAACAACAAGTATCTTCCGATTCATCCGATATGTCGGATATGGCAGATAATATGCCGAGCATCAATGAATATGTTGAAATTGTGTATACGGTTGATCCGGCGACAAACGAACTCATCGTTGATGAACTTATCATGATTGAAGAGGATTAAAAATTTTGTTAATCATAAAAAAACAGCAGACACACGTTTTTCGGTCTGCTGTTTTTATAATCGTCAGATAACGAATCAACGGGCATTTTGCCACGTATTATTTCGTAAGAAATGCCCCAATCCTCGTGAATTAAAGTGCTTGACAATTTTCTGTACATTTGACGACATTGAGGTATTTTTCAACGGATGCTTGCTATCAAAGAATAAAACTTTAGCTTCCCGATTTTGCTGATTCATTCGCTTAACAAAATCACATTTTGATCCCTTCCCGAACATTGGTAAGCATCCGGTGTGAGCCAAATCAGTCAACATCTTATAGAATAACGGTTTTAAAGTTCGTTGTGTCACCACATCGGCCTGAGAAATTTTATTAACGATATTGTTGCAAACAGATTGTATGCGTGTTCTGGCAAAAAATTGAAAATCTTTTAGATATTTTTTTGCACGATAATAATCTCGAACACCTTTACAAACTTCATATAAACTCAGTAAATGCTTTTCCGAAAAGATAACATTGGTTGTTGAATTCATATTTCTTCTGTATTTATAAAACTGAACGGGAAGAATAACCGTTTTCGGCTTATCACGTAAAATCTTTGTCATTAATAAGGTGTCTTCATAATAAACACCCTCTTTAAAGCGCAATTTATCAAAACACTCTCTGCGAAAAAGCGTTGTTGTCACCATACCGAATTCTTCACCGAAATCTGATAAAATATCTTTGACCGAGGTATTATCTCCTACGCATTTTCCATACTCATCGGTACGTGTCTGCGCATGGGAAAAATATAGCGGATTATCCGTTAATACATGTGATAACCGCTTAAAATTAACCTTTTCGTATGAACCATGTGATAACTCCCCCGGATTTTCCTCTTGTTCATAACTAAACACCGTTAAATCCGTTTTGTATTTCTGTGCAAACCATATCGTTGCTTCCAACGTTTGCGGGTGTAAAAAATCATCCGAATCCAAAAACTGAATATACTCACCTTTTGCAACCTTCAATGCTTTATTGCGCGCAGCGGATTGCCCTTTGTTGGTTTGCGTAAAAACTTTAATTCGATGATCTTTTTTAGCATACAAATCCAATATTTTCCCGGATTTGTCTGTTGAACCATCGTTTACACAAATAATCTCAAAATCTTGATATGTTTGTCGCAACACACTGTTTAGACAACTCGATAAATATTTTTCAACATTATAAACCGGTATAATAACAGATATTTTTGGCATCAGAACCTCCATAACAATATAATTTTATCAGATAATTTTATATCACTGTTTCATATTTTACAATATTTTTTTATTTTGTCAAGTGTTTTTTGCGTTACTATTTAAAAAAGATTATTCACTATAAATCATACATAATCATTGTATCAGCTTGCGCTTCCTTTTTCACAAGAGTTTGTATAGTAAGGCATCAAATGAAAAAAGTTTTTTAACAATTGTTACAATTTTCCTGTTTTGGGGCAAAGATACAATTTCGGCGTAAATACAAAAAACCCTTAATCAAACGATTAAGGGAGAAATGGTGCCGATTGTCTGACTCGAACAGACGACCTGATGATTACAAATCAACTGCTCTACCAACTGAGCTAAATCGGCGCTGTGTTGTCTTTATATCTTATTTTTTTTATATTTGCAACATTTTTTTTCGTTTTTTTCGTTTTTTTTGTGAATCGTTGCAAAATTCTTGCATTTTTTACCCTGTTTTGTTATCTTATTCCCACTGAAAGGATTTTTTTATGCGCTTATTGGCTATTGATACATCATCTCATTTGCTTTCCGTCGCTCTGGCTGACGATACGAATATTTTAAATTCAGAAGCTCTTTACCTGGAACGCGGGCAAGGAGAAGCCCTTATTCCGTTGATTCAACGTTTATGCAATGAGGCAAATTGCCCTATTGATACGATTCAACAAGTTATTGTTGCCGTCGGCCCCGGGTCATTTACAGGCGTTCGAATCGCTTTGGCGGCTGCACGCGGAATTGGGTTATCTTTAAATATCCCCGTTATCGGCCTCACAAACTTTGAGGCTTTAACAACGCTCGATATGCCTTATCCGCTTTGCGTGGCTTTGGATACAAAACGCGGGGATTGTTATGTGCAGATTTTTGAAAATAATCAAAAAGCAAACGAGCCAATAATTTTATCGCCCGATAGCGTTGTTGCCTTAAATTTGCCAATTCTAACGGATAACCCTGCCCTATTTAATCAGGCAAACGTTCGGTTAATTCAAGCCCCCGAATGCCCTGCCGAAAATATGATAAATGTTGTTTTTCGTAAACCTACGGCAAAGCGCCTGCCCGAACCGCTTTATCTGCGTGAAGCTGATGTGACGGTTGTTGCCCCTAAATCAATCCATGACTCTTGATTCATCCGACCATTCTTTTTTTCCGGCACGCCTCACGCTTCCTTACTGTGAGGTTGCCTCGGCTTTGCATAAAACAGGGTTTGATTTTCCCTGGTCAACCGAATCGTTTCGTTCATTGCTAACATTGCCTTCCACAATCGGTTGGATTGATGAAACGGGGCTTCTTGTTTGCTCACAGGTATGCGATGAAATGGAAATTTTAACAATTTGTATCGCACCTGCTCAACGCGCGCAAGGACGTGGCTTTCGCTGGCTTATGTTCCTATTTGATTACGCCCGCATTCATCATGTATCCCGTATTTTTTTAGAAGTTGCCGAAAACAATATCCCCGCCCGTCGGTTATATGAAAAAGCCGGATTTTCAGAAATCGGACGACGCAAAAATTATTATAAAACAAAATCCGGTTTTTGCGATGCCGTTTGTATGGCAAAAACAGTGTCAGCCTAAATAAATCCTAAATACCTTAATTGAAGATATTTATCTTCTTAAAAGGATATCCCGCAAAGATATGGGTATAAAAATCCCCAATCATAAATAAATGATTAAAAACGAATATCAAAACGGGGAATCAAACTTTAACTCAATGCCGAAGTTGCCCCTTTATATCTAAACAAAGCTGATGGTCGATGACCGGAACCGGCCGTAAAATTTCCTGTGGCTTCAACCAATGGCTTTATCACACGCCGAAAAGCGGGCGCCAATAATTTTTTACCCAAAATGGCTTCATACACATGTTGCAATTCCGTTAATGTAAATTCTTCCGAAACCAAATGAAATGCCAAATCCGTATACTCTATTTTATTTTGCAAACGATTAAGTCCCGTCAAAATAATTTTCGCGTGGTCAAAAGCTAAACTGGCGTTATCCGACAAGTCTAAAATTATTTCGGGATGCTGTTCATTTTGCAACAAAATTTTTTCACCGTTACGCACAATATTAAACCAATGCTCCTCTTGCCGTGCGTTTTCAGGCAAATCCCGCCGATTTAATAACGCCATGTAGGCAACAGATAAAATCCGCATGCGCGGATCACGGTTCAGTGCATCAAAAGTATACAGTTGCTCTAAATACAATTCATCAATACCCATTTTTCGTTTTAATACACTCACGGCTGTTTCGGCAAGCGTTTCCTTCGGATTCACAAATCCTCCCGCTAAACTCCATTTATCTTTAAATGGGAATTGTGTCCGCTTCGTTAAATAAACACTCATTTTTTTCTCGGGCAATTTACGATAATTCTCTGTTGTAATATCCGAAATGGTAAATACCAAAATATCCGTTGTTATCGATACTTTTTCAAACGCCGACGAATCGTAAGAATCTAAAAAACTGCGTTCCTCAACTTCTTTATCCATTCCGCCGGTCAACCGTGTCATAAAATCTCGTACGTGCGTCATAAAACCTCTTATCAACTTATTAAAATCAGTGTGATACTAACACACCTTTTTTCTAAATGCAAGAAAATATGTAAAAAAAATGTCTCTCTACCGAACTTGCTTTACGTTTAATTTACAGAAATCAGATAGGTTCGGAAATCTAAATTCTACGTATCTTAAATTTCTTTTTTAAAATTTTATATTTTCATAATTATCTAAAAAATAACCATATTTTTCATACAACTTCTTTTTTTCTTTTTTTTAATAAAAATCACTCGACAAGATATTTTTTATATGTTAATAATAAATTGTTAATAACGAATAGATTATAACTTTTTTGTATAAACAGGAGTGTTGTATGAAATCGTATCGCAATCTAACTTTCATTGATTTCTAAAATGATTTTGTTGCGCCAAACGGTGCGCTAACATTTGATAATGGTAAAGGGATTTAACTTAAACACACTTACAAAACAAAAAGGAGAAATCATGCAAAACTTAAATTTAGATAGCAAATACGAAATAACAACGCGAGCCATCAGGCGAAAACTTGTTGACGGTATCAAAGATTATTGCGAAAAATATAACTTTAAAGATGTTGTTCTCGGGCTTTCGGGAGGATTGGATTCAGCGGTTGTTTTGGCACTCGCCTGCGAAGCACTCGGTGCAAATCATGTTCACCCCATGATGTTGAAAACAAAATATACTTCAAAGCAAAGTATTGATTTAGCCACCCAAGCAACACAACTCAACAAAACCGATTTCACGGAAATTGATATTCAACCGATTGTAGATTCCTATTTAAAAACACTCCCCTTTACGCCGAAAAATCCGGTCACGGAGCAAAATCTGCAAGCCCGCACGCGAGGCGTTATCTTGATGGCTTACTCAAATGACAACGGTTGGTTATTACTGGCCTGCGGGAATAAATCCGAAGCAGCCATGGGATATTGCACGCTCTACGGCGATGTATGCGGTGGTTTATCGCCGATTGGTGATGTTTTCAAAACAGAAGTTTATGCTTTGGCAAACTTATACAATCAAGAAGGCAAATTTTTCATACCGCAAGGAATTATAGATCGACCGCCCAGCGCAGAATTAGCACACGGACAAAAAGATACGGATTCTTTGCCCCCTTATTCGGTTCTGGATAATATCCTTAAAAACTATATTTACAGTCAATTACCCGTTCCAAAAGAACAAGTGGAAGAAATTGCCATTATTCGCAATCGGTATCATGCCATGGCTTTTAAGCGTGCACAAATACCGGGTGCTATTCGTGTGCGCGAATAGTGCCGTATCAAACGGATTTTTGTTTATTTTTAAAAGTTATTCTGTTAGAATAACCAAAAAAACGAATACAAAGGATTAGCATGACACAATTTTTATTTAACTCACGCGATGAAGTCATAAAAGTTTTATCACAATTACCGAAAGGAGCCTCACGTCGGCAACTGTTAGATGAAACAAACGCGGTCAATTTTATCACTTCCATCGGCTCTAATGTGACGTTATACTGTGGCAAACCTACCGATGGCAATACGTTTCAAGATCAACTTAAATCCGTTTCACTGATTTTAATTCAACGTTGCCGAAACGGTATGCCGGATGGATTAGGCGCTTTCGGTGGGTTATCGGAATGTATGGATTCAAACGTTTTTGAATCGTTATCGCAGGAAGAAAGAAGCAAAGCAGCAATGAACTGGGATAATGTTATTATCAAAAACAATCAAGCAATGTTGATTTCTGATATTTCCGAAATATCTAAACGCAATGTTCAACGGGAAACGCGGGAGGAATTCGCCAATATCGGTATTTATTCGCTGAACTTACCTTGGGACAATTTAACACTTTTACCGTTTAAACCGCAAGATGACAGCTATCTGGTAAATCGCTGGGAAAAAGGGGAACGGGTTAGCATTGTGAAACCGCAGTGCTACAAAATGGAAATTCCCGAAACAACGGCCAATTATCTTGTTGCTAAAAGTAATCAAGGCATTCGCGAAGCAAATACGGAATTATTGGGCGTCCAAAAATTACCGCTGACGGAAGCATTATTTCGTATCAATAATTCGCCGACAACAGATTACCATTATTCCCATGAATGGCTCGCAAGCTGGTTTATTGCGTCCAGTTTGGTTAAGGGACCAGAAGTTTACAATCAACTGGCAAATGCCTTACAAAGCATACCGCAATTTGAGTCGCTCTGTGCAAAAATGCAACTTGACCCCAAAATTGTTTTGCACTCTGTTAAACAACCTAAACAACCGCCACAACATGGCACTCACAAGATAAAAGAGCCGTTTCTTCGCTCCCCTTTTCCGCCTCATGAGAGATGGAAAAGATAACCTGATAACGGCTTTTTATGCCGAAAAACAATCAAATTATACACACTAAAAATACGGCGACGGAAAAATATTCTCGTCGCCGTATCGCATATCATCCATTCAGCAAATTTACCTATTCCTGATTATCCGTCGGCAAAGCACGATAGTATTCGTTTGCCTCCATTGTTTCATGCAATAATTTTCCCAAATGCGTTTCTTTATTATACAACGCAAACGCATTGACATCTTTCGGGAAACACTTACCGCCGTAACCGAATTTACCGTCCGGACCCGGAACGTGGGTATGCGTCGGGCTTAAATAACCGCTCAACAAAAATCCTTCGCGCACACGGCGATATTCCGCACCCATCTTTTCGCACATTTCATGAATGCCGTTAAAATATGTAACGGCCAACGCACCGAAAACGTTATGCGCATATTTGCAAATTTCGGCTTCGGTATTCGTCATATAAATCCGCTTTTTCGTTTCAAAGACTACATCCAAAATATCCCGCGCCCCCGTAATCACAATATCTTGATGACAGAAATCTTCATACGCCGTCCGTTGCGTTAAGAACTCGGGCATAAAGTGCACGGGACGATTAAATTCTTTTGTTAAAGCATCCGTTGTGCCGGGCAACAATGTTGTGCGAATAAAAATCGGTTTATCCGCGGGCAACCCTGCGATAATTGATTTCAACAGAGTTAAATCTTGCGTTCCGTCCGCTTCCGTCGGAATATGAATGCCGATAAAGAAGATATCGCAATCCGATAAATCATCGTTAATTCCTTTCGGTGGATCCGAAATCGCCATTTGACAATGCGTAAATTCTTTCAGCCAGCGTCCGAATGTCATACCGATGACGCCATAGCCGATAATACCGATTTTTATTTGATCTTGTGTCAACATAATCACCTCTTTCTTTTATTTATCCAATACGTCTGATGTTAACAGCGTCGGGTCAATCACCAACGGTTTGTCTACATCTATTTTAGGCATATTGATACTTTGTCCGCCCGGCGTATTTTTTATGATTTGCACCACTTCTTGCAACATTTCCGTCAGATACGGAATCTTCATTTCAATTAACGCCGTCAGCATTTTAAATAAAATGGCAATCACAAGGGTTGCGCCGATTGTCAGCCCAACCCCGCGTGAAATGCCCACCAATAAATTCATCCAAATAATGCGCCCCGGGCGATTCATCATCTCCACATACTCACCCAGTCGCATTTTTTCAATGTGCCTCGCAACTTTTGCCAGTTGCGTATACCGATCTTCTTCCGAATACACAATGGGAGTTGCTTTATTTTTCTTTCTTCTAAACACCACGGGTTATTCTCTTGTTTTATAACTCAATTCATTGCCCAGCAATTCTTTATAGACGCTCAATGTTCTATCACACATCTTTTGAATTGAGAAATTCGTACGCACGGATTCTCTTGCTTCCTGCTCAATTTTAGCCCGTTCATCTGCCGACATATTCAATACTTTATCTAATACGCCCGCCAACATACGTGAATCACCGACCGGTGTTAAGAATCCGCTCCGTCCGTCCATAATCAACTCAACGGCACCACCATGATTGGCTGCAACCACAATGCGACCCATGGCTTGGGCTTCGGCAATCCCGCGTCCGAATGATTCCGGCACCAATGTCGGTTGCACACAAACGGTTGAAAGCGCATAAATATACGGCATTTGATCCCCCGGAACGGCAAACATTTTCAAAGTAATGTTCTTTGGCAACGCTTTCACTTTTTCATTTAATTCCGCCTCATAATCCCCTTTCGGATTACCGCCGACGAATAAAACCGTCACATCTTGATTTTTCATTTGCTTTAACGCATCTAAAACAACCGAATGCCCTTTAATGCGTGAAAGACGCCCGACAAGCGTAATAATCGGCTTATCACGCGGGATATCGTATTTCTTTGCAAAAGCATCTATATCTGCTTCGGAAAGTTTTGTCGCGTCAAAACGGTTAATATCGGCGCCCCGCGGAATTAAGCGAATATGTTGCTCGGGAATACCGTATTCTTTGATTAAGTGTTGGCGAATAAATGCCGAAACGGCAATTACCACACGTCCTTGCGTCATCACGCGATTATACGGCTTTTTCAAACTTTCGGGTTTCATCCCATATAAACCGTGGAATGTGGCAATAAACGGAATGCCCATCCGATTGCAGGCCCATTTGACCGACCATGCCGGCGCCCGCGAACGAACGTGAACCAACCCTGCATTTTTTTCTTTAAATACCTTTTCTAATTTGTAGGAGTTTAGCCACATTTTAATCGGATTTTTTGTTTGGACGGGCAATGTAATATGTTCAACACCCAACTTTTCCAATTCCCCGACCATTTTTCCGCCGGACGAAATCACATAATTCGGGATTTTTGCTTTTTGCAATGCTTCGGCAATTTCAATTGTCCCCCGTTCCACACCGCCTTGATTCAGTGCAGGGATAACTTGAATAATACTTCTTTCTGCCATGTTAAACTCCTTGTTCTGATAGTTCCATAAAGTTTGGGTTGAAATACAACCCACCAACTTCAATCTATTGATTATTTCTTATTGATAAAAAACCTGACGATCCGCTTTCATCGGACGACGCTCCGTATAATGTCTCTCCCGCATACATTCCTCATACGCATCATACGACATTGACCAATCGGCCGCCACCGAATTTACATAAACCGGTTGCGCCCCCGGAAACGGCACAAACTGCGCCCAAATTCCGTGGTCGGAATCGTTATCAAATCGTAATTCCAACTCCCGCGGTGCGCCCCATCCCCACGGCATGCCCGGCCACTCATACGGCCACATATCCGCCGCTGCCAAACATTCGTTATGATCGCGCGCAAACCATACGGCTCCCGTGTTCGGTCGCTCCCAGTAGTAAATGTGCTGTCCGTCACTGCCACAAGCAGTC
Organism: uncultured Alphaproteobacteria bacterium; assembly: GCA_944392555.1. GTDB lineage: Bacteria > Pseudomonadota > Alphaproteobacteria > CAAHEQ01 > UBA3637 > RGIG4140. The sequence goes on along the minus strand of CALXWZ010000007.1, from coordinate 39,709 downwards.
ATCAAAAACCCCGCCAATGCAATTATGCAAAACTGAAAAATTCGCTTCATTTCCGCTCCTTTTATCTCGTATAACACAAGTTTGTGTGCATTATAGCAGTAAAAGCGCCATAAAGTAAAGTTAAAAATGCACCCGCAAAACAAATTCACGCGGATAACCCTTTATTTCCCGATAAAATCCTAAAAAAATAAGAAACCCATCAATTAAAAATCCAAATCGGCATAACTTGCCGACGGCAATATCCCCGCCAATTTATCATTGAGCAAGGTGCCGAATGAGGGGCGCGATTTTAATTTCATATACCACATTTTGGCATCGGGATACGCATTCCAATCAATCTCTCCCAAGTAATCCAAAATGGAAATATGCGCGGCAATGCCTAAATCCGCCATAGATAAATTACGTCCGCCCAAATAACTGCGCCGTGCGGCAAGCCAATCCACATATTCCATATATCGTTTCAGGTTTGCGCGCCCCACCCGAATCAACCCCGAATTCGGAGCGCCCGTTTTTTTCAATGCCTTAAAAACGCGTTCGCCGACCAGCGGTTTGAATACATCTGCGTAAAAAGACGTATCAAATAAATTCGTTAACCGACGCACTTCCGCCCGTCCGCGTGGCGTTTCACCCAACAAATTCGGCAACGTTTTAATTTCGTTAACATACTCGCAAATCGCAACATGATCGCATAGAATATGCCCATCCGGCTCAACCAATACGGGCACATCTCCAAACGGATTGAGTTTTAAAAACTCGGGACGCCTCGCCCATGGCGTTTCAAAAATCATGCCGTAGGGTAACCCTTTTTCAAACAAAAGCAACCGAACTTTCCTTGAAAAAGGACAAAGTGTATAATGATATAATGTTCTGCGTTCAGCCATGTTTCTCTACCGTTTCTATCATCAATGTTGCTATTTTTTCAGAAGGCGTTTGCCCTTGCCCTACCCCCAATCGTTGCAATCCCTCCGATACATCTTGTTCCCTATTTTGAATCAATTTTTCCGTTTGTTCAAGTATTTTTTCGGCGGTGCAGTCTTCTTGCAATAATTCCGGAATAATCATTTTCCCCGTCAACAGGTTAATCAAATTCACATACTTGATTTTAAGCAATCTTCGTGCAATATACCCTGTTAATTTAGAAACCTTGTAAGCAATTAAATGGGGCACACCCGCCATCGCCAATTCCAAACTGACCGTTCCCGATGCCGCAATCGCGCACTTTGCCCCCGCAAACGCATGATACCGCTCTTTTTCACCCCGCACAATAATGTGCGGAACCCGCCAATCTTTTAGTTCGGTTTCCAGCCGTTCGGCAACCGTATCCACCGTTGGAATCACAACAAACAAATTCGGATGCCGTTGAACTAATTTTTCCGTTGCTTCTTTAAAAATCGGCAACAAATACTTAATCTCATTTTTGCGACTCCCCGGCAATACACACAAAACAAACGCCTCTTGCGGAATATTATATTGCGCATAAAAGGCTTTTTTATCTCCTTTATCCGCACCCCCTTCTATAACGGGATGTCCGACAAAATCAGCCTGTAATCCGTATGGCGTAAAATAGGCCGGTTCGGACGGCAACAAGCAAAACAATCTATCCACATACCGACCCAACGTTTTGGCTCTGCCTTTTTTCCAAGCCCACACCTGCGGTGCAACGCAATGAACGTGAGGCACATTTAACCCTGCTTTTTTGATTTTTTGATGCACGCGAACGGAAAAGCTAAAACTATCAATCGTCATCACAATATCCGGTTTTTTCATGCGAATATCGTTCACAACTTCATCCAATCGGCTTAAAATGCGCGGAATACTCGGCACAACTTCCAACAGTCCCATTACGGCTAAATCGGCAATATTAAAAAGACTTTTCAACCCTTCGTCCGCCATGGTTTCACCGCCGACGCCATTAAATACAACATTACCGCTTGTTTGATTTTTAAGCGCGCGCATGATACGCGAACCAAGCAAATCGCCCGACGGCTCTCCGGCAACCAAATACACACTCAACGGCTTGTTCATTTCTTCCTGCTCCGCTTCTTTTCCGATTTTTTATGCGCATCGGCATTTTGAGGTTCGGTGCTTTTTGTCCGCTTGGTTGCTCCGTCGGCTTTACCACTCGGCATGACGCCAGCAATATCAGCCGTATCGGCAATTTCACCAACCGTTTCACTCATCAACCGCACTAATTTATCCGACAGCATTTCTGTTTCACTCACGCCCACCACAAACAAACCGAGTTTATCTGCTTTTTGAACAATTCCTTCAACATCCGTCGCTAAAACTTTATCCGCCTCAACCGCAATGCCTTTTAATCCGGCTTCAAAAGCAGATTCCACGGTTGAAACACCGATTGTCGGCATATCGGCGCGCGTTTCCTGACATGGCTTCATCGTCTTCACCAGCACGCCTCCCGTTCCTTTCCGACGCAATGCCTTTGAGCGTTCAATCAACGCCTTTGTTCCCTCAATGCCTTCTACCGCCAGCACAAGCCCGTTTTGCACAATCACCGATTGCCCGACATCAGCCATTCCCAATAATTTAGCCGTTAAGAATCCACGGCGTATATCCGATTGTTCGGTAAGTGTCGGCTGTTTTTCCGTCCAGACACCGGCGGGCGCCAACAACTCCGGCATCAAATCATGAATACCGCGCACCCGAAATCCCAGTTTTTCAATCTCGTAAATCACCCGACGCAACAAGCCGTCATCGCCCTTTTTGCCGAGCCCGACTTTCCCAATCAATCGCCACCCCATCCAATCCGGAAAAATCTCCCGAACAGAGGGACGACGCACACTGCCAATCATCACGATATCCGTTACCTGTTGACTTTTCATCAACCGATATGCCTCACCGACGGCGCCGATCCGCACCCATTGAATTTTGCAATCTTGCGGTAATTTTTCTTTTTCAGCATGATTTTTCAGCGCCATCACGCAAAACGGACGCTCTGTTTCTTGACAAAAGCGAATCAGGCGTGCCGGTAAAACACCGGCGCCGGCAATAATTCCCAACTTACCTTGTTGCGCTTTTTCTTGCATGCGATTTTCCTTAATTAATCGTTCGGCTGTAAGATGTTATTTTTAGAAGGGTGTTGCACAAAATCAATCAATTTCAAAATCAATGGATTCGCCGTCATTTCCGGATTTTTGTTCATGGCATCAATTCGGTCGGCAAACGTCATTTCGGAATTTTTATCAAACAAAAAGTGATATGCTTTTTGCAATTCCATAATTTGCGGTTTCTCAATACCCATTCGTTGCAAACCGATTAAGTTTAACCCGGCAACACCACTGCGCACACCGCCCATCACTAATCCATACGGAATTAAATCCCGCGCGATACCGCACATTCCGCCAATCATAGCGCCCTCGCCGATTCGCGTAAATTGCAATACGGCCGATAACCCGCCGATTGTTACCCGATTACCAACGTGAACGTGTCCCGCAAGCGTTGCATTATTACTCATCACAATATCATCGCCCAACACGCAATCGTGCGCAATATGACTGGCCACCAAAAATAAATTCCGGTTGCCGATACGCGTGATTTTATGATCCACTTCCGAACCGACATGCGCCGTCACATGCTCGCGAAATGTGTTATCGTCTCCGATAATCAATAACGCATCGGGGGCATTGGAACGCTTGTGTTGCGCCAGCATCCCGATGGTTGCAAACGGATAGACGGTATTGCGAGCGCCCATGGTTGTATAACCGTCAACCACAACATGCGAGATTAACCGACACCCCGCACCCATCTTAACATGCGGTCCAACCGTGCAATACGGTCCGATTTCAACATCATCTGCTAATTCCGCTTTTGAATCAACAATCGCCGTCGGATGAATTTTTACCATTTGATACTCCTTTTCTTCGGAAATAACCCTGCGCGGATAATCCGCTCAACCGTATTTGCCTTACTGTTTCTTAAATACCATGGCACTGAAAATGGCTTGCGAAACGAGTTTCCCATCCACACGGGCTTCTCCGCGGAATTTAAATACATTCCGAACGGCTTGCTCTTTTTGCACCGAAAATTCAATCACGTCGCCCGGCAAAATCGGTTTACGGAATTTCACCTCGTCAACCGTCATAAAATAAACGCTGTTTCCGTTGCGTTCTTCTTCGGGGAATGACATTAACACGATAATTCCCGCCGTTTGTGCCATGGCTTCAATTTGCAATACGCCCGGCATAACGGGATTTTCGGGAAAGTGTCCTTGAAAAAACGGCTCGTTCATCGTTACGTTTTTAATACCGATACCCGATACGCCCGGCACAACGTTTTTTAATCTGTCTACCAACAAAAACGGATACCGATGCGGTAATAACTTTAAAATTTGATCAATCCGAATTTCTTCAATGATGTTTTCGGGTGTTTGTGTTTGTTCTTCCATTTTTCTATCCTTCCGTTAGTCGTCCGCAAAGAAAAAACTTCTTTGCTTTTATGATATAATCAATTTTATTTCTTTTTCGCCAGTTGCCGAACGGCAATTACCTGACGCATATATTCCTTATGCGGAACGGCGGGAGATCCCATTAAAACCGCCCCCGCAGGCACATCTTCCATTAAACCGGATTGGGCTGCTATTTGCGCACCCGTGCCGATATTTAAATGCCCCGCAAAACCGACTTGTCCGCCGGCTACAACAAAGTCGCCGAATGTGCAACTCCCTGCAATTCCTACTTGTGAAACCATAACGCAACATTTGCCGAGTTTCACATTATGAGCAACTTGCACTAAATTATCAATCCGCGTTCCCGAGCCGATAACCGTATCGCCCATAGCCCCGCGATCTACGGTTGTGGAGGAACCGATTTCCACATCATCACCGATAATAACACGCCCGAGTTGCGGGACTTTGGCCGGCCCTTTTGCCGACATGGCAAAGCCAAAGCCGTCTTGTCCGATATGGGCGCCCGGATATATATATACTTTATTGCCCGCCAAGCAATGTGAGACGGTGGCATTTGCTCCAACCGTACACTCATCACCCATCCGAACGCCCTCCTCGATAACGGCATTCGCTCGAATATCACACCGAGCACCGAGGACAACGTTTTTGCCGATAAATGCACCGGCCTCAACCCGACATCCTTCTCCCAATACTGCCGTTTCGTCTATATTTGCTTTCGGAGAAATATAAGCCTCCACCGTCCGCGGATAAAATGCCGATGCCACCAAACCGTATGCTCTGTGCGCATCTTGCGCAACCAATGCAATAACACCGCTCGGCACATATTCCAAAAATTTTTCGGGCACAATTACCGCGCCGGCTTTTGTGTGCGATAACGCTTCCCGCATAGCCGGAATAAACGCCCAACTCACCTCGTTCGGCCCGGCTTGGTCAATGGATGCCACATCGGTAAAAAGCCGTGTGCCGTCTGCATCTGTCGGCAGTTGCATTTCTCCGATTCTGGCAATCTCCGCCAAAGTTAATCCCTCAACTTTATGAAAAAATCTTGTATCAGCCATCTATTTCTCTATTCTTGATTTATTATTTTGAATTTATCCTGATTTTCCAAAACAAATAATTTTTATTTTTTATTTATTTTTTCTTCATCTTCTTTTACAGGCGTTGCTGTTTTTACCGCAACATCCGCCTTTACTTGTTCAGCCGGTTTTGCAACCGCTTCCCCTGCTTTTGCTTGACCGCCGTTTGTATTCATAACGGCAAATTGCATCGGATCGGGGAATGTAATTTTCACCTCTTTTGCATTTAACCGTTCCACAAAATCCGCCGTAATATCAGCAACGGGAGAAGCATACATCACATTTTGTTTCGGCAAAATAATCTCATATCCCGCTTTGCCCATTTCATCTAAAACTGCCCGCACAAACGGATCCAATTGTTGCCGTGCCGATTGACTGGCTGCCGCAACCAAATTCCGTTGCGCTTGATATTTTTGATTATAGAAAACAACTTTTTGGCGAAAAGCGTTTATCTCTTTTTGGAATGCGTTTTCGGGCTTTCCCGATTTTTTAATTTTTTCTTGAAGCGCCGTTAGTTCGCCTTGCAACATTTTTTCATCTTCCGCTTGGCGCGCTTTAATAGCGTTTAAATAACGGCTTTCCTCGCCCAAAATGGCTTGGAACGGCTCTGCCGTCATTAAAACCTTTTCATTATCAAGCACACCCGTTTTACCACTCTTCTCGCAGAAAACATTTGTGCCAAAACAGGCCAATACTGCGGATAATACAACAATGCTACCGTATTTAATTCCTGCCGAAATTCCCTTATTCATTTCTAAAATCCTTTCCCGAAGTTTAACCGAAAGACTTGTGTTTTATCACCCGATTCTTTTAAAACCGGAACCGCGAAATCTAAATTTATCATCCCCATCGGTGATTGCCACAAAATACCCGTGCCGACTGATGCTCTGAGCGAATCTTTATATTCCATCGTTTCGGGATTATATCCGTCCGGCTTCCCGATATAACCCGCATCCGAGAATACCTTTCCTTTAATTCCTAATTCTTTCGGTAATCCCAACGGGAACATCAACTCCGTAGATGCCGTTGCATACCAATTACCGCCGAGTGCGTCATCCGTCACACGGTCTCTGGCACCTACACCGCCGTATTCAAATCCGCGAAGTGAAGCATCACCCAAGAAGTAGCGGTTGTTAATCCGCACATCTTGTCCGCCAAAGCCCCAAACGTGTCCGCCGTCTGCCCGAATCGACCAAACCACATCATCCGTTACGGGGAAATATTGAATGCCCGTCACATTAGCTCGGAAGAATTTTGTATTACCGCCCACACCTGCCACATCGGCTCCGAATGATAAGTAATAACCTTCCGTCGGGTTAATCCGACTGTCGCGACGATCGTAAGATAAATCTTGCCCGATCATGGAAACGGTAGTCTTCCCTTCTTGTTCTTTAATATAAACGGAAGCATCATCATCAATATCCGTCACATCATCTTGGCGCAGTGTATATCTAACGGTTTGACGCAATCTATCCGTATAATCCCAACCGAACCGCACCGAACCACCGGTTGAATTGTAGCTGTATGAACTGTAATCACTGTTATCACGTGATGTTCTGAATAACTCAATTCCCGCCAGCAACGGTAAATCCAAGAAATACGGGTCTGTTAAACCGGCCGTATATTGTGTTTCACGTTGCGAAATCATCGCATTTAAATTCACGATGTTACCCGTTCCGAGAATATTGCGCTCCGTTATCCCCGTTTCAAACAGCAACCCGTCGTACGATGACCAACCGACACCCACATTGAACGACCCTGTTGATTTTTCGGCCACTTGAACATCAATATCCGTTCGTGAGGCATCACCGTAAACGGGAACCGTTTTGAAATCTACTTTTTCAAAATAATCCAGATTTTCTACCCGTTGTTTTGACCGACGTAATTTAGAAGCGTTAAACGCATCGCCCTCTTTCAATCTGAATTCCCGCCGTATCACTTTATCTTGCGTTCTGGAATTGCCGTGAATGTTAATTTTATTCACAAACACCTTGGCTCCCTCCTGAGCGCGGAAAACCACACGCACCGTTTGCTTTTCTTCATCTTTGAAAAATTCGGGCGTTACTTCCGCAAACGCATAACCTGCATTGGCAAATTCATCCGTTAAGTTTTCAATCGTTCTGTCAACGAGTTCGGAATTAAACCGTTCACCCTCTTTAAACTCTAAATAAGATTTTAAATCCGTTTTGGCTTTTCCTTTATATTCCGGCAACGAAACAATAATTTCCGGTTGCGCAAACCGATACCGCTTCCCTTCTTCCACTTCAATCGTTAAAACAAAGCCTGATTTATCCGGCATCAATTCGGCAACGGCACTTTTAACCCGAAAGTCAACATACCCGTGTTGCAAATAAAACCGGCGCAACATTTCCTGATCATAATTTAACCGATCCGGATCATACGTATCCGTGCTGGAAAAGAAACGATACCACGCATTTTCTTTTGTAATCATCACATCTTTTAACTCATCAGCAGAGTATTGTTTATTGCCGATAAAGTTGATTTTTTCAATAACTGTTTTCGCCCCTTCATCAATTTCAAAAACAACATCAACACGGTTTTGATCTTTTTTAATAATCTTCGGTGTTACCGTTGCTCCGAAACGACCACTGCGTTTATATACGTTTAGTAATCTATCGGCATCGGACTGCGCCTTGCTTTTCGTATATACCGTGCGCGGTTTTAACATAATTTCGCTTTTTAACACATCATCGTCCAACTTATCGTTTCCTTCAAAGAAAACCTCATGAACAATCGGATTTTCAGCAACGTTCACAACCATCGTATTGCCCGACATTTTAACGCTGACATCCGAAAATAATCCCGTTGCAAACAATGTTTTTGTTGCCTGATCCAAATCCGAAGCCGAAATATCTTGCCCCGTTTTCACGTTTAAATAGCTCAAAATCGTCGCATTTTCCAAGCGCTTCGTTCCGCTGACAGAAACATCTTTCAGCACAACCGCGCCGGCCGGCGTTGTTAAAATTGAACCTAATAAAAGTAGTCCGATAAATTTTTTCATCTTGTTTCCTTTGGTTAAATTTCAGGTTTCCTCTTTCCGATACTTATCCGAATATTCTTTCCGCAATGCGCGGTACATCCAAAAACATCGTATAAGCCAGCAACAAAAACAATAAACTCATTCCCGCAATCAAAAAACTGTTTTGCGTTTTTTCCGAAAGCGGTTTTCCTCTGATTGCCTCAACGGCATAAAATGCCAAGTGTCCGCCATCTAAAACAGGCACCGGCAACAAGTTCATAAAGCCGACGGCAATAGATATTTGCACAATAAACATCAACAAAGAAAGCAAACCGCCTTGCAACGCATCGCCCGAAGCTTCGGCAATACCGAGCGGTCCGCGCATATCTTTTGCCGAACGGTGCTCAAATAAAACCTGACCCAAGTAAGTTAATGTATCCGCCGTCATTCGATAAACATCTCGCACAGCCAATCCGAATGCCTGCATCAATCCCACGTTATCATTCATCACAACCAATTCGGGTGACGGGCTGACACCGATAACAGGAAACTCCGTTCCCGCATCATCCATAATCCGAGGCATCAACGAAATTTCTTCCCGCTTCCCGTTCCGCTCCAATACAATATTCAACGCCTTTCCAAATTCCGTAACGCGCACAATGCGTTGAATATCTTGAAACATCTCAACTTGTTCACCGTTTATGGAAATCACTTTATCGCCCTTTTGCATGCCGGCGACCGCTGCGGGAGATTCCGGATTCACGTGTCCCACAACGGCAGGCACAACCACTTCACCCATTGTAAAAATAATACCCGTCAACAAAATAACGGCTGATAAATAGTTCATTCCCGGCCCGGCAAAAATAATCGCCGCACGTTTCCAAAGCGGTTGCGCCAAAAAAGTATATTTAACCATATCCGACGCAATCCCGTCCGTTGATGATTTGGCACTGGCCGCATCCTCATCGCCCAACATTTTAACGTATCCGCCGAGCGGTATGGCGCATATTTTCCAGCGTGTGCCTTTTTTATCAACCCTGTGCCATAGTTCTTTCCCGAATCCGACGGAAAAATCCGTCACCTGCACACCGCACATCCGTGCAACGGCAAAATGCCCGCCTTCGTGAATCACCACCACCAGCGACAACACAAAAACAAAGGCAAAAATATAAACCAGCGTCGTCAACATTAAAACAACATACCCCCATCATTAAACCACGCAATAATCAAAGCCGTGGCAACCGAGGCAAACAACAACCCGTCCACACGATCAAACAAACCGCCGTGTCCCGGAATCAAATTGCTTGAATCTTTTAAATTTAAACGCCGTTTAATATACGATTCAAAGAAATCACCGATTTGAGAAACAACCGCCAACACCCCTGCCGACGTCACTAACACAAACTTCACTTGTTCAAACGTTACACCGCTCTCGGGCGATAAATAATTATACGCTTTCAAATACAAAGCAAACACATACGCAACAAACATGGCAAACAAAATAGCGCCTGCCAAGCCCGACCATGTTTTCTTCGCACTGATTTTCGGTGCCAATTTCGGACCCTTAACCGTTTTCCCGACAACATATCCGCCGATATCCGTTGCCCACACCACAAAGAACAGCCATAAGACGATTTCACGGCTGACACCATCGTTAATGTAATAAATATATCCGAGCGATAATATCGGCAAACAAATATAAAGCGTTCCCAATGAATATGCCAAGCGCCCGTTTGTTTTCCAGTACACAATCGTCATCCCGAGTAACGACATCCATAAGGCAAATTCAGGATTCCCTTCCGTTAAAAAAGCTACCAAACAAGCAAACAGCGCCATAATCACCGTATTTGCCGATAATTTTTTATCAAACATAATACTCCATTCCCATGCCAATCCGGCACCGAACGAGGCTAATAAAATTGTGTATAAGGGAATTGAATAAATCTCATAAACCGACTTTCCGAACCAAATACTTGCCAAGACTAACGGCGCTAAAATCACTGCCGATATTGTCCGTAAAAACAAATTCGAATGCATCTTACTTATCCTTTCCGTTCATTTTTCGTATTTACTATTGCAAATTTAATTCTCGCTGTCAAGCGTTTATTCGCTCTTTACCACCTTTGGAATCATTTTTTCAATCTCTTGATTTTATTGTTAATCTTTTATTTACCTTTTATCACAACATTCCGTATCAACTTCGGCAAAATCCCGTCTTAAAAAAATCAACACCGGCAACAAACACTCTCCCGATTATTTTTAACTTGACAAATAACCTCGCCTGACACCACACCGCATTCATCTTTTTATCAAATAATTCGGTAGCCGTTTCGCTCATCGAACCGACTACCGCCCATATACATCACATAAACCGGTAATGCACTAAAAATAATATCTAATTTATCGGAGAAGCATATTGCTCAACCGTTTTAAAAAACGAGTTAATTTCAATCGGTTTTGAAATATAATCATCGCAACCGGCCGCCCGAATGCGCTCTATATCTTCATCCATGGCAAAAGCGGAAACAGCAACGATTTTCGTTTCGCGAATGCTCTTATCCGCCCGAATAAGTTTCGTTAACTCCAGCCCCGAAATTTCCGGCATCTGTATATCCATCAGCACCACATCCGGCCGATTTTCTTTGATGGTTTGCACGGCCTTTGTTGAATCCATGCAAGCAATCACGCCGTATCCTTTCGATTTTAATAAATCCGAAAAAAGCCGGACATTCATTTCATTATCTTCTACAATCAATACTGTTGACATTCGCTCCTCCCGTCTTTCAGGATAGAGCATTTTCTCGGCGCCGTCAATGTTTTATTTATCTTTTCTGAGTAAAGTGGCATAAAAACCATCTTGTCCTTGATCCGGCAACACCTGCAATGCTCCGGCATTATTTTTAAAACGCGCCCATTTTTCAGGCAATTCCACGCGTTTTATCATCGGGCAACACTGCACAACATCTTGCACAACCGTTTCATTTTCTTCCGACTGCAATGAACACGTTGCATAAACGATATATCCCCCGGGTTTTACCAGTTCAACCGCTTTCTTCAATAGCGTGCGTTGCAATAAACTTAATCGGATAACATCATCCGCCGTGCGATGAAATAATAAATCGGGATGGCGCCGAATAGTTCCCGTGGCGGAACAAGGGGCATCTAACAAAACGGCATCGTATAAATTTTCCGGTCGGACTTTTAACTCGGACACATCCGCACAAAAAACGCGAACAGATTCATTCATACCCAGCCGATTGATATTTTCGCGTAAACGATTCAACCGCCGTTCGGATATATCATACGCATCAACAATCGCTCCGTGGGTCACCAACTGCGCCGTCTTTCCACCGGGCGCCGAACACAAATCCGCTACCCGCTTTCCCTTAACACTCGGAAACAACTGTGCCGGAATGGAAGCCGAGGCTTCCTGTATCCACCATTCTCCCGTTTCATAGCCTGCCCGTTTCGTAATATCTTCCCCTGCATTTACACGCACGGTTCCCGTTTCTAAAACAACACCGCCCCACCGAGCAGCCCATTCCAGCGGATTTTCTTTTACGGTAATATCCAGCAACGGCTCGGTCGTAAGTTTTTCAGCAATAGCTTGCGTTTTACCTTTTCCGTATGTTTTCTGCCATGAACGCAACAGCCACTCGGGCAAATTTTCTACACAACTCGGTATCGACAGATTCGCTTTTTCGCGGTCCAACCGGCGTAATACACCGTTCACTAATCCGGCAAACGGCGTTTTTTGCATTTGTTTCACAAGCCGGACACTCGTATCAACAGCCGCATGCGACGGTGTTTGCAAAAAAATTATTTGCGCAACCCCTAATGATAAGATAAGTTGTATATCTCTTAATTTGCGCCCCAACGGTTTTGTTAAAAAATGCGCTATAAGAGATTGAATTTGTCCGTAATGACGCAGGGTTGTCAACGCAAGTTGACGCACGAAATGTTTATCACTCTCCGCCAACGCACTCCGTTTACAAGCACTAAAAGCATCATCCGTTGTTTTCCCGAAGTAAACAACATCGCGCACAATCCGAAATGCCGTCAGGCGACTTTCAATGGCGTTATCCATTTTCCTCCTGCGTCTTCAATAGTCTCAAAATTAACGCCGTCTTAAAAACGCTGGTAAATCAACATTTTCAAACGGGTCGTCATCAAATAAACCGCTTTTTGCAGGCGATTGCGATGTTGCATTTGCCATATTCGGGACATTATTCGTTTGTGTGGCAGAGCCACTTGTCGCCCCGCTCATCATACCGCTTCCGCCGATATGAATACCGCTTGCAGAAGCCGCTCCCGTTAAAGGCATGCCATTCGCGGGTTGCGGTGTTGCACCGTGCGTTGCCACATCTGCCGAGGATGACTGTTGCTCTTTTTCCCGACGACCGGTTTTTCCCATGAATCCCTGTGGCAACAACAAATCAAACAAACTACTGCGCGAAACTTTTACGTTTGCATCCGCCTTTTTTGCTTCCATATTCACGCTTTCTTTAATTTCAGGAACGCTTTCTACCGGAATAACAGGTGCAATATCGGGCACTTCTTCATCAAACAACGGTGGTTGCGATACAGAGGCTTCCGTTAATTCAATCGCCATATTGTAGTTGGCATTTGTATCGTCAAACGAGATATTTTCATTTAAATCCAGCCCGAATGCTTCTTCGGCTTCACGCGGTTCAATCGGTGCTTCGGAAATTAAAGGAAATTCATCTTGCGTTTCCCCTTCATTCAACGATTCTTGCATTTCCACACTCTCGGCTTCTTCTTCCGCTACCGACACAACCGGCACTTCCACCACCTTCGGCTCTTCCGTTTTAACGGTGGCAGGCACATATTTTTCCGTCGGGTCATCATCAATACCCGTTGCTACCAACGATACGCGGATTTTGCCATGCAACGCTTCATCGGCACACGTTCCGAAAATAATGTTGGCATCGTCTTGGTGTAATTCCTGACGAATCCTCTCCGCAGCCAAATCAACTTCGGCCAACGTTAAATCCAATCCGCCCGAAATGTTGATTAAAATACTCTTAGCGCCCTGAATAGAAGAATCATCCAGCAACGGATTTGAAATGGCTTTCTCTACGGCAACTTCCGCCCGATTTTCACCGCTGGCTTCACCCGTTCCCATCATGGCTCGTCCCATAGACGATAATACCGTTTTCACATCCGCAAAATCCAAGTTAATCATACCGGGATTCATCACTAAATCCGTAATGGAACGCACACCTTGACACAAAACACCGTCGGCAATTTTAAACGCATCGGCAAACGTGGTATCGTTTGCGACAATGCGGAATAAATTTTGGTTCGGAATCACAATCAACGTATCCACGTATTTTTTTAATTCGTTAATACCGTCATTTGCCGTTTGCATCCGTTTACGCCCTTCAAATTGAAACGGCTTAGACACAACACCCACCGTTAATATCCCCATATCTTTGGCGAGTTTGGCAATCACCGGAGCGGCACCCGTTCCCGTTCCGCCACCCATGCCGGCCGTAATAAACAATAAGTGCAATCCCTTTAAATACTCTTTGATTTTGTCCGCCGCTTCGGTTGCCGCCGCACGCCCGACTTCCGGATTGGCTCCCGCTCCCAAGCCTTGCGTAATCGTCACGCCCAGCTGAATTTTATCTGCAACCAACGATTTGGATAACGCTTGTGCATCCGTGTTTGCTGCAAAAAACGAAACATCGCCCAAATCGGCCGTCACCATGTTATTGATTGCGTTTCCGCCGGCACCACCGACACCGATGACACCGATATTCGGTGTTAACAAAAACTCGGGCGCGGGCGACGCCAAACCGATGGATAAACCGTTTTCCTGTACTTCTAAAAATTCTGAATTAGCCATTGCATTACCTTTCCGATATGACCTTTTTTAGGGGTTGGTTGAGATGTAAATTTTTCATTTAATAAACTTTTTTCTTTAATCATTGCATATTTGAGCAACCCGATGCAAGTTGAAAACGTATAGGGCTCATACTGCGTGGGCAACCCTCTGATGGTTTGCGGTTTCCCGATACGAACGGTTCCTCCCAAAATGGCACCGGTTTTTTCCTTTATCCCTTGCAACATACTACCGCCACCGTTTAATACAAGATGCTTCGTTGCCACCACAAAGTAAGGATACTTTTCAAAAATATGCCCCACGTTTTCTATAATCTCTTCGGCTCGCGGAATAATAATTGAAATTAAATCCGATTGCGGAACTTGTATATTCGTTCCTTCCTCACCTAACACGGGCACAATCAGCCGATCAATTTCATCTCGCGGTGATGAAAACAACGCTCCATGCAGTGTTTTCAATCTTTCGGCAACCGTAAACGAGGTATTTAATCCACGCATAATGTCTTTTGTTAAAATCTCACCGCCTTGGGGGATTAAATCCAAATGTACCAATCCGCCGTCCAGAAAAATCGCCAAAGATGTTGTGCCGGCACCGAAATCAACAGCCGTGACACCCACATCTTTTTCTTCCTCCGTCACCGTTGCCAATGCCGAAGCATACGGCGTTGCCACCTTCATATCAATAGAAACATGGCACCGATCCAATACGGCAACTAAATTCCGTGTTTGCGTTTCGGGAAGCGTGATAATATGCATATGCACACCTAATCGATTGCCGTATAATCCGCGCGGATCTTGAATATTTTGTTCCCCGTCAACCGTATAACCGAGCGGGAAAGAATGAATTACCTCATCACCCTGAGCCAAACAAGAAGCAATCACGCCATCTACCAACCGACGCACATCACTTGCCGTAATCGGTCGGCCGTCATTTATCTCAATTTCCTTTTGAATATGGTGCGCTTTTAATTGCGTTGATGAGATATTGACAATCACACTCGTCGTTAACCGTCCGGCTTGCGTATCGGCCTGATTTAACGCCTCGCGAATACACTCCGTCGCTTCATTTAAATCAACGATGGCCCCGGCATGAATCCCTCTGGCCGGCGCATATCCCGTACCGATGACTTCGGGCACATCGTCGGCACCGAAACGCACAACCAAACAGCAAACTTTGGAAGTGCCCACATCCAACAATGTTAATACCGATTTGAGTTTTTTCTTTTTGACCATCGCTATCTTCCGCTCTTCTTTTTATTCGTTTCCGATGCGGGAACGGATGCCTCACTGCGCACGATTAAACGATCCCGCAATCTTAAATCAATCACATTTAAATCCCGCTCTAAAATCTGCCCCGTTTCGTTAAACTCACTCAATCGACGCAAGGCATCTGCAATATCCGTTTCGGGTAATTGCACCACAATACCACGCTCTGCATCGTTCAAATATAAATTCCATCTGCGTTTTCCGACACGGACGGCCGAACGCACATGTTTTTGAATATCAGGATATTTGCTTAATTGCTCAATCAACTGCGGTGTATGCTTCGGCGCATCTTCACCCACCACCAATAAAACATTTGAAATAACGGTTTTATCATCCGCAATCGGCTCGCCTTGCTCATCAATCGGTGAGTATTTCTTATTATGTTGCCAAATAGCTATCGGCTCTTTTTCCGTTACCTGAATAATAATCATATCGGGCAACTGCCGTTCAATCACCACACTGCGAATCCACGGCAATTTTGCAATCGCCTCTCTTTTTTCCTCCAAATCTATCTCTAAAATCGGCATCCCTTGCGTGAGTTTAAGAACAGCATTGATATCTTCCAGCGTTGTGCGATTATGGCCTTGTATCGGCACTTGGCTGAGTTCTAAATGCGCTTTTTGGCGAATACGCATCCAAGTTTGCGTTGCCTCTTTCATAAAGGTTTTACCTTGTGGCGTTGTTAAAAAGTAACTCGTTCCGCCGACGGCCGATAGAATTACAACGGCAAACAGCCCGGCATAAATCCGCCGTTTCAGCGTCCAAAAGCCTTTCTGTTCTTTTTTCTTCTTGCTCTGCTTTGCCATTTATAACTCCCGTCTGCCGTTATTCATAGCCTGCCCGTTCAACTAAAAGCGCCGTAAAGTCGGCATAACTTTGACCGCGCATCTTTGCCAACACCTCCGGAACAAGCGAAAGCGCCGTCATGCCCGGATTGGCGTTTAATTCCAAAAAAACACCCCGACCTTTTGTTTCATCTAACCGAAAGTCGGAACGCGATACACCCCGACACCCAAATACCCGATGCACCGTTTCTGCCACTGTCATCAGTTTCTGCGTCCAGCTCTCAGGTATTTGCGCCGGAATGATATGGGTTGCCGCCCCCGTCGTGTATTTATGCGCATAATCATAAAAACCGTCAACGGGAACAATCTCCACAACGCCGACCGCGCCTTCATCCGTTACCACAACCGATAATTCACGGCCGTCTATATATTCCTCCATTAAGAATGTTTTGTCAACAACTCTTTTAGATAAAAAAGATTTTTCGTCTTCTTCCGTCCGAATAATATATACATCAACCGATGAGCCCTCATTATTCGGCTTTAATACATACGGTTTGGGCAACGTTTGCCGATTTGCCACATCCTCATACGTTACTAACCTGCCGTTCGGCACATCAATACCATGCATTTTGGCCAGCGTTTTGGCGCGTTGTTTATCCATTGAAAGTGCCGATGCCAACACGCCCGAATGCGTATACGGAATTTTCATTAAATTCAGTAATCCTTGAACACAGCCATCTTCACCGTATTTTCCATGCAACGCATTAAACACAACATCTGGTTTGAGTTGCTCCAAGGCCGATACCAACCCCGAAATCGGTGTTTGCACATCTAACATCATCGCCTGATACCCTTTATCCGATAACGCCTTTAATACACTCCGTCCGCTTTCAAGCGATACTTCGCGTTCCGATGACATTCCCCCTGCCAACACCACAACCCGCTTCATTTATCAACCCCCAATTTTTTAATTTCCCATTCAAGCGTAATTCCCTCTTTTTCATACACTTTTGAGCGAATTTCCTCTCCGAGCATTTCAATATCTTTTGCCGTTGCGTGACCTAAATTGATTAAAAAATTCGCATGCTTTTGCGAAACTTCCGCCCCACCGCGACGCGCCCCACGCATACCCACCTTATCAATCAGTTGCCATGCCGGTGTTCCTTCGGGATTTTTAAATGTAGACCCTGCCGTTCGCGCACCCATCGGTTGCCCGTTTTCCCGTTTACGCCGATTCAGTGCCATTCGTTCGCTGATAACCGCCGAATCCGCAACATATTTTCCTTGAAATACGGCGCCGACGAATATCCACCCCGTTGGGAATAAACAATTCCGATATTGGAAAGAATCACGCAATTCATCTTGCGTTAACGTTCGCAAATCGCCGTCGGGCGTAATAACGGATAACTCCAACAATTTATCGGATATTTGCTCCCCGTATGCGCCCGCATTCATCCGCACCGCGCCGCCGACGGAGCCGGGAATCCCGCATAAAAATTCAAAACCGCTTACATTATTCTTTTCGGCAACACGAGCAACATCCATCACTTTTGCACCGGCACCGCAAATTATTTTATCTTTTTCAACCTGAATTTGCGCAAACGGAGCCCCCAAGTGAACCGTTATGCCGGGGATACCCCCATCCCGTATCAACACATTACTGCCGGCGCCTAAAATCGTGAGCGGAACAGGAGGCATTTCCCGAATCATCAAAGCCAAATCCGAGGCATCGGCCGGTTCAAAATAAACCTGCGCCGCACCGCCGACACCGAACCAATTCTTTTTTGCCAACGGCTCATTTGCGCTTACCTTGCCCCGCACGGGTGGCAAACGCTTCATTAAATTTTCTTTTTTCGGAAAGGAAGAATGAAACCATCTTTTCCATTTCATACCATCAAACACCATGTTTTTCTTCTCCTTTAAGCGATTCCAGCAATGCGGTGATTTGCGCCGATATACTGCCGGCACCCAAACAAACCAATGTATCCGCACTTGTATATCGTTCGGTTAAACCCGTTAAATCTTCCAGAAACGGCAAGTAGGTTGCATGACCGTGCGTTTTATTGAGCATACGTGCAAATGCCGGTGCCGTTATTCCCTCTATCGGTGTTTCTCCCGCACCGTAAACATCGCAAACATAGACTTCGTCGGCATCAGTAAAACACGTTAAAAAACTATCCCATAAATCCTGTAAACGCGTGTATCTGTGCGGTTGAAAAACGGCAATCACTTTTCCTTTCGTATTTTCCCGAACGGCTTTTAAAGTGGCTTTAATTTCCGTCGGGTGATGCCCATAATCATCATAGACGGGCATTTGATTTAAAACACCCCGATAAGTCAACCGCCGTTGGATTCCCTCAAAAGAAACCAGCGCTTTTTTAATCACGCTTTCGCCGATTCCCAAATAAATGCCTACGCTGATGGCTGCCAATGCGTTCAACACGTTATGTTTCCCAATCATGGAAAGTTGCACATCCCGAATCTGCCGTATACCCGCTTCGGAGCGAATCTCCACATCAAATACTTGCGCGCCTTTCATCAACCGAATATTCACCGCGCGCACATCGGCTTCTGCTACCGTTCCATAAGTGATACATCTGCGATTATCAACTTTATCAATCACTTCGCGAACGGTCGGGTGATCAATACACGCAATACACGCCCCGTAAAACGCCGTATTTTTAAAGAAAAGCGTATACGCCCCTTTCATATTTTCAAACGTATGGTAATAATCCATATGCTCGGGTTCTATATTCGTCACAACCGATAAATTCGTGGGCAATTTTAAAAATGAGCCATCCGATTCATCTGCCTCCACAACTACATAATCCCCTTTTCCGAGGCGCGCATTGGAATGTTGCGAATTTAAAATTCCGCCGATAACAAAACTCGGATCAAATCCCGCCGTCATCAAAATACAGGCAATTAAAGAGGAAGTTGTTGTTTTCCCGTGCGTGCCCGATACACAAATACTTTGCTTATAATGCAAAATCTCCGCCAACATTTCGGAACGATGTCCAACAGGTAAATGCCGTTTATGGGCTTCCATTAACTCGGGATTATCCGATTTAATGGCGCTTGAAATGACCACGGCATCCGCATCTCCGATATGCTCGGCTTTATGCCCGATAAAAACGGGAATACCGTTTTTCCGCAACCGAATCGTATTACCGCTTTCTTTTTCATCCGAGCCTTGAACCGATATACCCAAATCTAGCAACATTTCGGCAATGGCACTCATTCCGATACCGCCGATTCCGATAAAATGAATTTTTTTCAGCGGACACGTTAATTTCATTTACTTCCCTTTCCGATTAACTCATCTGCCAAGCGCACCACATCTTTTGCCGCCGTCGGCCGAGCCCGACGATACGCACACGCCGCCGCCTGCGCCAATACACCCGGTTGCTGCATTAACTCAGCCAAACGTTGTGCCACTTGATCCGCATCAAACGATTTTTCGTTCACAAGCCACCCGGCGCCTGAATCGCAAAATTGACGAGCATTTTCCATCTGGTGATTATCCGCCGCCGTCGGCAACGGAACGATAATCGCCGGTCGTCCGATAATTTCCAATTCCGTAATCGTGGATGCGCCACCGCGTGAAATAATCAAGTGCGATTCTTTTAACAATTCGGGCATATTGTTAAAAAACGAATCAACCGTTACTTTTTTAAACGGCTTATCGGCATAAAATTTCAATAAATCCTCTTTATCTTCCGGACGCGCCTGTTGTGTAATTACCAGTTTCTTTTGTAAAAATTCCGGTAATTTTTCTAACACACTCGGAAACTTACGGCTGAAAAACATCGCTCCCTGACTGCCACCGAAAATCAAAAGACGAAATTCATCTTCATCTTTCGGATACGGCGCATGTGAGACTGCTAAAATTTGCGGGCGTGCCGGCATGCCCACGCGCACCTGCTTAATTTCCTCCGGCACCAAAAGCGTCGGTTCAAATGACGTGGCAACCAACTTTGCACCCTTTGCCAAAATTCTGTTCGCCCGCCCCAAAACGGCATTTTGTTCGTGCAAAATAACGGGAATCCGTCCGACTTGTGCCGCCATAACCGTTGGGAAGGAGGCATATCCGCCCACGCCGATTACCATTGCCGGCTTTAACTTTTGTAATAACATCATAGCCTGCACGCATCCCAAAAACAGTTTGATAAATGCCGTTGCTTTATGAAATAACGACCGCCGTGCCACGGGTTCCGCCATCAGCCGATACGTTTTTACACCCGGTAAAGAATGAAACGCATTACCGCGCTTATCCGTAATAAACACCACCGAATAACCTTCTTCCAGCAAAGCACCCGCAATGGATTCCGCCGGAAAAATATGGCCGCCGCTTCCACCCGTCGTGACGACAATCAACGGCTTTTTATGCGCCGTTTTCGCTCCGCTTGATTGAGGAGTGCGTTTTGATTTTTTATGTGATTGTTTTACTTTTTTATTTCCCATCCGATACCTCTCTTTCTTATTCCAGACCACGACTGAGCGTGTGGCTTTTCGTCAACCCCAAAATAATCCCGAACGCAAAGCCGATGGAAACTAATGACGATCCGCCGTAGGAAATAAAGGGAAGCGTCATACCTTTTGTCGGCAGCATATTTAAGGTTGAACCCATATTGACAATAGCCTGAATTGCAATTTGTGTCAATAACCCGCCGACGGCCAGTTGGCAAAAATGATTATTTTCTTGTTTCAGCAAATAAAATCCGCGCAGAACGATATACGCAAATACGCCCACCAAAAAAACCGTTAAAATAAATCCGAATTCTTCCGCTGCCACCGCAACGATGAAGTCCGTATGAGCGTCAGGCAATTCGTATTTAACAACACCCTCTCCCGGCCCTTTTCCGAACCAACCCGCATTTTTCAACGTTTCCAACGATTTTTCCACCTGATACGCCATTCCTTGCTCGGGATTTAAAAACCGCTCCACCCGTTGATGAACGTGGTCAAACACAAAATAAGCCATCACCGCCATGGAAAAGAAAAACGCGCCCAAGATATTAACCAACATGAGCGGAATACCCGATAAAAACAGCTCCAACGCAAAAATGCCCGAAACCGTAATAAACATACCCACATCCGGTTGCAAGAGCAATAATCCCGCAACAACGCCGTATAATATGAATGACGCCGTATACCCGGGGAATTGTTTTATCAACCGCCCCGAAGCCAACAACCATGCGCACACAACGGCAAATGCCGGCTTAACAAATTCAGATGGTTGTAAACCGATGCCCAAGAAATACATCCACCGTTTTGCCCCTTGAATCTCACTGCCGAACAACACAACCCAAATCATACATAAAACGGAAGCCACCAATACCAATCCGCACACTCGGCGAATTTGCTGAAATGATAAGAAAGCCGTTATAAACAGAACGCCGATTGCCGGCACCAAAAAAATCAGTTGACGATAAATAAAGTAAAACGTTTCGCGATTCGTGCGTTCGGCAACGCCGGGACCTGCCGCAAAAATCAAAAAGATACCGTATAAAATCAAGATAAAAACACTGTAAAGCAATCCTCTATCTAAACTGCGATAATTATCCGTGATAAATTCTTTACCTTTTTGAATGTAATACGCCATTATCCCTCCCGCTTCTTACCGAATTTTCAATGTTGAGAGCGCCAGTAACGCCAGCAAAATAGATATAATCCAAAACCGCACGACAACCGTTGTTTCGCTCCAGCCTTTTTTCTCAAAATGGTGATGAATCGGCGCCATTAAAAACACGCGTTTGCCCCGCAACTTATACGACCCAACCTGAATAATATCGGATAATGCCTCCACAACGAATATACCGCCCGCAATCGCCAATAAAAGTTCTTGCTTCGTTGCAACGGATACTGCACCCAATACACCGCCGAGTGCTAACGAGCCCGTATCACCCATAAACACTTGTGCCGGATGCGCATTAAACCATAAGAACCCGAGCGTCGCTCCGATAACCGCACAGCAAAAGACGGCCATTTCCCCTGCGCCGGGCACATAGTGAATATGTAAATATGTTGTATAATCCACGCGCCCGACCAAATAAGATACCACGGCAAAAACCAAGCAACACGTAATAACGGGCATACTAACCAAACCATCCAAACCATCGGTTAAGTTAACGGCATTTGAACTACCCACCATAACCAACAACACAAACGGAATATAAAAATAGCTTAAATCAATCAATACATCTTTGAAAAACGGAATGGTCAGCGTTGTTCCCATTTGTCCTTTTTCCAAACAAATCAGCCACAAGCACGTGATTAAACTGATTAAAAATTGAAACCCGAGTTTTTGTTTGCCCGAAATACCGGCAGAGCTATGTTGCGTTAATTTTTTGTAATCATCCAAAAATCCGGCCAAGCCGAATCCGATTAACACGAACATTAAAACCCACACATACGGATTTGATAATTGCGCCCATAATAAAGACGAAATCAAAACGGCAATCAAAATCAATAATCCACCCATACACGGCGTGCCTTTTTTTGCCAAATGCGTTTGCGGGCCCTCTCGCCGAATGGGTTGACCCTCGCCTTGTTTCCGTTTTAACCACCCGATAAACCGCGGACCGCATAGCAACATAATGATAAAAGCCGTTGCCAATGCCCCACCACTGCGAAACGTCAGATATTTAAAAATGTTTAAAAAACTAATGTCGGATGACAATAATGAAAGCCAATAAAGCATTACTCATCTCCTTTTAAAGCGCTTACGATTTTTTTCATTCCCATACCGTTTGATGCTTTCACGAGAACCACATCTCCCGTTTGCAACTCTTTTTTCAAAACGGGAATCATTTCTGTTGCCGATTGTGTCCAAAATCCTTGTTTTTCCACCGGCAATACATCATATAAATTCTTCATTTCAAGCCCGACGGCATATACTTTATCAATTTGATTCCTTTCAATATCCGCCTGTAATCCGATATGGGCTTCCCGAGTAAATTCACCCAGTTCCAACATATCTCCCAATACGGCAATGCGTCGCTCCGTCCGATACGCCCCCAGGGTATCCAACGAGGCAGATACGGATTTCGGATTGGCATTATAGGAATCATCAATCAGTGTAATTTTTTGCCCGTTCGGTAAAGTAAGGGCACTCGTCTTGCCACGCCCCGCCAACGGCGTTACGGTTTCAATCGTGCGCATGGCTTGTTCCACGCTGGCACCCACCGCGTCAACCATTGCCAAAACGCCGAGCGCATCCAACGCAAAATGACGACCGGCAAAGCAAAGATAAAAAGTATAATTTAACCCATTCCACTTAAAGCGAACGATTGTTTTATCCGAATCAACCGTGCAGTCCGTTAATTCAAAATCAGCGCCATGTCGCTCACCAAACGTCACAACCCGCCGAATACCTGCTTTTTGCGCCTCACCGAGCAAATAATGGAATTGCGGGATTTCTTTATTTAAAACGGCTGTTCCGCTTTGATCGGCATATTCGTAAATTTCGCCTTTGGCAACGGCAATATCGTCATCGCTTTTAAAATACTCCCGATGGGCACCGCCGATGGTTGTAATCAGCGTATGATTGGGTCGCACGATTTCCGATAAAAATGCCATTTCCCCAAAGTGATTCATACCCATTTCGATAACGGCGTATTCCGTATTCAGGGGCATTCTGGCCAACATCAACGGCACACCGATTTGATTATTTAAATTGCCTTGTGTGGCAAATACATTTCCTTGCTCACCCAAAACGGTGCGCAACATTTCTTTGCTGGTTGTTTTTCCCGAACTGCCCGTTATGCCGATAAAAACGGCTTCACTGCGCATTCGGGCAAATCGCGCCAACGATTCAAGCGCTACCTGTGTATCTTCCACAATGATTTGCTTATTCACCGGAATATGCTCTACCAAGTGGTCAACAATGCACGCCGAAGCCCCTTTATCAATAGCCGTTGCCACATAATTATGTCCATCCGTTCGCTCCCCTTTGAGAGCAATAAATAAATCACCGTATTCCAGCGTGCGCGTATCAATGGAAACGCCCGTTGCATTCACATACGGACAAACCGTTGTATTGAGCGCCATGGCTAATTCCGTGCTTTTCCAGATAATTTCTTTTTCCATTGTGGCCACCAATGATAAAATTTCCGTTCTGTCATTAAAGCGATAAACCGTTTCGCCGATTGTCTGCCCCGTTTCGTGTCCCTTACCGCACACAACCAACACATCGCCCGGCTCTAAAATATGTATGGCTTCATACAAGGCTTCTTCACGCCCATCAATTTCAACACCTTTCGGACATGCCTCTTTTATGGCGCGCCGAATATCTGCCGCATTTTCCAATCGTGGATTATCGTCCGTAATATACACAATATCCGCCAAGCGATCGGCAATTTCACCCATTTGCGGGCGTTTGCCCGTATCCCGATTACCACCGCAACCGAAAACGCAAACCAAGTGACGTTGCGTATGCGGTTTTAAGGAAATCAATACGCGCTCCAATGCATCGGGCGTGTGCGCATAATCCACAAAAACGGGCGCACCGTTAACCGTGGCAACATGTTCCATACGACCGTCCGGCGCTTTCAATGTCGGCAAAATACGCATTACGGTATCGGCAGAAAGACCGACGGCTAAACATAACCCGACGGCGCATAAGATATTCATAATCTGAAAATCACCGTATAAATTTAAGTGAATGGTATAAATTTGTCCCATCACTTCAATCACAACATTTTGCCCATCGACAACGGGTATGCGCGAGAGTAATTTAAGTTCTTTTCCGTTTGCCCCATAGGAGTATATGCGAATTCCTTTGGCCTTAACGGCTTCTGCCATTTCTTGAAATTCCGGCACATCGGCATTCAAAACCACCACACCGTCTTTGCGCGTGCGTTCGGTAAATAATTTCATTTTAGCGGCTAAATAAGCCTCCATTGTTTGGTGGTAATCTAAGTGATCTCGGGTAAGATTCGTAAAGCCTGTTGCCGCAAACTCAATAGCCCCCACACGCTCTTGATCCAATCCATGACTGGATGCTTCCAGTGCCACAAATTCAACACCGTGTTGCGCTAATTCTTCAAGTGATTTATGCAACGTTACGGCATCGGGCGTCGTCATTTTCCCATCGCGGTGATAAACGGGCGACTGAATGCCGATTGTGCCTAAACTGGCTGCCGTTTTCCCGGCGCGGTTTAAAATTTGTTGCGTAAAGTAAGCAACGGAAGTTTTCCCGTTTGTACCCGTTACGGCCAATTTTTGCATCTGCGGTGTCGGGTGAAGCACATCGGCAACAATAGCAATGGCTTTTCGCAAATTCGGCACGCAAATAACGGGTATTTTTGCCGTTATCTTTCTATCTGCCAACAAAGCAACCGCTCCGTTTTGAACTGCTTCGGGCACAAAAGTCAAACCATCAAACTGAATACCCTTGGTCACAGGGAAAATATCGCCCGATTTCACATCATTTGCATTCAAGCAAATATCGCTTACATTCGTTTGCCCATAATCATCTGCCGTTTTCCCTTGCGGATACACAACCGATTCCGGCGCAATATTCAATACTTCTAACAATGCCTTTAATTCCATTTTACCACCCTTTTACCACTTCCTTTTATTTGCCTCCAAAGATGCCTCTATTGCCCGTTGCATATATGACGGTTGCGCCCATTGCTCTTCGGGAGCAATGCCCAAATACGGGGCAATCTGTTCAATTATTTTCATACCCGTCGGTTTTGCATTCCAACCGGCCGTGTTGAAATTAAATGTTTCTTTTAATTTTTTCGGATTTTCAAGTGTCACCATAACGGCGTATTTCGGATTGTTCATCGGAAACACCCCCACAAAAGACGTTCTTGATGTTCCTTCCACATATTTGCCGTTTCTAATTAAGTTCGCCGTTCCCGTTTTACCGCCGACATTGTATCCATATCCCAAATCTTTTTCTTTAATCCGCCAGTTAATCACGCCCCACATCATGTGACGCATGATTTCCGATGTTTTTTCGGAAATCACCTGATATTCGGGTTTACCTTTATTGCCGTCTTTTAAAAACGTCGGCACACGATAATATCCACCGTTTACCAATGCCGAAACGGCGCTGATAACGTGTAGCGGAGATACGGAAATCCCATACCCGAACGCAACGTTCGCCGATGTAATATCTGCCCATTTTTTGGCACGCGGATATTGTGTCCGTGTCCGCTCGGGCAATAAAATCGGCAACGGTTTATAAAAGCCCAAACGCCCTAAAAACTCCCGCTGACGTTCATAGCCGGCTTTCATAGCAATCCGAACGGAACCTAAATTGGAGGAGTGTATCAATATCTCCGGCACAAGCAACGGACGATTCTGCCCGCGATAATCGGTTAATCTTTTCCGCCCGATTTGTATGGCTTGACTGGTATCATAACTATCCGTCGGCTTAATCACCCCCGCATCCAACGCCATCGCCGTATTAAACAACTTAAACACCGAACCGAATTCATACGCCCCCAACGTGGCTTTATTAAACAATTTATCTTTATCTTCTTTCGCTAACGGTAAATTGGGATTATAGTCAGGCAACGAAACGCTTGCCAACACTTCGCCCGTATTGACGTCCATCACAATACTGAGCCCACCCTCGGCTTTAAAGCGCGTAATTTCTTCCGATAAAATCTTACGCACGATTTCCTGAACGGATAAATCAACGGAAAGCGTTAAATTCTTTTCTCGCAACACACCGTTATACGCCTTTTCCAATCCTGCCGTTCCTTTATTATCAATATCCACGCTCCCCAACAAATGCGAAAATAAATTCCCTTGCGGATATACGCGTTTTTCGCCGTCCGTTTCCTGCAAAAAGTAGTATCCGAGCCAATTAACATCTTTTTGTTCTATCGGTGTAATGTTTCTTTTAATATAGCGGAAATTCACATTCGGCTCTAATTTTTTCAGCATATTTTCTTCCGAAATATCGGGGAAAATTTTTGAAAGTTCATGCGCAACCGTTGCTCTGTCTTTCTCTTTTACCTTTTTGGGATTCACCGATAAATCTTTTGTGGGCACACTGGTTGCTAATACCATTCCGTTACGATCCAAAATGTTATACCGAGAATAATCTTCCTCCGTTTTCAAAACAGACGGCACAAACTGCCGAGATTGATAATTAACCACACCCAACTGAAATAACCGAATTGTAATCGCCAGAAAACACAACCCGAATACACACATCACAAAGGTAATCCGTCCGCCCGCTTTTTCTAAAACCCCCCTCGTAGCTGCGTCCAAACATTTATATTTATCCATAGATGTTTGAGGCACTTCCTGCCCGACATAATAAAATCCTTCTTTTTTCTTTTTAAATATGCTCAAAAACGCCTCCCCTGCTGTTTTGAATATGATGATGTATTTGATTTTTTCTTGGGCGACCAAACAAAATCTTTTTGCGTTGTTCCGCTTAATTGACTGCGCGATTTCTTGCCCGCACTTTCGGCATTACCGCTCGAAAGAGCTTTGGCACTTTGTGCAAGCGAATCAAGCGATTGTTTTTGCGTTATACCCTGATGCTTTTCATCGTTGTTCGCGGATGATTTTGAGGCTGACGCATTGTTTGCTTTTTTTGCAACGGCCGGTTTCGGTGCCACAGGCACAAATTCTTTTTGTAGGGCCCGTGCAGGCTTTTGCGCCTCTGCTTTTTCTGCCGTATTGATGATTTCCGCTTCCTTAATTTCTTCCGTTTCTCTCATCGGAATATCGGATAATGCCACAATTTGCTCCGGCGCAATCGGTTGCCAATCCGTTTGCGAATGAACTAATGCCAACAATCGTTGCGGATCATTTAAATAAGCCCATTCAGCTTCCAACATATGCCGTTCCCGTTTATTTTGCAAAATCTCGCGGTGAATGGATTGCAACTTTTCTTCCTCGGCTTTTACGTGATATTTTAAAACAAACAACGAAATTCCCGAAATCAAGGCAATCATCAAACAAAACGCATTCAAAATAATTTTCAGCATACGTTCTCCTTTCTGACGGCGCACCTTAATTTAGCGGAATGCGCCCGCGGATTATCAGCCAATTCTTGCGCATCTGCCTTAATGGGTTTTCGCGTTAACACCTCAAATTCCGCCGTTCGTAAATCCGTCTCCGGCATAAAAGCGTGCCGATTGGCATTCGGGCGTAAAGAGGAATGCTCAATCATAAAATTTTTAACGATTCTGTCTTCCAAAGAGTGGAATGTTACCACCACCAACCGACCGTTCGGCTTTAAAACACGCACGGAAGCATCCAATGCCCGTTCCAGTTCCCCCAACTCGTCATTCACAAAAATGCGCAACGCTTGAAACGTGCGCATGGCGCTATCCGAACCGTCCCGCGGTTTCGGCATAACATGATGCACAATATCCGCGAGTTCGCTCGTTGTCTTAATCACCTTTTGAGTCCGTGCCGACACAATGGCTTTTGCAATTCTCCGCGATAATTTTTCTTCACCGTAACGATAAAGAATATCCGCGAGCTTTTGTTCCGAAAAGGTATTGACGATTTCTTCCGCCGTTATCCCGTTACATGACATTCGCATATCCAACGGCCCCTCAAACCGAAATGAAAAACCGCGTTCGGGTTGATCAATTTGCATGGAAGAAACACCTAAATCCAAAACAAACCCGTCTAACTTTACCGAATTGCAAACCGCTTGTAATGCCGTTTCAATCGTGCCGAAACACTGCGGAATAAAAGTAAAACGCTCCCCGAATCGATCTTGAAATTCCCGCACGGTGGGCATAACGGTCGGATCTCGGTCAAACGCAATTACTTTGTTTTGAGGACTCGATTCTAAAATGGCGCGCGTATAGCCCCCGGCTCCGAACGTCCCGTCAGCAAACAATCCCCCGTTCCGACAATTTAAATTGTCAAGCATCGGGCGGAGTAAAACGGGTATATGTGGCGGTTCGGTTATCATCTCTTATTTTCCAATTCACAGGTATGTTCCCATTGTAGCATACTTTCATTAAGAATTTATAAACAAATTCACTTTTATTTAAAAAAACCGTGAAAAATCCGCACGGCTTTCTTAAAAATAACTGACGGGGTATAACAATCCCCGTCATCTTTTAATATGCATACATCGGTTTACGCCGAAATAATGCCGACCATTTTACATATTCGGCAAAATTTCGTTATCGCTGAACCATTGACCGATTTCGCGTGTGGCAGAAGCCGGCGAATCCGAACCATGAACGGAATTGCTCCCTTTATCCACACCAACACTCGCGCGAATCGTTCCTTCTTCCGCCTCGGCCGGATTGGTTGCTCCCATCAGGCGACGATATTCGGCAATAGCGTTTTCACCTTCCAACACTTGAACAACAACCGGATTAGATGTCATAAATTCAATCAATCCGTCAAAAAACGGTTTGCCTTTATGTTCGGCATAAAATTTTTCGGCCTGTTCGCGCGTCATTTTTACCCGCTTTTGAGCCACAATCGTTAATCCGCCGGCTTCAATCATTGCATTGATTTTTCCGGTTAAGTTTCTTTTTGTTGCATCCGGTTTAATGATGGAAAAAGTTCTTTCAATCGCCATTTTTTTCTCCTTATAATTAATCGATTAAAACAAGTAAAATGTTCGGCATCAAGTTATCACGGCACCTTTATCTTTGTCAAGAACGATTTTGAAAAAAATGAATTCCTGCGAAACAAAAAATTACCCGCTCTTTTCAGGCACAGCCAAATCCTGTTGACACATTTGCGAAAATATGATTACACTGAAAATAATCGGAGGAAAAAATGAATTATTCAATCAGTGAAGCAGCCAAAATTACGAAATTAACGCCTTATACATTGCGTTATTACGAAAAAGAAGGTTTATTGCCTTTTGTGCGCAAAACACAATCGGGATTACGGATTTATACCGATAATGATATTGCCTGGATCGGGCTTATTGAATGTTTAAAAAGCACGGGTATGCCCTTAAAAGGAATTAAACAATACATTGATTGGTTCATTGCGGGTGATTCAACGCTTTCTCAACGCTTGAATATGTTTAAAGAACACCGCATAAATGTTAAAAATCGCTTAACGCAAATGCGCAAAAATTTAGAGCGTATCAATCATAAAATTGAGTTATATGAAGAGGCCGTTCGGCTCGGCAGTTTAGAAAAAGCAAAAAGCTGTCCGCAGTTTTTAACCCGCCTGAAATAAATCTATATTTATTTTTATTCTTCCTGAATATATACAAACGGATTTGTGTAGCATATACCTCTCGCAGAAAAAATTATATATCGATTGAACTCGCAATCATAAATTAACGGCATTATCCATAAATAAAAAAGTGCCTGCCGATTAAATCGGCAGACACTTGGCAGAACAAACAAAAGGTGTTTATGAGACTTTTTTGAAAATTTCTTCCGGATTGTATTCCCGCGGGAATGTAAAAGAATCTTTTTCGTATTTGCTTAAAATGTATCTGAAATACGTTAAAACAAATAATCTGGTTGCCGATGAAAGACCTGAACGACCTTTAATCGTATCTATTTTTGAGCACAGTTCGTGAATTGTTACCTTCTCCCGTAAACAAATATCCGCCAACGACATCCACGTCTCCCTATCCAATCGCATACTGGTGCGACGGCCGTTGACAATAACATTTTTACAAATTAACATAAATTCTCCTTTCTTTTTTGTATCAATCACGTTATATTTAACACAAATGAGTTAACGCTATCCCCCCTCATTCTAACTGCGCTTCTGCTGATACTTGTGTGAGTTGCAGCGGATGTAAGGATACGTTTCATTGTTACCACTAAAATTTTATGAATGCAACATTTTTTTTCAAAAAAATCTGCATTTTTTAAAATTTTTTCATATTTTTTGCAACCACAGGTAGAAAAAATGAGATAAAATATGATTTATAAACCAAAGAAAAAAGAAGAACCGTTTCGCCCTTGTGACTATCCGGGCTGTTCGGAATGCGGTTCATTCCGAGCACCGAAAGACAGAACACTCAAAGATTACTATTGGTTTTGTTTAAAGCATGTGACGGAATATAATAAAAACTGGGATTTTTATGCCGGTTTGTCAAGCGATGAAATTGAGCAACATATCCAAAACGACACTACTTGGCAACGGCCGACCTGGCGTTTAGGGCAAAATCAAACCGTATGGCGCAACATGGATACGGCAAAAGATTCATTCAATCTGTTTAATGAATCCGAACTCGGCATGAACGGCAAATATAATCCGCCCCCGCAAGCGCCTATCAAACACGAATCAAAACTGGTGGAAGCCGCCTTATTTTTGAAAGTTGAATTTCCGTTAAAAGTATCGGAAGTGCGCAAGCAGTATAAAATCCTAGCCAAGAAATATCATCCGGATACCAATGCGGGCGACAAAGAAGCCGAAAAAATGTTCAAACAATTAAATGAGCATTACCGCTATATTTTAAAGCAACTGGGGGAACATAAATAATCCGAACCCCTTTTGTTGCAAAACGGCAAACAACCGTTAAACCCGAAAAATTGAACTCAAAGCGCACAAAAAAATAAAAAAAACAGAGAAGAGAGCCATTATGCGAAAAACCGTAAGATATTTTTAAATTAGGAGGATTTTCAATATACAGTAGAAAATTTTTCGCAGCTCTCTTCCGAGAGGCATGTCTCCACACCTATTATTGTATGTTAAAATATTTAAATCCCATTGTCAAGCATAAACAAATCAAAATCTTTAGCTTTTCGTATATCACTGATAAAAACGCATCGTTACCCGTTGCACACTCAGATTAAACAAGACCGAAAAACAAGGATAATGAATCGATTACTCCGTATAATCTCTACCGCGTTTTTGTTGCCGTCTTGGTTGCCGAGAAGTGATTTTTTTCGGCGCATGAGCAACATTTTCCGATTGAGCGAAATTGTTTAAAAATCCCAACAACGTTTGCGTTGTTATGCCTTTCTTTTGCAAATTTCCCCGAGCAACCATTCCTAAACGAACTCCTTGCTCAAAACCGCGAATTAAACAAAATTCTATGGCCTGTTCCGGGGATTTATCCGAAAGAGCCTCGCGTTTAAAATCAGCCGTTTCCATTGCCGAAAGCAACATCATTAATTCAGGTAGTTGATTTTTTTGTTCCCCCGCCACTTGTTTAGAGCGAATCCAACCGGACGACAAACAAAATCCAACCAATTT
This sequence comes from uncultured Alphaproteobacteria bacterium, assembly GCA_944392555.1. Taxonomy (GTDB): domain Bacteria; phylum Pseudomonadota; class Alphaproteobacteria; order CAAHEQ01; family UBA3637; genus RGIG4140. The sequence continues at coordinate 7,177 of CALXWZ010000007.1, read as the reverse complement.
TGCCTGATGAAACATACCGCGATAACACTTAACACGTTCGGCCGACAATTTTGCCCCCAATGTTTTTAATGCCGTTAATCCCTTAAACGTTTCGCAAGAATACTTATCACCGTGAGATTTTAGCGCCTCCAATATATCGCCGACGATAAAACCCTCCCCTGCCGAATAAACAGATAACATCATACCCTCCGACTGCCTAAAAATTTTTCTAAAAGTTAATAGCGAAAGGGATATTCTTTTTTTTCTAAAAAAGCAATAAAAAAATGGATCAACGGTCATATTTTTTTATGGGCAGAAAAAATCGAATTAAATTCAAAAAAAAGATTGTATTTTTTTGAAAAATCTTTTATACTTCCCCTGATATTAACAGAAGAACGAAAGAGGAACATAATATGGAAAAAGATAAAGCATTAGATGCCGCATTGGCACAAATCGAACGCGCATTCGGCAAAGGCTCTATCATGCGTTTGGGGCAAAAAGATAATGCCGTTGAAATTCCGGCCATTTCAACAGGATCGCTCGGATTGGATTTAGCACTCGGTATCGGAGGCTTACCGCGCGGACGGATTATTGAAATTTACGGGCCGGAAAGTTCGGGTAAAACAACATTGGCGTTGCATGTTGTGGCCGAAGCGCAAAAAAATGGTGGCACCTGCGCCTATATTGATGCCGAACATGCCATGGATCCGATTTATGCGGGCAAGCTAGGCGTCAACATCAACGAGCTTTTAATTTCGCAACCGGATACGGGCGAGCAAGCACTTGAAATTGCCGATACATTGGTACGTTCCGGAACGATAGACGTATTGGTTGTCGACTCGGTAGCGGCACTCGTTCCGAAAGCCGAATTAGAGGGTGAAATGGGTGATTCACACATGGGATTACAAGCCCGTTTAATGAGTCAGGCTTTACGAAAAATCACGGCTTCCGTTGCCAGAGCAAATACACTCGTTATTTTTATTAACCAAATTCGTATGAAAATCGGCGTTATGTTTGGCAATCCCGAAACAACAACGGGCGGAAACGCACTTAAATTCTATGCTTCCGTTCGGTTGGACATTCGCCGTATCGGTGCCGTTAAGGATAAAGATAACACAGTGGGCAATCAAACGCGTGTTAAAATCGTGAAAAACAAAGTTGCCCCACCGTTTAAAACGGTTGATTTTGATATTCTTTACGGAGAAGGTATTTCCAAAACGGGTGAGTTATTGGATTTAGGGGTAAAAACCGGATTGATTGAAAAAGCGGGTTCATGGTTCTCTTGCAAAGGCGAAAGAATCGGCCAAGGGCGTGAATCAGCCAGAGCTTATTTGAAATCACACCCCGAATTAGCTAATGAAATTGAAAAGGCCGTTCGGGCAAATGCCAAAGATTTATCGCAAAAAATGATGGTGGCAGACGGCGCCGAAGATACATCGGTTGAATAGCATTCAGTGTAAAGAGAGGGAAGCCCCAAACACCTGCACGAAAAGGGCGTACCTCTCACTTTACCGAAACCCGAGGGATTATTCATCACCAGCCGATTATCAAGGAAAGAAAACAATAAAGGAAATAAACGGCGTAAAATAATTCTTTCGGGTACGCAATAAAAATAACCGCGTATTCAAAAAACCGAGCATTCAAAAAAGAATAAGCAAAAGGCATTTAATCATTAACCCCATAGAAAAATGCCAAAGGAAAATAAAAAAAACAGAAGGATCATACAATGAGTCAAAATATTACAGCTCAAATTCGGAAAACATTTATTGATTATTTTGCAAGAAACGGACATACCATTGTGCCCGCGAGCTCATTAGTGCCGAAAAACGATCCGACACTGATGTTTACCAATTCAGGAATGGTTCAATTCAAGAACTATCTTTCGGGGGCAGAAAAAGCGCCGTATCCGTGCGCGGCAACGGTTCAAAAATCCGTGCGCGCCGGCGGAAAACATAACGATTTGGATAATGTGGGCTATACAAAACGGCATCATACGTTTTTTGAAATGCTCGGCAACTTTTCTTTTGGCGACTACTTCAAAGAAAAAGCCATTTATTATGCGTGGGAGTTGCTGACAAAAGAAATCGGATTAGATAAGAGTAAGTTATTGGTAACGGTGTATCATACGGATGATGAAGCCTTTGACTTATGGAAAAAAATTGCCGGTTTGAAAGATGAAGATATTATCCGCATTGCCACCAAAGACAACTTTTGGCAGATGGGCGATACGGGGCCGTGCGGACCTTGTTCCGAAATTTTTTATGACCATGGCGAACAATACTGGGGCGGACGTCCCGGCACACCGGAGGAAGACGGCGACCGTTTTATTGAAATCTGGAACTTGGTGTTTGACCAATATGAAGATTTGCCGTCAGGCGAACGGGTGCAGAGTTTAAAGAAAAGTATTGATACCGGTTCGGGTTTGGAACGTATCAGCGCCATTTTGCACGGCACAAACGATAACTACGGGATTGATATTTTCAAATCCATTATTGAAAATGCGGCCGATATTGCAGGTATTGACCCATACGGCAAAGATAAAACATCTTTACGCATTATCGCCGATCACATTCGCTCCACTTCATTCTTGTTGGCAGACGGCGTGATGCCCTCCAATGAGGGTCGTGGCTATGTGTTAAGACGGATTATGCGTCGTGCCATGCGTCATGCGCACCTCATCGGATGCAAAGAGCCGTTAATGTATAAATTAGTTCCGAATTTAATTTCAACGATGGGAGAAGCCTATCCGGAGCTTGAAAAAAATCAAAAATTGATTACGGAAGCCTTGAAATTAGAGGAAGAGCGATTCAAACAAACACTTGATAAGGGATTAAAGTTATTAGCCGATGAAACGGCAACACTCGGTGCAGGCGATACGCTTTCGGGCGAAGTGGCTTTCAAGTTATACGATACATACGGTTTCCCGTTAGATTTAACGCAAGATGCCTTGCGCTCCAAGAACATTACGGTTGATACCGAGGGCTTTGAAAATGCCATGGCAAAGCAACGGGAAGAAGCGCGCAAATCATGGGCCGGTTCGGGAGATAATGCCGATGAAAAAGTTTATTTCCAGATTGCCGATAAAGTCGGCGCTACCGAATTTTTAGGATACGATTCGGATAAAGCGGAGGCGCAAATTTTAGCATTGGTGAAGAACGGAGAATCGGTTGAAACGGCAACGGCCGGCGAACAAGTCAACATCATTGCCAACCAAACACCGTTCTACGGAGAAATGGGCGGACAGGTCGGCGATACGGGAACAATTTGCACGAAAAATGCGAAACTCACGGTTAATGATACGGTTCACAAAGCGGGTTCTGCATTGATTGTTCATATTTGCACAATTGAAGAGGGAAAAATTGCCGTCGGCGACGAAGGCGTTTTTGCCATTGATTCAAAGCGTCGGTTTGATATTCGGGGACATCACTCGGCAACGCACTTATTACAAGCGGCATTGCAAAAAGTATTGGGACCGCAAGTGCATCAAAAGGGTTCTCTCGTTATGCCGACGGGTTTGCGTTTTGATTTCACGTATAATAAAGCCATGACGCCGGAAGAATTACAAAAAGTGGAAACCCTTGTTAACGACATGATTCTTTCCAACGTGCCGGTTATTACGGAATTGATGACGCCGGAAGATGCCGTCAAGAAAGGGGCTATGGCATTGTTTGATGAAAAATACGGCGATACGGTGCGCGTTGTTTCCATGGGTGAGGGAGAAAATCGGCATTCTTGCGAACTCTGCGGTGGCACACATGCCCGGGCAACGGGAGATATCGGTTTATTCCGACTGATTTCGGAATCAGGCATTTCAGCGGGTGTCAGGCGGATTGAGGCCGTTGTCGGGCGCGAAGCATTAGATGTGATGCGCACACAAAATCAACTGATTGAAACGTTGATGAGCACGTTAAAATCTACAAATGCATCAGATATGCTTCCGAAAGTGAATACTCTGCTGGATGAAAAGAAGCATCTGGAAAAAGAAGTCGTTGAATTACGCCAAAAAGTTGCATTAGCCGCTTCTAACCCGTCAAGCGGAGCAAACGAAACTCAAACAATCAACGGCGTCTCTTTTATCGGGAAAGTATTAGCGGATACACCGGCAAAAGAATTGAAACCGTTAGCGGACGCGTTCAAGAAGAAAATCGGCAGTGGCGTGATTGCGTTAATTTCAACTTTTGAGGGGAAAGTATCAATCGTGGTTGGTGTAACGAATGATTTAACGGATAAATACAATGCTGTTGAGATTGTGCGTGCGGTCTCGCCGATAGTCGGCGGACAAGGCGGTGGCGGGCGTCCCGATATGGCGCAAGCCGGCGGTTCGGATGCAACACAAGCAACGACCGCATTACAAAAGGTGAAATCGTTGTTATAAGTAACACGGTTTGTATGTATCATTTCCTCATCGGCAAGGTCTTTGCATATAGATTATGATACTGCTTGCATTTAAAATAACCGAGACAGAACTTATTCCGTCTCGGTTTGTGTATATATTAACATTTTTGAATCTGACTTCGCAGTTTCTAATCCGTTTTCACGAATTTTTTATACCGCTTACCGCAACAATTTAATTGCGTTCATTCGCATTCAAGTGTCCCGCGTATTGCAGTCCTGATTGATCGTTTTCAAGATGAACATGATTTGCCGATTGACCGATTGTTCCGGTTAAAGAGCCGGCTCTTTCCTCTGTCGGCTGTTGTTGCGTTAACGTTGTTTGTGGCATAAGCGACATCAGCGCTTCTTGTATTTCAGGATTATCTTTTCCCAAATTATTTTGTATGGCATATCTAAAGAAAGCATCTTTCCGTTCATCATCTAAATGTTGAACAGCTTTGATAACTTGCGGTGTTATTTCCCACGTATGGAAAAGATATCCGGTATCTTTATTACCGCACATAACCGTCATGAAAGCCTCTTTTTCCTCTTGTATTTCGGTTGCATTGGCTCCGATTAGAGATTCCTCCATCACCTCTTTCGGCTTTGTCAACATCTTTTCCAGCAAATCAGAGGAAATTTTGAACTTTCCGTCCCCGTTAAGTGCCTGTTGAACAACAGAGAAAAGGAAGGGAGACATATTTTTCGTTTGAACGGCTTCACGAAGCACTCCGTTCATATTGTCCGCTGTTTTCATTTTATCCGGAAACAAAGAGTGTTCCCCTTGTTTCATCGGCGTATATTCAATCTTACCCTCTTGATTGAAGTCATACAATGTTCTGACATTACCTTTCTCATCTTTAACCGTCAACAACATCGTGTTTAACAAGAGTTCGGATCCTTCACGAGCCGCTTTTGCTAAATCATCTGCCGAAAATCCACCGTTTCTGCCTAAAATCATCAGAGCGGTTTTAGCCCTTGCATTTTCATTAACGTAATACTCGTTACTAACACGCATATTGATAATCTGCGAAAAATCAGATTTTACCGGATACGCCGGATTTAACTGATAACCGTTTTCGGGAATAGATTCAAATCCGCGCGGTTTTGCCCCTTTCCATAAGCCCTCGTAAATCAAAAACGCATTTGCATGAGCCAAATCGCCACTGCCATAACCCGCAACACCTTTATTATACGCATTTTGAGGATCTCTTTCTATCTCTTCCAACAACTCTTCTTTGCGCGATTCCTTACTTGTGATAACACGATTCAATTCGGCACCCCAACTGGCACCGCCCGTATATAAATCAAACCCATCATTAAAAAATTCGGCAAAGCCATCAATATAAGCAAACTCAGCTCCCTTAAAGGTGTATTTAGCCCGATCTTGAACAAGTGCAGCAGCATCCGCTCTATCCATAGAATAACGCATCTCGGGTGTAATATACGTTTCAGCAATCCATGTACCGATAGACCACCCTATCGCCCCAGAAGAACCGATTGCAGCCGCCGTTGCAGCAATAGGCGCTGCCGCAACCGCCGTTCCCAACGAAACGGTTGATCCGCTTGCTATGGCTAAGGTTTCATAAGCCATACTTGCGGAGCCTACGGCGTTGATTCCGGCGCTCACATAATCTCCTTTTTGTGCATCTTCCACAGCATCATGTCCAAACATCAATGAACCGCCTGCTGTTCCTATTCTACCTGCTATTGCCCCTCCGGGGCCTTTTAAAAAAGGAGCAACGGTACCTGCGCCCATTCCAACTGAGGAAAGCGAATGATAAACACCCGAACCAACTTTTCCGGAGTTAAAACTTTCTTGTGCAGCAGAAAACTCCGCTAGCGTTCCTGTTGCTGATAAAACGCTCAATCCAGCCTTAGCAGTTCCGCCGATGATTTTGCCGGTTGTGGATTTGCCTATTTCCCCATGAGCGGAAACACTCTCTTTTCTGGATTGCACGTGCATATCGCTCATTTTTATTGCCTGTTCCGGAATTCCGGCTTGACTCATTGTTGCTACCGATGCTACTCTCACACCGTTAACAGGAGCTTTTGAATAACCTAATCGTTCATGTGCGATTTCCGACAACACATCCATGTCTTTTGCATTGACGGACAAAAAATGACCGGCCGTATCTCCCCGCACATACGCGGAAGGAATTCTTCTTTTTGATAACGCTTCTTGAAGGACAAGAACGTCATCCAAAGAATTTACTTTCATCCGTAAAACATCTGAACCAAGTTGTGATTGGACAGGCATTTTTCTCGGCTCCGCCGGATTAGTTGCGGATTTAGTCTCCGCCGTCTGTCGCGCTTGCTCTGCTGTTTCTGCCGACTTGGTTGCGGATTTAGTCTCCGCCGTCTGTCGCGCTTGCTCTGCTGTTTCTGCCGACTTGGTTGCGGATTTAGTCTTCGCCGTCTGCCGCGCTTGCTCCGACACTTCTGCCATTTTGGCTTTGAATAGTTCTGCAGAATCCTGACCTATCCGTATCCCTGTTGTCCGGCTTCCATCTCTATGTGTTACATTGCCTGTCTTATATGAAATGTTGTTCGCCTCTAAAAACTTGAATAGTCTCTTCTGTTCTTCAGGCGACAATACACTTATATTATCATATACAAACTGACCTTTCATTATTCTCCAATTATCTATATTTCTTACATCTGCCCGCATCCGCAATTCGCCGACATGGCTCTCTGCTCCACGGTTTACTCCCGTATTTGATGCACCGCTTACCGCTCTTGCGGACTTCCATTCTTGGATTACACTTTGCGCTTTATCCACATCTTGCGCTCTTACTCTGACATAATACGTCCCTCTGGAATC
>CALXWZ010000006.1 GCA_944392555.1 uncultured Alphaproteobacteria bacterium | reverse complement strand
GATTCTGATTTAAAAGCAAAAGCAAAGCCTTATTTGGATGGAGATTATGATGGTAAGTTATTCCTTGGAGATGATGGATTCTGTTATTCTTGTGGTGATAAAACAGCTTCTCCGGCCGCAACATCGGCACGGTGTGCTTCTTGTGGGAACAGGCGCTTGAGTAACGGAAAGTGTCAATATGGAAAATGTGAGGCAACGAAGCAGTTTTTGGGGGCAAATAATAATTGTTATGATTGCAGTCAGAAAAACATTTCCGTAAATCCAAATGAAGAAAATTTATGTAGTTCTTGCGATAATCGGCGGGAAATGACACTCGGAAATGCGTCAGTGGATACGTTGACGGGTAAATGTGTGGAAGAGTGTGCAGGCTTGCAATGGCAAGATTCTAACGGAAATTGCTTGGTATGCAGTGAGGGTGGAAATCGGGCTATCGGGACGGATAGCGAATCCGTTGCATTATGCAATAGTTGCGATAATCGTAAGGCCGTTGCTTCCACAAATGCCGATGGGGTGATTACGGGTTACACGTGTAAAATTCAGTAATTATGAGCGTTGGTTTTATGTAAAAAGAATTCCTGGTAAGAGCTGGGAATTCTTTTTTATTTGAACGCAATTTTTAAATGATTACAAGTGATTGCAGGGAGAATGATGGGTTGCAAGAGATATATAAACAGCAAAATAAATGATACTGCAAACGATTAAAACGTGATTGCCCGAAAAACGAATCTTAAAAAAAATAAAGCCGTCCGAAACGGACGGCTTTGAATGACATAACACAATTTTGAATTACCGTGAATAGAATTCGATAACCAAATTCGGTTCCATTTGTGTAGCATACGGAATATCTGCCAATTGCGGAACACGAACAAATTTTCCTTTGCATTCTTTGGCATCAAATTCCATATATTCCGGAACTTCACGATCCGTTGAAGCCAATGATTCAATTACAACTGCCATATCTTTGGCTTTGTTCGTTAAAGCAATTTCATCACCTGCTTTGACTAAGTATGACGGAATATTCACTTTCTTTCCGTTAACTAATACATGACCGTGGTTCACAAATTGACGTGCCGCAAATACGGACGGAACAATCTTCATTCTGTAAACAATCGAATCCAAGCGTGTTTCTAAAATACCGACTAAGTTCTCGGAGCTGTCTCCTTTGCGACGAACGGCTTCGGCATAGTATTTGCGTAATTGTTTCTCGGATACGTTTCCGTAAACACCTTTTAATTTTTGTTTGGCATGTAATTGAACACCGTAATCCGTCGGCTTTTTACGATTCGCACCGTGTTGACCCGGACCGTAGTTTCTCTTTTCTACCGGACTTTTGGCTTTTCCCCATAAATTTACACCTAAACGGCGATCAATTTTAAATTTTGAACTTAATCTTTTAGACATCTGTTTTTCCTTTCTTTTTTGTTGTCCCCGATAGTCTCCGCCCGAATTGACGGAGCGTGACGGCGACCGCTTTGTTCGCTGTCCGCATTCTCGAGGAATGGTTGCTTTATATCAAACTTTATCTGAAAAGTCAAGCAGTTTTTTTATATTTTTGACTCCCGCAACGGGATTTTTATCTGAAATAAAAAATGCTCCGCTAAACCTTAAAAAACATCCTCACAATAATAAAAGATTTGACTTTTTTTAAAAAATCTTTACTTTATACTCAAGCATGTTGTTTTGATACTTTGCAAAGGATATTTTGAATGAAGTTTTTAGATGAAGCCAAAATTTATATTAAAGCCGGGGACGGTGGAAACGGTGCTTGCTCGTTTCGGCACGAAAAATTTTTAGAATTCGGCGGACCCGACGGCGGTTTCGGCGGTGATGGCGGTGATGTGGTGTTTGAGGCGGTTCAAAACTTAAATACCTTGATTGATTTTCGCTATCAGCAACACTTTAAAGCCGAGCGCGGTAAAAACGGCGCCGGGCGAAATTGCACGGGGGCTTCGGGTGACGATTTAATTATTAAAGTTCCCGTCGGCACACAAATTATTGCCAATGATAATGAAACATTGCTTGCCGATATGATTCATGATGGGCAACGCTTTGTTGCCGCACACGGCGGGAAAGGCGGTAGAGGAAATAACTCTTATAAATCCTCAACCAACCAGGCTCCATACGAGGCTGATGAGGGAACGCCGGGCGAAGAAATGTGGGTGTGGCTGAAATTGAAGTTGATTGCCGATGCAGGGCTTATCGGCTTGCCGAATGCAGGAAAATCCACGTTTTTAAGTGCTGTGACGCGGGCAAAACCGAAAATTGCCGATTATCCGTTTACCACATTGCACCCGAATTTGGGAATGGCTCGTGTGGATGACGATGAGATTTTAATTGCCGATATTCCGGGATTGATTGAGGGCGCTTCCGACGGTGTGGGACTCGGAACGCGATTCCTGAAACACGTTGAGCGGTGCAAAGTGATGATACACCTGATTGACGGGACGGCAGAAGACGTAGCAACCCCTTATCAAACGATTCGCGCGGAATTGAAAAAATATAGTGCAACGTTAGCCCGTAAGCCCGAAATTGTGGCTTTGAATAAAATTGACGCGCTGACGGATGATGAAATTAAAACGAAAGTAAATCAACTTGAAAAAGTCTGCAAACAGGAAGTATGGGCGATTTCGGGTGTGGCACATAAAGGATTGATTGATGTGTTGCGCAAGGCGCGGTATTACGTTTATCAGTCCGACGCGGATTCATCGGCGGATTCTGCAACGGATTTCACCGATTCTTCCGCAGATTCTATCGCGGATTTAACGGATTCAAAGTGTGAATAATCATAATGGCGTAATCATGTAATATAATAAGGATTGAATGATGACTGAAATAAAAAAACAAACGCATCAAGCGGCAAATAAAACAACAGTCGGTAAAAAGAAAACTCCTTCCAAAGCTCAGGGGCAAGATATAAAGAAAAAAAGTGCGTCCGGTGGTCGGGCAGGGGCTCAAAAAGCCGAAACAAAGAGAGCGGATATGCGTTCAACGGATGCCCAAAAGGAACGTGTTTTGGGCTTGCTTGCATTGATTGAACAAAAGTTAGATGCGGGAAAAGCCGAAAATATTATGACGATTGATTTAGCGGGAAAAACAAGTTTTGCCGATTATCTGGTCATTGCTACGGGAACATCGGCACGGCACGTGTTCGGGTTGGCAAACAATTTGGCAACGGATTTGAAAAAAGCGGGTTATCGCGTGCAGGTGTCCGGTGATACGGGCGACGGGAATTGGGTTGTGATTGATGCCATAGATGTTGTTGTTCATCTGTTTACGCAGGAAACACGCGATTTTTATCGGTTGGAAGAAATTTGGAATCAGAAAGCATCATGATGGCGTTTGACCCGAAAACGGACGATTTATCGGATGAGGCGGATTTTGAAGAACAGCAAACGCAGGTTGTTATATCGCCTGTGGTGGATGTTGCTCAAAATAACATGCGGATTGATAAATTTCTGGCAACGGCGCTTACCGGTTTTTCGCGAAATCAGATTATTCGCCTGATTGAATCCGACGGCGTTAAAAGAGCCGGAACGGATGCGTTTGTGGAGGAACCCGATTACCGCGTTAAAACGGGCGAATCGTTTTTGATTATTCCGCCCGATGCCGTTCCTGCCGAACCGGAAGCGGAGGATATTCCGCTTGATATTTTGTATGAAGATAAAGATATTCTGGTTGTGAATAAGCCGGCGGGAATGGTTGTTCATCCGGGAGCCGGTAATTATACGGGGACGCTTGTTAATGCGTTGCTTTTTCACTGCAAGGATTCTCTTTCCGGAATCGGTGGTGTGAAACGACCTGGAATCGTTCATCGGATTGATAAAAATACGAGCGGTATTTTGGTCGTGGCTAAAAATGACAGGGCTCATGTTCGCCTTTCGGAGCAATTTTCAAAACATACGATTGAACGAATCTATCAGGCTTTTGTATGGGGGTATGTTCAGGAAAAAACGGGGCTCATCTCGGGCAATATCGGCCGGAGTGCTTTAAATCGTCAAAAAATGGCGATTGTTAAAACGGGAGGAAAGTCGGCCGTTACGCACTATGAACGTATGGAGGCATACGGCACATTGGCTTCGCATGTGCAGTGTATTTTGGAAACGGGCAGAACACATCAGATTCGGGTGCATTTAAGTTCCGTCGGACATTCGCTAATCGGCGATGAAGTTTACGGGGTAGTTCCCAAACAAGCACCGGCTTATTTACGATTTTTTCCGCGTCAGGCGTTGCATGCCGGATTTTTGGCATTTTTGCACCCCGCCACGAATAAGCGAATGGCTTTTGAAGTGCCGTTACCGCAAGATTTGGCAGAATTAAAAGCGTTTTTGGAAAAATCGGTTGCGTCAAAGGAATAATCGAATGATTAATCCGATAAATAACGGGTAAAATAAATTTAAACGGATTGTATTTTTAAATTTACTTTTGATTTTTTTTTGATTATAGTGCCAATATCGGATATTGAGTGATTAAATAAATAAAAGGAGAAACATAATGAGAAATATCGGTGAATTGATGAAAAAAGCACAAATGGTGCAATCTCAAATGAACATCTTACAAACAAAGATGGAACATCAAGAATTTGAAGGCTCGGCCGGCAACGGTGCCGTTTGCGTGGTGATGACGGGGAAGGGCGTGCCCGTTAAAGTTAAAATCAATCCGAGCGTTGTGGATAAAGATGACGTGGAAACGTTGGAAGATTTGGTTTTGCTTGCCATGCGTGATTGTCATGAAAAAACGGAAGAAACAATGGCTTCCGAAATGGAACGAATCCAATCTTCACTCGGCTTGCCGAAAGATTTTAAAATGCCGTTTTAGTTGAATGCCGTTTGTTTGAGCTGAATTGAGATTATAATGGCTGCCCCCGAATTAGAACACTTAATCGGCTTGTTGGCAAAATTGCCGACATTGGGTCCGCGCTCCGCAAGACGTGCCGTTTTGGCATTGCTTTCCAAAAAGGAAAAGCAATTTGTGCCGTTGGTGGAAGCGATGGAAACAGTGTTGGAAAAGGTGCAAACATGCCCGATATGCGGTAATATGGATACGGTTTCGCCGTGTGCGATTTGTTCGGATGGCACACGTTGCGGTAATCAGATTTGCGTGGTGCGCGATGTGTCGGATTTATGGGCCATTGAACGCGCAAACGTATTTAAGGGGCATTATCATGTGTTGGGCGGGTTGTTATCGGCACTGGATGGTATCGGCCCTGATGAATTGCAAATTGAAGCGTTGCTGGAAAAGGTGCAACAAAATCCCGAAACGGAAATTATTTTAGCGTTGCCGACAACGGTAGAGGGTCAAACAACGGCGCATTATTTGTCCGATAGATTGGCAGATTGCGGATGTATGGTTTCAACGCTATCACGCGGTGTCCCCGTCGGTGGTGAATTGGATTATTTGGACGACGGAACATTACAAATGGCGTTTAAAGCAAGAAGACAGGTATAAACAAAGATGAATCGGTCATACGAGTAGAATTAAGAATGGTGCAGAGGGATAAAAATGGAAGAAGTAAAAAATGCCATGACACGGTTGGAAGAAGCGGTTGTTTCATTGGAAACGGCCGTGCACGATGTTAAAAAAGCCTATGCGCATACGACTGATAAGTCAAATGAATTGAAAACGGTTGTAAAGACGGCGTATGAGCGCGTTGATAAAATTTTAGGGGCGCTTAAAGGAGAAAATTAATGGCAATTGTTTCGCTCAAAATCGGGGAGAAGTTTTATAAGTTTTCGTGTGCGGACGGGCAAGAAAATTATATGCGCGGTTTGGCTGAAAATTTAGATGCCAGAGCGGCGCAGTTGATTAAGTCAATCGGTTTTATGCAGGAAGGGCAGTTGTTGGCAATGCTGTGCTTGCTGTTGGCGGAAGAAAAAAGCCAGCTGGAAAAGAATACGAATGCCGCCTTGCTGGACGAAACGAAGAAAGAAATTGCCGAGCGACTCAACAATCTTTCGGCAAAAATCGTCGGATTGGCAACCGATTTGGAAACATTGGTTCATCAGCCTGCCGATGCGCCGAAAACGGAAGAAGAGTAAAATGAAGTTATTGTTTTGCGGAGATGTTGTCGGGAAAGCCGGTCGGAAAATCGTGTTTGAACATTTACCGATATTGCGTGATAAATTACGGTTGGATGCGGTCATTGTGAATGCCGAAAATGCAACGCACGGATTCGGTATATCCCCCAATCACTATAAAGAATTTATCAAACGGGGAACGGATGTGATTACGCTCGGGAATCATTCGTTTGATAAAAAAGAAATTTTCCCTGTGTTAACGGAAGAAGAAAATATTATTCGTCCGCTTAATTTTCCTGAAAATACCATTGGGAAAGGGTGGTGTTTGTTTACAACGAAAACGGGCGTTCGCATTGCCGTTGTGCAGTTAATGGGGCGGATTTATATGAAATCGGTTGAAGATCCGTTTGCCGTTATGTCGGAATGGTTAAAGACGCATGTTAAAGGGCGGGATTATGATGTGCTGTTTGTGGATTTTCATGCCGAAGCAACGGCGGAAAAAGTGGCGATGGGGCATTTTTTGGACGGAAAAGCCGGTATGGTTGTCGGCACACATACGCATATTCCGACGGCAGATTACCGCATTTTGGCGAACGGCACCGGCTATATGACGGATGTGGGCATGTGCGGTGATTATGATTCGGTTATCGGAATGATAACGGAGGGAGCGTTAGGACGGTTTCTTAATCCCGAACAACGCGGACGTTTGCAACCGGCCGAGAATAATCAAACGTTTTGCGCTGTATTCGCCGAAATCAATGAAGAAACGGGCGTATGTGTGCGGATTCACCCTGTGCGGATAGGCGCTTTTTTAGATGAAACTTTGCCACTTGTTTAATTTTTATAATACAGATGAAATAATAAAAACCAAACCATCAAGATATTTATAAGCAGTGAATTTTCTGAATGCGGAAAATGAATATGCTGAAAAATAATTTGAGATGACGGCACGTTCAAAAAGAGATTTTGGGTTTTGAGAGATGAAAAAAACGAACCTTTGTCATAAAAAAGAGTTGAAAAAATGAATAAAATCTTGTAAATTACACGGGATAATCATAGAACCGTTTGCGCATTCACAACGGAAGCAAGATAAGAAAATTAAAAATAAAAGGGAAAAAAGAAAAGGAAAAAGAGGATAAAATATGTCAGGACATTCACAATTTAAAAATATTATGTATCGTAAGGGAGCGCAAGATAAAATGCGCGCCAAGGTTTTCTCAAAGTTGGCTCGGGAAATCACGGTTGCCGTGAAAGCGGGCGGAGCGGATCCGTCGTCAAATCCTCGGCTCAGATTAGCCATTCAAAATGCGCGTTCCGAAAATATGCCGAAAGATAATATTGAGCGCGCCATTGCCAAGGGGTCACAAGGAGCTGATACATCTAATTACGAAGAAGCACGCTATGAGGGATTTGGGCCGGGCAAAGTTTCGGTGATTGTTGAAGCCTTGACGGATAATCGCGCCAGAACGGCTCCGTTTTTACGCTCCACATTTTCTAAAAACGGCGGTGCGTTGGGTGAAACGGGTTCCGTTACGTTCAATTTTGAACGAATCGGTTATATTGAATATCCGGTAAGTGTCGGCACGCCCGATGCTATTTTTGAAGCCGGATTGGAAGCCGGCGCCGAAGATGTTGTTTCAACGGACGAAACGCATGAAATTACATGCAACCCCGATGATTTATCCGGTGTGCGGGAAGCATTGGAAAGCAAACTCGGCACGCCGAATGTTGCAAGGTTAGATTGGAAACCGCTGGTCCAAAAAGAAATCACGGATTTGGAAACGGCACAAAAGTTGATGAAGTTTATTGACTTGTTGAATGAAGATGACGATGTGCAACGTGTGATTACGAATGCCGACATTGCCGAAGACGTGTTGGCAAAATTGGAGGGCGCCGAGTAATGATTAGAATTCTGGGATTAGATCCCGGATTGCGTCATACAGGTTGGGGTATCATTGAAAAAGAAGGTACCCGATTGCGGTTTATTGCCGGTGGTGTTATCAATCCGTCAACCGAAGGAGAGTTATCCGATCGGTTGGCGGAATTACATAATGAATTAAAGAAAATTATTGAATCGTATGAGCCGAATGAGGTGTCGGTGGAACAAACATTTGTGAATAATAACCCAACCTCAACCCTTAAACTCGGTCAGGCGCGCGGTGTTGTGCTTTTAACGCCGGCATTATATCAGTTGCCCGTTGCCGAATATACACCGAACCAAATTAAGAAAATGATTGTAGGCGCAGGGCATGCCGATAAGAAACAGGTGGATATGATGGTGCGCACGTTATTAAAAAGCGTGCCGGAGCATATTCCGCCCGATGCTTCCGATGCGTTGGCGATTGCTTTGTGCCATGGATTTATGCGCCCGACAAGCGCTCATCGCCTGCGTGTTGCCTAATTGTGCATGTCGGTAAAGAATATCAAAGGGGTACGCAACCGCACGCAAATAAAAAGATTAAAAACGGTTCTGTCAAAAGAAAAGGTAAGACCGTTTATTGAAAGGGAAAAGACCATACCGTGTTTTGGATAGTGCCGAATAAGAGATAAAGAATAAGTGATAAAATAAATGCCGAACAATGAGCAGGAAATTATTAAAGAAAACGAGAGAAAAGTGAATACAAGGATAAATACCAATCAAACAGTTCAAATCATAGATAAACCCTCAACGCACTTCAATGAACGAACGTGCAAGATAGATATGATTGTATTGCATGCAACGGCAACCGACACGTTGGAGCAAACATTTTATTACTTGATTGAAAAAGAAGAACAGCCTCGTGTGAGCGCTCATTATGTGATTGACAGGGACGGCACGATTTATCGGTTGGTGGATGAATCAAAAAGAGCATGGCATGCAGGGGTATCAACATGGGATACCGTTTCGGAAGATATTAACAGCCATTCCGTTGGGATTGAATTTCAGTGTCCGGCCACCGGGGAGCAAGCATTCGGGGAATTTACATCGGCGCAGATAGAAGCAGGTATGGCGCTTTGTCAAGATTTGATGAAGCGATATCAGATTCATCCACACAATGTTGTTGCACATTCCGATATTGCCCCGGGGCGTAAATATGATCCGGGTTTAACATTTCCGTTTGAGCAGTTTTGGCGGGCGGGAATATGCGATAATCCGCTGCGCCGACCACTCAATATTCGGCGAAAATAAATTTGATATTCGGTTAAGCGGAAAATAATAAAACAGGTTGCTGAAAATATAAACAAGAATAAAAATGAGTCAATTTAACAAGGAGAAAATATAAATGGAAATGTTGGCACACTTATCAACAGGCGCGTTATGGTCGGTTTTTGCGGTCATCGTCGGGGTTATATTATTTTTGGATTTGTTTGTCTTTCATAAAAAATCCGAAGAGCCGTCTATTAAAAGCACGCTTACGATTTGTGCTTCTTATATGGCGATTGCGTTATTATTTGGTTTGTTTGTGATTTTTGAGAAAGGCAAAGATACGGGATTATTGTATTACACGGGCTATTTGGTTGAGTTCAGTTTATCTATGGATAACATTTTTGTGATTTCGCTTGTGTTTTCGGCTTTAAAAATCCCCTCTTGTTATCAACACCGCGTTTTATTTTGGGGTGTTCTCGGTGCGATTATGATGCGGGCAATTATGATATTGTTGGGCGCTCAGTTGGTTTCATCGTTCCATTGGATTTTATATGTATTCTCGGCATTTTTAATTTATACCGGCGTGAAGATGTTGATGAACAAAGAAGAGGAACATAAAGATATTTCCGATAATAAGGTCATGAAATTCTTAAAGCGCTTTATGCATGTGACACCGCATTTACATGGCGAACATTTCTTTGTGAAATCGGGACATAAAGTAATTATGACACCGCTGTTCCTCGCTTTAATGACGATAGAATTGATGGATGTGATTTTCGCTGTAGACAGTATCCCTGCCATCTTCCTAATCACGCAGGATATTTTTGTGGTTTACACCAGCAACATTTTTGCAATTTTGGGATTGCGGTCGCTGTATTTCTTGTTGGCGGCTGCCGTCAATCGGTTTGTATACTTAAAACAAGCGTTATCGTGCGTTTTAATTTTCATCGGAATGAAAATCTTTTTGCCGTATATCGGTATAGAGATGACAAACTGGATTTCACTTTCCGTAACATTCTTCTTGCTTGCTTTCGGAATTGTGGCTTCTTTAATTCGCACCAATCATTTGACGCGGGTTAAAAGAGGTTAATCTGCTTTGTTTCGGCAATGCGTTTTGCGGTAAATTCCGCCGAGCGTGATTGAAATAAAAGACAGATATTCTCTATAATCAAGGTGATGAGAAAGGGAGTAGAAAAATGTATGAGGAATTAGAAAAGGTAAGAACGGCATGTGCAACATGCCATAAATGCCCGCTCGGTGATTTACGGACGAATAGCGTGTTTTCGGATGGCGTGCCGAATTCTAAATTGATGTTAATCGGTGAGGCCCCCGGCTATAATGAAGATATGCAAGGGAAGCCGTTTGTCGGCCGTGCGGGGCAACTCTTGGATAAAATCTTTGAAGCTGCCGGATTATCGCGTGAAAAAGATGTGTATATTTGCAATACATTAAAATGTCGTCCGCCCGAAAATCGTGATCCGTTGCCGGCAGAAAAAACAGCGTGTCGCCCGTATTTAGATGAGCAAATTGCTATTTTAAAACCGCGGATTATTTTGCTGTGCGGTCGGGTAGCATTAACCTCTTTTTTGCCACAGGTAAGCAGTATTTCAAAAGTGCGTGGGCAGTGGTTTGACGGACCCTATGGTTCTAAAATGATGCCGATATTTCATCCCTCGTATTTATTGCGCAATCCGGTTAAACGCCCGGGTTCGCCGAAGGCACTGATGTGGGATGATATTCGCGAAATAAAACGTGTGTATGATTTATTACCGGATTAGTTGCGTGAAGATATCGGTTTAATCGAACGGGAAAACAGAAAGAATGAAGATACTTTCTGTTTTTTTTATTTGCCTATTGCACGATTTTGTTTTTCAATAAAATTTAAGAGTAATTTCAGAAATCATTTTCTGCAACGAATGTTCCAATCCATTTTCGGCAACAAAGTTTGTAATTTATTCCATAATAAAATGCATAATTCATTCTGCAATGAATTATGCAACGCATTAAATCAAGCGGTTATTTAATTTTGCGTGTTAAACTCAGCAGGTGCTTGCTCTACAACAACGGCTTTCCCTTTGCCTTGAAGTTGAAACATATCCAGCAATCTATCGTTTGTGCCGTCCGGATTCAAACGGAAACGGCCGTTCATACCGTTATAGCCGATGGGGTCAATCAATGCCGATTCATCCAAAACATTTTCCTGTGATAAAAAGGATACAAGGGATACGGCATCATATCCGAATGATGCAATCGGAAGCGGGGTTTTTCCAAATGCGTCTTGATAATTGCGTTTGAACATCTCTATCCGATATTGCGGAATATCGGCAAAATAGGCACCTGTTAATTGATCAATCCGTGTTTGGCGGAGTGTAGCCAAACCATAAAACGGCACGATTTGCGGTGTAACATCATAATAATACAAAATAGAAACAAGTTGCTCTAATTTAACGCCGCTTTCAAAAATGAACAAAGCATCAAAGGAAAGTCGTTCGGCCGATGGATTACGCAACAGCTCTTTTTCCTGTTCTGTCAGGTTTTTACGGCGTGCATCAATCAACGGCGGTGCAATGCGTTGCACGGGGGTTGTTAAATCCGTGGCATTCGGCTGATAGAGAGATATTTTTGTGATTTGCATACCGGGACACGATTGAACGGCTTTTTCAAACGACTGAATAACAATTTCGCCCGTTTTATCTTGTGGGCCGATGAGTGCGATTCGGCGTTGCCCATGCGTGCAGGCATATTCAACAACGCGGTTGATTTGTTGCGGTATGAGTAAAGCCAAAGAGTAAATATTATCTCCCAATACGGCAGAATCGGAAGTGAATGAAATAACCGGTTGCGCGGGGTTTTCGGCCCGAACGGCTTTAACTTCCGAAGCAAATACGGGCCCCAGCACTACGTCCGGTGATTCCAGCATGGCTTGCCTGTAAGCTTCGGTTGTTCCTTCCGGTGTTCCTTTTGTATCAAAGAATAAAACTTCCGTTGTTTCAACGGATCGCTCCAAGCCCGACATCAATGCCGCATTTTGAAAATTCTCCCCCACAACGGCTCGGCTACCCGTCAACGGCAACAGCATGGCCGTTTTTGTTTTGGAAACCTCATGCGTTGGCGCCGTTTTGGATTCAACAAAATCCCGATTTGTCGGCAATAAACGAATCGTTTGCCCGCAACCGCATACCAAACATACTAAACAAAATACAAATAATCTTTTGAACATTAAAAAAATCCTTTTCATCTGCTTTTCTTTTTGATATACTCCATATCATATTAAATTTCAAGAGTTATCTCTTTATGGAGCGGAGTTTTTATGCTATATCTGGTTTCAACACCGATCGGGAACCTCGGTGATTTTTCCGAACGGGCGCGTCAAACGCTGGAAAATGTAGATTTAGTGGCTTGCGAGGATACGCGCACAAGTGGGCAACTTTTTGCGTTGTTGGGAATTAAAGTTGTGGCGATGACGCCGTATCATGAACATAATGCCGATTCGGCCAGACCGAAGTTGATTGCCAAGTTAAAAAAAGGTGTGGATGTTGCTTTGGTTTCTGATGCAGGCACACCGCTGATATCCGATCCGGGATATAAATTAGTCAGAGAATGCCGAGCGCAGGGAATTCCCGTCACAACCGTTCCGGGAGCCAATGCGGTTTTATCGGCGTTGCAGTTATCCGGATTGCCCTCCAATGCTTTCTTTTTCGGTGGGTTTTTGCCACCGAAAACAGGGGCGAGACAGCAAATGTTATCCAATTATCGCACTATTCCCGGCACGCTTATTTTTTATGAAACGGCTAATCGGTTATGCGATACTTTGCAGGATATACTGGCGGTGTTGGGCAATCGGGAAATGGCGGTTGTGCGGGAGATTACGAAGAAATTTGAGGAAACACGAAACGGAACCGTGGAATCCTTGCTGGATTATTATGGAGCGCCTGAACACGAACCGCGCGGTGAGATGGTGTTGGTTATCGGTAAAGCCGATGATGATGCGGAAAAGCCGTCAATGGCCGATATGGATAAATTGATTGTGCAAACGCTTAAAACGCATTCCGTGCGCGATACGGTGGATATCGTTGTCGGGTTAACGGGGGAAAAGAAAAAAACGGTGTATAAGCGTGTGTTGGAATTGGAAGAATGAAGCAAAAAACGCAAACAGCATATCAAACGGGGCATTTTGCCGAAACGATTGCCCTTTGGTATTTAAGATTGAAAGGCTACCGCTTTGTGGCAAAAAATTATACGGTTAAACGCGGAACGGGTGCCGGCGAAATTGATTTGATTATGAAAAAAGGAAAAACCATTGTTTTCTTTGAAGTGAAGAAACGGCGGACATATCATTTATCGGCCGAAGCCATTACGATAGAAAATCAGATGCGTGTGGTGCGTGCATCGGCTGTTTTTTTACGGCAACATCCGGAATATAACGGCTATCAGATGCGATACGATGCAATTTTATTTAGTGATTATCATTTTTTACCGCGACACATTGTCAACGCGTGGAGGGTTATGTGAAAAAAATATGTGAGGTATTAAAAGTTGGTGTTTGTGTTGCGTGTCTATTCATCACTGCGGGTTGCCAATGGGCGGGCACAATTTTTTCGGCATCGCATAAAGTGGCATCTGTTTTAATGGATGACCGTTCGCTTTCGGATGATTATAACGATACAAAGTTAAATATTGCGATTCGCAATGCGCTGTCGCAACGCAAATTAAGCTATGCGGTTGATATAGAATTGACGGTTTTTGAAGGAAGTGTTTTGCTGAACGGTGCTTTGCCCGATGAAACGTATATTGATGAGGTTGTGAAAACGGTTTGGCAAACGGACGGCGTTGAAAAAGTATATAATTATATTCGGTTAGATGAACCGCTTTCCATTGAAAAAGTAAATGAAGACGCTTTGGTTTCGGCCAAAATCAGGTATGAATTATCCATTACACGGGGCGTTTCCTCCGTGAACTATAAGATTACAATGGAAAACGGTGTTGTATATTTAATGGGAATTTCTCAAAATCAAACGGAGTTAAATAATGTTGTGGCCGTTATTAAAAATACGGTGAATGTTAATGATATTGTTATCCTCACGCGATTCGCACAAGAGAATTAAAACGGATTAAATGTTTTTATATATAAAATGGTATGATTAAAATAATTTTGCGTCTTTTTTTTCTTAAAAGGGCGGTTTTGAATTTATTTTAATAAATATAAAAAAATGCTTGCAATTCAAAAAATCATATTGTAAAGTTCCAGAAGTTGCAAAGGTGAGCTTTGCAATGATACCTGTGAAGGTGTGAAAGGGCTGTCATAGGCTCATGTCTGCTTCGGTGTTAGGGTATAGCATCGTTATGTCGCTTGGCTCGAAAGAGAAAGAGGCAAATATATCCCCGATTCATAGAAATATGGTCGGGGGGCTTTTAGCGAATGTTCAAAAGCCATACTTTGGCTTGAAAGGCTAGAAGAGTCATTGAAGCAGATATGATTTATGAACTCTCCGACCGCCTGCATCAGGCGGTTTTATTTATAGTGGAGGGAAACGGAAACCAGAGTTTAAAAGAATTTTTCAAAATATTTTTGTTGGCATCTCTTGAAATTTACACGAAAGAAGCAATATTTATCCTGTATAAAATTTGAGTTTATTTTAGAATCTGCCGATTATTTACATACTGGATTCTATAATAAGTTCAAAATAAGAAATAAACGCTGATATGTTCAAGAACATTATGAAATTAAGCGCCGTTTCTTCTTTTGACTAGCTATTCCGGACGGGGTTCGTCTCCCTATGGCTCTGTTCGGAAGGGAAAAGGTGTGTTAGTGTGTCGTTGTTCAACACCTTTTCCCACCTTTTATTCCAGCGTGTTATATTTTTTAGATTTGAGTGCTTGTCGGATTAATGGCAATGGGTAGGGCTTTTGCCTATTTATTTTTATAGGGAGAGCGACGGATTTACATAGGGAGGTCTATGGATTTACAGAGAA
Organism: uncultured Alphaproteobacteria bacterium; assembly: GCA_944392555.1. Classification (GTDB taxonomy): domain Bacteria; phylum Pseudomonadota; class Alphaproteobacteria; order CAAHEQ01; family UBA3637; genus RGIG4140. Next base: position 71,663 of record CALXWZ010000006.1, on the reverse strand, counting down.
TGATTTGCACTTGCTTAAACGCCGATTGACTTATGGTTCTTAACGGGCTGTTGTTTATAAAATATTTTTGAGATAATGAAATGTGTTGGTGTAATAAAAGAGATGATAAAATAAACGGAGCCGATGACACTGCGCAATCGACTCCTTTACCTTAATTCAATTTAAGTAACGTTCTGCCGTGGATTTATTTTCCGAATAATCCCTTAACGGCATCAACGGCATTTCCCGTTACGTCTTTAACAACATTGTCAGCCGATTCCTTGGCCGATTCTTTAACGGCATTCAATGTATCTTTTGCTGTTCCGACAATCTGTAATGCGCCTTGACGCAATGCTTCTTGCACGGCATTTACGGTTCCTTTAACCGATTCGGCGGAAATTAAGTTGAAAATGTAGGCAACGGCATCTTTCCACGAAAATTTCTGCCCTTGTTCTCCAATATTTTTTTTGCGGATATCGGGCAAAGCGGTTGAAACAACTTGCTTCATCACACCAACGGTCAGTTCAGAATTATTGATTTGCAAATCGCGGATTACAACTTGTTTCCCAGCGCCTTGCGTGGTTGATTCTGTTTGCGGTTGCGGTTTGCTTTCAGCAGTCTTTTGACCGGACGAGGCATTGATTTTATTTAAATAACTTTCTACGTTTTGTTGAATTTGGGTTAAATTAGAAGTAATTTTACCGTTTTGATAGGTTGCTTCGGCGGAAACATGTGTGCCGTCTATCAAAATTTGGTTGATGATAATTTTATCGGTCAATACACTTTTCGGGTCAAACGAAACGGAAATTTGTTTGAGCGAAAAAGCATCGTCCGAACCATAGCCTTGCGGGTTGGCAATGTTTAGTCCGTAAATACCAACGTGTCCTTTTAACAAAGATAATTCAACCCGATTTAATTGCACATTCGTTTGTGTTACTTCGGGCAAAAATTTTTCAACGCTGAATTTTACGATTTCACCGGCATACATATAAATGCCGACAACGGCCAAACATAAAACAAGAATCAAAATAAATAGCCATTTGAATAATTTTTTAATCATCTTTTTCTCTCCTCAAAAAACGGTTTATAAAATGGTCTCACTGGTTTAAAAATACGGTATTTATTTTTCAAAATCAAGATATTTATTCAAGCAAAAGATTTTTTAAAATTACCCGAATAAGAAGATTTTAACGGCTTGCCCGCTTGAATGATTTGTATCAAGCGATTGATTTGGGCAGACGTATAAGCTCGATTACAAAAATCCATGCGTAACCATTCGGGCGATAGATTGTTAATTAAATGACCGATATAAAACGGTTCATTTTTAATCACGGTTGTCAAACACTCTTTTGAAACGGCTTCAAATCGTTCTTTGCCGTTGGAGAGCATATATCGTTCCGTTTGATGCGTGCAGTCGGCGCATGTATTCGGGCGAATGCAGTTAGCCGATAAAAATAGCGGTGTGTCTTGATAAACAATCAATGTTGTGTGTAAACTACTGCTTAACAATTTTTGAATATTATCATACGTATCTTCCGGACTGCATGTTATCCCGCCGGCGCCGGCCTCATGCGCAAATGCCGCCGCCTGTGTATTCAAAACGGGAATAGTTGAATCAAAATCAATATCCGTTTCCGCTTTTGATGGAATGAGGCGCAATCCGCCCCAGTTGCCGATTTGCCATTTATGATAACCGTGTTCGTAAAGGAGGTGAACGGTTTTCTCAATCGCATGTGAGCGAATGATAACGGGCAGTGCCAACCGCACTTTTTCTTTGGGTAAAAATGAAAAATCATCCGGTGATGTGTGCGTGGAAATTTCAATCAATACTTCATCAACGGTGGATAAATCAACACCCTTTAACACGGAAACATCATCTGTTTTTAAGCGCCATTTCGGTTTTATATTTAAACTGCCTCCTTTTTTCAGATGCGTTTCGGGCAGAGCAGGGATTTTTTTGGATTCCAGAATATGAGCCGATAAAGCTTCAAATAAGTTTCTCCGCAACTGATTTAAAAGAGAAACGGGCACAAATAAGTCATCGGGATTATGAATACGAACGCTTGTTGTTTCAAACGGCGTATCGCCGGTTTTTCGGAAACATTCATTGATAGCATTGATTACTTTTGCGCTATCTTTTGCGGGCGAGAGCGATTCGGTGAGAGAAACGGAAACGTCTTGCGATACCGCCGTTATTTCTGCGGACCCAACATAAATATCAATTTCAACGGCTTGTTTATTTCTATAAAGGCCCTTTTTGGGTTTTTCGTAAGGATAAGCGCTCTTCACGTGTGTTGATGACGCCAAATAAACAGCACTTCCTTTTTGAATAAACGGACTCTTTGGCGGAAGTTTAATGCTGACGGTTTTATCGGCCGACACTTCAAATACGCTTTTCCCGTTCAGTGTTAAATGTTCGGCAGAAAAACCGAACGGTTTTTCCATGCCGGGAATATCTATTTGAATCCCATCATATCGGGCAAGCGGTTTAGCCGTTTTAAACGTTATCTCTCCGTTAAAAACTTTTGAGACGGTGCCGATGGGCAAACCACGGTGTCCGACAAAATCGGGTTCAATCACATCTTTATTCTTTCCGCGGAAATGTAGTTTTGTCCATGGGCGGGCAAAAATTTGCTTTAAGTTATCGGATAATGTGCCATCAACTTTCCCTGTATCCAAGATACGGCGGTAATAGTCGGTCACCGCGCCCACATATAACGCATTTTTCTTGCGTCCTTCAATTTTAAGTGAAAGTCCTTTTAAATCGCATACATCTTTTTCCAACGCTAAATCTTTCATGGAGAAAGGATGATATTGCTTGCCGTTCATTTTAAATGTATCCCGACAGGAATAAACACATTTTCCGCGGTTGGCACTGCGGGCGGTTGTCATGGAAGAAAAAGCGCACAACCCGCTGTATGAATAACAAAGTGCTCCATGAACAAAAACTTCTACTTCCATACCTGATTTTTGCTGAATGTCGCGTATTTCTGCCAAAGAAAGTTCGCGCGCCAAGACCACGCGCTCAAATCCCAGTTTTTTAAGAGCCAGTGCCCCGCTTAAATTGTGAATCGCCATTTGTGTGCTGGCGTGAAGCACCAACTGCGGAAAGGCTTTTTTGACAATGCGGGCTACGCCGATATCTTGCGTTATCAGTGCATCAACTTTGCAATCGGCACAAATTTGCAGATACGTCATCAATTCGGGCAGTTCATTTTCTTGCATCAATGTATTTAAAGCCACATACACCTTTTTTTGGTGCGCATGGGCAAACGCCGTGATTTCATCTAAATCTTCGGGTGAAAAATTGATGGCTTCGGCGCGTGCCGAGAAACGTCGCAATCCTAAATAAACGGCATCTGCGCCAAAGTAAAATGCGCTGTATGCCGCTTCTATATCGCCCGCAGGTGCCAGTAATTCCGTTTTCATTCGTTATCCTTTCCGATTTGAGCGCCTTTTTTGAATCTTCTTTTTTTGAATGCTCTTTTAAAAAGTGGGTTATTCGTATTTATCGTATTTATCAAAAACAAGAGTGCCCTTGTTCGCGTCCAAACGGGCTTTTTGTCCAAGCGGGAAAACAATATGGTCCGGCGTATGCCCGTATGGGAAGTGCGTGACAACCGGAATCTTTTTGTTCCCGAAATAATCATGCAATACTTCGTGAACGGTTCCGTCGGCTTTATCCTTGGCAACACAGTCGGCACAATCTGCTAAAATAACACCCGATAATTGCGAAAGCGCTCCGGCTAAACGTAATTGATTGAGCATACGATCAATCCGATACGGTTCTTCATGCACATCTTCAATAACTAAAATACAATCCGTTAAATCCGGCATATAAGAGGTGCCGAGTAAACCCGTTAGCATGGTGAGTGTACCACCGAGGACGCGCGCATAAGCCGTTCCGGGGATGAGTTCTTTGAGACCCGATAGACTCAATGGTTGTTGATTGAGCGCTTGGAGCAGTGTTTTTTCCATACGGCTTTGAATGGGGTTTAAAATAAAATTAGCATTAAATCCCGTGTAGGTAATCAATTCGCAACGATGATATAATGCCATTTGAAGCGCCGTTAAATCACTGAATCCGAAAAACGGCTTTTTGTTTTTGCGAATCATCTTATAATCTAATTTATCCAGCACGCGCGGACTGCCGTATCCGCCCCGTAATGCAATAATAATGTCGGTTGCTTCATCAGCGAATGCATTATTTAAATCTTCGGCGCGATCTTTATCCGATCCGGCTAAAAAGCGATCCTGCTCAAAACAATGCGGTGCAAATCGGGCCTGAAAACCGTTTGCATTAAACCAGTTGATGATATTTTCTTTTTCCGATTCGGATAAGTTAATCGGTGATGCCGGAGCAACAAGTGTAATTTGTTTCATTTTTCTCCTCCGAATAATGTTAAAATTTGAGTGGCAAAATCAGTTAATGTATCATCGCGAGCGCCCATCACAACAATGCGGTCGCCTGGTTTTGCATTTTTTTGTAAATAAGAAAGGGTCTCCGCGCGCGTTGGTAAATAAAGCGCTTCTTTCCCGCTCGCTTGAACGGGGGCGATAATATCGTTTGATGAAATATCGCGCGTGACGGTACCGCCGGCGTAAAAAACATCGTTCATTATCCAGATGGTGCGCGAATCCAGTTGTTCTTGCAACATCTGAATTAAATCATTTTTCATCATGCGCAAGGGAGAAAATCCGTGAGGCTGATAAATCACGAAAAGGCGCCCTTCATGTAATTGTAATGCCGAAAGCGAGGCTTTGATTTTTTCGGGATTATGTGCATAATCATCAATAACCGTTATGCCGTTTAGCGAGCCGATTGTTTGCAAACGGCGCTTTGTGCCTAAAAATGTTTGCAGGGCGGTGATGCTTTCTTCAACGGCAATCTCTAAATGCAAACAGGCACTGATTGCTGCCAAGGCATTTTCCAGATTATGCCGACCGATAAATGGCAGATGATACCGCTTGCCGAGCAATGTAAATTCTACACCTGTTGCCGTATATTGAATGTGGTTCGCTTGTAAAGTTGCCTCGTTGCCGGATACTGAAAACGAAACAATGTTGGCATGGGTCAGTGCAAGTTGCGGTGTGTGTTGACAATCGGCATTAATAACAACCCCTTTTTCGGCACGGTTTAAAAATGCGGAAAATAAAGGTAATGTTTCACTAATCGGCTTATGATCCAGCGAAACATTTGTCAAAACGCCGATATACGGGGTGTATAACGCAATAGAGCCATCGGATTCATCGGCTTCAATCACGCAAATATCGCTGTTTCCATAAATCAAATTAGAGGGGTTTTCACCATTATAAGTATTTAATCCGATACCGCCGTTTATCATAGTCGGCGATAAATTCAGTTGCGCCAAAATATGCCCGATCATGGCCGTAACGGTTGTTTTCCCGCTTGTGCCGGCAACGGCTATCCCGCGGTGAGCATGAAAAATATCGGCTAACACCTCGGCCCGCTTTTTAATGGTTAACGATAATTCCTTCGCGCGTTTGATATCAGGAACGGATTCCTCAATGGCACTTGAAACCACAAAAATATCCGTTTGCTCGGGAACGCCTTTCCCATCTTGCGGTATAAGTAAAATACCGTGCGCTTCCAAAGTTGTTTTAACGGCATTATGCTGATGATTATCAAAGGAACGATCCGAGCCGATAACAAGGTGACCGGATTTTTTAAGATATAATGCGATGGCGCTCATGCCGATTCCGCCGATGCCACAGAAAAAAAAGGTTGCCATTTTGAAATAAATCCTCTAAAATAATAGATACGTGGTGAGTGCAACTCTACACTCATTTTTTTATAAAGTAAAGGGAGGTTTTTTAAAATGCCTAAATTTTTGTGTTTTGTAACGGTATTATTGCTCAGTGCGGGAGCTATGGCGCAAAGTTCCGATGCGGGATTGTTCCCCGAATTGCGTAAAGTGAATGCCGAACGAGCAACCTCCGCGCAGGAAAGTAATGAGCAAAATGCGCGTCCAACATCGTTGTTTGGCGAAGAAACACCGGAAGAAAGTGCACGCCGAGAAGATGCAGCGATTCGCTCGTTGTTGGGGGAAACGCGGGGTGATACGCTTTCCGAAACATTGGAACGCAATGCGGCGCAAACACAACCGCAACAATTCGGCAGAGCGGAAGCAAATTTCTTTGTTTTTAGACCGAGTGAAATCCAAATCGTTGTGCCGACGATTTCCCGATTCCAGTTTTGCACCTCTAATCTGACGCTTTCTAATAATACGTCAAATGTTATGTTGAAAACTTTGGGTGTTGTGTTTAAATATAATTCCGTGCAGGTGCCGTATACGTATTCGGGGCTTAATCCGGGCAACAGTCAGACGGGCACCGTTGCTTTGGGCGGTGATGCCTGTCAAGTTTTATTAAAGGCGCCGGGGGTTGATGTGACAAAGTGTGTAGCTACGCGAATTGAGGAGCAAAACGGAAAGAAAACGGAAGTGCCGTTATCAGAGAGCGAGTGCCGAGCAAAAGTTAAGTATTTGCCGAGATAATGGGGTGAAATGAAGAGATATATTATTTGTTTTCTTTTTTTTGTATTGATGGGTTTAAACGCGGTTTCGGCAGAAGCCGCGTCAAGCGTTGTTTTATCCGATTCGGATGTGAAGAACATTAAGGCCGTTCTTTCATTACAGCAAAAAGGGCAATATACGCGCGCTACCAAACAAATGGCAAAAGTTAAAAATCCGATTCTGAATGGGTATATTTTATATCATAAATATATGACGCCACGCTATAATACGCGCAAACCGGAAATTGAAAGTTGGTTAAAAGAATATAGCGAGTTGGCGGTGGCGCCTGAAATTTATGCCCTCGGCGTGCGCAAAAAAATGAGATTGTGTGCCGAAAAACCAAAAGATGTATTATATGGCGGAAAATCAAAAGCCTGCTCTTATATTCGGCGAGATGAGCCGATTGACTTAATCAGAAAACGCACTTTTTCGGATTTATCGGGTGAGCAGAAAACAAAAGCAACGCGGTTATTTCGCCGATTGCGTGATTATATTCAAAAAGGGAAAACTTTGCCCGCACGTCAGTTGATTGAATCAAAGGAGTTTTTATCAACATTGCCCGCTTCCGATATAGCGTTGGCGCGCACGGCACTTGCCTTTTCGTATTTTTTAGACGGGGAATTTCAAAAATCCTTGGCGCAATCAAAATCGGCTATTGTAGCCGATGCGGAATCAACGCCGTTGGCGTATTGGACGGCGGGGTTAGCCTCGTGGCAATTAGAGTCGTATAAGGGGGCTGCGGAGTATTTTCGGCAAACGGCAGTGCATAGCCAGATATATCCGCTGTTAAGAGGCAGTGCGGCGTTTTGGGCGGCACGTGCTTATTTAAAAATCGGGGCGTATGATCAAGTGGGTGATTTTTTGGAAATTGCATCGCAACAACCGCGCACTTTTTACGGTATGTTGGCAATGCGGTTATTGGGGCAGGATATCAATGCCGATTGGGTTGAAAATGTATCCGAAAACACCCTTAGTCGGGCGAAAAAATTTTCGGATCCGGCACTTTCGCGTTTCTATGCCCTCAAACAAATCGGCAGAACGGATTGGGCAATCAAAGAGCTGACGAAACTATACCTTGAATCGGATGAAGAAACACAGGCCGTTTTGATGGCTGTTTCGCAACAGCATGATTTTCAAGATGATTTAGTGCGTTTGGCGGGAATTACAACCGATGAAGAAAATGATGAAAGATTTCCTTTGCCGAACTGGAAACCGCTGAACGGCTGGAAAGTTGATAAAGCGTTGGTATATGCGTTTGTGCGCCAGGAATCTTGCTTCAATCCGAGTGCAAAGAGTTCGGCCGGTGCCAGGGGGCTTATGCAAATTATGCCTGCAACGGCAAAGGCAACAGCTAAAATGCTCGGGTTAACGTGGAGCACAAATCGGATGGATAATCCGGCGTATAATTTAGCGCTCGGGCAGAAATATTTGCAATATTTAATGGGATTACCGGCTGTTTCAAATAATTTGATTTATTTGGCAGTTGCATATAACGGTGGCCCTGGTAATTTAATAAAATGGAAAAAGAAAACGCAATATACGGACGATTCGTTGATGTTTATTGAAAGTATTCCCTCGCGCGAGACAAGGGGCTTCGTGGAGCGGATTATGGTAAACTATTGGGCCTATCGGGCATTAACGGGGCAATCATTAGAAACAATGGACGATGTGATTGCGGGAAAATGGCCTCTTTATCGAAAATAACGACGTGTTTGCTTGCCTGATTCCCAAAAATATAACATAAAAGCGTTTTTCTCTGAGAGAAAAAAGACGGCGGTATGCAAAAAACTGTTTACGGCGCGAAATTAAACTGCTATAATAAGGGGAAGAGTAATTTTAAAGAGGGGTAAGTATGCTTTTTTGGGTTACCGTTATATCTTTTTTAGTCGGCATCATGACTTTTATGATTTATCCGCGGGAAGATCAGATAGAAACGGTTCATTTGCCGGCATCAGAGGCATATATCGCCGGTTTTGTGACGCAACATCAGGCAGCGAAAGATTATTTGCGGGAAGGATTGGTTGCTTTGCAACGATTGCCGAATTATGCAACGGACAAGGCTCAAAGCGGTGCTGTTCTATCGCTTTCGGGTGAAGGCGATAACGGCGAATCGCCGTTAATTGAATTTTTATTACCGACTCAAAGTATTATGACAACCAAGAATTTTCAGCCGACTTCAAATGACGGCTTTGTAAGCGTTCTTGGGTGTTTTTCAAGACCGGAGCGTAAAGTTAGCGGGAATTATGTTTCTGCCGGATTACAACCTTGCACGGCTTCTTCCGCACAAACAAAGTATGTGTTTACATACGGCCCGTTGCCGGATTTTTTTGATGACCCCTATATGCGCAACAAAACGCTTTTATGGGAAGCTGCTATTTTAAGAAGAACACACGGAAGCCCCGATTGTGGCTTCTTGCAAAAAAGTCAAGTGCGTGTATTAGATGAAAGCACGGGAACGGTAAAAGTGGAAGATGCTTACTTTGTGAATAACTCATCGCATTTAACGCGTAAAATTCCCTCTAAATTTGCAGAATTTCTGGGCTCTTATATCGGACAAACCATGAATGATTGTTCCGGGTATGCATCGCATGGGCGTGTCGGTGGCGATCGCATTATTGTGGATGGATGCAGTGCGCCGTTGTTATTTTGTATGACGCCGGCGAATGATCCTTATCCGCAAGCGGAACTTATCATTAATTACGATTCAAAAATCAACACGGGTGAACCGGGGGATCACGCTGAAAGCCTTAATGATTTGCCACAAGAGAGCGGTAATCCGATTTGGACGAATTTGGGACGCGGTACAGGCAGTTCAACCATACAGAATGGGCAAATCAGCACTTCCGGGTCGGCAAGTTGGCATGATACGGGTGAATGTTCGTGCGAGAGTTTAAAAGGAACAAATTGTTCGGAATTAGAAAGCACCGATGCCGTAAACGAATGTTATACATGTAAGCAAGTTTGCATTAATCCGAGTTTGACAATAGATGGGCGTGTGATTGATACGGGAATTAAACCGGAAGAGTTCGGTAATTCATTCACCATTTCATTTTTGGCAAAATTAGATAATGAGTCTGCGTCGCAGTATGCCGTTTTCGGCACATCAAGTTGCACGCCGAGTATTAATCATCCGTGTTTACGGGCTTGGGTTGAAGATTCTAAAATTCACTTTGAATTAAAGGAATCCGATACGAAAAAATCCGAAATCAGCGGACAGGTTTTTGATTCCGTTTCACAGTATGACTATATTCTTAATCAAGGAAGCCACAAATTATATGTAAACGGGCAATTGGTATCGGGTGATATTCCCGCTTTCGGCACAACGGGACAAATCAGTGAAGTCAGCAATTTAAACGGTAATAATTTCAGAATCGGCAGTGATTCAACGATTGCACAAAATATGCGTGGCGAGTTATACAATTTCTTGGTTTATAAGCGTTCCATGACAACGGATGACGCCGTAACGGGAGAACAAGGAACAACGGCAGCCGAACATTTTGATGCAAGCGGACTGGCTCGCATATATAAAACGAACGAAAAGCGTTATGGCGGATTTTAGATAAAGACGAGAGGAGAGGACCCATGAGAAATTTAAAAGAGAACGAAAGAGGCGCAATTATCGTAGAAGTGATCGCGGTGATTGCTTTGCTCGGTGTTTTGGGACCGTTATTGTTCAGACAGGTTCTTTCACGGAATGAGGAAGTTGAAAATATTAACATTGCCTCAGAGGTGCGTGCCGTTAAAGAGGCGTTTGCAGCCTATATTTTGACCAACAAACAAGCTCTCATGATGCGGGGCGAGGGGTGCGCACGCTTAAATAATGAAGTGTTGGATGACTATTTGCCATGGGGTATGGAAGATACAAATGATGGCTATAACTTAACGCTTTGTTTGATTGGCGGTGAACCGAACTTTTTGGAAGGATTTATCGTGCCGAATATCTCATCCATTCCTGAAAAAATGGGGTTGAAGAGAGCGGCGCGGATTGCAAACATTATCGGTGCCGACGGTGGTATTTATCGGGGCGGAGCGGATAGCGCTTTGGATGGTGTGGCCGGCGGATGGCATGTGACCGTTGACGAATTGAACAGCGATTTTGCGCAATTAAAATCTGATTTGGACGGCGCAATGGTTGACGGCGTAACAGCGATATATGTTGCCACAACGGGAATGGATACGTATGTTCCCGAATATATTGTGGAAGATTACAGCTCCGGATTTGTGACCATTCCGGATAATTTGGCATTCCAGAAATTACATTCCGCCGATTATTTCTCGGTCGGCGTGGGTGGCGAGAATTGCTATACGAAAAAGCATAATACGATGGAAGTCGGCACGGATGGTTATACAGCCGTTGATGATGAAATATACGGTGTCGGCGGTAATTCGGGCGCATGCGATCCGTTATTCTGGGTCGGTTCATCGGGTGAAACAACGGATAACTCAACAGCCGGATTGGTTTATGCCAAAAGAGGGCTTGTTATCGGGTTTAGAAACAGCGACAGTGCCGATGAAAATAAGCAAGCCGTCGGGATTTTTGCCTACGGAACGGATGATACGTCAACGGAAACATCTAAAAACAATCGGATAGAAGTCTACGATACTGATGGAACAGCGCGTGTTATCATTAACGGAAAAGGAGAAGTTATCTCAAAAACAAACAGAGATTTGGGAACGACGGGATTAAGGTCTTTGACGTCGGATGAAGTTGAAACGCTCACACTGGGCGAGGGAGCATTAACTTCCAACATTAAGGCGGAAAAGGCCAGCTCGGCGGAAGGTGAGGATGTAGCGTATAAGATTGATCCGGTGTATACCTCTGTTATGAAAGATATACGGCTTGAATCCCGCGGAGGAGCCAGATTGAGCGAAATTTTACCGAATTATATCAGTAAAACGGTTCAGTCTGTTTCCGGAGGTGATAAGGTATCTATGCCGGCTTGCCCGAAAGGATACGCGCCCGCGATTATCGTAACGCCCGTCAATTGGGAAAAAGTGCGTATTACGGCTACGGATATTCAAGGCAAGTTAAAAACGGAAGAATTTTCATCTTATACGGAAGATGAAGATGGCAGTGCAGGTGACCATAATCACCGTTTTACCGTAGATGAACAAGAAGTAAAAATGGCTGCGGGAACGGATGGTGTTTCAGATGAAATCTCGGTAGCAAATGCGGGTATTCTTGTTAAAATCGATTCAAAAGAATCCGGTTATGAAACAGGGAATGTTGCCAATTCGGATCAAACAGCTTCTGCGAGCGAATGGACGGTGAATTTCTATTATCCCGATGAAACGGTACGTACTGACGTGACGGCTTTGGCTCAGACGTATTGCGTATATGATGATATTGATAAATCAACGGGTGCAAATAAGTATGATTCAAATCAATTAGATAGAAACAGCATTTAATTGCCTGTAAGTATCTTTGTGATTAATGAAGGGGATATGGCTCTCTGTGTAAAGATGATCGCGTTGATTTGGTAAAATAGGGTTAATCAAACGAAAGAAACATTAATACGGATTTGCTTGATGATTTATCAGCCGAAAAGGTGCGCCAAACAAGCAGAGAGATAATATAGAAGAGGGGTTTTGTGAACAAGTGGTATAAAAAGATAAGGCCTGTTTTCAAGAAGTTTTTGCAAACCAAAAATCGGCTGAAATATGTTGCTCTTGTTGTCTTGTTGATATTATGCGGAAGTTCATTTTTATACAGTCCGCGTGCGGGCAGAGAAATCCCGATTGTATTTGCGGCAGATGAGCGGTATATGCCGTATTTAGGGGTGGCAATTACATCGCTTGCGGAACATACGCATTCCGAAAATCTGTATCATATCTATATTATTGCGGATGATGTTTTGGAAGAAACACAAAAAAGATTAATTGATTTTTTTAAATCTTATCAAAATATACGTATCACCTTTCTTCCGATTGCGGAGATTTTACCAGTCATTAAGCGTATGAAATTTCCGACGGACGACTATTTTTCGGTTGCAACCTATTTTCGGTTTTTTGTGCCACAATTATTTCCGCAATACCAAAAAATTTTGTATTTGGATGGGGATCTGATTATTTTGGATGATGTAGCAAATTTATATAATATGGATTTGCAGGGAAGTTTGCTGGGTGTTGCAGCACAGACGCCGGGAGCAGACATTCAGTATAAAAACTTACGTGGCGATTATATGCGTTCCAGTTTGGGAATAGATGATACAAGCCGATATTTTAATGCCGGCGTATTGCTGGTTGATTTAGTTAAAGCCAGAAAAGAAAATTATACGCAAAAATTACTTCGCACGCTCAAAAAATTAGGGCATCCGCCTTTGTATGATCAAGATGTATTGAATGGAACATACGCATTGACAGCTCATCAATTCCCATATACATATAACTTTGAAATACAATTTGCGGAAAAGCCGGATGAATTACCGCATATTATTCATTACTCGGGAAATGTAAAGCCATGGGATTATTCTTACCCCGGGCAAGAAAAAACATCGCTGTGGAATAAACTGTTTTGGGAATATGCTTCTCGCTCACCCTATAAGGAAGAATTGTATCAGAAAGTAGCCGAACTGTTTTGTTTTGGAGAAGAATTGTTTATACATACGCAGTGGGAAAGTTATTTTAAGCGGGAAGAAAATAAGCGCATTGTTAAGTGCATAGATAAAGATGCGGCCACTATTATAGAAGAAACGGATTCGCTTATTCGGCTTAAATGGGATCGCTGGGGCGTTGAAACGTTTAAAAAAGAAAAAGAGGGAGTGTATCGGTTGATACAATAAGGAAAACAAAACAGTAAAGAATGAGGGACGCTCTTTTTTGTTGACAAGAAGCCACTCTTTTTGTATAACTGTTTCCACTTAAAATAAATGATGATATATTATTTTTGAATTGAAAAAGGATAAGAAAATGACACCTGAAATTATTGCAAAAATGTTTCCTAATCCACTGCCGAGCGTGGCAGAAATTGAGGCAAAATATCCGCCACGGGCTTTGCAACCGGGGCAGAAAGTCACACGGGTTGCTCCAAGCCCGACGGGATTTATGCACATCGGCGGTATTTATGCGGCATTGGTTTCGGAACGTGTTGCGCACCAGAGTGGCGGGGTGTTTTTCCTGCGTATTGAGGATACCGACCAAAAACGCAAGGTGGAAGGTGCTACGGAAGTGATTTGTAATTCGTTGGCACGCTATGGTATTGTTGCTGATGAAGGTGTTGACAAGGATGGGAAAAATTACGGACCTTATGCACCTTATATTCAAAGCGAACGAAAAGAAATCTATCAAGCGTATGCCAAGAAACTATTGGAAGAAGGATTGGCGTATCCTTGTTTTTGTGCCGCGGAAGATTTGGATTTAATGCGCAAAATTCAAGAAAAGCAAGGGCAACGTCCGGGGTATTACGGTAAATATGCGCATTGTCGCAATTTATCGGATGATGAAGTGTTGGATAATTTAAATGCCGGAAAGCCATGGGTTTTGCGTTTTAAATCACCCGGCAATAATGAAAAGAGAATGGTTATTAAAGACCTTTTAAAGGGTGATATTAATATGCCTGAAAATGATTTGGATATCGTTATTTTGAAAGGCGATGGATTGCCGACATATCACTTTGCGCATGCGGTAGATGATCATTTAATGGGAACAACGCACGTGATTCGGGGTGATGAATGGGTCTCATCCGTGCCGTTGCATATTCAATTATTTGTTGCTTTGGGGTGGAAAGCGCCGAAGTATGGGCATTATGCGCCGTTGCAAAAATTGGATAACGGCAATAAGCGGAAACTTTCCAAACGGCATGACCCGGAAGCAAACATCATGTATTTTTGGGAAAAAGGGTATCCCGAAGAGGCATTGGTGGAATACATCTTCAATTTAATTAACGCTTCTTTTGAAGATTGGCGTCGGACGAACCCAGATAAAAAAGCATTTGATTTCCCATTGAATTTTAATAAAATTTCAAATACGGCGGGTGCGTTGTTTGACTTCCAAAAATTACATAGTATTTCTAAAGAAGTGATTGCGAAAATGACGGCAAACGAGGTTTTTGAGGCCATTTTGACATGGGCAAAGACTTACCGTCCGGCTTATGCGGAAAAAATGCAAAATAATAGAGAATATATTACGAAAATTTTAAATATTGAGCGTAATATCGGCAAAAAATCGCGCAAAGATTTAGTCAAGTGGGAAGATTTGGAATCCGATATTTCTTATTTCTTTGATGATACCTTTACGCGTGATATTGATTCCTTTACGGAGGAATTGCATTTATCCGTTGATGAGATGACAAAAATTGCCGAAGAGTTTAAAGCCGTTTTTGATGTGAATGACGATAAAAATACGTGGTTTGAAAAAATTAAAACCATTGCCGGCAAACATGGATTTGCAACCGAAATGAAGGCTTATAAAGAAAACCCGAGCGCTTATAAGGGCAATGTTTCGGATATTGCGAATGTGTTGCGTGTGTTTATTACGGGAAGAACACAAAGCCCTGATTTGCATGCGATTATGTCCGTAATGGGTAGCGAACGGGTATTGAATCGCTTGTAAAATTTAAATCGGTTATACTTGCTTTGGTTGAAAAATGAAAATACGCCGTTTTAAACGGCGTATTTTGTTATTTAATATAAAAAATATAAGATGTGTATATTTGTATGTTATTGAAATTACAATTTTTTTTAAATAAATTCTCTTGACAATCCTTTTTTAAATACATACTTGATAACTGTGAAAAGCAGTGAACGAAAGGGGCGGACGTTATGCAATTTTCTCTGAGATTGTTATTATTGTGTTTATGTGTATGCGGGTTGTTCGTCTATTTTGTTTATCATTTTATATTAGATTTAGCAGGAGGAAAGCATGGATATTTCAATGAATCAAAATACAAAATTAACGCCTGAAGAAAAAAAGATGTTAAAGAAAGAATTATGCGAGAGTTGGCCCGAATTGCCACAAGATTTAAAAAATTATATTCTTGAAACCAAGCGTCAAAAATTAAATATGTTATATATGTTGCAAGATTGGGCAAAACAAAACGGTCACGAAACAATGTTGGATTTATTATCGCGCAAAATTGCTCATAAAGAAGAAAAACTGAAAAAAATGGAACAAGAAAACGTATAAAGGAGCATCGGATGGAAAAAGAAGCAAAACCGTATCGGCGGGAAGAATATGCGCTCGGCAACGGTACGTATTTATCGGAACGGCAGGTGGCTGTTTTACAACAGTTGGGACACGGCCTTTCCAATAAGCAAATTGCGCATGAATTAGGTGTTGCCGAGCCGACGATAAAAATGCATATTAGTTCATTGTTGCGTGCATTTAAAGTTCAAAATCGTGTGCAAATTTTATTGAAAGCAAAAGAAATGAACTTTATATAAATCAAAGTGACATAAACGTAAATTAAATTTATCAGATATATATCAAATAAAATACATTGCCGTTGTTTCGGCAGTGTATTTTTTTTAGAATGTGAGAAATAGAAAAAGAATATAAATCAATGTGTTAAAATCTGACAGGTAAGAAAAGTTTTTTGCGTCTAAAAAATTGTTGAAAATTTTTCGGAATATGGTAAAATGAAATAAGGTAGTTTGATAACGGAGGTATAAATGGTCGGAAATGTTGTAGACTATGGGTTTTATTTAATACAACGGGGTGAAGCAGGGCATTTGCGAGGTGCTTACTTAACGGAATACAAAGATAGCGGTGGTATTGAAACAATCGGATACGGAACCGTAACGCGCCCCGGCTACAATACGCTAAATTACAGAGCAAATACCATTACGGAAGAGCTGGCAGTTGATTTAGCCAAACAGGAAATGGCTGTTAAAATCAATGAAAAATGTCGCACGAAGTTTAAAGATTTTGATAATTTACTTCCCTGTTATCAAGCAGCAATTTTGGATACAACTTATCAAGGCAACTGGGGAATGATTCAAAATGCGATGAATGAGCATGATATGCAAGCCGTTTATCGTGCCATTACGGATAATCCGAATCGGGAGCGAGCTGCCGTGCGCGGGCGAGCGATTGAAATGGGTATTTTGATTGAACAGGCATTTCAGATTAACCCGAATGCGGATCCGCGCACCGTGGCAGCCTTAATTGCCGAGCAGATGATTGAACAATATGCATATTTGAACGGAACGGATTGTGAACTCAGTAAAGATGAGCTGGCGCTTTTGTATCGCTCGTGTATGGCGGCATACGGTATGGAAGTGAGTGAGGAAGAAATTGAACGCTTTGCGCTCGGATATCAAAATGTGGCCGTGGGGATGTGTGGTATCGGAAGCCAATCTCCGGCAAAATTGTTTACCGGCGTGATTCCGCAGGGTGCATTCTATGATGGTTCCCGCAGTGCGCCGTATGCCCCCGTTTATCCGCGTTATCGCAGTGTATCATTAGGGCGTTCACGTGGCTATTCAATGCCGACGCCGTTTGTGCCGGCAGGTATTGGTCTCGATAGATTCCAACCGGATTCAAAAACGTTAAAAGTATCAACGTCGGACGTCAGTTGCAATTTCGGTAGCCGAAACGGACAGAAACCGCAAATGATTGTTTTACATACAACGGAAAGTCCTTCCTATCAATCCACAAAAGCAACATTTCAATCACCTTATTCAAAGGTGAGTGCGCATTATGTGATTGACAGAGACGGCACTATCCATCAATTCTTGCCCGAGGGATACTCGGCTTGGCATGCAGGTGATTCGCGTTTCCCACCGCTCGGAATTACGGATTCTTGCAATACGGCTTCTATCGGTATTGAGATACAACGTGGTCCGAATGAACCGTTAACAAAAGAGCAAATTGCCTCGGCAATGGCATTGGTAAAAGATATTAAAGAACGGCACGGAATTCCTGCCGAACACGTGGTAGCGCATTCCGATATTGCACCCGGCAGAAAAGCGGATCCGGGAGCCGATTTCCCGTGGGCTGCATTTGCGCGGGAAGGATTAGCAACGATGAATCACTTAGGTGTGGATACGCATGCACATCATTATAATCCGGCATTATTGGCCGTTTCAAGCAATGATTGTCAATTCTATAAAAAATCGGATTTGAGCGATTTGCTTGAAAAAGATAAGCAATCTTTACTTGCTTCAGATGAAAAGAAACGTTTACGTTCGGAAGAATTGGCAAATGCCGCACAAGTTGAAATGAAGCGCCAAAAGGAGCAGACACAGAAACTTTCGGCAGAGGAGGCATCGCTGAAACAGATTCTCGGAAATGCGGCTACTTTGGCGAGTGAAAACGGTGCAAAAGAAAGTAATGAGATATCGACGGAGAATGAAGGCGCTTCCGGAAAATCCGGTAAGAAATCCGCATCGGGTAAATCTTCCGGGAAGAAGGGCGCTTCCAAGCAAAAATCTAAATCCGCTCTTGCCAAAAAGGATAATTCATCATCAAAAGAAGATGAGTTGGATTTGACTGATAAAGAACAAATCCTTGAACGGTTAGAAAAACTTGCCGATTCGCAAGAAAGTAAGAAAAAACCGTTAGGTGAGAATATTACGAATAAAGACAATGCGTCGGATTTGCAAGATTCTATTGAGAAAGCAAAAAGCGCAACATTGGCGACAAGATAAAGTATGCGTTGATACGCATATAAAATGTGCGCCAATGGCGTATAGTGATTAAATAAAACACCCTCTCATATCGAAAGGGTGTTTGTTTTTACGCGTATATGCGATTGTTATTCGCAACTCAAATTTCTTTTTTATCAATTATCTGTAAATAATCGTATCAAATGCATTACAATTCGGGCAAAGAATATCCCATTCCGTTGTTAAGCGGTTACATTTCGTGCAAATCCAACCACCTTCCGAATCAGACTCAATCGGTTTACTTTCCCACAAGCGAGCTTCTTCTTCGTGATGCCAACCTTTGCGAATTATCGTTGCCATAAGCTGACGGGCTTGCTTTGTCAACGGATAAGATTGCAAATAAACTTCCATGGCTTCTTTTGCATCACGCCATAATTCTAAACGAATACCTGTATCCGCCAGTGCAAGCAATGCAGGGCGACTTGTCGGATCTTTTGCAATGAGTTTTTTGAGGGCTTTCATTTGCTTGCCGGCAGGTAACTCTTCAAATAATTTCATATACGCCAGATATGTTTCCGTGCAAGGCGTGATACGCCATGAAGTCATCAAAATATCGGGTGCTTTTTTAGGATTTTCGGCCGCATAACTTAATGCGAAAAACGGGTTACCGGAATCTGCTTCAAATGCTTTTTGGGCATCACCCGTTTTTAAATGCAATGCCGCCAAACCGTTGCGATAATCCTCTTTTGAGATTAATTGATTTTTCTTCAATAAGTCCAGTTGCGTTATGGCTTTTTCCCAATCGTGCTCCACCAAAGCAAAATCAAATACGGCTTGCATTACCCAAGGGATATTGCCGTAATTTGCAGTTGCTTTTTTTAAAACGGTTTCCGTTTCTTCGGGATTTCCCGTTTTTTTAGCCGACTCATAAAGTCCGTATAATCCCGCCAACTCCGTTTCTTTTTGTTCCGCAAGCGTTGTAAAAACGGATTTATCCGGTGCCAAAAATGCTTGAACGATAACGGCTTCCGGCTCTTTTTTGAAATACGTATTTTTTTGTTTTAATAATTGCGCTTTTTGAATGGCATTATTCTCTAAAACGGCCAGCATAACATTTTTTAAATAAGCCTCTCGCTTGCTTTGTTTGGATAAGGTGCGCTTGCCGGATAATTGACTGAGCCAGCGAAACGGCGCTTTAATCAAACGGAGCAGATAGATGAGAACTAAAATACTCAGTAAGACCAAGATGCTGGAAACCGTCACTTCATATCCGAATGCGGAAACCGTGATAAACCAATGATCATTTACAATTAAAAAACCGGCAAAGAAAAGTGTGGCAAGTGTTATAATCAGTTTGAGCATTTTCTTATTCTCCTTGACGTTCAAAAGATAAAATCAATTTATTCAGACTTTCATCTGCCCGCATATAAATTTCGGCATCGCGGAAGAAATCGCCCATTGCTTCTTGCATCGGCAACGGCAGAGCGCGTAATAATGTTTCCGCCTTTGTAATATTTTGCTGGTAGAGTTCGCTTTGTGCTTTATAAATAATATCTTTCGGTTTTGTTGACTTCGGATTTAATCTGCGCACTTCGATAACGGAAACAAACAATGCTTTTATATAGGCTAACCAAGCCGGATTTTGAAGCTTATACATGGCAATTAACGCATCGCGTTTGTTTTCCAAGAAAGTGTTGCGAATGTCTTTAAACATTTCTCCTCTGTCGGAGCAAAACGGAGATAAATAATTTAATGTGGATTGCATTTGTCTTGTTTTATGTGTGGCATTCATCAATTTGCGATAATCCGATTCGCATGATAACCCTTTCAAGAAATGTTCCTTAAACATTAACGCATCGCGCAAAGAGTAATTTGTTTTTACCGTAATGCCGATTGTCGGGGTAATGCCGGAATCGGTCGGTCGCGCAACATCGGTTTTGACATTTGTGGGAATTTCATCGGTAGAGGGCGTTGTTTGTTGCATTGACGGCGTCATCGATTTTTTGGAAAAACTTTGCGACTTAACTTCCGAAGGAATCGGACTGATTGATGAACCGGCATTCTTTTCGGTTAAGAAGCGTGTGGATTGAGTTATATCGGTATTCGTTGTAGCGGGAGATAAGACCGGATTTTGCGGATGAACTTTTCGAGGCTGTGTCATACGGTTAATACGAATCTTATTTGTTGTATCAATTACGGCATCTTTATGTAAACGATGGATTAAAATAATACCGATAACGCATAATACCGATAAAACAAAAATAAAAAGAGACTTGACGGCTTTGCGACCCGATTGCTTTTTGCGAACTGAATCGGGCGATGAAGTATCTTGTGAATTTAATTCTTCTATTTCATCCATATATTTATTTTTGTTCATAAAAAATCTCCTCTTTCCCAAATTAACGATATTATAATCATATCTTTTACGAAAAGCAAGCAAAATAAAAATTTAAGCCGGTAAATCATGCAGGGAATCATCTCGCAACCATCGCAATTTTATTTGCATATATGTTGCGCAAGAATTTATCTGCCGTTCTTTATGGCATTTCGCGCAAAATGTATTTTGATGATTTGGAATAGGCTTTTTGAGATGTGTGCGGAACGAAAAAAAACGGCTGTTCGTAAACCGAACAACCGCTTTTTATTTGCTTTTGCTTGTATGTGGCAAAAATTAGTAATTTTCTGCCTTGATTTGGAAGTATGCTTGTGCGTGTTCGCAAACCGGACAAACTTTTGGTGCATTTTTGCCGATAACAATGTGTCCGCAGTTAGAGCATTGCCAAATCATATCGCCGTCGCGTGAGAAAACAAGGCCGTTTTCAACATTGTTCAAAAGTTTACGGTATCTTTCTTCGTGTTCTTTTTCAATCTTGCCGACCATTTCAAATAACGTAGCAATCCGTGTAAATCCTTCTTCACGAGCCGTTTTGGCAAAACCGGCATACATATCCGTCCATTCATAGTTTTCGCCGGCGGCAGCATCAGCTAAATTTTCGGCTGTGCCCGGGATTTGTCCATCGTGCAACAATTTAAACCAAATTTCAGCGTGTTCTTTTTCATTGTTGGCTGTTTCTTCAAAGATGTTGGCAATTTGAACAAAGCCGTCTTTGCGTGCTTTTGAAGCATAATATGTGTATTTGTTGCGTGCTTGTGATTCACCTGCAAAAGCTGCCCATAAGTTTGCTTCCGTTTTTGAACCTTTTAATGTTGGAGCTGTCATATTGTTTTCCTTTCTTTATGTGTTGTTTGATACAAACGATAACCCGGTATCGTTCTCTTGTGTCGTCCGCTCGGAGTCTTGAACGTCTCCGCGCTCGGACAATTCCTTTTTCGTTTGCGCATAACATGTTGCGCATTGCCCGAAAAATAAAATTCTATGTGTGCGTATATACATATCGGCACATTCTTGATCGTTGTGGAATGTTTTGATTTTATCAGCGGGAATGTCACAAATCGTTCCGCAAGTTTCGCAAACTAAATGATGATGTGGCATACAGTTCCAATCGTAGAAATCCGCTCCGTTCGCTATTTGTATTTGGTTGATTTTCCCTTCTTGAACGAGTGATGCCAATACACGATAAATCGTTCCTTTACTGACAGAAGGACATTTCTTCTTCACGTATTCATAGATTGCCTGTGCCGTCGGATGATGCAACTCTGAAACGGCTTCGGAAATATATGACTGTTGCTTTGTATTGCGCTTCATTTTGTTTATTCTTCTATCAGTCTTAATAGTAATAAGTCTTAATAAGAGGAGTATACGGATATGGAATGAAAAAGTCAACCGTTTTTTGCAAGAAAAAAAATAAATTTTTATGTTTTATATCTTGACGTATTGCAAAATTGCGTATATAGTGCCTGTTTTTAAAAAAGTGATAAAAACAGAAGATAAAAAAGGATGTCGGAAATGAAAAAAATAATTGATTTGGCGAAAACGAAGAAATCATTTATACGGCATTTTACGCCGAAACTGGTGGAAGTTGTTCGCAGAAAGTATACGCTTAAAGAATATATGCGTGATTGTTTGGCGGGATTGACGGTTGCCGTTGTATCCGTTCCGTTGGCGATGGCATTGGCGATTGCCTCGGGTGTTACACCGGCGCAAGGGTTATATACGGCGATTGTTGCCGGCTTTTTAATTGCCTTGTTCAGTGGTTCACGGTATCAAATCGGTGGACCGACGGGAGCATTTGTTGTCGTTATTTTCGGCATTATCAGTCAATACGGATATACGGCGCTTTTAACCACGATGATTTTATCGGGCGCTATATTGATTATTGCGGGCTTATTGCGATTCGGAACGTATATCAAATATATTCCGTATCCCGTTGTTATCGGATTTACGGCAGGTATCGGTATTACGTTAATTTCCACGCAAATAAAGGATTTATTGGGACTGCGTATTGATTCTTTACCGGCAGCCGTATTACCGAAGTGGGGGGCTTATTTTTCTCACCTGAACACAATCAACATTTATGCGGTTTTGATTGCGGTTCTTGCTTTTGGCATTATTATTGTTTGCAAAAAGTTTTTCCCGAAAAGCCCTGCATATTTAATCAGTATTATCGGCGCAACATTACCTGTTGTTATTTTTAATTTACCCGTTAATACGATTGGGTCACAATTTGGTTCATTGCCACACTTTTTGCCGAAGCCAAACTTTGATGTTTTTGACTTTTCTTTGATATTAACGTTATTGCCGAGTGCGTTAACGGTGGCATTTTTGGCCGGTGTCGAATCGCTTTTGAGTGCCAAAGTGGTTGACGGTATGAGTGGTGATAATCATAATTCAAATATGGAATTGGTAGCGGAAGGTGTGGCCAACATCGGAGCGGCATTTTTTATGGGTATTCCTGCAACAGGGACCATTGCACGCACGGCAACGAATTTTAAAGCCAATGCATATTCTCCCGTTGCCGGTATTATGCATGCCGTGTTTATTTTGTTGTTTATGTTAGCATTTGCATCGGTTGCGCAGTATGTGCCGTTGGCTTGTTTGGCCGTTGTGTTGATTATTATCGGCTGGAATATGTTGGGGCTTGATAAGATGTATAATTTATTGCGTGCTCAGGCAGGGGATAGAAATACCTTGCTCGCAACATTCTTGCTTACGGTGTTTGTTGATTTAAATACAGCCATCTCCGTTGGCTTTATTATGGCAACGATTATCTTTATGCATCGGATGAGCCGTGAAATTGAAATTGAAACGGAAGATAAAATGTCGGAAGAAATTTTCGGGGGCGAAAGTTTGCCGGAAGTGTTGACGGAGCAAGGGGTAATTGCTTTGCGTGTATCCGGACCGCTTTTCTTCGGTGGGGTTAATGAAATTTCAAAATTCTTTAATCAATTACGGAGCAAACCGAAAATTTTGATTTTAAGAATGGGGCAGGTGCCGATGGTTGATGCCAGCGGTGCAAACTTGTTGGTTGAATTTATTAAAAAGTTGGAACAAAATGATACAAAAGTTATTTTGTGTAACATTAAAAAACAACCGCGCCGTATTTTGCACAACACCTTTTTGCGTGAACATTTGGATTGGCATAGAATTTCAACGGCATCTAATTATCAAAATGCCGTTAAAATGGCAAAACGTTGCTTGCATCAGTTGGCAAAAAGCGCTACCGCATAAAGAATAAAACCGTGTTGGCCGACATATATTCGGTTAACCGAGAAACTAAAGAAGTCTGCCGATAACGGCAGGCTTTTTTAGTGTTTTAGGGTAGTTGGAGTGTTGTTTGCAATAGTGCGGTGAAGTGTTATCATTCCGCCAATTCAACGAATCGTGCCATAATTTTTTTGAGTTCTCCCGAATCAAAGCGAATATCCAGCCGTTCGCCTTCTTCGCGGACAACCGTTCCGAGGCCGAATGTTTCATGTCGCACACGTTTGCCGATTCGTTTGGATTTTTTGTTTGATGAGCTTTTAAAAAACGGAGCAACGAATTGTGCGGGAGATGAATCAAATCCTGTTTCAAATCCGCTTGAAACGGATTCTCTATCCCAGCGACTGACGGGGCGATGTCTTTCGGCAGAATGTGATTCATCTCGTGTGTCAAAGAAATAATCTTCAAAAGTAGAGGAAGAATGATACCTTTCTTCGGATTGTGATGAAGTGCCGTTAAAATGATTGTATGAACACAGCGGTTTAAAATCAATATCTTCTTCCGGTAATTCATTGATGAAACGACTGGGTATCGGATTAATCCATTGTCCGTATAATTTTCTGCTTTGAGCATAGGAAATGAAAACTTCCCGTTTCGCGCGCGTGATTCCCACATACGCTAATCTTCGTTCTTCTTCCAAACCAATGTCGCCCGATTCATCCAACGCTTTTTGATGGGGAAATAATCCATCTTCCCAGCCGGGTAAAAATACCGTTTTAAATTCCAATCCCTTGGAGGCGTGCAACGTCATCACAACCAACTGATCTCCGGTAGTATTTTCATCCGTATCCGTTACCAATGAGGCATATTCAATAAATGATTCGATATCTTCAAAATCCTCCAAAACGTTATATAATTCGTTGATATTTTCAATCCGCCCCTCCGATTCGGGAGATTTATCCATTTGCCACATTTGAATATACCCGCTTTCTTCCAATATCAATTTAGCCGTATCGGCCGGTTTTTCCGTTTGGGTTAATTCGTGGGCGCGTTTAATGAGCGTTACAAAAGATTCCAACGCCTTACGAACGGCGGGACGCAAGGGAGCCCATGTAATCGCATCAAACAAACTGATATGCTTTTCGGCAGTTGTTTGCTCCAACGCCTCCATTGCCTGTTTTCCAATACCTCGTTTCGGCTTATTGACAATACGCAAAAAAGCCAAGTCATCATTTGTGTTCAACGCTAATCGCAAATAAGCAACGGCATCTTTAATTTCTTCACGTTCATAAAACTTAAATCCGCCGATGATTTTATAAGGAATGCCGGCTTGCAATAACTTTTCTTCAAATAAACGCGTTTGAAATGTGGCGCGAACCAGAATAGCCGTTTCGCCGAGCAATCCGCCGGCACGGTATGTTTCGTTGATTTTTTCTACGATTTGTTCGGCTTCTTGATTCCCGTTGAAGTATTCTTTAACGGAAAGGCGCTTGCCTTGATTATGCGAATCAATCGGTTTGAGTGTTTTGCCGAGACGCCCCGTATTATGTGCGATCAATGCAGCGGCGGCGTTTAAAATATGCCCCGTGGACCGATAATTGCGTTCCAGACGAATAATTTTAGCATCGGGGAAAATTGTTTGAAAACTTAAAATATTTTCCACTTCCGCTCCGCGCCAGGAATAAATGGATTGATCATCATCTCCAACGCAACATAAATTATTATGCCCCTTTGCCAGCAAACGTAATAAAAGATATTGAGCCACGTTTGTATCTTGATATTCATCAACCAAAATATATTTGAATTGTTGCTGATATTGCCGTAAAACAGAAGCATCTTGTTGAAATAATGCTAACGGCAGTAAAAGTAAATCACCGAAATCAACGGCGTTGAGTGCTCGCAATTTTTGTTGGTATTGGCGGTAAAAATATAATGCCTGTCCGTTGCAGAATGAAGATTGATGTGCCGAAGAAACGTGTTCGGGGAGCAACCCTTTATCTTTCCAGCGTTGAATGATTTCCAACATGGTAGCGGGTGTATATTTTTTGATATCAATGCCCGCTTCCTGCATTAGTTTTTTGATGAGTCTTTCTTGATCATCCGAACCGAGAACGATGAAGTTGGGTGCTAACCCGATTCGGTCTCCGAACTTGCGTAAAATTTTAATTCCGATGGCGTGAAACGTGCCGAGCCAAACGGAAAAGGCATCTCCGCCGATAAGCCGTTCCAGACGTGATTTCATCTCCTTTGAGGCTTTGTTGGTAAATGTGACGGCTAAAATTTGCCATGGCAAAGCCTTTCTTTGCTGGATAATATAGGCGATTCGGGTGGTGAGGACTTTTGTTTTCCCCGTGCCGGCACCGGATAAAACAAGGAGCGGTCCATCAGTTGTTTCAACAGCTTGACGTTGTTCCGGATTTAACTCATCTAAAAAAGTCGGTGCCGGAATGCGTAAAGCAGTATCGGGTACTTTGCGGGAAAAAGAATCGTTTATGCGTGATTCTTCCGACGATGTTGTATGAAAAATAGATTCAACGGCTTCATCCAGCGGATTAAACGAGGTGGCGTTATTCAAATCGGCATTTGATTGTGCCGTATTGTCGTTTTCGGGTTCGTCTATATCAAATAAACTATTCATTGCGTAGTATCCTGTGTAGTATCTTGTAAAGAAGACTGATCAATAATATGTTGAATGGCAAAATGGGCGCACATTAAACCGAATATACCCGTAACGGTTATGATTGACCCCATGGTATGGCGATTACTTTCCCCATCGGGTGCGCCTAAGTGTGCTTTATCGGAAACGCATTCATCGGAATATACAACGGGAAACGATAAATCAATTCCGCGTCGGCGGAGTCGTTTGCGCACAAATGCTGCCAGCGGGCATTGAATTGTTTTTTTCATCGGTGCGATTTTGATGCGCGTTAAATCGGTTTTAAGAGCCGCTCCCATGGCGGAAATAAAAGGAATACGGCGATTGATTAAGGCTTCAATGAGCGTTGTTTTCGGATTTAATGAATCAATGGCGTCAATCACAAAATCGGGGGATTCGTTAAAAAGAGAGTCAATCGTGTTTGCATTAACGCATAATTGTTTTTGAATAACGGTTATTGTCGGGTTAATTTGTGCAATGCGCTGACAGGCCACTTCCGTTTTGTCAATACCCATCGTCGGTATCGTTGCTAAAATTTGGCGATTGAGATTGCTGGGTGAAAAACAATCAAAATCCACTACGGTTATTTTGCCGACACCCGTTCGCGCCAGTGCTTCTATTGCCATACCGCCCACGGCACCGCACCCCGCAACCATAACATGCGACTTTTTCAAGCGTTCGGCTCCATCTTCCCCTAAAAGCAAAATGGTTCTTGCTTGGGCAATAGATTGAAATTCCGCAGATTCGGGAGTAGGCGAGGTATCGGACACAGAAAATATAGGTCCCTCGGCAACTGCTTCCGATGCCGAAACGGAAGTGACGTGTTGTTGCTTCATTTTGTTGCCTCCGAATCGATCGGTTGCGAATGTTTATCTGAAAATGTTTGAGCAGTTGGGTTTTCGGTTTGCGGTGAAATCGGCTCGTCTTGCATTGTAAGGAAATGATGCGGGGCGTCCCCCTTCATCGGCAATGTTTCGCCAAGAAAACGGCAAAAATTTGCGTCCAATTGCGCCCAATCTAAACCGATTCGTTCAGCCAATTCTATTACGCGCGCGGGCTTATGCAATCCGTCGGGTGAATCACTTTCAACCAAAATCCTCTCTGCGGGCAGGTATCGGGCAGGGCGAACGCTCATCAGCGAAAAATAAGCATTTGTGATGGCGGAAAGTTGTTTTGCCTGTGAGGCTGTTCCCGAAAAGCGGTGAAATAAACAAGTCAAGCCCGGATAGCATTTTAAAATATCGGTAATCAAGCTCCAAGATTCATGCCCGTGTATATGCACGGCTCGATGATATTTGAGTGCTGTTTTTAAACAAAATTCAAAAACTTCGGCTTGTCGGGCAAGGTTTGGTCTTGTGGTATCCAATCCGATTTCGCCAACCATTAAATGCGGATATTTATCAAACAACAGTTGCATTTTAATCTGCCAATCGGATTTTAAATCGGCTATATACCACGGATGAATGCCGATACACGGATATATTCCCGGCAAAGTTGAGGCAATATCCAACAACTTATGCCAATTTTGCGGGTGTGTGGCATTACAAATGAAGTAATTTATCCTGGCATTTGAAGCTTTGATAAATTGCTTTCTCGGTAGAAGATGACAATGTGCATCAAAGTAAAACATCAATAATCCCTCTCGCTTAAAAGTAGGATTATTTAATCAAAAAATTCATCTCTCGTCAATGAAAATCTCAGAATTAAAATTATTGATTACCCGTTGAGCCAAATCCGCCTGCACCGCGTGTCGAGTTATCCGAAACGGCATCCGTTTCGGTAATGACGGCTTGTATAACGGGGCAGATAACGCCTTGCGCAATGCGGTCACCGGGGGCAATTTCAAAATCTTTATTACTGAAATTGATGAGCGGAACCATAATTTCACCGCGATATCCGTAATCAACCGTACCGGGGCCGTTGGCAACACCGATTCCGTGTTTTGAAGCCAGACCGGAACGGGCACGAATTTGCAATTCGTAAAAATACGGTGTAGATGAATCATGGGCCATTTCAATTTTAATACCGCATGGAATAAGGCAAATTTCATGTGCTTTCAAAAGAACGGGTGCGTCAATAGCCGCACGTAAATCAAAGCCGGAATCATCGGTATGCTTATAATGGATTCGTTCCCATGTTGATTGATAATGTGGCAGATATTGAATTTTTAATTGAACACTCATACCGAATTTCCCCTTATAAAAATAACAAAACAGAATTTAACGGTATAAAAATTTGAGATAAAAGTCAAATTATTTTCGGAAAAAGGATTGATTTTTTTTTCGCAAAACTTTATACTTCGCAACCGGAAAGGGTTTAATCAGTAATTTAATTTTTTGAAGAAAAGGAAAGAATATGTTTATTTCACCAGCATTTGCTCAAACGGTTGAAACGGCGGCGGAAGTTTCAAATTCGGCAGCGCCCGACGGTATGAAAATTTTAATTCAAATTATTTTAATTTTCGTTGTATTGTATTTTCTGTTGTTACGCCCGCAACAAAAGCGTATGAAAGCGCATCAGGAACGGTTAAACAGTATCGTGAAGGGTAGCCAAATCATTATCGGCGGGATTAAAGGGAAAGTAACGGCCGTGAAAGATGATATGTTAACGGTTGAAATTGCTAAAAATACGGAAATTGAAGTTGTGCGTGATTATGTTTCGCAAGTAATTGATAAAGAAGAAAAGAACAGTAAAAAATAAGGATAGAAAATGTTTGGATATTCAAAAATTAAAACGGGATTGGTGATTGCGGTTGTGGTCATCGGATTCCTTTTTGCCTTGCCGAACTTTTTACCGAAAACGGTGTTGGAACAATTGCCGAAAGGGATGCAGGCATGGTTTAAACCGATTACGCTCGGGTTGGATTTGCAAGGCGGTTCGTATTTGTTGATGGAAGTTGATACAAATGATTTAATCAAAGAAAAATTAACAACGCTTGCGGATTTAACACGTTCCGAATTGCGGGCGCAACGGATTCGTTTTGCCGGATTAACGGTTGAAAACGGCGCAATGCATATTCGCATTTTAAACGTGGCCGATGTGGCTTTGGCGCGCGAAGCTATTCGTAAACTGGAAACAAGCGCTTTAAACATTGAAGTTAATGATAATGCTTTGACGGTTTCTTATACCCCTGAAGCATTGGAAGAAATGGAACGCAAAGCCGTAACGCAATCGTTGGAAATTGTGCGTAAACGGATTGATGAACTCGGCACGAAAGAACCGCTCATTCAACAGCAGGGAACGGACCGAATTGTGATTCAATTACCGGGCGTTCAAGATCCCTCCGAAATTAAAGCCATTATGGGGAAAACGGCAAAAATGTCGTTCCATTTAGTTGATGAAGAAACGTCTCCGCAAATGGCTCAAATGGGAAAACTCTCGCCTGATTCTATGTTGGCAACGGGTGATGAAACAGGCTACATCGTTTTAAAACGGCGTGTGATCGTGAACGGCGGTGAACTTAAATCGGCAAAACAGAGCTACGGCGAACATGGTGAACCGGTTGTTGCTTTTGAATTTAATGCGTCAGGGGCAAAGGAATTCGGTAATGCCACGCGTGAGAATGTCGGTCGCAGATTAGCCATTATGTTAGATGGTAAGGTCATTAGTGCGCCGGTTATCAATAGTCCGATTACGGGCGGGCAGGGAATCATCTCGGGTAATTTTACCGTGCAAAGTGCAAATGATTTAGCCTTGTTGTTGCGCTCGGGTGCGTTGCCTGCGCCGTTGATTGTGGCAGAAGAACGGGTTGTCGGCCCGGGGCTTGGAGAAGATTCGATTAAAGCGGGCACAAATGCTTGCATTATCGGTTTGGTTGCCGTATTGATTTTTATGGTTATTGTGTATGGTTTCTTCGGATTCTTGGCAGATATTACTTTAATCGTCAACGGTATTATTTTATTAGCCTTATTAAGCCTGTTGAATGCAACACTCACATTGCCCGGTTTGGCCGGTATTGCTTTAACGGTTGCTATGGCGGTTGACGCAAATATTCTGATTTTTGAACGAATGAAAGAAGAAATGCAAAAAGGTGTAACGGCTCCGAAAGAAGTTATTCAACGGGGTTTTGACGGCGCTTTTTCCGCTATTTTTGACGGACAGTTGACAACTCTTTTTGCCGCCTTATTCTTGTTTATGTTAGGCTCGGGTTCCGTTCGCGGATTCGGCATTACGTTGGGATTAGGTTTGGCAACAACCATGTTCGGCGCATTATCGTTCAATAAAGTTTTGCTTTCGGCATGGGTTGCCGTTCGTAAACCGAAAAAGATTGATTTGTAAGGGAAGAAAGCAATGAAAAAATTATTTAGAAAAAGAAATTTTAATATTCCGTTTATTAAAATGCGTTATATCGGATATACATTGTCCGTTATTATGCTCATTGTCAGCATTGCTGCTATCAGTATTCGCGGATTGAATTACGGAATTGATTTTCAAGGCGGTGTGCTCGTGGAAGTTTCATCGGATAAAACGTTTGATATGCAGGAAATGCGTTCACGTTTATCTTTCTTGAAAGATTTTACCATTCAATCGTCCGGCGTTGACGGCAATATGATTTTAATTCAATGCCAACCGCGTGAAGGCGAAACGGGTGCAACGGTTGTCAATCAAATTAAAGCAGAACTCGGCACGGGCTATAAGTATGAACGGGTTGAGGTGATTGGTCCGACAATCGGGGAAGAATTAAAAACAAAGAGTTTGTTAGCTTCCATTTTGGCGCTTGTGGCTATTTCCGTATATATCTGGTTTCGGTTTGAATGGCCGTTTGCCATTGGATGTATGTTGGCTTTGGCGCACGATTTGATTATTGTGGTCGGTTTATTTGCTCTGTTTGGTTGGGATTTCAACATGGTGGTTGTGGCCGGTATTTTATCATTGGCCGGTTATGATTGTAATGATACAATCGTTACCTACGACCGTATTCGTGAAAATCTGCGGAAATTCCGTAAAGAAAGCATTGATAGTATCTTAAACAGAAGTATCAACGAAACATTTTCGCGCACAATTTTAACGAGTTTGACAACCTTATTTGTTGTGCTGGTATTATTATTTGTTGGCGGAGATTCGTTGCAAGGATTTTCGCGCGCAATGGTTTGGGGAACGATTTTAGGGACATATTCCTCTATTTTCGTCGGTGTCCCCGTATTGTGTCGCTTTGACATTCGCACGGTTGCGCAAGAAGTGAAAGGTCCGACGGCGTAAACCTAATCAACCGCAAAAAGAGAAAGGGCTTTTATTTTAAAAGCCCTTTTTTGTATTTGGGGATAATATATGTAAAAGTTCTTTACCCTCGTTTGTGTTGTTTTATGCTTTATCTGTTTGGGGCGACGGTTTTATATGTTTGTTTCTTGTTTATCACTGATTTATAACACCGATAAAGCAGAGTGTGGCGATCCAAGGAGGATAAGCGTTCATACATATCCATTCAGCATCGTGCGAGAAAGAAGTCCCGAAACAGGTAGATATAACAACAGAACATTTTTGGATTTTTAATACCGCACTGAGGAATGATGGTTCAATCAAAAAAAATACCCTTGTTCATAGAACAAGGGTAAATTGGTGGGCGCGCAGAGACTCGAACTCTGGGCCCGCTGATTAAGAGTCAGCTGCTCTACCAACTGAGCTACGCGCCCTCACCGAATTCTGTTTTCCATTATATTCTTTTTTTCTCAAAATGCAAGAGATATTTTTTAAAAAAGGTTATTTTTTTATCTGTTGCTATATTTAGAATGATAACTCCCTATTTTCAAAAAGAAACAAACAAAAAAAGTTATTTCTTTATTCCGCTTTGCTTTTATCCGGAAATGAATGCATTAGAAAAACGAGGCTTATGCCGATATAGAATATGATGATATTGCAAAAGCCAATAAAGGACGTTTTTCGGATATTGCATTATCATCCGTTTCCTTATAAGCCGTCATATTCATACCTCCTTTAATACCTTTTACTTTTTAATATGCTACACTATTTTATTCTTTTTCATTCAAAAATTCACTTTCTGACATAACGCCTTTTTCTTTTAATTCGCTATTTTTGCCGATGAATCCAACTTTGAACTTTGATTTTTTTTCAATCTAATTTTCTTAATAAAGCCGGTATATTATATTTTTTTTATCTGGGCAATTTGTTATTTTTATTGGTTTGAAATTATTTTATGGGTGTTTTTGTTTTTAGGGAGTTAGATAATACTTTTAGGATGAGTTGTTGATTGATTTTATAAAAGTGTTTATGAAGATATATTTGTATTTTAGAATTGTCACATAATCCGATAATCGCTGTGCTATGGTGAATATAACTCCTTGCCCCCGAAATTCTTCGGAAACCTTTGTCGGCAATGGAATACTTTTATGTATGTACTTGCGTTTCTTATAAGAAAAAACAAATCCCCTACGGCAAATTCCGCAGTATTTTCTAACCGTTATCTTTTAAGATGACGGATAACCGATGCAACGAGTTGTTTTCTGTTTAGCGAACGATTAGTAGTCTTTCAAGTCTTCACTTGTTTTCATCAAGTCTTGAATTTCTTTTGTGGCTTTCTTAATCGGTGCTGCTACACCCGGTCCGCCGACGCAACCGCCGGCACACGCCATGACTTCTATTAAGTTCCCGTCTGCTTTGCGGTTTTTCGCATACATTTTGAGTTGGCGCACGGTTTCTTTTGTTAAGCCGTTAATGGCTACCGGACAAACTTCGCATGTTTTTAACGAACTAACAGCAGCCGCAACTCCGCCCGTAATGGCAAAACCACGCCCTTGTTTAGAAGCGTTATCATCAGCATGAATTTCTTCCGTTTCTTTCGGATCAATCCCCATAGCTTCAAATAAGGCTACAATTTCCTTGTTGTTTAAAACATAATCCGTGTATGCATCGTTATACCCCTCAATGCGTTTTGCCATACATGGCCCGACAAATACCGTTACGCATTCCGGATCGCGTTCTTTGAGTAAGCGCGCTGTATATTGCATCGGTGTTAATGTATGTGATACAAATTCTTGCATTTCGGGAAAGTGTTTCCGAACGGCGT
The DNA here is from genome assembly GCA_944392555.1 of uncultured Alphaproteobacteria bacterium. Lineage (GTDB taxonomy): Bacteria > Pseudomonadota > Alphaproteobacteria > CAAHEQ01 > UBA3637 > RGIG4140. Next base: position 38,323 of record CALXWZ010000006.1, on the reverse strand, counting down.
TATAGTAAGCCGGACAGCATGATGTTGTCATAAACGGAGCACCGTTTGCCAACCGTTCCGCCAGCTCATGCGCCTCATTGCGTGTGGTAATATCAGCCCCTACCGCCACTTCAATAGCGTCCGAAAAACCTGCTTTGATGAAGGCTGATAAAACTTGTGCGATTGTTGCTGCATTGTATTGCCCCATAATGGCAGGGGCCGGCATGGCAATAACCCTTTTACCCGCTTTAATTGCTTTTAACACGTCAATAATTTCGCTGTTAACCATAATGGCACCAAACGGACAAGCTGCCGAACATTGACCGCATAAAATACACTTATCGTGGTCGATAACGGCAACACCTTCTTCGTTTTTGCTGATGGCATCAACAGGACAAACGCCGGCGCACGGCATCGTCATCTTCAAAATAGCACCATACGGACATGATTTCGCACAAATACCGCATTTTTTGCACTTTTCCTGATTGATATGCGATTTCCCGTTGATAAACTCAATTGCTCCGAACGGACAATTTGTGCAAGGGCGCGCCAAACAACCTTGACATTGCTCCGTCACGATATATTGGTTGTTCTTGCATTTATTGCAGGCTTCTTTGGATACACTTAATACAGGCATATCAAATGACGTGCGCTTTGATGCATTTTCGGCGCATTTACGCGTGTCGGTATCCGGCACATTCTCAACAATACACCCCATATCCGCCGCACAGCGATGTGCAGTCATATTTTGCATTTCGGTAAGTGTTTTGTTGACAGTAGATATTTCTTGTGCCTCAGCAGGAATTTTTGCCACATTTTCGCAAAAATTACCACTTAAAAACGCCTTAATCACTTTAACGAGTGTTTCATGCTCCAAATCTGCCACATGGTTTTGTCGCGCCATTTGTTTTCTCCTGTTTTGTCGGACCAGTGTGTCCGCTCCTGTTATTCTTCTACGATTTCATCTCGGTGTTGCTCGATAAATTTTTCAAGCCAGTGAATATTATACTGCCCGTCTAAAAATTCGGGATCTGCGATAATATGTTGATGCAACGGTATTGTTGTTGAAATGCCTTCAATAACGAATTCTTCCAATGCCCGCCGTAAGCGCATTAAAGCGCCGTTGCGCGTTCTGCCGTGAACGATTAACTTTGCAACCATACTGTCATAGCACGGCGGAACTTTACAACCGGCATACATACCCGAATCAACCCGAACTTCCAATCCGCCCGGTGTATGCCAAGCCCCGATTCGACCGGGACACGGAATAAATGTTTGCGGATTTTCCGCATTAATACGGCATTCAATGGCATGACCCGAAAAAACAATGTCATCTTGCGTGTATCCGAGTGTTGCACCGCTGGACACCCGTAATTGATCGCGCACAATATCAACGCCCGTAATCATTTCGGTAATCGGGTGCTCCACTTGCACACGTGTGTTCATTTCCAAGAAATAAAATTTTCCGTTTTCATACAAAAATTCAATTGTCCCGACATTTGAATAACCAAGCTTTCGCATGGCATTTGCGGCAATTTCACCGATTTCTTTACGCTGTTGCGCATTTAAAGCGGGGGAGGGTGTTTCTTCCAACACTTTTTGGTGATTGCGTTGCAAAGAACAATCCCGCTCACCTAAATGGACAACATTGCCGTAGTTATCGCCGATAATTTGAACCTCAATATGACGCGGTGTTTGCAAATACTTTTCAATATAAACAACGTCGCTTGAAAAAGAATTGCGCGCTTCATTTTTTGCCAATGTAAAAGCATCGGCCATTTCGGTAGCATTATTTGCCACTTTCATGCCTTTACCGCCACCGCCGGCTGCCGCTTTAACAATAACGGGATAACCGATTTTTTCGCCCCACATTAAGGCTTCTTCAACCGTCTTAACATCTCCGTCTGAGCCGGGGACAACAGGCAAGCCTGATTCAATGGCAGCTTTTTTTGCCGTCACTTTGTCACCCATTAACCGAATCATTTCCGGCTTCGGTCCGATAAAGACCATACCGTGCGCTTCAACCATTTCGGCAAAATCGGCGTTTTCGGATAAAAATCCGTAACCCGGATGAATGGCGTCTGCTCCCGTCATCATCGCTGCCGAGATAATAGCCGCTTTGTTCAAATAGGAATCTTTTGCAGCGGCAGGACCGATACAAACGGCTTCATCAGCCAGTTTAACATGCATGGCGTTCGCATCTTCCGTAGAATGAACGGCTACCGTTTTAATCCCCATCTCACGACAGGCACGGTGAATGCGTAAAGCGATTTCGCCACGATTTGCAATTAAAACTTTTTCAAACATTGATTATTCCAATTCAAATAATGGTTGATTATATTCAACAGGGCTACCCGATTCCACCAATACGGCAACAATTTTGCCGCTTTTTGTTGCTTTAATCGGGTTAAACGTTTTCATCGCTTCAATTAAACAAATTGTTTGCCCGACGCTGACCGTATCTCCTACTTTAACAAAATTTGGTGACGATGGATCTTTGGCTAAATATACAATACCAACCATCGGTGAAACCAAATTATTTTCCGCTTTTACAACGGGCTTTTCAGCGCGGGGTGCCGGAACGGGATTGTTCGCGGCAACTGCCGGTACACCTGCAACGGGCGGAACGGCAACCGGAGCAACCGTCGGTGGGACGGGAGCGGGTTTCGGCCCAACAATGCGAATATGCACGCCGTTCGATTCGTAATCAATTTCGGATAAATTATTTTCATGCAATAATTCTGCCAATTCTTTGATGGCTTGTTTTTGTTCTTTTTCCATAATTGTCCCTCTTTCAAAAATAAACACTGAATGTCTTTGTAGCTTATTTCGTTGTAAAATGCAAGATAAAAATAAGAATCTTTTGCAAAGGGGTTATGCAAAAGCCTTCTTTATTTACTGTTTTGAAGCATGCTTTTTTGCATAATGTTATATTCTTTCAATAAGTATTGGCGCACTTTTGTTTCATAGCGATAAATTCTGTCTCGCACAACGGCAGAATCCGTTAAGTGGTCGGAAAACGGTATTTCGGGTGACGTGTGATAGCAGGTCATCAGATTTCTGAGATTTTTTGTTGTTCCCGTAAAATTATGTTTAATAGCTTGCATATCCTCTAAAATAATATCGGCTTTTGGGTTCCCTTTTTGTTGCTTTTTGTATAAAAAAGAGGCTCTGTCAATAATTTGTTCGGGTGATTTTTGTTTGAATTTGTCAGCGAGTTGCACAACGATAAGAGCCATATCCTTACATTCTTTTTCATAAGAGGTGCGGTTTTGAGAGGCTTCGTGTGTCCGTTGTGTAAGCGCTGTGTTTTCTGCCTGTGTTTTTGCAAGATAATCTCCTACAACCAATCCGATTCTCGTTGATTCGTTTTTGCTCCGAGACGCATATTGAATAACATGGAAAAGCGAACCACCGAGTGCAAATAATCCCCCTAAGGCAAGGAGTGTATTACGCCCAAAAGATGAATGGTTTGATTTTGGGCTCTCATTTTGTGCTTTATGTTGTGAAGATTGTGTATGATTTGTTGAATTTTCGCCTTTTGTTGACATGATGAACTCCGATAACTGAATGATAAAATGGCATGCTTTTGTGAAATAACGTATAGTTAAGTTCTTTGATTGCTGTTTGAAATAATTTCGTTGATTTGATTGATGGTATCGGTATTCACAATAACGGCATTATTCCCAAGCGTATCGTCGTTTCCCGTGTTGGTATTTGTTGATGAACCGTCAGAATTGGATAAATCGTTGATTTCGTCTTGTAAAGAAGTTATTTCATCTTTCAATGCGCTGGATTGAGCCGCGCTTTCATCAGCTTTATCCTTATATTTTTTAACAAAGTACCAAGCCAAAAAGCCGAGACCCGCCGTTGCAACAATACCGATAACCCATCCCCATTTAGACCAAAACCCTTCTTGTTCTTCAACTTGTTGTTGTGCAACAGCTACCTGCTGAATGCTCTTTTGCGTGTCTTTCGGATCTTCATTGATGGTTGCTTGCGATGCGGTTGTATTAGTCAGAGATTGAACGGCTTGTTGAATTCCCGGAATCTTTTTAACGTCATCTTTTGTAATCAGTGTTGATTGCGCCTGCTTTAAGTTTTGCTTTAATACGGAAAGAGATTGTTCATCAAGCGCTTGGTTTGCTGGATTAACTCCGTTTGGAGTATTATCGGCGGAAGTGGATTGATTTTCTTTTTGAAGCGTGTTGAGTTTAGCTAAAATTTCTTTATTATTTGCCAAAATTTCTTCATTTGAGGCATTTTCGGTTTTAATGGCTGATATTTGCCGTTGTTTTTGATTTGTTGTTTCTTGTTTTTGCTCGGATTGCTTTGTAATCGCTAACTTGCCGGAAGACAATTCCTCTTGCAGAAATTTTAAATATTCTTGCCCCTTTGGATCGGGGTAGATATGACCAAATTCAGAGAGATAACTCAATAATGTGATGGAATAGAGCGGTGAAGAATTTTGCCAATAGGTATTAGCCTCGCCTTTGTCTCGATTTAGTGCAATGCGAAATAGAATCAAATCGGCAACAAAATGGTCTTCTTCGCTTTCCGTTTGATATAAAGTTGCGCATTTATCAAGTAACAATTTCCAAGACTCAGGCGTGAGGTTTGTTGTATCTATTGCTACTTTACGGGCTAAACGGCTGGCAGCAGGAGCAGAGGATCCTATCCAGTTCAAGTGTTTCGTCCAACCCATAATTTCGCCGGGATTTTTCCAAACCTGAAAGCCTTTAAAGTCAGCCATTTCTTCGGCGCGGATATCGGGATCACTGCTGAATTTGAAAAAATCATGCCCGATAGCAGTTCCTTTACTATCTTTTAAATTATAAACCTCTTGAAATCTTTGACAAATACGCTCGATACTCACGATAAACCCCTTTCGTGCAGGCTATGATGCATATATGCTACCATAAAAAAAATAAAAAATCAATTTATTTTTTAGTTGAAAACAATTGCTGGGTATGGTATAATTGCTTTATAGGTTTTGAGAGTTTTTTAGAACAACGGAGGATAATAAATGGTTCAAAACAGCACGTTGATGAAAAGTATGAATGAAAACACAGCCATTCAATTAGATGATGTTCGAATGGAGCAAATGTTAGGTGATTTAAGTAAACAAACGGGTCAAAAAGTTACGCGCCAAGATATTGAAGATATCCAAAAAGAGGGGCAGGAGAAGAAAGAGAATTTTGATAAAAGAACAAAGTATGCGAGTGTGGACCAGAGAGATATCATCGGTGCCGAAGAGTATCGCAAAGATGAATCAAAGTTAAAAGATGGTGATCTTATCGGGAATTTAAAGATGCAAGCCTTTGCCGCATGGGGTTCTTACGGGCCTGCAAAGCAAACTGCTGCTTTAACGAAATTCGGTACGGGAATTATGTCATCCACATGTGGTGGTTGGGCCGGTTTCTTGTTAAAAGTTGCTAATAGTTCCGGTTTGCTGGATCGTGTTATTCAATCGACAACAGGTAGTCAGGAGGCTGATGATATTGTGGAGGCGCGTGCGGCGGAATCCCAACAACAAGCAGCACCGCAGACACCGAATGCAAAAATGACATTAGCTCAACATGCCAGCGAACATGCGGGCGTGCAACAACCGGATTCGCTTACAATGGTTGCGGCGGCACAACAGCAAAACAGAACAGCGTAAAAGGGATTTGAGATTATGAATAAACAAAAAAGGGGCTTTTAAAGCCCCTTTTTTGTTTGAGATTGTTTTGCAAGGTAAATTTTTATTTTTTCGAGAGATAAAATTTTTATGGATGAAAACAAAATATTAACGATTTCTTTTAAATTTTCTTCATAAACGTCCGTCTAGATGATATAGTATAAAGAGGATTATAAGGGTATTTTTAAAATAATCAAGTAAAAATTTAAATATGATTATCTTATTGTAAAATAATAATTTTTTGAGATTTCTTTTTATGGGACGATTTCGTGCTTTATTCCCTCTACATAAACGGACGTTTATGAAGAATGGGGAGAAAGAAAATGAATATAAAACAAATAGTTAACGTGGCTTCTTTTTATGCAAAAAAAGTAAAAAACAGTGTATTTGAGGCGAATCGCGCAAAACAAGAGAAAAAATCAGCGCATCAAATAAGTCTGACGTGCTTGAAAAGTAATCAAAAAGCGGAATGTTTAGCAGATTCACAAACGCAACATGGATTGGATGAATTGAGCGGATTAAAGGGTGTGCGTAGATTAAGAGGTGCGCGCTTGGCCGAATACGGGCGGAGTATGGTAGAAATGCTGGGCGTGTTAGCGGTGATCGGTGTGCTATCGGTTGCGGGAATGATGGGTTATCGGTATGCGATGACGATGTATCGGGCAAATGAAACGGTGCATGAAATTAATTTGCGGGCGTATGCAATCGCCCCGATTGCGGATAATAATACAACCGACCCCGAGAATCCCGAAATCGTCATGGAAATGGGGGAATATACAAGTCTCGGGTATCCGATAACGGCGTATTGGTTAGAGGATCCGAAATACTTTGAAATAGAAGTGCAGAATGTGCCGGTAGCTGAATGCAAGATGATATTGCGGACAGAATGGACGTTGCCGATTATTATGAAAGTGGGCGATTTGGCATACGATGGGAATACAAGTATCTGCGACGGGTTAACAGAGGCAGGGGAACCGACAACAACAGCCGTGATGATCTTCCAATACGGGGCGCACTTGGAAGACGATATGTTGCCATATCAAGAATGCCATAATGATGACGATTGTGCGAGCAAATGTGCAAGATGTTCGGCAGAGGGTGTATGTGTCTCAATCTGCGGGAGTAATGAACGGTGCAGGCAAGATATTTTAACGGGGAGTCAAGTCTGTTGCACGAGTGATAGGTGGGCGGGGCCGTATTGTTGTCCGTCCACAATGAACGGCTATTGTTGTAATGTGGCAGGCGACCAATGTTGCCCGTGGTTTAAACCGTTGATTGATAAAAACGGGAATTGCTATACTTGCGAGGAAGCAAACGGGGTTGACGTTACGGGCGTGAATGAAAACTGCAACGCTTGCCCAAACAGAGAAATATGGAATAATAAATGCGTCTTAAAATGCAAGGGAGAAATTCGTGGAGATGATGGGAAATGTTACGATTGTAAGTATACTGATCCGATAGCAATGAGCGATGCAGTGAATAGGTGCACACAAACGTGTCCAAATCGAGTGGCAAATGGTGCATTAAATCAGTACTGCTCACTTCCGTGTGAGTTGGGATATTTTACCAACACAGACGGACAGTGCTTTTCGTGTAATACCCCAGAAAATATAAATGTTTATAGGGTGAAACAGGGAGGTTGTGAAAGTTGCAAAAATCGTCAACAAATAGGTTCCTATTGTATATTAGATTGCCCTGTAAATCAAATTCGCGGAGATGACGGAAAGTGTTATGATTGTGAATACCCCTATCCGATACCTATGGATAATGCTTTGAATATGTGTTCTTTACTATGTTCGAATAGGATTGCAAACGGAGAGCACAATCGTTACTGTTCGATTCCTTGTTCAACAGGATCATTTACCACAAATCTGGGTGAGTGTGTCTCTTGTAAAATAGAAGCAAATATCAATGTATATGGTGTGACACATATGGGTTGTGATCAGTGTCAAAACCGACGGCAAATAGATCGTTATTGTATTTTAGACTGTCCGACTAATCAGATTCGTGGTGATGATGGTATGTGTTACAGCTGTTTAGATCCTAATCCTATTTATATTTCCGGAACAGAATCATGTGCCACAATTTGTTCCAATCGAGTAGCAAGCGGAAGGGCTAATTTATACTGCTCTATACCTTGTCCAGAGGGAACATTTACAGGTTATTATGGAGATTGTTATTCTTGTGATGAAGAACAGAATATAGATGTTTCCAGTCTTACTCACGACGGCTGTGAACGTTGCCCCGATACTCGTAATAAATACAATAACTACTGCGTTCCGAAATGCCCGGCGGATGCCCCGTTAAGAGGCAGAGATAATAAATGCTATCCGTGCGATACCGAAGAACGTGTGAATGTTCAGAATATAACCGATGCCTGTATGGAGTGTTATGAAGAACGCACATTGGACGGTAATTATTGCGTTTTGAAAGAATAATCTACGGTATATAACTGTGCTCAATATAACAATTCAATATAAAAACGGGTTTGTGCTTAATACGCTCAAATCCGTTTTTGTATGGCTATCAAAAAATTTTAAATTCGCGATATAACGCTGGATTTTAACCAATTGATAAAAATATTTTTTTAGTCGTTATATTTTTTGTATAGCGGAATGGCTTCTTGGAGCATTTGCTCAACATCAATCCCCGCCATAGAATAATATAGTGCTTTATCTCCATTTTCGTTGGGAGACGTAAGCATTTTTTGAAACCGAACATTTATTTCTTCAATACTTCTGCTTTTTCCAAGAGGCGTAAAGTCAACAATGAGTGTTGCCTTACAAATACGACTGTTTTTTATATCTTCGTATACTTTCTGTCCCAAAACTTCAGGAGAAGTGTTGTATTCAAGTATGCCATTTATGCCAAGAACCGTTATTGGATTTTCTTGTTCTGTTTTGTTGGTGTTTTTAATGCCATTTGCTAACCAGTCTTGAAATGTTTGAATGACGTCTTCTTTGTCGTATCCGCAAGGTGATACGTTTTCATGTTCAAGATAATAAATGACTCCCAAACCGCAAAGTGCCAGTCCTAAAATCCCGATAAGTATATTTTTCATTTTTTCTTTCTCCGTTGCATTATTGATAACTCATAAGATAATATATGAAAATAATATAAAAGTAAAATAAAATTCTTATTTTTATTTTAATATATTCATGTATAAAAAGGGATCAACTGAAAATTGACCCCTTTCTATCTTAATACCGAAATAAATCAAAAAATGATATTTATCTCAATTTGATGTGCAATTCGCGTAATTGCTGTTCGGTTACTTCCGTCGGTGCTTTCATCAATAAGTCTAATCCTTGCTGTGTCATCGGGAATGCAATCACTTCGCGAATATAACTTTCATCGGTTAATAACATCACCAATCGGTCAATACCGAATGCACAACCACCGTGCGGGGGTGCACCAAACTTAAAGGCGCTCAAAAGTCCTGCAAATTTTTGCTCCACAACTTCCGGACCGTATCCCGCAATTTCAAACGCTTTATACATAACATCCGGACGGTGGTTACGGATAGCGCCCGACAAAATTTCGTATCCGTTGCAAACCATATCAAATTGATAGGCATAGATTTCTAACGGATTTTTCGTTGTCAACGCTTCCATTTCGCCTTGTGGCATTGAGAATGGGTTGTGCGAAAATTCAATGGCGCCCGTATCTTCATTTTCTTCATAGAACGGGAAGTCGGTAATCCAGCAGAATTCAAAACGTGATTTATCAATCAAGTTCAATTCTTCACCGAGTAATGTGCGAACTTGTCCTGCAAATTTTGCCGTCTTTTCTCCTTTACCGCATACAAAGAAAATACTGTCGCCCGTTTTGGCTCCCGTTTTTTCAATCAACCGTGCAATGCGGTCAGCATCCAAGTTTTTCGCAATCGGACCTTTATTTCCTTCGCTCGCTAATGTAATATAGCCTAATCCGCCAAAGCCTGATTCAACGGCAAATCCGTTCATCTTATCAAACCAACTGCGCGGTTTGGATGCCGTATCCGGCGTTTTGATGGCGCGCACAAATCCACCGCCTGCTACTTGATTGGCGAATAATCCGAAAGATGAACCGGCAAAAATTTCGGAAACGTCTTCAATAATTAACGGGTTACGTAAATCCGGTTTATCCGTTCCGTATTTTACCATAGCGGTTTTATAGGGAATTTGAACAAACGGAGCAGGTGAAACAGTCGCATTTGGGGCAAACTCAACAAATACATCGTGAATAATCGGTTCTACCGTTGCAAAAATCTCTTCTTGCGTCACAAAAGACATTTCAATATCTAATTGATAAAATTCTCCCGGTGAGCGGTCGGCGCGGGCATCTTCATCGCGGAAGCATGGCGCAATTTGGAAGTATCTATCAAAGCCCGATACCATTAACAGTTGCTTGAATTGTTGCGGGGCTTGCGGTAACGCGTAAAATTTTCCTTGGTGTAAACGCGAAGGAACCAAGAAGTCCCGTGCGCCCTCCGGTGATGAAGCCGTTAAAATCGGTGTTTGAAATTCGCTGAATCCGGCAGCCCACATCCGTTTACGCAAAGAATAAATAAAACTGTTGCGCAGTAAAATATTGGCATGCGGTTTTTCGCGCCGTAAGTCCAAGAAACGATAGGTTAAGCGTTGCTCTTCCGATAAGTCCTTTGTTTCGGCAACAACTTGCATCGGCAAAACATCGGCTTGCGATAAAATTTCAACATCTTTGACTTCAATTTCAATTTCACCCGTCGGCATTTTTGGGTTGACTGTTTCGGGCGTTCTTAAAAGCACCGTGCCGTCAATCCGCACAACCGATTCCGGACGAATTTTTTCCAGCGTTGTAAAATGCGGGCTGGATGTATTCAATACGCACTGTGTGATACCGTAATTATCTCGTAAGTCAACGAACAACAAATTGCCGTGATCGCGTTTGCGATGAACCCAACCGGCTAAACGAACTGTTTTTCCTTTATCTTCCGCGCGTAAGGCGCCACATGTATGTGTGCGATATTGATGCATAAAAAACTCCTTATAAAAATATAACGCAGATTAAAATACTTCATTTGCAACGCAAAATCAAGTATAATTATATAGAATTATCTTATTTTTTTGACTTTTTTATCTCGTTTCGGGGATTGCTTGACGGGAAGTTTTTTTTATTTATGTATTGTAGAATAATTTGTATGATGTGAAAGATTGAAGCGCTTTGGTTGCTCCTGAATAATATCTTTTGCTTTGCGCCGTTTTGTATTTTATATCAGTTTGCTATTTTATATCATCAGCAACAACACGAAAAGAATGGGAATAATAAAAAAACCGCTCAAAAAGCGGCTTTTTAATCATTCTAAAAAAAATCGGGATTTTTATTTTTTGAATCCGGCGAATTTCTTGTTGAATTTTGCTAATTGACCACCGCTGTCAATCAAACGGTAAACGCCCGTCCAAGCCGGATGAGATAACGGATCAATATCCAAACGAACTACGGCTCCTTCTTTACCGAGCGTAGAGCGTGTTTTGAATTCCGTGCCGTCTGTCATCACAACCGTAATTTCGTGGTAGTCCGGATGAATGTTTTTTTTCATTTTTATCTCCATAGAACTTGTTAAGGACTCCCTTATACACAATCTTTACACAAAAATCAAGTATTTTTTTTGCTTTTTGAAAAAAATATCCTTTTTTAATCAAATTCGCGTTGCATTTAGAGCATTATAACGCCCGTTCTTTGCTTTATTCGCTTTTACAGAGTTCGTTTTTTCATCAACAAACACTTTGCGCATTTCACATTCGGAACACGCACCGCGCTGATTGTATGCCGTTTTTCAGACGCTCCCTCATACTTTTAAATGCCATCCATTTTTTTGATTATTCGGCGATTTTGAGTGAACCGGTTATTCGCGCATAACCTTGGCGTATTTATCCAACATGGCGTTCACGATTTTAACTTCGGGACCGTTAAAAAATGCCCGTGTCATATCCGTATATTCGTTAATGATAATCGGTGCATCTAATGTGGAGTTAACCCCGAACTCGGCCATACCGACTTTTAAAATGCACTTGATTAAAATTTCCAATCGACTGAAATCAACTTTTTTGGAAATGTTATCTTGAATGGTTTGCGTTAAAATCTCATCATTTTCTTGAACGGCAGATACCAAACTTGTGAACAATTTAGCGTCGGCCGGTTCTAATTTAATAAATTCTTCGCGACCTGCAATCCCTTCTTGAATCACTTCTCCGCCCGTTTCGCCCATTAAAAAACGCGAAACGACTTTCTCCCAACTTTCTCCCGATAATTCTTTGGCATAAACGGCTTGAACGGCCATTAAACGTGCATTCGTAAATTTTTGTGTTGCATTTGACATGGTTATTTTTCCTCTGTTAATCTGGCTGCAAATTCTTTAAAATCTTCCATTGAGTTAAAATTCTTATAGACGGAGGCATATCTCACATACGCCACTTTGTCAACCCCTAAAAGCGCTTCCATCACCAATTCACCGATATAAGATGATTGAATTTCGGATTCGCCACATTTTTCCAATCGTGAAATGATGGAGTTGACCATTTGCTCTACTTTATCCGCATCAACCGACCGTTTGCGCAAGGCCAACAAAATAGAGCGTTGTAATTTTTCACGCTCAAACGGAACCCGAATATCGTTTTTCTTAACGACGATTAAATCACGGCTTTGAATATACTCAAACGTTGTAAATCGTCCGCCACATTGCGGGCATTGCCTCCTGCGCCGAATGGAAGAATAATCTTCACTCGGCCGTGAATCTTTGACTTGGCTGTCCGAACAGCCACAAAAAGGACATTTCATCGCTCTTCCTCTATCCGTTCTATTACGTTTCTACCACGCATTACCCAATTGCACGCGTATAAATCGGAAAATCCAAACAAAGTTGCTTGACTTCGGCTCTGACCTCAGTAATGGCTTTTTGCTTCGTTTCTTCATCCGATTGAAGCGAATCCAAAACACGCGTAATCATTAAGCCGATTTGTTCAAATTCTTTTTCTTTGAAACCGCGCGTTGTGCCTGCCGGACTGCCGATGCGTAAACCTGATGTAATTGTCGGCTTTTGCGGATCATTCGGCACGGCGTTTTTATTGCAAATCAGGCCTGCTTCCGCCAGTGCGTCGCAAGCGTCTTTCCCCGTGATTCCCTTATCGCGCAAATCAATTAAAATCAAATGCGTATCCGTTCCGCCGGATACAAGGTTATACCCTTGCTTTTTAATCGTTTTCGCCAATACGGCGGCATTTGAAACAACTTGACGGGCATACACTTTAAACGAATCATCCAATGCCTCGGCAAACGAAACGGCTTTGCCGGCAATCACGTGCATTAACGGACCGCCTTGTAAGCCCGGGAAAATGGCTGTGTTGATTTTTTTTGCAAGTTCGGCATCGTTTGTGAGAATCATACCTCCGCGCGGACCACGCAATGTTTTGTGCGTTGTTGTCGTCACAACATGGGCATAATCCAACGGATTTTTCAAAACCTTTCCGGCAACCAAACCCGCAAAATGCGCCATGTCCACCATCAAATAGGCGCCGACTTTATCGGCAATTTTACGAAAGGCCTCAAAATCAATTTCCCGCGGATAAGCCGACCCGCCGGCAATAATTAACTTTGCTTGATTTTCAACCGCTAATTGCTCAACCGATTCCATATCAATATATCCCGTATCGGGATTTAAACCGTAGGCAATGCTCTTATAGTATTTCCCCGATGAGGATACTTTTGAACCGTGTGTGAGGTGTCCGCCGGCGTCCAGCCCCATACCGAGAATCGTGTCGCCCGGTTGCAACAAGGCTAAATAAACGGCGCTGTTTGCTTGCGAACCCGAGTGCGGTTGCACGTTTACAAATTGCGCATTAAATAATTTTTTGGCTCTGTCAATTGCGAGTTGTTCTACTTCATCCACAAATTCGCACCCGTGATAATAGCGATGATTCGGATATCCCTCGGCATATTTATTTGTGAGAACGCTACCCATTGCTTGCATAACGGCGCGTGAAACAATGTTTTCCGACGCAATTAATTCAATGTGCTCTTGTTGACGCCATAATTCCCGCGTGATAATTCGGGCAATTTCTTCATCTTCTTCAACTAATGGCGCATGAAAGAAGTTATTTCTATTTTTCAAAGTCATGAGGCATCCTTTCAAGTTTGTTGACGCGAACCTGATGACGACCGCCTTCAAACGGCGTTGTTAAAAAGTTTTTAACGCATTCAATCGCAACGGCTTCATCCGTAAAACGTCCGCCCAGAATTAAAACATTTGCATTGTTGTGTTGACGAGCCAAGGTTGCAAGTTCCGGATTCCAAACCAAAGCGCCCCGGATGAAATCATACCGATTAACGGCAATACTCATGCCGATACCCGAACCACATACTAAAATCCCGAACAGTGCTTCCCCGCGCTCAATACCTTCTGCCATTTTGGCGGCTTTATCGGGGTAGTCAACGGGCGTATTCGGATCGTTTGTGCCGTAATTATGAACTTGTATACCGTTCTCAACAAGCCATTTTCGAATGGCTTCTTTTAAAGGACAACCCGCATGATCGGCTGCTAAAATGACATTTTTTACTTGCATCTTTCTTATTTTCCTTTATAACATGAAACAATGATGACTGATGATAAACAATTTCAATCCGAATTACAAGGTTTTTTATCAACCGACCCGCATTTTCTTTCCGAAACGAGCGGGCGGTTGTTGGGTATTGATTACGGAAGTGTGCGAATCGGCTTGGCGCTTTCGGATAAAGAAAGGCAAATTTCTTATCCCTTCAAAATTATTTATAAATTAAAAGAATTAGATGATATTGTGCCGGCAAAAGAAATTACGGGATTCGTGGTGGGACTGCCCTTGCAAACGGACGGAACGGAGGGATTTATTGCCGGTCAGGTGCGACTGTTTTGTGCGCGATTGATTGAAAAATACCGCTTACCCGTCTTGCTGGTTGATGAGCGCTATACCTCTAAATATGCCACCGAGGCCATGAACGGACGCGGTGTGCGTTTAAAGCGACAAAAAGAAGTGTTGGATGCCGAAGCAGCGGCACGTATTTTGCAAAAGGCACTTGATGCCGTGCGAAAATAGGGCTTGCAATACATCATAAAAAATCGTATGCTGACGCAGGTTGTATGTCGAAGTAAAAAGAGATAAGCAAATCGGCATAATATGATTAAAGTGAAAGATGGGATGATTGCGGTATGAAAAAAAGAAAAATATTCGGAATGATGATTGTCGGCGTCGTTTTGTGGAGTCAAGTGGCATTTTCCGCCGTGTTTAACTATCAAAACGTTATAGAAAAGGCGCAGAAATTATCGGAAAAACCATATCAGGCAGAAGAAGTCAAATTGCCGTCGGAATTGGTAAATATGGATTATGATGCATTCCGTTCTTTGCGCTATGTGCGTGAGCAAGGGCCGTGGTATCGCAAAAACATTCCGTTTGAAATCCAATTTTTTCACATGGGTTCCATTTATCAAAATTCCGTTCGTGTTAATCAGATTATTGCCGGCGAAGAGTTATATATGCCGTATACGCCGAGTGCGTTTACGTTGAATGATAAGCCGATTAATAATATTAAGGGCGATATTGATTATGCGGGTTTTCGGTTGCATTATCCGCTGAATACGCCGGATTATTATGATGAGTTGATTGCTTTTTTGGGCGCCAGTTATTTTCGTGCACTCGGGCAACACCAAAAATACGGCCTTTCGGCGCGCGGGCTTGCCATTGATACGGGCGTGCAGACAGGTGAGGAATTCCCGATATTTAAAGAGTTTTGGGTGAAGCGACCGGCTATGCGTCAGCGCAATATGACGATTTACGCCCTTTTGGATAGCCCGCGCATTACGGGTGCGTATTCTTTTTTCATTCAACCGGGGAAAGCAACGAAGATTGACGTGACGGCAACTCTTTTCCCGCGGGCGGATATTCAAAAAATCGGGATTGCCCCGCTTACCAGTATGTATTTATTCGGTGAAAATACCAAAAATAAGTTTTTTGATTATCGGCCGGAAGTGCATGATAGCGATGGGTTGCTCATTCATAACGGAAATGATGAATGGCTATGGCGCCCGTTGGATAATTCAAGACAGTTGCGGATGAGTTCTTTTTCGGATAAAGCACCGAAAGGGTTTGGTCTTTTTCAACGGGATAGAAACCCCGATCATTATCAAGATTTTGAAGCGCATTATCAGGAACGCCCGAGCGTGTGGATTGAGCCGTTGGAAGGATTCGGAACGGGACGTGTGCATTTAGTGGAAATCCCGTCCGATAAAGAAATTCATGATAACGTGGTGGCTTTTTGGTGGCCGGATGAGAAAATTCAAAAAGGGAAGTCTTATACATTTAAATATCGGATGTATTGGACGAGTGAAGATCCCGAATCGGATAACAAGGGTAAAATTATTGCCACACGGACGGGTGTCGGCGGTGTATCGGGTGTGCCGGAAGAAGCAAAGATAAAATACGTGATTGATTTTAAAGGCGGTATGCTGGATGAAATAACGGATGTTGCGCAACTTGTGCCTGATGTATCCGTAGATGCCGGCGATATTATGAATCCCATTGTTCAAAAAAACAGTGTGGACGGCGGATATCGCTTGTTCTTTGATTTTAAGCCAAACGGACGGACAGGTGAACTGCGTGCCTTTTTGAAATCGGCACGCGAGGCGGATAAAGATGCCGTTTTGACGGAAGTATGGACTTATCAATATCTGCCGTAGAAAAAATCACAGCGTGGGAGAATAGAAAATAAGAGCAAAGGAGTTGTGATGGGAAGTATTAAATTTTATACCATTGAAGACTGGGTGAACGCCTATTTAAAAGAGTGGGGTTATGATTCGCCCGTTTTGACAAGCGCCATTGTTGAAAAGTTGCAAAAAGAGAAAGGAAATTTGCATCCCGATGATGTCAGCAAATTACTGGACGGGCATATTCAAACGTATCTGGATAGTATACTGCCCGAAACGGGATTGCCGGCCGTTCAACGCTTGAATTATTTTAAAATGGTGTTTTTGGCGCAAAAATTATATGAGCAAATCAATTTATTTGATGATATTTCAAATGAAGATGAGAAAATGCTTATTGCTTGCTTTCATAGACAACTCTTTCAGGCGGCGCCGGATTTAATTCGGGCGGATATGTTCCGTCAAAGCATTAAAACTTTTCACCCTGTGTGGAAAATTAAGAAGACGTTGGCGAAGGGTGTGAAGTTGGTGGTAAAATCCGTCAGCGGGAAATAAGGCATTCAAAAACGTTTTATCAAACGAAAAGAACCAAGAAAAAGGTGTTTGCTTAAAATAAAAATCGTTAATGTTTCAATAAAAGCAGATAAAAACGAAGAGTATAAGGAGTTGGATATGGAAAAGGAATATGTGGTGCTTTCAACCATCAGCAAACGACAAGTGATTTGGCGGAGAATCAAATTATTTGGGTTGGTGCTGATATGCGTTGTTCTTGCCACGATTAAGTGGGCAACATTTATGCCGACGGATGTGGATGTTTCTTTGAAAATCGGACTTGTTTTTCTGTTTTGCATTACTTTTGCTTGGATTTCACTGTTTTTTTGGTCGAGCCTTTTTGGTTTTTGGGAGATTTTACGACACCGCAAAATGCCGGGAATTAAGCGAGTCCCCGAGGAAACGAAACTTTCCACCAAAACGGCCATTCTTATGCCGGTATATAATGAAGACCCGACCTCAGTTTACGCCAATCTTTTAGCAATGGCACGGGATTTATCGGCAACGGGGCAGGGAGAAGCGTTTGATTTTTTTGTGTTGAGTGATACCACAAAACCGCAAGTTTGGGTGCAAGAAGAAGCACTTTGGTTGCAAACTAAAAAACTTTTTCCGAAAGAGATAAATCTTTATTATCGTCATCGCCCGAAAAATACCGCTCGTAAAAGCGGGAATATAGAAGATTTTTGCATGCGTTGGGGTGCAAAATATGATTACATGGTGGTGCTGGATGCCGATAGTTTAATGACAGGTAAAACCGTTGTTAAAATGGCACAATTTATGGAGGTTAATACCACAACGGGGATTATTCAGGCACCGCCGATGATTATCAATCGGCATACATTTTTTGCCCGTGTTCAGCAGTTTGCAGGACGTGTGTATGGTCCGATTGTCAGCGCGGGATTGGCATACTGGCAGGTGTGGGACAGCAATTATTGGGGTCATAACGCCATTATTCGCACGCGGGCATTTATGGAGTGTTGCGGATTACCCGTATTTCCCGGTCAAGCACCGTTCGGCGGACATATATTGAGTCATGACTTTGTGGAAGCCGCTTTAATTCGTCGCGGTGGATGGCTTGCTTGGATGTTGCCCGAATTGAAGGGAAGTTATGAGGAGTGTCCGCCGACCATGCTGGATTTTGTGATTAGAGACAGGCGTTGGTGTCAGGGGAATTTACAACATCTGCGGATTTTATTTTCGCGTAAACTGCACCCCGTTTCACGGCTTCATTTCACGTTGGGAATTATGTCGTATCTTTCTTCCCCGCTATGGTTTTTGTTTTTATTTTTAGGATTGGGTATTGCTTTATGGCGCGAGTTTTTCCCGCCCGAATATTTTACCGATACCAAAACATTATTCCCGACTTGGCCCGTGTTTGATTTAATCGGTACGTTGGTTTTATTTTTACTTTCAATGGGTATGTTGTTTATCCCGAAAATTTTGGGGGGATTGGTTGTGTTAATTCAGCATAGACCCCTTAAAGAATTCGGCGGATTTTTCGGATTGATGAAAACGCTGATTGTTGAGTTTATATTCAGCGCCTTGATTGCACCGATTATGATGTTGTTCCAAAGTAAAATCGTTTTGGATATTTTGCTCGGATTGGATGCCGGTTGGAATGCGCAAAATCGGGACGAAACAGGCACGCCGTGGTTAGTGGCTATTCGGCGCCATTTTTGGCATACGGTTATCGGTATCGGCGTATCGGTGATTGTTTATTTATATGCGAACAGTTTATTTTACTGGACATTGCCGATTACGCTCGGGTTGATTTTCTCCATTCCGTTATCCGTATGGTCATCACGTGAAAGTGTGGGAGAATGGGCTAAACGGCATAAATTATTCATAATTCCGGAAGAATATCAGAAACCCGATATTCTGGTGAAAGCCGAACAGGCCGGGGCGGAATTGCAACAAGTAGCGCCCAAAGAAAAGGGAGTTGATTTATTAAAAATGAATCCCGTGTATCAGGCAATGCATGTATATATGTTATCGGTCAACGGTCCGGAGCCTGATTTTGAGATGAAAACGATTCGCAGTGTTGCCCAAAAAATTCAAGGTTATGCACAAAGCGGTGAATTGGTGCTAACGCCGGATGAAGAAAAATACTGCTTGTATCATCCTGAAATTTTACATGAATTATCGCTGTTGCATATTATTAATACGCCGGCGGTAACGGCATAATCATGCAGTGCGCCGAACGGATGCCGGTATTTTAAGCGAAGATTCATTTTCTGCTTGTGATTTTTTTTTAATTTGGATAAACTCGACTTGATTTTTCATACAAACGAAAGGGAAGCAAGATGATGAAAAAATTAACAAATGAAACGTTTTATGTTGGCGTTGACGATAAAACGCTGGATTTGTTTGAGGGGCAATATATTATTCCGAACGGTATTTCGTATAATTCATACGTTATTATGGATGAAAAAATTGCCGTGATGGATACGGTAGATAAGCGGGCAACGGCTGAATGGTTTGAAAATTTAGCGCAGGTGTTAGGTAACAGAGAGCCGGATTATTTAGTTGTGTTGCATATGGAGCCCGATCACGCCGCCAGTATTGAGATGTTTATGGATAAGTATCCGCATGCCAAAATTGTTGCAAATGCGAAAACATTCGGCATGATTCCGCAATTTTTCCCGCATCTTTTATTTGAGGATAGGAAAGTGGTTGTTTCGGAGGATACACCGCTTGAACTCGGTAAACATACCTTACATTTTGTGATGGCGCCGATGGTGCATTGGCCCGAAGTGATGGTTGCCTATGATGCGTATGATAAAGCCTTGTTTTCGGCTGATGCGTTCGGTAAATTCGGTGCATTGGATACAGATGAAGAATGGGATTGTGAAGCGCGTCGGTATTATATTAACATTGTGGGAAAATATGGTGCGCAGGTGCAAAATTTACTCAAAAAAGCAAGCACGCTGGATATTCAAAAAATTTTCCCGTTGCATGGGCCGATGTTGACGGAGAATTTAGCTCACTATATCGGGAAATATGATATATGGAGTTCTTATCGACCGGAAGATAAAGGCATTTTTATCGCGTATGCTTCCGTTTACGGACACACGAAAGCCGTTGCCGAACGGTTGAAAGAAATGATTGAAGCAAAAAGTGATATTAAAGTTTCTTTGGCTGATTTAGCGCGTGATGATATGGCAGAAGCCGTAGAAGATGCTTTCCGTTATGATAGATTGGTATTGGCATCCGTGACATACGACGGCGGATTGTTCCCTGTTATGGAAAGTTTTATCGCGCATTTAAAGAGCAAGAATTATCAAAATCGAAAGGTGGGATTTATTGAAAACGGCTCATGGGCGCCGATGGCTGCAAAGAAAATGAAAGCCGAATTTGAGAGCCTTAAAAATATCACACTTCTTGAACCGGTTGTGACGATTAAGTCGGCATATAAAGAAGCCGATAAGGTGCAATTAACTGCATTGGTAGATTCACTTTTAGCGGAATAAAAAATTGCGATAAAATAAACGATAAAGCAGGGTGTGATTGTGCCCTGCTTTTTTGTTATTTAAATATGTTGAGATATATTTTGTTAATCGGTTTTTATTTGTATAACAGTCTGTTTTTACATATAAAGTGTATGTAATAATTTTTAAGATGATACTATAAAGAGCCGGCCGACAGAATATTGAGCATAAATGCTACCGGAATCCAAAAGATAGAGAACAGTTGTAAAACAATCATGAAAATACCCCAGCCGTTGATGGGAGACATTAATTTACCGTTTCCTTCCGTTTTAACCGTTAGCATATCAACTACAATCCAAATCCATAAAATAATAATCGGCACGATGAAGATAAATAAAAAGAATAAAATCAGTTGCAAAATACCGCGTGTAGTCCGACCGATGTAAAAATTATGAATGCCGAAACAGCCCAAGAAAAAAGCAATTAAAATGTAAATGTTGCGACTCTTTTCGGGCGAACTTGTAATCGGAGAAGGATTTTTCTCAAAATCATTGGGATTTGTCAAAATTCGCTTCTTTTGTTCGTTATATTCTTCTTCTGTTAAAATGCCTTTTTCTTTCAGCTCATATAGTTTATTTAATTCGTTTAATGCGTCCATTTTTATTTCCTCCGTTTCATAATTGTTTTTCAAACCGCTACCGAAATGTAATTACTAGTAGTAAACCGCTTTTTCTTCCGGTAATGCCATAATATCACGAGCGTGTTGATAGGCAGGCGTATTCTTCGGCAGGGTATCCAAAGCTTTTTTGGCCATGCGTTTGGCGCTTTTTAAATCACCTATCGTGCGATAGTATTCCGCCATGGCATACGGGATTTCGGCTTGCTTGCCCGTTAAGTCATACGCTGTTGCGAGTAATTGCCAAGCAAGCGGTGTATCGTTTTCTTTCGCTAACACCGCTTTTAAATGCGGTATGGCACGCGCGGCATCCCCCGTTTGACGCCGTTCTAACAAGGCTTGCGCCATGGATAGACGCATTAGTGGTGCGTTGGGCATCAAATTGATGGCTTTTTGGTAATTATCAATCGCGTTGTTCAGATTGCTCGTTTCCAGATAAAACTGCCCTTTCAATTCGTAAAAATACGGATAATCGCTTTTTTTGCGGATTAAATTATCAATCATTTGTTGCGCTTGTTCAAACTGATGCGCCCGATACATCGCAATCGCGCGCGCATAATCCCCCGCCAGAGAAGTATCGTTTTGATAAAGCGAACGGGTTTGGGCCGGTTCATATAAAAATCCGATGAGTTTTGCGCGGATTAAATCATACCGAACATCATCACGAACGGCCGGTGCGTTTTTCGTGAATCGTTCCAATGCATTGATGCGTTCGCGAGTTAACGGGTGCGTGCGTAAATATGAAAAGTCATCACTGGAACTGATGCGTTCTTGCGCTTGTATCAACTTCATCGTATTTTCAAATCCACGCATGGAGTAATGCATTTTTTGCATAATATCAACAGCCGTTCTATCAGCCGCACTTTCTTCGGTCTGGCGATAAGCGGTAAACATCCCCACGGCAGAGGTTGAACCACCCATCATAACGGCCATACCGGCATCCGGTCGGCCCGCAACGGCAACCAGTCCGCCTAAAATGGTGGAAATTAAAGCCGTTGTGCGTGCTTGTCCGTAGGCCCCGATACCGCGTACAACATGTCCGCCCACAATATGCCCCGTTTCGTGCGATAAAACAAAAATAATATCATCAACGGATTGCGATTGCGTAATTAATCCCGTATGCACGAAAATGGTTTGTCCGCCGGCAACAAAGGCATTGATGCTCGGATCATTAACAAGAACGATTTGGGCATTGTTCGGATTTAATCCGGCAGTCTTAAAAATTTTTCGGGCATAACTTGTCAATACGGATTCGACTTCCGTATCCCGAATAACCGAAAGCGCATGCGCGGTAACGGAAAAAAACGCGATACACGCAATAAATACTCCGAAAACGGCACCCCGTAATTTATGATTCATCCTTAATACTCCCGAGAGAGAGTGTAATCAAAAAAACATTTCGCGTCAATTTTATTCTTTGAAAAAAGCGCAAAAAATGATAAAGATGCTTGACAAAACGTGCAAAATCGGGTGAAATACCGAAAAAAGGATAAAAAGGTATGAAGTTAAAAACCGAAAACAAAGAAATAATCGCCGGAACGGTATTGGTTGTTCTGTTGGGCGGATTATTGGGATTCGTGCATGCAAAGTCGGCCGTTGAAAACGATGCGCGGGCATTCTATTTATATGCGCCTTTTTCAAAAGCAGACGGATTGATGAACGGCGCCGATGTGCGCATCGCGGGAATAAAAGTCGGCGAGGTGGAAGGGCAAAAACTCGGCAACGGGTATCAGGTGCTTGTTAAATTGGGATTTGATAAAAAGATAGAGTTATCGGTTGATACCTCTGCCGTGATTGAAACAGACGGTTTGCTCGGCTCTAAATATTTGGAAATTGTGCCGGGTGCGGATGAGGAAATGCTGGAATCGGGTGATGAGATTGTCTATACGCAAGATGCCGTTATTTTAACGGAGTTAATGGATAAAGTGAACGCGTATATGCGTGAGAAGAAACAAGTTAAGGAAGAAGAAATAACGGAAGCAAACGAACCTTTATCCGCAATACAGCCGGAAACGGGCTTGGCGGACGGGCAACAAACGGTTAATGAAATAAACGAAACAAACGAGGGTATCAAATGAAAAAAAATCCGGTAGAAACGATTTTAGGTTTTTTTGTGTTAATTTTTGCCGGGGTATTCCTATTTTTTGCGGCATCAAAAGTTGATACGAAAGAAATCAAAGGATATAACTTAACCGCGAATTTTATGAAAATCGGCGGATTGGAAGTCGGCTCGGACGTGCGTATTGCAGGTATTAAAGTCGGTTCCGTATTATCAACGGTTTTAAATCAGGATACGTATACGGCAGATGTGGTATTAAGTATTGATAATGCCGTTCGGTTGCCGAAAGATACAACGGCTGCCATTGCCGATGTCGGCGTTATGGGCGGTAAGTATGTGCGCCTGGAACCCGGAAAAAGTGCGGAAATGTTGAAAAACGGCAATCGCATTATGAATACGGAAAATTATAAATCGTTGGAAGACAGTATTTCGGAGTTTATCTTCTTATCCACAAAATAATGCGGTGCTGACGAAGTAAGACATTCGGTAAAGACGTTGAATAAGAAACTGATTTGTGTTGAGAAAGCAAAAAAAGATGAGGGTGAAACAGATGGCGTTGAAATGGATGGCGGGTATGATGGCAGGGGTTTTAATGTGTATCGGAACAGCCTCGGCGGCAGACATCGCTACGCAAAAAATGGTGTTGCGCGGGGTGGATAAAATTACGGGCCGTGTCAAGACAATGGAAGCAACAGTCAATCAACCCTTAAAGTTCGGTACGCTGACGATTATTCCCGAACGTTGCTTGACAAAACCACAAGAGGAAATGCCTGAAAATGCCGTTTATTTGCAAATTTTTGAAGCGGTTAAAGAGGCCCCGCAAAAGCAAATTTTTAAAGGGTGGATGTTTTCTTCCAATCCGGCGTTGTCGCCGTTGGAACATCCGATTTATGACGTATGGCTATTGCAATGTATCAATCAGGATATTACGGAAGATTTAGTGCAACCGCTACCCGTTGAACGCGAAAAAGATATGCACTTAATTGCCGATGATGATAATCCGGCGTTAGCGCAAGAGGTAGAAGAAAATGAGGAAAATACGCTTCATTCTTTACCGCAAGGAACAATTTTAGATGCCGGTAAAGAGGCTTTGATACAAGAGCCAGCGCCTCAAACAGCTCGTGTGTTGCAAAATTGATGGGATTTTTGAATCGGCATTGCTTGGTTTTGAGAGAGTTATTTTGAATAAATTTTGAATAAATTGAAAATCGTATCCGAACAAGAGGTCTTTGATGAATGTGTTTAACTTAATTCCTTTAAGATATGCTCCGACGGCGTTAACGGTTGTCGGTGGATTAAAAGAAGCGATTTTTACCGTACCTGTTTTAATGTTGTTTTACGGATTTAAGGGCGTTGATATCGGCGATTTCTTTTTGATACAAGGTCTTTCATGGTTGTGTGTATTTGCTTTTGAAATACCGACGGGATATATCGGTGATGTTTTTTCCCGCAAAAATACAGTTATTCTCGGGATGATCGGACGAATTATCGGATACCTTTTTTGGATTTTCGGATACGGGTTTTGGTGGCTTTTGGCAGGTGAAATGATGTTCGCTCTTTCTATTGCATTGACTTCCGGCACGATGGAAGCCTACCTCTATGATTTGTTGAAGAAACGCCATAAACAGCATGCGTTTCATAAAAAATTATCAAAAATAGAAACATGCTCCGGCATAGGTTTGTTGTTGGCAACGTTTTCAGGGGCTTTTCTCTATCAATTTATCGGCCCGACAACCCCCCTTTGGTTTAGTATCGGCTGTTTGAGTATTGCGTCGGTTATTTTGCTCTTGATGCCGGACGTGCCCGAATCTCGTCGCAAAAAAGATAAGAATAAAAGCACAATGCAAGATGTTTTAGCCATTGTGAAATTTTCTCTTAACCATACCCAAATCAGGTGGTTGATTTTGTATCCGGCCATGTATGGTATGTTGACGTTGATTTTAATGTGGGGTTTGCAATCGGTGATGATTGCGCGCGATATTCCGGTTTATATGTTCAGTATTGTATTGGGCGGGAATGCGCTGTGCCGTATTTTCTGGTCATCTGTTTCAGGTAAATTGCTAGGAAGATTCGGGCTGGATAAAGTGATTCGCTTGGCCGGTGTTGTAATCGTTGTGGCAACAATCGGCGCTTGCGCGGCCATATATGTGCCGTATGTCGGAGTCTATGCTTGCTTGATTTTAATGATGATTGGTAGCGGGTCCGTATGCCTGACGGGGATTGTCACTTCAACCCTGATTCATCATCGTATCGAATCGGATGAACGTTCAACGATTATTTCCGTTAAATCAATGATCGGAACGGCTTTTTGCGGTGTGGGTATGATTGCGCTTAAACCGTTATTTGATACGGTTGGTGTCGGCGAAACCTTTTTGATTTCCGCGTTGCTTTTAATTCCGATTTTATTATTCAGTGTTAAACTGTATCGGATGCATTTGCAAGTTATGGCTGAATCTTCTCATTCCTAACAGCGCGCGAGTGGCTGATAAGATGACAACTTTGTGCCGTTAACCGCATGAAGAACTAATACGCTTTTGTTAATGAAGAATTTTCTACTTGTTTTAGATAAGATTACGCTCCGTTGTTTTGCCAAAGCGTAACGGGAAATAGCGATGAATCGGAAAGTGGCGCGCTCGTATTTATCTCACCGATGCGTCTGCCTATTTTTCAGGCACTTTAGATGGTAGGTTGGCGATGTATTCGCTTATTTTGCCAAGGCGTCCAAGAATTTTTTAAAGAACAGCGTGGTATTTTCATCAGTCGGCAAATTGTTTTCATTGAGCAAACTCGATTTCCAAACGATACACATTTCGGGATGACGAATCTGAACCATACCTAAACTGGGCAATAAAGCGCGCAGTTGCACTTGTGCGGCAGCCGTTCCCACACCGCCTAATGAAGCGCCGGCTATGGCACCTTCTTTGCCTGACAACGCTCCTTTTCCGTAAGGCCGAGAAGCCCAATCCAACGCATTCTTCAAAACGCCCGGAATGGCGCGGTTATATTCGGGAGTCATAATTAAAATTAAATCGTTCGCCCGAACAGAAGCACAAAACGCCGTAACCGATTGCGGTAAATCTTGCTCTAAATCTTCCGAAAAAAGCGGTAAAGCGGAAATATCTATAAAAGAGAAAGATAAATCGGGATGTCCGATTTGAACGAAAGATTGAGCAATTTTGCGATTGATGGACTCTTTATGCAAACTGCCGACAATAATTCCGATTTTTTTCATCATATAACTCCTTTTATATTTTTTTATCTGTGTTTTTCATGATATTTTCTCATGATACAACTCTTTCAATAGAGATAAAACACAAAAATATCGTTGTCAAGTCGGGAAATAGAGATGCACCTTTTGATGTATTGCAATATAAGAAAAAAAACTTATCTGCCAATATGCAGATGAAAAATAACATTTTTAAAAAGGAGAAAAAAATGCCTGAATTTGCACAAATTGAAAGCGTATATTCACCGAAACATACTTTATCGGAAGTGGAGATTTTAAGAGCCATAAAATTTGCAATTGCCTCCGAATTTGAGGCTATCCAAATTTATCAGCAAATTATGGAAAGTACCACAAATAAATCTGTCCATAACGTATTGGATGAGATTATAGAAGACGAAAAAAAACATGCGGGCGGACTTTATAAACTGTTGGAAATTCTATGCCCGGAAGATGAAAAAATTTATCAAGAAGGTGTTCGGGAAACACTGGAAAATATTGAACGATAAATTTGATTGTCTGGTTAAAAACGGCTTGATTATGTATCCGGCCGTTTTTTTGTCGGCAGTAGAAAAATCATAAAATAAAATTATCTTGAATTATCCCGATAATTCATCTGAACGATGTTTGATACATAATCAATCGCTTTTTTTTGAAAGTCTAATCCGCGTTCTTCAAAATTTTTGTAAAGATTATAACTCGGTGCCGCGGGAGAGAGAATAACCGTTCCGTCTTTCGGTGTCTGCCGATAGGCTGTTAAAACGGCCTCTTGCATTGTCGAAGTCGCCCAAACGGGTAAGTTTGATTGGCGTGCCAATTCATAGATACGTTGCCCTGTATCCGGCAGGGTAATTAAACAAATACGGTTTTGGTATGGTTTTAAAAAGTCAATCAGGGAATGATAATCCTGTCCTCGATCAAATCCGCCGAGTAGTAATGTGATAAATTGCCCTTTATCATGCGCCTTAAAGGCAGCAATGGCCGTTTCGGGAGTCGTGGAAATACTATCGTCAATAAATGTAATACCGTTCAATACACCGATATTTTGAAGACGATGCGGTAAAGATTGAAATGTTTTAAACGCTTGTTGAACGATTGCTAAATCCAGATGAAGCTGGTTTGCTATGCTTAAAACGGCGCATGCGTTTTCGGCATTATGTGTGCCGACCAGATGCAATGTTTCTTGCGAGAATAACCGTTGGGTGGCGTTGAAGAAAGAGCCGTCGTGTAAATGAAATGTGTCGACTGTATTAAAAAAACGGGCATTCGGTAAGTGTGGCAGGTAAGATAAAACGGTTTGATTTGCTCCGTTGATGAAAGCGACTTTTGCTTGCGCTATAAGATGGCATTTATCCAGATAGTATTGATGGTGGGATTGATGCCACTGCAAATGCTCGGGAAAGAGATTTGTTAAAATACACATATCGCAAGTGCCGATAAAATCAGCGCATTGATAACTGGATAGTTCGGCAACAACAAAATCATACGGCTCATCTTGTAAAATATCTAATAAAGGTTTGCCGATGTTTCCGCCGAAAGCCACATTCAGCTCGGCCGTTTTCAGGGTATGATACAATAACGAACCGGTTGTGCTTTTTCCTTTTGTTCCCGTAATGCCGATTACTTTTGTTTGTTGCGGTTTATTCGCCATAAACAATGTTGAGCCGGAAAGAAATTGAACACCGTTCTTTTTCGCTTGCAAAATTTCGGGGCGATATAAGCTCACTCCCGGTGATTTAATCACAAATTCGCACTCATTTAAACGTGTGAGATTTTCTTCGTCAATCGCGATGATTTCGGGATTTTTAACAAAGGACTGCACCGCATGCAAGGCACTCTGACCTTCTTTTCCGGATATGCCCCATATCCCTATTTTTTTAGCATTTAAATTGTGCCATAACATCAGATAAAATCTCCTGTGGAATAAGATGTGTTTCAGATGGCGATAACAGTTTTTGATAGCTTTCTTTGACTTCAAAATTCTGCAACATCGGTGCTAACCTGCGAATCACAATATCTTCTTGCCATTCTTGTTTGGCGGATAACAACGCCAGTGCAACGCGCGATTCGGCAATTTCACCGACACATTCAAACGGTTTATGATTTTTAAATCCTAAAAGTTCTTCATATCCGAGCAGTTGGGTTGAATCGTTTAGCGGATTACATCCAATCAGATTGATAAGCATTTCGCGCTCCATAAACGGTGCTAAAATCAAAAAGACAAAACGGCATTTATCACAAGCACCGCACCATCTGTCCAGCCGTTTGGACTCATCCAACTTAAATGCTTTATTGCAACTGGTAAAAACGGGAAAATAGTTCCGACAATTTTGAGCAAACAAGCGAGCAATATGCAATTCGCTGAGCGGACGCAATAAGGAAAAATACCGAAAATTCGGTGTGACGGTTTGGGTTAATTTATAAAAATCGGTTTCAAATTCAAAAGATTTGCTGTATTGATGATTAACGGAGAGCGAACCTTGCATCAGATTCCCGCTGTTGGCCGAGCGCTCGCAAGATAATGCCACATATTGATAATCATACATCAATCCGCATGCCCAGAGCAAAAAGGCAAGCATGCCCGTAATCGGCACATGTCCGTTCAAAACAGCTCCTGTCTGGTTTAATTCAATCAAGCGCGGATCAATCACTCTTTTTAAAACAAGGTGAGGGAGTTGGCTTTTCTCGGCGCATTCTTGAATGGGGCGCGGATTCCCAATGGAAATACCACAGCATTCAACGCCGATTTTTCCCAAAACATCAAGTGATACGCAAGAATCTTTACCTCCGCCTATCGGCACAAGGAAACGTTTTTGAAAGTTTATCGGGAATGAAACGGTTTGCAAATCTTTCTCATAAGGAAACGTGATTTTACCTTGCAAATTAAGGTGATTGCGAACGGCAAATTCACCTAATCCCGCCACAAAAAAACGGTTAAAAAAAGTGGCTTGCTCGGCTGTGAGTTTTCCGCTTTCAATTTTTATTTCTTCGGGGCAAAATGCTTTATAATAACTGATGCCGAACGCAATATGTGTTAAGAAAAAAATGCTTTTTAATGCTTCTTTTCGTTCGTGTGAAAGTTGTGTGGGTAAGGGTGGAAAAATAATTCGTTCAGTGAATGTATGTATACGATTCTTTGATTCTTGAACGGCATAAGATAATACGAGTGTATTTGTTGCCGTATCAAAATCGTATTTTTTATAATAAAAAGCCTTGCACAAAACAAATTTTCCTTTTACAATACATTCGATATTTATTTTTGGTTAGTATATACCTAAATTAAAAAAGATGTAAAGGATTATTTGAAATGAAAAAGTTAAAAAAAATACCGTATCTGACGCATTCTTTATTTATCTTGATTATTATTTCGTTGTTCGGCATTATTTATTTTTCGTTTAAAGATTTTATGCTTTCTCCCGCCGAACAGTTTGAAATGGCGCAAACAGCGGAACGCGATGGCTCTTTACGTAAGGCCGAACGCTATTACTTAATGGCAACAAACGGTGATGATGCCAATGTTTCCAAAATCGCTTCTTATTATTTGGGGCGGTTGTATAAAACGGGTGGTGACGGATTTGAAATTAACGGTCGCCGTGCCGAAATGTTTTTAGAACAAGCCGCTTTGAAAGGCTTGCCACAAGCACAGTATGAATTGGCATTGTTATATGACGTGGGCGACAAAATTCCCGAAAATCGGGAAAAAGCTATCAAATGGATGAATGCGTCGGCGCAACAAGGATATGCTGATGCCTTATATGGCTTGGGTGTTTGGGCAGAACGCGGGTATTTGGGCAAACCGAATATGTCAAAAGTGGTTATTTTATATGAGCAGGCAGCCGAGCAGAATCATATATATGCCATAACGAGTTTGATTGCACTTTATTCCGGCGGATTTAACGGATTCCCCGAGAATAAAGAAAAGGCCGTATATTGGATGAATAAACTCATTGAATTGAAAAAAACGCAAAAATAATCAGGTTCTATAAATGTAAGCGACGGGTAATAATATCCGTTTACTGCTTTGCTCTTGCTTAATTATGCGAATATATCAAAAAGCAAAAAAATGAAAAAAGAAGAATAAAAGAACATCAGTAAATGAAAGAGGAAAGAAAATGACATTAAAATATCGTAAAGACTATGTGGCTCCCCACTATCAACTGCCGTTGACGGAGTTGGAATTTACATTGGACCCGACGAAAACGATTGTGTCCGCCAAATTGCATTTTGAAAATTGCGATACATCTAAACCGCTCGTTTTAAACGGGCAATATATGGAGTTAAAGTCTATTGCGGTTAACGGGCGCCCGCTAACGGAATTTGAATATGCTTTAACGGATGAAACGTTGACATTGAATCCCGAAAAGCCGAACTTTGTGCTGGAAACAACGGTTGTTATCAATCCGGCGGAAAATACGCGGTTGATGGGATTGTATGTGTCGGACGGTATTTTTTGCACGCAATGTGAGCCGGAAGGATTCCGTAATATTACGTATTATCCCGATCATTCCGACGTGCCGAGCAAATTTATCGTAACGATTCACGCCGAGCGCGGTAAGTATCCCGTTTTGCTTTCAAACGGAAATAAAATTAAAGATACGGGCGATACGGTTGTTTTTGAAGACCCGTATAATAAACCGTGTTATTTATTTGCCTTAGTAGCCGGCGATTTAGCAAGCATTGAAGATACATA
This sequence comes from uncultured Alphaproteobacteria bacterium, assembly GCA_944392555.1. Classification (GTDB taxonomy): domain Bacteria; phylum Pseudomonadota; class Alphaproteobacteria; order CAAHEQ01; family UBA3637; genus RGIG4140. The sequence goes on along the minus strand of CALXWZ010000006.1, from coordinate 7,349 downwards.
TACAACCGGCTCCGGTAAAAAAGTTGATTTGCACTTATATTGTGAAAAAGGCAAGGGCGAACGCTTAACGTTTGCCATGGAGGCCTTAAAACGCGCGATGGCATGGGATGAAAAAGTATTCGGATTGGAATATGATTTAAATAGATTTAGTATTGTGGCCGTTTCGCATTTTAATGCCGGCGCCATGGAAAATAAATCGTTAAACATCTTTAATGATGCGGCGTTGCTTGCTTCTCCCGATACGGCAACGGATGCCACATACGAATACATTGAACATGTGATTGCGCATGAGTATTTCCATAATTACAGCGGTGACAGAGTCACGTTACGCAGTTGGTTTGACTTATCTTTAAAAGAAGGATTTACGGTCTTTCGGGATTCGGAATACGGATATGATACGTTTTCGCGCGCCGTCAGTCGGATAGATGATGTTGTTCAATTACGCACATTCCAGTTTCCGGAAGACGATGGGCCGTTGGCGCACCCTGTTCGTCCCGATTCGTATCATGAAATTGATAATTTTTATACGACAACAATTTATGAAAAAGGCGCGGAAGTTATTCGGATGCAACGTGCGATTGTGGGAAAAGATGCCTTCATGCGCGGGTGCGATATTTACTTCAAGCGTCATGACGGACAAGCCGTAACGATTGATGATTTCGTGCGTGCGATTGAAGATGGTTCCGGGCAAGATTTAACGCAATTTAAACAATGGTATTCGGTAGCCGGGCGTCCGACGGTGAAAGTTAAAACGGATTATGCCGACGGTGTTTATACCGTTACCTTAAAGCAAACGCATAAAACGTGCAAGAAGCCGTTTGTGATTCCGTTGCATTACGGGCTTGTAGGTAAAGACGGCAGAGATATTAAAACGGGAACGTTTATTTTAAGCAAGAAAGAGCAAATGTTTACGTTTAAAAATATGCCTTACAAGCCGGTGTTATCCATCAATCGGTTCTTTACTTCTCCGATTAACGTGGATATTAAATACACGAAGGAAGAACGTTTGCACTTGATGAAATATGATTCGGATTTGTTTAACAGATACGATGTCGGTCACCAATATGCGCTTGAATCAATGGCTAAAATGGTGATGAAAAAAGCGCAAAAGCCGGATATGAACGTTATTCGGGCATTGGGCGGTTATCTCACGCAACGCGGGTTGGATAAGGCGTTTATTGCACGCGCCATCGTATTGCCGAGCGAAGAAGAATTGTTTGAAAAATTGGATACGGTATCCATGACTGAAATTAAACGCGTCAGAAAAATAATGCGCGAGGCATTTGCAACGAAATACGAAAAAGAATTATTGCGTATTTATAAGCAAAATCAAATTGCCGGGCCGTATGTGCCGGATAACGAATCTTTTGCCAAACGGGCGATTAAAAATGTGGCGCTCGGGTATTTGGCGTTAACAAAGAATAAAGATTTGGTCTTTGAACAATTTGAAAATTCAAATAATTTAACGGATAGATTATCCGCGTTGAATATCTTGGTCAATAATGATTTGCCACAAGCCCAAAAGGCGTTGGATTCATTCTATGAACGGTATCAAGATGATGATTTGGTTTTGAATAAATGGTTCGCCGTGCAAGCACGCAACGGGTCAAAGAATGCGTTGCCGATTGTGAAAGAATTGGTCAAACATCCGAAATTTGATATTAAAAATCCGAATAAAGTCAGAGCCGTTATCGGTGCGTTCGGCGGTAATTTGGGTTCATTCCATACAAAAGAGGGGTATGAATTTTTTGCAGAGCAGGTGATGCCGATTGATAAAATCAATCCGCATTTGGCAGCCAGATTGTTTACCGTGTTTGCCAAGTATCGGAAGTTTGATGAGGAAACAAAAGCGTTGGCAAGAGAAGTGTTGACACGCGTCAAAGAAAATCCGGATTTATCGGGAACATCGCGCGAAACGGTGGAACGTTTATTGGATAACGTTGCGTAATGAAAATGATGCCACGCATCAGATGAAAAAAGTTTGCTCGATGAAACAGGCGGGCAAACTTTTTGTTGGTGGTTCACTTTCGGGAGTCAAAGATATGTCTGATTTTAACGTATGGAAAAACGGTAACAAAGGTTTTCTATGGGCAAGATGATTGTGAGCGAGAGAGATTTTTTTGAAAAAAGAAACAATAAAGTGCGAAAACCCCTTGCAAAAGAGAGAACAATGTGATAAACAACGGACATATTTTTTTTATTGAAGGACTGAAATAAGATGACAGCTGAAAATCAAACGGAAAATTTATTTACAATCAATGAACCGCGCCATGTTGAAGTGGAATCGGCGGTGGCGTTAACGGAAAAACAATCGGATACATTGCGTAAACGGTTGGAAAAAGTATTGGGAACGGATAAATTTATTTTACAAATTAAAGTGAATCCGGCTTTGCTCGGCGGGTTATCAATGAAAGTTGATTCCATGTTGATTGATGCTTCCGTGAAAGGGCAGTTGCAAAATTTTGAAAAAGAAATTGCAAGAAAAGTATCGTCGGCAGTTGATATGTCGCAGATTGCGGGTATTTTTCAAGATGAAGTGAAAACGTTTAAGGAAAAAACGCCCGTTTCGGAAGTGGGAACGGTGTTGTCCGTTTCGGACGGGGTTGCCAAAGTAGAAGGGCTTAAATCCATAGCTTCGGGTGAACGGGTTGTTTTTGAATCGGGCGCACAAGGTATGGCGTTAAACTTAAATCCGGACGGTGTTGACGTGGTTATTTTTAACGGTGCAACGCGGATTCGTGAACATGAATCCGTTTCACGCACGGGTATGATGAATACGGTTCCCGTCGGGAAAGAGTTGTTGGGACGTGTTGTGAATCCTTTGGGTGAACCGTTGGATGGAAAAAAAGGATTTGAGGGATTACCGCAACATCCCGTTAATGCGCCGGCGCCGGGCATTATTGCTCGTTCGCCCGTAAATGTGCCGATTCAAACGGGTATTAAAGGAATTGATGCGTTGGTGCCGATTGGTCGTGGACAGCGCGAATTGATTATTGGTGACCGTCAAACAGGTAAAACGGCAATTATTCTGGATACGATTTTAAGCCAAAAAGAAATGAATGCACGGCTGAATGATAAAGATAAGTTGTTCTGCATTTATGTTGCCATCGGGCAAAAACAATCCACCGTTCGCGATATTATGCGTGTGTTGGAAGAACGGGGCGCTATGGATTATACGGTTATCGTTTCTGCAACGGCAGCCGATAGTGCTGCCATGCAATACTTGGCTCCGTATGCCGGTTGCACAATCGGGGAATACTTCCGTGATAACGGTATGAACGCCATTGTGTTTTATGATGATTTATCCAAACACGCCGTGGCGTATCGCGAAATGTCGCTTTTGTTGAAACGTCCGGCCGGGCGTGAAGCATATCCGGGCGATGTGTTCTATTTGCATTCAAAATTATTGGAGCGTGCCGCGCAGTTGAGCGAAGAAAACGGCGGTGGTTCATTAACGGCTCTGCCGGTTATTGAAACGCAAGAGGGCGATGTTTCGGCTTATATTCCGACAAACGTTATTTCTATTACCGATGGTCAGATTTTCTTGGAAACAAGTTTATTCCACCAAGGTGTCCGTCCGGCCATTAACGTTGGTTTATCGGTGAGTCGTGTGGGTTCGGCAGCGCAAAGCAAAGCGATGAAGAAAGTAGCCGGTTCATTAAAATTGGATTTGGCGCAGTATCGGGAAGTGATGTCGTTCTCGCAATTTGCATCCGATTTGGATCCCGCAACACAATCCTTATTAAATCGTGGGGCACGGTTGACGGAAATTATGAAGCAAAAGCAATATCAACCGTATTCCATGGCGCAGGAAGTTGTTTCCATATATGCGGGCGTAAGCGGAGAGTTGGATGAAATCGCATTGGATAAAATTTCGTTGTTTGAGCAAAAATTGCAAAAGAAAGTGGCCGAGGAATATCCCGAAATTTTAGAGTCCATTACAAAAACGCGTGAATTAAAAGATGAAACCAAAGAAAAACTAAATGAAGTATTACGGATTTTGGTTGAAGAAATGTCTGAAAGTGCAAGTAAATGAGTTCATTAAAAAAAATATCGGAACGCATTAAAACCATTAAGTCAACGTATCAAGTTACGTCGTCAATGAAAGTGGTTGCCGTTTCACGGCTCAGAAAATTGCATGAAGCGTTTTTGAAAACAACACCGTATATTGACGAAATGAATCGTATGATTCGACGGCTTATTCGCAGTGCGACGGTGCGTCAGGAAAATTTAATGTGGTCGGGCAGTAATGAAATTTTGCCTTTACCGCCTCTGTTGAAAGGAAACGGGAAAGACGAACGATATATCGTTGTTGTGATTACATCGGATGACGGGTTAAGCGGTTCATCAAACGTGCAGGTTGTGAAGAAAGCACAAGAGTTAATTAAACATTTAAAGCGTGAACAAAAGAAAATCACGGTGCTTGGTTTCGGCACAAAAGGGGCGGAAATGTTAAAGCGCTTGTATGGTGATGATGAATCGATTCGCGTGGTAACATTGAAACGTAAAATTGCCGTTAAGGGTGAAACGTATTTAGATGCAGAGCGATTGTCCGTTGATTTGGTGGAAGCGTTTAATCAAGATAAATTTGATGTGTGTTTAATGGTATATAATGAATTTCGGTCTGTTGTTTCCCAGCGTCCGACGATTGATCAGTTGATACCGAGCAAAATGTTCTCGGGATCAAATCCGTGGCAATTTATTATTGATACGAATGATTTGGATTATATTTCGCGTGACGTATTGGGGCAAAAGAAATATGCACTCAAACAATCGGCATTTTTAAAGGCATACGGCGGTGTGGAAATGTTATCCCCGCTCGGCGCATTGGACGCGGATTTGTTGAAACCGGCAACGCGTTTGGTTGATGCCTATGATTATGAAGGTGGCGATTTAACGATTTTGGAGCGTATTTTACCGCAGTATTTAACGGCTTATATGCACAGAATTTTGCTGGAAACGGATGTTGCGGATAATGCGGCGCGATTGATGGCAATGGATAATGCAACGCGTAATGCGGAAGATATGTTAAAGATGATGCAAAAGATTTACAGTAGAACACGCCAGTCAAAGATTACGACGGATATTACCGAGGTCGTTTCGGGTGCAATGGCGCAACAGCAATAGGAAAAGGACGATAAAATGAGCAAAACAGAGAAATATATTGCAGAAGGAAAAATCAACCGCGTAACGGGTTCGGTTGTTGACGTTGTATTTGCAGAGAAGGACTTACCGAAAATTTACGATGCACTTGAAACATCAATCGGTGATAAAAAATTAGTTTTGGAAGTGGAGCAGTTATTGGCGGATAACACGGCAAGATGTTTGGCTATGTCGGACACGGACGGATTGGAAAGAAGCACGCCGGTTTATAATACGGGGAAACCGATTTCCGTTCCGGTCGGCACGGGAACATTGGGTCGGATTATGAATGTGACGGGTGATCCCATGGATAATCGCGGGCCGATAAAGGCCGATATGCACGAAGGGATTCATAAAGCCCCGCCGTCGTTTATGGAACAAGCACCGAATACGGAAATTTTGGAAACGGGCATTAAAGTGATTGACTTGTTGTGCCCCTATCCGAAAGGCGGTAAAATCGGGTTGTTCGGCGGTGCCGGTGTGGGTAAAACCGTTATTATTATGGAATTGATTAACAACATCGCAAAAATGCACGGTGGATACTCCGTTTTTACGGGTGTGGGTGAACGTTCTCGCGAAGGAAACGATTTGTATCGCGAAATGGTGGAATCGGGCGTGATTGATTTAAAAGGCGATAAATCAAAAGCCGCTTTGGTTTACGGACAGATGAATGAGGCGCCGGGTGCCCGTGCGCGGGTGGCGTTAACGGGATTAACGGTTGCCGAATACTTCCGTGACAATATGGCGCAAGACGTGTTGCTCTTTATTGATAACATTTTCCGTTTCACGCAAGCCGGTTCGGAGGTATCTTCATTGTTGGGTCGTATGCCCTCGGCCGTGGGTTATCAGCCGACATTGGCAACAGATATGGGTGCATTGCAAGAGCGTATTACATCAACGCGTAAAGGATCTATTACGTCCATTCAAGCGGTTTACGTTCCGGCGGACGATTTGACGGACCCTGCGCCGGCAACAACATTCTCTCACTTGGATGCCACAACCGTTTTATCGCGACGCATTGCGGAGCAGGGGTTATATCCGGCCGTTGATCCGTTGGATTCAACTTCACGGTTGCTTGACCCGCAATTAGTGGGCGAACGGCATTATGAAGTCGCGTCGGAAGTTGTGCGGATTTTGCAAGTTTATAAATCATTGCAAGATATTATTGCCATTTTGGGTATGGATGAATTATCTGATGAAGATAAATTAACGGTAGCACGGGCTCGTAAATTACAACGTTTCTTAACGCAACCGTTTGCCGTGGGTGAAGTGTTCACGGGCCGTAAGGGTGTAACGGTTGATTTAAAAGATACGATTGAGGGCTGTGCGGGCATTATTGAAGGAAAATATGATGATATTCCCGAACAAGCATTCTTTATGATTGGTAAAATTGATGAGGCCGTTCAAAAAGCAAAAGAAATGCAAGCAACGGAAGGACGCGTGAAAAATGCTTAGTCAGCAGGAACCCCAAAAAACAATGCAACCGACGCCCGAGGTTTCGCCGAAAAACGGGAAAGTGCGGGTTAAGTTGATTTGCCCGTTATATCCGGTGGCGACGATGGAGGCGGATAGTGTATTGTTGCCTGCGGTAGACGGAGATATTCTGATATTGCCCGAGCGGGCGCCGATTTTCTTTAACCTGAAAGCCGGTCGGATGATTGTGTATAACAAGGGAGAAAAGCCGATTAGCTTTTTGGTATCAAGCGGAATTTGTGAGGTCCGTCGGAATTTATGTCCGGTATTGGCGTGGGGAGGCTATGAAGAAAAGATTGATGCCGAGCAAATAGCCAAACAGCTGGAAAAAGCAGAGCAAGTTTTTGCATCGTATCGGTCGGGATTGGGAAAAACAGAAGCGGCTTCGCGGATTGATTTCTTCAAAAAAGTGTTAGAAGAGTTGCATTACGAACCGAAGCAAACCGATTCAGGAAAGAAAAAAGGATAATCTTCACCGAAGGAAGATAATATAAAAAGCCTCGTTTTTAGAGCGGGGCTTTTTTTGTGTGTGAGAGGGATGAGGTTGGTTAATATACGGGGGAGTGATACGATAGTTAAAGAAATAATAAATAACTTGGGACGAATATGAGAATATTGATAAGAAGAGGAAATAAAGGATAACTAATTGTATTTATGCGACTTTAAGAAAAGTAATGCACAGAATTATCCATATCTCAGGAGGTTATCTATAAGAACTCTACAAAAAGGTCCGT
>CALXWZ010000005.1 GCA_944392555.1 uncultured Alphaproteobacteria bacterium | reverse complement strand
ACATCTCCCGTGTATTTGACATCATTCACCTGCACAAACTGCAATCCCTTAATCACATCTATCAACGGCATATTTAAGACGCTTTTACAAATCCGCGGACTCACTTCGCCCACAAACACCCGAAATGCCACATCGGGTTTAGATTGCATATATATCGGAAAGCCAGATGCTGTGGTTTGCGCAAATTCCAAAAAATCTTTTCCGCTCTCGCTCGGCTCAGGTAACGGCATCCGTTGATACCGATTCCATATATCCGTTGCTCGCAGATTCACTTCATACACAATATCATTTGACCGATATTTATCCATCGCATACCGATAGCCCATCATTCCCGCAACCGACAACACACCAATCACCGCCAACACGCCAAGCATTTCTACCATACTCCGCCCGTATTCGGCAAAACGCATGCCTCGTAATCCGCTCAATCCGAATTGAGGTTTAATTTGTTCCGAATGTTCCGCTTTTTGATTATTTTTCAAGCGCGTGAGGCTATTTTGATTCGCCGTTTTTATCCCTTGTTTTGTGCGATTCGTCTCAAATTCCCCGTTTTTTACTTTTTTTGCATAAAAAGAAGCCAAGTTAACTATTTGTTTTATATTCATTTTCTTTCTCCCCATTCTACATAAACGTCCGTTTATGTAGAGGGGATACAATGCAAAATCGCTCCCCAAAAAGAAATCTTAAAAAATTATTATTTTACAATAAGATATTTGAATTTAAATTTTTACTTGATTATTTTAAAAATACCCTTATAATCCTCTTTATACTATATCATCTAGACGGACCTTTTTGTAGAGTCCGCTTTTTTTTGTGCTTTTTGTTTATAAACCGATAAAAAAATTCGGATTGTTTTCACAACCCGAATCTTTTTTGTCTTTTTATTTTGATACCTTAGAAATCATTGCGCACTTTTTCATCAAGCGATTGGTTATACCGTTCATACGGATCATGTCCGTCAATTCGCTCGGCGGCTTCGTTTAAGTGATGATCGGCCACTTGTCCCATCCGAGCACCCGTCTTAGCTAAATCCGACGTAAATGAAACCGTTCCCGCACGATAACTTTGCATCCGCATAATAAACCGTTGGTATGTTTCCGTCGGCGTCATTCCGAGGAAAATCCAGGCAACCAAAACAAAGGCAATGATATGAACAACTAACCAAACGCATCCTTTGGAAATATTTTTGAGTGAAAGCATTTCTTTTTCCTTTCCGTTATGCTATAATTAAAAAGAACATATCCATTATAATCAGAACAGTTATGTAAATCAATGAAAAAATTTCAAATTCATCATTATACCGTTTTCTTTACCAGAAAGGCACGCGCAAAAAATATTCGCTTGCGCATTGATCCCTCGGGGAATCTTTTGCTGACGGCACCGCTTTTTTGCCGTGAAAGTCAGGCTGTTTCGTTTGTGACGGAAAATTTGGATTGGGTTGAAAAACAAATGAAAAATCTTTTAAAACCGCGCCTCTTTTCCGATGGCGAAACCATTTTGTTGCTCGGTAAAGAATATATGATATCTCATCAACCCACATATAAAGGCGGGGTTTGCGTGCAGGGAAATCAATTAATTGTCGGAGGAGAGGTTTCTTTTTTGCACAGAAGGATTACCGACTATGCAAAAAAAATATTTTACGTTTATATCCAAAATAAAGCCATTGCCTTTGCTCACTTACTTAATGAGAAGCCTCATAAAATAACTTTACGCAATACAACTTCCCGATGGGGTAGTTGCTCCTCTCAAAAAAATTTGAATTTCTGTTGGAAACTGGCGTTTGCTCCGCAATATGTGATTGATTATATTGTTGCACACGAAGTTGCTCATTTAAAAGAAATGAATCACGGACCCGAATTTTGGAAAACCGTTGCGTTATTAAACGTGGCACAAGCCGACGCTCAAATTTGGCTCCGAAAACACGGAAAAGAAATTCAACAAATAGTTTGAAAAAAATTTGAATTACCTCTTTTCTTTCTTTGAAAAATATGGTATGCTATGCATAAGTTTTATAATTTGTATATAAAAAAACAAAGAATATAGCAGTAATTTTTTGAATTAACTCAATAATTGACAGGAGAAAATGTGATGGCCCCTACATTGTTGACAAAGCACTTGGCTGAACGTCTTTCGGACGTCGCTTGGGAAAGAAAAAGTTCGGAAAGAAAAGAAATTTATCGCAATAAAAATGAATATATTTATCAAACACCACCATTTGTCGGAGGTTTTTTGAATAACAGATATTTTTTGTTGAATTATCATCCGACGTCGCTGATTGAAATACGCGAATGGATGGCAAAGCGGCCTTTGTTAAGGCCGTCGCCCGTCGGAAAGGTTCTGACAGATAAATTGATAGTAGAAATTATCAAAAGAATAAGTCATGATGAAGCGCAGACAGAGCTTGTTCAGGCTTTAAAAAATTATCGGCCTTACATCGATTCGCTACATCAATCTCTTAAAGAATCCGTTCAAACTTCTCAAGCAAAAAAACGCCGTCTTTCTGACGAAGAACTATCCCTTGTAAAAGCGCGAGAAGAAAAAACAAACGAATTGAAAGAAAAGCGCGAAGCGGAACGGCAAAGAAAAAAAGAAGAAAAGCAACGAAGAAAAGCTGAAAATCTGCGATTGATGCAAGAACAACAAGCGCAAAAAGCGGAAAAAGAAAAGAGACGGCTGTTTGAAAAACGTATTGAGTATTTGCAAAAACATGATATACCGCCCGTTGCCGAGGAAAAAGAAGGGCATCCGCTTTTCTACGGCTCATTAAACGGGAAGGTTTATTATATTCTTTTAAATACCGAAAAGCCATTGTTTCAATTCGTGAATGCGCATGATACAATGCCTATTGCACCCACGGAATTACCACCGATTTTGGAGCAAATTGATACTTGTTTGAATAAAGACGGTCGCTTGGACTCTGTTTTGGAAACGATCGGCAGTTTATATTTGACGTTTACTCTCAATAAACGAATCGTTTCACAAAACGATGTTATAAACAGTTTTCATCAAATGAATATAAATACATTAACTCGTTCATAATGCCTGAAAAAGACTTGATTTCGGTTATATCTTTTCATCTTTTGATATTGCCGAAAATCAAGCCGTTATCTGCTGTATTATACCGCTCATCAAATATGCCGTGTGATACGAGCGATGAATAATTTTGTAAATAATCGTAAAAAACGTTGTGTTTTAAAAATAATATTGGTATAATAAAAAAAGTCGGGAGTTTATGTTATGAATAAAATATGGCTTTTTTTATTAACAACTTGTGTTTCGCTACCTGCATTTTGCGGGTTTGTTGAGGGTGAAAAGGCTTTTACCCAACAGCACTATTCTCAAGCTTTTTCGGAATTTTTACCGCTCGCAAACGAGGGGGATTTCAGAAGTCAGTATTATGTCGGGTATCTTTATGTTTACGGATACGGTGTTAATCAAAACACCCAAGAGGGACTTCGCTATTTACAAGATTCGGCCGATCAAAATTACGATATGGCGCAGGCTTTGTTAGGCTATTTATATGCCGAAGGTGCTGTTGTGAAAGAAGATAAAAAGAAGGCTTTGCAACTATATCAAAAAGCATCCGAACAAAACAATATCTCGGCTAATCTGAATTTGGGTATTATGTATTACACCGGCGACGGCGTGCAAAGAGATTACAAAAAAGCGCTGAATTACTTTAACAAGGTGCCCGTTAATGAAAAGCCGATTGTCAGCCGTTATCTCGGCAGTATTTATCTGAATAATGCAACGTTTCGGAATTATTCGAAAGCGTTATATCACTATGAACTTTCGGCACGGCAAGGCGATTTAAGCTCATATTTCGCATTGGGAGAAATGTATCGTAAAGGATTAGGCGCTTCGCGCGATATGACAACGGCTATCAATTACTATAAGTATGCGGCAACCGAAAACTATCCGCCGGCTCAATATATGTTGGGTATCGTCTATGCGAACGGAGAAGGTGTAACGCGTGATATTTATAAAGGGTATGCATGGCTTAAAGTTGCATCTGATCAGAATTTTACGATTGCGACAGAGGCATTGCAACAGTTGGGAAAAAGTATGTCATTAACTGATTTGGAGCAAGCGCGCCGACAACTTGTTTTGATCCAGCAAAACGAAATGGGAAAGATGGATGCGCCCTTGGAGCCTTTGGCACCGGTAGAAGCAAAAAGCGATGAGGCTGGTGTCAGCTCTTCTTCGCCGACGAGTTACGTTTCATCCGATTCATCCAGATCGGGCTCATCAAAACGCACATTACGTCGTCGTCGCAGATAGGAGGATAAATGAAAAATTTTCTGAAATACTTCTTTGACTTCCATTCCATCAGTATCTTGGGCGTTATAATCGGTTTTGCTTTTTATAATGCACAATCGGAATCAAACCCGTTATCCTCCTTTATTATGGCTGAAAATCTTTATGTGATTGCTTTCTTGATTGTGGCAGCCATTCATTTCATTTTGTGGATTTTTAGTGATAAGGCAACAACATATAATTTAAAAGAACGGTTGTTAATGCTTATCGGGGATTATTTCTTTTTTGTTGCCAGCGTGTTATGCACCATTGGTAGTTTATTCGTGCTCAATACATTTGTTTTGGGATAAGCAATTTATCTTTGGTTTAAACTAATTGCAAATGAAGGAAAAAATTTCTTTTTGCGGTATTCCGAACGGGTATCAGGGATTTGTTTTAGGAAAACTGCTTTGTTCATCTTCCGTGCACTGTCATATTGTTCCGAATGATAGACAGTTGGCATTTATGCGTGAAACGGTAGCGCTTCTCAATCCCAATATTAAAGTTTTGTGTTTTCCGAATTGGGATACTGTTCCTTATGATCGTGTTTCGCCGAAATCGGATATTGTGGGTGAACGAATTGATACATTAACAAGCCTTCTTGCATTAGAAGATACTTGTTCCACTGGTGAACCGACACTTATCTTAACAACGGCTTCGGCCGTTCTGCAACGAATCCCGCCCAAAACTTTTTTTCAAGAAGGCATACTTACACTGGCGACTGGGAAAATAATTCCGTTTGAGCAAGTTAAACATTATCTGGTGCAAAATAATTACACGGTAGCAACAACGGTTATGAGTGTCGGCGAATATGCCATACGCGGTGGATTGATAGATATTTTTCCCGCAGGAGCAAGTAATCCGATTCGTATTGATTTTTTCGGTGATGAAATCGATTCGATGAAATACTTTGATGCCGTTACACAACGAACGCTTTCTGCCGTGAATGAAATCATTTTGAAACCCGTTGCGGAATATCGCTTAACACCCGAAACGATTGCCCGTTTTCGCACGAATTATCGCACATTGTTCAATAAACAAACCGACGATTATTTTTATGACAGTATTTCAAACGGTATTCCGGCACAAGGTATTGAACATTTTTTACCGCTCTTTTTTGAAGAAACGGCAACTTTATTTGACTATTTGCCAAATGCCTCATTTTCGTTTGATTATCAAGCAAAGGAAGCCGTTAAGTCTCGAACGGAGCAAATTCAAGAGTATTATGAGGCACGGTGTTTTGCATTGCAAAATGATTCGGCACTTGCGAGCGAGCGCTACAACCCCATTCCGCCTGAATTATTTTTTATAACCGGCGATGAAATGGAAATACGGTTAGCCGAGAAATCGGTTTATACCTTTTCTCCGTTTTTGGAACCAAACGCCATAGATCAAGGTGGTAGAATCGGACAAAGTTATGTAGATGCGCGCGTTCAAGAATCCGCAGACATCTTTGAATGCGTGATTAACTCTGTTCGTGCCGAGAAGCGAAAGTTGATTTTTTCGGCAGGCACATTCGGTTCCGCGCAAAGATTAACAGGCGTCTTCCGAGAACACGGGTTTGCATTACACGAGGCGCATTCTTGGCAAGATGCTTTAAAAAAATCTCCGTCGGTTTTAATCGCTCCGTTTACGAACGGATTTTATGATAATAATGTTCGGATGATTACCGAAACGGATATGTTTGGCGAACGCGTTATGCAAACACGCAGAAGCGTTAAAAAGAAAAACTTTATTACCAGTATTGATTCTTTAAATATCGGAGATTTAGTTGTTCACCGCACGCACGGTATCGGTCAATTTTCCGGCTTAACGGCCATTAAGACAGGGAATTTGACGCACGATTGCATTGAACTTGTTTATGCCGGCGGAGATAAATTGTTTGTTCCCGTAGAAAATGCCGATGTGCTTTCTAAATACGGCTCTCAAAATGCCTCTTTGGATACTCTTGGCTCACCCGTTTTTTCTCAACGACGAGAGCGCGTGAAAAAAGATTTGTTCGTGATGGCGGAGAAACTGATTGGTATTGCATCGGAGCGTGCGTTGAATCAAACAGAGCGTATTTTAATCCCGCACGGCACATATCAAGAGTTTTGTATGCGCTTTCCGTATGCCGAAACAGATGATCAATTACGAACCATACAAGAAATAGAGGCAGATTTGGCTCTCGGGCGACCGATGGATAGATTGGTGTGCGGTGATGTTGGATTCGGGAAGACGGAAATGGCTTTGCGAACGGCGTTTTTGGTGGCGATGTCGGGGAAACAAGTAGCGGTCATTGCGCCTACAACACTGCTTGCCATGCAACATGCTCAAACTTTTGCGGAAAGATTCAGAGGATTTCCGTTACGCGTGGATACATTATCGCGGTTGGTTAGTGCCAACAGAACAAAAGCCGTTAAAAAAGAATTGGCTGACGGCACATTAGATATCGTTGTCGGCACGCATGCCTTGCTTTCTAAAAATATCAATTTTAAACGTTTGGGACTTGTTATTGTTGATGAGGAACAACATTTCGGTGTTGCACATAAAGAGCGTTTGAAAGAATTACAAAAAGGGGTGCATGTATTAACGTTGACGGCAACCCCCATTCCGAGAACGTTGCAACTTTCTTTATCGGGCGTGCGGGATTTATCCGTTATCGCAACTCCGCCCGTCGACCGATTGGCCGTTAAAACATTCGTAACCCCCTTTGATGAAGTGATTATTAAGGAAGCCATTTTAAGAGAGCATTTCAGAGGCGGGCAAGTGTTTTTTGTTTGTCCGCGCATTTCCGATATGCCACAAGTACATGATGTTTTGCGCGCGTTGTTGCCCGACTTGCGTGTGGTAGAGGCGCATGGGCAAATGTCGCCCACGCAATTAGAAAAAATTATGATGGATTTTGAAGCCAAAAAATACGATATTTTACTGGCAACAAGTATTATTGAATCCGGGTTGGATATTCCTTCCGTGAATACGATTATCGTTTATCGTGCCGATATGTTTGGATTGGCAGGATTATATCAACTGCGCGGACGTGTCGGGCGTGGTAAGTTGCGTGCGTATGCCTACTTAACCGTTCCACCGCATGCACGCTTAACATCAACGGCTCAAAAGCGTTTAAGTGTTATGCAGGGGCTGGATAGTTTGGGCGCCGGGTTTACATTGGCAAGTTATGACTTGGATATTCGCGGAGCCGGTAATTTGCTCGGACAAGAGCAGTCCGGGCATATTCGGGAGGTCGGGGTTGCGCTTTATCAAAAAATGCTGGCGGAAGCCATTCAATCGCTTCGTATGCAAAAAGCGGGAAAAACATCGCTTGCTGATGATTTTTCACCTCAAATATCCGTTGGTTTAACCGTTCTTATTCCGGATACATACATTCCCGATTTAGATACCCGTATGGAGTTATATAATCGGATTAGCGAGCTTCAAAGCGAATCGGAGATTGAGAATTTGAAAATTGAGTTAATTGATCGATTTGGGGCTTATCCGAAAGAAGTTGAAAATTTATTCATCACAATTCACCTGAAATTATTATGTAAAACGGCACATATTGAACGCTTAGATGCCGGCGAAAAAGGAGCAACCATCGCTTTTTGGCAGAATACATTTCCCAATCCTGCCGGCTTAATTGATTATATCTCCTCACAAATGGGAACTATCCGTATTCGTCCGGATCAAAAATTAGTTGTTATGCGCCCATGGGGAAAAACAGAGGATCGTTTGAAAGGAATTGAAAAAATTCTCATCCGCATTGCCTCACTTGTAAATAATAAAAATAATTGACAATTATTATTTTTTGTGTTTATACTAAAAGGCAAGAGGAAAAAGATGGGAGAAAGAATCGGTTTAATCGTCAGCAATAGTTTAAAAGCAAAAAATACGGCGGCTTCGCTGTTGCAGCTGTATTCTGCCACAAATGTATCCGTGCGGTTTTGTGCCAATATGCCCGTTTGGGAAGATATTAAGAAATTTCAAGATATTTCCCGTTTTGTTGCTGTCGGCGGTGATGGCACTTGTTTGCGCGCATTGCGTATTGCGTATGAAATCGCCAAGATGAATCAATCAGAAAAAACGCCGAGTGTTTTCGGATTAAATTGCGGTCATATCGGGGCGCTTTCGAATCCCGTCGGAAATATTTATGAGTTACCGAAACGTTTTGAGGAAGCCGCTTATCATTTGGCCAAGCCATTATCGGTAAAAACAACGTTTCGTAACAAAATTATTTATCATACATTTTTCAACGAAGTGATTTTAAGGCCTTACGCAAATATAACGCATTTGGATATTTCGTGGAAAGAAGAAGATCGATATCGGAAAAAAATTCGTGGCGGATTGATGGTGGCAACGAAAATCGGCGAAAATGCAATGAATGCGTGCAACTATACGGGGCCGGAGGAAATTGCCGCTATTCCGAATGATAATTACTGGCGTATCAGCACGTTAAATGCTATGCCGAATGATACTAAATACGATAAGCCTTTTCAAAGAATTATGCCGGCAAGCACAACGGTTTTGGTAAATGTTATCAATCCGTATGATGATAGGAACGCCCAAATTATGGGCGATTCTTACTATAATGAGGGAGAAGAACCATTGCTTGATTCGCAGGGGGATCGTATCGGAACGAAAGTTAAGATGTTGTTTGTGGATAAGATTCGAATCACGTCGGCGAAATACGGGGTATTATTAGCCCGCGAAAAAAGTCGTGAACGGGAATAACGATTCACCCATCAAAACAGAAAAACCCTTATCAAGAAAAATGAATTGTTTTTGAAAAAAGTTCCTCTTGTAAAAAATCAAAATTGCTTAAAATTTCTTACATAGCAGAGGATGCGTTCAAAGTATTTTAATCTAAAACAGAGAATAAAAATAACACCACAAAAAGTAAAAAGCCCCATGCATACATGAGGCTTTCACAAAAATCAAACAATGATTATAAAGCGGCTTTGGCTTTTTCAATCAAGCCTGAAAAAGCTTGAGCATCATTCAAAGCGATATCGGCCAACACTTTGCGATCCAAAGCAATACCGGCTTTTGATAACCCGTTCATAAAGCGGGAGTATACCATACCGTTTGCACGAACAGCCGCATTAATACGGGCAATCCATAATTGGCGGATTTCCGTTTTTTTCTTGCGACGATCGCGGTAAGCATATTGCAAACCTTTTTCAACTTTTTCTTTGGCAACCGTGTAAACTTTTGAATTGCGTCCACGATAACCTTTTGCCAACTTTAAGATTTTATTATGTTTTGCACGAACAGTCGTGCCGCGTTTAACTCTTGCCATTGTAGACCTCCTAGCCGATTAAATATTTTTTAACGATTTTTGAAACAACTTCACCCATTACGGTTGAACCGCGAGCATTGCGTTTCATTTTTTGAGATTTACAAAGCAAATTATGGCGTTTAAAAGATTGTGTTCCTTTAACTTTGCCGGAAGCTGTTAACGAAAAACGTTTTTTAACAGCACTTTTTGATTTCAACTTAGGCATTTCATTTTCCTTTATTCAATAGGTTATACACACGTCGGAAGGCAGCCTGTATCAAAGCCTTTTTGACGAAACGTTAGTCTTTTACACCAAACAGAGAAAAATGTCAAGCAAATTTTACCTTTTTGCTTGCAAAAAAGGACCCGATTTGATACGATTTTAGTCAAAGAAGGAGATTTATTCGATGGATGATTTGAATGAGCGATTAACAAATCTTGAAATGTTTGTTGCAAATCAAGAAAAAATGATGGATGAATTAAATAGTGAATTAATACGACTGAGTAAATTAACCGATAAGTTGGTGGCGCAAAACAAAGTCTTGATGGAGGCATTAAAAGAAAGTCCCGTCAAACCGTTATCCGAAGAAACGCCCCCACCACATTACTAGCAGGAAGGAAGATGAGAATCATCAAATACTTCGCTCTTCTTATTGTTGTGCTTATGGCAATTATAACCACTTATTTGCCTTCAATTGATTTGACACAACGTCAGAATCGTTTTTTGTTGTGTATGAGTAGTTTTAAACGCCCGTTTTTTGCATCCGGACAGATTTTTCGTTTAATGAATCAAACATATCAAAACTTTGATATCAGTTTATCATTTAAGGGTGTAGACGAAGAGTGGTCGCGCTTAACTTTTGAAAAAGAATGGCAAGAGTTAAAGGAAGAAAAGCGCTTGTTTGTGCGTTATGATGAAAATCGCGGACAGTTGCATAATCTATTGGATACTGTCCGAGATATAGACTTAAACAAGTATGATTATTTTTGTAAAATCGATGATGATGACTGGTATGCGCCGACATATCTTCAAACCGTCAATCAGGCCCTCAACAAAACCGATAACGTTAGTATTACCCATAGCACAAATGCATATATTTTAACGGAAGATATATCCACGACGCACTTTTCCAGAAATACGAGCAATTTAAGCGGGCCAACCATGTGTTTTTCAAGAAAGATGATACAAATCGCATTAGAGGTAGAGAAAAATCCGAATTTATTACAAAAATACCTACCCGAAGAAGCGAATCCGGGGTTATTTATTGCAAGAGAAGATAGATTACTGCATCACATGGCGCAAAATATCGGGAAGGAGCAATTACGCATTGATACAGAACCGCAAGTTATATTTGGATGGCAGTATCGATCTGTTACCAGAAATGATAATTATGTAAGGCATTAAAAAAACGCTTGACAAAAGATAATATGTCTGATAGAATAATGTTATAACAAGAAAAGAAGGAGGTTAAGATGGATTTTTTTTCAGACACAAAGGGGAAAATCAAGGCAATAAAAGAGGGAGTTAAGCGCACGGTAAAGCCATTTGCCTGTTTGGCAATCGGAGCAGTTATGTCATCGTGTGCCGGAACGGGGGTTACAACGGGATCAGCGATAACCACATCATATTTTACCGGTAATTCACGTATTACGCAAACGAATTATGTTCGTCAAAGTTCAACAAATGCGGCGCGAGAGGTTGAGCTTAATTCGCGTGCAGTTAAGAATTATGCCTCTGCATTTAAAACGGTATCGGATTCCTTGCGTCGTTGGCGATAGTTTGTTATAGGGTGTTATAACAAGAAAGAAGAAAAATCATCCCTGTACGAACAGGGATTTTTTTTATCTGTAATAAGAGAAAGCAAAATAAAGCCTAATACAGTGTAAATAAGAAGTGAAAATAAGCGTTTCAAAAATGTTCAATAGATGCAAAAAGGAAAGTAAAAGAAGTTGTTTTAAGTGCATTTTAACCAATTTGGCGAGAAAATATAAACTTTCGCATATTTTTCTCTTGATTTTTAAAAAAAAGAACGCCATACTACAAACGTATTTCATTTTTTTTAAGGAGTTGAATGATGAAAAAACAAATACTCACAGTTGTCTTATCCTCAACACTTTTGTTATCCGGTTGTGCCAATTGGTGTGATGAATGTGCTGACGGTTCTTGCGAAGTTGTCACGTCACAAGTTGTATTACCCACATCCGCATTGTTTGCTTTTGATTCAGCCAAATTAACGATGGCAGATGATCAAGCATTAGCAACGGTTGTAGAACGTTTAAAAGCTGAACCGGAAGAAAAAGTTCGGATTTCCGGTTATACAGACAGCACGGGTCCGGAAGCATACAACATGAAGTTATCACAACGTCGTGCTGATGCAGTAGCTGCATATTTAGCAGACAACGGCATTGCAACGGATCGTATTTCAACGAAAGCATTCGGAGAAGCAGATCCGGTTGCCTCTAACGCAACAGCAGCAGGACGCCAACAAAACCGTCGTGCAGTAGTTGTCACATACAAATAAGCAACGAAGTACAATTAAGTAAAACAGGGTGTAACTACACCCTGTTTTTTTTATAATTTATCGCTTCTATGATGAAAAAAAAGTAATAAAAAGCATAAAAAAAGCGGACTCTACAAAAAGGTCCGTCTAGATGATATAGTATAAAGAGGATTATAAGGGTATTTTTAAAATAATCAAGTAAAAATTTAAATTCAAATATCTTATTGTAAAATAATAATTTTTTAAGATTTCTTTTTGGGGAGCGATTTTGCATTGTATCACCTCTACATAAACGGACGTTTATGTAGAATAGGGAGAAGAAAAATGAATATAAAACAAATAGTTAACTTGGCTTCTTTTTATGCAAAAAATGTAAAAAACAGTGCATTTGAGACGAATCGCACAAAACAAGGGATAAAATCAGCGAATCAAAATAGCCTCAGGCCCTTGAAAAACAATCAAAAAGCGGAATTTTCAGCAGAATCACAAACGCAACGCGGATTGGACGGATTGCGCGGGTTGCGTGGATTTGGCGGATTAAGGAATGTGCGCGGATTAAGAGGCGCGCGCTTGGCCGAATACGGGCGGAGTATGGTAGAAATGCTGGGCGTGCTGGCGGTGATTGGGGTCTTATCGGTTGCGGGAATGATGGGCTATCGGTATGCAATGGATAAATATAGAGCCAACGATATTATTTATGAAGTGAATCTGCGCAATCGGGATACGTGGCATAAATATCAGCTGAAAGGTTTGCCCGAAAATGAAGATATGTTGAATGAATGGGTAGAATATACGTCAACGGGTTTTCCGATAGGGGTTTATTTGCGATCAACGGATATGTTTGATGTGCAGGTAGACGATGTGCCGAGTCGGGTGTGTTTAAATGTGTTAAATACAAATTTAGAGGGGCCGTTGCTGATATGGGTGCCGACGGGAGAAAACGGCAGACAGTTATATGACGGGACAAATGCCAAAGAATTATGTCAATACGGGGAAGAAGATGCCGAGAATGTCTCTATTGTATTTACAACGAGTTTAAGTCAATACGGCGCGGAACTCGGGGGCGGAGAAGCCGTAGATGAAAACGGGCGACCCGTGCGATATTGTTTAGATGACGGAGATTGCACGGGGACGTGCGAACGATGTGGAAGTGATTATAAATGCGAATCCACGTGTCCTGACGCGACACCGATATGCAGCGCCACACAAGGAAAGTGCGTGCGATGTGAAGTAAACGATGATTGCCCCATCAATCAAATCTGTAACGAAGCGACGAATGAGTGCGATGAAATCCCCGAAGCGTGTGCGGAAGATGAGTTTCGGAGCCGGAACGGGGCGTGTATTCCGTGTTCACACCCGTCAAATGTGATTATCAGTGCGGACGAGACGTTTGGGGAAGACAAAGCGACGGGTGCGGAGTTATGTGCGAATTGTGCGAACGAAGGAACGGCGCGCAAGTTAGAGACCGCAGGAAGCACAACATATTGTTCCTACACCTGCACAAAAGGAATCAGCGTGCAAGGAAAAGATGGGCAATGTCATCCCTGTGTTAATCCCGACGGCACGCCGAATACGGAAGTAATTGAGATAAATGGTGGCACTGAATCTAAAAGCCAGTGTCTGGCATGTGGAAATAGAGAATGGGTTCAAGGGAAAACCGGTAATGGATTTTGGTGCTTTACTACGCTAAATTGTCCCGATGGATACTTTATTGGGACCGAATATTCAGCTCATATTGGTGCGAGTGGTCGTGTCCCGGAATGTATATCGTGCAGTGATTTTAATTTGCGAGGATATATGGGTTATCATTCTTTTTCAGGACCGACAAGTCAGCAAACATTAACAGATACTTGTAATTCTTGTGGTAATCGATACGAAAATAATAATTTTTGCTTTCCGAAATGTGAACAGCCGGATGAAAACAGTGAAGAAAGCACAATTTGTTTAACTGATCCGAGCAATGAGAAATGTAAACGTAAATGGCAAAATTATAAAGGTGAGTGTTTTGATTGTAATGCTGTTACAGATACAAATCGCAGTTTACTTGTGTATGATAACAAGTTATCACCACTAGATGAATTATGCCAGAAATGTGGTCGTCAAGTTGCAGGTAGTGGCTATTGTGCCCCAAAACAAAATACATGCGGTGTCGGGAAAATTATGGACGTCAGCGGTAATTGTGTTGCGTGTGATTCTGCAACCGTTGCAACAATTATATCAGATGAAGTTTCAGGTTGCACGGCTTGTAATACGGACGGTAAGGAATTGCGCTGGGTTGTTTCTTTCCCCTCAACAAGCGGAACAACTCTCAAATGTATGAAAAAATGTGGGGAGGAACAATGGCAACGGGCAAGTGGTGTTTGTATGAATTGTTCAGATAACTTTTATTATCCGGAAGTAGGTATGAGTCCAGAGCTTCAAAATTTGTGCACTGCTTGCTCCGTTCCAAACGAAAGGGTGCTTGTTCAATCTAATACTTTTTGTGCAAAAGAATCTTGTGAAAAAAATGAATTTCATAATTACATAGGAGAATGTATTTCTTGTGATATAGAAAAAGGAACTACTGTATCTAATTTATCACCAACGTTGCAACAAGAATGTGAAGCTTGTGGCAATCGTATTTTACTAGGCTATATGTGTGTTCTCATCAATCCTGGTGTGAGTGGTGTGTGTAATAGTATTGGAAATGGAAGTCATGAAAATTATCCAGATGGAGACGGAAAATTATTCAGAGATTATAATGGAAACTGCCGAGACTGTAATACACTGGGTAGTGTGATGATGGGAAATGGGGGAACTATTGAGCAATGTAAGAGTTGCGGAAATCGACGTTGGGATGGGGGTTGTGCCTTGGGTCTTTGCACCGATGGGACAACATTCCTCAATGTGAATAATCAATGTATCAGTTGCACAACATCGTCAAAAACCGAGATTGATAATATCACCACCTCGCGGAGCTCTTGCACAGAATGCGATAATAAACGCGTTATGACGGCGGAAGATACCAGCGGTGCTACCAAAGCCTATTGCGTGAATGATTGCTTCGGACAACTCCAAAACGTGAACGGTCAATGCGGGGGTAGTTCGTGGGGCGTGTTTGAAATCGGAAGTGATGACACATCAAAAAGCATGTGTCGCAATTATGAGCGTATTGTATATAGCAAAGTAAACGGCGATCAGACGCGTTGGTATTGCTCCGCTGAACCGAGAGACGGCTATTTTATCAATATCAACGGTGGATTAAGCAGCTGCACAAGCGGGTCAACGGAAATCCCCGATAGCAACGATGCGCGGAATTTGTGCTTGGATTGCTCCGGTGCAAAACACACCGTTGTTGAAAAAGACGGGCGCTTTTATTGCGAAAAAGGTTGAATTTTTAAATTTATCTTCTCCTCCTTTCCGAGAGATACAAGGGTCTGTCGGAAAGGTCTTTTTACTGACGTGTTAATCCATGGCTCTTACTTCCCTACTCTATAAAAAAATAGATTTTTCCCGTCGAGCGCCATATTATCTTTTAAACACTGCCAACATATAAAAACAGTGTATTCAGATATGTTCAATGTTTCATTAAAAGAAACTGTATATACAGATTATGAAATAATTTTTATTTTATAACTCCTGTATGACATAAAATATATTACAACGCTTCAAAATCCTAAGGAAGTTAACCCTTCCCCGTTCCGACTACATATCACCTATTCAACAAAATACGATAGCTAAAATTCCTTGACAATAAACTCTATATTTATAACTCTATTCTTAGTATAAATAAAAAATGTTCATATAAATAAAGGGCATTCATTCAGAATGCCCTCTTCATCTTCACGAACATACTAATATTACAATGAATTTCCACCGTCTTTTTGCCATGTAATACCGCTACCGACATTGAATCCGTTATTCGTATCCACCGGCGTGCTATTATTACCAAGTGTTCCGCCTGAGGTATTCCCCGCGTTGGTATTCGTATCCGTCGGTTTGACATTTCCGCCATCACCGTTTACATTACCGCCTAATCCGCTATCCGGATCATGTATGCCCGGTGTTTTATCGGAATCCGTATTTCCTCCCGACTCCGTTACCGTTTTCGTCACCGTCTTCGTTTTTGACTTTTTAATCAAATAGCCGGCTAAAAATCCTAAACCTGCCGTTCCCAAACCAATGAGAACCCATTTTAACCACGCATTGCGCTCCCAAAAGCCCTTTTCTTCTGCTTTTGCCACAGCCGCCTTTTCGGCTTCCTTCTTTTGTTTTTCCGTCGGTTGGAATAAGTAGTTTACGTTCCCTACCTTACACAAAACAGGTTTACCTTGTGCGTTCTGACCTTCAATGAAATTGATGTATTCATCAACCGAACAACCATTGATCTGACCACCTGATTTCGTGGCTATTCCTTGCAACAATGCATACCGTTTTTCACGCGGAACAGATCGACGCGCACGCGTTTCTTTATTATGCTCATCACTGCCCGGCTCTAATACCTTTAAGCCTTTCGGAACATTCACCGTTTGCGCAGGAACACTCGTTGTTGCTGCGGCATTCGTTGAAGCCGTGTTTGTTGCCGCTACTGCCTTTGTTTCTTCTGCCATCTTTTCCTCCTTGGTTCAGAATTGATTTTTAATTATTCTACCATAAAAATTTTATACTTGCAATAAAAAACATTCGCTTTCAACATCTTTTTATGCATTTTTCATCTTCATTCTTTATATAGTA
Source organism: uncultured Alphaproteobacteria bacterium (assembly GCA_944392555.1). Classification (GTDB taxonomy): domain Bacteria; phylum Pseudomonadota; class Alphaproteobacteria; order CAAHEQ01; family UBA3637; genus RGIG4140. The sequence continues at coordinate 96,440 of CALXWZ010000005.1, read as the reverse complement.
TCACATCCGCTTCGTTTTGTCAATATTTTATTACGCATAAAGATGTATTTTTATACCCTAAACCATCAATCAACCTTATTAAATTTTTAGCATTGTTCACAATAGCATATTCTTTTGAATAAAATTTATCGGTAGCTATTTGAAATTTTGATTTTGCTTTGTTATATTGATGAATGTAGAAATTTTTTTGAAAGGGGAATATAATGCTTAAAAAAGTTGCTGTTCTGATTTTAATGTCAACACTGGTTGCAGGGGTAGCCGAAGCCCGTCACCATGGCGGTTTTGTGGGAGATAAAAATATGCCTGCCATGCAAGGCGGGGGATTTCAAGGTCCCGGACTTGATCTTTCAACCGTTAGTCAGGCTCTGAAAATGAAAGATGATTCTTATGTATACCTAAAAGGGAACATTGTTCAACGTCTTAAATCAGATAAATATTTGTTTCAAGATTCAACGGGAAGTGTTGAGGTTGAAATAGACGATAAGCGCTGGATGGGACAAATCGTCACACCCGCCGATACGGTTGAAATTTACGGAAAATTAGATAAAGAACTCATCGGTTCTACGGAGATAGAAGTAAAACGAATTGAACTGGTAAAATAAAGATTCGTTCCACTTACCGAGTATCAAAAAAAACAGTGGCAAACACTTGGCACTGTTTTTTTTATTTTCATAATCATCAAACGGTTGTTTGCTTTACATCTTCCATTCAAATCATCGCCACACAAGATAATCCGACAAATTATGTTATCTTCCCGATTAAACTATTTATCCGAAACTATATGTTTGTTTCCCCTAACAACAACCATTCAAAAAGAATAAACACTGCTTATAAAAAAAAGATGCCGACTACGCGACATCTATATTTTGGTGCCCGGAAGAGGACTCGAACCTCCATACCTTTGACAGTACCAGCACCTGAAGCTGGCGCGTCTACCAATTTCGCCATCCGGGCGTTTTGGATATTATAGACGTTTTAAATCGGTATTGTCAAGCATCTTTTCAATTTGCCGATAAATTTTTCAACGCGTTTTTGCTCTTTCTCTTTATTTAATATCTGTTAATGCCATTTTATTGCCTTTTATAAAAAAAATCTTTGTATTTTGAAACAAAATCGGTTAAAGTAGAGAAAAAGGAGTGCTAAAAATGACAGAAAATTCTCAAAAAACATCAGGAAATCAAGAAACAACACCCATTGAAACCCCGCAAGAAAAAATTGTGGATACCTCGTGGAAACGGTATCTTTTACCGGCAATTCATCCGCAAGGATGGCCGATTTTGACGGCGGAACTCGTTATCATTGCGTTTTTAGGATTGCTCACCGATGATTTGGTCTGGTGGATAGGATTGCCCATACTTGTCTTTTCCTATTACTTCTTCCGCAATCCGACACGTGAAACACCTACCGAAAAAAACTTGATTATTGCTCCGGCCGATGGGCTTGTCAGTAATATCAAATATGTTGTGCCACCCAAAGAATTGGATTTAGGTGATGAACCGTTATTACGAATCAGCATCTTCATGAGTGTGTTCAGCGTTCACGTTAATCGCGCTCCCGTAACGGGAACGGTTGATAAATTGCATTACCGCCCCGGCAAATTCGTTAGCGTTGCCGATAAAGACAGCGAAGATAATGAACGCCAAGAAATTTGTATGATTGCCGAAAACGGCGAGCGAATCGGATTTATTCAAATTGCCGGTTTGGTCGCACGGCGAATCTATTGTCCGCTGAAAGTGGGCGAAAAATTAAATGCCGGACAGATTTTCGGTATGATTCGTTTCGGCAGTCGGTTAGATGTATTTTTACCGAAAGGCGTTGAACCCAAAGTGTTGCTCGGGCAAATTTCCGTTGCCGGAGAAACGGTTTTGGCAGATATGAATACAATGAAAAAGTAAGGTAGACTATGACGGATAAAGAAATTAATTTGCGCCCTATTCTGCCGAATGCCGTGACAATGACGGCTTTGGCCTTTGGTGTTTCATCTATCAATATGGCTTTTTGGGGAAATTGGGCCATGGCGGTGATTTTTATCGCTTTATCGGGAGTTTTTGACTTTTTAGACGGTAAAATCGCTCGCATGCTAAACGTTTCTTCCAAATTCGGTGCCGAACTCGATTCGTTATCCGATTTTGTGAGTTTCGGTGTTGCCCCGGCTTTTTTGATGTATCTGTGGACAATGGATGCCGAAACACGAATCAGCGTATTTCAAAATCAAGCCGGACGAGCCGATGCCATCGGTATTTATTGGGCAGTTGTGTTATTTGTGGCAATGTGTTGTGCTGCTCGACTTGCCAGATTTAATACGTTATTAAATCAAGAGCAACCGGCTTATTGGAAACATTTCTTTATGGGCGTTCCCGCACCGGCCGGCGCTTATCTTGTTATTTTGCCGTTGATTTTTTGGTTGGCTACGAATGGGGAAATTGATGCGTTCAGAAATCCTGTATTTGTCAGCATATTTTTGGTGTTCAGTGGCGTTATGATGGCAAGTAAAATACCTACGTTATGTTTGAAACATATCCATATTCCCGCAGAATACTCAACGGCATTGTTGATTTCTATGTTGATTGTGTTGGCAGGATTAGTTGCCTCAACATGGATGATGCTCAGCATTCTCGGCATTGGTTATTTAGTTTCAATCCCTATTTGCGTTTATTATTTCTTTAAATTTAAAAGGAGCGAAAAAAATAAATGAGTCAGCGAATCTGCTTCGTTTTGATTGTTCTCGGTGCACTCACCGCTAATATCGGTTTAAAGGCTCAAGAGGCTTCACCGAAAACGGATGAAGAACGCTTTCAAGAGGCGTTACGCAAAGAGTTCTCTAATCCTGAAATTTTTACCCCTTACCAAGCACGGTTGATTTATCAGGAAAAACTAAACGATCAAAAACGCTTGCAAGATAAACAAAAAGCGCTCAAAACGCTGGCTGATTCGTTTCAATATACACCTGAAGAATTACAAAAAGTCTCTGAAAATTACGAAAGCAATCCCCCCTTTGAAAATTTGCTGAATCCGGATGAAACAGAAGCCATGGATGCGCTGATACAAGATGATTTGGCAGGAGCCATGGCACGGATTGCATCATCAGGCACATTAAATCCCGCATACATTCCTTCAGATACGGAAGATTCAAAACCCTTGTTGAGCGAAGAAACGGCGCGTATGCAAACTCAACCGACGAACACGCAAACCTCGGTTGCCGTTCAACAAGCGCCCCTGCCTTCTGTTTTTAGCGTTACCCAACCCACCGAACAGACAACGCAATCCGCTCCCAAACGGCTCGGGCAAAAAGCATATAACTTGAATCCGGATAACTTTGTATATGAAGAAAATCTGTAATACTTATCAAGAGCATGCGCTCGTTATTATTTTAGTTCGGCCTCAATTGGCTGAAAATATGGGAATGGTGGCGCGCGCCATGATGAATTGCTCATTAAGCGAATTAAGATTAGTCAAACCGCGCGATAATCCGTTGGATGCAAAAGCCATTGCCTCTGCATCAGGAGCGCAAAGCATTTTAGAAGACGCAAAGATTTATGAATCGCTTGATGAAGCGGTTGCCGATTTAAATGTTGTTTATGCAACAACGGCCCGTCGGCGGGATATGGTTAAGCCAATATATGCACCAGCCAAAGCCATTGAATCGGTATATTACAATTTACAACAAGGATTTAAAACCGGCATCTTGTTCGGTGCCGAACGCACGGGATTGGAAAATGATGAGTTAATTTGTGCCAACGCAATTATTGAAATTCCGCTCAATCCCATTCATTGTTCGCTCAATCTTTCGCAAGCCGTTTTGCTTATCGGATATGAATGGTTTCAAAAAGCCCATTTTACGGACAATACAACATATAAAACAGGGGATTCTGCTTTGGCAACAAAAGCCGAAACCGAAGCATTCTTGCAACATTTAGAGCGAGAGCTGGATAAACGCGGCTATTTTCGGTTTACGGATAAACGTGAACGCATGAGTCATAACTTGCGTAATATTTTTACGCGGTTACCGCTTTCTGCCTCTGAAATTAAAACATTGCACGGCGTGATAACCGATTTAATTCGCACACCGAACGATGAAAAATAAATAAGCGAGAAAAAAATAATTTTATATATCAAATTGTTATCTGATAAAATCGGGTAATAAATGATTTGATATTTATAAATTCACAAACCTTTGTAAGTTATTCGTCCCGAATTTCCCAACCCGTGCCATACTTGTTCATCGGGCTATCCGACTTATATCGACTCCCTGCCCCATACGGATTATTGATACTGTCCGCCGAATAACGGCTTCCGTATCTGCCATACGGATTGGCAATCGAATCGGGATCATACGGATTGTCATTCAAATTTCCCCTAAAATTGCCTTCCGAATCGTAAAGTTTAAGCGTCTTCGTGCCAATCGCTTTCGGATAATTCCCCGAACCCGGCGTTAAATCCGTTTCATCTAAATTGCCGTATTGACTATACGGATTGTTGATACTGTTTGATGAATACTGACTGCCATACGTGCCGTAAGGATTAGATACGGAATCCACACCATACGGATTGGAACTATATTGTCCGTAATACTTCGCCTTTGCTCCCACCGATACAATCAAGGCGCCACAGAATAATAACATCAGCCGATACATGCGCTCCTCCTTTTGATTATTTCTTCACCCTCAATGATTTTAAGCATAACAGATAATAAAAAATAAATCCATCTTAATTTTATAAACTCAAATTTTTCTTTTTTAATAAAATATCTCCGTTCCGGCACCGCCGAATATTATTTTTGACGCTGTGCGGAATGCTTTTGACGGTGGCGCAACCGTATCGGCGAAAACGGCGTTCGGATAGGGCGAATCCCGCGTGCAATCAATCCAATCATTAAGCCAAACATCACATACGTTGTTAAACATTCCAGCACAACAATCATTTTCCCGAAATAGGAAAGCGGAATAAAATCACCATAGCCTACGGTTGTCAACGTAATAACCGTAAAATAAAGGGCATTAAAAAGATTATCGGAACGCAATATCGGCAATGACGGCGTCTTCAAAATATCTTCACTGGCCGTTATTACCGGATTATCTATAATTTGAAACATTAGATTTAATAACGTAAAAAAGATAATTAAATCAACAAAAAAACTCAAAAAGACAAATAATTCACGTCGGGTCACATAATGATGAGGCGGTAAAAAAAACCGCATACGCCGTATAAACTCCCTGATTTTTGCAATCGTAAATAAAGCAACTAAAAAGCCCATGCCGAAAGCAATGGTATCAAAAACGGCAAAAGCGCAAAGAATGCCTGTTAACAGTGCCAATATTTCAACGGAAAACGGAGGAATCTGCAAGCCAAGACGCCCTGTTGGTAATTTATGTAATATCTTGCGCCAAATCCAGACAATTCCGAAACAAATGCATCCGTTCAAAAGCGGTAGAATCACGTATAACATTATTTGATTATGTGCAGAAAAAGAAAAATGAATCAACGGACTGATAAAAATTGCCCACGTGACGAATCCTAAAAACAGACATTGATTAAAATTTTCACGAAACACGTGTTTCCATATCATGATAAAATATCTCCTTTTCTCGGTAAAAAACAGGTAGGCATTTACTGTGTGCGATTCAAGAAAGGGGAATACTTCTTTCATAAGTAGATTTGGCGATGAGTGACAGTGCGCCAACGGGTGGCAGTGCAGCGACGGGTGGCGGTGCGGTGACGGGTGGCGGTGTGGCGATGAGTGACAGTGCGGTGACGGGTAGCAGTGCGGGCGACGGGTGGCGGTGTGGCGACGGGTGGCGGTGTGGCGACGGGGAGCAGTGCAGGTGACGGGTGGCGACAAAAATAAAAGAAACCGTGCCCCGAATTGTTATATTCTCTTGCTTTAAGCAAGTCTTCTTCTTTAATCTTCGCAAAAGACCAACTGGCTTTTAGCGGATAAATAATTTCTTCTTTATCCCTCTTCGGCGCGCAGTTGTAATTCCAGCCATTTATTTTCAAGGGCTTCCAATTTTTCCTGCGCCGTATGCAGATTAGACGATAATGTTTTTATCTTTTCAGCATCTGTATAAATTTCGGGATTGGATAATTCCTTTTGAATCGCTTCAACCGCTTTTGTTTGTTTTTCTATCTGTTCGGGCAGTTGCTTCAATAAATGTGCTTCGGTAAAGTTGAGCCCTTTTCGTTCCGTTTTCACGCGAGGAACGGAATCGGAACTATCCGATTGCATCGCCGATTCTTTCCCCGCTCTGCTCTCTTTCTTCGCCAATACCGTATGCGACGCTTTTTTGTGCTTTAAATCTTCCAGCAACTGCGTATATGTTCCCACATATTCGGTAATTTTTCCGCTCCCGTCCATGTAAAATAATGATGTCGCTACTTTATCTAGAAAATCACGATCATGGCTGACAATTAAAATTGTTCCCTCGTATTCGGACAATACTTCTTGCAATAAATCCAACGTATCCATATCCAAATCATTTGTCGGTTCATCCAACACCAAGAAGTTAGAGGGTTTTGCCAACGCCAATGCCAACATTAAGCGATTTTTTTCTCCGCCCGAAAGCGCACTCACCGGTGTGTTGACTTGCGCAGAGGTAAATAAAAAATCTTTTAAATATGATACAACGTGTCGGAAATGTCCGCGCACAAAAATGTGATCTCCCTCGGGACACAGCGTTTTCCAGAGTGTTTTGGTGGGGTCAAGTGTTTGTCGGTTTTGGTCAAAATACGCCTCTTCCAAATTCTTTGCCAAGCGCACACTTCCCGCATCCGGCTCCATTCTCTTCGTTAACAACTTAATCAACGTTGTTTTCCCAGCCCCATTCGGCCCGACAATTCCGATTTTATTCCCACGCAAAATGCGCACCGAAAAATCCGAGATTAAACACCGCTCTCCAAAACTTTTGGAAATATGTTTGGCTTCCGTAATCAGCTTTGATTGAATAAGCCCTTTATCAATCCCGAGGTTAACGGAACCGATTTGTTTAATTTGCTCTTTGCGCTCTAACCGTAATTGTTGCAATCGCCGTAAACGCCCCATATTTCTTTTACGCCTTGCCGTCACGCCTTTATGCAACCATTCCGTTTCTTCCTCTATCCGCTTATTCAAATTCTTCTGCGCAATGATTTCTTGCTCTATGATTTGCTCTTGCCACTCTTCAAAAAAAGCATAGCCTTTGTTATGCAAATGCGCAATTCCCCTGTCAAGCCAAATAATGCCGTTGGAAACACGTTTTAAAAATTGCCTGTCGTGGCTGATAACCACAACGGCACCCGTAAATTTACGGATAATTTCCTCCAACGTTTCAATAGTTTCTATATCCAAATGGTTTGTCGGCTCATCCAACAATAATAAATCCGGTTCACAAATCAATGCGCGCGCCAACGCTGCTTTCTTGCGTTCACCGCCCGATGCCGTTCGCGGATTTTGAAGCGCGTTGATTTTAAGCGTTTCAATTAAAATATCTGCCTTGTATGATTCATCTTTGCTTGTCTTACCTAATCCGGATAAAATAGCCTCCCTTAACGTATTAAACCGTTCAAACGTTTCTTCTTGCGCCATATAAGAAACACGAATGTTCGGTTGCCTAAATTGCTCCCCTGCGTCCGGTTCCGTTTCACCCGCCATGAGTTTCAATAATGTGGACTTCCCCGAACCGTTTCGCCCGATTAAACAAATTTTATCGCCCTTGTTTACATAAAGACTTAAATCCGTAAACAACGGATGAACACCAAACGTCAACCGCACATTTTTCAGTGCATAAATCGGCGCAATTTCTGCCATAATATCACTCCATTCGTTTGCCATATTGCCTGACGCAACGGTTTTAATCTGAATCAACCGCCGGATTGGTTTTCTTTTTCGCTCATACTTTCCTGTTTCAATACATTCCGATAAACATCATCGCAATAACAAGCTATACAAGTTTTTTCGTGCTACACAGTATGCCCAAAAGCGTTGCGTTTGTCAAATAAAACAAAAAAGCCTGCATTTTCCCAAAAAAATCCATCCGAACGGATATTTTTTTTGCAAAATTCGGCAGAAGGGTTTATATGTTAATGAAGTATTAAGTTTTCTGCCTTATAGTAAGCCGAATAAGATAACAATAAAAGAAAGGATGGACCATGGATTCTCAAAAGCAAAAAAAACGCCCGACGGCTGCACAATTACAAAAATTAATTGAGTGGCATATCAAGTATTCCCTATCAAAACGCGTTTGCGAGGCCGATAAAGATCACTTGTTTACGGCACTGGCCATGGCTGTTCGTGATTTATGTATTGACGGCATGTTTGAAACGGCGGCACGGCATGAAAAAGAAGATCCGAAGCGCATTTACTACCTGTCATTGGAATACCTGCTCGGCCGTTTATTACCGAACAATCTGTATAATTTTGAAATTATGGATTTATTGAACGATATTCATTTGGATAACCCGATACCGCTTTCGGAAGTATTGGATTGCGAATATGACCCCGCACTGGGCAACGGCGGACTCGGTCGGTTAGCGGCTTGTATTTTAGACTCCATCGCCACACAGGGCATGCCGGGATATGGTTACGGCATTAACTATCAATTCGGCTTATTCAAACAATATTTTGAAAACGGCTGGCAACGCGAACGGGCCGATTCGTGGTTAGAGCGAAGTTCCCCGTGGCAGATTGAACGCGCCGACAGATCGTGCTTGGTTCAAATTAACGGACACGTTGTCTATGAAGATAAGAACGGTATGCGTGAACCGCACTGGGTGGGAACGGACCATTTGCTCGGTGTGCCGTATGATATGCCGATTGTCGGCTACGGCGGTAAAACGGTGAACTATTTACGTTTGTTCGCCGCGCGCTCCACGAATACATTGGATATTGAAACATTTAACCGTGGCGGTTATGTGGAAGCCGTTGAACAGAATATTAAAATTGAAACAATTTCAAAAGTGCTGTATCCTTCCGATGCCGTTGAACAAGGAAGATATTTGCGTTTAATGCAACAATACTTCTTCACGGCTTGCGTTATTAACGATATTATGCGCCGTTTCTTGGAAAACCATACGGACTTCAACTTATTGCCCGAAAAGGTTGCCATTCAGTTGAATGATACCCACCCGACTTTGGCTATTGTGGAGTTAATGCGCGTGTTGTTGGATGTTTATCGGTTAGACTGGGATCAAGCGTTTGATATTACACGTCGCACAATGGCATACACAAACCATACATTATTACCCGAAGCCTTGGAAAAATGGCCGGTTGCCATGTTTGAAAAACATTTACCGCGTCATTTAGGTATTATTTACGAAATTAACGACCACTTAATGAAAGAGGTAATGACACGTTATCCCGGTGATATAGGACGATTGGCTCGCGTTTCCATCATTGAAGAGGGCGAGCAAAAGCAAATCCGCATGGCAAATTTAGCGATTGTCGGCAGTCATTCCGTCAACGGGGTGGCTGAAATCCATACAAAATTGATTGAAACGAAACTCGTGCCTGATTTCTATGAAATGTGGCCGGAAAAATTCAATAATAAAACAAACGGCGTCACACCGCGACGTTGGATATTGGATTCAAACGAAGGGCTTTCGCACTTCATTACGGAGCGAATCGGGAAAAAATGGATTACGGATTTATCCGAAGTGTCCGGGCTTGAAAAATACTTGGACGATACGGCCTCTTTGGAACAACTCAGACGCATTAAATTTGATAACAAAAAACGGTTGGCGTCTTTAATTGATAAGCTGACGGGCGTTAAGGTCAACCCCGAAGCCATCTTTGACTGTCAAGTAAAACGGATACACGAATATAAGCGTCAGCTCTTGGATGCACTGCATATCGTGTATGAATATCTGACGATTATTGAAGACGGCGTTATGCCTCTTGTTCCGAAAGTTTACATTTTCGGCGGAAAAGCGGCCCCGAGTTATAACTTTGCAAAGTTGATTATTAAATTCATCAATAATTTAGCAAGTGTCATCAATAATGATCCGCGGGTTAAAGATATGATAAAAGTCGTCTTTATTCCGGACTATAAAGTGTCGGTAGCCGAAGTTGTCTTCCCCGGAGCCGATGTCAGCGAACAAATTTCAACGGCGGGATATGAAGCCTCCGGCACAAGTAATATGAAGTTCATGATGAACGGCGCATTGACGCTCGGAACATTGGACGGCGCAAATGTTGAGATTTTGGAAAAAGTCGGTAAAGAGAACTTCTACTTATTCGGTATGACGGCAGAAGAAGTCGCCCAAAAGCACGCCGAAGATTCCTACCACCCGTGGGATTATTATAATCAAGATACCAAGATTAAGCGTGTGATGGATTCACTGACATCAGGCTTGTTCACGCCGGGCGAGGATAAAAACTTATTCGTGCCGATTTTCCAAAATATTATGTTCCGCGATTACTATATGTTACTCGGTGATTTTGAAGCGTATTTATCTGCACAAGACCGCATCTCGGCAGATTATATGAATCACTACGGATGGGCGAAGAAAGCGCTTATCAATATCGCCCGCTCGGGTAAATTCTCCATTGACAGAACGGTTATGGAGTATGCGCGCGATATTTGGCATGTGAAACCGTCTTTGGAAAAATAATCTGCGTCAACGGAAATACCGTTGAGCTAAAAAGGAATACGTTATGAAAGAACTTCGATTTTTTGGAAGACGCAAGGGAAAAGCCATTAAGCAATCAAAGCAACAGCTGATTGATGATTTGTTGCCCCGATTACAACCCATATTGCCCGAAGAGGGTGCGCAATTTGATATGACGCAATTCTTTGGTATTCAACCGCAGGAAATATGGCTGGAAGTCGGTTTCGGCGGAGGGGAACATGTGGCTGAGCTGGCAAAGAAATATCCGAATGTCGGAATAATCGGTGCCGAGCCGTTTATAAACGGTGTTGCTTCATTATTGGCGCACTTAAACGGCTCGCACGAAAAAGCAACCACACATACCGATTTGGAAGACGGGCGCGTTGATAATGTGCGTATCTGGCCGGACGATGTGCGGGATATGTTTCCCTTTTTTCCGGACAAGTTATTTAAACGAATTTTTGTTTTATATCCCGATCCATGGCCCAAAGCGCGCCATGCGGAACGGCGTTTTATCAATCAAGCAAATTTAATTCATTTAAATCGTTTGTTGGCGGACGACGGACAAATTTTTGTGGCAACGGATGTGGCCCCCTATGCCGAATGGGCGATAGAGCAAGTAGCACTGAATGGCATGTTTGAACAAGTGAATGCCGATACGGCTCAACCACCCGTTGACTGGGTTCCGACACGATATGAGAAAAAAGGGATTGAAGCCGGTCGCAAACCTATCTATCTTGTATTTGCCAAAAAAAGCACGAAATAAGATAAATAGGACTTGACGAACATTAAAAAATCAGAGAAAATAAATATAGTAAGCGAGATAAGGAGACAAAGCCATGAACTACACAAGAAAAGATACAGAAACGCATACGGAGATTGCATTTTGCGGCTCATTTACGTTTCGTGACCACGATTCGTTTTTTGAAATTATTTCACTGATTAAATCAGGGCAAGCCAAGAAAATCGTTTTTGATTTATCGGATTGTGATTTTATTGATTCGGCAGCACTCGGCATGTTTGTTATTGCGCATGACGAAGCTTCTGCAAAAGCGGTTGAACTTGCTATTCGCGGAGTGAAAGGAAAAGTGAAAGAAGTGATGTATGCCGCCAGATTTGACAGTCTGTATGTATTTGAAGATAATGCTTAATTAAAAGAGGAGATATTCCCTGCTCTTTTGCTTGGAGAATGGCTTTTCCATATCGCTGTTGTATGACGATTTTGAGTCTGCTTTGCTTGAACGGCATTATATGAGTTGGTTAGATAATTTCCATCGATAAGTTATTGCATAATTAAAAGGCGTCTTTTCAGGCGCTTTTTTTCGCTTGATGTTAGTAGCAATACAACGCACATAAAAAATTCATGCGCGTAATTGAGAAAAAACTTGCTATTTGCCGATAAAATATCATACAATGCAAGTAAAGAAAGAGAGGATAAAATGTCGGAATTATCGTATGATGTTGTTGTCATCGGGGGTGGGCATGCCGGATGTGAAGCCTGTGCGGCAGCGGCGCGCGTCGGCGCAAAAACACTGCTGATTACGCACCATATTGATACGATTGCGGATATGTCGTGCAATCCGGCTATCGGAGGGCTCGGTAAAGGCACACTCGTGCGGGAAATTGATGCGCTGGATGGTTTGATGGGACGTGTCATAGATGCAACAGGTTTGCAGTTTCGTATGCTGAACAAATCAAAAGGCCCTGCCGTTCAAGGGCCACGCGCACAAGCGGATAAACCGAAATACCGCGCTTACATGCAGGAAATTTTAAAATCCTATCGCGGGTTGGACATTTTGGAAGCCTCTGCCGACGATATTGAAGAAAAGAACGGGCGTGTTACGGCCGTTATTGCCAACGGGCAGTATATTCGGGCAAGATGTGTGGTTGTGACAACGGGGACTTTCCTAAATGGGCTGATGTATATAGGTAGCGAGCAAACACCCGGCGGTCGTTATGGCGAAGAAGCCTCAACGGGTATTACTCCGGCACTATTGCGTATGGGATTTACGGTCGGTCGGCTCAAAACAGGCACGCCGGCTCGGTTGGATAGGGATACGATTGATTGGTCGGTTTGCGAGGAGCAAAAAGGCGATGTGCCACCGCAACCGTTTTCATTTATGACGCAAAATTTCAACCCCGAGCAAGTATCGTGCTATATTACGCATACAACACCCGAAACGCATAAAATCATTTTAGATAATTTAACGCGCTCTGCCATGTATGGTGGACAGATTCATTCTATCGGTCCGAGATACTGCCCGAGCATAGAAGATAAACTTGTGCGCTTTGCGGGCAGAGATTCGCACCATATTTTTTTAGAACCCGAAACGCGGGACGGGATTTCCATTTACCCGAACGGCATTTCCACATCATTGCCGAAAGATGTGCAAGAAGCCTTTTTGCGCACAATTCCCGGGCTGGAACACGTGCGGATTTTGCGTTATGCGTATGCGATTGAATACGATTATGTTGACCCGCGTGAACTTAAAACAACACTGGAAACAAAGAAAATCAACGGGCTTTATTTAGCCGGGCAAATCAATGGAACAACGGGATACGAAGAAGCCGCAGGATTAGGGCTTGTAGCGGGTGTAAATGCCGGTTTACAAGCAACTGATTCAGGCAAAACGCTTGTTTTTGATAGAGCGGATAGTTATCTCGGCGTGATGATAGATGATATTACAACGCAAGGCGTTGATGAACCGTATCGGTTATTTACCTCACGGGCAGAATATCGGTTGATGATGCGTGCGGATAATGCCGATTTGCGATTAACCGAAAAGGGAATTGCCGTAGGTTGTGTTTCATATAAACGCGCGGAGGCATATTACCGCAAAAAAGCGGCACTGGATTCGGCGAGAGAAGAACTCAAAGGATTAAGCGAGACACCGCGTCGGCTCAATCAACTGGGATTTGCCGTGAATGAAGACGGGCACAGGCGCACACCGTATGATATGCTTTCATACAAAGGCATTGGGTGGAATGAATTGGTGCGTGTATGGCCACAACTCGGGAAAATACCGCAAGAAGCGGCGCAACAATTAGAAATTGAAGGGCGTTATCACGGATATTTAACGCGTCAACAGTTAGATATCGAAGCATTTAGAAAAGATGAGGCATTAAGAATACCCGAAAAGATTGATTATTCACTGATTGGCGGGCTTTCAAATGAAATCGTAGGGCGTTTAAACAAAACACGGCCGGAAACAATCGGTGCCATGATGCGTATGACGGGGATGACACCGGCAGCCGTAACGGCGCTGATTGCTTATTTGAAAAAAAGATAATCTGCACGATATAGAGCCCCATAGAACCCATAAAAAAGTGCGTTGCACCTAACGAAAAGGTGTCGGCATACTGGGAATTTTTAAAATAAAAAGAGGGAGAAATAAAAAAAGTGCGAAAAAGCGAAAAAAGTTCTTGCAATTTAGAGAAGGATTGTGTATAAGTTGAACATTCGCGTTGGATGTGTAGCTCAGGTGGTTAGAGTATCACGTTGACATCGTGAGGGTCGCAAGTTCGAGTCTTGCCACATCCACCATTCAAAGAGGGTTTAAGGCTCTCTTTTTTTATTGTATTTTACTTCACGCAATCAAGCACCGTTATCATTTGGTAAAAAGGGTAAATCTCGCATCAAACCCAAATAGAATGAATGGTATTATTCTATCCAATAAACATCTTTTGAAATGCGTTATTTTATGCCGTGCTCAAAAATATAATAATGAAGTTATTAAAGAGATATAGAAAAAAAATAAGAAATAGTTTACGGCGTTTCTGATGGAGTCAATTTAGCAAGAGCAGTCATAAAAAAATCAACCGATTGACGCAGAGCAAACTTTATGATATAATGAATTATACCTAAAGTGGATTAAATAAAGGGAGGTCTGTATGGCTATTTCGGAAGGAGATATTCTTCAATCAGAACAAACAGTTCCATCTTCTTTTTGGGGAAAGGTATGGACTGTTTTTAAAGCTGTTGCGCAATTTATCCCTGGTATTAGTTATTTTGTTCGCAAGGCAGATGATATTGCTAAAGCCGTAAATTCTATTCGAGAAGGCGATTACCCGATGGCTGCGGCACATGTGGGAGGCGGTGATGAATCATTTACCATAATACGTGATGACTCTATAGGAATAGGGGAAAAATGTGCGAGACTGGGAGTAACTATCGGCTCAGGGTTTATTGAGTCGGTTTCCGAACACGTACCGGGAGGAAAGTTGGCTCAGAACGCTACGGAATATTGGCTGGAGAAAGGCGCTATTCATGGAGGACGCGCTATCGATAGTGCTCGGATAAAATCAACACTGACAAGAACATTAGGACAAATGTCAGATAAGGAATGGCAATCTCTGCGAGATAGTATTGATAGCGATAAAGACGGGCATATTGATCAAGAAGAATTCAAAAATGCCCTAGGCGTCCTTGATAAAAACAGCGATGGCAAAGTGACAAATAATGATATAAACGCTCTCGGTGGACGTATCGGAGCGATTAAAGCAATCAAAGCCATGAACGAGAGCTATGACTATTAAGCTTTTTGAACGTTTTTTATAAATCAAAATGAATTTGGCATGCAATGCAGATATGCTGATAGCGCATCATCTTTAATTTATAATTTTCAATCAGTATCGACTTTTGCTTGCGAAGAAACAATCATAGAATGTTAAGAAGTTAGCGCAAAAACGCGGAGCAATATAAGCCCCGGCGAAGTGAACGCATATCACTTCTTTGAGATTGCATTTCCGATAGGCTGAGGCTAAACGGATTTATATTCCATCGCGATTTAAGCCTCAACTATCCGCTTCATTTTTGTAGATCCGATTACACGAGCGACCGTTTGCTTGTCTTTGACCGGGACATTGGGCTGCGCAAGCCTTTGCTTCGGCTTCGGTATCAAATACGATTTCTGCATCATAATCGCATGTAAAGCACTCTTTTCCTTGTGCTTTTCTGTCAGAGCATTTTGATGCACACTCTTGCGCTTCCGCTTCAGTGGCGTATGACGTTTTGATAGATTTGCACAGATTGCAATAAGTCCCCGAGTTAACGTAACGATTCGGGCAGGCTTTGGCGCAGGCTTCCGCGAGTTCAGTTGACCCTAAATTATAAGAATATTGATAATCACAGGAATAACATCGCGACCCATCGGAAAACGTATTAGAACATTTTTCAGCACAATTTTCCGCTTCCGCCGCAGTCATTACCGTATCTTTTGATACTGAACTACAAGGCATACAATTTTTCCCGACAGCGATGCGATTAGCACATGTGCTGGCACACTCCTGCGCTTCTGCCTCCGTAGAGAAAGTCAAGCTGGCAGAATATTCGCATTTATAACAATATGTACCGGTTGAAACTGTCCCTGGACAATTCTCCGTACATTTTTTTGCAGCGGCTGTTGTTTTAAAAGTTAACGCATATGTTGATGAACTATCGAATCCCGAACAAGTGTAACACACATTATCTCCGTAAAACGCTTTATTGTTACTATCCATACTGTTACACTGATCAGCACAACTCTTGGCAGCACTTTCTGAAGTCAGTTGCCAACCTAATCCCTCACAGTTTACACACAAGGGGACATCCAAACTATCCACTATAGCAATACGATTTGGACATTTCTGTGCACATTCCTCTGCGGAAGCTGATTGACTGGAATTCGCACCAAATGCACTACCACCACTTGTATCACAACTCAGACAGTAACGACCCACCGCAGTTGTATTGTATCCGAAAGCCTTACAGCTTGTGGCACAGTTTAAAGCCTCTTCTTGGCTATTAAACACAATCGTCGATGATGTTTCACTGGGACAATAATGGCAATACTTACCTGTTGCAACTAACTTTCCCTGACAGCTTTTTGCACACGCTTGCGCTTCTGCCTCTGTGCTGTAGTTTACATATACGCTTGTACTATTACAACTCCGACAAGACTTGTTGTATACATACCGCTCTCCGGGGCATTTATCGGCGCACTCACTTTGTGCTAATTCCGGAGTACTGTACGAAACACTCGTCGACCCCGAACACTTATAGCAATATGTATTTTTTGCAAAGTGATCCGGACAATTCTCGGCACATTCTTGAGCCGCCTCTTCCGTTGCGAATTTATAACTTTCTACGTTCGGACAGAATGCTTCCGTTTCGCAAATCTTTTCTGTTGTGTTACATTTTGTTCTACCGTCGGTATTATCCGCGCAGTGTGAATCAGCCGTGCACTCCACGCACGCACCAATAGACGAATCCCAAACGGGTGTTGCACTCGGGCAGCCCACGCATTCATTCGTCGTCGGATTACAAACAGGTGTGGCACCATTGCAATCACTTCCCGTTAAACACCCAACACAATTCCCTGAACCGCTATCCCAAACAGGCGCATTTGAAGGACAGCCTTCACAGCTATTTGTATCCGGGTTGCAAAACGGCGTCGAACCAGAACAGTTTCCGTTTGATAAACAGGCAACGCACGTTCCCGTCCCCTCATCCCAGACCGGTTTTGAAGACGGACAAATACATGAATACAATACATAATCCCACTCGCTTTTTTCACCGCTACATGTTACGCAAGTTGCTTGCACGGGGTCCCAATACGAATGTTGCGTCGGATCGCATTGAGAACAGCTATCAACCGCATCATCATAAAACGGCTTATCGGCAGGGCACTTGGTTGACGGATCATCGCCACTACCATCACTTGCCATATGTCCGCGCAGATGCGTTGTGAAAGAAAACATCGCCGTGCTACTGCTTTGTAAGGTGGCATATTGTTGTAAAATATCATATCCGCCCTCACTCATGCCCGCATCAACCCAGGATTCTTTGCTTTGATCCGTTTCTTCAACGGCATCGGCCGAGGGAGCCAGCATAATATCCATTTTAGCAAAATTCGGTTTGCGCGCATAAAGAATCGGTTGTATTCCCTCATTCAGCAGATCTAACGTAATGGAATAAACCCGTTGAATACGACCGTTTGCATCTGCCGTTTCTGCAATACCGACCGTTGGATTAAAACCGGCAACAGCCGTTTTATCTAAAAATGTTAAAAGCGCCTCCTCTGATGCGGTTCGTCTTGAAACGGTAAGTGCTTTTGCCTGTGCCATAACATCTTGAATTTGCCCGGCACGATAGGTATTCATGGCATATTGATAGCCCCAAATTCCGCCAACAGCCAGCAAACCCATAATAACCAACACACCCAGCATTTCTATCATACTGCGTCCGCGCTCAAATGCGGAAGAATATCTATTTAAATGTGAACTGTTTTTTTGCGGTTGAATTTTTGTTTTAATTAGCCTTAAATCATATATACGTTTAAAAAAATCCTTTATTTTCATTATATTCCCCCGCGAAACGTCCCAAAAAAACGACCGTTTTTGAAGAGATAAAATTTTTTAAGTTTACTCCGAAAAAAAGACAGATAAAAATTAAATTTTTCAAGATATTATTTTTTTTCATTGACTTTTGCGATTTATTAAAATATGATAATAAAAAAACGGTCGTTTTTTGGGACGAAAACAGGGAGTATCTTAATGAAATACTTATATTTTTTCAATAGAATTAAAAATATTACATCGAATAACAAAAAAGAAAAAGCAAGCGATTTATCGGCTTTAAAGAGAAATTTTTTCGTCTCAAATCGGCAGAAAAATAATCGTTCGGCAGATACAGTTATCTCTCAAACGCTTGAACGTGGACGCAGTATGATAGAAATGCTGGGGGTTTTGGCTATTATGGGTTTGCTGGCTATTGGCGGAATTTGGGGCTATCAATATGCCATGAATACCTATCGTGCCGGGCAAATTCAAGATGTTATGGCGCAAGCGAAAGCGTTGACGGTTACAAAAAGAACAACCTCTCAAAATTCCCTTTCATCGTTTTTAGATAAAACAGCTACCGCAGGACTTAATCCAGCTGTCAACATTGTTGAGACCACTGATGCATCCGGGCGAACAATTCGCGTATATACGATTACGTTGAATAATGTTGGTGAACAAGTTCAACGTTTTGCCTATGCGCGCAAACCGAACTTTGCCAAAATGGATATTATGTTAGCTCCCTCAGCCGATGCCGTTGAAGAAACCGACCAAAGCAAAGGATCCTGGGTTGATGCAGGTATGAGCGAAGGGGAATACGATATTTTGCAACAGTATACTACTTTGCAATCCGGAAAAAGTTTGCTCTTTGCCTTTACGACACGCTCACGCAGAGGCATTGCCGGTGGAAGCGATGGAGACGGAGAAAATGCACCAACAGAGTGCCCTGCTGATATGCCGTTCTATGATGAGGCAACGGATAGTTGCTCACGATGTGATGTATCACTCAATGAATACTGGGATCCGACTCAAATGAAATGTATTGCCTGCACGGAACCTCAGGATTATTGGGATGAGACGAACTATGTCTGTTCCTGCCCGCCTGGCATTCCCGTTTATGATTCGGCAACGAATACGTGTGTAGAATGTTTAGTGGATACGGATTGTAAAGATGAAGCAAATCCCGTATGTAATGCGGAACACAGATGTGAACCTTGTCCCGAAGGACAATTCTACAACGGAACGCAATGTATGCTCAACTGCGAAGATAAGAAAATTTGGGATAGAGAGCAACAGACCTGCGTTTGCAATCCTGCGTATTATGAAACCGATGCAAATGGCTATTGCGTTTGTAAAACGGATGAAACGGTGGAGGCCAGCATTAAATCAAATGGATTAAATGCTTCTTCATACGGTTGTAAGCTTCATATTCAGGATTTAGGAAGATTGAAGGGTACGTATTATTTTAAATGGATTAGCGGTGTTCACATTTATTCTATCGCATCACAAACATCCACACCAAATGGTGTAAGACTACATGCGGGGACAGCTGAAACAGGTAAAGTAACAGATACGGAAATCGGGGCGATTTTTAATGTAGATATGTCTCCTTGCCCAAATTATCCTGCTGGTGTTTCAACCTCTTATCGGGCATCCTGTTTAAAGAAACAACTGGCGCTCACTAAACCTAAATATTTCTCATTTGATGGCACAAAAATGATTTCTCTTTGGTTTTATGATAGCGGCACATGCTCAGATAATTCCGGCACTATGACAGTAGAATTACGAAAAGTAATCAGTTCATGCCCCGAAGCAGGCGGCAGTTCAGGGGGAGGTTCTTCCGATGTTGAATGTACCACAAATGCCGATTGCACCGATTCTTCAAAACCGATATGTAACGAATCATATACATGTGAGGCTTGCCCAACCGAAACGCCCCACTGGAACGGAACAGCGTGTATTTCCTGTTCGGACACCACTCCTATTTGGAATGCCGAAACAAAAGAATGTGAAGTCTGCCCAGAGCAGACACCGCATTGGAACGGAACAACGTGTATTGCTTGCTCGGACAGTGCTCCCGTTTGGAATGAGGAAACAAAAGAATGTGAAGCCTGCCCAGACCAGACACCGCATTGGAACGGAACAACGTGTATTGCTTGCTCGGACAACGCTCCCGTTTGGAATGAGGAAACAAAAGAATGCGAAGCCTGCCCAGAGCAGACACCGCATTGGAACGGAACAGCGTGTATTGCTTGCTCGGACAGTGCTCCCGTTTGGAATGAGGAAACAAGAGAATGTGAAGCCTGCCTGAGTGAAACCCCACATTGGAACGGAACAGCGTGTATTGCTTGCTCGGACAGCAAACCCATTTGGAATGCTGAGATAAAAGAATGCGAAGCCTGCCCGAACGATACCCCCTATTGGAACGGAACAACGTGTATTGATTGCTCGGATAGTACTCCCGTTTGGAATAGCGTCGCAAAAGAATGTGAAACCTGTCCACCCGAGACGCCACACTGGAACGGAGTAAACTGCATTGCCTGTTCGGATGATACACCTATTTGGAACAGTTCTACCAAAACATGTGATACTTGCCCGAGTGACACACCCTATTGGAACGGGAACGCTTGTATTGCTTGTTCGGATGATACGCCTCTATGGAATAGTGCTGAAAGAGTCTGTGAGGCATGTCCGTATCCGACACCTGTTTGGAACGGCACGGCGTGTGAAGAATGCCCCGAAAGCAAACCGGCTTGGGATGGTAATCAATGTGAAGCCTGCCCTGCCAATACGCCTTATTGGAATGAAAGCGAAATGGACTGTGAATCCTGTCCGATTGAAACACCGCACTGGGACGGCATCGCATGCGTTGTCTGCCCGGATGGCACACAATGGGATGGCTCAAGTTGTGTTACGAACAGTTGCTCGGAAAAACTCGTCAATGCCGGTGTTGATTCATCTACATTTACGGTTGATCCGAATGATCCAACACGTATCTTTGCTAACTATTTTCAACCTGATTCAGATTTGGATTTGTCCGACTGTTCACTTTTTGTGGATGAGTTTCACTTACAAGGAACCTCTAAAACTTTTAAAGTGAAAAATCTGTTTGCAAAAAGGCGTATTGATACTTTTGGCTCTGATCTCCATATAATTGCAACTAATGATGTAATTACAGCAGGCATGGTTGGAAACGATGGTGTAAATTCTAATGCCGACATAACAGCAAATAGAATTATCGGCAATATTCTTGATACATATATGAAACTTAATTCAACCCAAATTTACTACTGTACTTATTACAGGAAAGAGGAGGATCCGATAGTTCCTAATCCAAATGGGAACTCCACCACTGAACGCCATGAGATATATAGCTCAACACCTCAACAACTGGAGAAGTGTCAGGTATTATGCGATTACGGTTATGTACCCTACTGGCATAGCTGGTATGACTTTGGACCCTACTGGAATAGCAATTCAGAACTGTGCGAAGCCTGTCCGGCTGAGACGCCCCACTGGAACGGAACAGAATGTATTGCCTGCCCGGATGGCACACAATGGGACGGAGAAAGTTGTGTTCCGAACAGTTGCGCGGAAAAACTCGTCAATGCCGGAGTTGATTCATCTACATTTACAGTTGATCCGAATGATCCGACGCGTATAATTGTTCCGGGAGAACTTTACTTGAGCGGAGACATTGATTTGTCCGAGTGTTCACTCTTTGTAGGTGATTTTCGCTATAGGGGCGCATATACAACCTTAAAAGTGAAGAATCTTATTTCAAAAGGTCAAATTTATATGAGTGAGGAAGAGTCACACATAATCGTCGAAAATGATGTCATTGCAAAATCCCTTATAAATGGTATATGCACTTTTGGTTGTGGCATAACAGCAAACAGGTTTATCGGCGGGGAACTTGGTTCTACAGTAGCAGCGATGGATTCAGATCAAATATATTACTGTAAAGGTTATTATTTATCCACCTGTCAGAACCGTTGGCAATACATCACAGAGGACACTGATACCACATCTTCAAAAACAGTCAATACGGCATCTCCATCAGCATTTCCCGGTTTGCCGAATGTATGTCCTTATCCAATCAGCAAATACGGATCACTACCAAAGAAATTAGAGGTCTGCCACATGTTGTGTTATGACGATACACCCCGTTGGAATAGTGAAACGAGAGAGTGTGAAGCCTGTCCAACTGAGACTCCTCATTGGAATGGGACAGAATGTATCGCCTGTTCAGGCAGTACGCCTATTTGGAACGAGGATACAAAACTATGCGAAGCCTGTCCGAGCGAAACACCCGTTTGGAATGGAACGAGATGCGTTGAATGTGTGGCAGATTCTGATTGTGCAAGCAATACAGATGGCAAAACAATTTGCGATACTGATACAAATACGTGCCAATGTGTAAATTCCTATTGCTCTACCTTTGCTACGAACGGCTCTTGCACGGCATTCGGTTGTTGTTCAAGCAGTGATTTAATTTGCCAATCATATGATACAAACGGAGATTGTTTGCGCCATAGATGCTGCCGATCGGGTGAAAAATATTGCGCAATGCGCAGAGATAATGGAACATGTGTTTATGAGGGTTGCTGTTCAGGTGGCACTATATACTGCGAGGAATATAATTCCGACGGTTCGTGTCTCAGAGAAGATTGCTGTAAATCTGGGGTTATCTATTGCCCTTATTCCAACAGCAATGGATTCTGTCAAGGATATGTCTGCCAGCAAGAATATCTGGAAAGTGGAGAGGTTGTGTGTGGACAGGAAGAAAACGGCACATGTCTACGTGAATATTTCAGCTTTCCAGCTTACGGGAGGGACTGTAATGCAACTGCCGGAGCATGTCCATGGGTTGACTTTGCTTATCCATATCAGATTCAACCACATCGGAGCGGATTAATGAGTTATTGTCCAAACGAAGGCTTTGTAGGTCCTGCTAAGGTTTTAGAAGATGGTAGTACAGCTCCCAGATATCAATGTTGCAAAACCAGTGGTGGAACACCCTGTATGCAATATGCTGAAAATGGAGTATGTCTTGAATATGCTTGTTGTGAATATGACAATATAAAAACATACAACGATGGTAAATATCAGCAGGATGTATGTTGTGCTGATGCAAACGGGACAGCTGTATGTACTGATTGGGAGAACGGTATCTGTACGCATGCCGAATGCGTTTCATAATATGCACCCGAGAAAAATTTAAAACTTTTGCAACCCATAACTTAACTCCTCATGTTTCTCTATCATGAGGAGCTACTTTTTAATTCAACATCACTCCACTTTCCATATAAAAATATGCACGAGAATAATTTAAAATAATTTTTTTTCTTGTGTCCTGAAAAACTCTGATACTGATTAACTCTGTGGCTCATACCGTTTGCCACCCGTTACGGGTTCAAAAACACCCGTTGTTTGCGGAAAACTAATCGGAAGCCCCATCATTGACCGCACACTTAAAAACGCATAACTTTGCGCATTTAACGTGTCGTTCTCAAATCCGCATTCTTCCCCTGTCCGAACCGGTTCTTTTAATACGGATTTGATTTGTCGCACCAATGTCGGATTATATACCCCTCCCCCGATGATAATCCATTCCCGCGGTTGAATGGTTAAAAAGCGTCGCGCATTGGAAATACTATGCGCAATCAATGCCGTTAATGTTGCGGCACCGTCCGATACCGAACACCCGCGCACTTGCTCGTATAATTCCACAAACTCATTTTTGTTGGCCGTCTTCGGCGGTTGCTTTTGGTAGAAATCATCCTTTAATAAATACTCTAACAAGCGATGATCCACTTTACCTTTTGACGCAATTAAACCGTCAAAATCCATCTCGGCTCCCGTATGCTTAAAAATCCAGTGATCTAACAACGCCGTTCCCAAGCCCACATCAAATGCCTGTAATTCTCCTAATGCCCCAATGCACGTTAGTGTGGTAATCCCGCCCAATGATAAAATTCCCACCGGTTTTTGAATATCTGCCGTCAAAGCGCCGTAAAAAGAGGCAAATAAAGGCCCGCCCTGCCCGCCGGACGTAAAATCGGATTGAATAAATTGCGAAATCACAGGCATACGCATTTGCTCGGCTATCCATTGCGCGTTGCCAAGGGCAATGCAAACTTTATTATCCGGGCGGTAATACACAACATGCCCCGAATAACCGATGACATCAATTTCGGGAAATGCCCGCTTGTTTGCTTCATAAAATTCCCGAATACACGCCAAATGAAAATCCGTTAATGCTTTCCCGAGTTCTTTCATTTCCTGCGTATTCGTATAATCTTTTTTTAAAATAAATTGGTAAATTCGTTCTTTTAAATCTGCGGGATACGGGCGACTCATACAAATCGGCTTCTCAAACAAATCAATCCCGTCCGTTTGCAAAAGTGCCATTTCAACTGCATTCAATCCCGAATCGGAATAAACACCCAAAGCGATTTTCCGTTCAATTTGCATCCGATTTTCTCCCCCTCCCTTTCTGCCTTACTTTAATGCGGTAAACGGATTCGGCAATTCATCTTGTGCCGTTTCAATCCGTTTATATAATTCATTTAAAAAAGCGCGTCGCTCCATACCGGGCGCAATCGGCGGTAAAATACGCACCGTTACTTTCCCCGGAATTTTCTTTGTTTTGTTTCTCGGCCAACAATATCCCGTATTTAACGCAACCGGCACAACAGGAACTTGGCATTGTTCATATAAAAACGCCACCCCCGGTGTATACGGCTTTTTCGTTCCGGGCGCCGTGCGTGTTCCCTCCGGAAAAATAATTAAATTCATTTCTTCCGCTAATCTTTTTTGCACGCGCTTTAACATTTGACGCATTGTTTTGGCACCGCCCTTGCGGTCAATCGGAATGCAACCCGTTTTTAAGAAATAAATTCCCGCAAACGGAAGCAACATCAATTCGCGCTTCAACACATAAAAAGCATTCGGAATCACGCTGTGAAAAATCATTGTTTCCAACGCCGACTGGTGCTTGGAGGCAACAATATAGCCATTCTCTTTCGGCAAATTTTCAAGTCCTTCAATTCGCACTTGCACACCGCAAATCACGCGCAAAAAAAACGGCATAATCCTAGACCATATTCGCGGGAAACAACCGGCTTGTTTACAGGATAAAAAGAGTGTCGGGATAAAAAGAAACAACATAATCAACGTGCCGATATATAAAACTGCCAAAAATAATACCGACCGAATCATTAAAAATATATCGTTTAACTTTTTCATCTTTTAACTCCTTTGCCAGAGTGCTTTTAAATGCACGAAAATAAATTTATGATATTCCAAAAACAACAGCCATGCATACCTTGTTTTAATCCAATCCACCGAATCACCGAATGATTTAGGAAAAACGGGTTGTGGTGCAATTTTAAGTTGCGGATTGAGGCGCGCCGTTTCAAAAATACTGCGTGGCATGTGATAAAAACTCGTCACCAGTAAAATGGAGCCGATTTTCTTTTTTTTAATCCATTCATCAATTTCTTTTGCGTTGCCGACCGTATCTTCCGCCTCATAGCCCAGCGTGATTTTTTTGCGCTGTTCCGGTGAAACGTCTTTCAATAAAACTCCACGTTTTACTTGTTTGTTTACGCCCGAAATCAATAAATAATCGGCGTTTTGTTGCTCCATCAGGCGAATACCCGTTTCAATGCGCTGACTGCCTCCCGTCAACACAACAACCGCATCACGCTTTTCACTCAAATCCGATTGCAATGTGAGCGCATAAACGCAAAAGGCAACAAATCCGATAAGCCATGTCGTTAACACAACGGCCAGACAGTATAAAAAAAGATTTTTAAGATGTCTCATCAAAAACTTCATGTGCTATAAACTTCTTTTCAGTGCCGACCAAACCGTTCTGAATGCCGTTAAATAAGCCAATACCGCCGCCAAAAACGGAATAGCTATCAACACACCCCATTGCATACCCGATAAAGCGGGAATTAAAATAAAACTCCCCGTCAGATTATTTAAGCAATACGCAAAGCCCATCATAACCGGTAAAGCCAATGCAAAACCAATCAGGCTTCCCGTTAACGAAATCACAAAACTGCGATTCGCAAATTGACGCGTAATATAAAAATCGCCCGCGCCCATTAAGTGAATCAATGCAATCACCTGTTGATGCACTTTCAATCCCGATTGCGTGACAAACATAATAGAAAACGCCATACTTACCAACAATAACAGCAATACGCCACCAACAAGTTTAATCACATTATACGCCAAGTCTACCAAATCTGCCAATGCTACCCGATGACTATCCAATACCGCCAACGGCACTTGCTCTGCCAAATCTGCCTTGATTTGCGCTAAGTCGGGCAAGTGATGTGTATCAACCGATACATCTATAATCTTCGGTAACGGCAATTCGCTTGTCGCCACCTGATCACCCATCCACGGTGCCATCAATAAATCCATTTGACTATCGTCCAATACATTCGCGCCCGTAATCCCGTCGGTTGAGCGTAAAATCGTCAAGGCGGTTTCTATATCGTTTTGCAAAACATCTTTCCGTGATTTTCCTTCCTTATCGTAAGACGGGATTTGAACCGTAAGCGAACCGGATATATTGTCATACCATGCTTGAACGGAAGAATACGTGATCAGCGCAAACGCACAAATCAGTGTTGCAATAAATACCATTAACATACTAATCCAACCGACGAAAAATCGTGATGAATCTTGCGCAAAAGGAATGTCCGATGGTTTTCTCATGCCTCACCTCCCTGCGCTGATGCAACTTTCTCCCCACCTTCACCATAAGGAACATTTCTCGCCCGCGTTGCTGCCGTAATGCGTTGAATATGTCCACGAGATAAATGGAGTTCATCAAAGCCGAAATGCCTTACTAAACTTTGGTTATGCGTAGCAATCACAATCGTTGTGCCGAGTTTATTTAATTCCAAAAATAAATACAGCAACCGTTTTGCCATGGCATCATCCACATTCCCCGTCGGCTCATCGGCAACTAATAACTGCGGGCGGTTGATAACGGCTCTGGCAATGGCGATTCGTTGTTTTTCTCCGCCCGAAAGTTCCTCGGGAAATGCTCGTAATTGCTTTTCCAATCCAACCCATGCCAATAATTCGCTTACGTGTCTTTTAATTTCCGATTCCCGCACGCCCGCAATTCGCAACGGCAATGCCACATTATCAAAGGCATTCAAATGCGCCAACAACCGATAATCTTGGAAAACAACCCCGATTTGACGCCGAATTTGCGCCTTTTCGGCATGCGATAACGTATCTACCGCTTTTCCGAATAAGCGAACGCGCCCCCGTGTCGGCAAATGATTCATATAAAGTAAACTTAATAAAGAGGTTTTGCCGGCGCCACTTTCCCCCGTCATAAAATGAAACGACCCGGGATCAAGCGTTAATTGAATATCTTTTAAAATCTCAGAGCCCGTTCCGTAACGAAAAGAAACACCGTTAAATTCCGCGACGGGCGATGAAAGTTTATTGTGTTCAAACACTTTTATCTTCCTTTTTAAAAATAGTTGTTTCTTTTTTCAAAATCGTATATATAATACTTACACTATTTTTTTGAAAAGGGAAAGATAAATGTTGATCGTATGTCCAAAATGTTTTGCTCAATATGCGATTTCGGATGAAATTCGCGTTCAAAGAGGGCAAAAATTTCACTGTTCCGCTTGCGAAAACTATTTTGTTTTAGACCAAGGCGACCCCTCAGCGGGTGAAGATGAATCGGAAATTATCCCAACCGTTTCCGCCGTCATGCAGTCCGCCATGCAGTCTGCCACGGAACAACAAAACGTCCGATGCATGCCGATAAATACCCCCCAAGTATCGCACGCACCCGTTGCGCAACAGCAAATTGAGCCGGTGGCTCGTGCCAATTCAACCGCTCGCGTTGAAATGACTTATAATTCACAATCCGCACATAATGATTCAAGGTTCGCACCGCAAAACGAATCGGCTTATGCGCAAATGATGCACGTAGCACCCACACAACAACCGAAAGCCACCCCTCTTCAATCAACACCCAACGTTCAGATAAACGGGCAACAAATGCAAACACCGCCCGTATCACCTGCCGTTCCGTTTGGCATTCCAAGTCATGCGGGCGTTGGAATGGGTACAGAAATGGGTGCGGGAATGGGAGCGGGAGCGATACCAAACCCAACACCGGCCATGCACTCCATGCAACCGAATGCAACGGCTACACCCTTGCAAACACCAACCTTATTTGCCGATGAGCCGGCGCTTCATGGCGGTGAACCGCGTTTTGAAGAACCGCTTTCACTGCTGGCCGGCGAAAAACCGGATCCGAACGCACGGTTGGATTCTCTGCCGGAAGAATTTAAACCGGTTAGTCAGTCCAAGAAAAAATCATCATTTCTCGGAACGGTTTTCTGGTTGTGCGTTGCCGGAGGGATTTGCTACGGCGCTTATGCACAAAAAGATTTTCTGTTAAATCGGTTGGATTCGTTTATTCTTAATCAGTTGGATAAAACGGCTGTTTCATCTGCCAATCAAGGCGCAGAAAAGGCTTCTGCATCCGCAACAACATCGGCAACAAAAAATAACACTGCTCCTGCCGTAAACAAGGCGAATGAATCACCATCGCAAAAACGCGCAACAATGAACAAACAAACGGCTTTTGCGCAAAAGCAGACAAATACCGCGCCGAAAAATTCAAATGTTGCTCCCCAAAATTCAAATACTGCGGGAATAACGCAACAAACAGGCGATAACCGCGTTTTGCCCAACATCCAATCAGCACAAGGGGCAACAATTGTATCACCTAAAAAAACAGAGGCGCGCACCAACGCAAATAAATCAACAAGCACAACAACGAAAATAACGGCAAACACCATAGAAAATACCGCAACGAATACCACTATGAACACTATGGTAAGCGCTACAACAAATGCCGTTCGTTCCGAAACAGACGCAAAGGCAAATCCGACCAATACCGCACTGAATACGTCTACCGTTCCGATGAACGCAAATGCGAATCAATCCACAGGCTTGATGCAACAAGGCTTACCTGGTTTGAGCGAATCGGATTTACCGAAAGCAGAAACAGATACAGATACAAATACAAATGCGACCATAAATACAAATACCAATCCGGAAATACAATCAACCCAACCGGCAAATGAATCAGGCACACAAGAAGCAACACCGACCGAGCAACCCGTTCAAGTTGTGCGTGAACAAGCCGTTGTTCCGCCATCGTTTGCACCGCTTGCCGAGCGAGCCACACCATCGGTTGCCGAAATTGCCAATATATTAAAAATACAAAACATCTCCTATTCCGTTGCACCGAATGAGGCGGGAACAATGCGCTTATTGATAAAAGGAGAAATTGCCAACACCGAATTAACAACGCTGGTTATTCCCGAAATTAAAGCCGTTGTGTATGATGAAAACGATATGGTTGTTGCTCGTAAGAGAATTATCGTCTCTCAACCGCAAATAGAGGGAAATTCCGTGCAACCTTTCTTTTCAAGCGTTGTGCCGGCACCGCAACAAGTGAGTCGGGTGGAGGTTGTGTTTGATGAATAATAAAACCAACCGAAAACACACTTTTTTTTCGGCAACTCGGCTTAAAGATTTTTTCATTCCCGTTCATTGGCATTTATGCTTTTTAGCATTTGTCGGTATTTTCGGCATTGCCGTTGCGGGATATATTTTAACTGCCGAAGCCTCTTGTCCGCAAGGCGATAATTTGCTCAAAACAAAAGGTATGGAAAGTGCCGTTGAGGCGTATGCTTTTTGTGCTATCGGCGAAAATGAAGAAAATGCTCAAATTCGTTTGGCTCAATACTATCAAAATAAAAAAAATGCCACGCCTCAGGAAAAAATGAAAATGTTGTTTTATTATCATTTAGCTGCCGAAAACGGCAACGCCTATGCGCAAACAACATTGGCAAAAATACTGTTGCAAATGGATTCTAATGATGCCGAACGCCCTATCGTGGCTCAATATATGAATCAGATGGCCGCTATGATGAAAAACAGAGGTATGCTTTTTAAAGGCGAATTACTGCACCCATACGCATTGCTTTTGCTGGCGGCAGAAAGCCCCGATCAAAAGTGGTATTACCCCACAACGCAAAAATCAAGTGCCGAAGCGCATATTTTATCGGAGCAGTATAAAATTGACCCCGCGCGCAAGCGAGAAATTTTGCGTCAAGCCAGTCTTTGGAAACAGCAAAAGATGAAAGAAACGGCCAAAGAAGTTTTAACGGTTGATGAATATAAAGCATTTATGCAAGCCGTCTATCCCGAAAAAGGGCGCGCCGATGCTTTTGAACGCGGGCAAGCCGTCGGTAAATTAAAAGAAAAAGTTAAGGAATATCTACGTTAACAGGAGAATTAAATTGTGAGTAAAGTTTATATTAAAACATTCGGATGTCAGATGAATATTTACGATTCAGCCCGCATGCGGGATGCGCTCGGCTCGCTCGGATATGAAGAAACGCAATCTCCCGAAGAGGGCGATATTTTGCTGTTGAATACATGCCACATCCGCGAAAAAGCCGCCGAAAAATTGTTTTCGGAAATCGGACGCCTAAACGAAATCAAAAAACAACGCGCTCAAAACGGACAAGATACGTTGATTATTGTGGCTGGTTGCGTTGTTCAGGCAGAGGGTGAAGAGATTTTGCAACGCGCTCACGCCATAGATATTGCCGTCGGGCCACAAAATTATCATCGCTTGCCCGAACTTGTTGCGCATTATAATCGCAAAAAGGGGCGTATTTTGGAAGCAAATTTCCCGGCTGACTCCAAATTTGATTATTTACCGAAAACGCATGCAACTTCCGCTTCCGCCTTTTTGGCCATTCAAGAAGGTTGCGATAATTTCTGCACGTATTGCGTTGTGCCTTATACCAGAGGATGTGAATACTCGCGTCCCGCCGATGAAATTATTGCGGAAGCGCGCGATTTGGTTGAATCCGGCGCCAAGGAAATTATGTTGCTCGGGCAAAACGTTAATTGTTGGCATGGCGAAGGGGCATCGGATTTAGGGGAATTAATTCGTCGCGTTGCCGAAATTGACGGATTGGAGCGCATTCGGTATACCACCTCCTATCCTTCCAAAATTACGGAAAATTTAGTGCGCGCTCATGCCGAAGTGGAAAAATTAATGCCGTATATTCATTTACCGATTCAATCGGGCAGTAATAAAATTCTGAAAGCCATGAACCGACAATACACTGCGGAACAATATATTGAAATTATCAACCGTTTCCGCAAGGCACGACCGGATATTGCCATATCGTCCGACTTTATCGTGGGCTTCCCGGGCGAAACGGAAGAAGATTTTAAAGAAACGTTACGCGTTGTGAAAGAAGTGGGCTATGGCTCTTCTTACTCTTTTAAATACAGTCCGCGCCCCGGCACACCGGCTTCTTTAATGAAAAATCAAGTATCGGAAGAAGTTAAGACGGAGCGTTTAATTCGCTTGCAAGAGTTATTGTTGCAACAACAAAAGCAAGCCTATGAAGCCATGGTAGGAAAAGAAGTGCCCGTTTTATTAACGGAAAAGGGCAAACGCAAAGGTCAGCTCATCGGCTACACACCGTATTTACAAACAACACACGTCAATGCCGATGAACAATTTTTAAATCAAATTGTGCCGTTAAAAATCAAAAAAGCAAGCGCTACCTCCTTGTCAGGCGAATTTGTTTGTGATAAAGTAGCCGTAAAGAAGTAGAAATCAAGTAAAGCTGAAAGGATAGTCATGAAACCCGAAAATGAAACATACGCCGCTTCCGAATTAACTCTTAAAACCAAAAAGCGCCACATCAACCCGCGCACGGAAATGCAAGGCGTATTTATTGAAGCGATGAATAAACACGAAATGGTGTTCGGCTTAGGGCCTGCCGGAACAGGAAAAACATTTTTAGCCGTTGCCAAAGCCGTTGCTTCCATGTTGGAAGGAAAAGTAGATCGGATTATTTTAACGCGTCCCGCCGTTGAAGCCGGTGAAAATTTAGGGTTCCTACCCGGCAATTTAAAAGAAAAAATCGATCCGTATTTACGCCCGCTTTATGATGCGTTATACGAAATGTTGCCGGCAGATATTGTGGATAAAAAGTTGGAATGCGGAGAAATTGAAATTGCACCGCTCGCTTATATGCGGGGGCGGACACTCAGCCATTCAGTGGTTATTTTGGACGAAGCCCAAAATACAACTGCCATGCAAATGAAAATGTTTTTAACGCGTCTCGGCGAAGGTTCGCGCATGATTATCAATGGCGACTTAACGCAAACCGACTTACCGCGCGGTGTTAAATCCGGTTTGCTGGACGCAATTCATACATTGAAGAATGTGCCTGAAATTGCGTTTGTAACATTTACGGAAAAAGATGTTGTAAGGCATGGACTCGTCTCAAAAATCGTTAAAGCATACGAGCAAGCCCGTCAGGCGGAAGAAGAGAAAGCGAATGCCTGACATACAAATACAAATCGACGACAACCGCTATAAAAACCACATTAAAAATATCCGCTCTTTTTGCAAACGGATTATTCGTTTTGCTTGGCAATCGCAGGAGCCGGCAGAAATTTCGCTCGTATTGGCGGACGATGCGTTTGTATGGCAACTCAACAGACAATATCGCGGAAAAGATATGCCCACAAATGTTCTCTCTTTTGAAGCGGGCAATCCCCCGCCACCGGAATCCGAAATCCCGTGGTTGGCGGGAGATATTATTGTGGCGTATGAAACGGTTTTAAAGGAATCGGAAGCGTTGGGGCAATCCTTTGAATCGCATTTGGCGCATCTTTTAATTCACGGAACACTGCACTTGCAAGGATATGATCATATTGTTTTGGAAGAGGCTCACGAGATGGAAGCCTTAGAAACGAAACTTATGCAAGCACTTGGCTATGACGACCCCTATCGCAATCTGGAAGATTAACGGAAAATAAAATGGAATTTTTACAAAGAATCAAATCGTATTTCACAAAGCATCCGGAAGAAGAACAAGTTATTGAAACGATTGAAGAGATTATGGATGAACGGGAAGAACGCGGTGATAAAGTGTTGGTTGATCCCGATGAATTGAATTTACTGAAAAACTTATTCAAATTAAAAGATATTCGCGCGGGGCATATTTGCATTCCGAACATTGATATAACAGCCGTTTCAATCAATGCCTCGTTGGAACAGCTTTCAAAAATCATCGTGGAAGATAAATTTACGCGCATACCGGTTTACGATGGCACATTGGATAATATTGTGGGCGTTGTGCATGCAAAAGATTTACTTTGCGCCGTTTTAACCCATACGGATATTACGCTGAAAGAAATTATGACAAATAACGTATTATACGTTCCCGCCTCGGTCAGAGCATTAGATTTGTTGCGCGATATGCAGGCAAAATGCACGCAAATGGCTGTTGTAATAGATGAATACGGCGGAACGGGCGGATTAATTACATTGGAAGACTTATTGGAAGAAATCGTCGGCGAAATTGAAGATGAGCATGATGCGTTAGATGCAACGCCTGTGCTGCACAAAATCGGCAATTCGCTCATTCAAGCAGATGCCCGAATTTTGTTATCGGCATTGGAAGAGAGAATCGGATATTTCTTAACGGATGACGAAAAAAACAGCGATGTGGATACCATTGGCGGACTCGTTTCATATTTGGCCGGCAGGTTGCCGAAAGTGGGCGAAAAAATAACGCATTCTTCCGGCGTTATTTTTGAAATTACGGATGCGGATGCACGGCATGTCAAGCAAGTTAAGATTACGCATTTCAAAAAAATCAAAGAAAATCAAAAGAAGAAAAAAACACCCGAAAAGAAGAAAAAACTCGGGCTTAAACAGTTTGATTTAAAGGGGAAATTAAAGACACTTAAAACAAGAAAAAAAGGCAAAGAAAAAAAGTAAAGTAAAGAATAAAAGATAGAGATAGAGATAGAGATAGAGAAAGAAAAGGATGAAGATATTAACGTTCGGTTGTCGGCTTAATACGTTTGAATCGTCGCTCATTCATCAAATCGGTGAAGGGTTGGATGATGTGATTCTTGTAAATACTTGTGCCGTTACGGGAGAAGCCGAAAGACAATGTCGCCAAGCCATTCGCAAAGCGCATCGCGAATTTCCCGAAATGAAAATTATCGTAACGGGTTGCGCGGCGCAACTCCATCCCGAGGAGTATGCTCAAATGCCTGAGGTTTATCGGGTATTGGGCAATCGCGAAAAACTCACACGTGAGGCGTTGTTCGGGAATGAAAAAGTGCTTGTGGGAGATATTGACGCCCGCGCGGAACAATTTGAACTACCGATTGTAACGGATTTTGAAGG
The DNA here is from genome assembly GCA_944392555.1 of uncultured Alphaproteobacteria bacterium. Classification (GTDB taxonomy): domain Bacteria; phylum Pseudomonadota; class Alphaproteobacteria; order CAAHEQ01; family UBA3637; genus RGIG4140. Next base: position 62,221 of record CALXWZ010000005.1, on the reverse strand, counting down.
GCGCACGCGTGCATTTTTACAAATCCAACAAGGTTGCAATCATGCTTGCACGTTTTGCATTGTAAGGCAAGCGCGCGGGCATAATAAAGGGTTATCACCCGAACGCGTGTTGGCACAAGCAAAGCAGTTTTTAAACAACGGCATTTCGGAAATCGTGTTAACGGGCGTGGATATTACCTCATACCCTTATGGATTGAATACACTCCTTCGCACCATGCTGACATCGCTGCCAAATTTAAAGCGCTTACGCCTCGGTTCGGTGGATCCGGCTTGTGTTGATGATGAATTAATTACCCTATTTGAGGAATTTCCCGCACTGATGCCACATTTGCATTTATCCGTTCAGGCGGGGGATAATTTAGTTTTAAAGAGAATGGGTCGTCGCCACACGCGCGAGCAAGTGATTGACTTTTGCCATAAATTAAGAAAAGTGCGCCCCGATATGGTTTTCGGCGCCGATTTTATTACGGGCTTCCCGACGGAAACAGAAGCACAGTTTTTAAAAACCGTTCAGCTGGTTGAAGAAGCGCAAATTTCACTGTTGCACGTCTTCCCCTACTCCGTTCGGCCAGGAACGCCGGCCTCAAAAATGCCGATGGTAGATATATCTGTTCGCAAAGAACGCGCTGCCGAATTGCGAAAGTGCGGGTTGAAATTGGAAGAAAAATTGCTGGATTCTTTGATAGGTCAAACAAAGTATGTTTTGATTGAACAAGTGGGTTCGGAATATATGCAGGGATATACGGAGAATTATCTTAAAGTGAATATAACGGGTGAGAATATGAAAATCGGAGACATTATCCCCGTTCACATTCTTGAAAGGAGAGGCAATGAGCTGGTTGGAAAAGCTTAAATTCGGACTCAAAAAAACAGCCCGCGTTTTAACGGGCGTCAAGATGGATCTATCGTCTTTGGACACATTGGAAGAATCGTTATTGCAGGCCGACGTGGGCATTAAAACCACAACCGAATTGATAGAAGTTCTAAAATCGCGTCATCCGAAAGATGCTACCGAAACGCGCACCATTATTCGCGAAACACTGATTGAAAAACTGGAACCCGTTGCGCACCCGTTGCAAATTGATACAACGAAAAAACCCTTTATTATTTTGATGATCGGCGTCAACGGTGCGGGAAAAACAACCACTATCGGGAAATTGGGAATGCAGTATAAAAAACAAGGATACCGGATTTCTCTGGTAGCGGGAGATACCTTTCGGGCGGGCGCTTCGGAACAACTCCAAAAGTGGGGCGAGAAAATCGGCTGTCCCGTTTATACAAAACCGAATGCCGATTCGGCAGGGCTTATTTTTGATGCCATTAAAACCGCGCAAAAAAACGGCGATGATATTATTTTAATTGACACGGCCGGCAGATTGCATAACCGAACGGATTTAATGGATGAACTCGGCAAAATTGTCCGCGTTATCCGAAAATGCGATGAAACGGCACCGCATGCCGGTTTACTCGTATTAGATGCAACCGTCGGGCAAAATGCCCTGATGCAGGTTGAAACGTTTTCGCAGATGACGAAAGTAACGGGCTTGATTATGACAAAACTGGACGGCACGGCAAAAGGCGGGATTTTACTGGCGTTGACGGATAAATTCAAATTACCGATTCACGCAATCGGCGTCGGCGAACAAGTAGATGATTTAAATACGTTTACGGCGGAAGAATATGTTGACGCATTGTTGGGAGAGCAAGAGTAAACAAAACCACTCGGCGAACAAATCGGAAGGATTAGCGTTATAAGTGATAAAAAGAAACAAAAGCGGGAATAAAGTGAGAATAAAAGATGAGTATATTTAAAAAGGTATTCATTCGGGCATCGCATATGCCGGCATTTCATATCGGATTATTACTGTTCATAATGGGGCTGGCAACCATTAAATCCGTTGCCCTAACTTTTTTGGATATCAGCGCCGTTCAACTCTTTCTAACATTAACAACGCACCGCACTATCGGCATTGATTTAATTGCTGTTTCAGTTATGATGGCGTTTACGGGCTACGAAACGCGTTTTCTTTCGCGCCGAAAAGGCTACGGCGCCGTCTGGATAACCGGCTTTTTACTTCTGATACTCATGCTTCTTATCGGTATGATTGAATATCGGGTTATCGGCAGATATGATGCTTTATTTATTGCAAAATACGGCTTTTTTATTTTGATTAATGCTGTTTTTTGGTCGGTATGCGCCCGCTTTTTCAAATTAACGACAAACTCACTTAAATTCATTTTTGTGTTGGCCTGTGAGGCAATCGGATACGGTGTCGCCGGAGCATTTGTATACTTTGTCAATATCGGCGCTTACGGGCTTCTTTATTTTGCCATGGCCTTATTGGTGGCTTTCTTTGCCGGCATTTACATCTTGACGCAAATGAAACCCGTTCCGAAAGAAATGTTTACGTTTAAAAGCGGTGAAGCGCAAGATTTTGCCGAGCGCAAAATGGTTCGCACCCTTTTAATGTTTTGCTTTTTTGCCATGACGGGATTTGCCGTTGCAAACTATGTGTTTTATACCGAAACGGCACAACTCTTCCAAGGGAAAGGTATATTAAGGCAAATTGCCTCATTCTGGGGGTTATTCGGGCTGGCGGAATTTGTGCTGGCGCTCAGTTTAATTCGGCGCAGATTTTTCTATGCCTTATCGGGCAATATGTTTGTGATGGCCGTTTCTTTATCGGCTCTTTCCATCGGCATTTTTTACGATTCCTATCACTGGATATACGGCGGATTTTTCGTTTTTATGATTACCCTCTATATGAACTATAACGGATTTGCCGAAACACTGTTAAGAACATTAAGAATCGGTGGCGAGCAAAGCATCAATAAAAAACGCCTTATTGTGATTGAGCCGACGGGATTTATGTTGGGCGCTATTTTGGTTTACTATCTACCGGTCTTGTCGCATGAAAAATATACATTGATTGCTTTAACACTTATCTTGATACCGCTGTTAATCATGGCGCTACATTTTTACGCCAACGCCCTTTTGCATTCCTTAAAATTACGCGAATGGCGCGGGACACCGCTCATGATGGCATCCAAGAAAATTTTTAATTATATTAAAAACGAAATTCCGCAGGCAACAACGAACGATATTATTTATTTTTTACGCATTTTGGAAATTTCAAAACATCCGTTCTACATGAAAACGGTTTTAAAATTATTAAAACATCCTTCCGAAAAAGTTCGGCTGTATGCCTTGGAAAAAGTGGGTAGCGAATCGGATTTAACCCGTTTTGATTCCACCATGCGTTTTATTTTTGAAACAGATGAATCCGTATTAGTTCGTAGGCAAGCATTAGCGCTTTTAATTCAAATTGCGGATTTAAACGAAGATGAAGCATTGCTTGATTCTTATACCGCCTTTTTAGATAATCCCTCGCTCAAAAGCGGTGCCATGATCGGCTTTTTAAAGGTGGGCGGATACTATGCACTGTTGGCAATGGACGGATTGCAAAAATTGGCAACCGGCTCAAAAACAAGCGATAAAATGTTGGCGTTGGAAGTGATGGAAAATGCTCCGTCCGTCGGGCTGATTCGCTTATTGATACCCTTGCTGAAAAGCACGGATATTCAAATTGTTAATAAAGCCTTGTGCGTGGCGGGAGAAGTTAAACACGCCGAATGTTTACCGCTGATTTTATCAAGTTTAGATGATATGCGTTTGGAAGAAAATGCGCTTGTTGCACTTAAAAACTTCGGCATTAAAGCCTACCCGCTCATTGAACGGACGTTGCATAATACGGAAACAAGTGCTTTCCGTCAAAAAGTGCTGATTTTATTTTTAACGATGCAAGAAGATTCCGAAAGCAAGCAAATTTTATTGCGTGCGCTTAAAATGGGGAATCAAAAACTGCGTAAAGCCATTATCCGCGGTATGATTGAAACAGGTATTTTCTGGAAACATAAAGGCAAATATCAATTATTAAAAGAGGGTATTCTTTCCGATGCCGATCGCATTTTCAAATTAAGCGCTTTTTGCGAAAAATATAAACAGGCACCCGTTCCCAAAGCCCAAGATGCTTTTGCCTTTTTATTGCGCTCCCTTTCGGAAGATATTGAAGAAACACGCGAATTGGTTTTCTATCAGTTGTTATTGCTTAATAAGAGCAACCTGTTTCAAAAAGCCGTTCACGTGCTGATCAGTGATGACTATACGGCGTATCCGACGGCACTCGGGGTTTTGCAAGATTTATTGCGCAAAGATTTATTTGAAACGGTTAAGCAAATTGCTTACTTACCGTATGAACATAAAAAAGAAGTAATTATGCCACAAGTGACAATTGAAGAAGCCGTGAACGAATTATCAGCATTATTACAAAATCCGCCGTTTCATTTGGCCGGTTGGATTCGCACAAACTTGCTGTATTGTCTGCAAAAAATCGGAGATACGCGCGGATTGCCCGCCGTATGCAAAGAATTAAAGAGTCGCAATCCGCTGGTGGCGGAAGCTGCCGTTGAAGCCTTGTATCGGTTGGAAACAAATTCCGAACGATTGAACGAAATTTTATTAACATTGCCCACCAGTGTGTTGGTTGCAATAAAGCCCGAAACTTTATCAAAGAATTAAGGAGAACGTATGGCAAACACATTTGAAAAAGTATTGATTTTAAAAAACATCTCAATCTTTGAAGAATCGTCTGAAATGGCGCTATCGGATTTAATCGCCGTTGCCGAAGAAAAAACGTATAAAGCGGGGGAAGAAATTATTCCGAGCGGAATTGAAAATACATTTCTTTATATTATCCTCTCAGGAAGCGTGCATTGCACCGATAAAGAGGGAATTGTTACGGAGTTCGGCCCGCGCCAATACTTCGGTGAAACAACCGTTTTATGCCCGGCAGTGATTCCGTATGAAATCAGAGCCAACGATAAAACAACCGTTTTACGTATCAGTGGCAATCGCCTGTATCAGATGATTGCATTGCATCCCTCCATTGCGCACGGATTTATCGGAGAACTTTCAAGACGCCTGCGACAAGGTCATCTCAAAAATATTTAAAAAATAGTGATTGCTTTTTGGAAAAAAAGAAACTATTATACCACTAGCCATCATTAAAAATATAAGGAGAGTAACATGGTCAAACAAAAAAAAGCAGAAACAACACCTATTGAAACAGAAGCGCAACCGGCATCTGCATCACAAGCAACGCCCGTAGCGGAAAAAGAATCTTCGGGATTGAAGAAGAGCACGATTATTACGGGTATTTTATTGTTGGGTGCGGCAGCCGTTTGGGGGATTGTCGGGTATCAGGCAATGCGTTCCGAAAACGGGCAGACATTGTTCGGGAAGTATTTTCACAGCAGTGATGATGTTGTCGTCGCAACGATTGACGGGGAAAACGTTTATTTATCGCAAATCAAAGAAATCGCCGATCGGATTCCGCAATACGCCGAATTACCGTTTGATATGATTTACCCTCATTTGTTGGATAAATACATTACAAATCAAGTTGTGTTAAAATCGGCACAAGAAGCCGAAATTCAAAATGATCCGGCCGTGCGTGAAGCAATTAAAGAAACGCGCAATGCTATTTTAAGCAATGCCTATCTTGAAAAGAAGATGAACGAATTAGCAACGCCCGAAAAATTAAAAGATTTATATTTGGAAGAAATCAAACAAATTGAACGGCAAGATGAAATTCATGCGCGTCATATTTTAGTCCGCACGGAAAAAGAAGCGCGCGATATTTTAATTCAACTCAAAGCCGGCGCTGATTTTAAAATGCTTGCCAATACGAAATCATTGGATGCAGAAGGCGGAAACGGCGGTGATTTGGGCTATTTCCAAAAGAATATGATGATTCCGGAATTCGGTGAAGCCGTATTTGCTTTGAAGAAAGGACAACTTTCTCAACCGATTAAAACGCCGTTCGGATGGCATGTTGTGTTGGTTGAAGATCGTCGGTTAGCACCGCCTCCGGCATTTGAAGATGTGCAAGATCAACTGCGTCAATTATTCGTAGAACGCAATATTCAAAGCGTTTTAAAACAAGAAGAAGCGAGACACAATGTGCAGAAATTAGTGCCGACATTGCGTCAACCGGACCCGACGGCAGAATTAAACAATTCAGCCCCTGCTCCGTTGACGGTAAAAGAAGCCGAACAACAAGCGGCGGACGAGGCATTGGCACCGGTCGAGGGTGAAGACGTAGAAGAAGTTGTGGAAGAAGTTGAAGATACAACCGATGGCACAGCTGACACGGAAACAACAACGGCAGATGAATCCGCAGAAAAAACAGCGGACGATACAAAAGCCAAATAAGTTTTGTTTCCGAAGCAGGAAATATAACGAACGAAAGGGATGTGATAAAGCATCCCTTTTTTATTTGGACTTTTGTGGTGTGTGGGCGTGAGAATTACTTTGCTTTTGTCATACAAGCAATTACTCAATCAACCAAAAAATCCCAAAAAAAAGAAACTTATAAAAAAGGCGAATACACTCGGCTACTTTAAATGAGGCAAGCCACACAAACACTTAAAAAGAGCAACAAGTATCTTTTTGCGTGCAGAGATAGAAGAAATCGGGAAAACATACTTGAAAGCGTTTATGAAAATAAAAAAGCCCCCAAGCGGAGGCTTTTTTGTGTGGCTGATTTGCCACTGTTTTATGGCTGATTTCCCACTGGCTTTTTAATCTTTTATTGACACAATGCCAATAAAATACCGGCGGCTATTGCCGAGCCGATTGACCCAGATACATTTGCACCCATCGCATGCATGACCAAGTGATTATTCGGATCGGCTTCTTGCCCCAATTTCTCACTTACACGCGCCGCCATCGGAATTGCCGACACGCCCGCAGAGCCAATCAGCGGATTGATTTTATTCTTCAAAAATAAGTTCATTCCTTTGGCCATTAAAACACCTGACCCCGTGCCGATAATAAAGGCAATCACACCCAATAACAGCACAATCAATGTTTGCGGAACCAAAAACAATTCGGCCGCCATTTTAGAACCGACCGACAAGCCCAATAAGAGTGTCACCGTATTCATTAAGTCATTCCCTGCCGTTTTGGAAAGACGCTCCGTGACCCCGCATTCTTTCAATAAATTACCGAGCATTAACATACCGATAAGCGGTAAGGCCATCGGAATGAAAAGTCCCGTTAAAATCATCGTCATAATCGGGAATAAAATCTTCTCGGTTTTTGAAACTTCCCGCAGTTGTGTCATCACGATTTGACGCTCTTTTTTTGTAGTCAAAGCCCGCATAACAGGCGGTTGTATCACGGGGACCAATGCCATATACGAATACGCCGCAACAGCAACGGCACCCAGCAATTCGGGAGCTAACTTGCCTGCAAGATAAATTGATGTCGGCCCGTCTGCTCCGCCGATAATGGCAATAGAGGCCGATTGTGCTAGCGTCAAATCAAAAAACGGCAGATATTTCGTAAGCAAAATACCACCCAAGAACGTGCCGAAAATCGCAAATTGTGCCGCACCGCCCAAAAGTGCCGTTTTCGGATTGGAAAGCAATGGGCCGAAATCCGTCATGGCGCCGACACCCAAAAATATCAATAACGGGAAAACACCGCTTGCAATGCCGAAATGATACAAGATATATAAAAGTCCGCCCTCTTGCGTCATCCCCGCACCGGGTAAATTTGCCAAGATACCCCCAATGGCTATCGGCACCAACAACAACGGTTCAAACTTGCGCGCAATGCCCAAATAAAGCAATACGCAACAAATGCCAATCATAACCAGTTGCGCTACGCCCAACGGCAAGAATAATTGCGCCGTTGTTGTTTCGGTGAGTAATTGAAAAACACCCGTCTGCTCAAAAATTAAGCCGACCGACGGGAACATACACGCTGCCATACCAAACAAAGCACACGCAGCAATGAACATCAAAAGCCATTTATAAAACGATTTTGTATTCATAGTTTTCCCTTTCGCCTGTTTTAAGCAACAATGTCCATTAAGGTTTGCCCCGCAACAACCGTTGCACCCGTTGACACATAAATCGTGCCGACTTTACCCGCTTTGCCTGCCTTGACAAATGTTTCCATTTTCATCACTTCAATCACGCACACATCTGTTTCGGGAGCAACCGCCTGCCCTGATTGCACGAGAATTTTCGTTACGGTTCCCGGCGTGCCGGCTTTAATGGCCGTCGGCATACCGGCAGTGCCTTTATCAGTGTCGGAGGCATTTGTCGGCGCGCTCGGCGTAGATGTATCCATAGCATTATTGCCTCCCGATTGCCCCGTTCCGTCTTGCGAAAATTGATACATTGTGCCGTTTACGGTTGCTTTGTTTCCATCAAAGACGATATGGAACGATTCGCCATCAACCGATACATCACATTCGTTTGAAACAGGCGCATTCGTCGGTTGGCACGGCACAGCCTTTTCTTTATACCGCACGCCGATTTTGCCTTTCCCTTGCAAGAAAGCAATTCCTTTATCACCGCATGAAGCGCAAATGAATACATTTTCATCCGTGAGCGGTAAGCCCGCCTCTTTCAGTTTGCCCTCATAAAAGGCGCGCGATTTTTTCGGGTTTTTATCATTGATAGATAAAACGGCTTCTTTCGTGGGCGGTAATCCCAACTGTTCAGAGGCGATTTTCACAACTTCCGCATCGGGCTTAACGGGCGTCTTTCCGAAATAGCCCAACACCATTTTACCATACCCCTCCGCAATTTTCTTCCACGGCCCTTGCATTACGTTATTGAATGCTTGTTGGAAATAAAATTGCGAAACGGGCGTAACCGATGTGCCGAATCCGCCTTTTAACACAACCTCTTCCATTGCCTTAATAATCTCGGCATATTTATCCATCAAACCGTTATCACGCAACATTTGCGTATTGGCCGTTAACGCACCGCCAGGCATCGGCGACCACGGGATTTGAGGCTCCACATGCAAGGCTTCCGGCGGAATGAAATAATCGTCCAGCGCTTCTTTCAACCGACTTTCCACTTTCATCACGGCATCAATATCGCAATCCAGTTGATACTCCGTTCCTCTTAACGCATGCCACAGCGTTGCAATATCCGGCTGACATGTACCGCCCGATACGGGAGCCATGGATAAGTCCACAATATCGGCACCGCCCTCAATGGCTGCCAGATAACACGCCAACCCTGTCCCCGCCGTTTCGTGCGAGTGGAACTCTATCGGCATTTTCTTCCCGACGATTTTCCGCGCCCGCGCAATCGTTTCGCGAACAACTGCCGGCGTGCTTGTGCCAGACGCGTCTTTAAAACAAAGCGAATCAAACGGAATATCCGCCTTAATAAACTTCTTTAATCTCTCTTCATAAAAATCAGGCGTATGAGCCCCTTTGCATTCCGGCGGTAAAGACATCATCGCCACACAAAGTTGGTGTTTTAATCCGGCGTTTACAATACATTGTGCGCTGTAAAGTAAATTTTCGGGGTCATTTAATGCGTCAAAATTCCGAATTGTGCTCATGCCGTGTTTTTTGAATAATTCAGCGTGTAATTTAATCATTTCGGAACTTTGCGAATCAAGCGCAACAACGTTCACGCCACGAGCCAATGTTTGTAAATTAACACCCTCCCCGCAAATTCTGCGAAATTCATCCATCACATCAAACGCATTTTCATTATTATAGAAAAACGCCGCTTGAAACGAAGCGCCACCGCCGGCCTCAATATTGGTAATGCCCGCTTCTACGGCATCTTTTACCACCGGCAAATAATCCTTTGACAACACACGTGCGCCGAAAACGGATTGAAACCCATCCCGAAACGCCGTACACATAAACGAAATTTTCTTCTTTTTAGCAACCATGTTAACTTTTCCCCCTCACATCATTTTCTATTTCATATAATTTGCTGTTTAGCTTTTTGCCATATTCAACGTTATGTTCATATTATATCACGTTTTTCGGCAACAGCATTTCATCTTACTTTGATATTTTACCACGTTTGGCAACAGCAATCGCCAACGCAATTTTCTCTAACTTCTTGTTTTTGGGCATCGGAATCAATCCTTCCAGCAAATGCATACAACATACCAGTAAAAACAAGAAAAAAAATACACCGCCCATTCCGAGCACGGTAATCAATAAACTTTGTGTAATCATATTTGACCCCCTTGAAAGGTTATCTTAAAGTCATTTTAAATGTTTTGCAAGTGCTTTTCTTGCGAAAAAAATCTCAAAGCAGAAAATAAAGCGGTTGAAAAAGGGAAAGAAATTTTATATAATGTGAGAAATTGAGTTTTACAGGTAAAAAATATCAAACTATATGGAGCAAAAAAAATGAGCTTATCCGATACATTATCAAATACAAGTAATGCTAAACCTGAGCCGGCAGAACCGACTGTAACCGTTAATCCTGCTGACCAATTAACACAAAGTTTGGTATCAGAGTATATGTATTTCCAAGATTCAATGGGCAAAACGCAAGAGTCGGAAGCACAACGGCGTCAAAAAATATTAATGAATAAATTTGCTCTCACCGGGTCTATGGAAAGCGATGTTGTCAGCGAAAATGAGGATAAAACATTTTCATCCGAACCGTTTACCTCTTTTTACTTTTGTTCCGGAAATGCCTTAACAATCGGATACGGCGTTAAGATAGAATACAAAGACGGCGAATTATGTAAGGAGGGATTAGAGGTTTTAGCGGATTTGGATATTCACCGCAACGGCAAATCACTTTCAATGGACGAAAAAGAAGCATTGGTTAAAGAATGTTTTGCAAAACGAGCTGCGCGCGATAATGCTATTAAGAACGGAAAGAAACTCAAAACACTCACAAATGCCAACGGAGATGAAATAAAGGGAAACACGCCCACACGCAATTTGCGCCCTCTTTCTCAAGAAACAGTCCTGTTCGGCGGAACGGATGTGCCTCGTATCAGTCGCGAAAATGCGCTTTTTGTTGCCGGCAAGGAATATGAAAAGAAGCTCAATAAGATTCTAAAAGAAAATCCGGTTTTGGGAAGTTCTCTTTTTTCCGAAGCATTAGCAACCGATTTTGCATACCAATTCGGCGATACGGGCGTCAAGCAATTCGGGTTTTATAAAAATGCAAAAGATGGCAACATAAGTTCATCTCTTAAATTTTCGGACAGTTGGCAAAAAAATGAACCAACGCGTTGCAAAATTCGTCAGTTGCTCTGCAAAATGGCTTACCGAACAGAGAAGGAAAAGCAAGCCCGTAAGGGCAAACCGGCTACACCGGAATCTCAATCAATCTTTTTTATGGACGCATTGAAAGATTTTACGGCAGAATTTAAAGATAACATCATGAGAAGAGAAGCCCAAGCTACCGTGTTAATGGAGCAATTTATGACGTTGACAGCCATGCAATGCTATCAAAACATCAAAGGTTCGGAATTAACACTCGATGAAATCAAAGAAGCCGAACAAGTAGCGCATCGATTGGTTTATACGCACCTTTTCAGATCGGATGTTGTTCTTCAATTACCGAATCAAATTCGCCCGATTACAATGGTATCAGCCGTTCAAAATTTAAAGACAAAACCAACGGATGAAAAATCTTTAAATACAATTTTAAAAGATTCTCTCGCCGATGAGGCTGTTGATCGTTTAACGGCATATAATAAAAAGAACAATACGGAACATACGTTAGTTGTAGATGATTTAATGATTGTCTCCCCGAAAGAACGATGGTGATGCAAGGTTTTAACCTTCCCGATTATCGGGTCATAACAGCATTTTAACACCATTTATTCTTTTATATATTTTTAAGGAGCAATCATAATGAACTACGAAAACAAAACAATTTTAACGGGCGTTAAACCCACGGGAACATTACATATCGGAAACTATGTCGGTGCAATTAAGCCGGCCATTGAATTTGGGCATCAAGTCAATCAAAACGGCAAACATATCATGTTTGTTGCCGATTATCATGCCATTAACGCTATTAAAGACGCACCGTTGCTTCGTCAACTGACAAAAGAAATTGCTTGCGCCTATTTAGCCTGCGGATTAAATCCCGAAAAATCTTTGTTTTACAAACAATCCGATGTGCCCGAATTATTTGAAATGACAACTATTTTAATGGCATACACCCCCAAAGGCTTTATGAATAAAGCGCATGCTTATAAGGCTGCGGTAGATAAAAACATCGCGCGGGGCGAACCGAATGATGCCGGAATCAATATGGGATTATATACGTATCCCGTTCTAATGGCTTCGGATATTTTATCGTATGATACCGATATTGTTCCTGTCGGCAAGGATCAAGTTCAACACGTTGAAATTGCGGCAGATATTGCAGGTGCTATCAATGCACACTATGAAAAAGGAGTGCTTAAAATTCCGGCTTCTTATCTGACGGAATCGGCACAAGTTTTGCCGGGTATTGACGGGCAGAAAATGAGCAAGAGTTATCACAATGTTATTCCTTTGTTCGGTTCGGATAGTGAAATTAAAAAGACCGTTATGAGCATTAAAACGGATTGCCAAGATATTAACGATAAAAAGAATCCGGATGATATTTTGCTTTACCACATTGCGCGCGGTATTGCGCCCGAATCGGTTGTTTCGGAAATTAAGGAGGGACTTGAAAAAGGCGGTATGGGCTATGGCACAATCAAAAAAATGCTGTTGCAAGCCATTTTAGATGAAGTTTCGGAAAAACGCGAAAAATACTTTTACTATATGGAACATTTTAGTGAAGTAGAAGATATGTTGCAAAACGGCGCCCAAAAAGCACGTCAAATTGCACGACCCGTTTTGGAACGGGTGAAAGACGCCGTCTTTTATCGTAAATAAGCCAAATCATGCGGGGAGGGAATATGAAGAAAACAATTTTACGAAACAGCCTGTTCACTCTTGCTTGTTCTACACTCTTGCTATCAGCAAGTGTGCACGCAGAAATAGCAAATATTACCGTTTTCGGCTCAATCTCCCCGCATTTTTCCAAGAATTACCATTCCCCCGCATATCAGTTTGGAAAAATTCTCGGACAACAGAAAAAAACATTAATTTACAACGGTAGCATTTATGGATTGTTGGGCGATGTTTATAAAGGGGCAACTGATGGGAAGACAGAGATTATCAATATCTCAATGCCCGATATATATAACGAGCAATGTCCTGAAAATCATCCATGCAGGGAAAATAATGCTTTGTTGGTGGATACGGTTCAAGAATGCCAAAGTCAACTGTATGAAAATGCCGATATGATTGTTGTTTTACCGGGCGGGGTGGAAACATTGGACGCGTTTACGGGATATATTATTGCCGTTGGCAACGGTGAACAAGAAAAAAAACCGGTTGTGTTTTTAAACATCAATCATTATTGGGATAATTTGCGGTATCAACTGGATGAAATGAAACGTCAAAATGAACTGGGCGACGAGGATACGGATTTTATTTCGTTTACCGATAAACCGCGCAATGTATTTTCGGAAGCATCAAAATTAAAAAAGCAAATTGAGAAAAACAAATCCTTAGCAACCCAAAAGAAAATAACGTTACCAACCCAAAAAGGAACACTCACAATCCATTATTGAACAGCATGGTGCAAACCACAAAACAAAACACCGACTGCAATCAATTCATTAAACAGGCATTGAGCGAGTATTACTTTCAGTGATAGCGACGCTGGCAATTATACCGTGATTTAGGCATTGTTGCGAAACAATAAAATATCCGATTCATATTGCTTATATATATCTGCAAACGCTTGCGGATATGCGGTGTGCAATAAGCTCAAAACATTTAACATACCCTGACGAACGGAGGGATGCGCCTGCTTTGCGCAACGCAAAGAAAAAATGTGTTTCCACTCGGCAAAATTGCATGTCATAACCACATCTGCTTTCGTAGAATGTGGTAACATCATTCGCAACTGATCAGCTTTGATATCGGGCAGAGATGCCATTGACATATAGTGTTGCTCAATTTGATTCATACAATCCAGCCAAATAGCATATTCGGGAGTTCCCTCTTTTAAGTTAATCGGTTTTAGCATGACGAGTTCGTTGCCGAATTTATCTTTGGAATAATTGCAATATCTTGTTGATTCAATCGAAAATGAACAAGGCCGATGGCGCGTCACATCTTTATAAAATCCAATATCGCATACCAAGTGAACCGTGGCGTAATTATGTAAATCACCATAGGCGCTATTTTGCACGCCAACAAATTGCAAGTCCTCAAATCCAATATGCCCGTTCGTTAAATCTTGTGCAAAAATTTTTAATTCTGTCGTTTTGCGAAAGAATCCATCAAAATCATTGATTCTTGCTTGCTTATAAATATCGCGGAAAGTGCGCATATTGCCGGATACAACAAATACCGGCTTATCGGCCAGTGTGTCATCGGAAACAGATAATCCCCGCACAAGACGCAAGCAATCAAACAATGCTTTTTCATTCCTTATTGACTGCGGGCAAGTAAAAATAAGGTTGGCATGCTCAATCACCGACTCGTGGCCGGATTTCAAAATTCCCGTAATAAATTTATCGGCCGATTCGGGTGTTATGTTTGCTTCTGATTTATAACAAGTGCGTCCGCATTTCTCAACATGACGCGTAATATCCGACGCACGGCTCAACGCATAAATATCCGCGCTTGCTTTTTCACACTTCACCATTGTCCAACCTCCGGATTATCTCACGATTGATTACCGTTTTATCTTTACATTGTTTTCTTGCCGACGTCAAGACCATAAAATCCGATTTTCTCGGTTATGGCTGACATCGGTAAGTTTCTCTTTTCTATTTTCTCACAATTACGGTTGGGCAATTCTGTCTTTTATAGATTATTTTTTTAGGAAAATCATTCTTTGCCGACATTTTGTTTGGCTTGCACCATCGTTTCAAACGTAAACCGTGAAGATACATTTTCCCGCGGTTTTTCTTGGGTGGTGCCGTTCGCAAACACTGTTTCACGTCTGAGAAGCGACACAAGAATCGATCTATCTTGCGTGATCATTTTATTTAAAAACATTGCACCCGGTTTTCCTTCTAATCTTCCGCGGCAAATATCAATATAATCTTCCATTGTATACTGATAATTATTTTTCGCACTACAATATTCAGCCCCTTTTGCATTTATTTTCATCTCGTTGATATTCACACCAATCACGTCACCGGCCAAGAAATTTTCTTTTTGCATCAGTTCTTGGAATAAGGCTTTGGTTTCATCCGTTTTAAACCGACGATATGCCTGTAAGGCAACTAATGCGGGAACGGCATATACCCGAGCAATCGTTTTTGCCCCGTTCAGTGTAACTTCCTGCTTATCTACCAATCCTTGAATTTTTAAATCAGCCCCATCTGTTATTGCTTTTTGAGCATCTTTGAGTTTTCCCAGTTTACATGCTACCATCAAACGGCTTTGTGCTTCTTCGTTCATTATACCCTCTCTTTTTGTCAATAAAAATGTCGTCTTGCATTTTTATCATATCACATTTCTCCGTTTCTTGCAAGCAATTTCTTTGATAAAATACATATTTTTTAACGAAATGAAGTTTTGCCAAATTTTTTAAATATTACTTTTCTAAACTTAAAAGCATCTCAAAGAGCATTAAAAATCTGCTTATCACAAGTAAAGAAATGTTATTTTTAAACAGACTGTATTTTTGCAAAGATCAGTCCAAAATCATTTTATCAATCAAGCCGATGTGAATCGGTCAAAACCAAGAATATAATTGTTAATCCGACGCGGCTATTGTGGTCAGTTTTTCAATCGTATCGGTTGCATTTTTATGCAAAATTCCGATTCCGCCAGCCTTTTCCCATTCACGGATATTGGGTTCAAAATCATCAATCAAAATATCGCCCTTAGCACAATAGCGTGGCTTATCTTTGCTGAGACAACAATTCACAAACACTTCGTTCCCGATATGCTTTTTAACCCATTCACGTTTTTGTTCTTCCGCCGTTTCATATCCCGTTACGGGCAATCCCGTTAATATCTGATAGGAATGTGCGGAAAGCCAATTCAATAACATATCGGCATCCGATGTTTTTCTGATAGATAGCCAGTAATTCGGAATCTGCCCGATAGTTTCCCATAATTCTGTGCGAGAAACTTCCAGCGGGAACTTTCCCGTTTCCCTTTTAAACGCTTGGTCAAAATCCGCTAATACGCCATCCAAATCACAATATATCATATTTTGCCCTTTTCTGTTTACCTTTTACGAATGTTATGTTATTTAAACCGGAAACAAAAAGCAAAGTTTTTTTTACAAAATAATGTAAAAAAATTTTCTTTACAGCAATTTTTCAAAAATGGTTTTCTTTTTTGGGGTAATTGACAAGAAAATCTTTTTTTTTGACTTTTGGGTAAAAAAGGTGTATACTTGCGCACGTCTAACGGAGGAAAAAATCATGATAGAAATTTCAATGGCCATTGTAACTTATCAGAATAAAATTTTAATTGCACAACGCAAAAAAGGAAAACATCAAGAGTTTATGTGGGAGTTCCCCGGCGGGAAATTGGAAAAAGGAGAAACGCTTCAAGAATGTGTTGCGCGCGAGTTTAATGAAGAATTCGGCAAAAAAATCACCGTCGGCGAGTTTTTTATGGATAAAACATATACCTATGCCGATAAAGGCGATTTTCACTTAAATGCATTCTGGGCAACTTGCGCTGACGAAACCATTCCGCACCTTTATGAACATGAAGATGCAAAATGGGTCTTACCCGACGAATTGAAGAATTATACTTTCTGCCCGGCGGATATACCGTTCATTGAGGGCATTCAAAAATTCTTTGCTCAAAAATAAATTTGCGAAATAATCAATTATTAAGCAACGAAAAAGAGTTATCTTTTTTGTTGCTTTTTGATTAAAATATGCTATGTTATAAGAAAGTATCAATCACTACGGAGAGTATGGTATGGCACCTTTTCAAAACTGGCATCATTCCGCTAACGAACGCATAAAAAAACAACCGATATCGTTTTTGCTGTTGGAAGCAATTATTGCACTTGTTTTAATCGGCGTTATTACACTGCAAGGCTATAAAGGGTATCAAAAACTCATTGCGCGCAGTGAACTGAATCAATCCATGGCCGATAAACTGAATGAAGGCGATTTATGATGAACGAAACACTCTTTTCGGAATCTGCCGACAAGCCGTTGGCCGATCGGTTGCGACCTCACCAATTAAGTGAGGTTGTGGGGCAACCGCAATTATTATCCGAAAAGGCTCCGCTGATGCGGATGATTAAAGCGCACAAACTTTCCTCTTTTATTTTATGGGGTCCGCCGGGTTGTGGCAAAACAACCATCGCGCGCATACTGGCACAAGAAACAAATTTGCATTTTGAGGCATTGTCGGCCGTTTTTTCCGGCGTCGCTGATTTACGCAAAGTGTTTGAATCTGCCACCGGCCGACGCCGTATCGGGCAAGGAACTTTGCTGTTCGTTGACGAAATTCACCGTTTTAATAAATCCCAACAAGATGCTTTTTTACCGTATGTGGAAGACGGAACGATTGTTTTAGTCGGCGCCACAACGGAAAATCCATCCTTTGAACTTAACGGCGCACTTTTATCGCGTTGCAAAGTTTTTGTGTTAAACAGGTTGGATGATACGGCCTTAGATCAGTTAACTGAACGCGCCGAGAAGTTATACGGTCACCCTCTTCCGCTGGATGAAGTCGGCAAAACATATCTGAAAGAATTGGCGGACGGCGACGGGAGATATTACCTTAGTTTACTTGAAACGGTGATGACGTATGTTGAACCGAATGAAATACCTGATAAAAGCGGGTTGGAATTACTGTTGCAAAAGCGGTTGCCGAATTATGATAAGTCGGGCGATAATCACTATAATCTTATTTCAGCATTGCATAAATCGTTACGCGGTTCGGATCCGGATGCGGCGCTGTATTGGTGTGCGCGTATGATTACGGCGGGAGAAGATGTCAAATATATTTTACGTCGCTTAACTCGATTTGCAGTGGAAGACGTAGGGCTTGCCGATCCGCTGGCACTTGTGCAGGCGCACAGTGCGTGGGATGCTTATGAGCGACTGGGTTCTCCCGAAGGTGATTTAGCCGTTGCGCAATTAGTTGTTTATTTAGCAACTGCGCCAAAATCCATCGGCGTCTATCGGGCATGGAATAAGGCGGTCAAAGTAGCGCGCGAAACAGCAACTAAAATGCCACCGATGCATATTTTAAATGCGCCGACAAAATTAATGAGCGAACTGGGATATAATAAAGGGTATCAATACGATCCTGATACAAAGGATGGATTTTCGGGTCAAAATTATTTTCCGGACGGTATGCCACGCACCATATTCTACGAACCGTTTGAGCGTGGTTATGAGCGTGAAATCAAAAAAAGATTGGATTACTGGAATAATTTAAGGCAAAAAAAGCAAAAGCAGTAAAAAAACAATTGCAATACCCGTAAAAATCCTTTAAAACAAAAAGAAAGGGGAAAATAATGTCACAAGTGCAACTGGTAACCGTAGAAAAACAAGACGATTCCATTCGATTGGATCGGTGGTTTGCACGCCATTATCCGGCATTAAAAAACGGGCAGTTGCAACGACTGATTCGTGGCAAAAACATCCGCGTTAATCAGTTAAAAACAACAGCTGATTACCGTTTAAAAACGGGTGATATCATTCGGATACCGCCGTTAGAAGTCAGCCCCAAAAACAATCTTGCGCGTGATTTATCCAAAGCGGATATGGAATTTATGCAATCGCTCGTTATCTACAAAGATGAATCCGTATTAGTTTTAAATAAGCCGGCCGGCCTTGCCGTTCAAGGAGGCACGAAAACAGAGCGACATATTGACGGCATGCTGGATGCACTGCGATTTGAAAAGAATGAAAAGCCACATCTGGTTCATCGCTTGGATAAAGATACTTCCGGCATTTTGGTTATCGGTCGCACGGCAAACGATGCGGCAAAACTCGCCGAATCGTTTAAATCGCGCAAAGCGCAAAAGATATATTGGGCGGTTGTTGTAGGCAAACCGAAATTATTATCCGGTAAAATTGATGCACCGCTTGCCAAACTCGGAAACGTGCGTGGCGGGGAGCAGATGAAAGTTGATTATGAACACGGTCAACGAGGGCAGACATTATATCGTGTGATTGATTCACTCTCCAACAAAGCAAGTTGGCTTGAATTGGCACCGTTAACAGGGCGCACACACCAGTTACGCGTTCATTGTGCCACAATGAATACGCCGATTGTCGGCGATGTTAAATACGGGGGTGAACGAGCCGTTTCAATCGGATTGGCCAACGCAAAAAAAATGCACCTGCATGCGCGTGCCATCAGCATTCCACACCCGAACGGCAGTATCCTGCGCATAACGGCAGATCTGCCACCCCACATAAAACAAACATTTGATTTTTTAGGATTCGTTGAATCTGAATCCGTTAATGCATTTGATTACTTTAAAAAGGATGAATAATCATGAAATTACTTCTGAAACTATTCTTATCACTTATTATTATCGTGTTCGTTGCCGGCGGAATTTTTCTGTGGACATTTGACTTGAATCGCTATCGTGAGACGATTACGCTTCAACTCAGCCAAGCCCTCGGCAGACCCGTCACGATTGAGAATATGGAAATGAAGTTATCTTTGATTCCAACGATTCGCGCCTCACGTATCACAATCGGAAATCCAAGCGCATTTAACTCATCCGAACCATTATTAAGCGCCGAAGCCGTTGATTTAACCATTGCACTGCCTCCTTTATTTAACAAAGAAATTCAGGTCAGAGACATTCAGATAATCAATGTTACGGTGAATTTCATTCAAACCGCGGAGGGAAATAATTTGGTTGTTACGGCAACAGATACCCCTGTGCAATCGAGAAAAACAAATGCAAGTGCAAATTCTGCAACAGCAAACAATCCTTATTTATCACAATTGAGTGTTGATACGATTAAGGCAAATCAAGTTATCATCAACTATTTAAATCAAGAACAAAAAGAACAAATTAAATTAACGGACATAACCATACGCCAATTAAAAGCCATTTCGGGAACGATTACTTATCGGGCGATTCCCATACAACTATCGGCAAATCTTGATTTGTTGCAATTAATTCAAATGGGCAATAATTTTATTTTTAACATTCAGTTAAATGCTCTCGGCACAAAAACAAAAGTATCCGGAAACATTGCCGATATGAAAAAATTGCAAAACATTCTGTTAAATCTGGATATTGAAGCCGATAACCTTGCCAAAACGGCAGCACAATTCAATATAGTCCTCCCGTCGCAAATAACAAAAGCAACCTTATCGGGCATTTTAAAGGGCGGTATGGATCGAATCAATATTCAATCATTTGCGTTGAAACTTGATAATCTGTTTAATCTTGATTTAAAAGGAAGTATAGAAGGATTACCGACAAATCCGTTAGCAATGCTTACGGCAACACTTGCCGTTCAAAACGGACCGGTTATTGCACAAACAGGTATCAAACCGATGAATATAACGCTCAAAACAAAAGTTCAAAAAGATTCGGTGGATATCTCACAACTGACAATTAACGCCAATCGTTCAGATATCAACGCCGCCTTCAAAGCAAATTGGAATACGGCACTCGTCAATCTATCGGGTATTATTAATTCCAACTTCTTAAATCCGAATGATCTTTACCAAGCGATTGCGCAAAACAATACGCAACCAAAAGCACCGGTTGCGCAAACCAAAGGCTCTCCGGAAACAAACGCAGATACCGATCACTTCATCAATAAAATCAATGCGCGTATTGACTGGAATTTAAAAAATATAGAATTGGCAGAAAATTCGGGTGAATACTATGGGATAACGGCAAAAACTGTTTTAAATAACGGTATATTTACGGGAAATCCGATACAAATTAAAACCATTGCGGGCATTATAAATGCCGCGTTACGTGTTCAGGGATTAGCCGATTCAACACCTAAAACGCAATTAACATTTGCGGGAGAAAATATTGATTTAGATAAAATCAAAACACTTCGTGCTTATCTCTCCGGCTCAACAGCTAATTTAAACGGAAATATAACAACACGCGGTATTGATACGCAAACGGCGCTTTCCCATTTAACGGGCAATATTGAAGTTGAGATAACACAAGGAAAAGTTGTTAATCAAGAATTTAATGACTTACCGCACGAAATCGGCTTAACCGAGAAGAATAAATCATTTTCATATTCCAAAACGGATTCGGAAAGCGTTTTAAATTGTGCCGCATTCAATTTAAAAATGAATAACGGCTTGATTAACTTGAATAAGAATGTAGCTGTTGAAACATCTGTTCTGGATGTTGTTTTAAGCGGTATAATCAATTTACCAGCGCAAACACTTTCTTTATCGTTAGAACCGTCATTACCGAACGGCGCATATAATCGTCTGATAAACGCGGCTCAACTGATTAAAATAGAAGGCTCGTTCACCAATCCCAAAATGCGTTTGGATACACAAAAAATTATTTCCAAGGGCATTGAAAAAGGTGTTGAAAAAGGCCTGAACAAATTGTTGGATAAAGCCGGACTGACGGGGGAAAACACGAATACGAATACAAAAGATAACGGCGCTACAACGAATACAACAACAGCGAAACGACCGCTCAGCTTATGCGAAGCCGCACTGGGGCACAAGCTGAAAGGCAAACAAAATAAGGATATGCCGATTATTCAACGCTCTCAGAACGTAAACACTTCTCGTGATACGACATCAACAAAAATCCAAAAAGAGGAATTAACGCCACAAGAAACATTAAAAATGCAGTTAATTAAATCACTAAGTTCTGCTGTGCAATAATGATTTAGGAAAAATCTCGAGAAAGAAGCATCATGCAACAAGAACATTTTTTTGTTATCGGGCGTGTTCAAGGGGTCGGATATCGAGCATGGACAGTGCGAACGGCACGCAGTCTAGGCTTATCGGGCTGGGTTAGAAATCGCATCAACGGCACGGTAGAAATTTATGCAGAGGGCGAAGCAGTTAATATAGAAACCTTTCGCAAACTATGCTTAAAAGGCCCGCTGTGGAGTCGAGTGGATAGATTGGCTCCCGCCAACGATGTGGACACGATAACTTTACCTATTCAAGAAGGTCAATTCACACAAATGCCAACGCTTTGAGGTATCATTTCTGATACCCGACGGGAAAGAAACGATACCCTACCAAAAATCATTACCGCAATCCATGCCCCGAATAATAGCCTGTATGTACAAGCCATACTCCGAGTTTCCCGCTACATAATGGCGCCAATACATTCAAGGAAACGCGATTAACCCCACTCTTCTAACCCTCATAGCACAATACCCTATCAAAATCATTACCGCAATCCATGCGCCGAATAATAGTCTGTATATAAACAAGCCATACTCCGAGTTTCCCGCTACATAATGGCTCCGATGCAGTTATAAAAACGCAATGAACCGCATTATACCCAGCGCCCAAGCAAATACACCTCAATCCATGTGTTACACCAAGCAACATCCCTCTCTCATACACACATATAAACAACGTGCTTTTATTTTCTCATATAAAAAGCGAACCTTATTTATTCACTGCAAATTAGAAAACCAACCAACAATTTATACTTTTTCTCTTATACCGAAAACCGTATTTTCAGCAATTCAATCAATATGGTGAACCTTATTCTATTCCGTTCTACACAACACCTTTTATTAAAATGAAAACAACCTAGTCCATACCCCAAATACGCCTCTACTCCTCATAATTGAGAATTTGTCCATGCAATCAACCGCCCCACAATCCTTTAATCCATGCAAAAAAAACACCTCGGTAAAACTTATTCATAAGCTATACCGAGATGTTCTGTTTTTTTTAAGACAATAATCCGTTCTTTTCGGATAAATTAACCGAAAATTATTTTACGGACACGTACACACGATCATTGAATGAATGTTTAAATTCAACAACACCGTCTGCCGTTGCAAACAATGTGTGATCCTTACCCATACCGACATTATCGCCTGCACGATAAACCGTGCCACGTTGACGAACAATAATGTTACCGGCAATCACGGCTTGTCCGCCGGATTTTTTCAATCCTAAACGTCTGCCTTCGGAATCACGACCGTTTCTGGTGCTACCGCCTGCTTTTTTATGTGCCATTTTTCTACTCCTTTAACTAATTAAGCTTTGATGTCGGTAATTTTAACGACAGTCAAATCTTGTTTATGACCTTTCTTCCGTCTATACCCGTGACGACGAATCTTTTTGAAAATAATGACCTTTTCACCACGTGTTTGTTTAACGATTTCGCCGTTTACCGAGGCACCTTCTACCAACGGTGTACCAACCTTATCGCCTGCCATCAAAACTTCTTCAAATTTAACGGCATCACCGGCTTCCCCGGCCAACTTTTCTACAATGATAACGGAATCTTTCGTTACTTTATATTGCTTTCCGCCTGTTTTAATTACTGCAAACATAGTATTATCCCTTTACTTATACAAAATAGGATTGTTTTTATAAACGATTTTTTTTAATTTGTCAACTAAAAAAATTATCTGTTATGATTTTTTTGATTCTCCCGTGTTTGATGCAATAACTGTGCGGTTACCGTTTCATCTTTAACGATTTTTTGTTTCTCACGAGCCTGTTTGCGCGCTTCCTCTTTTTTTTGCTTTAAGGCTTCCATTTTTCTTTCCCATTCTGCCCGTTTTTGCGCTTCATGTGCGCGCCGTTTTGCTACCTCTTCACGCTGGCACACTCTTTCAATATTCCGATAACTCGCAAGTTTTTTTACATTATCTTGTTCAATTTCTTGAATACCGATATTTTCGTAACCGCATACCGGTAAAGAATTTATTTTTTGTTGTACATATTGACAAACCGCTCTGTTATCTGCGCTCATACCGGCTAATTGATTCAATTCTTCCGAAGTTGTGAAAACTCCGCTTAATCTGGCAGCTAAACTCGCACTCGGCAACATTAGTTTTCCCAGTTCTTCAACCGCTGTTTTTCCATTTTGATTTTTTAAATTAAAATCAACACCTTGCGCTTTTAATGCAGATACAACCTTATCGTTGAGAATACCGCTGTATGCTAAATAAAAACCGGCATGTTCTCCCGTTGCATTCGTTTGCTTAAAATCGTATCCCATTTTGCTCATTTCATGAATCAAGCGTGGAGATAAACGCCCGTAGGATGACAGATAATCTCCCATTCGATACGGTTCATCCGATACATTCATATTACAACCTCTTTTGTGCAAAATTTGAATCAATCGGTAATCTACCGTTGAACGCCCCATCATTAATGCGAGAACTTTTGCGCTGTCTCGCTCGGTCAACGGGTTTTCGCCGGTTGCAAACACCTGAATGATTTCTTCCGTTGTTCCGCTTTTTAAAACTTTCTTTTCTTCTGCCGTTAACATGCCTTCTCCTTAAAAGTTAAACAAGATACCCATAGTTTACATGCTTTTCATTCATTCGTCAATATTTTTTTGTTTACTTTTATAAAATTTGTTTATACAATACAACTCAGGAGCAAAAAAATGAAAGCAAAAGAGCAAAAAAAACGGGCAAAATTAAAAACGTATTTCTTTACGGGTATTTTGGTAACGGCGCCGATTGCCATTACGTTATACCTCGCATGGAAAGCAATTTCATATATTGACCAGCTGGTCGCTAATGTTATCCCTGCTCAGTATCATCCCGATTCGCTATCGTATATCCCCGGACTAGGTCTTGTATTGCTGATTATTTTCTTTACGGTTATCGGCATGTTGGCAGCTAACTTTATCGGACGGGCATTAGCCGAACTCGGTAACCGAATTATCAGCCATACGCCGTTTATATCCGGGCTTTACAGTGCCGTTCATAAAATTTTGGAAACACTCCTCGGCTCAGGCACAAATAAAGCGTTTCGTCAAGCCGTATTGGTTGAGTATCCGAGGCGCGAATTATGGACGATTGCTTTTATAACGGGACCTGTGTATTCGGGCGTTGAAAAAGCATTAAAAAATAAAAATTTGCTTGCAATCTATGTTCCCACAACACCCAACCCCACTTCCGGCTTCTTTTTATATGTGCCGAAAGAAGATGTTATTCCGTTAAATATCAGCGTTGAGGAAGCATTAAAACTGATTTTGTCAACAGGCATTATCAATCCCAAAGATAACAAAATCACCGCGCGAAAAGCGCAAAACAATCTGCGCAAAAAAAGAAATCTTCCGCATTAAACCAATAAAGTGTAAAGCGCTTCCCTTTTTAAATGAATAAATAGAGCGCTCCCTGTATCTTTTTCCAATACTTCAAGAGAAAAGTGTTAACGATTAGCTTCTGCTTTCTTCAAGCGTAGTTGCGTCTGCGCATTGGCTTGCCAATCCTTTTCGTTGCGACGACGTTGCAAAATACCTGTATCCAATATATCCGGCCCAGACTCTTTTCCTTTGCCCTTTTGAGTTTTAACACGCCAATCACCAACGGTTTGATTTCCAGCATGTCCGGATGAATCAACGCGCCAATCGCCATATTCACCTCTTGCAAACAAACGGCCGTCTTTTGTTTCTCTGATTTCTCTCGGAAATGCATACGCTTCCTGAAAAACCTCATCGCTCGCCATCTTGATGATTCGCCTAACCGTTGCCTGATATGCTTCATCCGAAGAGGTCTTCCGAACTTTGGAAATGTTCATCATCGTTTCTTTGGCCTGCTTTGAAATACCCGGCACAAATTTTTCAAGCCCGCCCGGGGCAAAAATTTGATTCATAAGGTCAAACGATAATCCCGGAAAAATAGCGTCCGCCTCGTCACATTTATCATTCAGCAAAGTGAATATTCTTTTAATTTCTCGGCGAAATTTGCTTTCTTCCCGCGTGGCGTATTTTTGGCGCAAAATTTCCTGCATGGTCTCTTGTGAAACAGGGTTCTTTTCTGTCATAAAACATATCCTTTCTTGTGAATATTTCCATTATACAGGAAGTTCGGGCAAAATGCAATCGGTTTTTATTTTTTATCTTCGGTCGCAAAATTTTGCATCTGCTATCGTAATATTATACCAACACCTTTTTGTGCCTCGCTTTCATTATGATTTGATATACTGACGCATCGCTTGCAATCTTGCTTGAACCGCCGAATAAGGCGTATTGGATACAATCTTTTGCGTATACCCATTTTTCTGATACTGCTGTTCATAAATCGCTTTCATCATAGCGGGAGAAATGATTTTTTTACCACTTGCTTTGGCCATATCCAATACCTGTCGTGCTTGCTCGGGGGTTGCGGTAATACCTTGCTGTTTCAATATGTATGTTGCCGCACGCACACCGGAGTGGCGCGTAATAACAATTTGTTCCGAAAATCCGGCATCTTTCGGATTAACGGCGCCGTAAATACATGGCACCCCTGTTTCCCATGCTTTAATAACGCCGTCTTGATGTATGCCCGAACCATGACTATATGCCGTTTTACCCACAATCGCTTTACAATTCGCAACTTGAAAGCCCGTATATTTTTCCACCAATTCGGAAACTTCTTTAATTTTGCGCGTATCTAATTGAAACGCAAACGGATAGACGTTCGGCGATGACTGAATGGCCATAGCTATTTCTTCCAAAGCGGCATTGCCTGCCCGTTCGCCGATTCCGTTTACACAGCATTCTACCTGACAAGCCCCTGCTGACAGCCCGAATAATGAATTGGCTGTTGCAAATCCCTTATCGTTGTGGCAATGAACAGAAAAAACAATCTCTTTTGATACATTTGCTCGTGCAATAATTTCTTTAATAAATTCGTAATATTGAAAATGCACGGCCTCACCGATTGTATCAGGCAAATTAATGGTTGTGGCTCCGGCCCGCACGGCTGTTTGAACACACTCCGCTAAAAACATTCGATCGGAATTAAACGCATCTTCTGCCGAAAATTCAATATCTTTACAAAAACTACGAGCATAACGAACCCCTTTATCAATCATTTCCAAAACTTCCGCGCGTGTCTTGCCGAGTTTGGTAGCTATATGCTTATCACTTGTTGCCACAAAAACATGAATTCGTCCGGCATTTTTGCTGATGGCGGGCGCAATTGCCGTTACTGCGGATTGAATATCTTTAGGATTACACCGTGCCAAGGCGCAAATTTTTGTTTGCTCGGAGGCTACTTTTTCCGCAATTTCACGCACAGCGCACCAATCTTCCGGCGATGAGGCCGCAAAACCTGCCTCAATCACATCCACGCCCATATCTGCTAACTTTTGCGCGATTTCCAACTTTTGTGCACGCGTCATAGCGGCTCCGGGCGCTTGCTCACCATCTCGCAGTGTGGAGTCCATAAAAATAATGCGTTTCTTGGATTGCGGTGTGTTTTTTACGTTTGTTGATGGCATTTTATTTTCCTTTCTTGATATAAAAAAAACACCCCGAAGGGTGTTTTGCGGTTCAATAAATACATTCTTTTATCTATGCGCCCAATCCCTTCGTTCGGTGTTCACCACCCAACAAAAGCAAGCCTAACAAAGATAAAGAAGCGTTAAAAATGTTATTCATAGCGTTTATTTTATCCCTTATTTAAAAGTATGTCAAGCACTTTTTGGAAAATAATTCATTTTCTGATAAGGAAATTTAAATCCTATTTTTACGATTTCATTTTTTTGAATCTTCCTATCCCACTAACTTATTTTGTATTTACACTTAAAAACATCTTGATTTTTCTCATACAATTATATATCATCGTTGCACTTATTTATTTGAAAGGATATCATAATGCTTACAAAATCTTTTTGGAACTGCCTTGTTGCACCCGTTCTGGTTGCTTTCGTTGTTGTGGTTATGTTTATCGTTATCGGAACACATGATGCTATCACCATTAACAAGATTAACGATTTCTTTATTGACCCCTTCACATATTGCTGTTATGCCTTTGCACTGGGCGTGATGATTTGCAACTTAATGCCTTATCAAACAAAACGGCAAAAAATTCATGTCAGCCTCTTTTTCGTCTTATTCTTCTGTGCCCTCCTGCGCGAAATGGGGGTTCAACATTGGCTCACAACTACTGATACAACCGCTTTTAAATTGCGCTTTTTTACTAATCCGAATAATCCCCTCAGTGAAAAAATTATTTCAGCTCTAATTTTACTGACTGTTATTTCTATCATCGTTTATTTACTTGTTTGCTATTTGCCCAAAATTATTAAGGGATTTTTCAAACTCAATCCGCTCTATTGGACCATCGCCACATTCGGCGCGACGGGTATTATCTGTAAAATTGCCGACCGCCTGCCCGGAAATCTCAGAAAAGCCGGTCATGAACTTGATGCACTTTGGAAAGCATGGTTTGAACTGTTTGAGGAATCAACAGAACTTTGCTTGCCGTTGCTTTGTGCTTTGGCGTTTGTTCAATTTGCAAAAATGGCTTCGGATAAAAATACAAAATAACCAAAATTTTTCCGGTATGTTTTATATACGAAACAATATAAAAAGAGGCTTGTAATCAGCCTCTTTTTAATTTTAAATCATGAAGTCAAACAAACCGTTTCCTCACCTATTCTCCGCCACTTCCAAAAAAACAATGCGTTAAAACAGATTAGAAAATCATCAGATAGACTTCATTCAAAACGGAAACAACTCTATCTAGCGCACATGTTGTGTCTGATTCACCAGCGAAACAGGTCTTTGTTGATGTGCTACTACCACCACTTGTTGATTTGATTGTCTCACTTCCCCAGATTGTTTCGCCTGCGTATCTGCATTTACAGTAGCCGTAACCGGTTTATCAATAACAAGCTGAATACTTGGATCATTGCGTAATTTGCTCTCAACTGTTTCAGGCAACAACCCGCTCCCAACAAACGAAATGGCAGCTCCCGACAGGCAACTCAGCAAAATCGACAACAAAGCGTCATCTTTCATGCCACGGAAACCCTCACTCGAACACATTACCAAAGCTATTAATAAAGCAGCACCCATTCCAATCAACAATGTATCTTTAAGCTTATCACCTGTCTGATACCCTTCTTGAATAGCCTCTCTCGTCTCAGGATTGTTCAACATTTCCTTAAACGCTGGTTTAAGCAAAACAAGCGTCTCTTTTTGCATAGGATTCGCCCCTTTACAAGTATCGACAAGTTTAGAAAATCCTTCTTCAGACCATCCTTCCTTTGCGAACGCCTGCAAATTTGGGAAATTATCTTCAGATAGAAGCAAAGTGTGTACCGACTCCACTCTCTTCATCATGACATCATAAGGCAATTCTTTCGGAGTATTATCTGCCGCCTTGTCCACAACAGTAGAAGACATTTTATCCTCTGAAATTTTTGTTTCTTTTTGCTGATCGTTCGCAACTGTTTCTGCTTGAAGAGGCGCAACCATACCGGCAAACAAACTCAGTGTTAATAATTGGGATTTCAAATTCATCATACTTTCTCCTCATAATACTGTTAATGTGTCATCATCTTA
Source organism: uncultured Alphaproteobacteria bacterium (assembly GCA_944392555.1). Classification (GTDB taxonomy): domain Bacteria; phylum Pseudomonadota; class Alphaproteobacteria; order CAAHEQ01; family UBA3637; genus RGIG4140. The sequence goes on along the minus strand of CALXWZ010000005.1, from coordinate 32,890 downwards.
TCATCTTTTATTTATTTTGTCAATATGTTTTAATATTTTTTTGTATTTATAACATCTTTTATTTATTTCGTCTTCCTCAATATGCATCATTATGATTCTTTTCTGATTATTTTCAAAGCCCCTCTTCCGTTTTGAGGGTAAAAAATTATTTCATCAAATAATGTGTTCTTGTCTGATAATATATTTTCATTCTTTCTGCATTTTCTTAATATAACGTCACCAAGCAATGCCAAACCCCTTACTAACATAAAACCGCCCATCCAACGCGACCCTACCCGATGACGTACCTCCCTGCCGACAATCACCCTCTATCAACATAAAACCTCCTGCCGACGGCAACCCCCCTCTCAACGCAAAATCCCACGCCAACGATAACCCTCTACCGATGATAAATCCCCTGCCGACGATAACCCTCTACCAACGGCAAACCCCCTCTCAACGCAAAATCCCACGCCAACGATAACCCCTCTACCAACGGCAAACTCCCTGTCAACACAAAATCCCACGCCAACGATAACCCCTCTATCAACGCAAAAACCCCCTGCCGATGAAAAAACGGCAGGAGGTTCTTTGTTTTAATTTTTTAACTTGGATTAAAATTTGTATTTCAAGTTAGCCAAACCGGTGTGATTCGTGTAATCTCCCTTGAACAATCCTTCGTATTCAAGTGCTAATTCCACTTTCCGATTGATATCCAACCCGACTTTTGCTCCAAGTTCAATTCCGAAACGATCCATATTTTCCGTTTCTACTTCATACGTTGAACCGTTCAACAAGTTCACACGCACTTTCGTATCCGGCTCAACAAAATCGTATGTTAAAGCCGCACGGAATTCCGGATACCATGATAATGTCGGCGACAAGGCATAGGCAATCGTGTATTGAGCACCTAAAATACCTGTCAATGTTTGACCATCAGCCGAACCGACCTTTTGTCCAACAGAATCCGTATATCCATGTTGTTTCGTATAGATGTAGCGTAACCCGAGTTCAGGCTTAATCACACCGCTGGCCCAGTGTCCGGACACATACGGTCCCATCTTGCGACCCAACATCACTTGCGCACCAATCGCATCAACATCATAGTTCGCACTGATGCGGTGATTATAGACTTTCTTCTCTTCATCATACTCTGACCGCGTATACATTGCTAACCAGTTTGCATAGAAGCGATTCGGATTGTATTCACCGTAAATCATACCCGTATGCGAATCAATCGTTGTATCACGTTGCACGGAGTTGCCGTCTGCTTTCGTGTAGGCATAAGAAATACCCATCCGCAATGCTTCGGAAACATGTCCGTCAAACCCGACGGCGATTCCGGTTGTATCTAAATCCCAACCTTTACGCACATCGTATTTTGATTTACCGTATAATCCTTGCACCCATAAATTTGAATCATGGCGCGGGAAACGATAGAACCGCTTGCCGTTATGGACATACCCCGTCCGCTCCATGGAGTTATAGAACCGCTCGCTGACAATAGCAGACAACCGTCGCGTAATCTCCGTTGCGTGGGCTTGAATGAGCGGAGAAACATCCGGCGCCAACCCATCCAACGCTTCGCGATAACCGGGTTTATCCCAGCCTTCCCAGAGTTCTTGTTGAATTTCAGAAGCTTCCGTTCCTTCCGGCATTAACTTATCTTCATCCGGCGTATCATAAATTTCCCAGCCACCGGCTGTGTTTTCCTCATTCTTATCGCAACCCGGGCAAAGCAAATTCTTATCCGATGTATCTGAAGAATCAGAGGAATCCGATGAGTCGGAAGAATCAGATGAATCTCCCGGATAGGAAACTTTATATTGACCGTTGCCTAACTTCTCAACAGTATACAAACTTTGATTTGCCATTGCATTTTCAAATTCGCCGGCGACCGTTCCATCTAAAATCGTATAAATTTGCGATTCGCCTTTTTGCAACGCATTTGCCATGCTGTAATACAAGTTCAAAGCTGTATTGTTCGTATCAACGTTAATCGTGTTGGCCGAAACTTTTCCGTAATCATCCGTTTCACGATTCACGTGTGTTTTAATCGTTGAACCCTCTTCAATATTCACGGTATCACCGTAAATCGTGCCGTCTCCGGCCACGCCGTAACCGCCTAAATCAATCGTGCTGTTTTGGATATTCACCGTTCCGACTTTCCGCGCAGCCGTATCACTGAGCGACGCTCCCGTGTTAATACCATTATGTAATTGAATAGCACTGTTCACAAAGTTCATCGTTCCGGCATTATAAATATCACCCGATTGATCGAATAAAGTTGTCATACTGCTCGGAGCCGTTGTGTCCGTAAACGGTGCATAGTCCAAGTCAATATCATCCTGCACATCACTAATCGTCAACGTTCCGCCGGTTGCATTATAGGCATTACTACCCAAGGTTGCCGTATTGCCTGATAAAACCGTGTTTCCCGTAACAAGCATGTTTCCGGCATTATATAAAGCACCTCCGTTAGCGCTTGCCGTATTGTTTGAAACGGTCACATCCGAAAGCGTCATATTTCCTGAGGCATTATAAATACCGGCACCACTATTTGCCGTATTGCCGGAAATAGTCGAACCCGTCACATTCGTCGTTCCTGCACTATAAATAGCACCGCCTTGTCCGCTCGCCGTATTTCCGGTAAACGAACCGCCACTGATTGTCGCCGTTCCGCCCGTGTTATACAATGCACCACCGTTGACGGCACTATTACCCGTAAATGTTGTACCCGTTAATGTGGCAGAACCGGCCTGCGTGCTTGGCGTTACCCCATCGCCCGTATCTACACCGACGTAAATAGCACCACCATCACCCGTTGCCGTGTTATTTTGAAACACGTTTGCTGAACCGCTGACAGAACCACCGTCCACATATATCGCACCACCATCTTCAGAAGTATTGCCTGCAAACATGTTGCCGTCCATATTCTGCACAACACCGTCTACATCTAATGCTCCGCCATGAATGGCCGCGCTGTTGTTGATAAACGCCGTATCTTGCAATTGTGTGATAACAGCAGAATCATTATCAACATCTATTGCACCGCCGTATTTCTGAGTCTTATTATTGTAAAACAATGATTCTTGAATGGTGGCTGTTGTATTCTCATTCATTTTGATTGCGCCACCGTTGCCGTAAACCGTATCCGTCGTCGTATTGTTGGAATTTGCAAAAACAACGCCCGTTATGCTTAAATCAGCATTGGTTGCCAATAAAGCCGGATCTGTTGCCGTACTTTGCCCACTTTGAACATTTGTCCAATAACTGTTCACATTGCTGACTGTTCCAGCATCCCAGTTGACATCCCCGGAGCCGATTCCGTAAAGCGTTAATGATGCTTTGTTAGCTGACGACGGGCCATCAATACCGAGAGAACCATATACCACCCCGCGATCAGCCGTGTTTTGATATATTGTTAAATCCCCTTTAGTTACGCGATAGCCGTCCGGTGTTCCGTCATCGTATGTATTCGTATCGCCCGAAAGAACAACTGTTTCCGTTGTGGTTGTTCCGTTATCCAAATTGTTGATTGCATCCTTCAACGTATCAGATGTCGGATATACAGTTTGTGCGACAGAACCGCCAGACAGCCCTATCGTCGTAAAAATCGTTGTGCTCAATAAAATTGCGTACAAACCCGCGCGCATACTCATAATTGCCTCCGTTTCAGACTCTGAGTGTTTTCGGCCTCATACCGAAATTCTGTTCTTATTGTATCATTGAATAAAATAAAAATCCAGCAAAAAATACAATCCCATTTACTTTTTTTTTACCTTTTAAGTTTAACTACTTATTTTTTAAATTTTTTTTATTAAATAATTTATTTCGTTCATACACCATATTTATCTTTTGGTATCATTTTAAACAAGCGTTCACCAAATATCTTTGATTTTTTTAAATAATATATATCGCTTTTTTGCCGGAATCGCAAAATTCCATTCGACCCATCGAGCAAGAATTTTCAAGCATCGGCTCTGTTTCGCAATGCCGCACGGCCTGATTCCTTTTTGCCCGTATCTAATAATTTCTGATGAATATACGGTTCAAAAAGAAAAGAACATAAAGCCACCGCATACTTGCAATAACTTTATGTCCTTAATTGATTCTGTTTCTAACTTGGTTCAAAAACTAATCTCGCCCACCTCGTCCAAGTCCGGTAATACCAATCTCCGGCGTATATCCAATGTCTACCTTACCTCCTGAATTTGAAGCAATTGTATCCGTCAAACTACTGCCCGTGTTAATGGCCGGCGCAGAGATATTGGTTGACGTATTCGTATTCGTATTAGTGTTCGTATTCGTCGTCGTATTTGACGTTGTGTTCGAATCCGTATTCGTAGACGTATTTGTTGTATTATTTGTTGTGCTCGTTGTGTTTGATTTTTTGTCTTTTTTACGAAACAAGAAATAAGCACCGATCCCTGCACCAACAACAGCCAAACCACCCAACAACCATTTCCACCATGAAGATCCCTCTTTTTTCTCTCCTTGCGCGGCCTCTTTTTCTGCCTTTTCCTTAGCGGCCGCCTTCTCTTTTTGCTCCTTGCTCGGCACAAAAGTAAACACATGATCTCCATTCTTATCCGTCCAGCGCACACCCTTTCCTTGCTCATTGGCTGCTTGAACTAACTTTTGTTCTTCGGTTGAAAGTTGCTTTAAATATTTCGGTCGATCACTCGGCTTATGCGCCAATCCGGCCTCCATATCTTTTTGGTAGCTTTTCTCATCTTGGCTCATTACCTTAAATGTACCGCCCCGACTGCTTTTTACCTGATAAATCCCGTCTTTTATCGTTTCATCTTTTTGTGTATCCGTTGTTTTTTTCTCTTCCGCCATGGCTATCCTCCTCACCGTTCTTTGTATGGCCTTTCACAATAGTTCTTTTACTGTATCATACTTTAATATAAAAATCAATTCAAAAATTAATAAATCATTAAGATTTCCCAAAAAATATTTTTTGACATTCTTCAAGGGCAAATTTGTTTTTATCTGCCTGGACGCAACCCACTCATCTACCCGATGCATTAACCGGAAATATTTTCCAACATAACTGTTCCGCGCTTATCACGTGCCATCGTATAATATTGTCGCAAAGCATCTCTTACGGCATGCGGATTTTTTATCTTGTGCATTCGCAAGAACCCCGTTTTATCGGTTGAGCTCACAAAAATATCTCCTAAATCAGCCCACAAATCAATCATGGATTGCGAAGAAGAACTATCTACAATCCGAAACAACTCTATTTCATCAACATCTTTTGTAAAAATACCCGAGATGATAATTAACCGCTGACTGGTGAGCACATAACTGTGATAAATACGATTATAATACAATGCAATTAAAAAGATACCACAAGTCATAATCGTTAAAATCCAATAAAACGGATTGTATTTCACATCAGCAATTGATCCCGTCACTTCCCAAATGAAGTTTTCATCCGAATGAATCATATTTGCAATAATTTTATCATTAATACGCATTATCTGTTTCCTCATTTTTATCAAACGAATCGTTTTAAACACTTTATTTAAATTATCACATTTTCAACCAAAGAACAAGCCTTTTGTTCTATTAAATAACCCATTGAAACATATAAGATTATGCCTTTTACATACAATTCTATTTATTTTTATGTTTTTCTCTTTTTTTACTGGACAAGCCACTTTTGCGACCCTAGTTTTAGAGTGCTTCGTGATATTTTTAAGAAAGGAGAATATGAAATGAAGAAGTATTTATTATCAGGTTTGGCTATTGCCGGTTTAATGATGGCAGCCGCTCATGCACAAGCCATGGATTTCAGCAAGCCGTATGTGTTGGGTGAAGCAGGTTATTCTTTCGGAACAAGTGATACGGGTGATGCCGGAATTTTAGGCGTCGGTGTTGGTTATCACTTGAATCAATACTTGCGCACGGATTTGACAGTCGGTTATCGCGGATGGAGCGATGTGGATATGAAAACAACATCAGGCAAGAAAAAAGCTGATTTGTGGTCTGTCCCCGTATTAGCTAACATTTACGCCACAATGCCGATTAACCAGATGTTCAGCGTTTACGGTATGGGCGGTATCGGTATGGCTTGGAATAAAACAGACAGCTTGCCCGATGCAAAAGGTGCTACAAAAACAAACTTTGCTTGGACGGCAGGTGTCGGTATCGACTATATGGTCAACGAATGTATGTCTCTTGACTTAGGATATCGGTATACAGACCTCGGTCAAGCACGTGTTAAAGCACGTGACGGATACACGGGAAAGAGCAAACAAGACGTTCGCTCCAACGATGTTAAGTTGACTGCCAGATATTATTTTTAAGGAAATTCTCTTAAAAATATAGAGGCGTGCGTGGTGTTTTTTCCTTGGGCACCACGCACTTTTTTTACACGCTGCTCTTTTGACACTCTTTCAAATTTACTAACAGGCAATCACATACGATACGATTCGCTTTCGCCATCTCATTGCCGACTACACGATAAAGTTGCGGAATCTCCCTCACCGGAGCATCGTTTTAAATTCTTTAATTAAGGATTATCTTTTTGAAGATATTTCAGTATATTTCATCTCATAACATTCATTCTTGTATAAGTGAGCAAGCTTCCCGCTATTTTCGATACTAAATCTCTTTACGGCTAACCGATACAACACGCCACTTCTTACCGATTCCACCATGCTTTACCCGTTTATGTTTCATAAGGCATTAATTCAAAAGTGTCTCACATATTTATTTTTGAAAAGCCTTGTTTGAAAAAACTTGTTTTTTAATTCATTTTAAAGTATCATATCCGAAAAAAGAGGAACTATATGAAGAAATTTTTGCGTATCTTATTCGGATTACTTTTGTTTTTGGGCAGTATTTATTTATTACTTGCCTGCTTTTCATACCACACAACGGATGCTTCTTGGAATACGGCTTCCGCAGAACCCATTCAAAATTGGATGGGAAAAGGCGGAGCCGTATCGGCCGATATATTAATGCAACTGTTCGGCAAATTAAACTATCTGATCCCTGTTGCTTTTTTAGTTTTCGGACTTTTTTTATTACGAAACGCACGCCTCATCGGTTTTCGGATTACCATGTTTACACTGGCATTGCTGGCGGCATGTTGGTTGACGGGCGGTTCTGCCGTAATTAAAAATTTAACAGGCGCCGAGGTGTGGACAAAGATTGAAGCCGGCGGATTTATCGGATTTTATTTAAGGCAATGGCTTCCGGCACCCTCTGTTTTGATTAAAGTGGTCGGCTGGATTTTGGTTTTTCTTTTATTGATTTTCAGTTTAAAAGTGCCCGTATTTTTGATTTGTCGTAAATGTTCCGCAACGGCTAACGCAGGGGCGGCTTTTGTTAAATCATCAAAAATACCGTTGCCGAAAACCGCTGCTTTACAATTCCGCTCAAAATTTTTAACGCGCGAAAAAGCAATGTCAAGCAAAACGGCATCAGCTATATCTTCTGCCGACAACGACTCGCCCGTCAATAACTCTCCGGTTCAAAGAAAAGAAAAAAAATCTTTCCTTTCGGCCCTCAAGCGCCCAAAGAAATCACCTACACCGCACCCGCATATTGAACCAACGTTCAGCTCCTTTGCACCGTTTGATTCAGCTATGGGAGATAATGCGGATTCTTATCCAACCGAAACAAAACAACAAGCGCCGATTCGTAAAAATACGGCGCCGACAGTCAAGCCAAAAGAATCTTTCGGGGCAACAGCCGATAAAAATAACATCGTCTTACCCTCTTCCGATTTATTAGGCAAAGTAATTGCCAGCACGGCGCCGGCATTATCAAAAGACAAAATGGAAAAGACCTCACGCGAGTTGGAGCAAGTATTATCTCAATTCGGTGTCAACGGCAAAGTAATCGGTGCACAGTGCGGACCGGTTGTCACCCTTTATGAATTTGAACCGGCACCGGGCATTAAAACTTCTCGCATTATTGCTTTGGCGGATGATGTAGCCATGAAAATGCGTGTTCCCTCCGTGCGGATTGCCGTTATCCCCGGCATGAATGCGCTGGGTATAGAAATGCCTAATCCGAAACGCGAAACCGTTTATATTCGCGAATTGATAGAAAGCGTTAAATTCCAAGGCAACAATGGTTTATTACCACTTATTTTGGGGAAAGATATCGGCGGTGTTCCCGTTTTCGCGGATTTAGCTAAGATGCCACACTTATTGGTCGCGGGAACAACAGGCTCCGGTAAATCCGTTGCTATCAACACAATGATTCTTTCATTATTATATCGCTTTACGCCGGCAGAATGTCGCCTGATTATGGTTGACCCGAAGATGGTTGAACTTTCCGTATACAATCGGATACCTCATCTGTTGACGCCGGTTGTTATTGAGCCGGAAAAGGCCGTTGTCGCGCTGAAATGGGCCGTGCGTGAAATGGAAGACAGATACCGTTCCATGATGCATCTCGGCACACGCAACATTGAAAGCTATAATCAAAAAGTATTACAAGCCGCACGGGATGGAAAAACAATCACGCGTCGCGTTCAAACGGGATTTGATCCCGAAACGGGCAAACCGATTTTTGAAGAACAAAATTTTGATTTAACGCCCTTCCCCTTTATCGTCATCATCGTGGATGAAATGGCGGATTTAATGGGGCAGTGCGGAAAAGAGGTGGACCCGTTGATTCAACGGTTAGCTCAAAAATCACGTGCCGTTGGCATTCACTTAATTTTGGCAACGCAACGACCGTCGGTTGATGTGGTCACGGGAACAATTAAATCAAACTTCCCGTCGCGTATTTCCTTCCAAGTGCGCAGTAAAATTGACTCACGCACGATTTTGGATGAGCCGGGTGCCGAACAACTGCTCGGACGCGGGGATATGCTTTATATGCCGGCCGGACAAAAACCGCAACGTGTGCACGGGCCGTTTGTTTCGGATGATGATGTGCAAGCCGTTGTCAATCACTGGGAGAATCAAGCGGAACCGGAGTATTTGGATGCCGTTATTACCGATGTAGACGGCGGGACGGGCGGATCATCAAGCAACGGCGTCGGCGGTGGCGAAAGTGACGGCGTCGGTAGCGGAGACTTATATGATCAAGCCGTTGCCATTGTATTGCGTGATAAGAAGCCAACGATCAGCTATATTCAACGTCAATTGCGTATCGGGTATAACAAAGCCGCCGATTTAATTGACAGAATGGAAGCCGAAGGCATTGTATCCAAAACAAACATTGCCGGAAAACGCGAAATTTTGGTACCGACCGATAATGCTTCATAAACCTAAACTAAACAACACGGAAAGGATAATAAATGAAAGGCATATTGTTAAGTTTAATGAGCGCTGTTATGATTTATGCAACAACGGCGTATGCCGATATTGACAAACGCATAGATACACCGCAAAATCGTGCCATTTTGCAAAAAGTGGAAACGGCATATAATAAAATCAAAACATTGAAAGCTAAATTTGCACAATTTAATTCCAAAACTCAAAATGATTTACAAACGGGAGAACTTTATTTATCACGTCCGGGCGAAATGCGTCTTGTTTATGAAAAAGGCTCTCCGCTGGAATTTTATGCGCATAACGGCTATTTGATTTATCATGATAACGATTTAAAAGAAGTGAATTATTTTCATTTAAAACAAACACCCGTCAGTCTCATTTTAAAAGAACAGTTGCATTTTGATGACCCGGAATTTTTAGTGACAGATGTAAAAGATATTTTGGATGAATATTATGTAACAGCCATCAAAAAAGATGCACGCGAACTCGGTAGCTTAACCCTGATTATCGATAAAGAAACTTTACAATTAAAGCAATGGGATATTGTTGATATTGAGGGCGTAAAATCAACTGTTTCATTATATGAAACACAATTCAATATTCCGCTTGACAAAAAGATTTTTTTATTCCAAAATCCTTACAAGAAGAAATAACATAAGGAGAGACAATGAAAAAATTATTACCCGCCGTTTTAATGGCAACATTATTGATAAGCAACGGAGTTTTTGCAGGTCCGAGAGATGAATGTTCTTATTCGCCACTCCAACAAGTTATTCGTAATGCGCGAGATGCGGAAGATATCAATAAATTGATTGCCGATAACATTAACTTAAACATTAAACCACGTTGTGGCGGTAATGTTTTGCAATTAGCGACACTGCGCGGGAATGTGAATATATTTACGGCCTTAATAAACAGTGGCAAATTGCCATTGGATGAAAAAGTTTCAAACAGCGATTACCCCATTCCCGGTGCACCGCGTGAGATTCCGTTGGGCTTTTTCATTGCTTATTATGCTCCGTCCGTCGGAATTATGCAAACATTTATCAACTCGGGCGCCAACCTGCTCGTAACGGATGATAAAGGGGAAACAATTTTATGGTATATGAATCAAAACCCCGTATTGATGAATACCGAAGTCACGGATTATATGATGCGCCAGCTATTACTCTCCAATACTGCAGCGGGGCAAGCCGAAAAAGAACAAGTTGTAAAAAAAGCCGAAAAGGCAAAAAAAGAAAGCCGTAGAACACGCACCAAAAAATCATCTGACGAGGAGGAAGATGTTGGCTTGATTGAAGCAGAGCCGGATAATCCTTATAAACGGCAAGCCAGTGATGGCTTGGAGGATTTTTAACGTTTCTCATTTACGTTAACACCAATAAAGAAACAGGCATCTTTGCCTGTTTTTTTATGCAATAAATGATTCCTCTGATTAATTAAGGTGAAAAAGAATATCGTCCAAAAAGTATTCTCTATCAGCAACATCTTTGCCAAACCAAATGGTTATACCATAAAAATAAGTTCACTCACAAAATCCAAGGACTAAATAAAAAAACGCCGTTTTATGATTAAAACAGCGTTCCTTTTCAAAAGAATGATAACACAGGCAATCAAAATAAGAATTTTTGAGCCTCAGCCAATTCTTCCGGCGTGTTAATATCTGCGGGCGCCTCTTCTATCAACTTAACAGATGGCACAACCAGTGCAAAAATACTCATACCGTTTTCCAACGCACGCAGTTGCTCCAATTTTTCAATATTCTCCAATACCCCAACCGGATACGAAATAATTTGTTGCAATGCCTTTGCCCGATAGACATAAATACCGATATGCCAATAAGCAAAATCATACGCCGGAACGGCATCTCGGTTATACGGCACGGGAGAACGCGAAAAATACAAGGCGCGTCCAAAATTTTCCCCATCTCGCAACCCCATGGCTATCTTAACATGCGAGGGATCCTCAATGTCTTTTTGATCGGTTATTTTCATACCGACCGTCACAATATCCGCACCTGTTTTTTCCATCACGTCAACCAATTCCAAATTTAATTTTGGGTCTACATTAATCCCATCGCCTTGGAAACTAATGGCAATGTCATATTTTGTTCCGTCCGGATCAATTTCTTTCAACGCTGCGGCAATCCGATCCGTTCCCGATGGTAAAGAGGGATCCGTTAAAATACATTTGGCGCCGAATTTTTCGGCTTCTGCAACGATTTCTTTATCCCCCGCAGCAATATATACATCTTCTTTCGGATGCACGGCAATCGCATGTTCGTAAACATGCTGTATCAATGTTTTCCCGTTGATAACCGCTAACGGTTTATTGGGTAAACGCGTTGATTTTAAGCGTGTCGGAATTAAAACGGCTACTTTTGACATTTCTCAAACTCCTTCTTAATACGATTGATCACTTCTTCCTTCGCTGTAGCGGGATACGGCTTACCCGGTTGATTCCAGACCGTTCCGGGCCAGCAGGGATCCGTATCATAACGGCAAATAACATGCACATGTAATTGCGGTGTTAAATTACCAATCATGGCCACATTCGTTTGTGTCGGATGAAACAGCTGATTCATAATTTTCTCGGCAATTTCTATTTCTTTCATCAACGTTAATCGCTCATCCGTTGTTAAATCCAACATATTGCGCACATTTTCCTTGCGTGGCACCAGAAATATCCACGGGAAAAGTGCGTTATCTTCAAATAACACCGTGCAAAACGGCAAGTCGCATACAAAGTCTTTCTTTTTTAATGCCGGGTGTAATTCAAACATTTCTTCTCCTTATTGTGTTCTTGATAGCTAAAAACAATTCTTATTTTACGCGGGAAAGTAAATAAGTCGGGGTTAAATCGGCTACCTCGCATTTATTCTGCCGTGCCTGTTGTGCAATAAAATCTGCCATTGACTGTTTCTGCGTTTGTAAATCATAAAACGTCACGCCTGTTTCAGTCAATAAAACAGAGCGCATACCCGCCCGATTTGCACCGCGGATATCCGTTGCCAACATATCTCCGATCATAATACTTCTTTCAGCCGAACTGCCCGATACCTTTAAAGCATATTCATAAATTTCTTTAAACGGCTTACCGAACCAAACAACTTTTCCACCAATTTCCTCATAAAAGCAACCCGCAGCCCCTTGCGCCAATTTTCTCTGCTCTCCGTCTATCCAGAAAACATCCGGATTTGCGCAAACAGCCGGTAATTGATACTCTTTTGCTTCAAGAAGCAACTGCTGAATTTCCTTATCCAAAACAGCTCCGCCTTCCTTACCGAATGCACCGATATAAATAATATCCGCCTCTTTTAAAATAGACGTTTCATGATTTTGAATAGGCTCAAATAATGCCAGATTTTGCTTGCCGACAACATAAAAACGAAAATCTTGCTTTTTTGTTATTTTTTCAAATAAGCCGTTCTTTATTTCCTGCAAGCACAGGGCGCCTGATGTTACCACATCATCATAATCTCTTCCGCGCACAAGCCCTTGTTGCTCTCGCAATCGGATGAATGTTTCTTCCACTAACGTTTGATTGGATAAAATACAAATTCTCTTACCTTTGGCGCGCAGTGTTTGTAAAACGTCTTTAACGCCCGAATACCAATCTTGCCCATTCCAAAGCACACCATACATATCAAAAAGAAATGTATCAACCCCGTCTATATCATATAAACTTTCAATTTGAATCAATTTTTTACCTGCCTGTTCATTCGTTATTTTGTACTATATCCCGCCAATTCGGTTTTTTTCTGCTCATAATAAACACGCGCCTCTTCAATCAACTTAATCGCCTCATCGGGACCCAAAAACTTTTCAATATGAACTTCTTTTTGTTCCAATACCTTATAATCTTCAAAAAAGCGTTGTAATGTTTTCAATAGGTGTGGCGGTAACTGATTGATATGGTCATAACAATTATAAAGCGGATCATCTTCATGAACGGCAATAATTTTATCATCCGACTCCCCACCGTCTACCATTTTCATTACCCCGATCGGGCGCGCCCGCATAATACAGAGCGGACATACCGGATACTGGCTTAACACTAAAATATCCAACGGGTCATTATCATCTCCGTAAGTTTGCGGAATAAAGCCATAATTTGCAGGATAATGGACGGCACTATATAAGATACGATCCACCTTAACCAATCCGCTTTTCTTATCCAATTCGTATTTAATCTGAGATCCTTTCGGAACTTCTATAATTGATGGAATAATTCGTGGAAATTCCTCATAATGTTGCACTTGGTGCCACGGATGCATAATTTATCCTTTCAGTAATAATCCTACTATAATTTTTTTACTTTACCATTCAAAACCGTTTTGTCAAGGCAAAAAAACGATTTGTAATTTATTTTATTTCCTGCTAAAATAGTTCCGCTTGCATAACGGAAAGGATATTTTATGATTATTTACGTTCTTTTAATCGTTTTACTTCTCATCAGTGGCTATATAACAAGTGTTTACAATACGGTTTTGACAACACAAATTCATTCACACGAAAAATGGATTCTATCGGAAAACGTTTTCAAGCAACGTCATCAATTAATCACCCAATTACTTGCTTTAATTCATCAAAAGAACAAACCCGTCAATTCGGTACAGACAGCGCGTAATTTGGCTGCCGGATCGAGTGGCAACACTGTTCAAAAAGAGCAATATGAAAATACGTTAAGCGGCGCTATCGGTATTTTAATCAACTATTATAACGAAACGACTTTTGCCGAAAACAAAGAGTATTGTGCACTGAAAGAAAATCTGGCAAAAACCGAACAAAAAATTCAAGAAGCGATTACGGCACATAACCGCCTGGTTGCGCAGTTTAATCAATCTATTGAAAAAGCACCTAATCGCTGGATTGTGCGCCACACGCATATTCAACCCGGGCGCCTATTCACATTCGAAAAATCCGCATTTTAATATCTTCCGTTTTTAAAACAATCAACCGATAAAATAAATCAGAAAATAAGTCTAACTTCTTGTTCTTTTTTTCTGTTTGTTGCTCTTTTAGGCATCAATGAGTTTTTCCGCTTTAATATCGTTTTTGTCGGCACAGTTTTATTCGCAAATATCAGCTTGCGTTTCCGCCTTTTTTCATTTTTGGCTTTCTGTTTCGGCACACTGTTTTGCATATTGGCTTCGCATGCGTTTATATCGCGCCCTGCATTGAATACCTTTGAATTATCTACACATACCGTTTGGGAACCAAGTGCAACCATCGCCTCCGAAAAAGACATTGTTTCTTCAAAAGAAATATCCCTTTCAGCGCAAAAATCATTCAATACATTTACGTCTTCATTAACATATATCCGCACACCGTCTTCCTCGTGTTCCAAGCTTGGATTCGTAGCAGAATGATTTTGCCATCTATTTACTTCCGATGAATTAGGTTTTTCAGATACTTCCGAAGAATCTCCCAACTCATTCGGCAATTTTTGAATTTCCTCTTTCTCCGACAAATCACTTTGCGTTTCCAACACCATTTCAGGGTGATTGTAAGCAGATATAAATTCAAACAAATAAGCTTCCAGCGATGTTTGATCAGGATATGGTGCCTGTTGCATAAGCCGATTGTAGAACAGGCTTTCAAAACGGCGCATTTTAATATCAATGTGGTTTTGTGTTATATGCTTGATTCTCAATTCTTTTAATAACCGTTCAAAAGCATGCAAATTACGTTTTTCGGGGGCATAAAAACTTTCTTTGGTATCCGTCACAATCGTTTTGATTTTCATTTCATAAATGTTGATAAACACTTGAAAAATACGCAAAGTAGCAAATAAAATCGTTAAAGGTTGGGTATCTTGTATCAACTCAACCCATGCAAAGCGTTTATTCTCACTCAACGCAATTAAAATATGAACCTTTTTATGAGTTCCCTTATTTAAAATTTCGGTTTGCGTTTCAATCCAATCGATATAGATTTGCTCCGACACACTGCCTAACCTTTCGCCAACCGATGCACTTATTTAATGCAAACACGAATTAGATATATTCGGATAAATATTGTTTTAAATCAGTTAATTCTGCGCGAATTTTATCGGCATCAACATTGCTTGTTTCCGCTTCTGCTTCCGGAAACAACGAACCTTGCTCACTCGGGGCTTTTAAGCGCTTTTGCACGCCTTTAATCGTAAAGCCTTCTTTATATAAATAATCACGTATCCGCGCAAGCAAGACAACGTCTTCCGCTTGATAATACCGACGCCCCATGCGCTTTATCGGCTTTATCTGGTGGAATTGTGTTTCCCAAAAACGCAAAACGGACGCCGAAACTTGCAGTAAATCTGCAACTTCCGTAATCGTCCGATATGCGTTTTCAGCTTTTAACATTATTTTTCAGATCCCTTTAAAGCATCTTTTAACGTGTTGGACGCTTTAAACGATACAACGGTCCGTGGCGTAATGGCATACGTTTCCCCTGTCTTCGGATTACGACCTACCCGCTCTCTTTTAGCATGCGGAATAAAAGTAGCAAATTTTGAAATTTTAACCGTTTCACCTTTTTCAAGCGCACCGATAATGTTGGATAAAATTTGCTCAATTAACTTGAACGAATCGGCATGCGAAAACCCGAGTTCGGTGTAAATTGAATCTGCAATATCTGCTCTGGTAATTGTTCTTTGTGTCATAATCTTCTTCCTTTGCTCGTTTTTTTTCTCTATCCAAATGATGCCATATTCTTATAATAACATCAAGTATTTTTTTAAAGCCGTATCAAAGCTCCGGCCCATGTAAAACCGCCACCCATGGCGTCCAGCAATATCAGTTGACCCCGTTGCAACCGACCGCTCTTTATTCCTTCATATAATGCCAACGGAATTGAGGCTGCCGATGTATTGCCCTGTTGCGGTAAAGTCAAAATAACCTTATCCATTTCAATGCCTAATTTTTTAGCCGTGCCTTCAATAATTCTGACATTTGCTTGGTGCGGAACCAAATAATCCACATCTTTCACATCTACATTCGCACGCTTTAAAACCTCATCGGCCACATCAGCCAAATTCGTTACGGCGTGACGAAAAACTTCCCGCCCTTCCATTAAAACGTATCCGGCTGTCTGCGTGCGCGATACACCGCCTGTTGTCGTCAACAAATGGCGGAATCTGCCGTCGGAATGAATAATCACATCTAAAATACCTGCTCCTGATGCTTCTTCTTCCTCCGTTGCCACACCTAACACGGCAGCACCGGCACCATCACCGAATAAAACACACGTATTTCTATCTTTCCAATCTACGATTCGCGAGAGCGTTTCAGCCCCGATAATCAAAACATTGCGTGCACTGCCCGAGAGAATGTATTGATTAGCAACACTCATGGCATACATAAAGCCCGAACACGCGGCTTGCACATCAAAAGCGCAACCATGCGTCATGTTAATTGCCTCTTGCACTTTGACTGCCGTTGCCGGCGTTGTATCATCCGGAGTGGTCGTCGCAAGAATAATCATATCAATATCCTCACCCGTCATCTTGGCATCGGCTAACGCCTCCTTCGCCGCATTGATGGCAAGGGTTGACGTGTATTCATCTTCCGACGCAATATGACGCGTTTGAATACCGGTTCTCTCACGAATCCATGTATCGCTCGTCTCCACCATTTTTTCCAAATCAAAGTTTGTTAAAACTCTTTTGGGCAAATAGTGTCCGACTCCCCGAATAACTGCTTTCATTATCCCTCTCCCGCCTTAAATTTCTTTTGTCATATCCGGCACATCAACATCCATCACATGTTTCAATTCGTGCTTAATTTTATCGCACAAATTGCTACGCGCCATGTGAATGGCCGATTCGACGGCACACGCAAACGCAAAAGCATCTGCACCGCCGTGGCTCTTAACGGATACACCGTTCAAGCCCAAAAACATCGCACCGTTATACATACGCGGATCAATTTTTTTACGCAATTTCAATAATGCCGGTCGGGCAATCAGGAAGCCGAGCGCCGCAAGAATTGATTTATGCGCTGTCTCTTTTAAAATCCCCGTAATAAATTTTGAAGTTCCCTCAATTGTTTTGAGAGCAACATTGCCGGAAAAACCATCAGAAACAAAAACATCCGCTTTTCCCATGCAAATATCATTTCCTTCTACAAAGCCAATGAAATTAACCTTATCGTTCAGCTCCCGCAACACGCTTGCAGCCTCACGAATCTCATCGCGCCCCTTTGTTTCCTCAGATCCGATATTGAGCAAACCGATTGACGGATGCTCCGTTTTATACAAAATATGGTGCAACACATGACCCATAATTGCAAACTCAACTAAATTCTGCGAATTACATTCTGCATTCGCACCCAAATCCAAAGCAACAATCGGGCCTTTCATGGAGGGTAAAACAGCTGCAATCGCAGGTCTGTCTATCCCCGAAAGCGTGCCGAGACATATTTTGCTCATCGCCATCAAGGCGCCTGTATTCCCGGCTGAAACGACCGCACTCGCATAGCCGTTGCGAACCGACATAATTGCCTTCCACATACTGCTTTCACGCCCGGATCGGACGGCTACGGACGGTTTTGCATCACCTTTCACAACATCGGTTGTATGATGAATTTTATATCGATCATCCGGCAAACGATAAACTTCCGCTAACTTCTTGATTCGTTCTTCATCTCCGAATAAAAAGAAGAAAACGTCTTTATCTTTTGCCGCAACACGACTGACGCCTTCAATCACCGATTCAGGCGCATTGTCGCCACCCATGGCATCAACCGAAATCACTAAGGTATTACTCAATGCGATATTCCTTATTTTGTTTCTTTTTCAGCTTTTACAATAATTTCTTTTTTATTGTATGTGCCACATGATTCGCAAACGTGGTGCGGACGAACCAATTCACCGCATTTCGGGCATTCATTTACCGCATTCGCTTCTAACGCCAAATGCGAACGACGCATATTCTTTTTTGATTTTGATGTTTTTTTCTTAGGTACTGCCATTGTATTTCTCTCTTTTGATAAAATTGACGGAACACCACCATTGATGTCCCCGATTAAACATAACGGATTTCCTTATACACAAAATTCTTTTATTTTGCAAGCATTTTTTTGCATTATCCACAAAAAATCATTATTTATTCCTGCTTTTTTAAAATCGTTTTTACCAATTGTTGCCGTTGCGCAATCAACGCAGGAATAGGCTCTTGCCGTGCGGTACTCAATATATCTTTCGGATTTATCCGAATTGTATCGCTATAATTTGTCTTAATTTGATCCGGCAACATCCGCCCCTCAAAATTCAGATAAGCGTTTAAGATATTATCTTTCCCTTGCGTTAATTGAATCGTTCCCGATCGCAACAAATATTCATTGCTGTTTTTAAATAACGCATTCCGAATACGCCGATTATTGCCGTTATACCCGAGCCTTGCATTAAAGATTCGAATCTCCCCGTTATTCAGCGAAAGTTGTCCATCCTTTAAATCTATCGGTAAAGTGATATCACCTTCTCCTTCAATTACTGAAAAATCTTTCATTTTCCAATAACCGTTCAAATCAGTTAAATCAGCCTGCGAATTCTTCAAATACACTGTTGTTGCATTGCTTCTATACGGCACGATTAAGTTATCTACATTTAATTTAATCCCGCCGACGTTCGTATTCATACGCGCAATACGCATCATTTGATTATCAAATTTTAAAACGGCGTTAATGTTGCGGAAGGGTAAAATACTATCTATCCCACCGACAAATACTTCTTGACCGGCTGTCGTTATAAATGGTACCAATGATTGAACAACCAACAACGCATTCATATTCTTGATTTCCATATTGCCGGTTTTGAACCCGACATTTTCCACCATTAAATAAAACGGCCCCGAAACCTGCTTTTCATTCCGCCAAAGAATTCTACCGTATGCCGCCAATTTTCCGCTTGCTTTTTTGGCAAAGCCCGGGAAAATATCCGAAACATCTTGTAAATTTCCGGGAATATCTTTTAAATCAAACGGCAATACAGCCATATTTCCTTGAAACACCCCTGATAACAAATTCGCCGTTCCCGCATACCGAATTTGTATTTTATTATCCAGCACGCCCAACGCAGCACCCAGCATACCCTTTTCACGCCGCATATCAATTGCAAACGGCACTTTCAGCAAGCGATTATTTTTCAATAATACGCTCGGAGAGGCAAATCGTAAGGCAGTATTCCCATCCCATACGTTATCTACTTCAAAATCAGCATTTGAAAAAGATGTATCATTTGAAGAATAGTTTGCTCCCGTTGCCGAAATTTGCAAGCTTGACTGACTATTCTTATCACTCAATGTTCCCAATAATTCCATCGTTGTAGCGCTTGCCTCTATCGGATTGCTACTTGTGTTTTTTGTTCCTTTATAATTCGCATCTGCTATGGATAAATCAAATTTTAATTGCGAACCATCCCATACAATATTCTTTCGGTTATTCGCCGTCAGCGTTAACGTTGAACCTTCCGTTGAATTATAGGTATTGCCGGCATGCACTAAACGCGTACTTTGAACAGATACGGGGACAGGCGATTTTATATAATAGGAACAGACAAAATCCTTACAATCCATTTCACCACGCAATGTAGTGGAAGCATTCATCACGCTAAAATCTTGCGTATAAAGAGATTGAATATTCACCCGAACGGACTGCTTTGTTATTATATGCGATAAATTTTTAAAATCTAATCCGTCAAAAATAATTTGCATTTCCGTTTTTGTTTCATCCGCTTTGTCTCGCACTTCCAAGTTAAGCAGTGTCAAGCCGATTGAGCCACGATACGTTCCTTTATTATCTCTGAAATCCAACTTGATTTTTTTGGTATTTTTGCCATAAACCATATCCAAAGTTCCGTTAAGTGAACTCAAAGACAATTCTCTCATCTTAATCTTGAATTTTCCGGATATATTCTCGGGCTGACGGTTGGGAAATGATAATGTTCCCGATAAGATATCTAATGTCCACTCCAAATCACGAGCGTTCCCACCTAATGAAAGCAATGCCGATATATTCATATAATCTTGCTTAATCGTAATCGGAATACTGACATTCGGTGTATTTTCATACACACCGTTTACGGATAAATGAAGTGGCAGTTTGAAATTTTTTCCCTCTATATTCAATACGGCGTTCGGAATGGAAATGGATCCGATTTTATGCCCCGTGGCAGCCGATTGATTCATCTTTGCCAACACGCCGATTAATTTGCTGATTTCTAATTTATCGCCTCGTTCACGAATCGTTAAAGTTGTCCCCTCTAAATTAACCGACTTGATACGCCCGCGCAAAAAATCGGAAAACGGAGAGCGAATCACAACCCGCTTGATTGTATATAATCCGTCTTTACTCTTTAAGTTAGAAAGTTCAATCCGCGATAACGTATAACTATCCATATCCCATGAGGCTAACTCTATACCGCTTTTACGGAAATAATCGGTAACATAACGCGGATAATTCGCATAAGCATAAACCAATATACCCAAAGAAATAAGTCCGCCGACATAAATCAATGCAATTAATACGCACCAAACTAATTCAAACATCCGAAACGTGGAAGCATATTTATGGCGTATTTCGTCAATCATCAATGTAGCGCGCATAATGAAGATGGCAAACAACTTTGAAAAAGAGATTTGTTTTTTAGCCTTTTTTTTCTCTTCCTCTTCATTCTTGATATCTTCCGCGGCAATTTGGCTTAACAAATCGCCTTTCATAATCGGATCAATTTCTTCTTCCGGCTCTTCGGGCATTACCGGTTGAGTTGAAGCCCTGCCGTTTGATGATGACATACCTTGATTATTTGTTGCCAAATAATCTTCCAGTTCATCTTCAATACTTTTTTCCGCATTATTTTGCATTTGATTCGGATCAGCCATCTTACTCCCCTTACACTATCAGTCGGTTAAGCATACCCTGTTTTTTTTCACACGTCAAGCATTTGCTTAAATTCTTTTTCACTTATTTGTGCGATATTTAATCTTTCTGCCTCCGTTTGCTTACTGCCCGGATTAGCGCCGACAATCACATAATCCGTTTTAGCCGAAACGCTACTGATAACTTTTGCACCGACCGCTTGCGCTTTTGCTTTGGCTTCCGGTCGCGTCATCGTCTCCAATGTTCCCGTAAACACAATATGTTTCCCGAACAACGGTCCTTGCTTTTGTATCGGCGTCACATAATCTTTAATAATCATTATTTCTTCTAATTGAGTCAATAAAATACGATTATGTTCTTCTTGAAAAAAGTCTGTAATAAATTGCGCCATCACAGGGCCGATACCCTCTATATGCGTTAACTGCTCATAGGCTTCGGGAGCTTCCATTGCCGAACGAAACGCTCGCCATGAATGGTAATTATGTGCTAACAATCGCGCCGTTGCCTCACCGACTTCCCGTATCCCGATGGCATAAATAAATCTCTCCAACGAAACGCCTTGTCGCGCTTTTTCAATAGCCTCAAATAAATTATGCGCCGATTTTAAGCCCCAGCCGTCCAGCCCAATCAATTCCAGCTCATGATTTGTTTTAAAATTCATTAAATCAACGGCGTTTTTAATCCAACCTTTTTCAAAAAACAATTCAATGTTTTTATTCCCCAACCCCTCAATATCCAAAGCATCTTTTGAAACAAAATGTTTTAACGCCTCAATTTGTTGCGCCGGGCAAAACAATTCGCCCGTGCAGTAAATAACGGCATCATCACCTTCCCGAACGGCCCGCGAACCGCAAACGGGGCATACGCTCGGAAACTCATACGGCTTTGAATCAGGCAATCTTTTTTCGGGCAACACCCGCACGATTTGCGGAATGACATCTCCCGCCCGTTGCACCACAACCATATCGCCTTCGCGAATATCTTTACGCATAATTTCATCGGCATTATGAAGTGTGGCGTGTCGCACGATAACACCGCCCACATTAACGGGTTCTAAATCGGCAACCGGTGTTAAGGCTCCCGTTCGCCCCACTTGAATGCGAATATGATTTAAACGCGTTATCGCTTGTTCTGCCGGAAATTTATGCGCAATGGCCCATCGTGGTGAACGCGCAATAAAGCCCAGCCTGTTTTGCAATTCCAAACTGTTCACTTTATAAACAACGCCGTCAATATCATACGGCAAAGAACTCCGTTTTTCCGTTAGTTGATGAAAGAAATCCAGCATTTCTTTGATATTATGACAGAGTTTAATTTCAGGATTGACGGGGAATCCCCATTTTTTGAGTTGCTGTAAATACTCATAATGTGTTTTCCAGGTAATCGGATTAGCCTCCCCGCACGCATACGCAAAAATACTTAACCGTCGCTCCGCCGTCACTTGGGCATCTAACTGTCTGAGTGAGCCGGCTGCCGCATTTCGCGGATTGGCAAAGATTTTTTTACGAGCTTCTTCCTGCATACGGTTAAGTTCAAAGAAATCTTCTTTTGCCATATAAACTTCACCGCGAATATCAATTAAATCGGGCACGGCTTCAAATAAATCAGTTCCTTTACGCAAGGAAAGCGGGACTTGACGAATTGTCTTCAAATTCGCGGTAATATCTTCCCCCGTTGTTCCGTCGCCCCGTGTAGCACCGCTGACAAGTTGTCCGTTCCGATAGACGGCGGAAAAAGAAAGACCGTCAATTTTCGGCTCGGCCACAACTTCAATGTCTTCCGAATCAGCCATGCCGAGAAACCGTTTGACTTTTGCCAAAAACGCCACAACATCTTCATCCGAAAAAATATCTTCCAGCGATAACATCGGAACGGTATGTGTAATTTTATTAAAATCCGTTGCAATCGGAGCGCCCACACGCAATGACGGGCTATCCGCCCGAATTAACGCGGGGAATTTTTGTTCAATTTCCCGATTACGGTGTTTGAGTGCATCATATTCCGCATCATCCAGCAACGGCGCATCGTCCCGATAATAAGCCACATCCAACTCGGCAATGCGATTCGCAAGTAATGCCAATTCTTCTCGGGCTTCTTCCAGCGTTAATTCCTCAACACGTTTTATCATCCTTCACCCCTTTATGCCTTTTTCAGCTTATATCTGCGGTGCTGATTAAGGGCATTTATATTGCCTCTTTCAATCTTTAATCGTTCGCTTTATATGAGCTTTAAAGCAAACGCGGTTTTTGCGCATTTTCCAAAAGCTCCCGCGCCATGATATGAGCCGTTTGCGTTGTTTCTTCACCCGACAGCATACGCGCGATTTCCGCCAACCGCTCTGCTTGCGTTAACTGTTTTACTTGCGTGATGGCCTGTGAACCTTTTGTTTGTTTGGAAACCGTCCAGTGCATAGAACCATATACTGCCACTTGCGGGGAATGCGTCACTACCATTACCTGACAACGCTCCGCCAAACGCGCCAACCGTTCGCCGACGGCACCGGCCGTTGCCCCGCCGACACCGCTATCCAATTCATCAAATACAAGTGTATCCGTTGTTCCAACTTGCGCCAAATTCACCTTTAATGCCAGCATAAACCGCGCCAATTCACCGCCCGACGCAACTTTATGCAACGGTGCAGACGGCACACCCGGATTCGTTGCCACCATAAATGTTACCGTATCAATGCCGGTTGGCGATTCCTGATGGTCATCCGAGACAATTTGCGTTTGGAAAACAGCTTTTCCCAATTTTAATGCCGGCAATTCTTTCATCACGGATTTATCCAATTTCTTGGCAACTTGGCGCCGATTATCGGATAACAAATGCGCCTCGCTTAAATACTTCTGACGCGCTTCATCTGTTTTTTGGCGACACGCACGCAAATATTCTTCCCCTTTTTCCAAAGTTGCCAGCTGTTCTTGAAACGCATTTAACCGTGCCGGCAATTCATCAATGGCAACATGATAGCGTCGCGATGCGTCCCGTAACGCAAATAAGCGATTATCAATGCTTTCCAGCTCGGATACATCGCCGAGCGATTCTCCGATATTTTCCAACTCGCCCGATACGTCGGACAATACCGCTTGCGCTTCGTCTACCGATTTTATGAGCGATTCAAACGGTGCAGGCAAATACGTGCCGGCTTTTTCCACTTGGCGATATACGGCAGCCAACTGCGTCATCACGCCGTTTTCTTCGGCTGTCAACAAGGTATAAGCAGTGTTGACGCATGTCATGATTTTTTCGCTGTTCATTAACTGCGTCCGCCGTTGCGTCAAAGTTTCCTCTTCACCCGTATGCGGATTTAATTTTTCAAGGTCATCTATCGATTCGCGCAAATAGGCTTCCTGATTTTCCGCATCAGCCAATTGCGTTTCAGCGTCTTTTAAGTTTTTCTGAGCCGTGCGATACAATTGAAAAGCATCCATAACGCGCGTTTTTAAAGCATCCAGATTTCCGTATGTATCCAACACGCCGATATGTGTGGCAGGGTTCAATAAGCCGTGCGTTGCAAATTGTCCGTGAATTTCAACCAACAATTCCCCGACGGTTTTTAAAAAAGAAACACTCACGGGTTCGTGATTGATAAAAGCCTTGCTTTTCCCGTCTTGGGTTACGACTCGGCGCAAAAACAATTCCTCTTTTTCCGCGCAATCAATACCCTGTTCTGCCAACAAATCCCAAACAGGATGCGTTGGATTCAGCGTAAACACGGCGCCAACGCTCAACTGCGTTTCGCCATGTCGAATAAGCCCCGTATCGGCTCGTGCGCCCAAAACAAGCGACAGTGAATCAAGCAACACCGATTTGCCCGCGCCCGTTTCCCCCGTAAACACGCATAAGCCTTTGCCGAAATTTAAATCCAGCTCATCAATCAGCACTACATTTCGTATTGACAGGGAAGACAGCATATTTTACCCCTTAACTTCCTTATTTTTATTCGCTTTTATCAACTTCATCGGCCTTTTGCCCGAGCAACGCCGTTTTTCTTTTCATACGCCGTTGCTCCGATATTTGACTCATTTACTCGCTGTTTTCGGTTGATATTTTTGAATTAATTTTTCCGCTTTTTTCGTCCAATCGTCTTGTGCATAATACCTGCGCATGATTTCTACCATTTCAACGGCTTGTTTATGCATACCGAGCGCCTCATAACACGCCGTCAACCGATAAATCGCCTCCGGCGTTTGATTGGTATACGGATGCTCCAACAAAACAGATTGGAATCTGTTCATGGCCGGAATAAATTCGCCGTGCTTTAAATAATACCGCCCCACGGCCATTTCTTTTCCCGCCAAATGGGCTTCAATCTCTTTTAATTTTACGTTAATATCTGGCACGTATACGGAATTCGGGAATCTTGCCAACACTTCTTTAAATGTGGAAAGCGCATCTTCCGTCATCTTCTGTTCGCGAGATACGTCTGACATTTGCTCATAATAACACAACCCTTTCAGATAATACGCATACGCAATATTGCGATTACCGGGGTGAAGTTGAATAAACCGCTCCAACGCCAAAAGCGCGTCGTCATACTTGCCGGCGCTGTAAAAAGAATAAGCCGCCATAATTTGTGCGCGCGGGGCCCAAACGGAATACGGGTATTGGCGTTCCACCTCGTCAAAATAGCGAGCAGCTTCTTCATATTCCTTATCTTGGAAATCGTTATAGGCGTGCATATATAATTCTTCAACGGGCATATCGGGGATTGTTTCATCCGAGGCGGCACACGCCGTCAGCAATAATCCGGACAAGCCTAAACAGATAACATTACGAAATAACTTATTCATCTTTCATCCTCACTTTTCTTGCGTATCTTATCAACAAACAAAAAATAGTTCAAGCATTTTATTTATTTTTGCTCATTCCTCTTAAATATGGGATGCCCCGAAAAAAAGAAAAGAGAAAATAACTGCGTTTGCGTGTTGACATTTTAAAATCCGACTTTTAAAATACTTCCCGTATGTAGTGAAATTCAGTATTGATAAAAAGGGGGCATTTGATGAAAACACAAACGATACCGACAACGAATACAAAAGTTATTGACTGGGTCAATGAAATTGCCGACTTAACGGAACCGGACGCCGTTTATTGGTGCGACGGCTCGGCAAAAGAAGCGACCGCCATCAACAATTTGCTTGTTGAAAACGGCACGTTTATTCCGCTCAATCCGAAGAAGCGTCCGAACAGTTTCTTGGCACGATCCAACCCGAAAGACGTCGCCCGCGTTGAATCGCGCACATTTATTTGTTGCGAAAAAGAAATTGATGCAGGGCCTACGAATAATTGGGCAGATCCGAAAAAAATGAAAAAAACACTTACGAAATTACTCAAAGGCTGTATGCGCGGGCGCACCATGTATATCATTCCGTTCTCGATGGGACCGCTCGGTTCGGATATTGCGCAAATCGGCATTGAAATCACCGATTCGCCCTACGTGGTTGCCAATATGCGAATTATGACGCGTATGGGTAAAAAAGTCTGGCCGATTTTAGGCGATAATGATTTCGTAAAATGTTTGCACTCCGTTGGAGCGCCGTTGAAAAAAGGCGAAAAAGATGTTGCCTGGCCTTGCAATCCCGAAAACACCTATATTACGCACTTCCCCGAAACGCGCGAAATTATCTCATTCGGTAGCGGATACGGCGGGAATGCCTTGCTCGGCAAAAAGTGTTTAGCATTGCGTATTGCCAGCACCATGGCACGCGATGAAGGGTGGCTTGCCGAACATATGTTAATCGTCGGCTTGGAAAACAAGAAATTAAAAATCAAATCGTATGTAACGGCGGCATTTCCGAGCGCCTGCGGGAAAACAAACATGGCCATGTTAATTCCGCCCAAAGAAATGAGCGATTGGAAAGTTTCCACCGTGGGCGACGATATTGCATGGATTAAGCCGAAAGCCGACGGGCGGTTATACGCCATTAACCCCGAAGCGGGCTTTTTCGGCGTTGCACCGGGGACTTCCGTTAAAACAAACAAAAACGCGATTGAATCGTGCCGTGCGAACACCATTTTCACAAACGTGGCGTTAACCGATGACGGCGATGTTTGGTGGGAAGGGATGACGGACGAAAAACCGGCGCATTTGATTGACTGGCAGGGAAATGATTGGACTCCTGATTCTCCCACACCGGCAGCCCATCCGAACTCACGGTTTACCGCCCCTGCGGGACAATGTCCGATTATTGATAAAAACTGGGAAAATCCGGCCGGCGTGCCGATTGACGCCTTTATTGTCGGTGGTCGGTTAGCCACAAATGCCCCGCTTGTGTATCAAGCATTCAACTGGCAACACGGTGTTTATCTGGCCAGCACGATGGGTTCCGAAAAAACGGCTGCCGCCGAGGGAACGGCAGGCGAAATTCGGCGCGACCCGATGGCAATGTTGCCGTTTTGCGGATACAATATGGGTAATTATTGGAAACACTGGTTGGAACTCGGCGCCAAAATTAAACATAAACCGCTGGTGTTCCGCGTCAACTGGTTTAGAAAAGATGAAAACGGACACTTTATGTGGCCCGGCTTCGGCGAGAATATGCGCGTATTGGAATGGATTGTTAAACGCACGCAAGGAAAAGCCAACGCAACCGAAACCGTATTCGGTTGGTCGCCCGCATACGGCGATTTAACGTGGAAAGGCTTGAATATGTCGGAAACGGCATTCAATGCGCTCATGCACATTGATACCGCAACCGCTCTAAAAGATGTAGAATCGCAAGCTATTCATTTTGAGCCGTTCCGCAAGCAAAAAACGTTACCCGTTGAGTTTGATGCCGAACTGACGTTGCTAAAATGCCGTTTGGAGAAAACGGCCTAATCAGGCGCATTGAAGAACCCAAAAATCCGGGGCAATGCCATACGTTATCGGAAGAGAGGATAAAATAACCGCTCTTCCGATTTTCTATTACCGATGTTTTTATTTAACTTTTCCATAAAAACGGCCTACACTTTTTACAAGTGCTATTTGGCGAATTTGGCACACCATTTTTACCACTTAAAAATTACAGAGAGCAAGCCGAGTTCCATTTGTGTAAAACATATAATAATATGCACGAAAAGATAGATTGCGAAACAAGATTTTCTCTGTTAGAATCATCTGCCTGAACAGGTAGTTTCATAAATATCTGCTTCAACGGCTCTTCCCTCTTCCGAAACGAACGGGGAAGAGTTGCTTTTACCCGCAACTTCTTCCCCTCAACATATTTTATTAATCCGTCTAAACGATATACCTATTGCAAGGAGTTAATCCATGTAGCAATTTTATTATCAACGGCTTGATTATATTTTTCGGGCAAATTGTTAAATGAGGCACGCGGTTGCAAATCGGCATTACGCACCGCCCGATTAAAATAATCAAAATATGTGCCGTAATTACTGCCTTGTGTTGTAAACGGCACAACTTTTTTCCCTTGGAAATTCATTTGTTGCAAGAAAGCACGCATCGGGGTAGACACCGTATACCACCAAACAGGACCGCCGACAAAAATCGTTTCATACTTTGATATATCCGGCAACGGTTCCTTCAATTTGGGATACACACCGTCGTCCAGTTGTTTTTTCAAGACCAAATAGAACCACGGCCAACGATTCAATTTTTCAACCGTTTGAATTCTATACATATCGGCACCCGTCATTTTTTGGATTCTCTCGGCAATATCTTGCGTATGTCCCGATAAAGAATAATAAATCACAAGCGTTTTACCGGATAACTGTTTCGGTGTAATTTCTTTTCCCTCATATTGAGCCATTTCAGAAGCATTTCTTTTTGACACACGGTATAAATGCACTCCTCCGCTCACCAAAGCAACCGCAATTCCGAGCAATATAATATAGATAATAATTTTAAGCATTTTCCCCTCTCTTTATAGTTATTCCTTACGCAGATGATATACTTCTTTTTTACAAAAAATCAAGAGAAAGATGTTAAATTCATTTCTCAAATCAATTTCGCGAACACAAAATAAGGCGGGATTTCTCCCGCCTCGCCTGTTTGCATATTTTGCAACAATCTCTTCAATTTCCTATGCAACAATGAATGCACCTTAAAACAAACTTTATCGTTGATGTGACTCATCTCTTATCAATGGGGCAACATTTATCTTTTGGGAAGTGCTTATATACTGCCTAAAACAAGAAATCGGGATACTTCTTTTCAATAAGACCGCAAAAGCATTTTGCGCCGACTGCAACTGCTCTTTTAACGCATCATTTTTATCTATCTGTGCGCACAAAACAGCATGAAACGGCTGATTTCCCTGATGAATACCGATAATTAAATTCTTACCGTTATTAGTTAAAATCATCGGCGTTGGCAATAAAATTGCCTCGTCCGGAATAACCCGAATATCTACCCCGTTGCGTCTGACATGAACTGCTGACTCAAATGACGGTGCCGTAATAAATATCTTTAATCGTCCGACAATCGGAGCCTTTGAACTAAGCATCGGTTTCAGCAGGTTAAAATCTCCTTGTCTTAAAAATAAAAAATGTTTGTCATTCTCCGTCGCATGAGCGGGAGAGAGTAAAAAAGATACCGCAAACCTCAATGTTTTGCGTCCCTGAATGGAATGTTGAAAAGGTTTTGCGCTTTCCAGTTTTTGACCAAGTTGTTGCATATAGTCGCGAATTATAGCTTCTTTAAGTGTTTCTTGAAAAACGTCTTTTTTCATATTCGTCCTTTTCTTTCGATTACAAACAAATTCAAGTTCATTTTAATCCTTTTCGGATTAAGCTGTTTGATGAGCCATATATTACCTCAATTTTAAAAAATTGTCAAATTATTTTACAAATCAATATATACATGAGCATTTACATTTTATACAATTTCTATATGGTTTTTTAAATCGTAATATAACGGTGCTGACATTAAAATAAAAGATAACAATGCAAAACGGCGTTTGACTCTGCAAAAGACAATTCTAAAATATATAAAACAAAAGCTTACCAAAAGATAATTGAGCCACAGCATCCGTAAGTAAAGCATAACGCTTGTTCCATCTTGTTCGGATTTTCTTAAATAACTCTTTGATGGAAAGAGAAGAAAGAACGTTGATTGAATGAAATTTATTAAAAATAAATGCTTTATTAAACAATTTTATTGAAATATCATCTTAATAAAATCCTTGTTAAATTATTTCAAAAGAATTTATAATATAATTCTTAAAAATAATTTATAATTAGTAACAGATTCTCATAAATCTTACATTCAATTTGCTAAAAATCACAACTGACAACATAAAAGGATAGCAACAGGAAAGTACCAAAATGGCGAATATCACTTCAATAATGTGAATAATTATCATAAAGGTTTGAAAGATTTTGTAAGACATTTTAATGGTGTCTGCACCAAATATTTAACAAACTATTTGAATTAGTTTAGTTGGATAAAATCTGGTGCAGATACTAACTTATTGATAAAAGATTGTTTGTTTGGAGAAGTTTAGTTGTTTTTATCTCTGTATTTTTTATACAAAGCCCATCTTTCCGGATAACTTTTTATTGCTTCTTCTAAAACACCTGCTGGCATCCAATTAATTTGACAACTATATTTGCCATCATCTTTCGTCCAAGTAGCTTTATAACTATACACAGGAATCCTAAGGGCAGAAGACGATAAAGAGAATTCATCTCCAAATTTTTTAATCATATTATAATCTCTGCCAAACTTATAAAATCCATTCTCTACAGCCCCTCTTACCGTCCTACTTAAACAACTATTAGCAGTTGCATCTTCCATATCATTATAAAATACCGTAAGTTCATCGTTAAGGTCACTTATACCAAAGTAATAATCTTTGTCTTCTATATATAAATGTTCTGTCATATAGTTTCGTATATATTCTTTAATTACATCGCTTACTGTTGCCATTGTTATTGTATTCATCCCTAAATTATTTTTACATTAACGACAAAGGAAATGACCATATTATTGTGATTACAAATATTACTCCATTTCCTTTGTCTATGATTTTACATCAAGTTAAATTCATTATTTACTAAACAAGTAACTACCTTTTTCATCATAAGTACTTTGCGAACCTGAAGAAGTTTTAATAGTAACTGTTGTTGCTGTATAACCAATCAGTGTCCCTGATTTACTAAATAGATAACGACCTTTTTCATCATACACAGAAACAGAGTTTCCGTTTTGTTTTGCTGTACCAATCATTTTAACTTCCTTTCAATAAATTGTTTAATAATGAAAAAATGCCACCTTGATTAGAGGTAGCAGGAAGTTAGAACCTATTTATGGAAATAGTGCAGTATATTTAGTTATATAAACCTATTCTACCACCTTCCTGCCACAGGCAAAAAGGTAGCTTTTTTACATCTGCATTTCGCAGACAACCATAAAGAGGGTTCTAAACCTCATATCAGTTATCAACTGATACAGAAAGTAGTCTATTCTATAAATTTATAAAAGTCAAGGAAAAATGATAAATTTACAAATAATAAGGTTTAATTATGAATAATCATTGATTATTCATAATTTATACACTTCACAGCTGAACTATTGTTCTGGCTCTGTGTATATTTATGGACATAACCCATGCCCAATTGTTTTAAATTGATAGCAGTATTTTCATCGCGATTAAGTTCGGTTCTGCAATTTGGACAAACCCATTTTCTTCTGTTATACTATCTAAAAAATTTTTTATTTCTTGCTCTGTCATGAAAAATCCTTTCATAAATTATTATTAAAAATTGTATTATAAATTCTTTTAAAATAATTTAACAAGGATTTTATTAAGATGATATTTCAACAAAATTGTTTAATAAAGCCAAAATAAAAAGGAAGATAAATTTATCTTCCTTTTTATCCTGTTCGTTATGAAACAAATAAGTCTGTTAAAATTATATAATCTTTCCGAAAAGACAATAAAAACCGCCCAAATACAAAATAAACCAAATGCCGAAATAAACAATCGGATGTTTTAATAATGGGCTTGTTGAAGTAAACGTTCTGTCTTTCTTCCCGGGGAATAAAAGCAAAAATAAGTATACACACGCTCCTAACGTTGATATCCATTTAATAGCAGGAATATCCAATGAAATTGAGGTGGATAAGTCGTGTGCTCTGATATATAAAAACCAGGTATGAGTTATTTCACCCAGCGAACTCACTAAAATAAAAAACGTTCCCTGACAATGGAAATCACGGCATCTTCTTTGTGTTATAAATATAATGGAAATACATGCTACCAGCACTCCCAGATGTAGGAACGGCAATATATCTAAACTTAGAATACCGTTGATAATCATACCCCAAAAAGCTAAAAGTGCCATATAAGCAAATCGTCCGGATCTGCCCGACAAAGCAAAAAATTGTGCTTCTTCTCTAATAACATCATCCCAATTCACTTCTTGAATTATTTTCTTTGATGGCTTATTTGAATGTGATTGTTTCGTGGATGTATTTTTTTTGAACATTTATTTTTCCTTTATTAAAACAGCGATAGTATTTTAACAAAATTTCATTATTTAATCAAGTTATTTAATATTTTTTAAACGTAAATTTTTATTTGCTTCACCAAGCAATTTTGTTATCGGCATGTTTCTACTGGCTTTATCAATTAACAGTTTTGAATAGGGTAATTACCAATAATAAATGAGAATAGATAGCATATATAATTTTTTTGGTGAGCGCGGAGGGATTGCTCGGCGTCTCACGCCTCGTCCTCGTCCCTCGGACCGTCCTTCGGACGTCTACTTCGCTCCCGCTTCGTGAACGAACCCTCTCCTCGGCTTCTCTCCACTCCGCACTTCACTCACAAAAAAACCGACCTACTCGGTC
>CALXWZ010000004.1 GCA_944392555.1 uncultured Alphaproteobacteria bacterium | reverse complement strand
TCGTGAACGAACCCTCTCCTCGGCTTCTCTCCACTCCGCACTTCACTCACAAAAAAACCGACCTACTCGGTCGGTTTGGTTTTGGTGAGCGCGGAGGGATTCGAACCCTCGGCCACCTGATTAAAAGTCAGGTGCTCTACCAGCTGAGCTACGCACTCTTCTTCGCTCAACATAGTTCATCCTTATATACTATTCTTTTTCCCTTGTCAATACTTTTTTTTCTTTTTTTTGCTTTTTTTATCCTTTCCGCTCAACCTTTCTTCCGCTATTGCGAATTTATCCTTTTTTCTTGCTCACTTCACCCCTCCCGTATCCGCCTCTTTCCCTTTGCCGATACGGTGCGCGTTGCTTGAAAATATAGGAATATAGCACGATGCTTGGCTTACGATGCTCTGCTCCGCTCTTGTTGACGATGATACATCATACCACTGCGGTATTTTAAATTCATATCCGTCCCAATACGCGCCATTTGTTTTAATTCGGCGCGCCCGACTGTTGCCTCCATCATCGATTCAACATATTCTTTAAATTTCGGATTTTGCATGGCATACATCATCACATATTTCGCATATTGTCGTTTCTGGGAACGTGTAAATTTTGCAAAATCGTAAACTCCCGATTCCGTGACCGGTAACCGTTGTGCAAAAAGCATCTTCCGATAATTAAACCGTTGCGCACGCGTTAACCCACTGCTCTTGATATTCCCCCGTTCATCTCTCGGCAACATAGATGTATCTTCTAACCAACGCTGTGTGCGATAAGCTACCCGATTCGCCAACGCATTGCGCGTTAACCCTTTTGCTCGCAAGGCATCGTTAATATGCGCCTTCTTTGCTTGCTGGCGCGCTTTTTGCGCTTCTTTAATTTTTGCTTCTTTCTCTTTGAAATAGGCCGTCAACAAATCCAATGCAAAAAATAACGGTTCTACAAATAAATTTAATGCCAAATCATCAATCTTTGTTGCTTTGTTAATTCTCGCAACCGATTTATCCATTTGATTGAGCAACAACGCCGTTTTGTCTACATGTGTATCTTTTTCATCAAACGTCCAATCGGGCCGAATACCGTTTGTTGCAATCGGCTCTTCCAATTCGTTTTCTGCCTTTTTAATGTCTGACACCATATCTCGCTCCCTCACTCCTTACAGATAACACTCTGCGTATTTTAAACATTCTGCTGTTATTATACACAAACATCATCAAAAAATCAAGCGCTTCTGCAAATAAATTATATAAAGATATTCTTCCCTACACAATTCACTTCGCTTTATCAAACATACCTTTCCTGATATAAAACAATGCGCAATCAGCAAAAACCCGTCTTTTGCAAGACGGGCCTTTTGATTGCTAACATATTTCGGATGATTTTCCCGCTTTTCGGAAAACAGGTGTCGCGCTTTCCTGCTCGGCCTCCCTTTCGGAAACACCCTGCAACATACGCGTCAACTTCGGATTTCCGTCAGCTGATTTTTCAGACTTTGATTGTTCAGCCTCCTGTTGCTGCGAATGCGCCAAATCGGTGTTTGCGCGCACGGGAATTTGGTGATTGCGTTTCACGGAACCCTTTGCAGTTATACAACCATCCGTTAAAGAAACCGTGCGGGCATAATCTTTCAATTCTGCCGGAGATAAATCCTTTCTCATCAAATCAGCCAACACTTCGCGATGATTTTTACCGCTCTCCGAGGCTAATGCCGTTTCAACCCTTTTCCATGAGCCATCCGACATTTTCACTTTTTCTTTTAAATCGTAAAACAACTTACTTTGATACAGCCGATATAAATACACTTCCGCATTACTCTCACCATTCGGTCCAACGGCAAGCAATCCTTGCTCTTCCATGGCTTTTAAATTTTGAATGGCTTTATCATGGGCGGATTGCTTTAAGCGCGCATTGCGCTTTTCGGCATGCGCCAGCTCGGTTTGAAATGCTTTTTCATCTATCTGACGGTATTTTAATACAGGGGCTTTGGTTGTCTCCGTCTTTGCAACAGTCGTCACCTCATTCCCCTGTGCTTCATCTTCCCGAATCGCTTGCGCCTGCGGTTGCACAGTTGCCTCAACCGAATCCGATTTTTGATTTGATTGCGCAACAGCCTGCGCTACCGCGTGTTCAGCATTACCGTTTGGCTGTTCTTCCGTTTGTGAGGCTTCTTTTAATGTTGCCGATACACCCTTGCTCTTCAACGACTTATCATCCGATACCGCCATACGGCCCTCGCTCGGCGACAGTGTTACGATTTGCGGTGTTTCTTGCTTTAACGCACTGTTTTGCTCTCTTAACTGCGCATTCTGTGCCAGCATCTCATTTTCTTGCTTCAACAATTCATTTTCGCGACGCAACATTTCTATTCTTTGACGCATCAATTCATTGTTTTGTTGAGCCAAAGCATTTTCTTGTCGCATCCGTTGATTTTCGGCTTGCAACGATTCATTCATGGCTCTTAATTCCGCCAGTTGCTTTTGCAAATTAGCAATCTCTGCATCCTTTTCGGCAAGCAGATTTTTCTGAGCGCTTTGCTCCTCCGTACTCGGCTTTGTTGCCGTATTATCCGCAAGAGCGCTTTCTTTCGCCTCTTTTTCGCTCGGTTCATTCGGCAACTGTTCCGCTACAACGTCTGACATAATCGGTTTCGCCTTGGAAAATGCCTCATTCGCAAAATGATTTTCATCAACCGCCAGAACAGATAAGTTTGTCATTTCCGGTGTTGCAACCTGCATGGCTTGCGGAGCAAATTCTTCACCGCCTTTCGGAGCCGCAGCAACGAAATCTGCGAAATCAGCGTCCGAAGGTTGCATTTCTTCCGGTATGATTGACGCAGTATCAGCACTTGTCATCGGCGTTTCTGTCGGGCTTACCGTTTCCTGCCGAGCCGTTTCGGCAATAACGGCACCTGTGTCCAATTGTGCATCGGAGCCAACGTTTGTCCTGCTTGCCACAACGGTATCGGTATTAGCAAACACCCCTGATTCTTGTTGACTTCCAAAATGATCACGGTTCAATAATTCCGCTGTGTCAGCCATACGATAGGACATATCTTCCGCCCGCGGAGTCGTTAATTTCTCAATATCACGCAACGCTGCTTCGGCAAGAGCTTCTTGTGTTTCTTGTGGCATTTCAGCTATATCTGCAAACGCCGGCATATCTACTTTTATACTCTCATCTTCCATATCCGATGCACGCATCCGTTGCGATTCACCGATTGTCCATTCCGATTCGGCATTATTCACACGATCCCATACATCGTTTAACCGTGCATTTTGTGCTGCGAAAGCATCTTCTCTTAATTTAAAAAAGCCGGATGCTAACGCTGAACGATAATCCTCATAAGACGAGTTTTGCCCAACAATCTCACGTGCAATATCCTGCACTAAAACAGAATTTTTTCTGTAAGGGTGTTTAATCTGAAACCCCGGCGCTTTTGCCGCCACACAAAAAAACATTGCTGCCATACGATCATCGGCATCATCACTACTCCAGAGTTCCGACATTTTATTGCTAAACGCAAATTTCTCTTGCGGTGTAAAGTTATCATATTTTCCGTATCTGATGCTACCCAATGCATTGATAACGGTGCTTTTAATTTTGGCGTTTAATGCTATATCCATTTTTGAAATAGCTGTTTTATCTTCAACCTGATCTCTGCCGACAAACAAAACAGGGAAACCGTCTTTCCCGCTGTTTTCCAATGCAAAATCTTTAATTCGTTCTATAACTCTCTTTCCCGGCATAACACACCCCTCCGTATTCTCATTGTTATTCTTCTGCCTGATGATTTCGTTGCTTGGCTTTTTCTCCGCACCGTTCAATCAATGAATTGTGCTTATTATACCATATTTTATACGGAATGTAAAGGTTTTTCGGCGCACGGCAATCCCATTATCCGCTTACATAATAATTAGTTCAAAAACCCTCACAAACCAAAAGGAAAATCAAACACCTCTGATAAACATACCGCAATATTTTCCGATGAAACATATTATTCACTTATTTGCAACAACTTTTTTTTGTTATTCAGCGCAAACATTACCCGTTCATAAAAAATGCGCCCGCTTTATCGGCGGACGCATTTCTTTTTAGCTTTGTGCAATCAATTATTTTTTGTTTGCAAAAATGGAACGGCCTGCATAAACTGCCGTATCGCCCAATTCTTCTTCAATCCGAATTAATTGATTGTATTTTGCCAATCTGTCCGAACGAGAAAGCGAACCTGTTTTGATTTGTCCGCATCCGGTTGCAACGGCAATATCCGCAATCGTTGCATCTTCCGTTTCACCCGAACGGTGTGATAAAACGGCTGTGTATCCGGCGCGGTGAGCCATATCAACGGCTTCCAATGTTTCCGTTAATGAACCGATTTGGTTGACTTTGACCAAAATGGAGTTCGCAACTTTACGTTCAATACCCATCTTTAAACGCTTTGTGTTTGTCACAAACAAGTCGTCGCCCACTAATTGCATCCGAGAGCCGAGTGTCTTCGTCAGTAAATCCCAACCTTCCCAGTCATCTTCGGCCATACCGTCTTCCAACGACATAATCGGGAATTCATTTTTCAATTCTTCATAATATTTAACCAATTCGGCAGATGTTAAGACTTTGCCTTCACCGGCTAAATTATATGTTTTTGTATCGGCATCATAGAATTCTGATGAAGCGGCATCCAATGCCAACACAACATCGTCACCCGGCTTATAACCGGCTGTTTTAATCGCTTCAACGATGAATGTTAAAGCTTCTTTTGCCGAGCCGATGTTCGGAGCAAATCCACCTTCATCACCGACGTTTGTATTCATGCCGGCTTTCTTTAAGTTGGACTTTAATGCTTGGAAAATTTCAGCACCCATCCGAATGGCTTCCGAACATGAAGAAGCGCCGACCGGCATAATCATAAATTCTTGAATATCAATCGGGTTATCGGCATGTTTACCACCGTTCAAAATGTTCATCATCGGAACAGGTAATACGTGAGCCAACGTACCGCCGATATAGCGATACAACGGCAATCCGGCGCTTTCGGCTGCGGCTTTGGAAACGGCCAACGATACGCCTAAAATAGCATTTGCACCGAATTTACCTTTATTTTCAGTTCCGTCTAAACGGCACATTTCTCTATCAATTTCAATTTGTTCCGAGGCGTCCATCCCGACAACCGCATCATATAATTCCGTATTCACGGCATTAACGGCTTTTAAAACCCCTTTTCCACCAAAACGAGATTTATCACCGTCACGCAATTCAACCGCTTCATGAACACCCGTTGAAGCTCCGCTCGGAACGGCTGCACGGCCGAATGAACCGTCATCTAATGCAACGTCAACTTCAACCGTCGGCGTTCCGCGTGAATCTAAAATTTCTCTGGCTTGAATATCAATAATTTCACTCATTTTTATTTCCTTTCATGTGTTATATTGATCTAAAATTAAAATTGTTTGCCAACCTAAATTTCCTTGTTTTTCCTAATACGTTTTTATTTTCTTTCTACTGACTTAATCTTTTTTTATCACCTCAAAATATCTTCCGTTTATTTTGACTGCTTCGCAATCGTATCGTATTGCTTTAATTTCGTCAAGACGGATTCCATATCTTTTAACGGAATCATATTCGGCCCGTCGCTCGGAGCCGTATCGGGCGTTTCGTGCGTTTCAAAAAACACACCGGCAATACCCGTCGTAACGGCGCAATTTGCTAAAATCGGCGCAAATTCACGTTGCCCCCCGCTTGACGTGCCTTGTCCGCCCGGTTGTTGCACGGAGTGCGTCGCATCAAACACAACGGGATATCCCGTCTGTTTCATAATCGGAAGCGCCCGCATATCCACAACCAACGTATTATATCCGAACGAAACACCGCGTTCCGTTAAGATAATATTATGATTGCCCGTACTTTCAATTTTTGCAACCACGTTCTTCATATCCCACGGTGCCATAAATTGCCCTTTTTTCACATTTATCACGCGCCCCGTTTTTCCTGCCGCAATCACCAAATCCGTTTGACGGCATAAAAATGCGGGAATCTGCAACACGTCTACCACCTCTGCCGCTATCGGGCATTGATACGGCTCATGAATATCCGTCAAAACGGCACATCCCAATTTTTCTTTAATATCGGCAAAAGCCTGCAACCCTTTTTCCAAACCCATACCGCGAATACCGTTAATACTGGTGCGATTCGCTTTATCAAAAGATGCCTTAAAAACAAACGGTATATGCAGTTTTTGCGTTAATTCTTTTAAAGCGGATGCCATTTCCATACCGTGTGCGGCACTTTCCATCTGGCAGGGCCCGGCAATCAATACAAACGGATTCTCATTTGAAAACTCAATCTCATTTAATCGAACGATTTGTTGCATAAATTTCCTCTTTTTTAGTTATTATGCCGAACGCATCTCACTTTATCTTACGCCTAATATGTTTAATGCGTTCGCATTTAAAATCTCTATTCCTTATATTCTTGCTTTCTTATCCTCATTTTTCAGATAACTATTCGCGATAAAGCAAAAATATGCCCCATCTTTATTGTTGCGATTGTGGCAATTCTGCCGGTTGCGATATCGGTGCAGATTGTTCCGTCGGCAAAATAGAAACCGTTTCGGGCATATCGGCTTTCTTAGCCATAATCACGAGCGTTAAACTTGTAATAATAAAGCCAATAAACAAATAAACCGTCATCCGCGATAAGAAATTGCCCGCTTGACGCCCCGTAAACAAACTGGCAGCACTTTGCCCTCCGCCCAATGAACCGAGCGCACCGCCTTCCGAGCGTTGCAATAAAACGAATATCGTAATACAAATTGCTAAAATAATATGAATGGTTAAAACTACTGTTTGCATCTTTTTTCCCTTCGTTTATGTTGAATAAGCACACATTACACGTTTTTATTTTTTTTTGCAAGCATAAAGAATCTTCTTATCTTGATAATTTATTCAAAATGTGCGGTTATCTTGCTCTTATTTGAACCGGCTTTCTGCTTTTCTTGGCTTAAACACGTATCTAACGGCACCAGTGTTTGCTTCATCACTTCGGTTGTCATCATATCCGCTATCCGATAATTGGCATCCAACGGAATATCCGTTAAATGCCGGCAAACCGTTCTGTATTTAATAAATGTTTGATTAACGGCACCCACGGAAAACATTTGCACTTGTTTATCCCCGTTGGCGGTTAAAGCACTTAAACCGGCCGTTCCGTAAAAAGTATATGTCCCAACTTCTTTTTCAAAAATACTTTCTGCCGAAAAGCCGTCAAATTCATCGCGCTCTTTGCGGGCATCGGCATCTGTCAAGCCATTTCGCACATGATCGTAAGCATACACCACCACTTCACACGCCACATTACGATATTTTAATGAAGCACCCCAACCCTCACCGCTGATTTCTTTTTCATAATCAACGGCATAATCCTTTATCGGCACAAGAAATCGCATTGTTTCCGGCGCTTCGGAAGATGATTTCAACGTTGTCGGCAATTTGCGCAAACACCGCATATAGATGGAATCTTTATCCTTGTTATCGGCTGCGCTTGCCGTCGCAACAAGACCCGTTAAGCCCGACAAAACTACACACCCGATTACAAAACAAATACATCCCGAAAACAAGCGAGATAGATTCATTTTTCTTTGCGTCCTTTTTCGGGATTGAACGTTGTTGAAGCCGTTGTTGCCAACTCTTTTGCCCAGAAAATAGCCGATTTCATATTTGCGCGCTCATTCATGTGTGGCAATGCCTGACAAACCATATCCACCTTAATCAGCGCATTCTCTTTTCCCGCCAACATCAAAACAACGGCTTGTTCGGGCGTTGAACCTGCATTCATAAAGAATGTGTGCGCACCGAGCCGATAGCTATCTTGGCGAGAAACTTGAAACTTTGTTAACTCCTTAATCCGACGCTTCACTTTGGCATTTGACATTCTGCCGATATTCGCCGGTTGATACGTAACGGAAGCCAAACAAACGCTGTTTTGATACGTTTGACGATACCGATTCCCGTTAACCTTATCTTCAAAAACAAAAAACGAATCGGAGCGTGTTCCTTTACGAAAATTGAGAGTATCGTCTTCGTTGCTGACAACGATTTTATCCGGCAAACTTTTCATCTGCTCTGCCATATCAGCCCGCACGGGCATTGTGCACAAAAGTGCCACACCGATTAAAAGTATTCCTGATTTCATCCCAACTTCCTTTCTTACTCGCTCCGATTCCTAATTATCTTATTCGTACTTGCGCAATTTTCAGCGCGCAACACGTTGCCCAACATAATGTCAACAACGTGTCCGCTGTTTTACTTCTTATAATTGCGTTTCGGCAATTCCCCAAAAATCCGCAATTTTAAGGCTGGCACCGCCGATTAAAGCCCCGTCTACATTTTCAACGGACAGCAATTCTTTCGCATTGCTCGGTTTAACCGAACCGCCGTATAAAATGCGCATTCCGTCCGCAATTTCGGCACCTAATAATTTTTGCAATTCTGCCCGAACGGCTGTGTGCACTTCGGCAACATCTGCCGTTGTCGGCGTTTTACCCGTGCCGATTGCCCAAACAGGCTCGTATGCAATCACGCAATTTTCTGCCGTGGCAATCGTCGGGACAGACCCCTTAATTTGGCGCGAAACCACATTTAAAGCATCTCCGCTTTCCCGTTCGGCTTCCGTTTCGCCGATGCAAATAACAGCCGTCAATCCTGCTTGAATGGCGTTTTCGGCCTTTTGACGCACAACGTCATCCGTTTCACCATGCATTGTGCGACGTTCCGAATGGCCGACAATCGCATGCGTTGCGCCTAAATTTTTCACCATAACGGCAGATACATCACCCGTAAAAGCCCCGCTTGCTTTGGTTGTTTTTGCAACATCTTGCGAACCGATACCGCAAGAACCGTGTGGTAAATCGGCAACCAACCCCAATAAACTCATCGGCGGACAAATCAAAACATCAAACGGCAAATTCTGATTGCCACATTTATCAAAAACTGCCTGAGCCAACTGCAAACCTTCGGATTTCAGTTCATTCATTTTCCAGTTACCTGCAATTAATTTTCTACGCATTTTTTCTCCTTTGTTATGCAAAATAATTCCTGTTTTGCTGTTTAGCACAAATCAAAACACTTTTCAAGCACCGAATTTATTTCGCTTGACAAAAAATACATACACTGATACCCTGAAAGAAAAGATTGGCAAAAAAGGAGGTGTATCTTATGACAGATTCCGATAATCCGTTACATTTCAAAAATCATCTTCATACAGCGGAAACTGTCAATCCAATGCCGACACGGCAAAACGATTTGCCTCACACTAATCTTTCCGAATCGGCGTATTCGGCCGATAATGAAACAGCCACTCAAAATGCTTATACGCACTATTGTATGGAAGAGTTGGCAGGCTTTCACTTCTCACGCGTGATGGAAGCTGGGTATCAAGAACTCAAAATTGATTTTGCTCGCCTGAATCCCGCTTATAAATCGACACTTTATTGCAACTCATCCGTTCACTATTCTATCTGCAATGTTTTGTTCTTATATCAAAACTATGATGAATTGAAAAAATTTCTTTCCTTTTTATCCGAGCAAAGCTATGCGCGCGAACAACTACGTTTGTTTTTAAATTTACCGACCATTGCGCCCGATATCAGGAAATCTATCCGTTCCAAGGCGCCGGAAAAGTGTTCGCCGAAAGAAAACAAAACACATAGTCAAGCCAAAATTGCTTTGGATTCAACTTTGGCAACCATCGCAGATAAAATCGGCGTGCGGGCATTCTGTGAAGATATGTTTGCCGATAAAATACCCGTTTTACACGATATAACGCAAAAATATCCCTTTGAATCTGCCAAAAAAGAGGCGCTTTCCCTAACCGATTATCTGCTCAAAAACAATTTGCCTCGCACAACGCTTGCCGTTTTCAAAGAAACAGCCAATCAATCCGGCGACTTTAAAAATCTTTTGCCGTTGTTAGAAGGGACCGAAACACAGCGATTTTTGCAAAAAGCCTTTCGGCAACGAAAAAATTCACGACAACGTTATTCAGCCAACGGAGCCCTTGTTGACTTTTTAGAAACCGTGTTGCCCACAAATACATTTATGCAACTGATGACCGGCAAAGAAACATCTTATTTGTGGGAGAGCGACTTTGCACAATCTGCAAAATCCGCCGATTCAAAAGAAGCAAAAACGCTTGTTCAACAGAAACTCCCGTTCTACACGAATCCACGCGTGCGCGAATAAAAGCAACCCGTTTCGACAAGTGGCGCAACAACCACCGTTTAGAAAAAATCTTGACGACGCCTTTTGTTTCGGATACAAAAAAATAAGCGTGTTTACACTATATCAACACCCCGTCACAAGGAGGCAACATGTTGCTCAAAAAAAGAATTATTATTGCAATCATCGGTTTCTTTTGTTTAATCCCCTCGGCTTTCGGCATTACCGATTCCGTTTTGGATAACCGCGCCAAGAATCTGCCTTATGAACAAGGCCAATCCGTAAATGATATTGTGAAAAATCTCACCCACGATTTAACCGACGAACGAAGCAAAGCCCGCGTTTTAGCCACATTCGTTGCCTATCAACTGCAACGCAACGGCTATGCCGAGCGTGAAATTGAAAAAGCCTCGCGCAATAATAAACCGGCGGAAAAATTGCCGACAAACAATTTGCTTAAAACCCGAATCGGCACATCGCAAGAATTTGCCTCTTTATATCATCAACTCTGCCAAACTGCCGGATTGGAAAGTGTCGTTATTATCGGATATGCCGGTAAAAACGTTAAATCACCCGACAGAAACGCCCCACCCGAAGTGCAGGTTTTGCGCACAACCATGAAACAACTAACCGGACTTCAAGATTACCGCATGCAACGATACGAAGCCTCATGGAATGCCGTTAAAATCAACCAAGAATGGGCCTTGGTAGATACCTATATGATGATTGCGGGGAATGCCTCTTTCGGAGACAATATCCGTAGCGAATCGGCTTTTGAACGGCTCTTAAAACGGCGAGAACGGCAAGGTGTTTCTCTGCGTGAATTAACAAGCGGAAAACGCATTGATGATGATTATTTTGATGCAAAACCGCGCCAATTCGTTAAAACACATTATCCGCTTGATGAACAATGGCAACTGTTGCCCGTCCCCGTCAGCTGGCGTTCATTTGTCAATTAAGTCCCCATTTTTATCTGCCGAAACAACCTCTCCGCAATCGCTCCATTAAGCGCGGTGGAAATAATCGTCTTCTTTTGAGATAGCAGTGCTTTCAACCTATGCTTTAGCCTCTAAAATCTTTTGACTTTGATTTGCGTTTTTTTCTGTTTCCGCTGACGCAGTTTCATCTGCTTTTGTTGCCGTCAGCGTCGTTTCCTCTGCTTTTGCATTTGGCGCAGCGGAGGATAACTCGGATGAATCAAGTGTTTTTTCCACTTGTTCGATTGAAGCATTCGGCTCGGCAATTTCCCGATGGCGTGATTCCATCGGCTCGGGTTCAATTTCTTTTAAACTGCCGTTCAAATTAACCAAGAAATGTTGCTCAATACGAATATATTGATTTAATACCCATTTGGATTTTAGCAACACGGCAATTAAAACCGCCA
Source organism: uncultured Alphaproteobacteria bacterium (assembly GCA_944392555.1). GTDB lineage: Bacteria > Pseudomonadota > Alphaproteobacteria > CAAHEQ01 > UBA3637 > RGIG4140. The sequence continues at coordinate 108,111 of CALXWZ010000004.1, read as the reverse complement.
CGCAAAATAACGTTACTTTCAAATTGATGGTAAGGAACTGGTGAATAGCCATCATCACAAACAAAGCAGCAATCACCAATCGGAATGCAGTTAAAAGTGTTAACGGCAAGCGATTTGTTTTCTTTTCATTCCATAACTGCATATAAACAGCCGTATATTTTCCTCTGAACAACAACAAGGCATTTAAGAACGGCGCCATCAAACCCATAACAATCAACGTAGTGAAAATTCTACCGTTCAAACCGGGTAATAAACTTTTGACTAACGGGAAAACAAATGCACTCATTAAGTTAATAATGCTCAATAAAATCACCGAAAAAATAACCATACGCAATAAATACTGCTTAAACAGTGTGTTCCACAAACTGTTTTCGGCCGGTGTATCATTCGGTGTGCGCACGAATGCCTTGCCGATAAACTGCTTCCATTTTTCAGGTAGAACTTCCTGCATTTTATTGTAAAACGGTGTTGCCGATTTAATCATCATCGGGGTTGTAAAGGTGGTGATGACGGAAACAGCCACAATCGTCGGATACACAAATTCATCCAACACGCCGAGGCTCATACCCAATGCCGCAATAATAAAGGCAAATTCACCGACTTGTGCCAACGAAAACCCGCAAGAAACGGCTGTTTTCGGTGATTGTCCCGAAATAACCATACCCATACAGGTGAAAAATACTTTACCCAAAACAACGATAATCGTGATGCACAAAATCGGCCACGCATATTTCACGAACATTGCCGGATCCACCATCATACCGACCGATACGAAAAATACGGCGCCGAAGAAATCTTTAACGGGTTTCAAAACGTTTTCCATCTTATGTGCAAATTCCGTTTCCGCTAAAATTGATCCCATGATAAATGCACCGAGAGCCGAAGAAAATCCTGAACTCGTAGCCAATAAAACCATGCTCATACAAAGAGCAATGGAAATAATCAGCAAAACTTCTTCATTGATATAAGCGGAGACTTTTTTAAGGAAGGTCGGAACCAAATAAACACCTACAATGAAACACAAAATTAAGAAGAAAATTAACTTAACCGTGCTATTTAACATTTCCAACGCATTCACGCTGTTGCTCAATGCAACCGTCGGCAATAACACCAACAATAAAATACCGACCAAATCTTCCACAACCAATATCCCGAACACAAGATCCGTAAATTTTAATCGTTTCAGATTTAATTCCTCAAACGCTTTAATGATAATCGTTGTTGACGACATGGAAATCATCCCGCCCAAGAATAAACTGTCGGTTGTTGACCAGCCGATCATACGCCCCGTCGTATAGCCAACGAACAGCATAAAAATAATGTTCGTCATTGCCGTAATAATCGCCGTTTTACCAACGTTAACGATTTTCTTAAAACTAAATTCCAGACCCAAACTGAACAACAAGAAAATAACACCGATATCCGCCCATATTGTGATATTGGCTTTATCGGTTACCGAGGGAAAAAGCGTTAAATAAGGCCCAGCCACAATACCGGCTAAAATATAACCGAGCACAACGGGTTGCTTTAACCACTTAAACAATAAAATCGCTATACCGGCATAAATGGAAATTAACGTTAAATCCGTTATTAAAACAGGTAATGAATGCATTTTTCCCTCAACTGCAATTAAATGATAACAAAAGAAATAACAAAAACACACACGGAACATATCCCGTGTATTGTATACGTGCATGGTATAAAAACCCGTTCAAAAACGCAAGAAAAAAAATAACCTTACCGTCATTTTTTTTGAATATGCAAATTTCCCTTTAACGGGCAACCCTAAATCAAAAACCGCACGCCGACAAGCCCTCAATTATTCGGCAGGCAAAGGCTGTTTATTTTTTTGCAAAAATACATCAGCTGCCGGCAACGGTTGACCCCAAATTCTTTTTGATTCGCGTAAAGCAGGCATATAGAAAACGGGTTCGGATTCGTTTTGATAAATTAAAACCGTATGCAAATCAAGCAAATCACTGCGTGAAAGCAAGTGCGGACAATGTTGCATTCCGCGCCGTTCTATATTAACGGTATCTTCGGTGCAAAATTGAGGCGTTTGCACAATACGAACGGATTGAATTTCAACATCATCTCGTTTGATTCGTTTGGGAATAAATGTTTGCGGGGATTCGTCGTCAAACAACAAAAACGACGCATGCCATTGCGGATAGTAATAACTTTCCGTTACGGCAATTTCTCCGTTTTCCGTGCGCACACCGATATAATTTCCGCCGGCACCGATGATACCGACGGGCTTTTCAATCCCCCAAAACGAAGCAATAAACAGCGCCATCATCCCAATAAAAAGCCATCTGATTTTTGAACGAAAAATCGCAAGCCCCATAAGTCCGATACCCCAAAGCACCAAGCCATACGTATGAAAATACGGCACAATCACCGTTGCATAAGGCGCCGTTGCAATCGGCATACCCGCCTCATAAACAATACGCAACAAAAAGTCAACAATGATCAATAATCCCGTCCCGAGCGGTGTTGCGCACAGCAAAACACCCACAAATAACAACGGAATAATCAGCGTTGCAAACAAGGTAGCGAACAAAACGTTTCCGATAACCGAATACGGTTGGAATTGATGAAAGTAATAAGCCACGAACGGAAATGTTGCAAGCGTTACCAAGCAATTAAACAAGATATATGCCAAAAAAGCACCCGCCCATGTGGTGATTCGCGTTTTAAAATAGAAACGGAAGTATTGTTGAAAAACATTTACGATACCCGTTAAACACAAAACGGCAGCAAAAGAAAGTTGAAAGCTCACGGATAAAATTAAATGGGGCATCAGGCACAACATAAACACACCGGCGCAAAAAACCGTTCGCACGGATAAAATGCGTCTGTCAAAGAAAGCGGCGGTTAACACAAACGCCACCATAATAAAAGACCGAACGGCCGGTGCATGCGCGCCGGAAAGCAACGTATAACCGCCGGCAACAAGTAATGCACCCACCACGCCGATTCGCTTAATCCGTATGGGAGAGAGATTAAAAGGCAACCACGTTAAAACGAACCGGATAATGCCGTAAACCAAAAAAGCAATTAACCCAATATGAAAACCCGAAACCGCCAAAATATGCGATAACCCCAACGTGCGATATAAATCTCTGGCGGAAAGTGTAATAAAATCGGTATTGCCGAGCACCAGCGCTTCCGCAATACCGGCGTTTTCGGCGGAAAACGTCTGTTGAAAAAGCGCGTGTATTTTTTCTCTGATTGTTTCCAGTATGGTTTCGGCCTTTTCTATCGGCGAAAAAGCCTCATCGGTTGCTTTGGGTTTTGAAACAACATAAAAACTGCGACCTGATCCGACAGCGCCGATTCCTTCAAACCAATACAATTTTGCACGAGCCAAATCATACGGTGTAAATGCCGTCGGCGGACGCGTCAATTTAAAAGCCGTTCCTTTGAGGATATCACCTTTTTTCACGGTTAAATCGTTCCGATAAATCGTGAGTCTGATTTTCGTCGGCATTTCATCGGCGGATAAAATATCTCTTTTACCTTTTTGGGAACGCGTATAAATGGCCGTCGGCTTCAAATCAACGGTCACTCTGTCAATGCGTGGTTGTGTTTCAACAACTTCACCTTCCACCACCACATTAAAAACGGCATGCGGTAAAAAACGGGTAGAAGCCGTCTGCGCCCGCACGGCAACGAGTAAAAAGCCAAGCGCGACAAACAACGGTGTAATCAACAGCAAAATTTTTTTCACGCGCGAACACCGAATAATCAGGCACAAACTCAGTAGTGCCGTTACAATGCCTCCGGCTATATGTGTGTCCGGTTCCGTCGGCAACATAAAATAAATCAAGATGCCCAGCACAAATCCGGCCAACGGCACAACGGATAAATGCGGTTCATTTGCTAACATGTCAGCAAAGGAGTCATATACTTTTTTCAACCGATTGCTTAATTGACTCCACATTTTTAATTCTCTCTCGCCTATGCTCAATAACGTATTGTGTGCTTGTTGATAACAAACTCTATGTCGCAATCCGCGATTCCCAATCGTTGCCGTTATCCGTTCTTTTTCTTCGCATAACCAACGCGCCGTTTGATGATACTGATTGAAACACAAAAAAATATGTCCTAGAAAATATGCCATAATCGGATATAAAAAGCAATTAAAATATCCCGTTTCCCGAAAATCATATCCAAATCGGGAAACGTCAAAAAATCAAACTTCTTACAGGGAACAGCGCACAAGAATTGCGTTTATCGGTGCCTCAGCGCACATCGGATTCAATTCGCAACCGAGAGAATGTGCGCATGAGCGAGCGTCTGTTAAATAAGCAAGCGTCTAGTATTCGGGAGCGCGAAACCGCGTCGGAATAGAATCGGTCATTTGCCGATTGACTTTCCGAATCATGGCATTCATCATTTTAAGCCACGCGGATTCCTTATCCGCCATGGAACTGCGTTGAGGCAAAGAAGAACTTTCCCAGCCCTCAACGGCATGTTTATATAAAATGCGGTTGCCCTGTTCAAACGATATGGTTACCTGATAAGATAAACGATACGCGTAATTATCCAACGTATACCAATTTGCGCCTTTTTCTTCGCTTTCCGTCATATCCGCTTTTGTAATTTCAATAACGGCTTTAACAGGGGACGTGGTATCAACGGCCACAAAGCGATGTTCCGCCCACTCTCGCAAAGCCGATTCGGGTGTTACGGGAAGCGATTCTTCAATATGCGGTTTCCGATCATATCGCATAACGGTTGAATCAACCGTTACCAAGCCGACATTTAATTCCATCGGGCGTTCATCCGTTAATGTTTGCACGCGAAAGTTGCGCAATTGCGGTGCCTGACACCCCATCAAACTCACACCCACCAAAATGCCTGCTAAGGCGAAACGGATATACTGAAACATTAAAAATCTCCTTTTTCAAATATAAATTTATTACCGCAAAATTGGCACTCTACCGTAATTTTGCCGTCTTGATACAAAGATTCCCGCTCCTGCTCGGACAACGTTTTCAAAAATTTTTCCATTTGCGAACGATGACACGGGCAAGAAAAACACGGCTCCGTTTTCGGAAAAACCGTTACCTTATTCGCGTGAAATAACCGATATAAAATATCTTCCGGTTGCAAAGAATCGTCAAACAGTTCGGAATCTTGCACACTTTCCAACAAAACGGTTTGCGTTTCCCATAAATCAGCGCATTCCGTAGCCGATAAATCATCTTTATGTGGCATTTCTTGTAATACCAGACACCGATAACGTCCCTCCTTCACACGCAAAACCAAATCCGTTTTAATTTGCTCCGAAAGGCGGAAATAATCCGATACGGTTTCTTTAAGTGATGTTTGTGTCAACTGCACAATACCCTGATACGGCTCCTGTCCCAACTGCGCCACGGAAAAAAGCAACTCGCCGTTTCCGAACAACTCCTGATTGGTAGGATTATCGACGGTCGGCAAATGCTCGGCATCAAAATCGGCATACACGCGCACTTTTTTATCGTTTGTTACCGAAACAAAAAGTCTTTTCACGGCACCATCACCTCGAACATTAAACGAAAAAATCCCGTTAAATTTAATGTTGCCCGCCAGTGCCAACGCCAGCAAGATAGCTTCACCCAAAACATTTTCCACCACTTTCGGGTATGAATGACACGCCAACACGTCCGCCACCGTTTTATCGGCAGCAATAAACGCTCCGCGGGAAAATCCGTTATCCAACATAAACGGTAAAATAATATCCATTTGCAATTCCTTTCATAATCACCTATAATTTGCGATTATTATGGGGAAAAGGAATACGCTTGTCAATGCCAAAACAAATAACCGAGAAAAGATTATATAACATTACGCTTTTTTACCTTTCAAAATATGAAGCATCGGCCGAGAAAGTGAGGCAAATGCTCAAACGCAGATTAGATAAAGCCGTCCTTGCCGGTGCAGAAATTCCCGCCGAATCGGATATCTGGATTAACAATGTGATTAAAAAAATGGAATCGCTCGGATATATAAACGATGAGCGATTTGCCGAAAATCAAGTGCGTATTTTAACGCGTCAGGGTAAATCCGCAAAATTTATTACGGGAAAACTCTTGCAAGCCGGAATTTCCGCAGAAGTTATCCGCACTTTGTTGGACGAAACGGAACAATCCGATACCGAACGCGCCCTCGCTTGGTTGAAACATCGCCGTCGCGGACCATATCGCACGAATCCACCGCAAACACCAGAAGAATTGCGCCTGATTCGTCAGAAAGATTTAGCCGCGCTCGCACGTGCCGGCTTCTCCTATCAGACAGCAACCGAAGCCTTGCAAAATGAAGAGCCATTTTCTTGATTTATATGACCGAATCAACTTTTAGGCACACCCCACCCCGCATTTCTCCATTAACATAAAGCGATTTCAGCGAACGGCATTCTTTTGATAACTATTTGTTTTTATGTTTAAAATAAAATTTTCTTTTTAACCAAACTTATCGGTTGCGTTTATTCTTTTTATTTCTTTTGTCATTTTTTTCTTTTTCATTCCTAAAAAAATAATTTTTCTCTTTTTATTTCAGAAGAAATATGCTATTATCATAAATCAAGCGAATAATAGTAGGGAAAGGAACATAACATGAGCACGGATAATGCAGTGCCGAATTTTGAAAATGAAACATTGCAAATGCGCATTCAAAACCTTCTGAAAAATAAGGATATGATTCAGGAAGCAAGTAGCCAAATGCAAATGCGTTTTCATTTCGCCGGCACCCGAATTACCGAATTGGCACACAATTTCGGTTTATCTACGGAATTGATGAGCGATGGCGCAAGGAATAAACAGGTGCTTTCCTTAATAGGGTGTATGGAGCCGGAGCAACTCATGTATGTGTTCGGCGTTTGGAATGAACGTGATTTTTTAACGTATCAGAATATAAAAAAACAATTTGTATCAGATAAAACCAGAGAATCAAAAACAAATATTGTGCAACACATTAAAGAACAGGTGCGTGAACAAATGAATGCACAAGGGGCCTTCTCGTCCCCGAGCCCTAAAACCTTTAAATTCATGCTTCAAATCGATGTAATTTACACAGATTTTCATACCATCTTGCGATATGCCGCCGATAAGGGCTACACTTTTTCGCATAACGAAATGGTGTTAGAGGGCATTGAGCAATTACAAGATGATTTAAAATTATACGCTTTATCCGGTGAAAATCCGCAACAAAAAGGCTTTTCCTTTGATGACGGAGCACCGTTTGAAGGTGAATGGAGTCGGAATAAAGCCATCAGAGAAAGCGAAAAAATTTTATTACATAATTCGCTAATGGCTGTCGGGCACAAAATGTTAGCGCGGGAAATGCCGATGTATTCCATTGCCGATACGTTGATAGAAAATCGGATTCAAGAATCTCTCATCAAAGTTTCCGAAAGCGTTATGCCGTATGTCTATGATGATCCGCAAGGCTTTTTGCAAGTGCAAATGTCGTGCAATCTGATAAAAGAAAAGCTTTCGCCTCACGGCAGATTATCCATCGTGGAACGGTGTTCGGCCATTTATCAATTTATTCAAAAAACAAGAGAAACACTTTCCGCGGTTTATAATCAAGAAGAAGAAAACACAATTGTTTTAAATTGGTATGATAAAGGCACAAAAGGTATCATAGCAGATTTACCGAAAGAAATTACCGAATCCAAAGTATCTTTTATTCAAACACACGAAGCGGGGAAGAATAAAAAACAAGACCATCAATCACAAGGAAGAGATCGCGATGAATAACAATGAACCAAAGCATCATCAAAAAAAAGAGCAAACTCACATTGAAATTGCCTGCAAAACATTATTCAATGAATTTTTGTCTCCGAATCCCGGTGACAGACAAATGCGTCACGAAATTTTTAAAAATGTTCGTAGCCTACCCCGCGGAATGAAATATCTTTATGCCATGGCACAAATGGAATTGCCGACATTGGCCTACATTTGGGGCATCATTACGGTAGATGAACGTAAAGAGCTGGAAATGATACGCCAAGAAATACAAAACAGCCGTTTGGATAATTTATTCGGTAACATAGAAACAGACAATTTAACGCATTCCCAAGAGTTGCGTTTACAAAAGATATTAGATGCTACCATTGAACAAGGCCGGGTGTTTTTTACAGAAGAAGACCAACGCCTGTTCGGCATTTCAAGAGAAGAGTTGGCGCACTGTAATGTCACGTATGATGCAGTCTTCAAGGAACTGCTGACAGATGATAAATACATGATAGATGCCACCGGCATGCCGAATGATATGTATACAAACATCCTCAAAAAATTCAAGTTTGAATATTTTGAAAAACTAAATGAATTTCAGTTAATTATTGATTTTATCAATGCAAGATATTTCGGCGAGCAAGAAATAAATTTAGTCAATTTAAATGCGAACACAAATATCCTCAACATCTATGGTCCCGATAAATTACAATCGGAATTAGATTGCACACTCGGCATCATTAACTATTTTGAAAATCGTGAAATTGCTCTACCGGCCATACAAAAAAGTATGTTCTATTGGCAAAAAGTTGCTCTCGGATATTTCAAAAAAATTGCGCGAGAAATCGGCGAACTGCCACCGCATACAACATTCCCGGAAATTAGCACGAATCTAAAATCAAGCAGTGAAGCGCTCATGACCATGTTTCCGAATGCCAAAGAAACAGATATTTCCGTTTGCCGAGATTTACTGCTTTTTTATGTGCGGGAGGCACTCAAAGAGCAAGCTATCAAGGATAAAACCCTCTCCGGCGCGTTGGAATGGTATGATAAAAATTTCGCGGGGCACACTCAAATACATAAGTTATCTCCACAGCAACAAGCTTATGAAAAAGAAATCGCAAAAAAAGTTAAGACACTTACGCTCTTTGAAAAAATGCTGGCAAATAATCCGAACATTCCGTTAACAAAAGTCAATACCTTAGACTATTCCTCTGTATCCGAAGTATCATTGGCAAAATCCGAACACACAAATTCGCCAACGGAACTGCAACAGGTTTTGAAGGAATTAGAAAAACTGAAAGAGCGCTATTTGGCCGATGATGAGCGCACGCAACACAAAGCGAATCGGGCCGTATTTTCTTTTATGAGTGATGAAGAACTGTTATATATGATGGGCGTTTTCAATCAGGAAGAATATCTTTTATGTTCGGCTCATAAATACAAACAGATTCAACAAAGCAATCAACATGCTCTGCGTGAACAATCAATCAGTGAAATTTTTGATCAGTTGTTGTCTGATGAATCCATTCCGGCATTACCGCTCAAAAAGGAATATTTAGATACAATGGAGCAAATCCGTTTAGCCTCGCGATTATATCAAGCCCTATATACCGACAACACACCTGATACACTTGATTTACTCAGCGCTCATCCGTTTGAAAATGAATATACCGATGCCGACACACCTTTGCGACGCGAAGGGCTGTTTTTAGAAGATATGATTATGCTGGGTCACCACTTGGAAGGACGCAAGAAACCGAATCAATATCTGGTTAAACTGGTTGATTCCTATTGGGAAGAATCCATCGGACAGTTATTGAATTTACCACCGTATAAAGGGCGTCCGAACGTGCGACAACAAATGCGCGATAATCTAATTTTATTTAATCTGGATCCGAATATGAAAAAATCCGAACGTAATCGGATATATAGCTTTAAGAATCGGCGCAATATGTATGTTTCTTTATTATCGCAATTCCACTATGAAATTTGTATGGAATATGATACGAACAAAGCGAATCGTTTGCGCGCATTAAATGCCTATGGTAAATACACGATTCCGTTTGAGAAGCAGTTAAATATTACGGAAAAAGAAATTCTGAATCGGCTATTAGACAAGAAAATACGTGATAATACGCACACAAAGCAATAAAAATGAGATAGGCGACGTTTTTTGCTTGACAGGTGCAAAATAATCTGCTAAAAAAACATCTACCGATGGCGAATGTAGCTCAGTTGGTTAGAGCGCTGGTTTGTGGTACCAGATGTCGTGAGTTCGAGTCTCATCTTTCGCCCCATACCTCCTTTATTAAGGAGGTTTTTTTATAAGCGAAATTTCATGGCAACATGAATCAGGCGCATTCATCAAAAAAAATTAAAAAAAGCGAAAAAAGTTCTTGCAAATCGAAAAAAAATAGGTTATAAGAGAGAAATCAAAGAAAGATGCACCCGTAGCTCAATTGGATAGAGCATCTGACTACGGATCAGAAGGTTGTAAGTTCGAATCCTGCCGGGTGCGCCATTAAAATATCGGGAATTAAATATCCCGATATTTTTTTATTTAAAATATACAGATAAGATTAGAAACAGAAAATGGTTCATATTGTTGAAAAGCGAAATATGCGTATCGCATTCTCCGAGGACGGACGGGTCTTAATGCAAATTCCGCCGGAATACCGCATTATTAAAATGCCTGATATTGAACGAGTATATTCTTACACGATAAAAAAAGAATATGCCAACAAAGACCCAAAAACTCAAAAAATATATTTAAAAATTACGCCGGATTCGCTGAAACTGATGACATTGGTTAATAACATTCCGGAAGCAGTTGTTGCCACAGTATTTCGGAATCTTTTTGAATTTCCGAAATTAATCAAAACGCATATCACTGCATCAACAACCTACACCAAACATCATCAAAAAACGCGCTCATAACCATATTAAAACACCCGTTTTATAAATGTATGTCTTATTGATAAATGATCATCAAATTACTATGGCATGGCAATCGGTATTCCTCTATCCGATAATACTTTTTTCACAACGGACGGCACACCTGATTTTAGCATAATATCCGCTCTGTCATTGCGGTTTCATTCTTCGGTATACCTCATTTCTCATTTTAAAAATATAGAAGATAAACTTGTTATAACTCAAAAAAAGACGGTATAAAAATATACCGTCTTTCTATTCGTTTTTTATTTTTTCGTTTTATAACTTTATTTAATCGGCGCTACCAGCATACCCATCTGACGCCCTTCCAATTTCGGTTCTTGCTCCACTTTTGCAAGTTCAACCAAATCGGCTTTTGCGCGTTTTAAAACTTCCGAACCTTGCTCAATGTAAGACATTTCCCGTCCCCGAAAGCGCAATGTAAATTTCACCTTATTACCGTCTTCCAAAAACCGTTTGGCTGCGCGCATTTTAACGGCATAGTCATTATCTCCGATGTTTGGCGTGAATTTAATTTCTTTGGTTTCAATCACCTTTTGCTTCTTTTTCGCTTCGGCTTTGCGCTTTTGCATTTCATACCGATATTTGCCGGCATCTAAAATTTTACAAACGGGAAATTCATTATGCGGTGCAATTTCTACAAGATCTAACCCCGCATCATCTGCCTTTTTCAACGCCTCACGAATGGATATAATCCCAACATTTTCTCCGTTTGACAAAATTAAGCGCACTTGTGGGTTTGTAATTTGGTCATTTACCCGAAAACTCATCTTATCTGCCGTAAGAGCGTTTCCTTGACCGTTTTGATTATTCGGTTTAATACTGTCCTCCATTGATTGTTAATACAAAAACATTTGCAATCTACACATTTTTTACAAGACAATCAAGTTTTTTTTTGCTATATTCCTCCTTATGAAACGCTTTTTTTATATTTTTGTCTTAATTTCGGCACTTCTTGCCCCATTCCGCGAAAATCAGGCACAAGAGATTTCCAAATCTGCGCCCGTCCGGTCGAGCGAATCGTCTGTTGCGGATACACCTTTCACCGATTTTCAACAGTCTGTCTACCAAAAATTTCAGCAAGCCAAAAAATTAAATCCGAATGAATTTTCCGTGATTGATTATCCGCAGAATATGAGTGTCTACACTCTCTTAACACTGATGGAGCAAGATGCCGGTTTGCTGACGGGCAGTAAAGGGCTCGGCTCTAAACAAGAATTTGATTTCGGTTATGCGCAACTTGTTTCGTGCGTCGGGAATTTAAATCATCAGTCGCGTCTGATGACGGCTTTTTTGGTTCGTTTAAAGCCTGATTATACATTGCAACGTCCCGCCATTCCCGCTACGCAATCACCGTTATGGGAAAGCGAACAAATTTTTTATCCGTTGCGCCCGGAAGATAACGGGAAACCTGCGACAACCTATCAAGGCATTGTGCTGTTCCCGATGATTTACTCATTAACCGATTCTAACCAACCGTTCCGTCTTGAAAAAGAAATTCCGTTAACGGTTTGCCGTAATCATCTCTGCACCACGCAAACACGCACTTATAAATTAGATATTAATCCCGGAGAAGGATATCAAACAGATGTCTGCCCTGCGATTATGCACCATTATTACGCCACCCCCAAACCTTTACCGGATTCGTTTCAATACAGACTCCATCAAAATGAGGAAGGGGCATTGCAACTGATTTTAAAATTTCCCAAGCCCGTCTCCGATTTTTTGTTGCAACCCATTGCTCCCGCCGATTTAAAAATACGCAAACAATATATCAATCAAACAACTGCCGATATTATTTTGGATTCGCCGACGCCGTTGTCCTCAAACGAAACCGTGCACTTTTATTTACTCTCCGAACTCGGCATTTATTCCATTGAAGCGCAACCCGATAACCTCCCCTTTGAGGCAGAATTATCCGCACCGAAATGGGGAGATTGGATTCTCTGCGGTATTTGGTTCTTCTTGTTTTCGCCGTTCTATCTGTTATTTTGGTCATTACGACCCCAAAAACAAACCGAACTCACGCAAACTTTTGCTTTTGTGTCTTTCAACTTAATTTTATTTGCGGGAATCGCTTGCGCCCTGCTTTTCTACGGCGTTCAAGTTCAATCATTTTTTGCGCATCCTCTTATTTTAACAATCCAATGTGTTTTACTTTTGTATCTGTTGATTAAGCCGTTCATCTCTTTACGGGGCTTAACACTTTTAATGTTATTGATGCCGTATCCGTTTTTATACACCGTATCTGCCCGCTTCCCGCAAGGAGAATTTTTAAGCGCCTTTTTATTGTCGTTATGGTGGTCATTTTGTGCTTTCACACCGTTTTGGCTGACTTATCGTCATATCAAATTATTCCAATCGTTCGGCGGAGCATTGCAACCCGTGCGCAAAATTATTCGCTTACCGCTTGTTTTGATGACTTGCTATACACTTGTTGCCACAATATTAGCTTTCTTCCCTGTGCACAACAGTTTTTCGGAGCAAGAATTTAAAACGGCATTGGCAGAAAACAAAAGTGTTTTCATTACACTGGATAACCCGCCCTGCCCCTCATGCGCCTTGAATAGGCTGACAACGCATTTGCTTTATCCTACCAATACGCTGATTCAACAAGGCAATTTGATTATGATGAATCTCAATCAGCAATCATCGCAAGCGAAAGACTTTTTAAAGAAGCTGAATATCAATACGGCGGAATCGTTTTTCTTGCTTTACGGACCGAATAAACCCTACGGTTTACAATTAAATGCACACTATATTCAACCCGAAGAATGGCTTAATTTATTAGAAACCGTCGGAGCAATCTCTCCCAAACCCGCCATACAAATTACAGATACACCTACGGATGACGTAACCGTTAATCCCGAAAAAATAAAAGAATTGCTGTTGGAACTTAAAAAAGAACAAAGAAAAGAGAATCCACCGCAAATAAAAGAGAAGAATCTATAATCTTTTTTAAGTAAGTAATCCGCAAGCTCTACCTTTCAACTGAAAAAGCAACTTGAAAAATCTTTAATTTACGCATATAAATTTATTCTCATCCAATAACGAACATATAAAGGATTAAAGCATGTTTCGCTCAACTCGTAAAATTTTACTTTCCGTTTTGATAATTGTTTTGATTTGCGGTTGCAGCGCTATCGGGATTTGGTATGGAAATGTGCGGGAAAAAGAAGCCGAGCGTTTTACGTTGCATCTAATGCATACGAATGATTTACACGCGCATCTTATTCCGTTTAACAGTGATAACCGAATATGCGATTATGAGCAACCGGCTTGTCTCGGTGGATTTGCCCGATTAAAAACGCTTGTTAATCAATATCGGCACCTTTATCCCGATATGATTCTTTTAGACGCCGGAGACAGATTTTCGGGCACCGTTTTTTACTCTCTGCAAAAAGGAGAAAACATCATTCGTTTATTAAACGAGATGAACTATGATGCCGTCACGCTCGGCAACCACGAATTTGATGACGGCTTATCCGAGATTGAAAAAATGATGACGCTTATACAATCCCCTGTTATCGTATCCAATGTGATTTTCCCGCATAATTCCCCACTGGCGCACACGGTTATGAAATCCGTTATCATTCAGCGCGGGGCGCAAAAAATAGGTGTTATCGGATTATTAACGGACGAAATGAAAACGCAATCCGCTTTTGCAAAAGAAATCCGTTTGCGCCCGTTATTATCATCCGTTCAAGCCGAAACGGAACGTTTAAAGGAAAAAGGCGTTTCCGTTATTATCGTGCTTTCACATATCGGTTTTGAAGCCGATAAATCTCTGGCCCAACTATCTCAAGATATTGATATTATCGTCGGCGGGCATACGCATACGCTACTCTCAAATAATCCAACGTTTCCAAATGTCCAAGGCGTCTATCCGACCGTTGTGCAAAATCAAAAGGGGCAACCCGTGTTAATTGTTTCCGCCGGCTACGGAGGCGAATATGCGGGGCAACTCACCGTTGAATTTAATCAAAACGGTGAAATTCTTTCCTATACGGGCGATACGCAACAAATCAATACCGCCGTTCAACCCGATGATGTGATGAAACACGAAATTGAATCCGTTGAACAATCTCTTCAACACCAATTAGATGAAGCATTAACGGTATCTGAAAATCCAATTTTGCTAACACCAAATACCGATTTTTGTTCCGAGGAGTGCTATATCGGCGAAGTGCTGACCAACACGTTATTACAAGCCGCTCCTTCGGCAAAAATAGCCTTTTTAAATGCGGGCGGGATTCGCGCAGGCCTGCCGAAAGGAACAATCCGCTATGGGCAACTTGTGCAAAGTTATCCTTTTGATTCAAGTGTTGTTATTGTTAATTTAACGGGTCAAGAAATTATATCTTATCTGGAAATCGGCTTGCGCGATTTTATCCCCGATCAACGCACAAATGCTTTTTTACAAACGGCCGGCCTTTCTTATACCTTTAATCCGCTGACAAAAAAAGTTATCACTGTTTTGCATAACGGCGAGCCACTTCATTTGAATAAAAGTTATCCGGTTGTAATGGCCTCTTTTTTAGCACGCGGAGGAGATGGGTATCCCGAACAACCCGAAGCGCAAGAAATACATCCCTCCTTACGGCAGTTACTGAAACAACAAATGCAACGCTCCGATTATAAATTTCCTCCGTTTGAAAACCGTATTACCCTTCATTGAACGAAATGTATCAAAAGGGAATAATCGTTATCATCAAGTATCAAAACAAAGTATACTGCCGTTCACGCCTCTTGAACGGCACTGTTCATAATTTTCATCATCCCGATTGAGGATTGCGCAGTCAAGTGCTTTTGATATACTCACTCACGTTGCCCATTCTATTCTCTGCCGATTTTTATAATTAAGCAAACCGAAAGTAGCGTTTTCTGAACAACGGCTACCATTTCTTGCTACGACAGCAATTTAAATAATCCAAACATACGGGTTAGGGAAATACACAACAGTGGGGAATCAGGTAACGGCCGTTACGGCACGGATGTTTCCATCGCGATTAATTTGCACAACCCGTAATTTTTCTTTCATTTCACGATACGTTTTTTCACGATCGGTTGTCGGGTATGTATGCAAAATCCGCCCGATAAAAGCCTTATAAGCTGCTTCCGGACTTTCAGCATGTATGGTTGCAAAGCAGTTATCGTGTCCGGACCCCATTAACTCCCATAAAGCCCCTGCATTTGATGTAGAAATTTCACCCCCGATAATAGCGTCCGGCGTAAACCGAACCGCTAAGTCAATTACGCGCTTATAATCAAATTTATTCGTCAACTCCGTCCGTGGCAAAACAATATGCACGCGGTTTTTATGTGGCACAATCAATTCGCGCGTATCTTCAATCGTTAAAATGCGCTTATGCGGATCCAATAAACGAATTAAATTATTTAAAAACGTTGTTTTACCTGTTGCCGTTGCCCCGCTGACTAAAACATGATCTCCCCGCTTAATGGATAACAACAATCTATCAAACGGATCATCAGGGTCTTCTACTTGCTTTAATTTATTTAACGGACGTAATCTGCCACCCTCATTCAATCCGAAATCACCCATGGTAATGGATAAATCTTCTTTATACACACGGATGGCTAATGCCACACCTCCCGTTAAATCGTTATTATCATACATCACATTGCGTCCGGCAATCCCCGTAAAACGATGGCCTCCGGGCAATGTTGCATACACAACGGGTGTTCCTTGCTCGGGATCAAATGCGTAATCATACGTATTTGCAATAATATATAAAATGTTGTTTAAATACTCGCGCGTTAATTTCGGATCCTCATAATAATGCCATGGATAGGTATGCTTCCCACGTAAACGCAACCAGATTCCGCCCGGGCAATCAACTGCCACCTCTTCAACATTATCTTGATTATACCAGTAGGAAAGCGGACGCAGTGCCGACTCTAACACTTTATACGTATCTTTAATCGATAATTCGCCCATACTTCCCCTTTCTTCTTTCAGCCGATTTAATCTATTTTTCCTTTATCGACTCCCTGTTAATTGTGCGCCTCATCCCGTTCTTTTTACTCGGACTACGGATGATGATAAATGCTTCATTCACCCGCTGGCCCTCACAACAAAATTTACCTAAAACAAGCGCCCCACAGTGCCTGTTTTCGGCAATACCGGCGTCACCGTTCGATCTTTTAATGAAACTTCACCCGTCTCACTGCTACCGTCGTATATGGCATCATTTCCGCTTGTCGGCTGTTCTTCATCCAAACCGGAACGTTTCTTATACGAATCGTCGGGAGCATAGTAATCCACTGCGTCTGAGTTTGAATCGCTTTGTTTTCCTTGCGCAGAATCATCCGTTTCTTCTTCATCTACCGTATCATTCGGTTGAATTCGATTATCAATCCACGAACCTGTATTCGGCTTGCGCGCCTCGGTTGTATCCGGACCGTTTTCTTTCTCATAATCACTCACATCATCATCTGCCGAGCGCAACCATAAATCCGTTGTTGAGAAAATCGTCACCCGCGTTCCCGACGGAACAAATACAACCGGCGGAACACCCGTTGCTTCCGCAATCAACTGATCAAAAATCTGTTGCATGGAATCAATGAAGTTCTCACGTGCATCCGCTGCTGCCTGTGATTTAGAGCTTTGCGTTGTTGTATCCGATTCGTTATTAACCGTATAATCATCATTAGCAGCCAACATATAGGAAACTGCCGATGTGACAACGGATGTCATCACAGGTTTACCGTATTTCGTAATTAACTGATCATCCAAATACGCTGCCACACCACCGCGTCCCTGCGCGTCGCCCGATGTAGCCGTAAATTTAAACATACCACCGTCCGGACGAATCAAGCGAGACCATGAAATTTCCATTTTAGCCACTTTATCTTGTCCCGGACTACCCGTCATCTTACCGATTACACGACTACCCGCCGGTATCAAAATATTTCGTCCTTGCTCAGAGTAGATGTTTCTTTCCACAATCGCCGTCACAGGAACATCTTTATAGCGCGAATCAATGGACCGCACAATAACTGCCGGAATGGCTTTATCTTGCAAAATCATCCGCGACATATCTACCGGCCATGATGATACCGTCTTAAATTCATCGCCCCAATCAGAAGCCTGTTGACGTTTTCCTTTGGCCAAAATCCGTCCGTCCGGCTTAATAACATTTTTAATACCGGCACGCATACTCTGGCGCTTTTGCGTTAAGAGGTTTTTCATCTCTTCAACCTGTTCTTGCGAAACTTTCGGCCGCCGATAGACATTCGGGCGTGAACGACCCGTCACATCACCACTGGCCGTCAACACACGATTGTCCAGCGTATACGGCTTTCCGTCCTCACCCATATAACCGATAATCGTTCCATCGCTGTTTACAATAGAGCCCTTATCCGAAACGGCATACTTTTGATTTCCTATATAGATAGCGCGCCCGGCAATCCCCGAGTCACCTGCTCCGCCGGATAAATCACCCAACTCTTTTCCATTATACAAGTGCACATTACCGTTTTCATCAATGTAACCGATCGGATTGTTGTTTGCATCGTAAATAACGCCATCCTCGCCGACACGACCGATTAAATTGCCGTCTTTATCGTAAATATTTCCGTCCTCGTCAACACGGCCGATCTGATTACCGTTCTCATCATAAATATAACCGTCTGCGCCGAGTCGCCCGACTTGTTTAACAGAAGGTGTATCTTGCGTTTGAATACCGCATCTATCCAGGCGCGGATTTGTGCCGGCAACTTTTCCTAACACTTTTCCGTCTTGTAAAATCGTGCCGTCACCCAATATTCTGGCAAACACACTGCCGTTTAAATCCACAACGTTACCGTTTGCCAAAATCGTGCCGATTTTTTCACCGTAGGAATTTAAGACATCGCACCCCGACACAATTCCGAAAGCTTTACCATTTTTATCAAGCAACACCGTCATGCCGTCTAATGCGTTGCCTTTTGTATCCACAAATTCACCGTTTTTATATCTGCCGATTAAATTATTTTCGGCATCATACACATTCCCGTCTTTATCAATTCGGAATACGGGTTTTCCCGTTTTCGGATCATAGAATGTGCCGTCCGCACCGAACGTTCCTTTGATATTGCCGTTTTCATCGTATATAATCTCTCTGTCTCTCGGAACAACATGTCCGATCACATTACCGGCAGCATCAATAACCATACCGTCTGCCCGCACTTTTCCGATTTCATTTCCTCTGGCATCAACCACGGTTCCGTTCGCTTTCACCCGTCCGAGCGGTTTACCATCTTTACCCAGAACAGGCCCTCTTTCAATCACTCCGCCGATAATATTGCCTGTATTATCCACAACGGTTCCGTCATTTCTGGCACAACCGAGCGAAATGCCTTCCGTATCTACCACGGTTGAGTCAGGCAACGTCCGACCGAGGTATGTTCCATCCGGAGAAACCACAATACCAACTCGCGTTACGCGTCCGATTCGTTCGCCCGCAGCATTCACGGCCCATTTATCGGGAGTTACGCGTCCGATGACCGTTCCGCGCGCATCAATCACCTGACCGTTTAATGCCGGAACACCCACAACTTTACAATCGTTCGTAATTGTTTTGTTCGGTATCAAGGTCCCGATAATTTCATATTCACCGGCCCCTTTAACCGTTTCATTCACGGCAACCTTGCCACTTACTTCGCCATTCGGCAACACGATTTGCCCCTTACCGTTCAACGTGCCAAGCAAATCACCATTGTAATTAACGGCCGGAACGATTGGTAAAACAACACCATCTAGCGGTTCACTTTTTCCAAGGATTGTTCCATCGTCCAAAATCCGATTCGTTTTTGCTCCGGCATAATCTACCACATCACCGTTGATAGAGGTTGTTCCCAAAACACGATTACGATAGCTGAACGGCAAACCTTGTGCCGTTACCGCACCGCCATACGGCATGGTATTATACAACTCACGATCGGCAACAGTTGCAACCGATCCGTCGCCCAATACCCGTCCGGCGAACAATTCTTCTTTATCTAATACAACACCGTCTCCGGCAATCGTTCCAATCAATTCACCGTCATCGTTTACGGCAGTTCCGTTCGGCATAATACCGCCGACCCAACTGTTATCCGTCATCAATACCGTACCAAACGTCATTTGAACAGCAACTTGCTTGCCTGTTCTATCGGCAATTTGGCGCGTTCCCGTCGGCCGACCGATAATATTCCCTGTTTTGCCGATAACCGTTTCCAACGGCAACACACTACCGATAATTCTGTTTTCGGTGTTATAAATGGCTTGCGTTCCACTGATAACTCCTTCCGTCTTTGCCCGTGAGACAACTTCACCGTTCAAATATGCTTGCCCGATCGGTGAAAGCGCATTCGTCGCGGGAACTCCGTATATCGTCATTTTTCCGATAATCTGACGCGCTAAATTGATAACCGTTCCGTTCGTCATCATATTGCCGACCGACTTACCGTTACTGGCCGTCACAACGTCACCCGTCATCTGAGCCAATCCGTTTGTTTTTCCCAACAAATTATTGCTGACATATGGCATATCAGATACCAAGCGACCAATTATTTCACCGTTACGCGCCACATAATTACCTCCGCGCAATTCACCACGCGCCTGTCCGGCAGCCGAAATAATTGTTCCGTTAATGCTCATAATTCCAACGGTTTTACCCTCATTATCATACGCGGCACTACCGAGCGGAATATAATATCCTAAAATATTGCCACGTGTGTTCACAACTCTGTTATCAAGTAAGACAGCGCCGACTGTTTCACTTTGCGTACCGATAGAGCCGTCACCACGTGTCCAACCCAGCAACCGCCCATCATTTCCGACAGCAACGCCGGCCGGCAACAAGCGGCCCAATAATACATTATCCGTTGTATAGATATAGGGTGACGCCGTTGCGCTTCCCAGCAAACGATCTTTTTGCAAAACGCGATTATTTGCAGCAACGGAAGAGATAAATTCACCGTTTTTGCCGATAATCATACCGCGTTTAACCATACTTCCCAATAAATTATTCATTCGATCAAACGCTAATCCGTTCACGTTTATCTTTCCGGCAGGCTTATTATCCGTTCCCGTCAGCGTGCCTTCCAGTGAAGTCCAACCGACCGTCTTACCGTTTTCATCAACAAAAACACCCAAGCGCACCAATTGAGCAACAACCGTCCCGTCATCGGCAAGAACAAGTCCGAACGGCGTTGCTTTACCGACATATTCACCCGAAAGCCCTTGCACTTCGCCTTTGGCATTTAAATAGCCGACCAATCCGCGGGCATCCATTGCCAAAGCCGATTGCGGAACCACTCCGCCGATTAACTTCTTTCCGTCAGATGAAACAGCAAGCCCATTCCCTAAAATATGTCCGATTTCTGTTTTAGCCTCCGATAAAACAGCACCTGTTGCATCTACCGTCCCAACGACAACTCCATTACCCGTCGCAACATTGCCCTCAACTACTTTGAAGCCGATAACATTTCCGTCTTTATCAATCACGGTTCCATCTGCGCGAATAGCGCCGATAACCGACCCGTCTTTATTTCGCAACGTCCCATCCATTTGGACTTGCCCCAGAAAGCCACTGTTTTTATCAACAAACCCCGTGTTATCAGGAATTAATGCTCCAACGATTGCTCCCGTATCACCGCTGATAGCCGTCATATCAAATAAAATTTTTGCAAATCGTTCATTATTTTGATTAACGGCATACCCCACTTTAGAGGAATAGCGACCCAAAATCAATCCGTCAGGCGAAAAGATGTGTCCGTCTTTCGGAATAAATCCGACATATTTACCCGTTTCGGATACAATAACTCCGTCCTTATTTAAAATACCGACTTCATTCCCGTTAATATCAAAAATTTTATTTCCAACTTTACTCCAACCCGTCGGATTACCCGAACCGTCAACAATAACACCGGGCGCATGTTGCGATACTTCACCGATTAACTTACCGCTTGTATCCGTCACCGTTCCGTCCGGATTCACGCATCCGATAACATTCCCGCCTTTATCACGCACTTTTCCGTCAAAACCGACACGACCGAGCAAAGCACCGTTTTGGTCATAAACACTTCCTTTCGGCGCAACACTTCCGATTGTTTCACCCGAACTGTTAATAACTGTTTTTTCAGGCGTCATACAACCGACAGGCTGATTTTGCATATCCAAGACTTGTCCCGTCAATGAAACCAATCCTAATAAGCGACAACCATCTGCCACCGCTGCTCCACGCGCTGCAACAATACCGATAATTTTATTTTCATTATTTCTCACAAATCGATCCGGCATCACTCGACCCAACGATTTCAAGGTATTATCATAAACTTCACCATTCGGAAATACCGAACCGACAGCTTGACATCCATAACCGATGACATGTCCGCGTGCCATAACAGCCCCAACTGATTTCTTGCCGGCAACAACCGTCCCGTCCGGATTAACACACCCGATAATAGCTCCTTTTCCGTTCACAGCCTTCCCTTCGGAATTGATAAAACCGACAACTTTGCCTTTTTCATTAATAACCAGCCCCTGCGGAATAACAGCACCTTGTTCTTCTCCGTCTGTGTTAACGATCGCCCCGTCCGGCATCACTTTTCCCATCGTCTGATCATATGAATCTTTTACATCGCCATTCAACAATACTTTCCCTGCCAATTGGCAGCCCGATCCAATACCAACCCCTGTCGGAATCGTTGCACCGATAAGATCACCTTGATTGCCGATGGCAAACCCGTTAGGCATAATTCGTCCTAACGTATTGTTTTTACCGTCAATCACCGTTCCGTCCGGAATAATTGCGCCGATAACTTTCCCCGTAAAATCAGAAACCAATCCCCATGGGCGCACATAACCCATCGGCTGTCCTTCCAGCGAGAAAACTTGCCCGTCTACCCAAACTTTACCGACAACTTTATTCTGTCCGTCAACCACCGTGCCGTCTTTCGTCATTTTGCCGATAACATTGCCTTGTGCGTTGATGACCGACACAACGGGAATTCCAGCCCCCAATACATTTAATTTCGGATCAACAATCGTTTTATCTCCCAGCATTCTGCCGAATTTTTCACCGTTTGCACCGATAACTTCGTTCGTATCGGATATACTGCCCATTAAATCGTTATTCATATTCAACGCAATATATTCCGGTTCAACAACCGCAACGATGTTTCCTTGATCATCAGTAACAACGCCGTTCTCCGTCACTTTTAACCGCGTGCCATCCGGCAATGTGATATAGCCTTCACCGTCTACCTCGTATAACTCACCGTTCAGGCCCATCGCCATGCGCGGTTCTTTGACTTCTTGGGCATTCACATTTTCGCAAATCACACAGTCTTTCGAATCGGTTGATTGCGCCTTAATCTGCACAACCGATGTTTGTTCGCGAAATGCCGTTTGCGAATATTCTTTCCACCGAATCGTTAAATTATTTTGCAACTGACGCAACGATACCGGATTCCATAATACCTTAATAATGCATGTATTACCGACTTCAATCGGATTATCGGGCGAACATGTTGTTTCCAATCTAAATCCATCGGTTTGCTCCTCCGCCAAATCCATGCCTAAAAATTGTATCGGCGTATTTTCAGCCGTCAAAGTTAAAATAGCCTCCACTTGCGAACCGATAACCACATTATCCATATCAATTTGCGCCGGATCCAACTTCAATTTAGCATCTCCGCGCGCAAACAAATCACCTTCAACCGTATTGGTCGGCGTGCTTTCAATCGGCTCTATCACATAGTTAATAGAAGATTCCTCACCTCCGCGCCGCCTGGATTCAGACATAAACGCTAATGCGATAAGAAAAACAAATAAAAGCAATATCCCACCGAACAGCAGTTTCCGATTGCTTTTTTTAATATATTGTTCTGAGGTGCTTTGTCTTCTATTTTCTGGCATATTAACCCTACTTCTTTCAATAATACAATACCATCATATTTTGCGCAAAGCGCGCGCATCGGGATAGTCCCGATGCCGCTCTTCTATTGAACGCGAATAACCGAGCAAGAAAATCCTCTGCGTCCGAGTTTTTTACACAACTTGTCCGCCGTATCCACATCTTTCACCGGTCCGACACGCAAACGGAACAACTCGCGCACACCGCCGTCTGCCGTTGTATCAACGGAATAATACGGTTCGTATCCTTTCAACGTATCTTGATTTTGTGTGTAGATTGTTTCCCATATCGATTCAAGCGCCGAAATATCTGCATTCGTGCCTAACTCAACCGAAATCGTTTCCCGATCAACCATGGCTCGATTCGTTGAGGCCGTTGCGGGTGATGTAGATACAACATCATTAATAACCCCGACAATGTTGGCCGATGCCGACGGTGAATTCATTACCTGCGCCGGAATGGCCGGCAACGGAGCCATATTTTGTTCGTAAATAACGGCTGCTTGTTGCGGAATGGTAATCGTTGTTGCCTGTGCTGTTGTCTGTTGTTGCGCCGTTGCCGAAGCCGTTGTTCCGCTTGCCGGCAAATTATTCATATACGCTTCTATCTGACGCGCATTATTTTGCGCAACACTTGTCTCTTCCGCCGTCGGTGCTTCGGGCGCATTTTGCGCTTTCGGCATCAAATCAACCGGTTCGCGACTAATCGTTGAGGGCTTTGTAATAGAATTACTCTGCGATCCGCTGTAATCCGTATATTCTAATCCGGAAGAAGGATCACGCCGTAATTTTAAACAAATAATTTTTTGCCCATTCCGTAAAACCATATCCCCGATACCTTCAACGACAATTAACCGACTGTTCGGACCGCTTGTGCGGAAACCGACCGGCACTTCCGTATCTTGCACGATTAAATTCACAATCGGGCGTTGTGTCATTGTTAAAGCCTTCGGTCCGAAATCAATATAGGTAAAAATGTTATCGCGCCAAACATTATCCGGTGCAATATCAACATCTGCCGGATTCGGCAAATACATATCTATATCAAAGTGAAAGCTCTCGGGATCAACCGGTATGTTCTTTAACCAATCTTTCGGACCCGTTGAAGCCGTATTTAAACCGATTTGCGGATTTTGTCCGCTGCCACGACCGCTTGCCCATGCCGGAGAGCCGGATCCCGTTAATGTCCCCGAACCTGCCGTTGTCGTGGCTCCGTTAAAATTTCCGAGTTTTCCCCCGTATTCAACAGGCGTATACCGCGGACCGACAAGCACATCCACAACCGATTGCGTTATCTTTTCCGTATTGTATGTTTCAGAGCGCAAATAGAACACATAGCGATTCCCCGAACGGCCGAAAATAATCATATTGCTGTCAACCCCCAAATACGACGGATCGGCATAAACAAGCAATGAGTTCGGAGCCGCAATTTCGCCACCAAACGATTCGGGCGAACCGATATGCACTTTTTCAATCAACTCCCATGTCGGCAGATTAATTAATGTCATCATCCCTTCCCGTAAACGAATCGGCAAGATAACATCTGGCGTCCACGTATATTTTGAATATCCCGGTTTGGATTGCCCTTCTCCCATATGCGAAAGCGGATCGTTCCACGCTTTTTGTTGCATACCGAGCGAATGCATGTAATTCATATTCACCGAATCAAATTCTCCGTTCGTTTGCGCAATGGCATCCATCATTTGTTCCGTTTCCACATTTGCCGGCAAAATGGATTGTGCCGTTGCACTTACGGATACAACCAATGCCATCGCAACGGTTGCAAGCCAAATTCTTCTGTGTGATTTTTGTTTTGACATTAACCTTCTCCTCTGAAATTTACAATCCTGTGCATAGAATAGACCCAAAAAGCCCTAAAAGTCTAGCAAAAAATGCACGGAAAACAGATTTTTTTTATGTTTTTATTCATTTTTGGGTAATAACACCTTATCGCAACAAAAATACCTGCCTTTCACCGCTTAAAATTCAGCAAGTTATCAATCGATTCCAACATTTATTTTCAAGTTGCTCCGATAAGGATGGAATATTTGCGATTCATTATTTCTTCCTTAAAAAAATTAAAAAGTTTTACAATACCGGCACTATCTTGTTATTTTTTTACGTAAAGCGACTTCTTATGCACCGACTTTAAATCAACCCGACAATTACTTTTTTTCTTGACTTTCTTTGACGGGCAGATGATTTTTTAATTTTCATGCCGTTCAACAACGCATTCCATACAAAAAAACAAAATAAATATAATCGGCTCCAAATCGTTCAACCCGCTTGCGCCCATCGTTTGCGCTTGCTCGCACTCATAAGTAAGCAAAAGCGCTACCCAAACAGGAGCGCTTTCAATTATTCGGCATACAAAAGGCTTTATCCCTGCACCCAACAACCATATAACAAATTTCTGAGACCGTTAATCAAGTTTTTGAATACCAAATCTGACAACCGTAAAACCCAGCGGATTTTTAAGACGCTTTTCCCACGTTAAACCCTTTCTGGTGGTTTGAAATTCAACCTTCATCGTCACAAGCCAACGCGTTCTGACAGGCGCGGAGTCACCGTATTTCATATCAGTCAATTCAATCTCTGCCCGCCAAACGTTTCCACCACTTTGCTCCGCTCTTAACGGGACAATATTCAGTATCTTAACATTGCGCGTTAACCCGTCATTTCGTGCTTGATTTAGGGCAATGTCGGCTGTTTTACTGAATTCCTCATACACAACGGCCGAACTCATCCAGTTAATAATTCCATCAATCCCCCAGCGCCGTTCCAGTTCGGCAATATTTGAGCCAACGGTCAGACGCGCCAAAATATATTGCCGAATAAACGATTCACTTAACAACTGCATGTTGATTTGACGAAAATTCGGTCGCACAACACTGATAACTTGTTGATCCTTATTCAGCGTTGTTAAATAAAACGGTTGAACACGCACAATCGGCAACAAGGAATATAAAGCCATAATTAACATAATTGTGCTTAAAAACGAAACAACGGCCACCAACGCAAATGTGCGCGCCATCCATAAATACCGCCGTTCACGCATCCCCTCTTCGGAGATATCCTCCCCTATGGGACTTCCGTATTCCTGATTCGCCATTCAACCCGCCTTATTTTTTCACCCGTTAACGTTATAAGAACCAAGACGGTACTTGTGGCATTTGTTCAATTTGCAAACAGGCACACGGCGATTTTTTCAGTTCCGAATAATCCGCACCGATACCGACCGGTTCTTTTTCATAAACCGACCCGCAAGCCGCCACAAATGCAACCATTCCCAAGAATAACAAAACAAATAATTTCTTTTTCATTTTACCCTCTCTCAATCAGTTTTGCCTCTCTACCTTATCACAGAAAAAAAAAGAATCAAACAAAAAAAGCAATCTTCTACCCTTTTTTCACTGATTCTTGATATGATTTTACAAACATCCCGAACGGATTTGAGTAAGAAGCATTGAAAAAGCGCCGTCCCGGATTGTATCCGACAGTCACAACGGCAACCTTCCTTTGCGAACGCACATTTCCCCGTCCGTATGTATATACATCAAATTCAATCGTAAAAATATTATCTAATCGCGATATTGAAATAATATCAACATTCGTCGTGGTATTTGAGTTATTTACCGCCGTTAATTTTTCCTTTAAATCGCCTGCGAATTTACGATAGACATCCTGTGTTGAAAGCCTTGCCACCGGTCCTGCCCCGCCCCAGCGTCGTTGCATTTCGTCTTTATCTTGAAATGAGGTATACCGCGCATCCATATAATAACGTATCAGCGTTTCATCAATTAATTTTTTATCTCCCGCATTATATGAAAAGGGTTCCGTTTGCAATAGCTGGTTTGACTGCATGGGCGATGTTGTTAATATCTGCGCAATCACTTGTAATTTCGGCGCCATTTGTATCAATGTTAAAATCAAAAACAAGTTAATACCGATGATGATGGAGGCAATTACCATCCAGAATTTGGCTAATCCCTCTCCCATACCGTAAACGAGATTTTGTGTGCGTAATTTTGAAAACATCTTTTTTCAATCTCCGTTATAAATCACCGTCAAAAAAACAATCGGCATTCAGTTTTTTAGCGCGTTCTTTTTCCAAATATTTGCGTTGCTCTTCCTGAATGGTGCGCACAAGAGCGCCTTGTGCTCGTGCGGCCTTTACTAATTGCTCCGCATCTTTTGCATTCACTTGCGTCAACATTGCTTCACCGTTTATATCTTTTTCCATAGCATCCAAAAAGATTTCATCTTGCACTTTTTGATCCGAATTTAAAAGTGTAATTGCCGTTGCATAGTCCTCTGAATTACGATCAATTTCATCCAATGCTTTTAATTTATCCTGCAATGTTAATGATTGGAATTTCACAAGGTTATCACTCATGCCGGAAGCATCATACGTTGCTTTCTCGGCCAATAAAGTGCGCGCTTTTCCTATGGCAGCGCGTTTGCGTTTCAGCAATTCGTCTTTAAGCGCTTCGGGGCGCTCAATATCAAACGGCATTTGAATACCTAATTGTTTCAAACTGTTCTCAACTGCCACCTTTTCGTTATCTTGCGCCAATCGATGCAAGCGAGCCGTTTCTTTTGTTGTTGCCAAACTTGTTTTCTTGCGCTGAAACACTTCAAACCGATTATCTATGTTCTTGGAAGCCACATCCATTCG
This sequence comes from uncultured Alphaproteobacteria bacterium, assembly GCA_944392555.1. Taxonomy (GTDB): domain Bacteria; phylum Pseudomonadota; class Alphaproteobacteria; order CAAHEQ01; family UBA3637; genus RGIG4140. The sequence continues at coordinate 79,844 of CALXWZ010000004.1, read as the reverse complement.
CAAACGCAAAGAATCCGGCTGATAATACTCATTCATTTCCCCGTTCGGCAATCGTTTGACATTTGGATTTTTCATATAATACGCCCACGGATCCGGCATGGCGGGGAAAAGTTGGCCTTGTGAAGAATCCTCTGTCAACTTAATAATTTCATTTGCCGGTGGCAATGGATCCGGCGGTAACGGGAACGAAAGTTGCTCCTTGCTTAACCGATTATACCGTTGCGTATTATTTTTGCGCATATCGGCAAGAAATGCTTGATACGCCTGAGCATTTTGAGAGTATGTATTTTCACGAGAAACACCCGGCACAGCAGAAACACCCAATTTTTGCACAACATCAACCAAAAAATTATTCACTTGTTCGGCATAAATATAATCTTGATCTTTCCAGCGCTTAAATCCGCTGTCGGGCGAACGCAATGTTCCGTATTTTTCAGGCTCGGCATATACATCTATCAACACTTCTCTGCCGACACGCCATGTCGGAAACGCTTGCTCTGCATTATCTTCGGCTTGACTCGGCTCGGAAGCGTTTATGTAAATTTTTAAATTATTCACACGATTCGTATACTCGCTTGTCATTTTATCCCATGCCTCTTTCGGATTTTGATAAACATCGGATAATCTTTCTTCATTACACGTATTCAAAGCCGTCACCTGCTCATCCAACACAGCCACTTGTGCATCCGTTGCCAAAACATTTGCATGTGTTGTGGACAATAATGTATTCATCTGATATTGAGTTGCATGAATACGCATGGCTTCTAATAAATACGTTTGATAATTTTCAGGCACCGTTATTTCTTTTTTAGGAGAAATATAAGGCTGAACTTGTGCAAACTGCGCCATCGCCTGCCCGACCGAAAAACCTGCGAAAATGATTGCTCCCGTCATCACCCCGCAAAGCAAGTGCTGCACGCATCTTGTTTTCTTTTGATTCATTATTTATCCCCCGCTGTTTTAATTGTTCCACCGCCATCAGAACCGGATGACTGTATTTCCGGAACTTTCTTTACAATTTTCATTCCCGAAATGGATTGATTTGCAGCAAACTCCAATTTAATTGCTTCAATCGTGCGCTGATAGGCCAACAATTTAAACCAGATTAATCTTAACTGCTGATTGGCTTTCAATATAACCGTTTCATTATTTTTAGCCGTATCCATTGAACCGTCCGAAGCAGCACTCGCCTGTTCTTCACTTTTTTCTACATCTCCGGAAACCTCATCAACCAATTCTTTTAAATCTTTTAACTTGGCTTTTATTGTCAACATCCGAGCCATAAGAGTAATCGTTGCTTGTTGACGAATATAACGCCGGCGTTCAACCGTAAAATACTCGCTGGCATAGTCGCTTTTTATTTCTTCTTCATACGTTTCTAAATTCTTCGTAATCCGTTCGCTCACTTTTGTTGTATCGCTATGCGAATTATCTTGCGTAACGCCTTCCTTATCCTCTTCCTCCTCTTTCAAAAGGCCCGCTTGTTCGCCCACATATTCCAGCGGCCATTTCGCTGCATCGGATACGGCATCCTTCACGTTATCAACTGCTGAAACAATGGCCTTACGCGTTTTTGAAATTGTTTTTGTGACTTTCCGATAAGCCTGCGAAACGCTTTCATAGGCGGTTGAAACTTTTTGAATAACCTTATTCGTTTCCTGAAAAGTTTGCCCGCCGACTTTTTCTAGTGGGCAAGCCAATGTCGGCACACATGAGGGTGGAGATGGGCAACACTCGGAAGAAAGTGCTTCCCCGCTCAACCCAACACACATCAGGAATAAAATCACAACACCGATACCCATTACCTTCTTCATGATTTTTCCTCCTCATCCGATACTTTTTTAGGAACACTCAACAATTCCGCATCTTCTTTTAAAAGCATTTTGGCACCCATTGATTCCAGCGTTAAAATCTGAATCATAATATCCGATGATGTTTCCTTAATCAGCGCCACTAAATTTCTGTTATCCATCATCAAACCTTGTAACTGATTACATCCGGCTGTCTGCGTTTTTTGTATTGACTCAAAATCTTCAGCCATTTTTTCGCGTAAGTCCAGTGAAATTTTAAGATTTTTTGCAGCTACCTGACTGGCATACTCTTCACGAATCTCTCTGATTTTTTTGATTTCTTCCGTACTTAATCCTGCCTTACTCATATCTAAACCGGCAGCCGATGTTACCTTATTAACTTTTTCACCCAACTCCGTTAATCCACTATCCTCATTCGGTTGCGCAAAAAAGGTTTCCTTAACCTTTTTAAGATTTTCAGCATATGTTTCGGCGGGCTTAATAATCTCATCCGCTTCATCTTCAAAACCGGAATCTAACACTTCATCATATAAGTATTCAAACACTTCTGTTTTAATAGCGCCGTTTTCTTTTGTATTTTGCGGATTTGCACTGCAATTTGCATTTCCATGTTCGGCAACTTCGGATTTTTTCTCCTCTGCTTTGATGATTTCCTGTTGTGCTTTATCAGCAAGCGATTCAGCTTGTTGCAAAACACCTTTTGCGTCCCGTTCAGGGTCGGTCACCGGTGTTCCCGCCGCAAAGCAAGCACTTGCCGACAATATAATCATACCGGATAAAAAGCCATATATAAGCACTTTCTTTCCTGTCATCTTACCCTCCCGTTACCGTATTTAACACATCCTCAACAAGACCACCCGACTTTGAAACTTCCGTTCCTTGAATGGTGTTAATTGCATTAATCTCAATATAACTATTCCGCAAAGTTGCAATTTCATTCAGCAACTGCTGTGTGCGGAACATAACGGATGAGGGCATACCTTTTTGTATCGAGCCGGTTGTGGTGCGAGCATCGTTTTCAGCTTTTATTTCTTCGGCATCTTTTTGTGCTTTTTCAATTAAATCTAATGCACGTCGCGCCAATGCCCGTCCGTTTTCGTATGTTAAAATCGTTTGCATCTGTAATTTTTCCAATGTGCCGTCTTCCGCTTCGGCCGATGTATCGGATGATTTCTTATCGACTTCCACATTGCCTGTTTCGTTCAATGTCTCCGATTGATAAACGAATGTTTCTTTAATTACGCCTTCCACTTCCGGAATTGAGGGTTCTTTCTTGGCTAATGCGGCTCTTAATTTCTCGTCACCATAGGGCGGAAATTCAGAACTTTCCGGATTTCCTTGATTTGTCTTAACCTCGGCCGAATCTTTTTTCGGATCGCGCATTTCTATTTTTTTCTTATCTTGCTCATTTTTTTCTTTATCATCCTCGCCGGATAGTTGTGCATACACCGTTTGCAATATCTTCTCGGGATATGCCAAATTTTCACTCACCGGATAAGGCGTTAAAATTTGAATCTGCGCCACTGCGGTATTTGATAAAAATATAGCTCCCACTGTATATAAAATAATTTTATTCATCATAACCGCCTCCTCTATTGCCCCAAAATACCACCGACATTTCCCAATACTCCGCCTGTGGCTTTATCGGTAATCCCGCGCAGATTAAAATCAATTTTGCCTTCCATATCATCCATAGCGGAAAAGGCACTTAATCCGTTTGCCGCCGCTTGCGACATCAATAATCTGTTAAACGTATCTGCCAAAGCCATGTTTCCAACAGATTTGCCCGTATGCGTTTCACGAATGGTTGTTGTTTTGGCGGCCTGTTCCTGAGCAATTTCTTTGTTATCCTCAAACGTTCTGTGTGCAAGCGTGCGATGAACAAGTGCCGTTGCCAACGCATACCGTGCAAACGCTTGTTTTGATTTTGCAAGTTGCGCTTTTTTACGGCTTATTTCATCCGATCGAGATCCGGAAGACACCTCTCCACCCGTCATAGCCGAAACCACATTATCTACATCGGCATTACCCGTTGAGGATTCCTGACTTGTATCACGCACTTGCATGTTATTACTTACGGAGGCTTTAACCTTGGAAGAGCTTTCAAATTGTTGCGAAGCACCATCACCGCCTCCGACGGCTGATGTGGCAGATGAAGCAATATCTCCCGCTCCAGATGCCGAATCACCTTCTGTTTTCGGCACAGAATCAACAACATCGGAAGAAAGTTCCGGTTTCGGAATTAGAAAGCTCACATCAAAAATTGTGTCCATATATGCGCCCAAATCAATCGCGCGCGTTACGCTCTGTTGCAGAGATTGAACAGATTGAATCAAGCTTTCTCCCTCATTATAAACTTGTTTCCCTAAATTCAAAAGTTCCTTATCGTCTTTTGTAATCACTTGGGCCGACAAAACCGTAGGGAAGAGAATCACCCCTGCTAAAATCAATCCGAAAAATTTAAAAGACTTCTTCATGGTTTCTCTCCCTTAATTCTTCATCAGCAAGCCGTTAATTGAAACGGAGTTAATGTTATCATAAATTGTCGCACTTTGAATTGAAAGTTCCGTAATATCCAATGAAAGCAACGTGTTTGCCATCACGTTCATCGTCATACCGGCACTATTTGTTTTATTAATATCTTCTTTAACATTTGTCGGCTTACACGATGCAGTTGCATTCTTATTATCCTGTGCCGACTCTTGCACTTTCTCAAACTGCGACGTGCCGTTCATCACCTGTGTTGAATCGCCAATAGCTGTCTGCGTTGCATCCTGCACGAATTTTTTTAAATTCTTTTGCACCTGCGAAACGGAATAACCGGATAATTTATCGGATGTTTTCGTGTAGAAAGAATCACGCACACCCGAAACCGCTCCGAATATATCGCCGGAAACCAACTGAGCAGCCGGTTTGATATATTTGCTATACTTTGAAACAGCTTCTTTTAAACACCCTAAATCTTGTGTCAAAGAGAAACCCTCGCCGGCTTCTCCCGAGAGGCCGACACTATCGGCAACATATTCACCGACATCTTGTGCTTGATCTGCAATATACTCACCACCGGCCTGAATTTGACTATCCACATATCCTGTAACATTTTGATACTGCTCACCGATATATCCACTCACATCGGTAATATTTTCGTTAACAAGCTCTTTAAAGCCATTTGTTTTGGCTTCAATAGTTGTCACAACAGCTGTTGACGTATCATTCACAGCCTTATCGGCCCGTTTAACCTGAACGGTCGCATCTTGTAAAACTTCGGAAATAGTTTTCGTTTGGAGGGTTGCCTGCGCTTGCGAAAAAACGCCCACATTTACAGCAAGGATTGCATTTATCAAACAAAAAAAGAAGTATTTATTAAAATGTACCATAACACCCTCCGCAAATGCGTATAAGACCTTTTCTTTAATTTTACACGCATTTCCCCGATATTGCAAGTTTTTTTTATATTCTTTCCGATTTACCCAACAAAACAAATCCTTTATGTCAAAATTTTACATAACAGCATCTGAAAAGTAAGGAATTTTATTTTTGATTTCCCGAAGACTTTTTCATCAAACATACTTGCAAATTACCATGGCTCAGCAGTCGCTCAAAAAACATAGCAACTTAAACCCCACAGATAAAGTTCAAATTATCGTGCGTAATTTGAGGCATCATTCCGCCAGAAAAACATACATAAAGGAGGAACTTTTAACCCATTTTCCTTATTTCTTACGCGTGCACCTTATTCTTTTAAGACACAGTAATTTCCATCTAATGTGCGCTCTTCATAGCATTCCATACAAGCATCGGTTATATTCTGAACATTCACACGTTCTGTTGTATCACAGGGATAACATTTATTATCCCAACCTCGGAGTGGCGCATCCGCCGGACATTTCGGAACACAATAGCTATTATATTGATTGCGTGTATCGGGACAACGTTCACAGCCATCGTGATATACGGCATAAGTAGAAATATTTTTGTCCTCCGTACATGAATGACATTCCCCTCTTTGCCCAGTAAATTCTCCATCTGCACACGGTAATGAGCAGTATCCATTATCATATCCACTTGCCGTACGGTTAGGGCAACTCTCGGTACATAGCACCGAATCACTTAATACGGTGTTAACTTCATCACAAGCATAACATATTCCATCATTTCCGCGAAAATATCCCTTTTCTGGACAATCTAACACACAGGCACTTCCAACCTTTCGACGATTACTACACTGTTCACAACCACTATGCTTTACTGCGTATACTCTGATACTTTTCGGCGTGTTACAACTATGACACTTACCCCCACTATCTGTAAATGTTCCTTCCAAACACGGCAAGGAGCAATATCCATTATCATATCCATTTGCAATACGATTCTTACAAATTGCGTTACAGGCAGATGAATCACCTCCAAGATTGACGGGATTTTCTTCATTGCAAGAATAGCATTTTCCATTGTCACCACGGAATTGAAATTCTCCTTGCGCCGGACAATCAAGCATGCAGATATTGCCGATTTGTGTCCTTCCCTCACAACGTTCGCATCCACTATTAACTACTCCTTGAACACTAACGTTTCTTTCGATGGAGCATTCATAGCATTTTCCATCTTTTCCTGTAAAAGTACCTTCTTTGCAAGGCAATGAACAAAATGCGCTCCCATTTCCCGTCAAGATTCGATTTAAACATTTTGAACATTCACTTTTCATAGAATACAAATAAATTGGGTCGCTTTCATCACAACTATAACACTTTCCATTTGTTCCGCGGATTTCATTTTCTCCACACGGCAAGACGCATTTATTATTCCACACTTCTCTATTGGGGCAAGCGTTGCAGTTTTCATTGACACCTGTTACATCAATTCCATTTTCTTCCTCGCATGTGTAGCAGTTGCCGTTTTTATCTATGAGCGGTTTAAACCAGGGGCAACATTGATCGCCTGACACGTTGCAACAATAGCCGTTCATTGTGGATGGGCAACAATAAGGCCCTGCCCACCTGTCGCTCGTGCAACAGACTTGACTCCCCGTTAAAATATCTTGCCTGCACCGTTCATTACTCCCGCAGATTGACACACATACACCCTCTGCCGAACATCTTGCACATTTGCTCGCACAATCGTCATCATTATGGCATTCTTGATAGGGCAACATATCGTCTTCCAAGTGCGCCCCGTATTGGAAGATCATCACGGCCGTTGTTGTCGGCTCCCCTGCCTCCGTTAATCCGTCGCAGATACTGGTGTTCCCGTCGTATGCCAAATCGCCCACTTTCATAATAATCGGCAACGCCCATTCTGTCCGCAATATCATCTTGCATTCAGCTACCGGCACATTCTGCACTTCTATTTCAAAATATTTCGGGTCTTCCAACCAATATGCTGTTATCGGATACCCGAGATTCGTTGTGTTGCCCATTTCCATCACGATTTCGGGATTCTCGGGATCGGTTGTGTTATTATCTGCAATCGGGGCGATTGCATACGCCCGTAAATTAATTTCATGAACCGTTTCATTCGCCCGATACATCGTCATCGCATACCGATAGCCCATTATTCCCGCAACCGATAACACGCCAATCACCGCCAACACGCCCAGCATTTCTACCATACTCCGCCCGTATTCGGTAAGGCGCACTCCCCTTGTTCGCACGCCACTTAATCCGCGCAACCCGCAAAATCCATTCAATCCACCTTGCGTTTGTGAGTCTGTTAAAAATCTTGCTTTTTGATTATTTTTCAAGCGCGTGAAGCTATTTTGATTCGCTGATTTTATCCCTTGTTTTGCGCGATTCGCTTTAAATTCCCCGTTTTTTACTTTTTTTGCATAAAAAGAAGCCAATTTAACTATTTGTTTTATATTCATTTTCTTTCTCCCCATTCTACATAAACGTCCGTTTATGTAGAGGGGATACAATGCAAAATCGCCCCGCAAAAAGAAGTTATAAAAAATTGTTATTTTACAATCAGATAATCATATCTAAATTTTTGCTTGATTATTTTAAAAATACCCTTATAATCCTCTTTATGCTATATCATCTAGACGGACCTTTTTGTAGAGTCCGTTTTTTTGTATCCGAATAACGGATAAATTAATGCTTCACTGCTTTTATTCAGTCGGATATACAAACATTTTCTTGCCACCTTATTACATCAAAAAATTATCAAATACTGTCTAGGGCATTCAATACACGACTTCATCAACACATCTTTATCTTTTCCCAGCAAACACAGCTGGCAACCTCTCATACCGCTGTTCCGACATGCAAAAAAAGCGACGCTTTCGCATCGCTTTTCTTTAATGGAAAAAGAAGTTTATCAGTTAAGCTTTTTTCTCTTCCGTTGCTTCTTCTTTCTTCGCACTCTTCTTTGCTTTTTCGGCAACCGGTGCTTCTGCTTCCACTTCTACAACCTGTCCGGAATCTTTCCCTTTGGCTGTCACATCCCGATCAACGAGTTCAATAATCGCCATCGGAGCGCAGTCGCCATAGCGGAAACCGGCTTTTAATACACGCACATATCCGCCCGGACGTGATTGATAACGCGGCGAAACAACAGAGAGCAATTTCTCCGTCATTGCTTCATCACGCAAAAAGGAAATCAATTGACGACGAACGTGCAATGTGTTTGTCTTTCCTTTTGTAATCAATTTTTCAATAATCGGACGCAATTCTTTTGCTTTCGGCAACGTTGTTTTAATTTGTTCATGTTTAATCAACGATACTGCCATATTCGCAAACATTGAACGACGATGTGCAATTTTCTTATTCAGCGTTCTTTTCTTAAATCCGTGACGCATTTTTTCTTTCCTTTCTTCATCATAAAGCCTTGACGCGCAAAGCTGATAATACTAACCGATTCCTCCACACTCCTTGGCAAGCAATGTAAAGATCGGACGCCGAAACCATTTCGGCGATTTTCTTTTTAATTTTCGGCATCAACCGTGGCGGATAATGCTTCCAAATCTTCCGGAGGCCAACCCTCAACCTGCATACCGAGATGCAAGTCCATATTGCCCAACAATTCTTTGATTTCGTTCAAAGACTTCCGACCGAAATTCGGTGTCCGCAACATTTCAGATTCCGTTTTTTGGACCAAGTCACCAATGTAAATGATGTTATCATTCTTCAAGCAATTTGCCGAACGAACGGATAATTCAAGTTCATCTACCTTCAATAACAAGTTCTTGTTGAACGGCAATTCGGCAATCTTATCTTCAAGCGTTGCTTCTTCCGGTTCTTCAAAGTTAATAAACGCTTTCAGTTGTTCTTGTAAAATGCGAGCAGCCAATGCAACCGCATCTTCCGGCGATACCGTTCCGTTTGTTTCAACCGTTAAATACAACTTGTCATAGTCTGTTTGTTGACCGACACGAGCATTTACCGTTTTGTACACAACCGATTTAACGGGTGAGTAAATGGAATCAATCGGAATCAACCCGATCGGGCAATCTTCCGGACGATTTGCTGCTGCTGTTACATAGCCTTTACCCGTTGAAACAATCATTTCCATATTGATGGAAGCGCCTGCATCCAACGTGCAAATAACCAAATCCGGATTCATCACTTCAACGCTTTGATTCGTTGTGATTTGACCGGCTGTCACAACGGCCGGACCCGTCGCATTCAAATAAATGCGTTGTGGCAATTCCGAATCCACTTTTAATGCCAAATCTTTGATGTTTAAAATGATTTCCGTTACATCTTCCCGAACACCCGGAATGGATGAGAATTCATGCAACACACCATCAATTTTAATTGCTGTGACGGCTCCGCCCTGTAATGACGACAATAACACCCGGCGCAAAGCATTTCCGAGCGTAATCCCAAATCCGCGTTCCAACGGTTCAATAACCATCGTCGCTTTAAATCCGGGTACTGACTGATTAACGGACAACGTTGACGGTTTAATCAAGTCTTGCCAATTCTTTTGTATCATAATAAGGCTCCCTTATTCATAGAGTTTTACATCGGGGCAATTCATTGCCCCACATCAAACGCATTACACGCGGCGGCGTTTACGCGCACGGCAACCATTATGCGGAATAGCCGTAATATCCTTAATTGACGTAACAATCAAACCGGCGGCTTGGAATGCCCGTAAGGCCGATTCACGACCCGAACCCGGACCTTCTACCAAAACATCAATTGATTTTAATCCGTGTTCTTGTGCTTTGCGAGCAGCATCATCAGCGGCGACTTGCGCTGCATACGGTGTTGATTTACGTGAGCCCTTAAAACCTTTCAATCCGGCCGATGACCATGAAATCGTGTTTCCTTGAACGTCCGTAATCGTTACCATCGTATTGTTGAACGATGAATTGACGTGAGCCACACCCACGGAAATGTTTTTCTTATCGCGATTCTTTGTCCGCGTAGCAACTTTCTTTTCTGCCATTTTTTATCCCTTCCTTACTTCGTCACTTTCTTCTTACCGGCAATAGCAATTGCTTTACCTTTACGTGTCCGGGCATTTGTGTGTGTCCGTTGTCCGCGCACCGGCAATCCTTTCCGATGACGCAACCCACGATAGCAACCAAGATCCATCAATCTCTTGATGTTCAGGGATACTTCACGACGTAAATCACCTTCCACCCGATACGAACTATCAATCAATTCGCGGATTTTTAAGGTTTCTTCGTCTGTTAAATCATTCACACGCTTGTGCGAATCAATATTCAATTTGCTGCAAATTTCTTCAGCTTTTTTCCGACCGATTCCATAAATGTACGTTAAACCGATAACGACGATTTTTGATGTCGGAATGTTTACACCTGCAATACGTGCCAAGGTACTTTCTCCATTAACATAATAAAAAATAACGACTATTCGTCCTGCTTTTGCAAACAAGACACTTAAACGAGTGGGAATTATAATCTATTTTTCGTTTCGTGTCAAGTCCTATTTTAATAGCCGACTATTTTTCTTATTTTTTCACTCACAACGTCAATGGGTCCCGTCCCATCAACGCACACTAAGAGCCCCTTCATTTCGTAGTAAGGTATAACCGGAGCCGTCACACGACGAAACGTCCGGAGTCTAGATACAACCGTTTCATAGGTATCGTCAGCCCGTCGCGTGAATTCTTTGCCACCACATACATCACACACACCGTATACATGTGGTTGCTTAAACTTTTCATGATAAAGCGTCTTGCAATGCGCACATTGATACCGTCCGATAATCCGATCAATTACGTAATCATCCGGTACCTGCAAGAGCAAGACTAAATCAATGTTCATGTGATATTGCGCGTATTTTTCGCTATTCAGAGCGGTATCTAATGCCTCTGCCTGCGAAAGCTCGCGCGGAAAGCCGTCTAATATATATCCTTTTTCATTTTCCGGCTTAAACAATTCGTTTTCCATTAAGCGAATGGCCAGCTGATCGGGAACCATATTCCCCTTCTCAATCAGCGATTTCACTAACTTCGCTTCTTCCGAATCTCCTTTTGCAACACCGCGTAAAATATCGCCCATGGAAAATGCGTTTATCCCAAGTTTCTCTGAAAGAATCGCACTTTGCGTTCCTTTCCCGCTTCCCGGGGCTCCCATCATGACTATATTTCGTCTCAACATTTCCGGCATTGCTTCTTCTCCTAACTTTCACTTGTATAGATTAAAAATGTCCTTTAAGTTTTGCTTTCTTAATTAGCCCTTCGTATTGATGCGCAATTAAGTGCGATTGAATTTGCGAAACCGTATCCATGATAACGGAAACAACGATGAGCAATGTTGTGCCACCCAAAAAGAACGGAACACCCCATGTTGCAATCAAGAATTCCGGCAAAATACATAAAGCCGTCAAGTAAACGGCACCGAGCACCGTTAAGCGCGTAATCACATAATCCAAATACTCCGCCGTATTTTTACCCGGCCGAATACCGGCAATGAATCCACCTTGTTTTTTCAAATTGTCTGCCGTCTCCGTCGGGTTGGATTGAATGCCCGTATAGAAGAACGTAAAGAACATAATTAAAAATGCAAATAACACAATATAAAGCCATTGTCCCGGTGTTAATAACACGGCCAACTGCGATACCCAATCCGATTGATTTGTTTTTGATGAGAATTGCACGATGGCAACCGGAATAGCCAAAATCGCACTAGCGAAAATCGGGGGCATAACACCCGTCGGATTAATTTTCAACGGCAAGTGAGAATTGGCTCCTTGCATTAAGCGATTCCCGACTTGGCGTTTCGGATATTGAACGGGAATCCGCCGTTGAGCCATTTCAACAAACACAACAATGTAAATGATGGCGAATGTCATCAAAAGTAATGCCAATAAAACACCCGTTGACATTGCACCGGTTTTATTTTCTTCCAACAAGCGCACCAACGCATCCGGAATACCGGCAACAATACCGGTCATAATAATTAACGATGCACCGTTACCTACTCCGCGGGCCGTGATTTGTTCACCGAGCCACACAACAAACATCGTTCCGCCCAACAACGAAACAACCGTTGATAATTCAAACATAGCACTGGACGGCATAATGACGGCACCTGCACTCTCTAATGCTTTGGCCATAAAAAAGGCTTGAACAACCGTAATTAAAACGGTTAAATAACGCGTATATTGATTGATTTTTCTTAATCCCGACTCGCCCTCTTTCTTCAACATCATGAGCGACGGGATAATGCTTGCCCCCAACTGAACGATAATGGAGGCCGAGATATACGGCATAATATTTAATGCTAAAATCGACATACGGGATAATGCGCCCCCCGTAAAGGCGTTAAACATACCGAGCAATCCGCCCGAATTTTCAGAGAAAAACTCCGTTAAAAATCCCGGATTGATTCCGGGAAAGGGAATATAGGTTCCCAAACGAAAAACGATTAAAGCAAACAGGGTAAACAGCAACCGCTTTTGTAAATCTTTCGCTTTTGAAAAAGCCGAAAAATCCATATTTGATGTTAATTTATCCGATAACGATGCCATTGCTGTTTTCTCCTGTTTGCTTTATATCACTTTATTTTGCTTTTTTAGACACTGCTTTTTTCGCCGGTTCTTTTTTTGATGTTTTTTGACCTTTGACTAAAACAGTTTCTTTTTTCGGTTCCAAAATCAATTCTCCGCCGACTTTTTCAACGGCTGCTTGTGCTGATTTGGTTGCTCCGGCAACGCGAATGATTGCCTTGCTTGTCAACGTGCCGTTGCCAAGCAAACGAACACCGTCTTTGACATTTTTAATCAAACCTGCTTCCATTAAGGAAACACCGTTGATTTCTTTTGAAGCATCCAATACTTTTGCATCAATTGCTTTTTGAATCGTATCCAAATTGATTTCGGCAAAAGATAACCGGAAGATGTTGTTAAAACCGCGTTTCGGTAAACGACGATAAACCGGCATTTGTCCACCCTCAAAGCCGTTCAAACGAACGCCTGTGCGAGCCTTTTGTCCTTTGAAACCACGACCGCCCGTGCGACCTTTGCCCGAGCTAACGCCACGAGCAACGCGCATTGATTGTTTGCGAGCGCCTTTATTATCGCGAATTTGATTTAATTTCATTGTCTTCTTCCTTATTCTGCATCTTTGTTAGCGACTGCACCATCACGACGCGACACAATATCTCCAACTTTCTTACCGCGTTTTGCAGCAATTAAGCGCGGAGAATATAAAGATGTCAACGCATCAAATGTTGCCCGAACCATGTTGTGCGGATTTGAAGACCCCGTGCATTTTGCAACAACGTCTTGAATACCCATCACTTCAAAGATAGCACGCATCGGACCGCCGGCAATGATACCGGTACCGGCCGGAGCCGTTCTCAATGTAACGTGACCGGCGCCAAAATGGCCCAAAACATCGTGATGCAATGTTCTGCCTTCGCGTAAAGGAACGCGCATAATCTTGCGACGAGCTTGTTCCGTTGCCTTCTTAATCGCATCGGGAACTTCTTTAGCCTTTGCGTGCGCAAATCCGACACGACCCTTTTGATCACCAACAACTACCAATGCAGCAAAAGCAAATCTTTTACCACCTTTAACCGTTTTTGAAACACGATTAACATGCACAACACGATCGGTGAATTCATCACTTACTTTTTCTACTTTGGCATCATCGCGGTCCTTGCGGGGACGGCGTTGTTTCTTTTCTTGAATTTCATTTTCTGCCATTTTGCTCTCCTAGAATGATAAACCAGCTTCACGCGCTGCGTCTGCGATCGCTTTGATACGTCCGTGGTATAAATAACCGCTACGATCAAATACAACTTCTTTTACTCCGGCTTTTAATGCTCTTTCGGCAACCAATTTGCCGACTGCCGTTGCTCCGGCAACCGTTGACCCTTTGGCTGTGATTTCCGCATCTTTTGAAGAAGCCGAAACAAGTGTAACGCCTTTCTTGTCATCAATTACCTGCGCGTAAATGTTTTTATCCGAACGATAGACGGATAAACGAGGGCGATTGCCTGATTTTGTCTTTAAAGCGTAGCGAACGCGCGCTTTACGACGGGCAAGTTTTGTAATTTCTTTCATCTTAATACCCCTTATTTCTTCTTACCGACTTTACGCAAAATGGTTTCGTTTTCATACTTAACCCCTTTGCCTTTATACGGTTCAGGTGAACGATAAGAACGAATTTCAGAAGCAACTTGACCCAACAATTGCTTGTCGGCACATGACAACTCGATCGTTGTCGGTTGCGGTGTTGCACACTGAACGCCTTGCGGCAACTTGTAATCGATATCGTGGCTGTATCCAAATGACAATTTCAAATTCTGACCTTGTGCTTGGGCCTTATAACCAACGCCAACCAATTCCAATTTCTTCTTGAATCCTTCGGAAACGCCCGTGACCAAGTTATGCACATTGGCGCGAACCGTTCCCCACAACATACGATGTTCTTTGTCATCAGAAACCGGACGAACAACGAGTTCCCCGTTTTCTTCTTTGACGGTAACACCGTGCGGAATGTGTGTTTTCAATTCACCTAATTTACCTTTAACGATAATTTCGGCATCTGTAATCGTTGCCGTTACGCCGGCCGGTAATTTAACAGGATGTTTTCCAATACGTGACATTGCAATATCCTCCTAAAATACTTTGCACAAAACTTCGCCACCCAAATTGGCTTGACGAGCTTCATGGTCGGACATAACACCCGACGGCGTTGACAATACATAAATACCTAACCCGTTATATACGCGCGGTAAATCTTTAATCTTGGAATAAACACGACGACCCGGTGTTGAAACACGTTGGATTTCCTTAATAACCGGTTTGTCTTCGTGATACTTCAATTCAATTTTGAATTCGTGAACGCCCGGACGGACTTCTACCTTTTCAAAATTGCGAATATAACCTTCCCGTTTCAAAACTTCCAATACGTTTGCACGCAAGTTTGAAGCCGGAGCAGTCACAAAACTTTTATGAGCCATGCCACCGTTTCTGATACGTGTGAGCATATCGCTCAAAGGATCTGTCATAGACATTCTGTCTTCCTCCTTACCAACTGGATTTTGTCATACCCGGAATCTGTCCTTCATTTGCCAGTTTCCGTAATTGGATACGACTCATTCTTAATTTACGATAGTTACCGTGTGAACGACCTGTTAACTCGCACCGATGATGGACACGAACCTGAGCCGAGTTACGCGGCAATTTTGCCAATTTCAACGTTGCTTCAAAAACTTGTTCGGGCGTTGAATTTGCGTCCGTAATAATGGCTTTTAAAGCAGCACGCTTGTTGGCATATTTTTTTACCAACTTCTCGCGTTTTAAGTTTCTGTTAATTAAACATTTCTTTGACATGTTCGCTTCCCTTATTTCATAAACGGCATTCCGAAACCGGCCAAAAGTGCTTTGGCTTCGGCATCTGTTTTTGCCGTAGTTGCAATAACGATATCCATACCACGGATTTTATCAACGGCGTCATAATTGATTTCCAAAAAGACGATTTGTTCTTTTAATCCGAGCGCATAGTTTCCGTGTCCGTCAAAGCTCTTGCCCGACACACCGCGGAAGTCACGAACACGCGGTAAGGCGGTTGTAATTAACCGATCCAAAAATTCATACATTTTATCGCGGCGAAGTGTTACTTTACAACCAATCGGCATACCTTCACGCAATTTGAATGTCGCAATGGATTTTTTGGAATGCGTCAACACCGGTTTTTGTCCGGCAATGGCTTCCATATCTTTCAATGCGCCTTCAAGGGCTTTGCGGTCTTCCGTTGCTTCACCAACACCCATATTCAACACAATCTTGTCCAATTTCGGTGTTTCCATCTTATTCTTGTAGCCGAATTGAGCTAACAAGGCGGGAGCGATTTCTTCATCATATTTCTTTTTTAATCTTGCTACCATGATGTAATCCCTTATTTGCTGATCACTTCGCCCGAACGTTTCGCAACGCGGACTTTTTGACCGTTTTCAACTTTAAATCCGACACGAGTCGCTTTGCCTGATTTCGGATCAATTAACGCAACGTTTGACACATGAATCGGGCTTTCTTTCGAAATAATGCCACCGGCTGATTCTTGTGATGGTTTCGTATGGCGTTTCACCAGATTGATCCCTTGAACAACAACTTTGTTCTCTTTCGGCATCGCTTTTACGACTTCGCCTGTTTTTCCTTTATCACGACCGGTAATAACGATTACTTGATCGCCTTTTTTAATCTTCATAGCCATCTTATAATACCTCCGGTGCTAATGACATAATCTTCGTATAGTTCTTCGCGCGTAATTCACGAGTCACCGGTCCGAAAATACGGGTTCCGATCGGTTCTCCGTCTTTATTGACCAAAACGACTGCGTTGGAATCAAAGCGAATGGCTGTACCGTCTTGTCTGTGAATTTCTTTTGACGTCCGAACGATTAAAGCGCGTTGGACATCACCTTTTTTGACTTTTCCACGTGGTTTTGCTTTTTTCACGGAAACAATAATTACGTCTCCGACGGAAGCAACCTTACGTTTCGAGCCGCCGATAACTTTAATACATTGAACTTTCAATGCACCTGAGTTATCTGCAACATCAAGGTTTGTTTCTACTTGAATCATTGGTATTTCCTTCCTTCAGAATCCAATTTTACTTACTTTCCGACACAACTACCCATGTCTTTGTCTTGGATAGCGGACGGCTCTCAATAATTTGCACAACGTCACCGACTTTGCACAAATTGTTCTCATCATGCGCTGTGTATTTTGCACTGCGCTTGATGTATTTCTTATAAACAGGGTGCATAACACGCCGTTCGACTTTTACGACAACGGATTTATCCATCTTGTCGCTCACGACCACACCTTGTAATATTCTCTTCGGCATATTTCTTCTCCTTATGCACTACTTCGTTGCTTTTTTTTGAGCAACGGCTGTTTTAATCTTTGCGATTTCACGACGGACTTGCCGACGGCGAGCGGTGTTTTTCAACGCACCGCTTGCCTGTTGGAATCGCAAGTTCAAGGCTTCTTTTCTTAACTGAGCTTCCATTTCGGATAACTCTTGTTCGCTTTTAGCCACTATTGTTTTGAACTTTTCCATCATTATACCTCTTCATCGGCTGTTCTGACAACGAAACGTGTCTTAATCGGCAACTTCATGGATGCCAAACGGAACGCTTCGCGTGCAACTTCTTCTGAAACACCATCGGCCTCAAACATAATCCGACCCGGTTTCACACGGGCAATCCAGAATTCCGGTGCGCCCTTACCTTTACCTTGACGAACTTCAGGCGGCTTCTTTGAAACGGGAACATCCGGGAAAATTCTGATCCAGAGACGTCCTTGTCTCTTCATCGCACGTGAAATTGCCCGACGTGCCGCTTCAATCTGACGCGCCGTCACCCGTTCCGGTTCCAGCGCTTTCAGACCAAAGCTGCCGAAGTCTAATGTCGTAGCTGATTTAGCGTCGCCATGAATGCGACCCTTAAATGCTTTACGAAATTTTGTTTTCTTTGGACTTAACATTTCTTTAATCCTTTACTTAACGTTGTTCTGAAAGGCGTTTATCTTGTGCCATGGGATCATGAGCCATGATATCGCCTTTGTAAATCCAGACTTTAACACCGCATGTGCCATAAGCCGTATGAGCCGTTGACACACCGTAATCAACGTCTGCACGCAATGTATGCAAAGGAACACGCCCTTCACGATACCATTCGACACGTGCAATTTCCGCTCCGCCCAAACGGCCGCCGCAGTTGATACGAATACCTTCTGCGCCTTGACGCAATGCCGATTGAACGGCACGCTTCATTGCCCGACGGAATGAAATACGTTTTTCCAATTGTTGTGCAATACTGTCCGCAACGAGTTTTGCATCAATTTCCGGCTTGCGAATTTCAACGATATTGACGCTGACATCATTGTTTTTAGATAATGCCGACAATTCTTTTTTCAAAGAATCAATATCTTGACCTTTTTTGCCGATAATTACACCCGGACGGGCGCAATAAATCGTTACGATTGCCTTTTTGGCCGGACGTTCAATCACAATGTGACTGATTCCCGCCGCTGCCAATTTCTTCGTCAAAAATGAACGAATTTTAATGTCTTCATGCAATAAATCTGCATAATTAGCATCCGCAAACCAGCGAGAATCCCATGTGCGGTTAATGCCGAGACGTAAACCTGTTGGATTAACTTTTTGACCCATTAGATATTCTCCTCTTTCTTAGAAACCTTTGTTGTTGCCTTCTTTGCCGGTTTCTTTTCGGCTTTCGGCTCAACTTCTTTCTCTGCAACGACAATCGTTAAATTTGAGAAAGGCTTAATGATGCGGTTTGCGCGCCCTTTTGCACCGGCTTGAAATCTTTTCATAACCATGGCTTTTCCGACGTATGCTTCGGATACAACCAAGCGATCTACATCCATATTATGATTGTTTTCAGCGTTTGCAATAGCGGACATTAATACTTTCTTGACTTCTTCGGCAATACGTTTTGTCGAGAATGTCAGTTGAGCGAGTGCTTTGTCAGCTTTCAGCCCGCGAATCGATTCCGCCACCAAATTTAATTTGCGCGGAGAAATACGTAACGTGCGTGCTTTCGCTTTTGCTTTTTTCACTTCATTTGTTGTCATTATTTACCTGCTTTCTTTGCTTTTGCGTCATTTGCGGTATGACCGGGGAATGTCCGCGTCGGTGAAAATTCACCGAACTTGTGCCCAATCATATTCTCGTTCACTGACACCGGGATAAACTTTTTACCATTATATACGCCAAAAGTCAAGCCCACAAATTGAGGAAGTATTGTTGACCGGCGTGACCAGGTCTTAATGACCTCATGACGACCTGATGCTCTGACCTTTTCTGCTTTATCCAACAGATAACCGTCAACAAATGGTCCTTTCCATACGGATCTTGTCATTTATGCCTCCTTAGGATTTCTTTACTGCGTGACGTGAACGAATAATCATCGAATCCGTCCGCTTGTTATTACGCGTTTTCAAACCTTTGGTCTGCCATCCCCAAGGTGATACCGGCTGACGACCGCCATTTGTACGACCACCGTGCGGGTGATCAACAGGGTTCATGGCAATACCGCGAACGGATGGACGACGATCGTTCCAACGAGCACGACCGGCTTTCGCCATCACCGTGTTTTGATTGTCCGGATTGGAAACCGCTCCGACCGATGCAAAACATTCACCGCGAACCAAACGTAATTCGCCTGAATTTAAACGAATTTGCGCATAACCAGAATCTTTACCGATTAATTGGGCATAACAACCCGCCGAGCGAGCAATTTGTCCGCCTTTTCCCGGATTGAGTTCAATGTTGTGAACAATTGTTCCGACCGGCATATTCTTCAACGGCATGGCATTACCCGGTTTAATATCCGCGTGTTGCGCGGCAACAACCGTATCACCGACACCTAAACGTTGCGGTGCCAAAATGTAAGCCAATTCACCATCTTCATATTTGACCAATGCGATGAACGCTGTTCTGTTCGGATCATATTCCAAACGTTCTACCGTTGCCGGCATATCAAGTTTCTTCCGCTTGAAATCAATAATACGGTATGCTTGCTTATGCCCACCACCACGACGACGTGAGGTAATATGACCGTGATTGTTTCTTCCGCCCGTGCGTGATTGACCTTCCGTCAATGTTTTAACAGGCGCCCCTTTGTGCAAGTCAGAACGATCAATACCGACCAAATGTCTGACTGTTGAGGTTGTAGGTTTATATGTTTTTAAAGCCATAACTAAATCCCCGCTGTCACATCAATGCTTTGACCTTCTGCCAAAGTCACGATTGCTTTCTTTGTTTCGTTGCGAACACCTTTAATGCCACGGAATGTTTTTGTTTTTCCTTCTTGACGTAATGTGTTCACTGCTGTCACTTTCACGCCGAATACGCTCTCAACCGCTTGTTTGATTTGCGGTTTCGTTGCATTTAAGTCAACCAAAAATACAACTTGATTGTGTTCGGAACTCTTCATTGCCTTTTCCGTAATTACGGGACGGCGGATAACATCGTATGTTTCGGCCGTTGCTACTGTTGTGTTTTTCTTAATCATTTCAACCGACCTTCCAAATTGGCCACGGCATCTTTGGATAATACCAAAATATCGCGGCGGATGATATCATAAACATTTGCTCCTTGCGACGGCAACACATCCGTATTGATAATGTTGCGAGCCGATAAAGCAAAGTTGCTGTCAACCGTTTCGCCCGAAACAAACAAAACGGATTTCCAACCGTGTTGATTGAAAATGTTTTGCAATGCTTTCGTGTTCGGTTTTTCGGCCGTTAATTCGTCAACAATGACGAGTTTGCCGTTTTTGGCTTTCATTGACAATGCAACACGCATACCGAGCGCGCGGATTTTCTTTGTCAAGCCATAGGCATGTGAACGGACAACCGGTCCGAAAACAACACCACCATGGCGCATTTGCGGAGCTCTGTCCAAACCTTGACGAGCACGACCCGTTCCTTTTTGCTTGAACGGTTTGACGCCCGAACCACTCACTTCGCCGACATCTTTGGTTTTGTGTGTGCCGGCACGACGTTTGTCTAATTGCCATTGAATTACGCGAGCCAAAATATCTTCACGCACTTCAACACCAAATACGGAATCTGCCAAGTCAATTGACCCTGCGGATTCACCGCCTAATTTGATTACATCATATTTCATGGCCTATTCCTTTACCTCTGTTTCAGCAGATGTTTCAACGGCAGCTTTCGCTTTCAATCCGGCAGGAACCGGTAACGTCGGTTGCTTTGAAATCTTTACTGAATCTTTAATTGTAACAATTGACGAATCAAATCCCGGGACGCTACCTTTCACCATAATCAGGTTACGAGCTTCGTCAATGGAAACAACTTCCAAATTTTGAGCCGTCACTTGCTTATTACCCATTTGACCCGGCATTTTAACGTTTTTGAAAACTTTGCCCGGCCATTCACGTTGACCTGTTGAACCCCCCGAACGGTGTGTTCTTGAAACACCGTGTGTGGCGTTATCACCGCCGAAGTGATATTTTTTCATCACACCGGCAAAGCCTTTACCGATTGATGTGCCTGTCACATCAACTTTCTGGCCGACAACAAAATGGTTCGCACTGATTTCTGCACCAATCGGCAATACGCAGTCTTCCGAAACACGGAATTCAATCAATGTTTTCTTCGGTTCTACGTTTGCTTTGGCGAAATGTCCGAGTTGCGGCTTAGCAACGTTTTTCGCTTTTGCTTTGCCGGATCCCAACTGAACAGCGACATATCCGTCCCGTTCCATTGTACGAACATCAACTACCGTGCTGTCAATTTTCAAAACAGTCACGGGAATTTGTGTCCCGTTTTCTTGGAACAAGCTCATCATGCCGACTTTTTCTGCAATTACTCCTGAACGCATAGTCTTTCTTCCTTATACTTTAATCTCAACATCTACACCGGCAGCTAAGTCTAATTTCATCAGAGCATCAACTGTTTGTGGTGTCGGATCAATAATGTCGAGCACCCGCTTGTGGGTACGAATTTCAAACTGTTCCCGTGATTTTTTATCAACGTGTACGGAACGGTTCACTGTAAATTTTTCAATACGAGTCGGCAACGGAATCGGACCGACAACTTCGGCACCTGTCCGTTTGGCTGTATTGACGATCTCACGGGTTGATTGATCCAACAACCTATGATCGAACGCTCTTAAACGAATTCTGATATTTTGGTTTTCCAACATTTTTCTAACCTTTCTTAACCGGCAACTTTTGCCTTGATTTCATCTGCTACCATTTGAGGCACTTCCGCATAGTGCGAGAACACCATCGTGTATTGTGCACGACCTTGACTCATGGAACGTAAGTTATTCACATAACCGAACATATTCGCCAAAGGAACTGTTGCATCAATCACACGCGCATTTCCACGTTGATCCATGCCCGAGACTTGTCCGCGACGAGAATTCAAGTCGCCGATAATATCACCCATGTAATCTTCCGGTGTGACAACTTCAATCTTCATAATCGGTTCAAGTAATTTCGGACCGGCCTTTGCCATACCTTCACGGAAAGCGGCACGAGCGGCAATTTCAAACGCCATTGTGCTCGAGTCGACATCATGGTAAGCACCATCATATAAGTTTGCTTTAAAGTCCGTGCACGGGAAACCGGCTAACACACCTGTTTCCAAAGAGGCACGTAAACCTTTTTCAACGCCCGGAATGTATTCTTTCGGAACAGCACCGCCGACAACCGTGTTTTCAAAGACGAATCCCGAACCCGGTTCTAACGGAGAGAACTTAATCCGAACACGTGCAAATTGACCCGAACCACCGGATTGTTTCTTATGCGTGTAGTCTTCATCGTATTCACGAGAGATTGTTTCACGATAAGCCACTTGCGGTGCACCGACGTTTGCTTCAACTTTAAATTCACGTTTCAAACGATCAACAATGATTTCCAAGTGAAGTTCACCCATACCCTTAATGATTGTTTGACCTGTTTCCGTATTGGAAGCAACGCGGAAGGAAGGATCTTCCATTGCCAAGCGGTTCAAAGCCAAGCCCATTTTTTCAATATCGGCTTTTGTCTTCGGTTCAACGGCAATTTCAATAACCGGATCAGGGAAGTCCATCTTCTCAAGAATAACTTTTAATCCATCGCCACACAACGTGTCACCCGTCGTTGTATCTTTTAAGCCTACCAATGCAATAATGTCACCGGCATGCGCTTCTTTGATTTCCTCACGGTGATTCGCGTGCATCAACAACATACGGCCGATACGTTCTTTTTTATCCTTAACCGTATTTGTTACATAACTACCGCTCATCAATGTTCCTTGATATACACGTAAGAATGTGAGCGAACCGACGAACGGGTCTGTCATAATCTTAAATGCCAATCCGGCAAACGGTTTATCATCAACCGATGCACAAACATATTCTTGCTCTGTTCCGGCAACAACGCCCTTAGCTTGCGGAATATCAATCGGCGACGGCAAATAATCCACAACCGCATCCAACAACGGTTGAATACCCTTGTTTTTAAATGCAGAACCGCAGAATACCGGAATAAATGATTGCGAAATCGTACCCTTACGAATACATTCTTTCAACTTTGCTTTATCCGGTTCTTTGCCTTCCAAATAAGCTTCCATGGCATCATCATCCATTTCAACAGCCATTTCCACCATTTCGTGATAGCATTTTTCAGCCTTCTCTTTTAAGTCAGCCGGAATTTCTTGATATTCATACGTTGCACCCAAGTCTTCCGAATGCCAGATAATCGCTTTTTGTTCCAAAATATCAACGATTCCTTTAAATTCGGATTCGGCACCAATCGGCAATGCCATAACCATCGGGCGAGCGCCCAAACGTGTTTTAATCATTTCAACACAACGGTCAAAATTGGCTCCGATACGGTCCATCTTGTTAGCAAAGCAAATACGGGGAACACCGTATTTATCTGCTTGACGCCACACGGTTTCGGATTGCGGTTCAACGCCGGCAACACCGTCAAAAACCGTAATTGCACCATCTAATACACGCAAACAACGTTCCACTTCAACCGTGAAGTCAACGTGTCCCGGTGTATCAATGATGTTAATACGGTGATCTTTCCAGAAAGCCGTTGTAGCAGCTGATGTAATCGTAATACCGCGTTCTTGTTCTTGTTCCATCCAGTCCATCGTGGCAGCACCGTCATGCACTTCCCCGATTTTATGGGATTTTCCGGTATAGAACAAAATACGTTCCGTTGTTGTTGTTTTACCGGCATCGATGTGCGCCATAATACCAATGTTTCTGTATCTTTCAATCGGTGTAGTCCGTGCCATGAAAACCTCCTACCATTTAAAGTGTGCAAACGCTTTGTTTGCATCTGCCATACGGTGAGTATCTTCACGTTTACGGATTGCGGCACCACGATTGTTGTAAGCATCTTGCAATTCACCGAACAAACGTTCAATCATTGTTTTTTCGGAACGACCGCGTGCGGCATTGATAACCCAGCGAATTGCCAAAGCTTGTTGGCGATCCGGACGAACTTCAACCGGCACTTGATACGTTGCACCGCCTACACGACGAGAACGAACTTCCAATGTCGGCTTCACATTGTTCAATGCTTCCAAAAACACTTCCAAAGCCGGCTTTTTGATTTTTGATTCCAACTCTGTCATAGCGCCATAGACGATTTCTTCGGCAACGCCTTTTTTACCGTCATACATCAAACTGTTCATAAATTTTGTAACTACCGTGTTGTTATATTTCGCATCGGGAGTTACTTCGCGTTTTACTGCTGCGTGTCTACGAGACATATTTCCTTCTCCTTACTTATTTCGGCCGTTTTGCACCGTATAACGAACGGGCTTGTTTACGTTTAGCAACACCCTGTGTATCGAGTGTACCGCGGATAATATGATAACGAACACCAGGCAAGTCCTTTACACGTCCGCCCCGAATCATAACGACGGAGTGTTCTTGCAAGTTGTGGCCTTCACCCGGAATGTAACATGTCACTTCAAATCCGTTCGTTAAACGAACACGAGCAACTTTACGCAAAGCCGAGTTCGGTTTCTTCGGTGTTGTTGTATAAACACGTGTGCAAACGCCTCTTTTTTGAGGACACGCTTGCATGGCCGGCACTTTATTGTGGGCCTTTTTTGATTTCCGGGGTTTCCGGATTAATTGGTTAATTGTAGGCATTTAAATTTTTCCTTTATTCTACCTAATTATACACATCTTTTACCGACCCGTTTCGGGCAGATAAAAGCACTCATATTTCAACAGTAAAAGCAAGAGTAATCCCTTGATTTTCATTGAAAACCTCTGCATTCAATAACATGCTCTCCGAGTCGAAAAACATTGTTAAATCCAGCATCAAAGTGGATTTATTCTACTGTATTTAAAACAAAATGTCAAGCCTTTTTTTGATTCTTTTTAAAGAAAAACAACTCGTTTCGGGGAATAACACACATTTGCAATACTGCTCAATTCATCACAATTTACGCTCTAATGGAATCAAACAGGTGATACGCAATAAATTTGGTGAAAATACTATTTTTCTCTTCGTAAGGAAACTGTGTTGCCGTAGTGCTGATGGACAAATATATCTAACCGTTTATTTGAATCAAAAACGCTCCGATTTTGACGTCGGAGCGTTTTTTACAGATAATATTATTCTTCAAGTTCCAGCCAGATTTTTGCGCCGTTCTTAAAGTAAATACAGCCACCGGATGAGTATAATAAGGCGCTTCCGTAAGAACCTTTCGGCAGATCACCTAATTTAGAACGAGCTGTATACCCACCATAGTTAGCAAACTTAGAGGAATAACCCGTGTATCCATTGCACCAAGTATTATACACATTCTGGCCCGTTGGCATCATATTTGTTGAGTCAATGTAGAATCTCACCTCATCATCTGTGGATCCACTTACATATACACCATAATTACGCGTATATGGCCCAAATTTATCCAAGAGAGTCCAGCAACCAGGAGCCGGCGTCCAAGGGCACATATTCCAGTTATCATTAAATATCATAATCACACATGTTTTCTTCGTTGCATCATATGTGCCACCGTCCGGACATGGCTCGCACATTTTCTCTGTTTTGTTCCAATAAGGCTTGTCATCCGGGCACGCCTCACACATCTTCGTCGAACCGTTCCAAACCGGAGTCGCATCAGGGCATGGGATACAGGTATTATCCGTATCACACAACGGATTTTCTCCCTCTTTACAATCCGTATTCACTAAACATTCAACGCATTCCGTTTCTTTCCATTTCCAATCATTCTCGCATGGTTCAACACACATATTTGTTGCCGTATTCCAATTTGGCAAATCACTTGGGCATTCACAAGCATTATGTTCTGAAACAAAAATCTTATTTGATTCACAACCGATACACATTGCCAACCGATACGGTTTATCACTTGGACACGCGCAAACGCCATCCACTAAGGTTGTCCCCGCAGGGCAAGCCTCGCATTCATTACCGTTCCAGAAAGGCTTGTCACCCGGACATGTTTGACAAGTAAACGTAGCCGTATTGCAATACGGTCGACCAGATTCCGTACACTCCGCATTTGAAGTACATTCAACACATCTGCCGTTTACCTCGTTCTTATCACCGCACTCCGGCAATTCCGGGCAACTAGGACATGTGCGACACGTATGCGTATCAATATCGCATATTCCATTTTCACAATCTGCCGTTGACGTGCATTCATAGTCTCCGATAATAGGACGTAAGTGTTGCGCCGATGCCGAGCAAACAAACCCGAGCAAAGCAAAAAAACCGATAAAAGCGCCAAGCCCCCTTCCAAAATAGCGTATCTTCATAATCATTTACCCCTTTACAAACAGATACATCATCTTCCGCAGAGTAGGCGAAAGGACTTCATCTGTCAACAAAAAAATCAGAAAGCTTTATTTCTGATTTGTTTTTTAAACTTATATTATATTTTTTTTAATGAAAATAAATTTAGAAATTAATTCATTATTAAATATTGTATCGGCTTTGCCGATTTACCGATACGATAAATCATGAATCGGCAAATGCTGCATCTTCTATCTGAAATTGAATTTTTGAGCGACCACGCCATACATCTCGCTTTAACACGCCCAACACGTGCATATACCGACGATGTTCATTGAGTAACTGTACCCCCAACTCCGTATCCGCCGCCCGAAAAGCGATTGCATTGATTGATTTACCGCCACGAGCCGATAACGTGCAGGCCACGTGTCCGTTCCGAAGCAAATTGGCGCGCGTGACCAATACATCCGTCAACACAAATCGCGGTTCCGGATTCGATTCTCCGAATGGCGCCAACATCGCCAAAGCATCCATCAGCGAATCATTAACTCCTCCAAGCGTTAAAATACCGTCAACCGCCTCTGCCGACAAATCAGCCGAAATCATTTCAGGCTTAATTTGCTCTTTCAGATAAGCTTTAAAGGCATCTAATTTATCTTCACTCAGCGAAAAACCGGCAGCCATCGGGTGCCCACCGCCTCGTGATAGTATACCGCGCTGGATGGCATTCATAACCAGTGTTCCCAAATCAACACCCTGAACCGAGCGCGAAGAGCCTTTGACCTCACCGTTTTCAATGCTCAGCGCAAATACGGGCAGATTATATTTATCTTTTAACCGACCCGCCACAATTCCGACAACACCCTGATGCCAATTCTTTCCTTGCACAACCAAAAAGGGCGTATCTATCGGGCGCGATTCCACCTGCTCTATGGCTTCTGCCAAAACAGCCATTTCTATTTCCCGACGCGTTCCATTCAAAGTTTCCAATTCTTGCGCCAACTGTGACGCCGTTATCATGTTATCCGATGAAAGCAATCGCATACCGATATCCGATTTACCCACACGCCCGCAAGCGTTAATGCGCGGGCCAAAAACATATCCGAGATGATACGCCGTCGGCGCTTCCGTTAAATTAACCATATCCGCCAATGCACTAAGACCCATATTGCGCCTTTTTTGCATTTGTTTCAAACCTGATTTTACAAACAGCCGATTCACACCACGTAATTTTACGACATCGCACACCGTGCCAAATGCCACCAAATCCAAATACTCAATCAAATTCGGTTCTTGTCGCGTTTGGTAAAATCCTTTGCGCCGCAACACGGCATTCAAGGCAACACTGAACAGGAACACAACGCCCACCGCTGCCATATAATGACACGGATGATTGATATCTTCATCCAATCGCTTCGGATTAACAACGGCATACGCATTCGGCAATCTTTTTTCATCGGCATCATGGTGATCCAAAACAATCACATCCAAGCCTAAGGCCGTCCCCTCGGCAATCGGCTCAAATGCCGTCGTTCCGCAATCCAGCGTTGCAACCACACGACACCCTTTATCATAAAACTCCTTCATTTTCTTCCCGTTCGGGCCATAGCCGTCTTCACGATCGGGGATAAAGCAATATGTTGTAATCCCACAGGATTCCAAAAACATTTTTAAAAGAGCCGTTGAAGTTGCACCATCCACATCATAATCCCCCATCAAGCCGATGGGTTCGCCATTTATTACGGCCAGCGCCATTCGCTCGGCTGCTTTTTCCATATCTTTCAACGTAAAAGGATTCGGGAGGTGTTGTTTCAATGTCGGATATAAAAACGCTTCAACATTTTCTAATGAAATCGAACGAGATGCCAAAATCCGCGCAACGATTTCGGGCAACCCGTATCGTTGTTGAATCGTTAAAGCCAATCTCGAATCACCCTCTTTATATATCCATCGGCAGCCGTTAACAGACTGCTCCACATCCAACACGCGCATCTTTTCTTCACAACCTTAATTTATTTCTTATTCGGATCCAGCATACCTTTTTTTGATATCGAAAGCAAGTGAAAAAAAATAAAATAATACTTGCATCACACTTTTTTTTCAGATAAGATACTCACAGATTAAACCAAGGGGGGCTATATGGCACAAAATATTTTGTTTATCGCAAGTGAGATGACACCGTTTATTAAAACCGGCGGTTTGGGTGATGTTGTGGGGGCTTTGCCAAAATCGTTGGCATCTGAACACGGAGTAAACGTTAAGGTTATTATTCCGCTTTATTCATCCATTGATTATCAAAAATACGGTCTTTTCCCGCGCATGCAGGGAAATTGCGTTAATATGGGCAACTGTCAGGAATTTTTCAGCGTTCACCAATCAAACTTTGTGGCGGGGGTTGAAACATATTTCATCGAGTTTAATAAATACTTCGGACGCCCGATTTATCGCCAACACGGCTTGTATGATGATTGCAATACACATACGGAATACTGGGATAATGCTTACCGCTATTCATTCTTTACGCGGGCAGCCCTTCAAACGGCCAAAGATTTAAATTTCCGGCCGGACGTTGTCCACGTGCACGATTGGCAAACAGCTTTGGCTCCCTATTATTTAAAGCATGACCACGATCCGTTTTTCGCAAATACCAGAAGTTTATTAACGCTTCATAACTTACCTTACCAAGGGAAATACGGAGCCGACGTTGTGCCTTATGCCAAAGTTGATTGGGCGGATTTTAATGCCGGCGCATTTGAAGATTACGGTAGAATTAACTTGCTTAAAGGCGGTATTCGTTTCGCCGATAAACTCAATACGGTTTCACCGAATTATGCAAGGGAAATTCTCACACCCGAATACGGTGCCGGTTTGGATTTTATGTTGCGTGAACGGCAAGGTGATTTAGTCGGTATTTTAAACGGCATTGATACACAGATGTGGAATCCGCAAAAAGATATTGTAATTCCGCATCAATACACATGGGATAGTTCGGACGAAGGCAAAGCCCAAAATAAAAAAGAATTAGTCAACCGGTTTCATTTAGCATCAACGGAAAAACCGATTTTCTCCATGGCCGTGCGACTAACAGAGCAAAAAGGCGTTAAAATGCTTTCCGACTGTATTGAGCCGGTATTGAACACGATGGAATGCCAATTCGTGATTATGGGCAACGGTGATGGTTGGATACAAGATTATTTTGACTCGCTCCCGAAGAAATATCCCGGCAAAATCGGCGTTCATATCGGTTTTGAGGGTGAAACGGAGCATTTGATGGATGCAGGGGCCGATTTTTCGCTTGTTCCGTCTATTTATGAGCCGTGCGGGTTAAAACAGATGGTCAGCCAAACGTATGGCGCTTTACCCGTCGGACGCGCAACGGGCGGTTTGGAAGATACGATTTTGAATTATAACGAACAATACGGTGTCGGAACGGGATTTAAATTTCACGACATTTCGTCTCGGGCACTGTATAACACAATCGGGTGGGCAAACGCAACGTATTTTGACCGTCCCGAACATATCCGCATGATGCGGAAAATGGCAATGAAGCAAAACTATTCATGGAATAAATCCTCCATGGATTATAAAAACTTATATAGCAAAATGGCAGGAGTATACTAATGCAAAAAATATCAGTGGCAATCGTGGGGTGGGGAAATATCGGCAGAGCGTGTAAACGCGCAATATCCGAGTGTTCGGATATGGTTTTGGCAGGCGTTGTTCGGCGTGCCTCATCCATTGCACACGGGGACGATCCCGATTTGGAAAATACGATTGTGGTTTCTGATATTACAAAACTCAAAAATGTAGATGTTGCATTGCTTTGTATTCCGTCACGGGAAGTCCCGCAACGAATTAAAGAGTATCACGCACTCGGTATTTGCACGGTTGACAGTTTTGACGAACACCAACGTATTGTCGGATTACGCCGAGAATTAGATGTTACGGCCAAAGTGAAAAAAGTTGTTTCCATTATGTCGGCCGGTTGGGATCCGGGCACCGACTCGCTCGTGCGAGCATTGATGAAAGTTGTTTCATTAACGGGACACACCACAACAACTTTCGGGGGCGAAAAAGGCGGTCGCAGTATGGGTCACACGGTGCAAGTCAAATCCTTTAAAGGCGTTAAAGATGCCGTGGCGTTGACGCTTGCAAACGGACGCGGAAAGCAAAAACGGCGCGTCTATATTGAACTTGAAAAGGATGCTGATTTAGAAGAAATCAAAAAAGCCATTTTGGCTGATCCGTATTTTAAAATGGACCCGACGGAAATTCTGCCCGTGAAAAGTATTCAACCTTATAATACATTGCATCACTCGGCAACGATTGAACGCACGGGTATGGAAGTGAATCAACTCTATACGGTTGAGGGTATCAATCCCGAATTTACGGCAAACATTATGGTTGCCTCCGCACGGGCATGTATGAGTGCCTATAATAAAGAGGAATATGGTGTCTATACCTTTATTGAACGCCCGATTATTGAATATCTATCCGGCAATACGATTGAGGAAAAATTGGAAGGATACTAATCGGAAACTTTCATATATCTTTATGAAAATGAGTGTTTATAGTGAAATGAATGAACAAATGTCGGGGTTTTAAGCTCCGACATTTTTATTCTCCTCTTTTTAGAATTTCATTCTGCCATACACGCCGTTATTTTTCATAAAACACGCTCCTTGATACCATTAAAATCGGATAAACCGGAATCGCCTTGTTCGTTACGCTTACACAAAATCAAAAGCAATATCATTTTGTTTGACTTTTCCTTATCACTTCAAACGGATATTTAAATATGCTCGGAATTGCAATTTTATATGTGGTGCAACTCATCATTTTTATAACTTGCATCATACGTTTTGCTAACTTTTTATTTTCAGCTTTCGCCTGAATACAGTTGTATTCAAAACCGTTGGTTTCAATTCCGCTTTGTGATATTATGTTCACGCATCGGTTAGATTTAGAAATCACATTTTATAAAAATAAACAATCATAAAAAACGCCGAAAAAAACTCCTCGGCGTTTTAGTTCCATATTGTTTTCGGCATCTCAGAGCTCATCACTCAGAGAAGCAATTTATCTTTGCCTTTTAAAATGCTCCAAAATTGCTTTACGCCAACTTAACCGTTGCTTAACATCCGGACAAACGGCTTTTGCCCGCTGTGTTGCAAATTCAGCACGTAATTGCTTCAATTCTACCGCTTGCTTGTTTCTTGCGCTTGCATTCAAAAGACGTTCCGTCTGGCGAGCCATTCTTTCCAACCGGAAAATTTCGGATTGAACACTTTTTGTTTTGGCACGCATGGCAGGTGTCCCCATTTTTTTATTGGGATATATGTTTTTGATAAACTCTGCTCTGTAAGAAGCAACCGTCCAATCCGTGCGGGACAAAATATAATTATACAATTTTTCTTTTTTCCCCTCTAAGGCTGCAAAAAGAATAGATTGATCTTTGCCGTTTTTAGTATAAGTAAAATACAAAGATTTGGGCTCGCACGCATAACAAATCCGAGCCAAGCGCACATCATCATACTGATAGGCCGCACGCATTACATCATGCACAATATGTTTATAATAATATTCTTGGAATGCAATTCCCTCTCGTATTTTCTGAACCTTTCGTTCTATTTCTTCCCGCGAAACAGGCGGTGTATCTAACACTTGAACTTCTACATCAATAACATTTTCTTCATTTTTCATCCGCTTTTCGGCTTCGGATAAATTAAATGGCTTTTGCATATTTTCTCCTGTCTTATATTTTGTGATACTCCCTTGCGTGATTTTGATGTGATACTATCACACATTCATTTTATTGTCAATCATTTTTCAATAAACAAACTATTCACATTATAGCGCATTATTCTTTCCGCTGATGCATTATAAGATAAACCCTAATCCCTAAACCAAACCAAGTTATTAAAACAGAAAGCAAAAAAAACACCCGCCTAAAAAAGCAGGTGTTTTTGAACGGTAAATACGAATTAATCTTCGTTATCCATTGCTTTATCTTCCGCAATACGGGCTTTTTTACCAAACAGGTTGCGCAAGTAATAGATTTTGGAGCGCACAACTTTACCGCGACGCACCACTTCAATGCTGGCAACATTCGGAGAATAAATCGGGAAAATTCTTTCCACCCCTTCGCCGAATGAAATTTTGCGGATAACGCAAGAAGAATTTAATCCATCGTTGTGACGAGCGATGCAAACGCCTTCATACGCTTGCAACCGTTCACGGCCTTTATCTTCAACGATTTTATACATAACCCGCACTGTATCGCCGGCTTTGAAATCAGGAACCGTTTTGCCGAGTTTGGCAATTTGTTCGTTTTCTAATTCTTTAATTAAGTTCATTTTTTATTCCTTTCTTAATCTTTTTTTTGAGCCAGATAACTTGTCCACAAGTCTGGTCTTCTTGTTTTGGTTAATGCGATTGATTGTTCCAAACGCCATGCATTGATTTTGGCATGATGCCCGGATACAAGAACATCGGGAACCAAACGTCCCTCCCAATTTTGAGGCTTTGTATATTGCGGATATTCCAATAATCCGTTTTCAAAACTTTCCTCACTCATGGATTGTTTGTTCCCCATTACTGACGGTAATAACCGAATGACCGCATCCAACATGGTTAAAAGAGCAGGCTCTCCGCCCGAAAGCACGAAATCTCCGATACTAATCTCTTTTATCTGCCATTTTTCAAGAATACGTTCGTCAATCCCCTCGAATCGTCCGCAAATAAACGTCATTTCATCTTTTTGTGCAAAAGCGTGTGCCGTTTTTTGATTAAAAACTTCTCCGCGCGGTGATAAATAATAAATATCGCCCTGTGTATAAGTGGCTTTAATCGCCGAATCCAATACATCGGGCTTCATAATCATTCCCGCACCACCGCCAAACGGCGTATCATCCACCGATTTATAGTTATCCGTTGCAAAATCACGAATATTCACAACATTCAGCTGATACTTCTGTTCGGCTAATGCTTTGCCGGCTAATGAATACCCCAAAAATCCGGGAAACATTTCGGGATAAAGTGTTAACACATTAATCTTCATGTATCACTTCCTCCATTCCCGCCGGCAAACAAATTTCCATTTTCTTTTCCGCGATTGACACAACGGGAAACGTTGCATCCGAAAAATCAAACGGATAAATTTTGCCGTTTGTTAATTTGATATTCACAATATCTCCGGCACCGAAATTTTCAACCGATTCCACCGTTCCGAAAACTTTATCGCCACGCATCACCGTTAACCCGACTAAATCACAGTAGTAATATTCGTCTGATTTAGATTCCGGCAACTGCGCCCGATTGACGTATAAATACATCCCTTTTAAAGCCTCGGCGGTTGTTCTATCGTTCACACCTTTAATAGACGCCAACACAATCCCTTGTTTTTGGCTATGTGCTTTTAAATGAAATGTTTGTTTTTCCTGCTTATCCGTGACAGGTCCGAATGAATCAATATCCATCGGATTCGTCAGATACGATTTTATCTTAATCGCACCTTTAATTCCGTGAACATTGATGATTTGACCGACGCAGACGAGTTGGGACATTTCTTATCTCCTATTCGGCCGACGCTGTTTCGGAAGAAGCAGATTCGGCAGCTGCGGCTGCTTCGGCTTCGGCAGCTGCGCGAGCGGCTTCAGCTTTTTCTTGAGCTTCTTTCATACGTTCTTGTGCTTTGGCTTTCGGAGCCGATTTTTTCGGCTGTTCACGAATGGCCGGTTTTTCTGCCAATCCGAGAATGGCAAACAATTTTTGCACACGTTCTGTTAATTCTGCCCCTTGAGCCATCCATTTTTTGGCGGCTTCGGCGTTCACGCGCAATGCATCGGCATGATCTTTCGGCAACAACGGATTATAAAATCCCAAAGCTTCAATGAAACGACCGTCACGCGGTGCCCGTTTATCGGCAACAACGATTTTATGAACCGGACGTTTTTTAGAACCCCCACGGGCTAAACGAATACGTACTGACATTTATTTTTTTCCTTTCTTTCTTGTCTTATTTACCGTTCAAAAACCAAAATACACGTTTCGCACCAATGCACGAACCATCGCGGATTGATGTATCTCCTTGGAGACTGAAAAACGCATTTCAGTTTATGAAAGATGTCTCTTTATATCATTAAGAATCTGTTAAGTCAAGTAAAAAACGCACAAAAATCAAATTTTATAATTGTTCGTGCAGTTATTTCACATCCTCTCCGTTATTCATATCAGTCGGTAAAATCTATCTGATATCATCTGTATTCGCCACGTTGGGCGCAACCGCTCGTGTTTGGCTATATATCCGATTTGATACGGATACACACTCCGCTGTTATCTTTACATTATTACTCAATCAGTGCCGATGCCTCATAAGCGCCGACAGCATATTTACCCTAATACTTACCCTAACGGCAATAAGCGACTCGTAATCCGTAAATTACAACCACTCGCAAGCAGAGCAATGCCCCTCACGCATTGTGCATATTATTGATTCATACTTTCAAAAAATTCGGCATTTGTTTTGCTCTGGCGCAATTTATCCATTAAAAATTCCATGGAATCCGTTACCCCCATCGGCATCAAAATACGGCGCAAAATCCACATTTTCGGCAATTTGTTTTTATCCACCAAAAGTTCTTCGTTTCGTGTGCCCGATTTAATAATGTCAATCGCGGGGAATATTCGTTTATCCGATACTTTACGGTCTAAAATAATTTCGGAATTACCCGTTCCTTTAAACTCTTCAAAAATCACTTCATCCATACGCGAACCCGTTTCAATCAATGCCGTTCCGAAAATTGTGAGCGAGCCACCCTCTTCCACATTCCGAGCCGCACCGAAAAACCGTTTCGGCCGTTGCAATGCATTGGCATCCACACCACCCGTCAACACCTTTCCCGAACTCGGAATCACCGTATTATAGGCTCTGGATAAACGCGTAATGGAATCCAATAAAATAATCACGTCTTTTTTATGTTCCACCAACCGTTTTGCTTTCTCAATTACCATTTCGGCAACTTGAACATGGCGTGCGGCCGGCTCATCAAACGTGGAACTAATCACTTCCCCCTTAATGGAGCGAATCATATCCGTCACTTCCTCGGGGCGTTCATCAATTAACAACATAATCAAGTGTGCTTCGGGATGATTATGCTCAATGGAATGAGCAATGTTTTTCAGCATCACTGTTTTACCCGTCCGAGGCGGAGCAACAATCAAACACCGTTGCCCTTTTCCTTGCGGACAAACCAAATCAATAATCCGTGGCGTTAAATCCTTCATGCTTTCGGGACTGCCGTCACCATATTCCATCACAATCGGTTTATCGGGATAAAGCGGTGTTAAATCATCAAAATTCACGCGATACCGCAATTCTTCGGGGTCTTCAAAATTAACGGTATTGATTTTGGCAAGGGAAAAATACCGCTCCCCGTTTTTCGGTGCATCAATCTCGCCCGATACCGTATCTCCCGTTCTTAATCCCCATTTTTTAATATGGTGCGGAGCCACATAAATATCATCCGGCCCGGCCAAGTAATTCGCCTCGGGCGAGCGCAAAAATCCAAATCCGTCCTGCATAACTTCCAATACACCCTCACCGTATAACGTTGTTTCGGATTCCGAGAGTTTTTTCAATATGGCATACATTAAATCCTGTGTGCGCAAAGACGTTGCGTTTTCTACACCCAAATCTTCGGCATACATCAATAATTCTGCCGGCGTTTTCTTTTTTAAATCCTGTAATTGCATTCAATCACCTCATCAAAAATGTATCGGAAAGTTCTTTGTGCGTTCCGCTATCATAACTTGCCGTTTTTACACCGGCCCAGAAACCGCACGCGGGCAGGACGCCCTTGCTTTTTTCTATATACGGATTTTACCGATTTGTCAACAGCTTTTTATTGAAATTCCTCACGAAAACACGTCATAAACGAAAAAGCGCTGGACATCGCCTTTATTTTATGCCAAACTGCAAACAGAATTGATTTTCTTGATGATGAAACGGAATACCATGGAAATTCACGAGTATCAAAACAAACGTATTTTTAAATCATATAATCTGCCCGTTTTAAAAGGAAGAGTGGCTTATACGCCTGAAGAGGCGCAACAAATTGCAACCGAAATCGGTGGCACGTCATGGCAGGTAAAGGCGCAAATTTATGATCCTAATCGTGCAACCGGTAATTTTGTAGATGCTCCGGAAGACAAACGTGGCGGTGTTCAAATTGCAACCTCACCCGAGGAGGTGCGGGAAATAACCGAAAGTATGTTAACGCATTTATTTTTATCGCCGACGATGAATTATGCCGGGCAAGTCGTTAATCGCGTCTATATTGAAGAAACGGTAGAAATTGAACAATCATTCGGCATATCTCTTCGGTTGGATTTAGCACGAAACTGCTATATTTTCACCGTATTGGCCAACAATCGAACAGAAGAATTTGAAATATCTCACATGCGCCCGACGCTTTTATATTGGTATCGGGTGATTCAGGCATTCGGCGTTAAGGGCTTGCCCCAAACAACACTGCTGAACATTTTGCGACAGATGTTTAACATCTTTAAAACGTATGATGCCATCGGTGTGGAAATCAATCCCCTTATTTTAACACCGCGCCATAAGTGGGTTATCGGCGAATGTCGCATTGCTTTTGATGATGAAGCGATTGAACGGTTTCCGGATATTATGTCACTAAAAGAAGTGCCGACGGGGCGTGAGCGTGAAGCCTTGGCAGAGCGTTATCATTTTAAATATACACCGTTTAACGGCAATATTGCGTGTCTTGTCAACGGCTCGGGATTGGGCGCGGCAACCGTGGAATTGTTGGAGGCGCATAACGGCCGACCCGCCTGCTTATTGGATGTCGGCACGGAGCCGACGGGAAACGCCGTCACACGCGCCTTTAAATTAGCTCTTTCGGAGCCGAACGTTGAAGGCATTTTTATCAATATCTTCGGCGGATTAACCCGTTGCGATACCATTGCGCAGGGGTTAATTGACGCATCAAAAGAAATATCCGTAGGCATTCCGCTCGTCGTGCGAATGGACGGCACGAATGCCAACGTGGGCGAACGGTTAATTTTTGAAAGCCGATTGCCGTTTGTGGTTATCAAGCAACCCGAACAAGCCGTTCGGGCTATCGTTCAAGCCGTGGAGGAATCGCAATTATGATTAAATTCCCGACGAAAGAAACAAACATTATCTGTCAAGGCATTACGGGCACAACGGGTGGCGCACATACAGAACGTGCCATTGCTTACGGCAGTCATATCGTGGGCGGTGTTTCACGCGATAAGGGCGTCAAAAAATTTCTGGATTTACCCGTATTTCCCACGGTCAAAGAAGCGGTGCGCAAAACAAAACCGGATATCAGCGTTATTTTCTCCAACCCGAATCGGGTCTATGCCGATGTTGAAGAAGCCGTTAAAGCGCGTGTGCCGATGGTGATTTGCACAACCACAGACGTGCCTTATCACGATGCTTTAAAAATGCGCGAATTGGCGCAACAATATAAAGTTTGCGTTTTAGGCCCCTCATCGCCCGGCATTGTTGTGCCCGAGCAGGTATTGGCCGGAAATATGCCGGCACATTTATTTCCGAAAGGGAACATCGGCATTATTTCACGCTCCAGTTCACTCACGTATGAATTTGTGCAACAACTCGGTGCCAACGGATTGGGTGTATCTACTTGCGTCGGCATCGGCTCGGCTGCCATATTATGTACCTCGTTTGTGCCCGTTATGGAAACAATGATTGCCGATCCGAAAACAAAGGCGATTTTAATCGTCGGCAAAATTAACAGTCAGTTTGAAACGGAATTGGCTGTCTATCTCAAAAAGAAAAAAACAAAGAAACCCGTTTTCATCTATCTGGCCGGACGACCGCACAAAAAAAACATTAAACCGCTTTTAGGAAGCGATACGCAAACTTCTGCCGAAACGGCTCGCCGAAAGAAAGAAATTTGCGCCTCGGCCGGTATGATTGTTTTGAATCGGTTTGATACCATCGGCACGGAAATTAAAAACCACTTCTTAAAACGTAAAACTCCCGAATCCACCTCTAAATAACAAAACCGAACGTCATCGCCTCGCCATATTTACGAATACGGCACGTGATAAGTTGCTTTGAAAAGGTGCTTGCATTTTAAAAACATTTCGGGTATAATCGGCGCACATTTAAACGGATATTAACACACAAGGCTCTGCATAAAAATAATGATTAAGCCTGATTGCAGTGCCTCAAAATATAAGGACTTTACCGAAATGACAGATTTATCACATATTCGCAATTTTTCCATTGTTGCCCATATTGACCACGGCAAATCCACCTTGGCAGACAGATTAATTCAAAAATGCGGTGCCGTTTCCGATCGTGAAATGAAAGAACAGTTGCTGGATAATATGGATATTGAGCGCGAACGTGGTATTACGATTAAAGCCCAAACCGTTCGCTTAAATTATCAAGCCGAGGACGGCGAAAAATACATTCTGAATTTAATTGATACGCCGGGGCATGTAGATTTTGGGTATGAAGTCAGCCGATCTTTGGCTGCGTGCGAAGGTTCGCTGTTGGTTGTTGATGCGTCGCAAGGCGTTGAGGCGCAAACGTTGGCAAATGTTTATAAAGCGTTGGATGCCAATCATGAAATTGTGCCCGTTATCAATAAAATTGATTTACCGGCTGCCGATCCGGAACGGGTGAAAGCGCAAATAGAAGATGTTATCGGTATTGATGCCTCGGAAGCGCCGTTGATTTCTGCCAAAACAGGCATTGGGATTGATGAAGTGCTGGAAACAATTGTTACGCAACTGCCTGCACCGACAGGCGATGCAACCGCCCCGTTAAAAGCCATGCTGGTTGATTCTTGGTATGATGCATATTTGGGAATTATTGTTCTTGTGCGCGTTATTGACGGCACATTGAAAAAAGGGATGAGCATTCGGATGATGGCAACCGATGCCGTGTATAAGGTGGAGCGATTGGGGTATTTTA
This sequence comes from uncultured Alphaproteobacteria bacterium, assembly GCA_944392555.1. Classification (GTDB taxonomy): domain Bacteria; phylum Pseudomonadota; class Alphaproteobacteria; order CAAHEQ01; family UBA3637; genus RGIG4140. The sequence continues at coordinate 40,328 of CALXWZ010000004.1, read as the reverse complement.
CGCCCAAAATGACGGATTCCGAACAAATCGGCACAGGGGAACTCGGCTTTATTATTTGTGGCATTAAATCCATCGGCGAAACGCGCGTGGGCGATACGATTACCGATGATAAAAACCCAACGCCAAGCCCCCTCCCCGGATTTAAACCCAGTTTATCGGTAGTGTTTTGCTCTTTATTCCCCGTGGATATGAGCGACTATGAAAATTTAAAAGAATCACTCGGGAAATTGCAATTAAATGATGCCTCCTTTCAATTTACGCCTGATAAATCCATGGCGCTCGGACAAGGATTCCGATGCGGATTTTTAGGCTTGTTGCACATGGAAATCATTCAAGAGCGATTAAGCCGTGAATTTAATCTGGATTTAATTACAACGGCGCCCTCGGTTGCGTATCAAGTTCACCTGACTAACGGTGATGTGATGACGATGCATAATCCTGCCGATATGCCGGATCCCAGCACCATTCAGTTCATTGAGGAGCCATGGGTCAAAGCAACGATTATGACGCCGGATGAATACTTGGGCAGTATTTTGCAACTCTGCACGGAACGTCGCGGTGTGCAAAAAGATTTAACCTACGTCGGCAATCGGGCAATGGTAGTCTATCACTTACCGCTTAATGAAATTGTGTTTGATTTTTATGATAGGTTAAAATCCATTTCGCGCGGGTATGCCAGTTTTGATTATGAGGTGTCCGACTATGAAAAGAGCGATTTAGTTCGCGTCAATATTATGGTCAACGGTGAACAAGTGGATGCAATGGCCTTTTTAGTGCACCGTTCGCAAGCCGAGCGTCGCGGTCGACAAATTTGCGAACGCCTTAAAACACTGATTCCGCGTCATCAATTTAAAATTCCGATTCAAGCCAGTATCGGCGGTAAAATTATCGCGCGGGAAGATATTTCGGCTTATCGGAAAGATGTAACGGCAAAATGCTATGGCGGTGATATTACCCGTAAGCGTAAGTTGCTTGAAAAACAAAAAGAGGGAAAGAAGAAAATGCGTCAATTCGGGAATGTAGAAATTCCGCAAAGCGCTTTTATTCAAGCCCTTAAAATCGGGGACGAATAAAATTTATTCTTTATCTTTGAGTATATTTACCTGCAACGTGGGCTGTTCGCACTGACCGCGCGTGTGGCTTTGCATAACGATTCTTAAGTTAGCTCCCAAATAAAGCAACCAGCAATTTATTTATGCCATACTTAATTTTGGCAAGCAAAATTTTTCGGCGATAGTCTTTAACCAACGCGGGCATTTCTTCATCCGTAATTTCGGGCGGATTGCTCGCACTTAACTCCCATGCACATTTAAGCATTACTTGATTGAGTGTGTCGTTATTCTCTTTCATTTTCCCACCTTTCTCTGCCTCTTTTAAAATACGAAACCCACCTGTGTCGTAAAGGCGGGTGGATGTTAACAACTATAATCAGCAAGAAAAATAGCCCTGCCTATTCGGGCGGATATCCCTATTTAGCAGGCATCCACCCTTTGCCTAACGCATAAAGCGTCGCTCTGTGGCGGATGCCGACAGTCTTCACTGCCCTTGCTGATTATCAGATTGTTACGTCCTAGCTTGGCGGGCATGAACAACCAAGCCCGTTTACTTTAAACGAAACATTTTAAAATTGCAACTAAAAAAATGATGCGTTATTCAATGTGTCGTCATTCTTTTTCATTTTCCCACCTTTCTCTGCCACCTTTAAAAACGCAAAACCCACCTGTGTCGTAAGGCGGGTGGATGTTAGTAGCTATCGTCTATGAGAAAAATAGCCCTGCTTATTCAGGCGGACACCTCTATTTGGCAGGCATCCACCCTCAGCTTGACGCATAAACGTCGCCCTGTGGCGGATGCCGACAGATATTTTCTGCCCTCATAGACGCTCGGACTACTAAATCCTAGCTTGGCGGGCATAATCAACCAAGCGTATTTATTCTAAACGAAATAATTTTTATTTGCAACTAAAAAATTCACCGCACTTAAAACGGGAACAAATAAAATGCAATTTTTCGCCATACATATTTAATTTGTTCAATTAAAATTTTTCGGCGATAATCTTTAATCAACGCGGGCATTTCTTCATCCGTAATTTCGGGTGGATTACTCGCGCTTAATTCCCATGCACATTTAAGCATTACTTGATTGAGTGTGTCGTTATTCTCTTTCATTTTCCCACCTTTCTCTGCCTCTTTTAAAACACGAAACCCACCTGTGTCGTAAAGGCGGGTGGATGTTGACAGCTATAAGTAGTAAGCAAAATAGCCCTGCTTATTCAGGTGAATACCTCTATTTGGCAGGCATCCACCCCCAGCCCGACGCATAACGCATCACCCGTGGCAGATGCCGGCAGATATTTTCTGCCCTTACTACTTCTCGGACTGTCAAATCCTAGCCTGGCGGGCATAAACAACCAGGCTCGCTTATTCTAAACAAAATATTTTTAATTTGCAACCAAAAAATTCTCTGAGCTTAAAACAAAAATAAATGAGTAGCCGCTTTCTGAAACAAGTTTTTTCTTATAGAATATAAAAATAACCCCCTCAATGCGATTTGCGTTGAAGGGGTTTTGGTACAACGTGCTTAGCGAATACCGAGCTAATAATATCAAAGAAATTGATGATTTGTATCGTTTAATTGAAAGCCTTTCTTTTCAATTACAACTTGAGCAAGCTATCTAAACCTGCCCTTAGGGCCGGAAGTTGAATTAGACCATCCACACCGCCACCATCTCGGGAGCCCTATCTGCAATCTAGAGGACCTTGGGAGCCCGACCGGCACATCCCAGTCATCAAAATTAAATGCAACATCGTTAATTGGCTCATTTTTAGACAAGGCCTTTACATGCGAGAGCCAATGAGAGGCTATGCTTATTCAGTATGATTGCTCATTTCAACCTTTGCCTATACGTATACAAAGGTTGAAACAAATGCCAACATCTTAAATATCCATACAAAATCTTAACTTTTTGGTTTCAAAATGGTTTTACTTTTATAAAAATTATACTATACTTGCTTTATTCATTGCAGAAAATATATAAAAATACTGGGGGAAGTAAGCAATGATCAGTAGATATGACAAGAATATGGTATATATTGGACCTGTTGATAAAAAAGAAGCTCATATAAAAGGCTATTGGCATAAAGTCGCTACTGGGATTGTGTATAATCCTGCCAAAAAAATAATTTTCTTTCAAACAATCTATCCAAAAGATAACTATGGCTTTGACAGACCAGATTATATAGATTTTGCTGTTGGAGGTCATATAGAGGACAATGAAACGCCATTAGATGGTTTATATCGGGAAGCAAAAGAAGAATTGGGGTTAGATAAAGAAATTATGGATAACGCCTATTTTATTGGTATACGTAGAATAAATAAAGATTTAACTGTAAAATATAAATTAAGAGAGTTTCAACACATTTATGGAATTCCAGTCAATTTTGACTTGCCGGATTTTAATATGTTGGTTTCAGATAAAGAAGTAAAATCCATTGTAAAAGTAAATGTAGATGACTTAATATGTCTTTTAGATAATGCTATCCCTAAAATCAAAGTAGAGCATCGTATTTTAGATAAAGAGACAAGAGAGACTATTGAATACAAAACCCTGCCATTAACAAAAAATGATATTATAGATGATTATTTTGTGGGGGATTTTCTTTTAAATTTATTATATACAATTAAAGCCAATTCTTTTTTTAGTTAGTCTTAATTTTCGGTTTTACTTTTATAAAGTAATAGGTTATTATGAAAAAAAGGAAGTCGTAAAATGAAGAAAAAAAATTATAAATATAAAAGTTCCATCCAAACAGACTTTATTTATTGGACAGACTTTATTTATTGGTTAGTGCAACAAAAAAAAGATGATACCCTAAAGAAATATCGACTAGGAACTGCTATCGCTTATGCAGAGAGACTTTCACGTTTTTGTAATAAATTTTTTCCAGCTAAAAAAGAAGATGCATCGCTTCAAAAAGAAAACGCATTGATTCAATTGGCACATAATATTGAAACTTCTATGATGTATTGTTGTTTGTGTACATCTTTAAAAGAACCAAATGAAATGTTGAAAACAGAAGAAATACGGCTACTAGCCAATGTTTTTTTTCATCACAGGGTTTCTAAGGATCAGAGGACTACACATCATCAAATGTTTAAAGATGATTTATTTGAGAAAATGGTAATTTATCTATGTCGAAAAAAGTCGGGTAATGAATATCAAAAAGTCATAGAACTGTTTTATGATTTTTTGAAAGATACAAAATTTGATGGTTATTCGACCCTGTATGAAGAAATAGAAGAAAGATTAGAAGAACTAAGAAATGATGATAGCGTTTTTTGGAAATATGGGTATATTGAGGCGACAAAAAGAACGCCTGCAATGATTATTGCTAGGGCTGGACAAGTTGGAATCCCTGTCAGCGCTCTGACAAAAATATTTAAATGCGACCATAGAACAATTAAGAAGATGTTGAAAGAAAATAAGATTTCTAGTTGTCATCATAGAAAGGAGTCTGTAAACATCGCTGATTTAAATGCGTATTTCTTAACAAAACATACTGGATTGTATCAAAAAAATAAAAATGGAGTGATTTTTACATCAAAACAGGAAGATTTTATTGAAAATGCATATGCGGCATTATTAAATTGTACAGAAAAGTTAAAAAGAATTAATCCGACTTTATCTGATGACAAAAAACAAGAACGCAAAAAAGAAATATTAAAATATATAAATAAGTTATTGTCCGATTATCAAAGTTATGGGCTTAATAAAATATCGCCTTGGACTACTTGCAAAGAAATTTCAAAACTCACGGGCAAAACGAATCGCACTATTCAGCGCGCAGCAAGAGCAAAAAAAATTCCAACAACACGGTATTTTAAGAAAAAAGTAGGATACTTTAACGAAAAAATTGAGCTTTAAAGCTAGAAGAATAAAACATATATACTTTATCAATACCCATTAGTAATACTTATTTATCAATATGTTATTATGACTATTGTGTGTCGCAAAATGTCGTCAATAAATTTGACTAATTTTAATCCTGTGCTATATTCACTCCACTTTCTCAAGTTGGGAAAGTTGTGTTTCGAAAGGAACGCAAATTTAAATAAAGGAAAATAAAACATGAAAAAAATTAGAAAAATCGCCAATGACAATGTCTTGGCAGAAAATACAAAACAAGTCGTGAATGGTGAAACCGTTCAAACTAAAACACATCAAGAAATTATTGAAGCCGAGTATACTGAAATTAACGTTATGAAGGCTTCGGAAATTGATGTACAGGAGCATGCGAATGACAATATCCCAGACAATCCTAACAAACCAAATGAATGTGCAGTAGTTCCAATTCCATCACAAGAAGAATTGTTTATCGATATTGACGCTATTGTTGATCAATTTGATTTACCTAAAGACCAGCTTGAAATGATTTGTGAAAACAATCCAAAAGCTGTATATATTCCAACTGATTCGATTAAATTACAACAATTTATTCGTTGTCAACAAGGAATCTCAAAAACTGCTGAGAGCTTCTCAAAAATGAAAAAACTGCCACCAACTGCACAGAAATTCTTTTTGCAAAAAGCTCAATTATATGCATATCTCTGGCTTAAAGCAGAAGCGAGATTAGGTAAAGAACTCCAAAAAATTGCGACACAAGAAGGTGTTAGAAGCGATTTAAAAGAAAAAGAAAAGGGCAAAGAGGCTGACAAAAGTAAAGATAAGGACAAAAATGAAGATAAAAAAAAGGTAAAGCGTCCTTTTAAAGAAGTCTTTGAAGAAATTCGCACTAAAAGACAAATTTTAGATGAAGATTACGGGCTTACTTATAACCAAGCACGTGACTTAGTACGTTTAAGTGATGAAGTGATTGAACTTGAAATGAACTATGCAATTGCAAACAACGAAGTTCCTTCCAGACGACACGCATTATCATTTTTGAACAAAGAAAGTTCTAAAGTTGAAAAAGAATGTAAAGATGCATTTGAACTGGACACTTCTTTTTCTGCAGTTTCTCATGATGACTTATTGGGTAGAATTACGGAAGAAGATATACCTTATTGTTCAATTTTTTCTTGCATTGGGTCTGGTGAATATTATTTAAAATCACGCGGTTTTAAATGTGTCTTAGCCAATGAAGCTGATGAAAAACGGGCAGAATACTTCTCTTTAAAAATGAAAGAATTGGGCGAGGAGGACTGCAAAATGTTTCAAGGCAAATTTCAAGATCACTTTGATGAACTGGTTGATGAATTTAAAAAAAGAAACTGTCAACTGATTTTGGCCTGTCCACCTTGTCAAATTTTCTGCGCACAAAAAGGCAAAGGCTTTTTGAAGGATCCCAGATTGGATTTGATTGTTTGGCTGATTAAGTTTATTAAGGAGGTCAAACCCAAATATATTGTTATTGAAAATGCCAAACAGTTCTTAAACTTCTCAATGCCAAAAAATACAAAAAATGATGGAAAACCAGCCAAAAATTTACGTATTGCATTAAAAGGTAAAACCATTGGACAATATATTAAAGATGAATTAACTTCTGAAAATTATGATATTAATTTTGCAAATGAAGACGCTTGTTTTTATGGCTACCCTCAATCGCGCGTTAGATCCATTGTGTTAGCATCCCAAACCGGGGTATGGCCATTTCCTAAAAAAGATGATCATGCTGTATTACCTTGGCAAGTGATTGGTCATTTACCGTCACTTGAACCTGGTGAGGGAACTGGTTATGATAAAGCACCTCTTTTATCAAATAAAAATCCTGAATTAGCGGCCGAAATCTATAATGCTTTGATTCATACAGCCCCGGGTTGTTGTGTTGCTGATAATCCACCAGAATATCAAATTCCCGGCTATGGTTTTTTCGGTGCGAAGTGTTCTAGAAATTCTTGGAATAAGCCTTGGAGCACAATTGAAGGTGGGTCAAATCAAGCATTAGGTTTACGCACCATCCATCCTGGAAGACTTAAACCAGATGGAACCTATTCGGATCCTCGTTGTTGTACTTTACGAGAGACATTTTTATTAAATACTCTTCCCGAAGATTACACAATTCCTAAAAAGTTTGAAGATAAGAAATATGAAAACTTTATTTGGACAGTGATGGGAGAGATTTTTTTACCTCGCATGTTGGAAAGAATCATGGAAACAATTCCTTTGCCTCATCGAAAAAATCTGATTAAAATTGAACAAAAGGAAGAAAAAAACGAGAATGAAGAGGTGGCATAAGCCGCCTCTTTTTTTATTTAACTTCTGACTTAATGCATACAATGATTAACCTTTACCTACGTATGTACAAAGGTTGGAAAATGAAAAAAAACATCTCAAACACAAAAAACGGTTTTACATTTCTGATGATTCACGACATGTTAAAACGGTTTTCAAGGCATTATTGTAAAAAGTAAGTTCCTATCGCTTTAAATTTTAAAAACAAAATGTTCTATAAAAAGTATGAATGGTATCGAATTTTGAAGAATTGCTTGAAAATAGTTGAAGGTTTCTTCCTGTTTAGATTCTGAAAAAGGCGTACAGGTAAAGCGAGACTTCTCCTTTATCTATTCATAAGTATACCCTCTCTTCACTTAAAAAAGGAGACAATGAAATGCGCAATATTGTTGAAATATCAAGTCCAGAACAAGAAAAGATAATTAAACGGTTATATGAAAATGGCTTTGTACCTAATACGTTCATTACCTTTAATCCTGGACAAACAAATATCTCTGAACAGAATCTTGCATATCGTTTTAAAGAAGGACTGGGAAAATATTATTCCAAAACTCTTGGTAAAAGATACAACAAACATCCTGAAAAACAATATAAGATGATCGTATTCTTAGAGCATAGCAAGAACAGAGATATAGATGAAAGCACACCACATTTACATATTTTAATAGACCTACCTAAAGACAAGGTTCAATACTTTTATGAGTTTATGCTCAATCATTTAATGCTATATTACTATTACATATCCGATGTAAGAGATAAAACTTTAATAGATATAACCGGACAGCCATTAGATATGAAGCAACTCTGGTGTTATGGTGATAAAGAGTTTGTGAAATCAGAAAAAGACAGACGTTTTAGACCCAGCAGAATATTTACGAGCAAAGATTTTCAGAAACCTATCCGTCATTTTAATCAGTATAATAAACATGAATGCATACGTGAATGGTTTTTATCTGCTCCATAAATTTTTATTTACTATATGAGAGAAATAGTAATCAGTCCATTTTTTGAAGAAAGCTGACGAAAAAGCATTTTATCTGTAAATGATGAGCAAATAATTCTAAGCCTTTTTCATAACACAAGCATAAAGCTATCCCAAATCGCCATACGCAAGCAACACAGCTCTTTGACTAACTTGCCTATACTAAAACAAAAACGCTGACGTATGGCGATTTATGTGAGTTTATAGTATTAAAAATTGTTATTTTCAATAGTGATACCTAACTTATCTGAAAAACTTTTATTTCGAATAAATGCTCGCTTTGCGATGGTAGAAAGAGGGATTATTTCTTGATATATATTTGCTATAGATATACCATCTACAACAGAAGCTATCGGTTCATCAGGATAGAACCAATAACCATTATAGAATGATTTTCTGTATCTATCAGGAACATCAATTTGATTTATATTTTCGCCAATCAAAAAGCCATAGAATTGGGTTATTTTTTCTTCAGAATAATTAGCAATTAATTTGGCATACTTGGAAATTTGATCCAAATGCTTTGTTAAATCAACCTCTGGAGCTTTAAACTCTATAAGGATGCACTTTCCTTCCTCTGGGTATAGAAAAATATCAGGTCTCTTTTCTAGACGGGAGCCCAAACTTAACCCAACAGAAGTCATGGCTTGTTCAATATCTATGTCTTTTTTTAATAATTTTTTACTATTCACTTCAAGTTCATTTAATGGCAAATCAGATAAACCTTGAAAATGAGAAAACTCTTCGTTTAATATCCATAAATCATTTAAAGTATTTTTTGCTTTTCGTTTAAAAATTAAATCATGAATTAACCCCTCTTGCTCCTCTCGAACTTTTTCACCTTTTTCTTTTCGTTCTTTCCATTGTTTTTGTTTTTCTAGTTCATTCTTTAGAGCTAATTTTAATAACCGTACCAGCATATCACGACGAATTACATATCTGGCTAATTCATCCTTATTCTGCTCTGGGATTAATTCCATTAATTTAGAGGATGTTTCAAAAAATTTTTTTTCGTATTCGCTATCTGACGGATCAAAATTAACCCCCTCTAGTTTTGCTAATTCATCATATGTTTTTTGAATTTCTATGCTTTTTTTTGCAAAAACCTTCGATTGAGCTTCAAAAAGTTTTTTTGTAATCTCATCATCTGAATCATTTAACCCCGCATTTATAGTTTTTGCCAAATCTGTATTAATTCCATATCGTTTTGCAATATTGATAATATTTTGTTCTTTTTCTTCGCTTAAATTTTGTAAATCAGAATACATATGATTTAACTTCTGATTTAGTTTTTCTTCGATCTCGTCAATAAAAATATACGAATTATTAAATAAATCTCGTTGTGTTATTTTATCTTCAATATCTTTTTTCTTTGGAAACGTAAAACCATCAACCGTATGTTTTACATGTTCATCTAATATACTTCCACTAACACTAGTTAAATAACGAAATCCATTAAAATTTGTATTTTTACGTAGAATTGGAAATTTGTATTTTTCAATTAAAATATTTTTACTGCATAAAAAAACGCCATTTTCATCTGAATATGATAAAGGTAATTTAAAACGACGTAAAGTTAATTCTGTTTGTCCAATAGTTTTCCACTCTATTGTTTCTTTTTTTGAATCTTTATTAATATCAGCTAGAGATACTTCATTAATATTTACTTTTTCTTCTTTATCTGGTTCGGGAATATCGTCTGATGACAAACAATCAGAAAAAATTTCTTTCTTGTTATCAAATACTTTTATATTTATGGTTAATCCAGTTTCTTTTTCTAAAAACAAATATAAAATTAAACTTTTCAACAAATCTTGTTTTATCAATAAGTTATTTTCATATAATCTACTATAATAAGTTATATCGTTAATATCTCCATAAAACTTTCTAAGATAAACAGATGTAAAAAAATCAGTTGAAGAATCATTTTCTATGGTTTCTTGCAATTGATCAGTTATATCATAAGATAATTTTAAGCGTTTTTTTTGGGTTTCTTCATAAAAAAAACTATCCACGAAAATTTCTTTAAATCTATGAAAAATTTGAATTTTTCCAGTTCCTCGATTATTATAGCATTTGCCTCTATCAGCTAAACTTTTAAAGCGCTCTAAGGCTTCTTTATAAAATCCCTTTCCATTATCCGTTATTTTTATAGAATCTAGACAAACTTCCTTTTCATTTATTAAATCAAATCCAGATTTAAAAAAGAATTCAACATCGATTTTTGCTTTAAAATCACAATCAATTTTTCTTCGTTCTTTTATTGAATCTAATGAATTTGTAATTGCTTCTTTTAGTGGAGAAAGAGGCTCAACTGACTTTTTAATAAGATTAAATGTATCGTTAATTCCTATAATTTGTTTATGTGTTGACATAATACTTGTTCCATTTAAACTGTTGCAATAAGAATGTATTATAGACAATTTTTTATAAAAAATCAATTTCAAATTTTATTTAGTACTCATCAGAACACATGATTGTCATAATTCTATTTGTTATTTCTGGATTGCTTGGATCATCAGACATTCTGTCATAAGTTTTATTGTAATAGTCTATTTTAAACATAATATCTTCACCGTTATGCGTAAATCTTCCATAATCATGCTCAGCGTATGGATCATTTGCTTTTGTAAATTCATTAAAGGAACGGACTTTTTGCAATATTTCGGCTTGGTCTTCTGCTGATTTGGCTCTAATGCCTGTTGTTAGCATAACACGTCCACCAATAAATGTTTTACGCAATGTATCATTTAATTGTTTTATTTTTTCTGTATTCATTGACGTATTCTACTCCACATTAAACCAATTCATACAAGTTGCCAATAAATCATCATAAGAACCGGAAGTTGCTTCTTGCATAAAGGTATCTATTTCAGATTGAGGCAATCTGTTTTTTATCATAGCCCGTCTGCATATTCCAAGAATGTTAAATGCATTTGAATCTTGACCAATCAATTCAACTATTATATCTGGATATTTAGGCATTGGCGCCTCCAAAACGTTGAACTAACGCAAACTTTCTAAATTGTTTTAAGGCATTGATATAGCTTTCATGGCTACGTCTGCCAATTGTCCATTTATCACCACAATGACCATATTGTTCTAAAATAGTGTTGATAGTATCAGCTAATTGCTTGACAGTATAATTTTCTTTTTCGCATACTTTGGCAACTCTCCAAGCATAATCAATAGCCGTTGATGGATTGCCATTAATCGAAAATTCTCTATATCCTCTTTGGACTAAGTAAGCTTGAAATTGATTTAACATAAACGTTTCTCCTTTCTGTTTATTTATTGTTCAACTGATATGATATCTGTCATAACTGCACAACCACGTTCGGCTTCACGTTGACAAGCTTCTATTGCTTCTCTTAAAGACCAATAAATTGTTGGCATTAAAATTCCATTTACTTTTATTTGATACATAATAAAATCCTTTCTTTTTCGTTGGTTATAGGTATATTATATCGCGTTTTTAGCCATTCGCGAGCCCCCCAAACGCAAAAAAATTAGAAAAATTCTACTTTTTTGAGCCTTTTTCTACAAAAAATTAGAGAGTTATTAGTAAAAAGTAGAAATTCAAGACAATTTTAACCTTTACATACACACATACAAAGGCTGAAAATAAAAAATTTCATCAAGAACTGCAGTATTTTCAAAACATGCCCCAAGGGCAAGAAGTAAAAAATAACCTCGATTTCATCAAAACCGAGGTTAAAAACTGATACAATTATAGAACTAAGCCTGACAAACGCAATAATGCAGATATTCAACCGTGCTGTCAGCAGAATAGTCTCTATTTTTATCTGCTTTAAAGCGGTTATATCTTTGAGTAAAAAAACCATATTTTCCCTTTTTACTCATAATTTCCTTTATATCCTCCAAACTTAATAATCCTTCGTTGTTATAACTTAAGAATATGTATTTACATTGTGCGTTTTGAATTAAGTCTGAAAAAGCTTTTTTTACAGAAGCCTTCGAACAATAATCTGATTTTTGATTTTTATAATCTCTTAAACCAGTTTTACCTTTGATTTTTGGAGAATCATATTTTGCTATTGTCTCTAACAAATGATAATTGCTTGCATATTGTCTTTCATTATAAGGAGGATCCAAATATAAGATATCTGGTGATATATTTTTAATCAACTCATTTGCGTTTGAATTATAAACTGCGTGTTCTTGATCATTGATAATCAATTTAGCCGGCACAAAATCAAACTTTTTTTGAGCTGCAGATTTTAAGTTTTTTAGAAATGCACCATAAACAGAGGCGGTATTTGCATGTTTATCAACAACCTCCAACAAACTGGCAATTAAGAAAAAATATTCTTTATCATTAATTTCGTTATTATTGCGCCAATCCTCTATTGTAGAACGAATACTATCACATTTTTGAGCATTATCATCAGAAAAATACATTCTTTCAAAATCTGAATCTTTTGAACCAGTTGGTGCATAATTACAATAAATAAATCCTTTTTTACCAGGTAAATCCGATAAATATTTACAAACTTCAATATGTCGTTTTTCTTTTGGTAAATTTTTTAATATTGGAATCCTCTTAAATAAACCAGAAAATTCAAAATATTTATGATTTTCAATATAATGTTTATTTAGAACATAACTATAATATTGCAAATCATTTGCAATAATAGAATAACCTTTTTGTTTAAAATATGAACCAACAATACCAGTTCCTGCAAATAAATCACAGAAAGTGTGGCAAGAATTAGAATTCACAACTTTTTTTATACTTTCATCCAAAAATGGTAATAAAGATAATTTACTTCCGATATAATTCATACTACTTCCCCTTTTTCTTAAATAATAGAATATACTCGTGTTTAAAAATATAATAATCGCTGTTCAGTGCCCTATAACGCCAAATATCATTTTTCCCCTGTTTGGCTCTATTACCTTCCATATTTTTTACAATAATACTTTTGAGTGTTAAGCCCGCTTTCATTGCTTCTTGCATACAATAAAAACCTAGTGGAATCCACTCACTATTTGCATATTTATCACCAATAACGATAGCTAAATATCGATTTTGTTCTAAGATGCAAGATGTGTTTTGGACAACTTTACCGAATAATTCTAAAAATTTTGATAGATTAGGCGCATTTGATAAATCGTTCTTTTTATCGCTAAATTTTAAAATATCAAAGTAAGGGGGGTGTAAAATAACTAATTGAACCTTCGATTTATTAATGGATAGAAGGTGATCGTTAATTTTTTCATAGACTGCAGCTTCACTACTATCACCCGTAATACAAAAAAAAGAATTTTTGGTATTGTCTAAAAGTTGTTTATTTACATAATCTACCATTTCTGGTTTTATATCGATTCCAATAAAATTTCTATGAAGCGTCTCACATTCATAAGCAGTCGTGCCACTACCCATGAACGCATCTAAAACAATTTCATCTTTTTTTGTATAACGCTTGATTAATTGCCTCGGTATTTGAGGAACAAAATTACCATGGTAAAAACCACTATGCTTGCCAGAATTATCACGTTTGTCAATAATCCAAAGGCTGCCAGTTTCTATATCTGACAGTTCTTTCCATTTATTCATATCAAAATCATTAAATCTAGACACGCATAACACCCTAACATTTTTTGTTTACCGATTGTTATTATAATGCAGTTTTTCGGAAAAAGAAATGTTTTTTATTACTTTTTCTTTAAAATTTTATTGAGTTCTTCTCTCCATTTGTAAGGATTATGCCAAAAGCAACCGATACAACCATCAGGATCATTTTCTGTTTTTCCTTCCCATTTTTCGGTTCCTTGATACCAAAATTTAATTCCTGGGAAGCATCCTCTCAATTCTGTTTTACAACATTGTTCACACTGTCTGGATTTTAATAAGTTATTGCTTCTATTTAATAAAATAAATTTTTCTTTCAGCTCTTGGTCGGATAAATTATTATTATCCGCTTCATTTTCACCCCATCGTATTTGTGGAAACTTATGATCCACTTCCAATTCCCGTTCTGAAAGCTTTCTTAAAAAGACAGCTTCCTCAAAATTATACAGTGTCTTCACTTTCTTTGCCACTTGAGAAGAAATCCCAGAGCGAGCCTTTTTAACTTCTTGCAAATCAGTTGATTTTAATTTTCTGTGGATAGTATTCTGTTGGCAATGTTCACAAAACATCTTTTTATAAAAATGTCCATGTTCATCTTGATCTAATTGCACACCTTTTTCTTGACGCCAGACCTGCCATGTTTTAGCTTGTCCAGATTTTAATTCGCATTTAACACAATGCCATTTCAAATCAGACATTATTTCAAAATCAGTATAAGATGTTGTATTTTTGGAAAATGGATTTGACATAATAAACTCCTTTTTTGGCTTTCATTTTAAAAGAATATGCGACAAAAATCAAGAAAAATAATATTTTTCATTAGTAATGTATAAAAACCCTGTTCTATTCTGTATGAGTAAAGGTGCAATTCAATTTAACGAACAAAACTTTGAATACTACACCCAAAAACATATTGTAGAAAAATTAGGTGCTTTTGATTATGATCCGGCTACCACTAAAACACAAGCAGCTTATTTGAATATCCCGAACTATGATACGATTGAGACAGACTGACTAAAAAGAGATTGGAGACCGTTTAAGAAGATATGGATTAACCCACCATTCAAGCTCAAATATGAATTCCTTGAAAAAGCAGTTCAGATATATAAAATAGCAAAAAATGAGATTTACTTTCTTTCCCCTATCAGTTTTTTGACAGCAAAGAAATTTCATCAGATTATAAACGGATTAGGTATCAAGCTGTATATTCCCAATGGCAGAATCAAGTTTAGGGGTATATATCAAGAAAGAGAAGAAACCCCACCTTTTGGATGTGTTATTTTTAAACTTCAATCCCAAAATGAAATTAAGTTTTTTAACATTGTTGTACCGGGACAGCACTCCATTTTAAATGAAACTGATTTATAATAAGGCGTCTTGTGGAATGTTTTAGCAAGCGTTCCAATTATCAAGACAGGAAGGTTCGTCTACAAAAGCGAGCCTTCTTTTTTTAGTTATGGCCCTTGGGGCATGAGGTTATATTTAACCTTTACCTACACGTATACAAAGGTTCAGAATAAAAAAGTAGAATTGGAAAATTAGTGCTCCGAAATGGAACTTTATTCATGTATTTATGCAAATAACTACGACAATATTATTATGTTTTAAACAAGCTAACAAAGGATAATAATATATGTCGAAAGCAATAGATAATATAAAAGAAGAATTGAAAACACTTTATCCCGATGAGAATTTTACTGATGAAGAACTGATGGATATGGCTCAAAATCTAGTCAAATTCTTTGAAATTGGGATTAGAGTATTAAATCAAGATAAAAAAGAATGTATTTGGCATCCCAAAGTCAAAAAAAATGATAAAAACGCAAAATAAACGCGTACTTTTTCAGCCAACTATGACATAATAATATTGAAGAAACAAACACTTATCAAAGGAAACAAAATGAGAAACATTAACTATGATCCAGATGAACAATGCACAAAAGCTGTTATATTTACACGTGTGAGTACTGAAGACCAATTTAAAACAAATGATTCAATATCTGCACAAAAAGATAAATTAGAAGAATATTGTAAAAATAAAAACTTAAAAGTATTAAAAATATATGAAGTACCAGAATCTAGCACAAGTGGTAAACGTAAACTATTTTATGAAATGCTTGATTTTGTAAGAGCTCAAAAACATAAGACAGCTATTGTAAGTCATTGTATTGATCGCCTCCAAAGGACGTATAAAGAATATAATGAACTGGATACACTCAGAACAGAAGGCCGTATTGAATTACATTTTTATAAAGAAAATCTAATTATACATAAAGACAGTCCATCATCTGACATATTCAGATGGGACTTTGGTATTTTGGGCGCTAAAATGTATGTTGGTGCTTTACGTGATAATGTAAGAAGAAGTCAACTATACAAATGGCAACAAGGTCAATGGCAATCTTTTGCTCCTATCGGTTATCTAAATGTTGAAGATGAAAAAGGCAAAGCTGACATTATTGTAGATCCAGTTCGTACACCTATGGTTCAAAAGCTGTTTCAGGAATATGCAACCGGTCAACATTCATTAGCAAGTTTGGAAACAATGGCACATCAAATGGGTTTAAAATCGGCAAGAAAGAATTGTACTCATACACTCTCTCGCGTCCAAATTCATGAAATGCTAACCAATCCGTTTTATATTGGCACCATGGTTCTAATGCGTAAAAATCGCAAACAAAACCGGAATAGAAAGCCAATTTATTATCCTCATAGGTATCCACATCTGGTTAGTAAGGAATTATTTAATCAAGTCCAATGCATATTAAAAGAAAAAGATAAAAACAATACAGGCATAACATCTAAGGCTTGGTATGGCGAGAAAGACTTTGTCTTACGTGGTCTAATCAGATGTTCTCATTGTGGTGGTTTAATGTGTTCAGAACGTCACAAAAAGAAAAGTGGCAATATTTATACTTATTTACGTTGCAACCACCTTGATAAAAATTGTCCTCAAAAGCCTATACCAGAAGATGAAGTATTAAGACAAATTGAAGAAAAGGTCTTTCAACCAATTCGTTTGACACCAACTTTGATCAAAAATATCCAAAAAGCAGTCAAAGAAGGTTTTAAAGAAGATGCCAAATTAAATGCAACTAACAAGAAAAATATCACACTTCGAATCCAAGAGTTAGAAGATAAAAAAAAGAAGCTTGTACACGCTTGGCTTGACGGGAAGATAAATGATATAATTTATAACGAAATGGTGACAGAATTGAATCAAAATATAGAAGAAGCCAAAGAATTAGCTGACAAATATGATAATTATGACAATGAGTTAGATGAAAAATTGGAAAAGATATCAGATATAGCCTTAAATGCAAAAGAAATCTTCAAGAGTTCGATAAATTCCGAAAAACACAAAATTTTAAAACTGATTTTATCGAACTCGCAAGTAAATGGAAAAAATCTTTATTTTTCAATAAATAAACCCTTCGATAAATTGCTTTTTTCGAAGGGTTGTAAGACCTGGTACCTCTAGCCGGACTTGAACCAGCATGACCTTGCGGTCAACAGATTTTGAGTCTGTCGCGTCTACCAATTTCGCCATAGAGGCATCTTTTCACTAGACATTTCCATTATACTCATTTATAATCACTTGTCAAGCACTTTTTTTATTTAATTTGATTTTTTTTGAAAGGTCGGCTATATGAACAAAAAAACTGTTTCATTTCAATCTGTTTTTATCACAGGCGCATCAAGTGGCATCGGAGCGGCATTAGCACGAGCGTATGCCGATAAAGGTGTTTTTCTGTTTTTATGTGGCCGAAACGAACAACGCTTGAATGAAGTTGCCGAAACATGTCGGCAAAAAGGCGCCGAAGTTTATACGTTTATTTTTGATGTTATCAATGCAAATGATGTGCGGGACGCTTTACGAAAATCAAACTCCATCCGCTCACTCGATTTAGTGATTGCAAATGCCGGCGTTTCAAACGGGATTCTCGGGATGTGTGAAAATATTCATGCCACAAATACCATTATGCAAACAAATATCTTCGGTGTTGTCAACACCGTTTTACCTGCGCTGGAATTATTCAAATTTAAAGGGTGCGGACAAATTGCTTTAATGAGTTCCATGGCCGGCTATCGGGGATTAAGCAACTGTCCGGCTTATTCGGCTTCAAAAAATTGTGTCAAAGCCTGGGGAGAAGCCTTGCGTGGCGTTTGGGCAAGAGAACAAATTAAAATTAATGTAATCTGTCCGGGATTTATCAAAACACCGCTCACGGATGCCAACGCTTTCCGTATGCCTTTCATTATGGAGGCTGATAAAGCCGCCACTATCATTCAACGCGGTATTGCCAAAAATAAAGCCATTATAGCTTTCCCTTCCGTTATGGCTTTTGCGGCCTGGCTCGGCTCGTGCTTGCCCTCTTTTATTTTACACCCTATTTTAAGAATGCTACCGCAAAAAGAAAAATAAAAGTTGCGTTTTATGTTCATTTTTGATATAAAAAACACATTCAAATAACTTTCGGTAAAGGAAAAGAAGAATGAAAAAAGAAACACAAGATGAAGTTGAAAAAATCCAACAAGCCATTTTGGAACGCGAAGTGGAAGAAGAATTGCAAAAAGAGCGGTTAATGAATTTTTGGAAAAAATATCGGGCCGTTATCATCGGCGGTATTATTTTAATTATCGGGGTAACCGTCGGCAACGAAATTTATCGCTCTTGGCTGACAAAAACGCGTTTGGCTGAATCCGATCAATTTGAGCAAGCCGTTTTACTCAATTATACGGGCAATGAAGATCAATCTATGGCAATCTATCAAAACCTTGCCGATTCTGCCAAAACGGGCTACAAGTATTTAGCGCAAATGCGATTGGCGCAAAACGCCTTGTCGCATAATGATATGCAACAGGCTGGTTTAATTCTAAAAAATTTAATGAATGATTCAGGTGCGCCGATTGAATTACGCAATGTGGCTCGCCTTTCATTTATCGGTAATCAAATTGACACATTACCCACGGCTGAGTTACAACAAGAATTGCAACCGCTTTTAAACAGTTCAAATGCGTTCTACGGCTCTGCCGTTGAATTACAGGCAATTTTATTGATGAAAGAAAAAAAATTATCCGAAGCCAAAGAGGTATTAACAAAAGCCATCGGATTGCCGACGCTTGCGAATGATGAGAAAGATAGATTAAAAGAATTGCTGTCTATTATTCAATAGTCGGTTTGCATAAAGGAGTTAATATGAAAAAGATAGGATATTTCATTTGCGTTGCGTTATTACTATCGGGCTGTGCAAATGATAAAAGAGTTGCGCCACAGGAGGGACGGATTGCCGTTCAAAGCGGTGTCAGCGAGCAAATCACGAAAACGGATTCTGCCGTTCAAACAGATACCCCCTCTGCCTATGCAACTTGGATGCAGGCCAGTGGCAACGAAGCGAACTTGATGCCCCACGGCACGCTTTCCGAAACAAGCAAAAAAGTATGGTCGCGGAACGTGGGAAAAGGGATTTCTTCCGCTTATTTGATGTTGCCGGAGCCGATTATCGTTGATCACAAAGTATATGCGTTAGACGGGGCTTTTCGGCTTTCCGCCGTTGATGAATCAACCGGGAAGAAACTTTTTCAAAAAGAATTGCCCGTGCAAAAAGAAATAAGCATGGCCAGTATCGGTTTGGCTTCTGACGGAAAAAATTTATATGCCGTAAACGGGCAAGGAACTGTTTTCGCACTTGACTTAAACGGTGAAATTTTATGGCAACACGAAACAAATGCTATCTTGCGCTCGGCGCCGACCGTTGCCGACAGACGTATTTACGTATTATCCGGCAACAATGAATTATTCGTTTTAAATGCGCAAGACGGTTCGGAAATTTGGCATTTTAAAAATATCTCCACCGAAACAAATTTATTCGGTATGGGGCAACCGGCTGTTTCAAAGGGCGTTGTGGTTGTGCCGTTCAGCAGTGGCGAAGTGATTGCGTTTGATGCAAACACGCGGATGATGTTATGGTCGGATAGTCTGTTATCACGGCGCACATTCAATCAAATTACCGATATTTCCCATGTCATTGCCTCACCCGTGATTGAAGACAACACGGTTTATATTATCGGGAATGCTCAAAAACTCGGCGCGTTTGATTTAAAAACGGGGGCCGTTCAATTTATTCAAAATATCGGCGGACAAAATACACCCGTTGTGAGCGGAAACGCACTGTTTATGATTACAACCCAAAATACACTCGTTGCTTTGGATAAAAAAACGGGTGCGTTGATTTGGGAAACATCGTTAGTCTCGGAAGAGAAAAAGGGCGTTGCCTGGAAAGGGCCCGTATTGGCACAAAATCAGTTGATTGTGGTTTCAAATAAGGGTGATGTGCAATTCTTTAACGCTGTCAACGGGGAAAAAATCAAGGCGCATCAAACGGATGAATTATCCAACAAGCCGATTTTGGGCGATGGAAAGATGATTCTTTATACAAACGATGCAGATTTAATTGCTTATCAATAATTGTTTATCAGTCAAAAGGGTATCAAATGAAAACAGTTGCCATTGTGGGGCGGACAAATGTCGGGAAATCAACGTTGTTTAATCGGTTATGCGGGCGCAAGTTTGCCATCGTGCATGACGAACCGGGCGTTACGCGGGATAGAAAAGAAGCCGAGGCAAGCCTTTACGATTTATCTTTTCGGTTGATTGATACGGCCGGATTGGAAGATACAACGGCGCTTGCGCAAGCAATGTGGCGTCAAACGGAAATGGCCGTAGAAGAGGCCGATGTGGTATTGGCCGTAGTAGATGCCCGTTCCGAATTAACACGGTTAGATGAACAAATGGCGCGTGATTTACGCAAATCGCACAAACCCGTTTTGCTGATTGCCAATAAATGCGAGGGAAAAATAACGCAAAACGCGTTGGGCGATTTTTACCGCTTGGGTCTGGGTGATCCGATTCCCGTTTCCGGCGAACACGGCCTCGGCATGGGCGATTTGCATGAGGCGCTTTCCCCGTTATTAAAGGGAAAAGACGAAACGAGTGAAAAAGTCGCAAAAATCGTGCGGGCGCAGAAAAATATGCGATACGGCGATAATAAAAAAATGGCTGAAAGATTTGCTGATGAAACCGAGCAACGAGAGTCCATAACGGCGCATACAGATGAAGAACGGATAGTCCAATCATCAACAAACACCGATAACACTGATTTTTCCGAAGATGCTTTACCAAATACAACAGAAAATTTTGATGTAAAAGCACATGAACGCGCCGAAAAGCAAAAACGCCCGTTAAAGTTGGCGATTGTGGGGCGACCGAATGTCGGGAAATCAACGCTGGTTAATCAACTGCTCGGGAAAGAACGATTGCTGACAGGGCCGGAAGCCGGCGTTACGCGCGACGCCATTACAATTCCTTGGGAATGGCGCGGACGGTCGGTATTATTAACGGATACGGCCGGCCTGCGTAAACGCGGTAAGGTGGAGCACGATTTGGAAAAAATCTCGGCCGCCGACACGCGAAATGCCATAGACTTTGCCGAAGTGGTTATCTTGGTTTTAGATGCCAATGTTCCGATGGAAAAGCAAGATTTACTGATTGCCTCAAAAGTGTTAGAGGAAGGGCGAACACTGTTAATCGCACTCAATAAGTGGGATAGCGTTCCTAATCAAAAAGCCGTTTTAAATCAGTTAAAGGAAAAAATGGCTGTATCACTGCAACAAGTAAAGGGTTTACCGATTCATACCATTTCTGCCAAAACAGGCTATGGTTTGGATAGACTGATGAGTGATGCCTTTAAAATGTATGAATTATGGAATAAACGTGTTCCGACGCATAAACTGAACGACTTTTTAAAGCGTATGACGGAAGCGCACCCAACACCGATTGCCGGCAACGGCAAGCGGATTCCGATGAAGTATATGACACAAGTCAGCACGCGCCCGCCAACCTTTGTGATTTTTTCAAGCAATCCGGATTCACTGCCTGAATCGTATTTGCGTTATTTATCCAACGGTATTCGGGAGCGATACGGGTTAATTGGCGTTCCCATTCGCATTTATATGCGCAAACGCGAAAATCCGTATGCCGAAAAAGCCAAAGAACGGCGCCTCAGTCGCTCTAATACACCGCGTCAAACAAAGAAGAAAGCATGAGTGATTACTATATCGGGATTATGACCGGCAATTCCATGGACGCCGTTGATATGGTTTACGCAACGGTTGATGAAAACGCCATTCACCCGATATACACTTTTTCGCAACCGTTTTCGGGGCAAATGCAGTCCGATATAGCACAGCTCAGAGCGGATGTAAAACACTGCAAATCACGCAATAATGTTTTGCAACTACCTCGCTTTCGGGCAATACACGATGCGTATATTCATCAAATTGCCGACGCTGTCTGCCAATTTATTGCGGATAATCAAATTCCGTTAGAAACGCTGAAAGCTATCTGCTCGCACGGCAAGACATTGGATCATTGCCCACCCTCTTTAAATACCCCTACCCCCTATACATTACAAATCGGCTCGGGAAAAATGTTAGCCGACGAGATTGCGCGCAGATGTCAACAAGCAGGCATTTATGATATCCCGAAAATTCGTGTTATTTATGATTTTCGTTCGGATGATATATTAAACGGGGGTGAAGGCGCGCCCCTTATTCCGCCGTTAAATGCGTTTATTGCACGGCAAGAGAAGTGCCTCAACCGCATAGATATCAATGCGGGGAATACCTCTAATTTATGCCTCATTTGCAACGGGGAAGCCGTAGCCGGTTGGGATATCGGCCCCTGCAATGAATATTTGGATTATCTGGTGCGCCGGCACACCGATTTACCGTTTGATATTGACGGACAAATTGCAGGATGTGGCTCACTCAATAAAACGCTGTTTCGGCAATTATTCGAAATCGGGGCTGATTTTTATACCATACCACCCCCACGCTCGGGCGACCCGGCATATTATCACACGAAAGAGATAGCGCTCTTCCAGGATAAAACGCAACTGGCCGATAATCTATATACCGTGGCTTATTTGGCGGGATATTTGGTTGTGTATGCCTTACAATTTATCAAGGGAGAAATTCCTGCCACATTTTCACTATTCGGTGGCGGGTGGAAGCACCCGATTATCCGACAGTCACTTGATAACATTCTCCGCCAAAATGCCTCTTTTATTCTACCCGAGCATAAAGAGATTTTTAAAAACATTTATCAACGGTTAGGGACACCGCTCAACATTGCCGTTCACCCCTATGGGCAATGGATGGAGAGTTTGCTCTGGGCGCGTATGGGATATTGTTTTGATCAGCGGATTCCGTGGACAACACCGGCTCTCACAGGTTGCAAAACTCCGACGATTTGCGGAATAGAAGCCGTATCGGATTTAAACCGCCCAACAAACGACTATGATGACTGTATTTCCCGCGCCTACTATCAATAAAAATAATCTGCCAACTACTTTTCCCATTGTAAATTTTCTTGCTTGTTTTATCACATATAAAGCAAAAAACAATCAGCGAATCTTAATTTTAACAAAGCAAAAAATCAGAGTTGCTATTCACTTTATGCAATCTAAAATCGTAGCCTTCTAATCGGACACCATTTATCTTGACTTTGTTTGCATACCTTTTACTTTTTGCACCCGCTTCCTCACTCCCCCAAAAAAGTGCATTAAATAAATTCCGTTGATTTCTCCTGCACAAAACAAAAAAGGGTGCCGAAAACCGACACCCTCTTTCTTACCCGAAATAAATCAACTTATTCGGCATCTGCCTTTGCTGATTTTTTCTTTTTGGCTTTGGCCAAAGCGTCACCTAAAATGTCGCCCAACGAAGCACCGGCATTTGTTGCACCGAATTCTTCCATAGCGGCTTTTTCTTCCGCAACTTCACGTGCTTTGATGGATAACGTTAATTTACGCGTTTTGGCATCAAATGACGTTACCTTGGCATCAACTTTTTCACCGATGGCAAAACGTTCCGTTTTTTGTTCGGCACGATCTTTTGCCAAATCCGTGCGTTTGATGAAGCCTTTAATTCCGTTCACTTCAACTTCAATGCCACCTTCTTCAATCGCCGAGACGATGCCTGTGACAATTTCACCTTTTTTGATGTTTTCGGAAGCAGCAGCCAACGGATCATCCGTTAATTGCTTGATACCCAAAGAAATGCGTTCTTTTTCAACGTCAATATCCAAAATCTTGGCCTTGACAACCATTCCTTTCTTGTAATCTTTAATGGCTTCTTCGCTCGTTTTATCCCATGATAAATCCGATGTGTGAATCATACCGTCAATATCATCATTCAACGCAACAAAAATACCGAATTCAATCATATTTTTGATTTCGCCTTCAATGATATCGCCAACCTTATGTGTATCGGCAAATGCTTTCCACGGATTTTCTTGAATTTGCTTCATACCGAGTGAAATCCGACGCTTTGATTCATCTACATCCAATACAATACCTTCAACTTCTTGGCTGAGTGAAACGATTTTGCTCGGATGAACATTTTTCTTCGTCCAACTCATTTCGGAAACGTGGATTAACCCTTCCACGCCCGGAGCTAATTCAACAAAGGCACCGTAATCCGTAATGTTGCTGATTTTGCCTTTGAAGTGAGCGTTCACCGGGAAGCGTTCATTCACGCCGACCCATGGATCACTGTCTAATTGCTTCATACCGAGCGAGATACGACCCGTATCCGTGTTGAACTTGATAATTTGAACTTTAACCGGTTGACCGACTGTTAAGACTTCTGCCGGATTCGTAATGCGTTTCCACGAAATATCCGTTACGTGCAATAAGCCGTCTACACCGCCCAAATCAATAAAGGCACCGTAATCCGTAATGTTTTTAACCGTTCCTTCAACAATTTGTCCTTCAGATAAATTCTTGATGATTTCAGAACGTTGTTCCGCACGTGTTTCTTCTAACACGGCACGACGTGATACAACGATATTGCCACGCACGCGATCCATTTTTAACAACGCAAACGGTTGCGCCACACCCATCAACGGGGTCACATCGCGAATCGGGCGCACATCAATTTGACTGCCCGGCAAGAAAGCCGTTGCACCGTTCAAATCAACCGTAAAGCCACCTTTAACACGTCCGAAAATCGTTCCGATAACGTGTTCGCCTTTTTCCATTGATTTTTCCAAATCACCCCAGGCTTCTTCACGACGAGCTTTTTCACGTGATAAAACAACATTGCCGTTTTTATCTTCATACCGCTCGACAAATACATCAACCGTATCGCCTAAATTTAAATTTTGAACGCCGAATTCGGAAACGGGAATCCGTCCTTCCGATTTCAATCCGACATCAACGATGACCATATCATCATCAAAACCAACGATTTTTCCGAGAACGACTTTGCCTTGCAAAGAACCTTTTCCCATAAACTCGTCCAACATTGCGCCAAAGTCTTCCGTTGCCGCTTGGTTTTCTTGTGTATTCATTTATTATCCTTAAAAATAGTTTTGGTTGGCCACCGAAACACCCTCGTTTCGGGGACTTGTTATTTCCGCCCTTCCATATAGCGAACGACACGGGCGTATACCTCGTCCGCCGTCATATCGGATGTATCAATAATCAACGCATCTGTTGCCGGCTTTAACGGCGCCGTTTTACGCTCACTATCGCGTTTATCACGCGCTTGGATTTCCGATAGAATGTCCTCATATATAACACATAATCCTCTTAATTGCAACTCTTTTAATCGTCTTTGTGCGCGAATTTCCGCACGAGCCGTTAAAAAGAACTTAAAATCGGCGTCCGGACAAATAACCGTGCCGATATCACGCCCGTCCAAAATCGCTCCTTTGGCTACGGTGCCGTCTTTTTTAATCGGATTCAAAGCGAATCGCCGTTGAAAATCAAACAGTGCCTGTCGCACACTCGGAACGGATGAAATAATGGATGCCCCTTTACCGCATATTTCCGTTCGGATGGACGATTCGTCTTGCAGGTGCAACATTTGTGTGCTTGAAAGACTGTTTGCCACCGCCGTTGCTTTGACTTCATCGGTTAAATCATCACCGGCTTGCATCATTTTATAAGCAACACCACGATAGAGCGCACCCGTATCTAAATAAGCATAATCAAAGGTTTGTGCCAATTTAAGCCCGAGTGTTCCCTTTCCCGTTGCCGAACTGCCGTCAATTGCAATTATTGTCATTGTTTGTTTTTTCCTTGTTAATCGTAAATTTTTATTGACAATTTGCACATTACATGTAAAAGGCACAAATAACAAGTTTTTTTTGCAAACGGAGGTTAATTATGGCAAAAGCAGAATGGGGTTCAAAACGCAAATGTTTGAAATGCGGAACATTTTTTTATGATATGAACAAAAAATCTTTCGCATGTCCGAAATGTAAAGAGAAATATACACCCGAATCGTATGAAGAATCTAAATCAAAGCAATTATTAAAGTTGGCTAAAAAAGCCGCTCCGCGGATTGATGATGAGAATTTGGATGAAGAAGCGTTGTTGAAAATGACGGAAGATGTCCCCCTAACCGATGAAGAAATGGAAACGGATGAGCTGGAAATTTTAGATGAAGATGCCGATTTATCCGATACGGAAGATTCCGATTTGAGCGGTATGGTGGGGCGTTATAACCCGGATGAAGAAAATACGGAACGATAAAAGAATGAAACATAAAAATGAAGCGTTTGAATCTCTCAAAGGGCAATTTTTAATTGCCATGCCACAGATTGATGATTTACGCTTCAATAAATCCGTTATTTACGTCTATGAACACACGCGCGCCGGCGGGGCGGGTATTGTTATCAATCACCCGGCTGATAAAATGTCTTTTGTAGATATTCTGGACCAATTAAAAATTGAACATCCCGTTTTGCCGAATCCGCCGAAAATTGTTCTGGGCGGGCCCGATAAATTTACAAACGGATTTATTTTACATACGTCCGACTATAAGACTGATGAAACCGTTTCTGTTGCCGACGGGATTTCATTAACGGCAACACAAAATATTTTATATGATATTGCACAAGGCCGTGGACCGCAAAAAAGTTTGATTGCACTCGGTTGTGCTACCTGGATTGGCGGACAGTTGGAAGACGAACTGATGAGTAATGTTTGGTTAACGGCCTCACCCGATACTGCATCACTTTTATTTGACGTTCCTTTTTCAAAGCGTTGGGAAACGGCTTTATCGTGTTTAGGAATTCATGCGCAATATCTTTCTACCGAATGCGGGCAAGCTTAATGAACAAACGTAAAAAAATTTTACTTTATTCTTTTTTGATTGTTTTCTATATCTGTTTACTGGGCATTGTATGTTTTTTAATGCTTCGGCCACCGCTCATTTCGGTTGTGATGCCCACATATAACCGTATAGACTTATTACCGCGTGCCATTGAATCTATTTTAAATCAAACTGTTTCGGATTTTGAATTTATTATTGTGGATGATGGGTCAACAGATAATTCCGTGCAACTGATTCAAGCCTATCAATCATCCGATTCACGGATTAGGCTGATTCAAAACAAACAAAACTGTGGCATTGCCTGTGCGCGCAATATCGGTATGGATGCCGCCCGCGGAAAATACCTTGCAATTATGGATAGCGACGACTATTCCGAACCGAACCGTTTGGAAAAATCATTGGCGTTTTTTAAAAAACATCCGGATTATACTGCCGTCAACAGCATTTATTACGAAATGGGACGAGAAGCCAAAGGTCCGAATAATTGGGTTCCCCCCAAACGCTGGGAAATTATTTTTAACTTTGCCAACTATTATACCAATCTGGCTATGTTTGATTTGGAATTTGCACGCAAACATCAATTACGGTATGATGAATCGCTCATATCGGCGGAAGATTATGATTTTTGGTCACGCATGTGGTTAGCCGGCGGGAAATTAGGTATGATTAACGAACCGCTTTTGCGATTGCGTCGCCATTCTTCCTACGGGAGAGAGTATTATGATACGATTTTAAGTATGCGCAAAGTTATCAGCGCGAAATTGCTTGCCCGTTTCGGCATCTCAAAAGAAGATGCGTATGAAGCCGACCGTTGCAAATTGATGAAACAAATGATTGATGCCAACATAAAAAAACAAATCGTCAATCAATATGCGCTTGTCTTCACATACGAACAAGAATGCACGCGCCCCGTTTTGCCGGAGGGCACACTCTATATCAAACACTTTGATTTTGTGGACTACTTCTTCCCACTTTCGGGTTCTCTTTACATGCGCGCCGAAACAAAAGAAAAGTATGAAAAAATACGCGAGTCGGGAAACGAGATTATCTTGAAAAATCCCGCAGGTGAAGAAGAACTCTATCGCAGACAAAGCGGAAATATATTTGCGCTGGTAGAAGATTTAGAATAGCAATATGAATCAGAATAACAATGTGAAGCGGAATACCTCTGCATTTGCGCACAAGCCGATAGTCGCCTGACTGCTCAAATGCGAAATGCGCCATCTGATTGCGCCACCCAAACCTTTATTTCCGCAGACCGATAACAGCAGATATTTACCTGCCGACAACACCCCTGTTTTGAAACCCTGTTTTATCTTCTAAATACGTGGCAGAAGAACATTTGCATCGCGATATGCTTTTACCACATTTGAAAGCAACATAGCCACCGTCATCGGGCCGACACCGCCCGGAACGGGGGTTATCGCTTTTGCATGACCCAACATCTCGTCATACGCAATATCGCCCGTTATTTTTTTAGATGCCGTGCGCACAATGCCGACATCAATCAAAATTGCGCCTTTTTTAACAAATTTTTTCCGTATCAAGCCGGCGCAACCCGTTGCCGACACAATAATATCCGCATTTTTGCACACATCCGACAAATGCTTCGTTTTGGAATGCGCCTGAGTAACCGTGCATTGTTCGTTCAATAACAACTGCACCATCGGCTTTCCGACTAATCGTGAGCGCCCGACAACAACCGCCGTTTTCCCGACCAGATTCCGACAAGCACTTTTAATCAACGCCATACATGCCAACGGCGTGCAGGGAACAAGAGCCGGTTGTCCGATAAATAATTTACCCATATTGATATAATTTAATCCGTCTATATCCTTTTCGGGACTAATTGCGTTAATCACGGCATTTTCGTCAAAATGCTTCGGTAGCGGTAATTGCACAATAATCCCGTCAACGCCCTCATTACGATTTAATTCTTCAACGAATGCAACCAAAGCATCTTGTGTCATCACGGGAGATAAATGGTAAACAGCCACATCAATCCCAACTTTTTCAGCAGCCTTTTTCTTATGGTTCACATAAATCAAACTGGCCGGATTATCCCCAACTAAAACAACTGCCATCTGTGGCTTACGTTCAAATGTTTGAATTTCGGCACTTAATTCCTTTTCAAGGACGGCTGCCATTTTTTTGCCGTCAATGATTTTTGTTTTTACTTTTTCTTTCTTTTCTACCATCTGTTTACCCTTTTATTTATATTCAATCACGGCATACCGTTTAACACTCTTTAAAACTTTATCGGAAAGTGCTTCCATTTTTTCATTTTCAATCTGCGCTTTTAAAATAGCGTCATCGGGTAAAATTTTCTTATCTTCCACATTGCATTTCATAAAGAAAATATCAATATCTTGTGTCCGCACGGGGCCGATAACCGTTTTCAAGGATTCCTTGGCTAAGATGTCTTTCAATTCAATCGGCAGTTGCTCGGGCGATACCGCTCCCGATTTAACCGACTCCGCAATGGCATATTTTTTACCGAACGCCATAAAATCTTCGCATGTTTTAATTTGCGATAATTCCTGCTCAAACTGAACAGCCTGTGTGGTCGGCATTGCCATCTGAGCCAATGACCAAACCGTAACCGTATCCGACAATATCGGTGTTTTTTTATCTTGCAATAATAAAAGTAAATAGCCGTTTTGTGTTTTCAACGGTGCCGATAAATCGCCGGGATTGAGCTGTCTTAACACATCCGTCACCGCCTTGCTGTAATGGTTATTTTTAACCCAGCCGACTTCACCGCCGTTGCGAGCCGTTTTTGCTTTGGAATACTTCTTGGCGGCTTCATCAAACGCCAATCCTTTTTGTAATTCAACATAGCATTTTTCGGCATCTTCTTTTTTCGGCACTAAAATCTCAAAAACAAAAAATTCTTCTTCCCGTAATTTCGCGCGCAACTCATTTTTCTTTTTTTCAATTTCGGCCGGTGTAATTTCCGAAATCACACCTCCTTGTTTTTGCAAAACCTGAACCCACATTAAATCTGCCCGAATCTGATCGCGCAAAATACGCAACGGAACGCCGTTCTTTTCCAACATACTCCCCATACTGCCCGGCTTCATCCCGTTTTGCTCTTCCAGATGGCGAACGGCTGCATCAATTTCTTTTTCGCTCACGGAAAAATGATTTTTTTCGGCTTCTGCCACTTTTACTTTATCATCAATAATGCTATCCAATGCTTCTTGAACATACTGTGCTTTTTTTTGATTACTTAAATAAGAGGCGCGTTGCACGGCAATTAATTTTGCCCGCGCTTCCACATCATAACTGGAAATCGGCTCATCGTTTACAACAGCAACAATTTCTCCGCTCCATGCCGTTGCGGTTATTCCCATCATAAGCCCGATAATTCCTAAAAAAACACTTTTCATTTCTTGCCTCCCTTTTTACATTTGTCCCAAAGTTTTCAGCACAAATTTAACCGTAAAAGAAGTATCTCCCTTATAATCACGATCTTCCGTAAACGAGCGACTTAAATCAAACACAATTGCCGTGCAATCATTATCATATTGCAAAAGCGAACCATATTCAATCGGTCCTTTATCTTCTTGGGCCATGTTATACCGATAATAGCCCGATAAATTCCATTTCTTGCTTAACCGCGAAGAACCGAAAAACAAAATTTCCTCCCGCTCGTTATAAAACGTATCTGCCAAGCTGATAGCTTTTAGTTGGGTATAACTCACCCCTAATCGCAAGGGGGCTTGCCCGGCAACAACCGTAATTTCATTCTTTTTCGGTTCAAAAGTTTCTTGATCCAATCGGAAACGATAAGCCATCGTCAATAAATGATAATTCATTTGCAGGCGTCCCACATAGTCGGAATAATTATTTTCCGTTCCTGTTATAACATCCATTTCTTCGTCTCCCGAAAAACGGTAGGATTGCCCGAATAAAAATGAGAACGAACGATTCTTCGTATCAAAAACCGACCATTGCACCCCGTAATTGGCACGCGTTCCCGTTTCAACACGATCGTATCCCACAAAACGATTTTCCGAAAATAAATTGGTGTCATCAAAATCAACATCCGTGCTGTCAATATTCGGAATTTTATCATTTTGCGCACTCGTCGGAGAAGTAATAAGCATTAAAATCGGCTCTAATACCTGTGTGGTGTTTTCCGTATGTCTTGCCAACGGATAACTGATTTTGGCAGAAGCAATCGGAAATACCCGACCGGTATTATATGTTTCATCAGACGGCCTGTCCAACACGCCGTATTTTCCCGTATCAATGGCATACGCATCGCCCCGCACACTGGCTCTGAAATCCATATCTGCTCCAAACGGCGTAATATACGGCAACGCAACACCTTGCTTAAACGATACCCGTTGAGATTTAAATCGTTCGCGATTATTATAGATGGCCGCATTGGCGTTTGAAAAAGCATATAAGCCGTTATCCGTTAGCGGATCGGTTGTAAAGTGATAATCCATTGTCGGAATAAATACGGGGATTGATTCTTGATTAACGCGCGACCACAAACTTTGAAACGAAAGTCCCGTAAAATTAAAGTAGTTTTGCGTGCCGAACCGTTCCGCCGTAATAAACGAGCGCAAATAAGCTTGTGATGTATTTACATCGGGCAGATTATAACGTCTGAAATATGTATCCGATGAGGTGCGATAGTATTGACCCGATAACCGCCACTCATTATTCAAATCATACCGTAAATTCGCTTTGATATGGCCTTGATTCGTGCCGTCATCATCACGTGTCCCACTACCCGCCAACTGGAAACTGGCTTTATCAAAACGACCGTCATATTCAAAAATTCCCAACGGATCATGTGATAAGGAAAAAGTCGGCGTTATCGTTAAGTTTTGATTATCCGCCAAATCAACAAAAAACGGCAATGTCACGCCCTGCTTCATTTCACTTCCGTGCGAGAGACTCGGCGCCAAAAATCCCGTCTTCCGCTTAACCGTAAAATCCGGAACATTCAAATACGGGAAATAAAAAACCGGCACGTCTTTAACTTCAAAAAATGAATGCGTAAAAATCATCTCTTTTTCAGGCACGTCATGCTTCCAATTACGCGCACTGATTTTCCAAAGCGGTGCTTCGGTACCGCATGTGCTACACGGAGAATACGAAACACGTTTTAAATAAAGCGATTGAGCTTCATCCGTTCGCTTCAAACGTTCGGAAGTTAAAAGCGAGCCTTCATATAACCGCATAACAATGGCTTCACCGATAATATCATTCATATCGGCACTTAATATAACGTTTTGTGTTCTTGTCACCGTTCCGTCGGGTGTTTCAATAATCACTTCGCCCGGCATAATAATTTGATTTGTCTTTCGGTAAAAATAAAACTTTTCCGTGCGCACAATCGTGCCGTTTTGCGCAATAACCACATCGCCTTCTGCCGTTAAAACATCATTATTTTTATCATATGAAAATGTATCGGCCTCAAAATCAACAGGCTTATCTTTTTCTATTTTCACTTGCGGATCGACCTTGATTTGTGCCATAACGGGAGCAGATACCAATAAACTGCCGATAAGAAGAACGGGAATCACCGTTATTTTGGAAAAAATCTTTTTAAATTGAAAGCGCCGTATCATACTTAAATAAATCAACAAAATCGGCAACAACACATTAACGAACAATAACGGAGAAAATACGAGATTTTTTGCTGCCAAATTTTCAAATCCCAAATTAAGCGATTGAATGAGCAACGCACATAAAACCACAAAGTTAATCCGCCCGACTTGACCGCGCCGATTATAAAACGGCGCTAAAATACCAAACATTGCTAAAAAGGCAAACGTTATATTATATAACGGCTTCGTTAAACGCTTTAAAATTTCCACCTTATATTTGCGATACATGGCAGGCGTCGGCGCATCGGAGGGTTTAGCGTTAATTAAATACTCCAATGAATACTCCGCCGCATTGACGTTGCGTGTTTCACCCACATTCTTTTTATCGCTGAACCACATGGTATATTTATCAAATTTCAAAATGGAAAATTCCTTTGTATCCGGATTAAATTCTTGCCGTGTGCCTTTGTTAAACACCAATTGAAACCCATCTTTATCTTGGAACATTAAGCCTTTTTCGGCAACCAATGAAGTGATTTTTTTCGGGTCTTTGGCATCATACGCCATCACGCCCCGCACGGAGCCATCACCCAATCGTTCCTTGATATAAAGCGTCAGCCCGTTATCAAACGAATTAAATTGACCTTCCTGCAACAGAAGATGCGATAAATCGTTTCTGACTTTCCATTTCATTTCATTTAATTTCGTATATGATTCGGGAATTAAAACAAGCGTCATCACATAGCCGACAATCGTCAAAACCACAGCCAATCCGATAACCGGATACATAATTTGCCGATTGGACATCCCGATAGCCTGCATCACCATCAACTCTTTATCGGCCTGCATTCGTGAAAAAATAAATAAGATAACGGCAAACAATGCCAATGGAGAGAGTATCTGGATAAAGTTCGGTAATGCCAACAGTGTCATTTCCAAAAAAATACGCACGGAGACACCCTTCGTCACAATCATATCAATCATCCGCAGCGATTGCGTCAGCCAAATTAACATTGTAAGCCCCAGTAAAACAAGGGAAAAACTTACTATCAGCTGTTTTAAAATATACTTATTTATAATTTTCATTCTCAATCCTTTCTGCCACTATACGCCAAAGGATGAGATTTTTCAACAGTCTTTTTCAATCTGTCTTGCAAAATATGCGTATATATCTCGGTTGTTGCGATATTGGCATGTCCCAACATTTTTTGAACGGAGCGCAAATCGGCATCATGCGCAATCAAATGACTGGCAAACGAATGCCGAAACACATGCGGTGATACTTTGTGCGGATCAATCCCCGCTTTCAGCGCAATTTCTTTCAACGCCTTAAAAAATCCGTCACGCGTTAAATGGCCTTCTTTCCCGATAGAAGGGAAAAGCCATTTGGATACCCGCCCTCTTTTCAAATTTAATTCACGCAACGTCAACCATTTATCTAACGCAATTCGGGCCGGCTCGTTTAACGGCACCAACCGTTCTTTATTTCCTTTGCCGACAACCGAAATCGTCTGATTATCTCTGGTAACAGCCATCACGGGCAATCCGACTAATTCACTGACGCGCATACCAGAAGCGTATAAAATTTCCAACATAACCGCCATGCGTTTATTCTTTTGTTTGTCGGCCGTATCAATCAGTAAAGCAACTTCTTCTTCCGTTAAATACTTCGGCAACGATTTCCCGATTTTCGGAGCCTGCACATAATCGGCAGGATTGTGTTTAATCATATCTTCCGAATACAAAAAACGGTAAAATTCATGAATAGCCGAAAGCCGGCGTGCTTGCGTTTTCGGGCTCATTTCTTCCGATGCAATCGTGCGCATATAGGCTTGTAAGTCACTGCTTTTTGCTTTTTTCAGTAAAATACCCCGAACGGATAAAAAGTCATTTAAATCCGCCAAATCCCGACGATAAGCCTCAACCGTTCTGATAGACGAACCGCGTTCGGCGACCATCATTTCCAAAAAAGCGTCAATCAGCGGGGGCAGTTCCGTTTTTGCGGGAGAATTTTTCTTCATATCAGCCTCAACCTACTCAAAAATCATCCCTTCCCGCACCAGGGAATCACGCATATCTTTTCGGGCGACTTCTTGCACAAATAAATACGATTGTTTCAATCGCTTTCCTGCATGAATATCCAAAACAGCCGTCAATAAGGCTTCGCCCAAGCGCGTTGTTCGCGCCTCTTCACGCGTCAAGCCATTGAATGTTTCCTTCGCAACGGTATCGGCAGTCTTGCTTGTTTCGTTGTCGGCATACGTGGCATCAGCCATAATATCGGGCGCTTGTTTTTCCGTGGCAGACGAATTTTCTACCGTTTCAAAAGCAGGGCTTATCAAACGTCGCTCATAAAAAGCCGGATCAATAAACAATCGAATCATCGGGCAGGCGTTAATTGCATTTTCGTGGCAATATGAAGCCGTTAATTTATCCATATCCGATGGCAACCCACCGCCGAGATTTTGCCATAACGGCGCCAATAAAAACCGTTGCCGCCGATATTTCGGCAAATCGTTATCTTCCAGTTCATCTAACCAGGGCTCCGCCTTTTCGGCATTATCCGTCAGCCCGTATGCTTGCACCGCACTGAATGCCACATCAATGTTTTCGGGCGTTGCCGATATTGAGTTCAACACCTCACCAATCACCGGCGCCAAATTGACAAACAAGTTATCTTTTTTAATCAAATCAATCCATTCTTTCAACAAAGGAATCTTTTTCCGTTCCTCGGTTTCAGCCATTATTTTTTGATATAAAATCGCTCGTTGAACAGCGCGTTGCATCGCTTCATCCGTTGCGTTTGCCACATCCGATTCAAACAAAGGCAACCGATACAACTTCATCATTGCCTCGGCAGATAAACCGTTTCGTTCGCCCAGCATAATACGTAGCGGAATATCGGTGGCAGGCAAATCCGCAAGCGTTATTTGAACGGCTCTTGTTTGTTTATTAAAATCTATCGGCAACTTTTTATTTAAAGAGGCCAAGTAAATTTCCTCGGGCGCCAAAACGGCATTCGGTGGCAAATCCGTAGGTATTTCCCGTAAAGCGTTTTCGGCAAGGGTTGCAAACAGCGAGGTTGTATCCCCTGTTTTCTCTTGATAAATATCATACGCCAATACAGCTTTATTCTTTTCCTCCTTAGCCAAAAAACAGGAAATACGCATTTTATTGATATATGTATCCGATTCGTCTGCCGTATTTTCCAATAAATCGCAGGCATTTTGCGTTTCACCTTTTAAAAGGAGCGTGTTTATCTTAATCTTTAAAATATCCCCTTTTACATCCGATTCGGGAATCCGCGAAATCATCTCGGAAACAGTATCAAATTCACCTAAATCAAATAGTGTTTGCAACCGTTCTTTTAAAAACTCGGCGTTGCCGGCTATTCCCTGCGGGTCATTCAACGTGCCACCCGAAATATCAATGGATAATAAATGGCTAACTAATTTTCTTTCGGCCGGCGATAAATTTGTTTCGCCCACCTGACGAAATAATTCCGATAAATCAGCTATCGGCGTGCCCGACCACAACATCGGATTACTTGTCGGCACAATACCGAGCGTATTTGTCGTTAAATCAGGCAACGATTCCACAATCACATCCGATGGATTAAATACCTCCGCTCGTGCAACAGCCGTTGCACAAGTAAAAACGCCCGCTATGAACGCAACAATAAATATACCGCCGATTTTATTTTGCATTCTCTGACACCGTATACGGTTTTTCTACCTGTATGACGGTCGGCTTCGGGTTCACAAAAGCCATAACCGCAAAAAACACAACCAAGATAACGGCCGTTATTTTTAACAGAAGATATTTTTTTTCAGATTTATTTAACATTTTTACTTCCCTCTCTGGACAAATACTTTCTTTACTGCTATGATACGCCATTATTACCATTAAAAAAAGAATTGTCAAGTAAAGAACATGAAACGAAAGCTATCAGAGCCTAAAATAATTTTGCTGGTCGGAATGATGGGTGTCGGCAAAACAAGTTTGGGGCGCATTTTATCTAAAAAATTACAACTGCCGTTTGTTGACAGTGATAAAGAAATTGAAAAAAGTATGGGTTTGACCATTACGGAATTATTTGCCAAAGTCGGCGAAGAAGAATTTCGGCTCGGCGAAGAACGGGTTATGAATCGTTTGCTCAACGGAGCACCCTGCGTGCTTTCTTCGGGCGGAGGGGCATTTTTATCCGAAAAAACGCGTGCATTGGCCAAATCAAAAGCCATCTCCGTTTGGTTAAAGGCTGACGGCGATGTTATTTCAAAACGCACGCAAGGGCGTTCACATCGCCCCCTCGTGCCGGCTGCCGATAATCGCAAAATCGTGGAGCAACTGATTGCAGAGCGTTATCCACTATACAGTGAAGCGGATATCACGGTTGAATCGTTTTGCGAATCACCTTACAAAACCGCCAATCGGTTATTATCGGAGTTGGAAAAGCGAGCCATTATTGAAGTATTGCCCGATGAAACGGAAGATACAACCACGCGCGCACCCACACGCTATAAAAAAACGAAAAAACAACAGCGTCTTTACGGATATTACAAAAAGCGCCACAATAAACGCGTATTCGCCTCAAAACAAATAACGGCGCCTACCCGTCAATCCATCGCTTCCGAGGTTCATACAGAGGATAAAAAATAAATATGTTTGAATATATCTTACTAACCGTTTTATTGATGTTATCTTTCTTTTTTTCGGGAACGGAAACGGCTATGACGGCAGTTTCAAAACCGCTATTGTTAGAGTTGGAAAAAAGCGGAGATAAACGCGCCAAACGCGTGAATAAATTAAAACAAAATACTGCAACATTACTCGGCACACTTTTATTCGGCAATAACGTTGTCAACATTGCCATAACGGCATTAGCAACGGCTTTAACCATTGAGGCTTTCGGGGAACAATACGGCGTATTGATTGCAACTTTCGGCGTCAGCTTCGTTGTGCTTGTGTTTTCCGAAATTTTACCGAAAACATACGCCATGAGCAATTCATTAAATTTTTCATTAAAGGCAAGCCCGATTCTCTCGGTTATGATATATTGCTTTGCACCGTGTGTTAAGGCACTCAACTCGCTTTCAAAATTAATGATGCGTTTCTTGCCCTCTTCCGGCACAAATCAACCGACGGCCGATGAAGTTAAGGCCGAAATTCGCGGTGCTTTGCTGATGCAAACGGACGATGCCGTTATGGATCAAGAAAAAGGAATGTTGAAAAGCGTGCTGGAATTGAGCGATGTGACGGTGCAAGATATTATGGTGCATCGGCGTCAACTTGTTTCCATCAACGTTGCAACACCGTTGCCGGAGGTTTTTGAGTTTGTCAGCCGATCACCATTCAGTCGGTTTCCGTTATGGAAAGGCTCATCTAATAACATTGTGGGCATTTTGCATTCAAAAGCGTTGTTAAAGATGATGAACGCCTACTATCGTGGCAAAAAAACATTGCACTTAATGGACTATGCCTCAAAGCCGTGGTTCGTTTTAAACACAACTTCTTTGTTGGATCAGTTGCATGCATTTAAAAAACGGCGGGAACATTTTGCTTTAGTTGTGGATGAATACGGCTCCCTTGAAGGGCTTGTGACACTGGAAGATGTCTTGGAAGAAATCGTCGGCGATATTTCGGATGAAAATGACCGCCCCGAAGAATCGGCATTGCAACCGATTAAAACGGATGCCGGCGGGTGGCAGGTAGAAGGTTCGGCAACCATTCGGGATATTAACCGATACTTCAAATGGGAAATTCCCGATGAAAATGCTGCAACGATTGCGGGCTATATTATGTATGAAACGGAACGGATTCCGAATGTGGGCGAAACATTCGTTATTAACGGTTTTTCTTTTACGGTTGTTCAAAAAGAACGCAATCGACTGGCTGTGATTGAGATTTTACCGCCGGCTTCGTGAGCCGAACGAATTGAACGAACCGATTTTCCGTAACGTTATTTTGATATACACAGATTATAAAATATTTTGAAACTTACAAGGCGTTTCCTTGATTTGAATAATGATTTATGTCGGACATGGAATTATCATCACGATAAACTTGTCCTGCCTGTTGTAAGCGCGTATGGATACCATTGTTATCTACCTGATTTTCAGTTTGTTTTTGTTGCAATAGAGCACGCACTTTTGCGTTGGCTATCAGATAGCCGAATAACGGAGAATCCGGTTGAGCCCCATACTTAAACAACATTTTAGCAATCACAAAACTTTTTTCGGAAGTGGCACTGCCTCCGGCAACGGGAATTTCTTTTAGATTCGGATTTGCCCCGTGTTTCAGCATCATTTTAACGAGTTCGGGATTATTTTGCTTCACGGCTAAAAGTAAAGGACTGTTCCCATCCACACATACATTCAAATTCACACCGGTATCCATAAAACGTAACAGCGAAAACATATCCCGATTTTGCAAGGCATCTTGAATAAAATTGAGCGTATGGGCAGGATTTTGATCGCAGATTGATCTGATTTCAGCAGGCGTTTTTTGTGCCAACAAATCCGATAAACTCCAACCGATAACAGATCCGTTACCCATCGCCGATTCAAAGCCATCAGTTAAAACATTATTATAGACTGTTCTGGTTCCACCGACAATTTTTGAAACACCGCTACCAACTCCCGGACCGACACCAACAACACCACCGGCAATCTGCGTCAATCCGAGGCCGACGTATTTAATCCCGTGCCAAATGGTTCGAAACATATTTCCGATACCACTGCCTATTCGTGAAAAGAAACCCTTGTTATTTTCCTCTGACATATTTACCACTCACTTACTTTTAGAGCAAAAGCATATCACAAAACAGCGAAAAAATCAAACACTGCACAAAAAAGAAACAAAAAACACAAGGAAGCGAATAACCCCGCATTTAAAATCGCAAGGAAACAAAGAAAAAGCATTTCGCCGATAACAAAAAAGCCTGCGTAAAGCAGGCGTAAAACTTGGCGACCCCAACGAGATTTGAACTCGTGTACCAGCCTTGAGAGGGCTGTATCCTAACCACTAGATGATGGGGTCATCTAAACTGCCAGTAAGTTTATATCATTTCTTTTCATTTTGCAAGAAAAAAATATATCGGAAAAAGAAAAAGATAATTTTGCCTGACAATACGTCCTGCTTCTCTTTAAAATATTCATCTATAAAAGAAAAAGCGTTCTTATTTTAAGAACGCCTTTCTTTTATCAAACGGCATTATATTTTAACGTTACACATATAGCTCGTAATATTACCATCGGAATCCGTTGTGGCAACGGCCTCGCGGTTATCACAAGCATTACAGAGCGAAACGGAAGTTGAATCCGTCCCGATAGCCCGATTTCCACCCTCACTGCATACCAAGCAATTTCCGTTAGAATCTTGCCATTGCAAGCCTGCACACTCTTCCACGCATTTACCCGTCAACGTATCCAGTGACGCATTTCCGAGTGTCATTTCCCGCCGATTATTGCACGAACTGCATAAATTTTCTTCGTTCGGATTTACGGCAATGTTTTTCTGACTGCAATCATAACAATTATTATTTGCGCCTAAAAATTGTTTAGTTGCTTCGCACTTACCATATTGACACTTTCCGTTACTCAAACGTCTGTTCCCGCAAGAAGTGCACCGTGCCGATGTTGCAAGTGGAGAAGCAGTTTTATCATCGCATCTATAACAATAACCATCATCTCCAAGGAATAACTTACCATCATAATCTCCATCCAAATAAGGCTTTGCTTTTGCTTTTAAATCAGAATC
>CALXWZ010000003.1 GCA_944392555.1 uncultured Alphaproteobacteria bacterium | reverse complement strand
TATGCTCTCACATACCTATACACTCTCCGTCTTCATAGTTCCATGCACATGACTGCGCTCCGTCTTATTCCAGTCGATTATACGCTGCCCGTGCATCTATTTTCTTTCGTCTTCCTTATTCACTTCTTCTCTTCAACAACTTCCCCGCTCCTTCGCTTCACGTCCTCACTTCTTCGTTCGTCCGTTCCTCCGTCGCGGTGAGTGTCACTATATCACTTCCCACTCCCACTGTCAATATCTTTTTTGCTTTTTTTTCGCCTTTTTTACTTCTTCCTGTTTTTATTGATGTTTTGAAGAACAAAATCTTTCATGATGCGACTTTTACATCGATTTTGACACCCTAAAACCTCTTTCTTTATCCCATAAACACCATAAAAATCTCTTCACAAACCCCAAAAAAAAGTAAATTTCCTCATTTTAACACGTTCGGATTCGAATCTATGGGCGAATCCATCTCTTTTAAAGACGAATCGGTCTTATCAGCATTTGCGGATTCGGACAACTCGGGCATAACCTTCTTTTCCCCGCGCAGACTGATTATCTTTTGACGCAACAAATCCTTTAATGCTACCGAATTTTCTTTTTTGGCAGCTAACGCTTTTCGATATTGCGCTTCGGCCTCTAATTTCCGCCCTAATGCCCGATAGATATCACCTAAATGCGCATAGACAATCGCATTATCATAGACACCCTCTGCGGCTTCCAATGCATATTTCAGCGCGCTTTCATACTCACCTTTCTTATAATAGCCCCAAGCAAGCGAATCGGTAATATACGGATCTTCCGGACTGAGCGCCTGCGCCTTTTGTACATAACGTAATCCCTCATCCACATTCACTTCCTGATCTATCAACTCGTATCCCAAATAATTTAAAACAAACACATTTTCATTATCATGCGCAAGCGCTTTGCGCAAAATCGGAATCACTTTTTCTTTTTGCCCCTCTGATTCGTAAACTTGCACAATGCGAACTAACGCTTCTGCCACGCCGATTTTTTGATCGCTTAACTGCAATAATTCAGCTGACCGTTCATAGTGTTGAATTGCTAAATCCGATTCGTGCAAATTTTGATAAATATCACCGAGTAATTCTTGAATTAAGTAATTTTTTGGGTTCCGTTTTTCTAAATCCAAAAACACATCCAACGCTGCTTGATATTCATGCGCCGATATTAAATTCAGCCCGACTTTAAACCGAATAATATCCGATGACGGTTGGATGGACCTGTAAACATCATTCGCCAAATCATTTAAACCCATTTGTTGATAGACTTCTGCCAGACTGATTTTTAACAGCATGGACTCTTCATCCAAATAACACGCAATCCCGTTAAAAAGCAATGAATTATCTTCAAAATTTGCTCCTGCCAACGCCAACGCGATTGTTTGATAAATATCGGCAACGGCTTGCTGTGGCGTGCGAATCGGACGCACACCGACTTGTCGCAACAAATCATATACCTGCGGACGCGTTTTTAAATACATCATATACCGTTCATAAACCGGTTGCCCGCGCGTCCATTCGGGCGTTCCCTGAAATACCTCCGCCATGGAAACAATCATATTAACGGATAGTATTTGATTCATATCCAACGAGCGATAAATTTCTTTAGCTTGTTCCCGATTGCCGAAATACGTATACAACAACGCTTTATGATATTGCTGAACACCAAACAAACGCTTATCTTTCATTGTATCAAGCATGGCAAACGCTTTTTCTTGTTGATTCAATCCGGCATAGCTCCACGCTTCAACAATCGGCTGAATTACAATATCCGTTGCCGTTGCTTTTTTTCCCGTATAGTAATCCAAAACAGATTGATAATCTTGATTCTTAAATGAATGCGCTGTTAAAATATGGGCTGACAAATTGCGATTCAAGCGTTCGCCCCGTGTTTCATCGGTTACCGGCAGAGAATCGGTTGTCCGAGATTGAGTATCGGCTTCATTCGACACCAATTCATTGATTTGACGCGCATACGGCACAGCCTGTTCCACATCGCCCATAATCGTATATAACACCATCAAATTAGAGGCTGCTATCATATTTTCTCTGTCTGCCGTATACACCTTTTCAAAATAAGCGGCTGCATCGGCATAATCACGCGCTTTAAGGGCGGTCATACCCGCTAAATAAGCCCCCACGTCGGCATCTTTCGGGATAGAGCGGGTTGCCTTATAAATCGGTTGCTCTTTTTGGATTTCTTCTTCGGCATATTCTTGCATATATTCGGTTATCTTCTCTTGCAAATTCGCGCGCAACATCGGATACCAATACCGATAACCCGCTCCCAGAATCAATAATCCGCAAACACTGCCGTATAATAACGTTTTTTTATAGTTCATTTTTCATCCCCGTTTAAAAATGCTTTACTTTTAGATTAAAAATATGTTATCATCTTTTCAATTAAAAAAGAAGAAAAAAATGAAATAAAATGAATCAAATTGATATTTTAAAATGGTTTTTAACGGCAGGTATTACCGACTGTGTGGGTGAAACACCCGTTAACAGATTCCAACAGAAACTTTCACGAACAGCGGAAAGAATAACGCAGTTAATCACTCAAACAACGCACCAATCAGGCCCCAATCATCCGATCATGCCCGCCTCTTCATCTTTAACGCCCGAAACATCTTTCACGGCGCAAGCCACCGCACTCGCCTCGCAAGCAACAACTTTATCTGCTTTGACGACGGCACTCAATCAATTTGACGGCTGTTCACTCAAAAAAACAGCGTCTTTTACGCTGGACGGCATGGGTGTTTCGGAAAACCCGACGGTTTTATGCG
Organism: uncultured Alphaproteobacteria bacterium; assembly: GCA_944392555.1. Lineage (GTDB taxonomy): Bacteria > Pseudomonadota > Alphaproteobacteria > CAAHEQ01 > UBA3637 > RGIG4140. Next base: position 121,016 of record CALXWZ010000003.1, on the reverse strand, counting down.
TGATTGACGCACCGAAAAGCGATGATGAAAAAGTCGGGCATCTTGGTGGCGGAGATATCGGACTGCTTCTTTTAAAAATGCTGAAAGCCATTCAGTTGGATTGTGCCCTTAATACATATTTGGCACCCGTCATTCCCTGGCGTCTGCCGGGCGACAGAAAGCCGACGGATACGGAAATTGCCGTTTGTCTGCCGTTTTTAAAACAACGCATTGAATTATTGCAACCGCGTTTTTTGTTAATTTTCGGCGCACTGCCCGCCAAGGCTTTGCTCGGAGTTGACAGCATTGCCAAAGCCCGTCAACAAGAGTTATCTTACCAAACGGCGAGCGGAAAATGTATTCCCGTGATTGCAACATTCGGTCCCGATTCGGTAAAAAAAGGACAATCTTATAGAATTAATGCATGGGCCGATTTACAAAAGCTTCAAAAAATGCTAAACGAATCATTACAACAAGAATAAACACATCATCAACAAAGAGAAAAGGAAAAAGAAAATGCTTGATATTAAATTTATTCGCGAAAATACCGATATTGTCAAACAGGCTTTGATTGACAAGTGTATTGATTTGGACATTGATTTATTATTATCGGTGGATAAACAAATCATTGCCCACAAACAAGCCATGGAGGCCGAGTTGCAAAAGCGCAATGCACTCAGCCGTGAAATGCCGACGGCCACACCCGAACGCAAAGCCGAAATTAAAGAACTTTCCAAGAAGTCGGGGCAATTAGCAGCGCAGATTGCAGACGAACTCAAACCGCTGGAAGCTCAATTTCAAGAGTTAATTGAACGCACACCGACTATTCCGGCACCTGATGTCCCCAAAGGGAAAAGCGATGAAGAAAACGTTGTGATTCGCAAAGTAGGCACACCACCCGTATTTGACTTCCCGATTAAAGACCACGTTGATTTAATGGAAATGCATGGTTGGGGCGAATTTAAACGCATTCCGCAAATTTGCGGGACTCGTTCTTCCTCCATTCGGGGCGAATTATTGCAAGTGGAAATGGCGATGTGGCAATTTACACTCAATAAGTTGATGGAAAAAGGGTTCACGATTATGAGTGTGCCCGCCATGGCGTTTGAAGATGCTTTTTATAATATGGGACAATTCCCGTTTGATGTGGAATCCGTATATGCGTTGCCGAAAGACAATCTGTATTTGGCCGGCACGGCGGAAGCAATTTTGAACAGCATTCATTCGGGTGAAATTTTAAAAGAATCGGATTTGCCGATTATGTATGCCGGATTCTCACCATGTTTCCGCCGAGAAGCGGGAGCTGCCGGAAAAGATACGCGCGGTATTTTCCGTGTTCACCAATTTACGAAAGTGGAACAATATGTAATTTGTAAGGCAGATGTAGTTGAATCGGATAAATTCCATCAATTTTTATTAAACAATGCCGAAGAAATTATGCAGGCGTTGGAAATTCCGTATCAAGTTGTAGCTTGTTGCACAGGCGATATGGGCGCCGGAAAGTATCGGATGAATGATATTGAAGCTTGGTGTCCGGGACAAAACCGGTATCGCGAGTCGCACAGTTGTTCATCCTTATTGGATTGGCAAGCGCACCGCACGAATATCCGTTATCGGGAAGCCGAAACAAACAAAGTGCGCTATGCTTACACACTGAATAATACGGGCTTGGCAACACCGCGTATTTTGGTTTCGTTCATAGAAAATCACCAACAAGCCGATGGTTCCGTGCGGATTCCGAAAGCATTGCAACCGTATTTGGGCGGTAAAGAATTTATCGGAAAAAAATCGGCAGACAGAAAATAGCTCTTTCCGATTCCGTGCGAGCAATTCGGCAAGCCGAATTTCCAAAACGCAAAGAAAATATAACGGCAATCGGGCTTTTCCCCGACTGCCGTTTTGATTCATCGGTGCATTCGGTTATTGCGCAAAAAATTGTGATACTCGGCAAAAGCAAAATGACCAATAAAGAATAAAAGAAGCGGAAGAAACAGAAGATACAGAAGACAAGAAATTAAGAACAAAGGAATTCAAAATGCCTAAAAACAAAATAGACGGATGGTTAATTATCGATAAGCCGTATAACATGGGTTCAACGAATGTTGTCGGTAAATTAAAATGGCTGTTAAAGCCCGAAAAAATCGGTCATGCCGGCACACTGGATCCCCTGGCAACGGGCGTTCTCCCGATTGCGCTCGGTTCGGCTACCAAAACAATTCCGTTTGTGATGGATGGGCAAAAAGGATATGAATTTGAAGTGAGTTGGGGCATTCAAACCACAACGGATGATAAAGAGGGAGAAATAGAATCCCAATCAGATAAACGCCCGACACAAGCCGAAATTGAATCTATTCTGCCACAATTTATCGGCACAATTTTGCAAACACCGCCCGCATACAGCGCGCTTAAAATCAACGGCAAACGCGCGTATGATTTGGCACGAAGCGGACAAACACCCGAAATGAAGCCACGCCCCGTTCATATCGAGTCGCTACGGATTTTGACGCATACGCCCGAAAAAACGCGTTTTGAAGTGATCTGCGGGAAAGGCACGTATGTGCGCTCCATTGGCAGAGAACTCGGGCAGAAACTCGGGTGTTTCGGGTATATTACCGAGCTTCGGCGAACCAAATGCGGACCTTTTACACTTAACATGTCGATTTTGCTTGAAAATTTGGAAAAAGATTGCTATAATGGCAAGGCTTTGAATTTGATTTCACCTTTAACCGCACTGGACGACATCTTGGTGCTGGCCGTAGGGGATAAACAAAAAGAAGCACTGTTGCACGGTCAAGCCATTCCATTTCCGCAAGGGGCTATTCAGCAACTGAAAGAAGCGGAACGGAGAGGGGCGTGCGTTGAGGCAACAAAACTTCCGAACGGAACGATTGTGGGGCTTCAATGGAATCAACAGTTATGTGCTTTGGCAAAATATGAAAACGCTTATTTAAAACCGTTTCGTGTTTTTGCCGTAACAGGAATAAAAGATAAATAAAACAAAATTAAAGAAAGGAAAAAACGATGTCGCTTTCAAAAGCAGAAAAACAACAAACGATTAAAGAATTTGCAACAGGTGCCAACGATACGGGTTCACCGGAAGTTCAAATTGCGTTATTAACACGTAAAATTACGGCGTTATCGGAACACATGAAAACACACGCAAAAGATTTTCACTCCCGTCGCGGATTGATGAAAATGGTTTCAAATCGTCGTCGTTTGTTAAACTATGTGAAGAAAGAAGATGAAAATCGCTACGGCGAGCTCATCCAAAAACTCGGCTTACGCAAGTAAGTTGCAGAGAAAAGGGGGAGCGTCAAGGGATGTTCCCCTTTCATTGTATGTATGTAAGGAAAGAAGAAAATATGAGTATTTTTAAAACATTTAAAAAAGAGATTGAATGGGGAGGCAAAACACTCTCTATTGAAACAGGTAAAATTTCCCGTCAAGCGGATGGGGCCGTTATTGTGAAATACGGCGATACGGTTGTGCATGCAGCGGTTTGCGCCAGCAAGCAAACACCCGATACATTTGAAGATTTTATTCCGTTGACGGTTAACTATATTGAAAAAAGTTATGCGGCAGGACGCATTCCCGGCGGATTTTTCAAACGGGAAGGCAAGCCCTCCGAAGAAGAGATTTTAATTTCGCGGTTAATTGACCGCCCGATTCGTCCGTTATTTGTTAAAGGATTTAATAATGAAACGCAAGTAACGGTTACATTATTAAGCCATGATTTAAAAACACAACCGGATATTGTTGCCATGATTGCGGCTTCGGCAGCGCTCACGATTTCCGGCTTGCCGTTCTTGGGCCCGATTGCCGGCGCTCGTATCGGCTATATCAACGGTGAATACGTTTTAAATCCGGATTTAGATGCCGTTAAACACAGCCAACTCAATTTAGTTGTGGCCGGAACGGCGGAAGGCGTTTTAATGGTGGAATCCGAAGCGCAAGAGTTATCGGAAGAAACGATGCTCGGCGCCGTTTCATTCGGACATGATTGCATTAAACCGGTCATTGAGATAATTGTGGCATTGGCGGAAGAATGCGCCAAAGAGCCGTGGGAAGTAAAAGAAGAGCCGGCAGAATATGCAACGGTGCGTTCTGAAATTTTAGAAAATCTCGGTAACGAAATTAAAGAGGCTTTCCATATTCATCAAAAATTAGTGCGTCAAGATACGTTAGGGGCTATTCGCGAAAAAGCGCACGCTTTGTTTGCCGACAGAGAAGCCGAAGATGCAATTTGCGATAAAGTATTCCATGAAATTGAAGCTCGTATTATGCGCGATATGGTGTTGGATACAGGTATGCGCATTGACGGACGGGATACAAAAACCATTCGTGTGATTGAAACGGAAGTCGGCGTATTACCGAAAACACATGGCTCGGCTTTATTCACACGCGGAGAAACACAAGCCCTGGTAACAGCAACACTCGGCACGGGTGAAGATGAACAATTAATTGATTCATTAGCCGGCGAATATAAAGAATCATTCTTATTACATTATAACTTCCCGCCGTATTCGGTCGGGGAAGTCGGCCGTATCGGCTCACCGGGACGACGCGAAATCGGACACGGGAAACTCGCCTGGCGCGCCATTCATCCGATGTTACCGTCAAAAGAAGAATTTCCGTATACCATTCGGGTTGTATCCGAAATTATGGAATCAAACGGATCATCTTCCATGGCAACCGTATGCGGATCCACATTGGCGTTAATGGATGCCGGTGTACCGATGAAAAAACCGGTTGCGGGTATTGCAATGGGATTGATTAAAGAAAAAGATAAATTTGTTGTTCTGTCCGATATTTTAGGCGATGAAGACCACTTGGGCGATATGGACTTTAAAGTGGCCGGCACAAAAGACGGCGTGACAGCCCTGCAAATGGATATTAAGATTACGTCCATTACGAAAGAAATTATGGCGATTGCTTTGCAACAAGCGCACGAAGGCCGTTTGCATATTTTAGGCAAGATGGCTGAATCGTTGGCAGAGCCGAGACCGGAAATCAGTCCGAATGCCCCGAGAATGATTACATTCCAAATTGATAAAGAAAAGATTCGGGATGTAATCGGCACGGGCGGAAAAGTGATTCGCGAGATTGTGGAAACAACGGGCGCGAAGATTGATATAGAGGAAGACGGAACAGTGCGTGTAGCCTCTTTATCAAGCGAAGCGGGCGAAAGAGCGAAGAACTGGATTTTGGGCATTGTCAGTGAACCGGAAGAAGGTATGATTTACGACGGAACGGTCGTTAAAATTATGGAATTCGGTGCATTTGTGAACTTCCTCGGCACACGGGACGGACTGGTCCACGTATCGGAAATTGCCCCGTATCGTGTTGAGAAAGTGACAGATGTTCTGAAAGAGGGCGACAAAGTCAAAGTTTTATGTTTAGGGATAGATAATCGCGGTAAAGTGAAACTATCCATGAAGCGTGTAAATCAAGAAACAGGGGAACCGGTTGTTTTTGAGGAGCACGAAAAGGGTGAAAAACCCAAAGGCAAGCACAAGCACCATCATTCACATGAAGATCATGAAGAAGAGATTTCGGAATAATCTTCAATGGGAATAAGGATGCCGACAGTTGTAAAAATCCCGCAGGTTTAACCATCTGCGGGGTTTTTATATCAGAGAAATGATTTATCAATAGATAACCGCTTTTTTGTTTGATATTGACGCATTTCAACCAGCACACAAAAGTCAGGCTTTTATGCATAGATATATTCTCAATCAAATCTGCAATCACTCGGGTAAACACTCACTAAAAATCCCTCATCGGTATTTTGGAAAGTTAATTTCCCGCTATATAAATGCACAATTCTGGCAACAATGGAAAGCCCTAGTCCACTGCCTTTTTGCTTTTGTCCTGCCGGTCGGTAAAAACGTTGCCCTAAACGAGTTAAAACATCTTCCGATACATGCGTTTGTTTATTTAATACATGCAACACGCCGTTCTTTAATGTTATCACAATATCCACACCCGCTTGACCATACCGAACCGCATTATCCGTTAAATTACGCACGACTGTTGCCGCCAATACGGGATTACCGCACGCAAACGGACCGGTGTTATCACTCTCAATACACAAATTTATTTCTCTTTCTTTCGCTCTCGCTTGGTAATCCGCACTAATCTCTTGCACAATTTGTCCCCACGGAATACACGTATCTTTATCCGCCAAAACACCCGATTCCGCTCGCGATAATGCCAAAAGTTGCTCAACTAACCGCGTGGCTCTATCTATCCCTTGCGCTAATTTCTTTAAACCCTCCGCACGGGCTTTTTCATCATCTTGCATCAGTTGCAAAACTTCCAGTTGCACTTTAAGTGCCGTTAGCGGTGTGCGCAATTCATGTGCCGAATCGGCAATAAAACTGCGCTCTCTTTCCAGTGTATCCCGCACTTTTGCCAACAACTCATTCATAGCTTGAATCAAGGGCAGAATTTCCGTTGGTATTCTTTCTTCCGATAGCGCCGATAAATCGTCCTCTTTACGCTTCTTTAATCCACGCGCCAATCGGTTAATCGGGTGAAATTCATAGCCGATAATGATAATCATTAAAAGCAACATCATCCCGATGCCGATCAACCACGGCAACGTAAATTCTTCCATCATTTCCCACGCAATATCCGCCCGATACTCCTTTTCTTGGCCGACGGCAATCATATAATTTGAATCGACCGCCGGAATCCATATTATACGCCATTCTTCATCATCTACCGTTTGATTCACAAAAGATTTCGGAACCGGTTGATATGTAAAATCACGCCCGTTTTCGCCATCATTAAAAATCATTTGTCCGTCCGTGCGAAAAACGGCAAATCCGATGGCTTCATCTTCATCGTCCGCCGAATGAATATCATCCAGCAATTTGTTTGTCATCTGCTGTTGTTCAGGCGTTATGCCGTTCCAGTTTGCACCGGCTAATTGTCGCGCCAAAATCATTTGATACGTATCAAAAAATTCATCCGCTTTTTCGGTTGTTTCTTTCCATGCAAAAATACCGGCAACGCAAAATACCGTTGTCGCAATCAGAATAAATGATAAAATTAACCGTATCTTTAAACTGAGTTTCTTCATTTTTCTTCCAACATATACCCGATTTTTGAAATTGTTTTAATCATCTCTTTCCCAAGCTTTTTGCGCAAGTGGTGAATATGCACTTCCACCGCGTTGCTTTGCACTTCTTCCCCCCACGTATATATTTTATTTTCAATCGTTTCACGGGATAATACCCTGTTTTTATTCATCAGCAATAATTCTAATACCGTGATTTCTTTGGGCGATAAAATCACTTTCTCCCCGTTAAAAAATACTTCTCTGGTTTGAGGATTGAAACAAACACCGTTCGCTTTTAATTCGGGCGCCGGCTTGCCGTTATTTCGCCGAATAAGGGCATTTAACCGCGCTTGCACCTCTAATAAACTAAACGGCTTGGGCAGATAATCATCTGCCCCTTCGTTTAAACCTGCTATTCTATGGTCAACATCGCCACGCGCCGTTAGTATCAACACGGGCTCGTTTCGCCCTTGTCCACGCCAATCTTTTAAAATAGACATTCCGTCTATTCCCGGCAGGCCGAGATCGAGGACAACCGCATCATACGGCATCTGAAATAATGCTTCTTTGCCGTCTGTGCCGTTTTCAAACCAGTCAACCGAAAAACCTAACTTTTCCAAACCGGTTTTTAACCCGTCACCAATCAATGAGTCGTCCTCAATCAACAAAACCCGCATTTCCCTTTTCTCCTTATTTTTGCATACTTACCTTATTGACATCAATTTCCGTTTTGAACATATCTTTATCAACTTCACCTTCAATCACAATTGTATCTGTCGGCTTCACCGTTAATCCGCCCCAATCTTCGTTATCAATTTCAATCGTTACGGAACCCGTTGCATCTTTGAACAGATACTTTTCATCGCCCAAGGAACGTTCAATTTGTCCGACCAAGACAACCGGTGTGTCATCACTATATGTTAATGCTTGTTGAACCGTGGAGGTTGTTAAGCCCGGACCTTGAAATCCACCTGTTGCCACTTGTCCCGTAAATCCTTGCGCCATTGATGATGTGGCAAAAGCAATTGTTAATGCAAATACTGAACCGATTAATAATTTTTTCATGTTTTTCTCCTTTTGTTGTTAAGTAATACATCTTTTGTTTACATATTCATTTCATCATAGTAATCTTAAGAAACGCTTAAGGGAAATAATTTTTTAAAATTATTTTACAATACCTTGATTTTAATAGTTAATTTTTTTATTTTTTTTCTTTTACGGCGCCCGTAATACTCTTTTTTATTATTTTTTGAAGCATTTTTATGAATAAAAAGCCGTTTTTTAAATTAAAAAAATCGGATTCGCATTTATCGGATTTCTGCTACCGCATGCAAAAAGAAATACCTTTCGTTCATAATATGCATAAAAAGTGTTGCGATTTCAAATTATTCTGTTAATATCAATCAAAGTTATCATTTATATTGATATAGATATCACCGGATAAGGAATAAAGAAGAATTATGAAAATTGCCATTATCGGAGACGGCGCTTTAGGTTGTTTATTCAGTGCCGAACTCAGTAAAACAAATGAAGTTATCTTACTGACCCATACACAAGAAAAAACAGATATAATCAATCAAAACGGCTTATCCGTTACGGAAACAGACCACCATATCGATTCGTTCCATCATCTGCGTGCTTATGCATCGGGTACTTATCAGCAACAAGTCGATTTAGTTGTGATTTTGGTGAAAGCAACACAAACAGTCAACGCCGTGCAACAAAATTTACCCGTTATCGGACCGCATACGCTTGTTCTGACATTGCAAAACGGCATGGGCAATAAAGATATTATCACGCAATATATTCCCGAATCGCAGTTGGTTTTAGGCACAACCAATCATAACTCCGTTTTATTGGATACCGGTAAAGTGTTTCACAGCGGTATCGGTATTACGTCTATCGGCAGTCAGTTCGTTCCGTATTCAAAATTGGAAGAGATTCGTGATGTTTTCTTAAAATCGGGTTTAGACTGTGCTATTGTGGATAATATCGGCTTTCTTTTGTGGAAAAAACTCTTTGTAAACATTGCAATCAACGCATTTACCTATATCACGCAAACACCGATGGGATTCATCACACACAACACCGAAGCCGGTATTATCACATCGGCCGTTCTGCGTGAAGCCGTGCAAGTGGCCCAAGCGGAAGGATTTAGCTTTAATACAGATGAAATCATTTCTTTTGTGCGCGAAATTGCCGATGCACACCCGATGGGATATTCTTCCATGTCGCAAGATAGAAAAAAAGGACATTTAACGGAAATTGATTTCATCAACGGTGCCGTTGTTCGGCTGGCGCAAAAACACCACCTTTCGGTGCCTTATAACGAGCTAATCGTGAATCTGGTTCATACGCTGGAACAAGCCGACCGCTATAATGAGGTAAATTCTGTTCAACTATAATGTTAAACACAACTGTATTAAAACAAAAATTTCATCTGAACGGAAGAAACAACCGCTGTATGATGCTCTCGGGTTAAAGCCGGATTGATGTATAATTGAATATCCGGCGTAATCGTGATAAAATCCGAAATGCCGAATGTGATATATGCTTCTGCCACATTCTCCCACGGGCGAACCGCATTGGCATTAAACGTGCTGATTTTATTGGCTCCGAATCCTATGCCGATTTGATCCAATTCATTGCGCTCAAACGGATTATGATACATCACTTCTGCCACATAACTTTGCTCCACACACATCCGATTACCCGTTGATCCGTTGATTTTTCCTAACACCGTCCATTTCCCGATATCCTGCCTTGCCGTAAATGACCAGCCGTTTGCCTCTTTCGTAAATGCCCGATTAAATTGACCATCATATTTTTGAATGGCCGGGCTATGATAAATAAATCCCGTAAAAATCGTTTTGCCGAGTGAGGTTAATTTCGGAGTCCATGAAGCATAAACAAAACTCGTCCATTTATGTTCATCTAAATGTTCCACCGATATATTCTGCGGATAATAATTCGTGGTATCTTGTCCGCCCGCAATGAGGGTTAAATTTTCAAAACCCGTATACGTTAAATAAGCACCGACACCGCCTGTCGGGTATCCTTTCGTCATATTCTTCGCGAGCGAAAAATTATTAAAATAGCTTAACGGTTTAGATTTATAAGAGGCTTTACCGAAATTACCAATTAAAAACTGTCCGACGGATAGCGAAATATGCTTCATCTTACCCGTAAATTGATGCGTATATGTAAAACGCTTAAAATATTCCCGTTGAAATGCATCATCATTAATCGGTTCTACAACGCCGATACGCGCACTCATTTGAGATCCTTCCAGTTTCGGATAATTAATATCCTCATATAAAAATTGAATAGACCCCGCGCCCCATGTTTCGCTTGCAAACATATCCCAATTTGCTTCTATTTCATATTTATCGCGCAGTAGTGTTTCTTTGCCGTTCGGTGCACCGCGTTGAGCCATAAATCCTGCTCGCACACGATAATCCAGCCCATACGCTTCATGCAAATGTTGCTTCCATTGCGTGTAAGCCGTGCCACTGCTCGCATCTTCGGTGGCAACGGCTCTTCCGCTGAAACAACCAATAAATACAACGCTTATTAAAAGAGCGCGCAATACCTTCATTTTTCTAACCGATATTCTGTATCCAACACATACGGATTAAAGCGCTCAACCCGATACATGGCATTATTCATCATACCGTCGGTAATAGCTTCAAAAACAACCTTTCCTTGATTAACTTCAATAAGATAGGCTCGAGACGGTGCCGGTTGCTTTGCCGGATTAAGCGAAAGTTCCACACTGGCAGGTGTTTCATCTTCATCAGCCACAACATCGCCAAAATTCATCAAGTAATGCCCTTCCTCATACTTATCCACATCACCTAAATAATGATTATATAATTCCGGACCGCGTTTATATTGCCAAACGGTTTCAACCGTCATATTCTGCTCATCAATAAAAAACTCCACCCCACGCGACCAACTGTTTTGCGGATTATATGAATCAATCGGAGCGTTGGCACCTTTATCGTAAATATCCCGATATGTGCCGTTGTCCAGCACGGTAAAATGCCCGTTGCCATGGGCTTTAGCCGCATGCGCTCCGTAGATATAATCAAAATCCGCTGTTTTCGGCTTTAAAAGTTTGGCCCGCGTTTTATCGTTGAGCCAAGCATTTTTCGGATCTGCTAAAATCCATTTAATTTCTTTTGTCTTACGATCTACTTTCAGCAAGAAATTATAAAAACGAGCCGTCATAATAATACTATCGTCTTCCGCATCGTAGTTCAGCGAATTAAGATGCATGGCATCCATTTTCTCACGCTTATAATTATCTTTATACAAATAATGCTCAAACGTGCGCGGAATACGCTCATTTTTTAACCCTAAAATATCATCAATATCAAACCGATCAATCACTTCATTATTCGGTGTTAATTCAACAACGGCATCTGCAATCGTTTCTTTACCCGTGATATTCACCAATGCTAAATAATTGCCGTTTGATAACTTAACAATATCATGCTGAATATCATCTTCCGCTTGGATTTTATGATAAATTTTGCCCAATAAATCAATCTCGTATAACGAGTGATAGGCAACCGTATATTTAGGGTCATGCTCTTGCGAACCCAAAATTAATGTGCCGTTGTCCAACACATGCAATGGCGACATTTTGCCCATAATCGGATCCGTCAACACCCATCGAATATCCCCGTTTTTATCAAATGCAAACGCAAAACTGCCGGGATTAACGATAACGCCCGGTGTGGCAAACGTCAACCCCTCTTTCATCAAGGTTGTATCGGCTGTTTTTACATTAACTTTCGTTTCCAACGGGATTTTTTCGGTTGTGATTTGTAAAGGATAACTTTTTTCACCGTGTTCATTGCGTTCCGTTAAAATAACCGTATTGTTTCCCTCATATAAGCCATAAACAGGAATTAAATGCACGGTTGTTTTTGTTTGGAATTGATGATGGAACGTTGTTGCCTCATCTTTTCCCTGAACGGTAATCCCGATAACGGAAGGGAGTTTCGTGCGAAATGAAATCAGCGCCGTTAACGGAGAAATACCATAAGGATTCACCAATACCAACGGATTTTCTATTGAATATTCTTTTTGTGACAATTCCGACGCAATATCAGCATCCATTTGCTTTTGCTCTTGAATATAATCTGCATAAACCGGTATGACACAGAACATACAACTCCATACACAAAGCCATTGAAATATCTTCATTAAGCCCCCTTTTTTATTTTTGCTCAACAGATAGTTTTATCTTTTGATTTTGATAACTCAAAAACATTTCATTTAAAACAGATTCTTCTGGAACTTCAAAAAGATAAACTCCTTTATGCGTCCCCAATTTAATATTCATGTGAGGAAATGGTTTCATACCATAATCAATTAAAAAAGAATCATCTTTAACACGACTGAAACTTTCTCCGTTCACATTCAACAAAACACTTTCCGATAAAAATTTTGAATCGGTTTCTTTGCGTGATACAGTCATCGGAATCGCAACATATACAAAACCTTCTTTCGGCTCACGTGTTATTTCATGTAGCATGATATCGCCCGTATATGTTTCAACCTCCTGCGACAATAAAAATAAAGGGCGTATTTCAGCTGATTGTGCGTTTATATCCCATCCATTGATTATCGTTGCCAAAACAGGCATCGGCAATAATATCATACTTGCAACGTAAAGAAATAGTTGTTTCATTTTGCTCCCTTTTTATACTTAATTTCCGCTTTTAACATAGATTCATTTTAAAGTCAACGACTTGCATAAATTCTTGATTCATTTTTCTTGATTCTTTTTCTTAAATTGTGTAAACTCTCTCCGATATTACAAAAGGGGTTTATTCTAATGAAAATATCTTCTCTATTTTCTTTTTTAATTGTTTGTATCAGTCTATTGATACCACTTCACGGTTATACCTTTTCATGGAACGAGTTGGAAAAGCAATACCAACAATTTGAATATACGCCTGATAATCCTTACATTCAAGTCAATCCGTTCGGACGCAATCCACTGGTTGCTATTATGGGTTTTTCCTTGGAAAATCCGGCTTCCGTTTCGCTTGTAATTAAAGGAAAAAACGGTGAAAAAGATTTAATTACTCATTTTTCGGAACACAAAAAAGAATGGACAATTCCTGTATACGGTTTGTATCCGAAACACCAAAATCAGGTTAATTTAATTGTTCGGGAAAAAGGCAAAAAAGAAACAATTTATTCACATAAAATCAAAACAAATGCCGTAGGCGCATCTCAATTATGGTATATTCCCAAACAAGCACCACAAGATAATTTATTCTATTTTGCAAGCGGTGGCGGAAACGGTCCTAAAGGAATTGTGTTTGATGAATACGGAAATATTCGTTTTTTCTTTAATCCGCACTATGATAATAATTACCGCCAAACACATATTCTGCATCATCTTCTTGTTAGCGACTACGGTAGCGGAATAATTGAAGTTTCTTCTTTATTGGGGGAGAAATTAAAAGCCTTTCGTTTACCAAGTAATTTTCAAAGTTTCCAACATGATATCGGTGAAGGACCAAATCGTACCCTTCTGATTATCGGAACAGATAAATCCTCCAAAGGCTCTGTTCTCAATAAAGAAACATCTCTGTCGTATGATAAAATTTTAGTTACGGATTTAACCGGCAAAGTCATTAAATTGTTTGATATGGCGACCATTTTAAATCCGGATAGAGATATTTTCTCAAATCCGATAGATATTTACGGATATGCCGATTGGCTACACTTAAATTCCGTTAAGTATCTACCGGAAGACAACTCATTACTCATCTCGGGTAAACATTTAGGTATCTTTAAAATAGATTATGAAACCGGTGCATTAAAATGGATGATAACACCACATTTAGAATTAGGTAAATCCGGAGCCTACGGCAAACGCCCCTCTATTGCTGATAAAGCATTAACTGCCGTGAATGCACAAGGAAAACCCTATCCGATTGATGTGCAACAAGGCTTTCAAACAGCAGATGATTTCCACTGGCCAATGATGAATCACAGTGTCAATCAATTACCTTCCGGCATAATCAGTATTTTCAGCAATAACGGGCCACTTAATAATAAGAAACTGAAATCATTTGATAAAAGCGATGTTCTTTTCTTTAAAGTAGATGAAAAAAAGAAAACGGTTCAACTGGTTAAAAGAATCCCTTTACATGTTTACGCGCCGATTGCATCAAGTGTTGTTCCGATAGATGAAAAAGAAATTTTTGTGCTGGCGGCTGATATCCAAGATAAAAATACAAATTCTTCCGTAGATAAATTTTATCGCTATAACATTAAAACAGGTCAAAAACAGTATGAAAGCGATATTTACTGGAAAGATTATTTTTTCCACGCTAAGCCTATTTCGTTTCAAAAATTTTCAACCGTTGATATTCGGCCAAAATAAAATTTAATCAGCATTCGGAGTATCTGCAAAAATCTGATGAAGCCATTCATCCATTAACCGTAATGTATTTTTCGGATGCGAATCTTTTTTCTGCAAAAATAATCTGATACGCTCTAAATAACCTTTATACACATTATCGGGCATTGTATTTAAATAAGCATATAAATCAGCCATTGATTTGAATTGTGTTCTATCTATAAAACAATCAGCCGGTACATATTCGGTAATATTCGGAGCCCCTAAATAAATCGGAACGGCTCCCCCGACCATCACATCAAAAATTTTTTCACTCACATAATCATCCGCAATTGAATTCTCATACGCCAACACGAATTTTGCCGGTTTAACGGCATCTTGTTTTTTTGGAATATACCCGCCGTATACACTTTTAAATTCCATCTTTCCTTTTGCAGAAAGCGTATTTGTTATATCATTCCAACCATTCCCATATAATTTAAATTGATTATGCGTATTTTCAATCAACCAGATAGAATCTTCTCTTCGTTTATGATATAATAACCTCCTATCATAATAATTACCGGCTATTTGGGTTATTAATATCTTTTTTTGTGCAACCGCTTCTTCTGTATCAAATAAATTTGAATGAAAATAATACGGTATTTTTAATTCAAAAATATGTTGATTATCGACGTATTGTTTTTGATATGTAAACACTTTTTTAAACTGATTCTTATACTTATTTTGATATAAATGAGCAATAGAAACCGGCGTTTCTATAAGCCATAAAAAACTTTTTTCTTTCAATTGTGGCGGAATATTTGGAAATTCTTTCCAGACCACTAAAACTAAATCACTTCCTTCAATCGGTTGTTCGGGGTATGTATTCAACCAATATCCCCGTTGATAGAGTTTCGTTCGTAAATACCTATAAGCCGGAAAATTTTTAAAAACACGGTTATTCGTGCCACTATTCCAAACAACCAACGTTGCTTTTTTCATTGGTTTTGTTTCCGATACATCTATCCCGTAAGAAACGCTGTTTTGAAAAAGCATCAAACATCCGATTATGATTATCCATAAAAATTTTTGCATTCCTTTTACCCTCTCAATATCGTTCTATTACCGCTTTCGTATTTTTTTAATCCTCTGTAAAAAAATAAAATACTACCGAAAAACAATGTGATAGAAGCACCCGACAAATAGAGTAAGGTAAATCCCTGTGTATTTTTTAATACCTCTATCGGCAAAATTGAAATCAGCCCTGCCGGAAAAATCGTTATCAGTAAAATTTTTGCCCAATCGGTATAAATACTCCCCGGATAGCCACAGATACTAAAAAACACATAAAACAACCTTTCGGTTAAATCTACCGTATTTTTAAAATAAAAATTGATTGCCGTTAGAAAAAAATTCACACTTAAAAAACATAAAACAGCGCAAATAAAAAGGATTACCACAATTCCGAATGTAGAAACCGTAATCAGACCGGACGCAATCATTAAACCGATACCCGCTACAAAATCGCCCCAACCGGAGGGTTCCGAAACGCAACAGGAGGCATGAAATAATACATTCTGCGGAGAAAGCAAAAAGTAATCAAATTCACCGTTTTGAATCCATTGCGACATCCGTATTCCGGCACCTCGGAAAAAGAGCGTCCAAATAGAAAAAGCCGATATATTTAATCCGCTCATGAACATAAAATCATTAAAATTCCATCCGTTAATTGTTTGAAATGATTCAAACATCACATACCAACCAATCATCATAATTAAATCAGATACAATCATAAAAACCAATCGCATCCAAAATGATGCTTTAAGTGCGTATGATTGTTTCATACTCATCTGAATTAACCGAGCGAAGAAATGTTGTTTTCTATCCGCCATGAATTGCTATTCTCCTTACCAATAATCGATAAAACAACATATTCACACAAATCATAATGATAATCCAAAATAAAATATGAATAAACGTCTCAACGGCATTAACCGAAGAATAGTCATAAATCAATCGCGCAACACCATAATTTATCCATCCGAAAGGTGTAGCAAAAGCAATTTGTTGCAACCATTCGGGATAAAACGATAACGGAAAAAATAACCCTCCTAAAATATATTCCGCTTTTTGAATAAGCCAAAACATCGGTAAGGCATCTTGCATCCATAACGTTGATAATCCGATAAATACCGTACATAAACTGATAAAAATCGCACTTAACACCATCAAAGAAAAAATAACGGGCAAAGCAGAAAAATCGGTCGGCAACTCACCATTTGTTAATATCAATAAAAAAACAGCTCCCACACAAAACAAAAACGGCAACCGAAATAAAAATGTGCCCATCGCCTCGCAGAAATATGCGCCGATAACGGATACCGGGCGAAGCAATCCGTAAGCAATGTTTCCGCTTTTTACTTCTTGTTCAATTCGGTAATGAAACCCTTCCGCTCGCCCATATTGTAAAACGCAACCGATTAATAAATACCAGATAAAATCAACCGGATTAATCAAAGCGGATACCGCATTCTCTTGCTTAACAATATGCCAAAATTGATTAAAGATACAAACTAATAATAACAGAAAAAAAACTCTGGCACACAAAACAGGTATAAAATTTTTTTGTGCCGTAAAAGATATTTTTATCAGCGAAAGATACTTATGCATGCCTCTCTCCGCTGATATACAATGTTCGAATGATTTCCTCCAACGGCGGATTTTCAATCGTTATATCCGTTATTTCGTTTAAATTTGTTTGTTTTAAAAAAGATTGAACGGATTTATTTTTCGTTTCAATAGCAAAACATTCACAATCACCGTTATTCTTAAACAAACGAACATATTTTTTTGAAAGAAAATCCGTTTTTAATTGTTGAACGGAAGTATCTAACATTTTCGTTCCTTGATTGATAAGAATAACGCGCTGACAAACTTTTTCAATATCTTCCGTATCATGACTGGTGAGTAAAATCGTTGTTTTGTTTTCAGTGGCTTCTTTTTTTAAAAAATCACGCAATATTCTTTTCGCTTCCACATCTAAACCGATTGTCGGTTCATCAAGAAATAAAATAGATGGTTCGTGCAAAAGAGAGGCCGCTATTTCGCAACGCATTCTTTGCCCGAGAGATAATTGTTTAACGGGAACCAACCATAATTTACCAATATCCAATACTTCGGACAATTCATGCCATTTTTTTTGTGCAATACAATCCGGTATATCATACGCCGCTGCCAGTAAAAAAACAGAATCTCGCACAGGTAAATGATACCATAATTGAGAGCGTTGCCCGAATACTACCCCGATACGGCGCGCTAAATCACGCCGATTCTCCCACGGATTAAGTCCGCCGACAAGAGCAGTTCCGGAGGTTGGGTACAAAACGGAAGTTAATAATTTAACGGTTGTTGATTTCCCGGCTCCGTTCGGGCCGATAAAAGCCACACATTCGCCGGCATGAACGGAAAACGAAAGATTTTTTACTGCATCCGTTCGCACTTTACCTTTACAAAACAATCCCTTTGAATAATAAAATGATTTGGAAAGCCCATCCACCAAAATCACTTCATCTTGCATTGATATACTCCCGAATAAAACTTGATAGCTGTCAATATAACGTATTTTTTCAGTAAAAAAAAGAATTATTTATTATTCCATACAAATTTATCAAACGCATAAAAAAACTGTTAGATAATATATTCTGCTTCTGTTGCTTTTAGCGATTTATATCAAAAATTTTTTATGTGAACGCTCTAAAAATGTTTTGACCCGTTATTTTATTTGTTGCTATAATAGCGTATCTTCACAAAAGGATTATCTGATATGAAACGGTTTTTAAGTTCATTACGATTTATTTTGATATTTGTTTTATCTTTCGGTATCACATATAGCGGTTTAACTTATTTATTTAAAAAGCCGTTTTTTACAATTATTTTATCCAACTATAATTATGAAAAATATATTTCTCAAACCATTCAATCCGTATTAAGTTCTTCATTTCCCGATTTTGAATTCATTATCGTCAATGACGGTTCCACGGATTCTTCCTTGGAAACCATTATGTATTTTGCCGAGAAAGACAACCGTATCAAAGTTATCAATCAAGAAAATCAAGGTCTTTCCACCGCGCGCAATAATGCGATGAAACGAGCGAAAGGGAAGTATATTTGGTTTATTGACGCAGATGATTGGATTGATGAAGATGCTTTAAAAAAAATATATCAATCTATTCAAAAATCAAAAAAAATCTCCGGTACTAAACCAGATATTGTCTCTTTTTACATTCAACCCGTTAACCAAAATGGTGAAAAAATATCCGCTACATATTATAATGAGTTACCCAAAGAGATTATACCTCATACAATTTACCCGTATATCGGTTCCGAATTAGCGAGTGAAGTCTTATTCAATTTTCCCGTCACATCCGGCAAACAAGTTTATCGACGTTCTTTTTTGAAGGATAAAAAAATTACTTTCCCCGACGGGCTTTATTTTGAAGATGAATGTTTTTGTATGTCTGTTCTGCTCAGTGGCGCCCACGGCTTGGCTCTACCGCAAAAAATATACTATAAACGCAATCATCAAGCATCAATTGTCAACAATCGTGATAAATACTACGATTCAACCGTCCGATTACCGATGATGATTTATTTAAAATTAAAAGAAATCGGTATTGCGGAAGAAAAAGCACGAGATTTGTTTGCTTTTCATTTTAACGGCGTGTTTTTTAAATGGCCACATAATAAAAAATATCTGGATAATTTAAATCAACTGCTCCACTTTATTGAGCAACAACAAGCTGAACCGTTTTGGTTGCATAAAGCATATCATTTAAGTCGCTTCATTCAAGAAAAAGAAGAAGAATAAGTTGCACTTGATGTATTAAAAATATAAAAAAACGGATGACAAGTTATTTCACCCGTTTTCCTTTTACCGAATGGTTTTATTTATGCATTCGCTTCTAATAATTCATATACGATTCGTTCTACATTTTCAACGGTAAATCCATACTGTTGGAATAACGTATCACCGGGGGCTGACGCGCCAAAATGATCAATGCCCAAAATAGCGCCCGATTCTCCAACGAATCTATCCCAACCCATCGTGGAACCCGCTTCCATAATCAACCGCGGTGCCGAACCGAGTGTAGCTTCCTGATACGCTAACGGTTGCCGTTCAAATAATTCCCGACACGGCATAGATACAACCGTGGCTTGGATTTGATTTTCTGCTAATTTCTCCGCTACCGCTACCGCCAACGCCACTTCCGAACCGGTTGCAATTAGTGTGATATCACGTTTTTTATCCACCGCTTCACGCAACACATATCCGCCGTGTATTGTTTTGTTTTCCGTAATATCGGAGCGCAACAACGGTAATGCCTGACGCGAACAAATCAATGCGGAGGGACCTGTTTGATTTTGCAAGGCACATTCATAACTTTCAATCATCTCCACACTGTCACACGGCCGAAAAACCAATAAATTCGGCGTTGCCCGTAAAGAAACGAGTTGCTCTATCGGCTGATGTGTCGGCCCGTCTTCTCCCACACCGATGGAATCATGCGTCAACACATACCAAATCGGCAACTCCATCAAGCAAGCCAACCGCACGGCCGGTTTCATATAATCCACAAAAGATAAAAATGTGCCGGCAAACGGTAAAAATCCGCCGTGTGCCGACAAACCATTCATGATTCCGCCCATGGCATGTTCCCGAATACCGTAGTGAATATAATCCCCATGATAATCCGTTGCAGACACAGGCTTTGCCGTTGCCGTTTTCGTATAACTGGCGCCTGCCAAATCAGCGGCACCGCCGATTAAAAACGGTAATTCAGCCGTTAAAAAATTTAAGGTGTTTTCCGATGATTTGCGCGTAGCAATCGTTTGTTTTTCGGCAACAAGTTTTTCTTTATACGCTTTAAGTTTTTCTTTAAAATCGGTCGGAAGTTCTTGATTTAATCGAGCTAAAAACGCCTCTTTTTGCGATGAACGATTTAAACGTTCTTCCCAATTTTTGCACGCATCAGCCCCTTTTATCCCAACCGCTCGCCAAGCCGATAAGGTGGATTCGTCTACCTTAAATGGTGGATTCGTCCAATTCAGGGCACGGCGTAATCCAGCCAGTTCATCGGCACCCAGCGGTGAGCCGTGACTTTTCGGCGTCCCCGCTTTGGTGGGTGCTCCATAACCGATGGTTGTATGGCATGCAATCAACACGGGTTTTTCGGCCGTTTGCGCCTGTGTCAAGGCTGTCGTAATAGAGTCAAAATCGTGTCCGTCACACGATAATACAAGCCATTGACTTGCTTCAAATCGTTTCTTCATATCTGTTGAGGAAGTAATAGATGTTGTGCCGTCTATCGTAATATGATTATCGTCCCACAACACGATTAAATGATTTAAACGAAGATGTCCCGCAAGTTCAATCGCTTCTTCGGAAATACCTTCCATCAAACACCCGTCTCCCACAAACACATACGTTTTATGGTTGACCAATTCATCGGTAAAGGAGGCATTTAAAATCCGCTCTGCCAACGCCATACCCACACCGCCGGCTAATCCCTGCCCGAGCGGACCCGTTGAAAAATCAATCCCGTCAGCTAATGTTTTTTCGGGGTGTCCCGCCGTTTTGGAGCCCCATTGACGGAAATTTTTTAGTTCCTCTAATGACATATCCCGAAAACCTGCCAAATACATCAAACTATACAGCAACGCTGACCCATGTCCGTTTGACAAGATAAATCTATCCCGATCGGGCCAGTTAGGATTTTGGGCATCAAAGCGCAAAAAGCGCGTCCACAAAACAGTTGCTATATCCGCCATACCGAGTGGCATACCGGGATGCCCCGACTTTGCTTTTTCAATCATTTCTGCCGAAAGCATTCTGACGGCATTTGCCATTTTTGTTAATTGACTGTTATCATTCATTTTCTTTCCCCTTTTTTGAGTTTATCAATCAAATCATTCTCTGTTAAAACACCACCTATTTATGCAAATAGCGATACATTTTCTGCCTTTTGGGTTCATATACGGCTTTCTGCCGATATCCGCGTATTGCTTTATTCTCCCCCTTTTGGTAGATTTTCTTCTGATACGATGGCGGATTTTGCGGGCGGTGTCAAGAGTGAATTGATATAATAAACCGTCTCCGAAAATCCCTCTTTTTTCATCGGGAACCGTTCAGGCGGATTTGTTCCTTTATACCAGACTAAAAACGGGGTATCTAATCCGCCGACTTCGGGGGCACTATGGTCCCCATAGAGTAAAACAAGGCTATCCTCCGGCAAATAAGCATGAAATAATTGCAAGGCCGTATCCAATTCGGATGCCGAATTTAAATACTCTTGCGTTTCCGTTTGCGGGTCCGGATACGGCTTGCGGGACTCATCATGACTTTCATACGGTGGGTGCATACTGGCCGTAATAATAAAAGAAAATGTTTTTTCTTGTTTTTTAGTTTGTGCAACGGCGGTGAGCAGAACATCTTTATCCGAAACACCCCATTCGCCACGCGCCAAACGCGGTGAAAAATTTTCCATAAACAACACGTGATTAAATCCCATAAACGGGTAATGTTTCACCCGATTAAAAAACAAGGCTTCAAAACCGTGCAAGAAAAATGTGTTGTATCCGGCTTCTTGTAATCTTTTCGGCAGAGTTTGAATATGTTGATAAATTTGTGGCGGATACTTAAAATACACAATCAGATGATTTTGTGTGCAATCCAAATCCAGCCCCGTCATCATCATAAAATCGGTGTTAGCCGACCCTAAACAATGATAATGATTTACATCGGTAAACGAGATTATTCCCCCCTGCTCGGCTTGATGGCTTAAAAAAGGCATTACATCCTTTGTGAGTGCTTTGGTGGTGAGGCTTTCCGCCTGAATTAAATAAATATGTTTCGGAAAGCGCGAAAGCGCGATATGATCCCCTAAATACGCTTCAACCTGTTTTTGATTACCCGGCAAAATAATTTGATTTAAACGCTCCAATGGATTTTTCGTAAAACTTTCAATCGGATACGTGATTTTATATAATAATCCTTGCTCGTAAGACGTGTATAAATTCGGGAACAAAAATAACGAAAGAGCCAGCCACTGAAACACACCGCATAACCATAGAATACCGATAACACTCCCTGCCCCGATACAAGCCAACAAAAACCGTCCGATACTCAAAAAGGAGCGTTGAACAATAAAAATCAATTCAAACACTGTCACGCCTGCCATAATCCAAAAGGAGGCATCTAAGAGAGATTCCCAATTTGCGAGTCCGGCGCGCAAACCCTCCTGATAAGCCGAGCGAACGGCATAAAAATCCAGCGGGCTCACATTCACTTTATAATACTCTTTAAACACGCAAAACACGATGAAATTAAAGATTAAAAAGAAAAAAACAACAGCTCGTCCACACCATAAAGCCAAACACCATCCGAACGCGTAAAGCAACAAAATAATACTATACCCGAACGAATGAAAAAAAGCCCCGTTGCGCGCATAGAGTAATACATCCATCACAAAAGACCCCATGGTCAGCACGAACACAGCCAAGGCAAACGAGCGCAGAATCTTCTGCCAATCCGATAATGTCTGCGGATTTTTAAAAACCCTTCTTTTGTATTTATATTGATATTTCTTTTGTTGTTCAATAGAGTGATATTGTTTCATTGTTATGTTGTTCGGGTGTGCGATTTAATGAGTGGATACATATTGATTTTAAATCTCATCATTTTCGCTTGGTTGAAGATACATAAAAACAAAGTGATTGCGTCCGTAATTCACTTGTCTGAAACACGTTAAAAAATCGGGTACGGCTAAATTTTCATTGTTATCAATTTCCGCAATAACAAGCGTTTCGTTATCTATCCAACCCGCTTGATAAAAAAGCGGTAACACCTTTTCGCACAATCCTTGATGATACGGCGGATCCAAGAATAAAATCCGCGCCGGTTCTTTTGTTTCGGGCGGACGCAACGCTTCTTTTTCAATTTGGAAAATCACATCTTTTAATCCGTTTAAATTACGGGTTAAAAACTTGCGCGCCATCGGATTGTTTTCAAAAAAAACAGCCCGCTTTGCCCCGCGGGATAAAGCTTCTATTCCCATCGCGCCCGACCCGGCAAACACATCAACAAACACGCAATCTGCCCACCGATATTGTGCCTTCATCAACCAACTTTCCAAAATATTAAATATGCCTTCTTTGGCGCGATCGGCCGTTGGGCGCGTAACGGTTTCATCTGCCGCCGATAATAGTTTACCCCGAAATTTACCGCCGATGATTCTCATAATAACTCTTTCATCATTTTTTTTGTTACTTCACGCAAATCGCCTTTTTCCATATTGCCCAACTGAAACGGACCGTATGAAACACGAATCAATCGTGTCACTTGCAGGCCGAAAAATTCCATCATTTTCCGAATTTCGCGATTTTTCCCTTCCGTCAGTGTGATTAAAAGCCAGCTGTTTGTGCCTTGCACACGTTCCGTTATTGCCTCGCACGGCGCATACCGAATGCCTTTAACGGTGATTCCTTTTTTCAATTTTGCCTGCATATCAGGCGTTAACATCCCATGCACACGCACACGATATTTGCGTTTCCACCCTTTGGAGGGATGCTCTAACTCACGCGCCAAAGCACCGCTTGTTGTTAATAATAAGAGTCCTTCCGAGTTTAAGTCCAGCCGTCCCACGGAAACCACGCGAGGCATATACGCGGGCAGGGAGGCAAACACTGTCGGACGCCCTTGCGGGTCTTTATGAGTCGTCACAAGTCCGGTCGGTTTATAGTAGCACCAGAGCCGACATTCTTGTTTATCGCCGATTGGCTTTCCGTCAACCAAAATCACATCATTTTCATCAACCAGACAAGCCGGTGTCGTTAATACGGTGCCGTTAACCTGCACGCGTTTTGCTTCTATCCAGCGCTCTGCTTCTCGGCGCGAACATAAGCCCGCTTCCGCCATCACTTTTGCAATTCTTTCTTTTTTTTCCATCGCAACCTCTTCCTTTTTATAACTAAATCGTATAATATACAAAAACACCGAAAAAAGGAAGTAAAAAAGCATCGTGATTGAAAAGAGTATTTTTGAAACTGCGTATCGGCAAGCCGAACAAGCCTATCTGGCAGATGAAGTGCCCGTTGGCGCCGTTGTATTTGACCCGGCTACGAATCAAATCATTACGGCAGCGCATAATCAAACGCAAACGCGTGCCGATCCGACGGCGCATGCCGAATTATTGGCTATTCAAGAGGCGTGTCGGATTTTAAACGTCAAGCGATTGGACGGGTATGCGTTGTTTGTCACGTTAGAGCCATGCGTAATGTGTGCGGGGGCGATTGCTTGGGCGCATTTATCGGCGGTATATTACGGCGCACCTGATGTTAAAACGGGCGCAATAGAGCAGGGCGCTTGCGTTTTCACGCATCCCCAGACACATCATAAACCCCACATTTTCGGCGGAATAGAAGCCGAAAAGTGCAGTGCTCTGCTCACTTCATTTTTTCAACAAAAAAGGCGAAACCAAAAAGAACGGAAACAGCAAAATGGAAACGATTGAACAACCGATTTTATCGGTAACGGAAATTTCTTTATCTTTAAAATCTTGCGTTGAGCAAGTGTTCGGACATATTCGGGTGCGCGGAGAAATCATCGGTGTAAAAAAAGCCCCGTCCGGCCACACGTATTTTTCGTTAAAAGATAACGATTCCGTTTTATCCGCCATTTGCTGGCGCGGACGCGATACGGCGACCATGAATGCATTGCAAGACGGGTTAGAAGTAATTTGCTCGGGTAAACTTTCTACTTATCCCGGGCGGTCATCGTATCAAATGATTGTTGAAAAAGCCGAACCGGCCGGCATTGGCGCATTACTCAAATTATTAAACGAACGCCGAATAAAATTGAAAAAAGAAGGATTGTTTGCTTTGGAGCGCAAAAAAAGCATTCCGATATTGCCGAACGTTATCGGGGTTATCACCAGTCCTTCGGGTGCCGTAATTCGCGATATTATGCACCGATTGAATGATCGCTTTCCGCGCCATGTTTTACTCTGGCCCGTATTGGTGCAAGGGGAGGGCGCTGCCGAACAAATTACCACTGCCATCAACGGCTTTAATCAAATTCCGCCCGAGGGGATTCAAACACCCACCGGTTTTATTCCGCGTCCCGATGTTTTAATTGTAGCGCGCGGTGGGGGCAGTTTTGAAGATTTATTTTGTTTTAACGAAGAAAACGTTGTGCGTGCCACTGCGGCTTCCGCTATTCCGTTGATTTCCGCCGTCGGCCATGAAACGGATACAACCCTCATTGACTATGCAGCCGACTTACGCGCGCCGACACCAACGGGAGCCGCGGAAAAAGCCGTGCCTGTGCGTGCAGAGATTTCCGTTCAACTCCAAAACTTACAAGCCCGCTTAACCGATGGACTGTTTCGTGTCTTTAAAGATAACCAACTGCGGTTAGAAAACATCTCGCGCGGTATGCCACGCCTATCGGATGTGATTAACATATTTTTTGAGCGTTTGGACGACCGATCGGAAAGATTAAAAAACAGTGTCTTTTTCCACATAAAAAACATTGAAAATCAAGCAAATACATTATTCAAATTGCTCAAATCCTACTCATATAACGCCGTTTTAGAGCGCGGATTTTCTTTAATAACGGGTAATGATGGGCATATTTTGACCTCAGCCGGTGTTGCATCGCGCGAAAAAATGATTTCCGTTTGCTTTGCCGACGGACAAATTAAAGCCACACCGCTTCAAAATTCATTCCAACCGAAAAATGCGTTGAATGAATCAACCCCACTTACAACACCTAACGGAGCAAAAGAGGAAACAGCGAAAGAGGAACACGCCGTTATCCCCGCAACAACGCCGGCCGACACCCTAAACACTTCTCCGCAATCCGGCACCCGCGCACCATCACAAACAACAACCTTGCAGTTGTCAACTTCATCCGCCTCTACAACACAGAAGAATACACGAACCAAACACACATCGGAAAAAACGGAGCAACTCTCATTATTCGGAGTTTTGAATGATTAAAAATAGAAACTTTGTTATTACAAAACATCAACCAATAAATAATAAAAAACCACAAAGTAAATACTTTTATTCCCATCAAGGGTTTTTTTCAATCAATCAAACCTCTTTTGGCGACACCATTCAATCCTCAATCATAAGTTTAAAGAAAAAAACATTCTCCGATTTCATCCATTTCAACCACACATCTAAAAGAAAAGATTTTTTAACTCGTTCCGCAATGTGTGCTTATTTACTGCTTACTCTACCCATTCTTCCGGCTTACGGACTTACAATAGAATCACAAATAACCGAAGGTTCTCTTATTTTCGGCAAAAGTCAACCGGATGAACAAATCTATTTAGGGCAAACGCAAATCCCCACTGCGCCCGACGGTTCTTTTTATTTTGGATTGCCACAAGATGCGCGCTCCCCACTTACTTTAAATGTTATTACAAAAGACACACAAATAACTCAATCATTCCCTATTCAGGAAAGAAAATGGCAAGAGCAACACATTTCAGGCTTACCCCCACATCAAGTTCAAATCAGCGAGGCAAACCAAAAACGGATACAAAACGAAAATGCATTGCTGTGGAAACAACGGAATGTAATTACAAAAGATTCATTTCCAACCTGTTTTCATCATCCGCTACGGCAAACATATCGGATTTCGGGCGCGTTCGGCAATCGACGTATTTTTAATCAACGCGTTCCGGCCGGTCATTCGGGAACGGATTATGCTGCCCCGAAAGGCACACCCGTTTATGCCATTGCCTCAGGCACTGTTGCTCTGGTTCATCAAGATATGTTTTTATCCGGTAAAACCGTTTTGATTAATCATAATTATGGATTATTCAGCGCTTATTCCCATTTGAGTGAAATTTCCGTGAAGGAAGGGCAACGTGTCACACCCCAAACCGTTATCGGCAAAGTCGGCGCAACGGGCAGGGCAACAGGGCCCCATTTGCATTTTACCTTTACCTGGTTTACAACCCGAGTTGATCCCGAGCAGGTTTTTCAAGCCTTTTCTTGTCCGACTGATACGGAAGAATAAAATATACAGCCAGCGCGCTCTCACTAATCTATTTAAACGCATTCAACTGGTAAAATATTATTACAATATATACACAAAAAAATAACTTGCCTTGTTTAAATACAAGACAAGTTATTACATTATATTTACAACTTAATCAAACATTGCGCTCAAACAATTATTTAACCGTCCAAACAGGGCCATTCGGTGTATCTTTTACTTCAATGCCCATAGCCAGCAGTTGTTGTTTAATCGCGTCGGCATTTGCCCAATCTTTCGCTTTCCGATACGTTTCCCGTTCGGCAATCAGTGCTTCTTGCTCAGCCGATAATTTTTGTTCTTTCTGTTCGGGTAAAATCGCCAATACCGTATCAAACTTTAAAATTGTTTCTTTAATTAAGCGCGCATCTTCCGTATTTAATTCGGCAAAATGCTTATTCACTTCGGAAACAAATTCAAACACACCCGCCAAAGCAGCCGGCATATTTAAATCATCATCCAAACCGGCTTCAAATTTTTCTTGCACTGCTTGCACTGCTTTTGAAGTGTCAGCCCATCCGGAACCTGTTTTTTTCTCGTCTAATCTATTGATTAAATTTATAAATTTTTCAATAACCGTTTTATTTCCGTCAAGATTGGACTCTCTAAAATCCATTGTTTGGCGATAATGGGCTTTTAACATTTCATACCGAACGGCTTCGGGCATATATCCTTTATTCAGTAAATCACTTAATACATAAAAGTTATGTTTTGATTTACTCATCTTTTCACCGTTCACCATTAAATGCGCGTTATGCACCCAATAATTCACGAATTTGCACCCGTAGGCACATTCGGATTGTGCAATTTCGTTCGTATGATGCGGGAAAATCAAATCCACACCGCCTAAATGCATATCAATCGGCTGTCCGAGATACTTTCTGGCCATTGCCGAACACTCTAACGACCAGCCCGGCCGACCCCGACCAAACGGGGCATCCCAATAAACATCGCCGTCTTTCTCGGTATAAGCTTTCCATAACGCGAAATCCTGCACATCTTCTTTTTCGTATTCGTCGGATAAGCGTCCATCGGCATTTGCGCGCAAATTTTCGGGTTTAATACCGGCCATCTGCCCGTATGCTTTAAAAGAGGAAATTTTAAAGAAAACATCGCCTGATTTAGCTTTGTAGGCATGCCCTTTTTCAAGCAATAAGCTAATTAATTCAATCATTGAATCAATTTCATCCGTGGCGCGAATCACGTAATCGGGGCGCTTAATATGCAGTTTTGCGCAGTCTTCAAAAAACGCTTTGGCATAAAAATCGGTAAATTCTCTGAGCGATTTGCCGGCAGCGCGTGAATCGCGAATGGTTTTATCATCCACATCCGTCAAATTCATGGCAAAGGTAACCTTATAGCCCTTATAACGCAAATATCTATTCATTAAATCATAAAAAATATACGCCCGCATATTACCGATATGGGCATAATTATAAATGGTTGGACCGCACGCATAAAAGCGGACTTCGCCCGCCCGAATAGGTTTAAATTCTTCAGTTGTGTGGCCGGCGGTGTTAAAAAGTTTCAGCATGAATGACTCCCGTAAATTATTTTCGCAGTGCCTTATGCACCGCTCTCAACTTCGTTCACCATACCATATTTTTGAAAAAATACAAGCAAAAAAATGCGTCATGACGGGTTTCAAAATTTTATCCCCAAATCCCTTTTTGTTAAATAAAAAAAATAATTGTTATGGTAGACCCTGTGCATAATGTGGATAAAAAAATTTTATTTTTCTTGACATGATTTTTGCTTTTGAACGACTCGTTTATTTTTCATTCTTTTTTTGCGACACACGATTCGGCTAAAACGGCGGTTATGTCGCATTTTGTCGTAGGATAAAATTTTTATAAGTGTGCATAATTTTGTATTTTGTTCGTTTGTTTTTTTATTCAACCCGAGTTATCCACATAAAATAAAGTTATCCACAATCAGGGATTATGACTCCTAAAATTGTGCTTTTTGAAAAACAGTAGGGAAGGGATTTTCGGAATATGCGTTTTAATTCAAAAAATAATCTGTTTTTATGCGAGTCGCTGAGCGCTTTTTGCTTGCGCTTTTATGCGGAGTCGGATATAATTTCATCAAAAGGATAGGTGTAAAATGAGAGAAATTGTTTTTGATACCGAAACAACGGGTTTGGACCCGTTTCAAGGTGATCGTGTGGTTGAAATCGGCGCCGTTGAGCTGGTGAATCATGTGCCGACAGGGCGAAAATATCATCAATATATTAACCCCGAGCGGGCAATGAGCGCAGAAGTGATTGCCGTGCACGGTTTGACCGATGCTTTTTTGGCCGATAAGCCGACTTTTAAAGAAATTGCCAACGATTTTTTAGCGTTTATCGGCGATGATTCAAAGCTGGTTGCCCATAACGCCTCATTTGATATGAAATTTATCAATGTCGAGTTATCTTGGATTGGATATGAAGCGCTTTCGTATGATCGCGTGATTGATACCTTATTAATAGCGCGACAAAAATTCCCCGGTGCGCGCGTTAATTTAAACGAATTATGTAAACGGTTTAATATTGATAATTCAGCGCGAACGGTGCATGGCGCTTTGCTTGATAGTGAGCTGTTGGCAGATGTTTATTTGGAATTATTGGGTGGGCGTGAACCCGGTTTCTTGGATAAAAAATTAATACCGGAAATGCAAACGCAAAACACCTTACAAGTGACAACGCCCAAAGAATTTCATGTGCCACGCACGTTTAACATTCCGGAAGATGAAGTTAATCAACATACTGAATTTGTGAAAAAAATCAAAAATAATTTGTGGGGGATAGAATGAAAGTTTGGTTGTTTTCGGTTGCTCTTGGGGCTTTGATGCAGTTGATGAGTATTTCTTATGCACAAGCGCAGTTGATTGATATGATGTCTAATATAGCCGTTCAAGGGCAACTGTCGGCGCAGTCGGCCGGGCAGGCGAAAACGGCTTTAAGTATGATGCAACAAAATGAACTGCTGAACAAAATGAATATGATGATTGTTGAGATTCAAACAAGCAGATTCGGGCGTTATGCCGGGCTTTCGCGTGCGTCTACACAAATCAGTTTAGCTCCGTTGGATTGGAATATCGGTTCCGTTCAAAGTGATTCATTTTTTATTGAATTAAAAAATCTTGATGAGTCAACTTGTTATCGCTTTACCAATGCTTTTTCCAATGCGAAAAGCATTTTGGTTAACAATCGTGAATCAATCTCTTGCGGGCAAATGAATACCGTAAAATTTATTTTTGATTAACCGATTGTTTTCTTGATTTTTTCTGTTTTTTGTTTCCCGTGAAACAGATTTTTTAAAATTTTATACTTGCATTCTTTGATAAAAAAAGTTAATGTTTTGTTAATTAAAAAATCAAAGAAGGATAGAAAGTGTTTCACATGGAACAAAGTTATTTTATGACGGATGAGACAATCGCTGCTTTAAAAAAATATGAACAACTGGTTCAAAAATGGCAAAAAGCCGTTAATTTGGTATCTTCTGCAAGTTTGGCGGATATATGGCAACGACATATTCTTGATTCGGCGCAAATATATACATATCTGCCGAAAACAGCGGAAACATTGGTGGATTTAGGCTCGGGCGGTGGATTTCCGGGGCTTGTTTTGGCTGTTTTAAATAAAGAGAATAACGGGCCGTTAAAAGAAATTTATTTAGTAGAAAGTGATAGTAAAAAATGTGTTTTTTTAACGGAAGTCGCACGCGAATTAAATGTAAAAGTGCATGTGTTAAATGAACGTATTGAAAATATCCGAGAGATTCAATCTGATGTGATTACATCGCGCGCGCTGGCATCAATTAAAGATTTAGTTTGTTATGCACGGCCGTTTTTAAAATCGGATAGTGTTATGTTATTTTTAAAAGGGGAGTCTGTTGAAACGGAATTACAAGAATTGTTGCCACATTACAAAGTGAAAATGTATCCGTCTCAAACAGATAAAAAAGGGAAAATTGTTTGTATTACGGAGGAAAACTAGATGACAAAACCGCGTATTTTTTCTGTTTCAAATCAAAAAGGGGGAGTCGGTAAAACAACAACCACCGTTAATTTAGCTACGGCACTCGCCGCAACGGAAAAACGGGTATTGATTATTGATTTGGATCCACAGGGAAATGCAACCGTCAGTGTGGGTGCAAAACGCACAAAAGGGGCGCAAAACTCTTATACGGTTTTGATGGGTTCCGATAACGTAATGGATGCCGTCCGCGAAACAGATATTCCGTATCTTTATATTTTACCTGCCAGTAAAGAATTGTTGGGTGTTGATTTAGAGTTAGCCTCAACAGGGGCACCACAGTTCTATTTGAAAACGGCTTTAAAAGATTTAGATTCGTTTGATTATGTATTTGTTGATTGCCCGCCGGCAGTCGGATTGTTAACAATGAATGCTCTTGTGGCTTCGGATTACGTGATTATTCCCGTTCAGTGCGAATATTTAGCGTTAGAAGGGGTTGCTGATTTGATGAAGACAATTCAAAAAGTCAAAAAGAATTTTAACCCGAATTTACAATTACACGGTATTGTTTTAACCATGTTTGACGGTCGTTCCAATTTATCTAAATCCATCGTCAGTGATGTGAAAGAGTTTTTTAAAGATCAAGTGTATGACACGTTAATTCCGCGAAATGTGCGGATTCCGGAAGCGCCTTCGCACGGTAAACCGGTCATGATTTATGATATGCGCAGTGTGGGCGCTAAAAGTTATATTCGATTAGCTGCGGAAGTTTTAAACAGAGAAAAGGAGTTGTTGGCAAATGGATAGAACAATGGGATTAGGGCGCGGTTTGAGCGCGTTAATGGGTGATGACGATGAAATGCCCGTTCGAACGGAAACACGCACAAATTCACCGCACAATACGGTTTTAATGAAAAGCATTGCCGAATTAGAAGCCGGCATGTATCAGCCCAGACGTGTTTTTGCAACCGAAACGTTGGCTGATTTAGTTGTATCAATTAAAGAAAAAGGCGTGTTGCAACCGTTATTGGTGCGTAAACATCCCACAAAAACGGGTATGTTTGAAATTATTGCCGGTGAACGCCGTTTCCGTGCCTCAAAAATGGCGGGATTGACGGCTGTGCCTGTTTTAATTAAAGATTTAACGGATAAGGAAGCGCTGGAAGTTGCGATTATTGAAAATTTACAACGCGAAGACCTAAATCCTTTAGAAGAAGCAGAAGCTTATAAAAGGTTGGTTAATGAATTTAATTACACGCAAGAAGAATTGTCGCGCGTTGTGGGAAAAAGTCGCAGTCATTTAGCCAACATGATGCGTTTGTTGGACTTGCCCGAGGAAATTAAAAATTTGGTTGAAAAAAAAGAGTTGTCGGCCGGGCATGCACGGGCGCTTTTGACGGCCTCTAAACCGGTGGAGTTAGCGCGTGAAGTGGTGCGAAAAGGGCTGAATGTGCGTCAGACCGAAAAATTAGCGGCTCAAAGCAACAAGCCAAAACAACAAAAAAATCAAAAAGATGAAGATATTTCGGCATTAGAGAATCAATTATCGGCCGTTTTAAAAACAAAAGTCTCTATTCAATGGAACGGCACAAGCGGACGTGTGTTGATTGATTGCGCTTCAACCGATTATTTAGACGCTGTTTTGCAACGCCTCAGCACGGGTGGTGCCATCATTTAGCGAGTGTTTGCGTATTTTTAAACCCTCCATAACAGTGAAGGGTTTTTGATTTTATCTTCTGCATGATTATTCAATACAGAGGTTATTCTTCTTCACCATACGTAATGGTGAATGAATATAATTTTGTTTTCAATCCATCAGGAAAGAAAACTGTTTCGCCCGTAACATTTTCTTCATGCTCGCAAGACATATTAAATGTGCATCTGACAGAATATCCGTTAAGTGTGTAATACACGTCGGGTTTTGTTTCTTTAACTCTCTCTTGTGACTGACAACTCCCGATCTCATGCATTTTGCACACACCGACGGATTCTTTTATCCGATTTAAGATTTTTGCAATATTGTTCACTTCGGCATTTTCAATGAATAACAACGGAACGGATTCAACATCCCACGTTGCGACAAACGGTGCAAATTTGTTTTGCATAAAACGATTTGTATACGCTTCTTGCGCGGCAAGTTTATAATTTTCGGCATAACGAACCGCGGCAAAAATACCAATGCCGATTAATGCAATTATTCCCGTTAAAATTATAAATTTCTTCATTTTAATCCCTTTGAAATAATTATTCATAATATACCAGATAATTTACAAAAATCAAGCCGATATTTTCACTTTTTTCTTCTTTTTTTTGTTAAAATACATACATTTTTTTGATTAGAAAGGCTGACAAAAGAAGAGTTGTATCACTCAAAATAATATCTTATATATTACGTATCCATATCACAAAAGGATGATAATCATGACCAGAACGGCTGAATTTACGCGTTTTTTTTTGAACGATTCTTGGCGACGAATTCCATGTTGCCGAGCGTTTAATCAGATGAATGTGGGGATTATGTTTACATTAGGTGATGAGATTCAGTTTATCAATCATCAAATGAGTGTTTACTTAAAACGAAAAATTACATCGGTATGCGGGCGCAGATTGCAGACTGTTTTTAAAAGTAATCCTAAGTTAGTTTTAGATTTTGAATTAACCCAAACGACGCTGAATGAATCCAAATGTTGCTGTTTTTTAACACAAAAATCATTATTTCCACACCAAGAAAATCATCGATTGTTTAAGATTATGGTTTTTTGGGTGAATATTAAAAATAAATCCAACGGTATTTGCTGGGTTTTTCAAGATACAACGAATTTAATTGAAAAAGGCGAGCTGACGCATTATGAAGAAACATCAATGCGTTTATTTGAATTATTACGCCAGTCGGACGAACAAGATACGGATAAGCAATCTATTTTTTATAGATTGTTAGAAGAAATCGTTGAGCAATATCAATTAAAAATCGGGCTTTATTTTACATGTCGATCGGAAGAACTGGTGAACGTGTTTGCCGTTGGAAATCAGCCGGATTTTCCGTATCGCTTTGAACATGTACCATTTGACGAAACAATCAAAGAATCAGTTGCTTATCAAGCAATGCGTCAGCGAAAGCCGGTTGGCTCCGCGGATATTACGTCTAATGCGTTTTATCAAAAATATCTGAAAAACAAAAAGGATTTAGATATTCAGGTGGCTACGTATTCTTTTCCCGTTATTATTAATAAAGCCGTTGAAGGGGTCATCAGTTTATATAGCTATGATCCGTTTTTCTTTTCGGAATCGGTTGTTCGGCAATTAACACGGCTGATTAATGAAATTTGCCTTTATTTGCGGGCAGATCGGATTCGTCAAAAAAATGCACGTGAATTACAGCGGATGCAAAAACAATTAGAGCATCAAATTCTTGTGTTGGAAAAAAATAAACGTGTGATGCAAAAACAGATGGCGGAATCAAATAAAATGGTTGCCGATTTAATTTTGGCGCGTAATCAGGCTGAGGAGGCTAATCGCTCTAAAATGAATTTTTTAGCAAATGTCAGCCATGAATTACGCACACCGTTGAATGCGATTTTGGGTTTTACTCAAATGATGCAAACGGAAACGTTTGGTCCGATTGCGCAAAAAGAGTATCGCGAATATATTTCATTTATTTTGAAAAGTGCTACGCATTTACTTTCGCTGATTAATGATATATTGGATTTATCCCGTTTAGAATCAGGTAAATTAACGTTAACGGAAACAACCCTGTCTCTTAAAAATGTTTTAAAAGAGTCGTTGGATTTAATTTCGCAATATCCAAACGCTTCGGAAAGAAATTTTACGTTTGATATGAAAGAAGATATTGATTTATATGCAGATGAACGTGTTTTGAAACAAATAGCGCTCAATATTCTTTCTAATTCCGTTAAGTTTACTGAGACGGGCGGACATATCGGAATCACCGTTCAGCGCGATGCAACGGGTGTCACTATTATTTTTTCGGATGACGGTATCGGCATTCCGGCGGATAAAATCCCGCAATTATTCCAACCGTTCGCACAAATTGAAAATGTTTTAACGCGGGCACATCAAGGATCAGGATTAGGGCTTGTATTAGTCAAAAAAATGGTTATACTACATCAAGGGAGTGTGCGTCTGGAAAGTGAGGAGGGTAAAGGAACCCGATTGATTATTCATTTTCCGGCGAACAGAATTATCAATAACCGAGATGGCGGGTAGCATGAAAAGAGTTATTTTAACAATTATTTGTATCAGTTTTTTTGTGTTTCATATCAATGTGGCAGAAGCGGCGAAAGAAAAAAATAAAACGGAAAATCGTTTTGAGGCCCAACAAAAAGAATTGGTATTAGAAGAAGAGCAATCAAAAAGTAAAAAGAAAAAAAGAATAAAGTCAGATATTAAATGCGGGCGAACGGAAGTGATGCGCGTGGCGGGATTTGTGACGAACCCGCCGTTCGGCTGGGTGAATGTGATTCCGGGGTCCGGTTTGAAACAAACACAGTATATCAATGCCGGTTTTTCGTATGATTTATTTAGTCAACTTGCTAAAAGTTTGAATTTACGGATTACAAATGTCGGCTATTCCTCATACCAAGACGCTATGCGTGATTTACGGCGCGGACGGGTTGATGTGGTTGTGGGGGCTTATTATGATAAGCGTGTTTTGGGAACGGGTGTCAATTTAATGTTCCCCGGTTATTTTACGAACCCGATTATCCCTATTTTTGTGAAAGGGAAAGAAAAAGAAGTTAATTCATGGGATGATTTAAAAGGTTTAAAAGGTGTTGTACGGCAAGAAGAAATGATTTATTCACTTGTGTTTCAGCAATTACCGAAAGGGGTGCAGATGGAACAAGTCAGTGGTTCAAAGAATGCCTTTAAAAAATTATTGTCGGGGGAAGCGGATTATATGATTACCAGTTTGTATGCCGGTGAGTCGGAGGTCAGACGGTATAAACTGGTTGATGAAATTTATTTTTCACCGAAATCACTTGTTTCACCTGAGTTATTTTTTGTGTTTTCATCGCATACGGATTGTCGTTTATTAAAAACGAAGTTGGCAGAGGAGTTGAAGAAAGTAACAGCCGATAAAAAAGCATATATGGATGTGTTAATCGGATACATAGATGATTGGGGTCAACGGTTTAAAGATAAACCCTCTTTAATTGAGGAAATGCGCGCAGAAAAAGAAAAAGCGTTGCATCCAGAGTTAAATACACCCACTGTTTCGGATGATGATTTGATTGAGGCTGAGGAGCGTGTGACATTTGATGAATTAGAGTCAGGAACAAAAGCAAGTGAGATTTCACAAACAATCAATTCTGATGAGATGGAGTCAAAGGTTACGGAAGATAAAAATCTTCAACAGTCTGGGAAAGATAAAATATCGGAAGAAAAACCCAATCGTCCATTGACGCCGGCGGAGCGCATCAAAAATCTGTAATAAAGAAAGAGAATTCGGGTTGTGAAAACAATCCGAATTTTTTGATGCCGATGATACGCTATTTATAAAAAAACCCGTCGCTTGCTTGCGACGGGTTTTTCTTTAATTTTCTACACGTTAATCTTCATATTCCACACTCGGGAAACGTGTATCCAATTTGAATTGCTTGAACGCTTCTTCAAACGGCATCACTTCTTGCTTATCCGATCCTAAACGACGAATCGTAACTGTGCCTTCTGCCGCTTCTTTCTTTCCGACAACTAAAATAACCGGTATCTTCTTTAAAGAGTGTTCACGCACTTTATAGCTGATTTTTTCATTGCGTAAATCTTCTTCCGCCCGAATGCCGGCTACATATAACCGATGCTGAATTTCATGCGCATACGCATTTTGCTCCTCCGTGACGGGAACCACCATGACTTGAACCGGTGCCAACCAGAACGGTAAGTGTCCGGCACAGTTTTCCAAAAAGACGCCGACAAACCGTTCCAACGACCCGAATAATGCTCTGTGCAACATAATCGGACGATGCTTTTCGCCATCTTCCCCGATGTATGAAATATCAAAGCGTTCCGGTAAATTTAAGTCGGCTTGCAATGTTCCGAGTTGCCATTCGCGCCCGATTGCATCATAAAATTTAAAGTCAAGTTTCGGCCCGTAGAATGCACCGTCGCCCGGATTGAGTTCGTATGAATATCCCATATCCGTCAACGCATCTGCCAACGAATTTTCCAATAAATCCCATATATCATCCGTTCCGATTCTCTCATCCGGACGTGTGGAGAGTTTTATCTTCATTTCCGTTAAGCCGAAATCTTTATAAATGCTTACCATTAACTTCACAACATTTTGCAATTCTTTCTTTAATTGCTCCGGTGTGCAGAAAATATGCGCATCATCTTGCGTAAATGCCCGCACCCGTAATAAGCCGTGCAATGCGCCCGAGGCTTCATACCGATGCACACGCCCAAACTCACCGATATACCGCGGTAAATCGCGATAGCTGGTGATACCTTGCTTGTAAATCAACACCGAACCGGGGCAATTCATCGGCTTGATTGCAAATTCCTTCTCTTCAATCGTTGTGGTAAACATATTATCTTTATACCAATTCCAGTGCCCCGATGTTTCCCACAAGACTCTGTTCATAATTTGCGGTGTGTTCACTTCCTCATACCCGACATCTTTTTGACGCCGACGCATATATTCAATTAACGTTTGGAAGAATGTCCACCCCCGCGGATGCCAAAATACATCGCCCGGCGCATATTCCTCAAAATGGAATAAATCCATTTCTTTGCCGAGTTTCCGATGGTCGCGCTTTTCAGCTTCTTCCAACATCGTAAAGTAGGCCTTTAAATCTTTTTCGCTGAAAAATGCCGTTCCGTAAATCCGTTGCAAAGATTCGCGAGTGCTGTCTCCCCGCCAATACGCCGCAGCAACTTTCGTTAACTTAAACGCTTTTCCGAGTTTGCCTGTTGACGTTAAGTGCGGTCCGCGACATAATTCCACATAATCGTCTTGTGTATATAAAGAAACTTCCTGCACATCTTCCGGCATATCATGCAAAATTTCCAACTTATATTTTTCGCCCCGTTCGGTAAAAATACGTTCGGCTTCCGCCCGTGAAACCACAGACCGCACAATCGGATAATCCGCATCCACGATTTTTGCCATTTCCGCTTCAATTTGCGGTATATCGGCTTCTTTTACGATAATTCCGTAAAAGTCATAGTAAAAACCGTTTTCAATCGCCGGCCCGATTGTTACTTGCGCCTCGGGATATAACCGCGTGACGGCATGTGCCAAAATATGTGCCGCCGTATGACGCAATACACTCAATGCTTCGGCATCTTTTTTCGTGATAATTGAAATCGTTGAGTCGGTTGTGATGGGTGTTGTCACATCTGTCAACGTATCGTTTACCCGAACTGCGACGGCATTTTTTGCCAGTCCTTCGCTGATTTTTTGTGCAATTTCTAACCCATTGATTCCTGAATCGACGTTCATCTTCGATCCATCCGGCAACTTAATTTCAATCATTTTTATTTTCCTTCTTTTCTATTAAACAAATAAACCTGTTTTTTCCGTAATAAACACCCGTTTTACGGAGAAACAGAGGTCATTATACGCCGTTTTCAAACACTTGTCAAAAACATTTTAAAAAAAAGAGAAAAAACACATAAAAGGATACCGTATACAGACTTTGATTGCCAAAATAAAACATCTTAAAACAATCAAACCGAAATTTTTTATCCCCAAAATCAGTATTCCGCTCTGCGTTGTCGTTTTAATAGTGATTGATGAAATTTATCACTGTTCGTGTAATTTTTGGATACGGCGGGTGCTTTTTTTAGCTGTTCCTTCGCGATTATTTTTTGTTGCTTCTTTTGATAATGTTTCCATTCGTTTTCTTTTTGACGGATGATTTCAGGGGTCCAATTTTCCGGACGGTCCTCCGGCTTTAACGGCCGTTTGCGCACCGGTTGTTGCTTTTGCCGACTTTCGGCGTGTCGCTGTGCGTGATAGGATGTTTTTTGCGCCCGAATTTTGATTTCCTTTTGTATCCGTTCACATTCTTGGTCCGAAAAAAATAAACTCAAATCCTTCTTTGTGAAAAATTTTTGTTGATCCGGCACGTGTAAATAGGCATTAGGGTATGCTTCTTCATCCCACTCATTGCGGATAATATTTAAATGTTCCTTATGCAAAGCAAGGTGCAAATCCTTGTGCATAACGCATAAGTTTTCTTCCGCATTACTGCCGCCCAAAGCCAACGGAACTAAATGGTGCACATCATACTCCTTGGGCAAAATGCCATACCGTTTTGCGCGCTCAACTTCTTCCGGCGTCATCACCCCGTCAAACAATCCTTTCCGTGCACATTTTTGAACAAAAGAATTTCCTTTTTCGGAAGAGCCGTATTTCTTCGTAAACATGCGGCGATAATAATTTGTTTCATCCTCCGAACGATTATGTATTTTCACAAAGTGTCCTGTATAATTTCTGCTTTGCTCATAAAAATAAAGACTGCCGTTTTTTTCTTGAAAAATAATCATCCCGACCTCACATCAACCGTTGAATCAGGATACCATATTTTGAGGCAAAAAACAACTTATTTAAGCACTTTTTCGATATCATTTTCTTCTATTTTCGTTATCTCGTTATGATAATGCGTGACCACTTTATCCAACTTATGAAAAAATCCCGATTCATACGCTCTGACACCCCCCGCAATTGCTGCCCATGAAACAACAATCGTAAAAAATGCCGCCAACATATCCAAAATATCTTTTAACAATTTCATTTTCATCTGCACCCCTCTTTCTTTATTAAGAAAATGAGGTGTGTATTTATATTTATCAAGAACCGACTTTCGGCGATTACCCTTGTTTGCTCTTGATATTCAATAGCTTTCTTAGTCCAGCACTTATTTCTTCTGCTACTTGACATATAAGAAAAACCCGACGCATAGCATCGGGTTTTCTTTCTGCGTTATTCAACATAGATTTGTGTTTTTTTTATTCAGCCAATTTCTTATCTAAAAGTTGGTTGGCCAACGCCGGATTGACTTTGCCTTGTGAGGCTTTCATAATCTGCCCCACAAACCAGCCTTTCAATTTCTCTTTACCGGCTTTAATTTCCGCAACCTTATCCGGATTTTGAGCCAAAATATCGGCAATCAATGCTTCAATTGCGCCCGTATCCGAAACTTGCTTTAAGCCTTTTTCTTCAATAATCACATCCGGTGCTTTGCCCGTTTCAATCATTAATTCAAACACTTCTTTTGCAATTTTGCCTGAAATCGTGCCGTCGCTGATGAATCCGACCAATGCCCCCAGATTTTCCGCCGAAATCGGACTTTCCGCAATCGTGAGATTTGCTTTATTCAAATAGCCGAACAAGTCGCCCATAATCCAATTGGCCACTTTCTTGGCATCACGTCCTCGAATAGCGGTTTCAAAATAGTGTGATGTTTCCGTATCAACCGTCAAAACGGAGGCATCATAAGGCGTCAACCCCAATGTTTCAATATACCGTTTTTTCTTGGCTTCCGGTAATTCCGGTAAGTTCCGACGGATATTTTCAATATATTCATCCGTTAAAATAACGGGTAATAAATCCGGATCCGGGAAATAGCGATAGTCGTTTGCATTTTCTTTGGACCGCATTAATCGCGTTTCCAAATTAACCGAGTCAAACAACCGG
This sequence comes from uncultured Alphaproteobacteria bacterium, assembly GCA_944392555.1. Taxonomy (GTDB): domain Bacteria; phylum Pseudomonadota; class Alphaproteobacteria; order CAAHEQ01; family UBA3637; genus RGIG4140. The sequence goes on along the minus strand of CALXWZ010000003.1, from coordinate 79,869 downwards.
GTTTCTTGATCAATCATACCACCTGATTCATAAACATCAATCTGTCTATTCGCTTCAATTTCAATCGCTTGCATCACAAATCGAACCGAGTTCACGTTTTTCACTTCTACCCGATTGCGTAACGCTGTTTCTCCAACCTTGCGGACAGAAACATTCACATCGCACCGCATAGAGCCTTCGTCCATATTCCCGTCGCACGTGCCGAGTGCCCGCACAATAGCGCGCAGTTGACGCAAATACTCGCCCGCTTCCGCCGGTGAATGCATATCGGGCTTTGACACAATCTCCATTAACCCCACACCGCACCGATTTAAGTCAATGAATGAGCTATGCGGACTCATATCGTGAATGGATTTACCGGCATCTTGCTCCAAATGCAACCGCTCCACGCCGATTTTGCGTGTGCCGTCATCCGTTGTCACCTCAATATACCCTTCTCCCACAATCGGGTGGTATAACTGGCTAATTTGATATCCTTGCGGTAAATCGGCATAGAAATAATTTTTGCGATCAAACCGCGAATACTTGTTAATTACGGCATTTAAACCTAATCCCGTTTTAACGCATTGTTCAATACATTTTTCATTCACAACCGGCAACATGCCCGGGAAAGCCGCATCAACAAACGATACATGCGTATTCTGTTCGGCACCGAACTCTGCCGAAGACGGCGAAAAAACCTTTGATTGTGAAATAATCTGACAGTGAACCTCTAATCCGATAACCAATTCCCAGTCGGCTGTTTTTCCTTTAATTGTATACGTCATAACTTATCCTTTCACATAGTGAGGCTTTTTATCAAATGCCGCTGCCGTTTCAAGTGCTTGCGCCACTTGGAACACCGTGTTTTCATCAAAGTGTTTACCAATAACCTGTAATCCGACGGGCAATCCGTTTTCCGCTAATCCGACCGGTAACGCGAGTGACGGCACACCTGCCAACGAACTCGGTGTTGTAAACACGTCGCCCAAGTAAGTATCAACGGGGCTCATATTTTTCATGGCTTCGTAAGAGAGGGCGGTTGTCGGTGCAGCAGGAGCCAAAATGGCATCTACCGATTTGAATGCTTCCACAAAATCATTGTAAATTAACCGACGCACTTTTTGTGCCCGCGTGTAATAAGCATCATAGAAGCCGGCGGACAACACAAACGTGCCGAGTAAAATCCGACGGATTACTTCAGAGCCAAAGCCATCTGTCCGCGTATTCTCATACATCTCATCCAGTGTTTTCCCGTCAACACGTGTTGTATAGCGCACACCGTCATACCGCGATAAGTTGGAAGAGGCTTCCGCGCACGCCACAATATAATAAACGGGCAACGCATATTTCGTATACGGCATGGAAATTTCAACAATTTCCGCACCGGCGTCTTTTAAATAAGCAATTCCTTTATCCCAAACAGTAGCCACTTGCGGATTGAGATCTTTGGAGCGATATTCACGCGGAATACCGATTTTCTTGCCTTTAATATCCCCTGTCAGCGCTTGCATATAGTCGGGGACGGGCAAATCGGCAACCGTTGAATCTTTGGCATCAAATCCTGCCATTTCCCGCAATAACAACGCACAATCTTTCACGGAACGCGCCATCGGTCCGGCTTGGTCTAACGAGGAGGCAAACGCAACAATGCCGTAGCGTGAGCAACGCCCGTAAGTCGGCTTAATTCCCGTAATACCGCAAAACGATGCCGGTTGACGAATTGAACCGCCCGTATCGGAACCGGTTGCGCCCATGCACAAGCCGGCAGCCACTGCGGCCGCCGAACCGCCCGATGAACCGCCCGGCACCAAATTATAAGCGCCCGTTTCATCGGCCCACGGGTTTTTCGTTACGCCGAAATAACTCGTCATGGTTGAACCGCCCATGGCGAATTGGTCGGTATTCACTTTTCCCAACATCACCGTGCCGGCGTCTTTCAGTTGTTGCGTAACGGTTGATTCATACGGTGGCACAAAGTGTGATAAAATTTTAGAAGCCGCCGTTGTGCGCACGCCTTTTGTGCAATATAAATCTTTATTGGCAATCGGAATACCCTCTAACCGACCGAGTGTTGCACCGGAAGCCCTCTTTTTATCTGATTCTTCCGCTGTTTTTAAAGCAAGTTCGGGTGTTTCGGTGATATAGGCATTTAAAAAGCGCGCCCGTTCCATTTCATCTAAATGTGCTTTTGTTAATTCAACCGACGAGATTTCTTTTTTATTCAATAAATCCAACGCTTCGGAAATTGTTAAATCCGTTAATTTTGAAACCATGTTTAACTCCTTTATTCCACCATTTTGGGAACAACATAAAATCCGTGTGCCGATTCAGGGGCATTTGCCATCAATTCGGCTTGTAATCCGCCAACCGTTACCACATCTTCTCTGATAGCGCTCTCGCGCGGTGAAACGGAAACCAACGGTTCAACTTGCGAAACGTCCACTTCCTTTAATTCCTCAACCCAATCCAAGATACCGTTAATATCTTGCATAAACTTGGCTTCCTGATCTTCTGGAAACCGTAATCGCGCCAAATGCGCAATGTTTTTAATTGTTTTTTCGTTAAAACTCATTATACATCTCTTTAAATTAAAAAAAACAGGCAGGAAAACACCTTTTGTTTTCCTTTTGAACTCGTTTTAAAGACTGCCTTTTTTTTCCTTGAAAGTCAAGTAAAATTTTTTATTGTCCCGACTTGTATTTGTCCGTAGCGGTAGAGTGTGTTATGTATTCAAAACAAAGACTCGATTATTTTTGCGGACCTCTCGCCCAAAAGCAAGTGCCGGTCGGGGACGAATGACAGACTGCCGATTGCAAAAGCGAAAGCAAAAAAGTGAGTATATTTTCATAAAAAAAGATGTTTCAAGGAAGGGGATACCGCAGGGAATAATTGCTTTTTTTCAAAAAAAATCAAATAAGTTATCAAATAATGAAAAAAAGTGCTTGACAAGCAATTTTTTTTCAAGCATAATGAGGCTCTCTTGTGAATAGAAGCAAGAGTGTCTGTTGGGCCGGAAGGGTGGCCGAGTGGTTAATGGCAGCAGACTGTAAATCTGCCGACTTATGTCTACGAAAGTTCGAATCTTTCCCCTTCCACCATAAGACCCGATTATAAGCGGGTGTAGCTCAATGGTAGAGCTCCAGCCTTCCAAGCTGATCACGTGGGTTCGATTCCCATCACCCGCTCCAATTCAGGGAATCCCGCAAGGGATTCATTTTTTAACACTGATCAGTTAAGGAATAAAATAATGAGTAAAGAAAAATTTGAGAGAACAAAACCGCACTGCAACATCGGTACGATTGGCCACGTTGACCACGGTAAGACAACATTAACGGCTGCTATTACAAAAGTATTGGCAGAACAAGGCGGCGCTGCATTCGTTGACTATGCAAACATCGATAAAGCTCCGGAAGAACGCGCTCGCGGTATCACCATTTCAACATCACACGTTGAATATGAAACGGCAAAACGTCACTATGCGCACGTTGACTGCCCGGGCCACGCCGACTACGTGAAAAACATGATTACGGGTGCTGCTCAAATGGATGGTGCTATCTTGGTTGTTTCGGCAGCTGATGGTCCGATGCCTCAAACACGTGAGCACATTTTGTTAGCTCGTCAAGTTGGTGTTCCGGCGATTGTTGTTTTCATGAACAAAGTTGACATGGTTGACGATGAAGAATTGTTAGACCTCGTTGAAATGGAAGTTCGTGAATTGTTATCTTCATATCAATTCCCGGGTGATGATATTCCTATCATTCGCGGATCAGCAAAAGTTGCTTTGGAAGACGGCGATCCGAAAATCGGTAAAGAAGCCATCTTAAAATTGATGGATGCCGTTGATGAATACATTCCGCAACCGGAACGTCCGAAAGATAAACCGTTCTTGATGCCGATTGAAGACGTATTCTCAATTTCAGGACGTGGTACGGTTGTAACGGGTCGTGTAGAACGTGGTGTATTAAAAGTCGGTGAAGAAGTTGAAATCGTTGGTTTACGTCCGACACAAAAAACAACATGCACGGGTATTGAAATGTTCCGTAAATTGTTGGATCAAGGTGAAGCCGGTGATAACATTGGTGTATTGCTCCGCGGTACGAAACGTGACGAAGTTGAACGTGGTCAAGTTTTGGCTGCTCCGGGCACGATTACACCGCACACAGACTTTGAATCAGAAGTTTATGTATTGAGCAAAGATGAAGGTGGACGTCATACACCGTTCTTTGCGAACTACCGTCCGCAATTCTACTTCCGCACAACAGACGTGACGGGAACAATTGAATTGCCGGAAGGCGTTGAAATGGTTATGCCGGGCGACAACGTCAAATTAAAAGTATCGTTGATTGTGCCGGTTGCTATGGATGAAGGTTTGCGTTTTGCTATCCGTGAAGGCGGACACACAGTTGGCGCAGGCGTTGTTTCCAAAATCAACAAATAATCTACGTTCAGTTGTAGAAGAAAATCCCTCGCTTTCGGCGGGGGATTTTTTTTATATAAAAAGAGGGATTGATTAAGAAAATAAATATCACTTTGGCATAAAAAATTTTAAATACAGCGAGAGCGGATAACATATTTTGACATATTGAGATAAAGAGAGATTATCAGAAATTAAGGTAGACAACGGTTTAAAGACGCGTTTAAGCAATTCAAATTGGATACACGTTTCCCGAGTGTGGAATATGAAGACTAACGTGTAGAAAATTAAAGAAAAGCCCGTCACAAGTAAGTGGCGGGTTTTTTAATAAACGGAGTATCATCGGCATAAAAAAAAGCGGACTCTACAAAAAGGTCCGTCTAGATGATATAGTATAAAGAGGATTATAACAGAAAAATTATGTTGTGCAAGAAAAAAAATAAATGTAGAATAGCGCTGAAAAAATAGGGAGTTAAGAAAAATGCGCACATAGGGAGCCAACTCATCATTAAAGCCCTCTACATAAACGGACGTTTATGTAGAATGGGGAGAAGAAAAATGGCAATAAAACAAATAGTTAACTTGGCTTCTTTTTATGCAAAAAAAGTAAAAAACGGGGAATTTACGCCGAATCGCACAAAACAAGGGAGAAAATCAGCGAATCAAAATAGCTTTACGCGCTTGAAAAATAATCAAAAAGCAGGATTTTCAGCAGAATCACAAACGCAACGCGGATTGGACGGATTGCGCGGGTTGCGTGGATTAAACGGATTAAAGGGTATGCACGGATTAAGTGGCGTGCGAACAAGAGGTGCGCGCTTGGCCGAATACGGGCGGAGTATGGTAGAAATGCTGGGCGTGCTGGCGGTGATTGGGGTGTTGTCGGTTGCGGGAATGATGGGCTATCGGTATGCGATGGATAAATATAGAGCCAACGATATTATTTATGAAGTGAATCTGCGCAATCGGGATACATGGCATAAATACCAGCTGAAAGGCTTGCCCGAAAATGAAGATATGTTGAATGAATGGGCAGAATATACGTCAACGGGTTTTCCGATAGGGGTTTATTTACGGTCAACGGATATGTTTGATGTGCAAGTAGATGATGTGCCGAGTCGGGTATGTTTAAATGTGTTAAATACAAATTTAGAGGGGCCGTTGCTGATATGGGTGCCGACGGGAGAAAACGGCAGACAGCTCTATGACGGGACAAATGCCAAAGAATTATGCCAATATGGGGAAGAAGATGCCGAGAATGTGTCCATTGTATTTACAACGAGTTTAAGTCAATACGGAGCGGAACTCGGGGACGGAGAAGCCGTAGATGAAAACGGGCGACCCGTGCGATATTGTTTAGATGACGGGGATTGCACGGGAACATGTGAACGATGCGGAAGTGATTATAAATGTGAATCCACGTGTCCTGACGCAACGCCGATATGCAGTGCCACGCAAGGACGATGTGTGCGATGTGAAGTAAACGATGATTGCCCCATCAATCAAATCTGCAACGAAGCGACGAATGAGTGCGAAGAAATCCCCGAGGCATGCGCGGAAGATGAGTTTCGGAGTCGGAACGGGGCGTGTATTCCATGTTCGCATCCGTCAAATGTGATTATCAGTGCAGATGAGACGTTTGGGGAAGACAAAGCGACGGGCGCGGAGTTATGTGCGAACTGTGCGAACGAGGGAACGGCGCGCAAGTTAGAGACGGCGGGGGATACAACGTATTGCTCTTATACCTGCACAAAAGGAATCAGCGTGCAAGGAAAAGACGGAGAATGTCATCCGTGTGTCAATCCCGACGGCTCACCCAATACGGAAGTGTTTGAGATTGACGGAGGTGTGGAATCTGTTAATCAATGTGTTGCATGTGGAGATAGAGAACGTTTTAACAGTTACTGCACACCTATCTTAAATTGCGAAGAAGGTAAAGAATTTTTAGGAAAAGGGAACGCAAATTATCCACAGTGTTATCCATGCAACATTTCGGAACGTAAAGACATGTTATTACAGTATTCTTCCGGTATAATAACCCAACAAAAAATGAATCAACTTTGCCAATCGTGTGGATTAAATGTGATTGATAATTATTGTTATCCAAAATGTGAACAGCCTGATGAAAACAGCGAAGAAAGCATAATTTGTTTAACTGATCCAAGTAATGAAAAGTGCAAACGCAAATGGCAAAATTATAATGGGGAATGTTTCAGTTGTAATAATAGTGGAACCACAACAAGTATTATGTCATTGGCAGGAGGAACAAATCCAATTCTTGAAAATTTATGCGAATTATGCGGTAGACAAGTAGCAAACGGATATTGTATTCCTAAGAAAAACAATATTTGTAATGAAAATCAGTTTATGGACGCAACGGGTGAATGTGTTGATTGCGAAACAGATGGAGTTGTCGATATTGCTTCTGATGAAATATCAGGTTGTTCTGCATGCTCTAAAAACGGAATACAAACAAGGTGGGCTGTTTCTGTTCAGGATACAAAAGGGACTAAATATGTCTGCTTAAAAAAATGTGATTCACAAGAATTTCAGGATATTTTAGGAAGATGTTGGAGTTGCAGCGAAACCGAAACGTATCAAATTTTAAGAAGTCCTGAATTAAAAACTTTATGTACCCAATGTCCGTTACCCAATGAGCGCATTGTTCCATCAGAGTCTTTTTGTGGCCCTTCAAAATGTCCCGAAAATCAGTTTCATACTAACGTGGCGAGTTGTGTCTTGTGCAATACAGCAGATGTGAGACCAGTATATGGTATTGGTGAAATTTTGCAAAAAGAATGTGAAGCGTGTGGAAATAGGATACTATTAGGCAGTTGGTGTGCATACATTAATCCAGGTGTAAGCGGTGTCTGCAATAGTGTGGAAAATGGAGAGCATAAAAATTATTCCGACGGAGATGGTTTTCTATTCAGAGACTATTATGGAAATTGTCAACGATGTGATGATCCAGCCTCATATCAAATTTTAAGCGCGGCACAGTGTAAAAGCTGTGGTAATAGAAGGGTGGATGGTGGTTATTGTTCTTACGGTCTTTGCACCGATGGCTCTACATTCCTCAATGTGAATAATCAATGTATCAGTTGCACAACATCGTCAAAAACCGAAATTGATAATATTACCACCTCGCGGAGTTCTTGCACGGAATGCGATAATAAACGCGTTATGACGGCGGAAGATACCAGCGGTGCTACCAAAGCCTATTGCGTGAATGATTGCTTCGGGCAACTTCAAAATGTGAACGGTCAATGCGGGGGTAGTTCGTGGGGTAATTTTGAAATCGGAAGTGATGAAACATCAAAAAGTATGTGTCGCAATTATGAGCGTATTGTATATAGCAAAGTAAACGGCGATCAAACAAAATGGTATTGCTCTTCTGCGCCGAGAGACGGCTACTTTATCAATATCAACGGTGGATTAAGTAGTTGCACAAGCGGATCAACGGAAATTCCAAAAAGCAACGATGCGCGGAATTTGTGCTTGGCTTGTTCCTCCGCACAACGTACCGTTGTTGAAAAAGACGGGCGCTTTTATTGCGAAAAAAGCTAAAGCGTAACGGTGTATGTTCGCAATCAAAGAAGCAGGTTTCTTGATTTTGTAAGAGATAATCGGTAGGCTGTTCTTTTTGCTGAGGCGTTGATTGCAGACTTGGCGATTAATGATTGAGGCGCTTGCCGAGGCCCGTTATCATCGTCACGGCTCGTTCTACAATGAGTTCTGCCGGCATACCCGTTGTTTTTGTTTGTTGCTCCGTTTCTAAAAGCAGTTGTAATGTTTTACAAAGATATTCTTTTTTCCATTTATAAACTTGTTGCAATAACTGCTCTTTTAAGCGAAATTGATTAGCGCGTAATAACTTTTTGCAAATTTCTTCTCCTGATACGCGTTTTGAAACTAAATCTGCCCCAATCAATAATTTATTAAAGTGTAACGATAAAATGCGTGTAATACTAACGGGATTTTCCCCATTCAAAAATAAAATACGGAGCGCATTATCCGCTTCTTTGTGTTGCCCGTTTGCAACGGCAAATACAAGCATGTCAGCCGTTGCCGAGGACGTATCGGATATAACTTCCATCACATCTTTTTCTTCTACGTGTGTGCGCTCGCCCAGATAGGTTATCAGTTTTTCCAATTCGTTTTTTGTGGCTTGTCGGTTTTCATTCAAACGACTTTGCAATAAGGATAATGCTGTTTCGGAAACGGTATATCCTTTTGTTTTCAGATAATTTTGTATTAAAAAGCGAACGTCTTTTTCTTCATCGGCATAGCAGGCAATCGTTAAAACTTGCTCGTTGTTTTCGCAAAATACACGTAATGCCGACGATTTAAGCAGATTATCGGCCGTAATTAACAAAAAAGTATCTGATTTGATATACGTAATATAATCTTCAACGGCTTGCGCCAATGTGTTATCGGCATCTTTCAGCCAGATTAACTTGCGCCCGCCCAACAGCGAAACCGTATTGCCTTCATCTAACAACAAAGTCGGGGTTTCTTTTAGCTGACTTTTTGTGATTTTAATAAAAGAAAAATCATCTTTTTTCGGCACAATAAATGGAATGATTTGCTCCGCACAATCTTCCGTTACGCTGAAATCGGGTCCGTAAATCAAAGCGCCTTTATATTGCTTTTGAATTTGCGCCTTTAATGCTTCAATTTGATACGGCTTCGCTTTCACGCTTTTCCTCGTTTGACTTCATAAATGATATAACGCGTAAAGAAATATTATCGCCGATAATTTTAACTAAATCTTCTCGCAGTCTGTTGCGCGCCACATTGGTTGCATACGGCTCTTTTACGATGTTATAAGCGCCGGTTGCAGCGGTTGAATCTTGCAAGATGACTTTTCCCGTTTCCGTTTCCTTTAACGTATAAGAAGCGGAAATGCGAACTGTTTCACGACTGGCAAAATTATCGCCCTGAATACTTTGATCCGTGTAGGTAGGGGCGCGCAAATTAACAACCAACAGGTATTTCTTACTGCCTCCCGTTTTTTCGGGATTTAAATTGTCTTGCAGGTTTTGTCGCAACAGCCACCCCTCATAATTCGGGATTCCCGCAATACCGATTTGTTCGGTTAAACTGCTTGTTTGGCGATTATCCGATAATCGGTGCATTGGCGAAAATCCGCAGGCCGATATAAAAAACAATGTTAAAAAGAATAGATTTTTATAAAACATTATGGTATCCTTTATCATCAGTGTGAGTAGTTTACCGATATTTTAACTAAAAAACAAGGGAAATTAAATGGTGTTGCAAAAAATATACGTGATAGCCGGACCGACGGCAAGCGGAAAGTCTGAATTAGCCTTACGTCTCGCCGAAAAAGTAGGCGGGTGTATATTCAATGCGGATTCCATGCAGATTTATCGGGATTTGAAAATTTTATCGGCGCGACCGAGTGATGCGGAAATGCGCGGTATTGAACATTTGCTTTATGGATATGCCGATGCCTTTTACGAAAATAATGTGCAAGATTGGTTGCAACGAGCGGTTGACGCGTTAAAAAACTGCGATAAAACGCCGATTTTTACGGGCGGGACGGGTATGTATTTAAACGCCTTAATGCAGGGGCTTTCGCCGATTCCGGATGTTGATGAGGGTGTGCGGGCTTTGGTGCGCGCCATGCCGATTGAGGAAGTGAAAGCTCGCGTGCAAGATTGCTCGGCCACCGATCCGCAACGGTTGCGTCGTGCGCTTGAAGTGCAACTTTCAACCGGCAAGCCCTTGGCTTATTTTCAACACCTTCCAAAACGAAAGTTGGTTGAGGCTGATTTTAAAGTGTTCTTTGTTCATCCCCCGCGCGCCGAATTGTATGCACAATGTAATAATAGATTGATACAAATGTTGCAAACCGGCGCGATTGAGGAAGTGCGTCGCTTGATGGATATAGGGGCGACAGGAGGTGTGATGAAAGCCATCGGTGTGCCTGAAATTTGCGCTTATTTACGCAAGGAATTAACTTATGACGAGATGGTTGCCACTATTCAACTATCAACCCGTCACTATGCTAAACGACAATGCACATGGTTTAAGCATCAACTCCTTGGGGCGGAAGAAATCGTTTATCCTAAAAATTTTGTATTTACAGTGTAATTATATTTTGGGTTTTTGCGGATAAATGAGATTGATTTGTAAATCTTTTGTAATTATATTAAGTTGAATTGGTTCCCGCAAATCTTTTTTGCCATAATGGGCAGGGGAATAAAAATTTTTGCGTTCTGTTATGAAATAAGTGTTGACGCGTGGGCGAATTGCCTATATAACTTGTATAAACAAAGTAATTCTTTAATACCTATTTAATGTTATCATATTGCGAAAGGAGGCACAATGTTCACACATCAATCGCCGGATAGGCCTGAGGTTGTTTTTGCGGATATGGAAAAAATGAAGACTAAGGCTTTTTGGGAAAAGAAAGGTTTTATTCTCTCTTGCTTATTTGCAGCGGTTTGGCTGGCGTTTATTTGGGACTATCTGGCTGCCTCGGGTTGGTGGGGAAATCGGTATGATTTATCGCCCGCAGAGCTGATCGGTAATTTAAGCGGGTTGTTGCTTCCGATTGTGGTGATGTTTTTGGTGACGGCGTATTTTGACCGCTCGGCTCAACTGGCAGATGAATCCAAACAATTACAATCGTATTTAAATGAGTTAGTCTATCCCACGGAGGAGGGTGCTGTCTATACCAAATCGCTGACAGATGCTTTGCGGGCGCAAATTAAAGAATTTCGGACGGTGTTTTCGCAAGTAAACCGCGAAACGCAAACGGTTCGTGACGAATTAAAGCAATGGATTAACGATTTAAGCCAAATTATGAAACGCGTTGATACGCAAACAATGGAATCCGTTCGGGAAGTGGCGGGGCATATCCAAAATTTAACGACTATGACGGAACAAGCGAATCAACAATCGGCCAAAACGGCACAACTTTTTATTGAACAAGCCGATTTATTGGCGCAGGTGGTGGCTCAGGCCGATGACAAAATGCGGGCTTTGTCCGGCGTGTTATCAAACCATACGAGCGATGTTCAAAATATGAGTCATGCATTGGAAACGGCAAACGAAAGAACGGCCGGTGCTTTGAATACGGCCGGTGAAATCGTGATGCAAATGGATACGTCCAGCAAGAAAATGGAATCCGCCATTGAGCAATATGAAAAAGAGATGAGCAAGCATAATGCACGCTTGTTCGGTAATTTGGAAAAAGTATTGGCTGTGTTTAAAAAGCAAGGCACATTGCTGGATTCGGAAGTGCAAAAAATGACGAACCGTATCGGCGTTTTAGCTGATTCGCTCAGTGGTAACACAAAAGGTATGATGCAAACAACGGCAAATGCCATTCAGGAATTGGACGGCATTGATAAACGTTTTGAAACTTCTGCCGAAAAAGTGGAAAAAGTGATGGCGCAGGTGAAGCAAGATGTGGAAACCGTGCGAAAGGAAATGGATGAAAACATTAAAAAGGCAACTGCCGTATTCCCGACGGCGCGTCATCAATCGCAAACCGATTTATTGCAAGATGCCACGGTGATTTTAGATAGACTGCAAGGCTTTTCGGTTGATATGGCGCATATTTTTACACCTAAAGCGGAAGATGCTTTGTGGAAGAAGTATTATGACGGCGATAAAGCCGTTTTTATGCGTCACATTACGAAAATGATCAGCAACTCCCAGCATAAAAAAATCGTGAACTTATACGAAACTAACGAAGATTTCAGAATGGCCGTCACACGCTATATGGCAGAATTTGAGGGTATGACGAAAAAAGCGCAAGAGGGAGAAGAAAGCAAATTGCTTATGAGCGTGTTAATCGGGTCCGATGTGGGACGGTTGTATATGGTGCTGGCGGACGTGTTAAAAGAGGAGGCGTAAAATATGCGGATTAAACTAACCAAAATCGGCAATTCATGGGGGATTCGGCTTCCGAAAAACGTGATTAACGAATGCGAATTTAAAAATGAATTGAATTTAAGCGTGGAACAAAAACGCGTGATTTTAACGGCAATTCATCAAGAGCGTGCCGGCTGGCGCGAGAAGATAGCCGAAAACGGCGAGAATAAATGTGCGGGATGTGAGGAGGAATGGCAATGGTAAAACGATTTGAGGTTTATATGTGTGCCATGAACGGCAAGGAACGTCCGGGATTGGTGATTTCTCCCGACGAGCTGAATGAGTCGCTCCCGTATGTTTTGATTGCGCCGATTACCACGAGCGGGTATTTGTTGCCTTGCCGAATCGGTATCGGACTTAAAGGGAAAAAAGCGTGGATTGCCATGGATTTGATTCAGCCGGTGAATCAAACGCAACTGGTTTCTAAAATCGGTTTGTTGCCCGAGCAAACGCATACGCAGATTTTAACCGTTTTGCAAAAGTTTTTTGCGTCGTAAATTATTGTTGTCAATCGGTGAATTGACCGAAGCGAAAAATGAAAGCGAGCGCGTTTATCAATATGTTTCGGTAACGATACGATATTGATGACGCTTAAAAAAGCGGTTGATGTGAATTGCTTTAATTTGATGCAAGCGTGTATTCATTAAATTTCCATAATGAACCAAAACTGAATCAATGCCAAAACGGATATATAAAGCATTTTGAGTGTGATAACCGCAATTTGCCGACATATCCGTTTTACTTGCATCATATTTCCTTTTTGTTAAGTTAATACGCTTGAATGCTTTTCTTTTTCAGCCGAATATAAAGCAAAACAAAGCATAATCCGATGGCTAAAAAGCCTGCGCCGATAATCGGGAGATATTGTAATGCCATGCCGGATTGAAGCAACAAACTGCCACAAGCCGATGCCACCACAACCCCAACGTTAAATGCACTTTGATTAAACGTGGACGAAAGATGCGGGGCTTCATAAGCATTATCAATCGCCATTGTTTGCAAAATCGGTGTGGTGGTAAATACCAGCGTATTCCAGCAAAATAATAAAATCAGACTAAATACGGCCGAGCCTAATCCATAATAAAGTCCGACGGAAAGCACGATTAACGCACTAAATAAACCGATGAGGGCTGCCGATTGATTCTTATCGCCCAATTTTCCGCCGACAAATGTCCCAATCGGCAACGCAATTCCCAGCATAAACAACACAAGACTGACCGATGCCATCGGCACACCGATTAAATCGGTTAAAATCGGGGTGATATAGGTGTAAATCACAAAGAATCCCGCATTAAGCAAAGCGGAAAGCAAGAACGAGATTAACACGAGCGGTCGCTTGAAAACAATAAACTCGGCTTTGGTGTTAACTTGTTTTTCAACACGGGCGCTATTAGGCAATTTGCGCGCAATGGCCACCATGGCGCAGGCTGAAATAAGCACAACAATCCAGAACACGGCGCGCCAGGTGAAAAAGTGTCCGAGTGCAGCCCCGAGCGGAACGCCGAGCATATTCGCCAATGTGGTTCCGACAAACACTAACGCTACGGCGCGCGTGCGGTATGCCGGTGAAGAAAGTTCGGCAGCTGTTACGGTTGCAAAGCCAAAGAATGCCCCCGGGCAGAGTGCCGTTAAAATACGTGCCGCTAACAGCATGGTGTAGTTCACGGATAACGCGCATAATAAATTGCCGAGCAAAAACATTCCGATTAAAAAAAGCAAAACATATTTGCGATTAAATTTTAAGCATAACGCCGCAACCGTCGGCGCGCCGAAAACAACGCCGAACGCATAAGCCGAAACCAACAGCCCCGTCTTATCAACGCCGATACCGAATTCTTGGGCAATTTGAACAAGCAATCCGGGCATAACGAATTCGCCCGTGCTGATACCGAATGCGGCAAACGTTAAAGCTAAAATAACAAATGGTACATGTTTAAAAAAAGTCATATCCCCCTCCGATTGAAATGATATAAGATTGCATTGATGAAAAATAAAGGATTTTATCACTTAAATGCTATGGTTGTTTATTATTTAATTTTAAAAACATATCTGAATATATTCGCCATCAAATCAGAGTTTATGATGATATGGAAATTGCAGATTTAAAGATGATTTTCCAATCTGATAAAGCATTTTGATTTTTTGGCGTATATTCTTTTTTTCCTCCTTTCGTTTGGTTGACTGAATTTTTTTCTCCCTATTTATTCTTGATATTGACTCTTATCCTTGTCTCGCTCTTTTTTCTTTACGCGCTTTCTTTTGTCTCCTTCTTTTTCTTTTTTTGTTTTTTATTTTTGTTTTTTTTCGGATTTAAAAATGCCTGCTTGCAACTTCTTGTTTGGTCAAAAAATACAAAGTTATTTTATGCGCCACCAATCCGTTGTTTCGGTATTTAAATCGGCCCATTGCCCCATTATAGGTGTTATCAGCCGAATATCGGTTTTTTGCGCCTCATTTATTACCATTTCAATTGATTCTGTCCACGGGTGAAACGCTAAATCAAACACACCCCAATGCACGGGTAATAAATTGACGGATTTTAAATCCTGCATGGCTTGAATCACTTCGTGCGGAAATAAGTGCGTGTTGCGCCAACCGGTATTCCAGCCGTCTATTTCAAGCGCAACTAAATCAAACGGTCCGTATTGGGCGCCGATTTCGGCAAAGTGCGATGTGTAGCCTGTATCCCCCGCGAAGAAAATGCGTTTGTCTTCGGATTGAAGAATATATGAATTGCAGAGTGTTTTGTTCTTATCGGCTAACCCGCGACACGAAAAATGAGATGTGCGCTCCGCCGTGATGGTCAAGCCGTCGCCCTCGGCCGACTCACCCCAGCCGAGTTCCGTAATGTGCGCAGGATTAACACCCCAGCCCCGCAACGCACTGCCGACACCCAACGGCACAACAAACAAGGCATCTTTTAATGCTTGTATGGCTTTTCTTTCCAAATGGTCATAGTGATTATGTGTAATAATCACCAAATCAATCGGCGGTAAATCGGTTAGCGAAAGCGGTGAATCGCCGTATCGGGGAACGAATAGCGGTAACGGAGCGGCGTTTTCAAAAACGGGATCAAAAAAAATCCGCTTGCCGTTTAGTTCTAAAATAACGGAAGAATGCCCTAACCAATAAAAGCCGAATGATTCGGGTTGTTTGGAAAAACTTTCACGGTTTAACGGCTCGCAGGGCAGGGGTCTATCGGGTGCGAACCTTGATTTAAAAAAAAAGTGCATAAAACTAAATTGATTATTTTTGGCATTGCGCACATTTTTAAAATCTACTTCTTGCGGACGGATGCTTTGAAATGTGCCGTTGTGAAAATAAGGCAACGATTCATACGATTTTAATTCGGCGGGCGAGGGCATATCGCCCATTTCGCGTTTGGCATAAAGTGCGCATCCGATGATGAACAAAATTAGCAGTAATAAGAAAGTCATTTTATAAAAATCCCCTTTAAACAGTCTCATGCGGTGAGTATAAGCCGATTTTTTTGTAAAAACAAGTTGATTTAATCTACATTTCTTTTTTTGTGCCCCAACCGTTAGGCGATTGATTGAGCCGAAAGCGGTGGCTTGCGGTTCAGCGCCGTCGGATTTGGCGGAGCGTAAGAAATACACATGAGAATTGAGAAACGGTATTTTTCAAATTGACTTTTAAACTCTACCGTTTTAAAATAAAGTGAAAGTCAATCAAATTTTTTGAGGGAACTTCCGTTTGAGCGGAGTCTTTTTGCATGGCGGAGCATTATTTAAATCACGCACAATTAAAAGCAGAACTGGAACGGTGTTTGCAGTGTGCCAACAAACCGTGTATGCACGCTTGCCCGGCACGGTGTCGCCCACAAACATTTATTCAACAAGCCAAAGAGGGCAACGTGCTTGCTTCGGCGGAAACAATTATGGCGGATAATCCGCTGGGCGAAACGTGCGGTTTGATTTGCCCCGATAAATTTTGTATGAAAGCTTGCACGCGGGCAAAATTGGATTTTCCCGTGAATATCCCTAAAATTCAAGCAACACTGGTTAAAAATGCGCATACGCTTTTAAAACCCGTTTCGGTGCGGGCAAACGGATATCGGGTTGCCGTTATCGGCGCAGGACCCGCCGGATTGGGTGCGGTAGATGTTTTATCACGTCAGGGATTTACGGTAGAGATATTTGAAGCATTGAATCGGTGTGGCGGGGCGCTGAATATGATTCCCGAAACGCGGTTGCCGGTATGCGCCGTGCAACATGATGCCGAATATGTTTTATCTCGACCGAATGTGCGCATTACATATCAAACGCAAATTGAAAATCCGCTTGATTTATTGAAACGTTTTGACGGTGTAATTGTCGCAACCGGAGAACCGCATATTTTACCGCTTCACATTGAGGGAGAAGCGTTGGCTATACCGTATAATACATATTTGTTGAATCCGACGCGTTATGCAACAAAGGGGAAAGTGGCGATTGTCGGTGGCGGTAATGTGGCGACTGATTGTGCGCTGACGGCGCAGGCCAACGGCGCCGAGTATGTGGAAATGTTTGTGCGTCGTCGGTTGTGTGATATGCGGATTTCATCGCAGGAGTATGTGGCGTTGTTGCAACATGAAATCAATATCTCGGCGCAATCAAGTATTGTTAAAATAGAGCGGGCATCGGCTCATTTGTCGCCTTCATCAGAATTATTGCACCAAAAAGAAAAATTAACGATTTTTGTGCAGAAAAATCAGTGCGTGGACGGCAAATGGCAACCCATACCGCAAACGTGCGTTGCCCTCGGGGGATTTGATTATGTGATTGCCGCCGTGGGTAGTCGGGCCGATACGCCGATGGTGCATGAACGGATTATTTACGCAGGTGATTGCAAAACGGGCGGGTCTACGGTGGTAGAGGCCGTAGCGTCGGGTAAAACGGCTGCCGATTTGTTGGCACAAAACATAATGCCCGATAACGGTTCTTGCACAAAATAAGCAAAATAAGCAAAACAAGCGGAAGAATAAAAGGAAGAATTAAAAGAGTGAACTGTTCGTTTACGATACGGCGCATAGTGCTTTCGGCAACGGTATTTATGGTGCGGTTGAGGGCTTTTTTTGAATAAAAGATAAGGTGGCGGATACTTGCTTTTTTCCTTGCGTATTCCAAAGAATGTTGATACACTCAATCCACTTAAAGCAGTCAACTTTGGTGAGTTTATTCGTTGGGGACAAACAAATGCAAAAAAATCAAACAAGGGAGCAAGTTATGCAACATTTTTTATCAAGAGCGATACTGTGTGCCGTTTTAGCCGGTTTTTCAGTGGCAGGATATGCCGAACTACCCACGCAAGGGCAGGGAGAAAATACGCAAATACGCGGTCATCAACCCGTATTGTCAACAACACCTCAAAACGGATTGTATCAAGAAACATTACCGAACGGTGCTAAACTGGAAAGCCATTATCTGAACGGAAAACGGCATGGAGAAACCAAACTTTATTTAACGCCGACGGAAGTTTATTCCTGGCATTATCAAAACGGTGTGCCGAGCGGAGCGTTTCACTTGTTTGATGACATAACGGGAACAATTGATTCGGAGGGGTATTTTACTTGCCCGATTTCCGCGGGAGCAACCGGCACGATAACGGGGCGATTTGTTTGTTCCGCGGAGCAGTTGGTGGATATTTTAACGCAACCGACGCGCGCAAAGCAAAAAACGGCGTTGGCAAAATGCACGGTATTGGAGCATGTGGATGCCACAAACGAACAATATGCCTTTGCGTTTGACGGAGCGTTTCAATTCCCGAAATTTTTAGAAACATCTTCATTCCGATTGACGGATAAAACGCGTATCATTGAAACATTAGCGCGTTCTTTTTTAACGGGCAGTAGTGATACGTCTGATGTTGTAGCTTCTTTCTCCGAAGAAATTTCTTATTATTCACCCACACAATTTGATTTAATCGTTCAAGCGGATGATGTTCACTTTCAAACGGCACTGAAAAATGCTGAGCAGAAAACATTTTACACATCAAAATTAAAAATCAATCGTATTTCCGATTTATTATCGCAGTTGGCGCAGATGGAAGAAACGGTGGATCCGGTTGAGAAAGAGCGGTTGTCAAACGAATTGTTCTTAATTTGGAAAGACCTTCGATTGGAAGAAACAACGCTGTTTAAATCCGATGGGCGAAAAGACGTTTCTTTTGTTGGGAGCGTTGCGTTGGCGGCCGGATTACCGATTGGCGAAAATGTTTTGAACGTTTATAATGATACGCAACAAAGCATTGTGCGCATTATGAAAACGCAAGAGGGTGCGCGGTTTATTATCTCATATCCCGCAAGCGGGCAGGAAATGCTCTCTTTTGATATGGAGGTTGATAGTGCCCGACTTCAAAAAACGCAAGGTGCATTGAGCAGTGCGGCACGTTTTGAATCGTATTTGGCGGGGCTGACGGCGATTCAATCCAAACAACTGAATGGAGCGCCCGTTCCGGAAACGGTTCTTTTGAAGAATTTAAAATGGTATGATATTTATAATCGCCTCGTATTACAATCATCGCAAATCGGGTGGCGACAAGATTCATCTCAACAAGGTGATATATTCGGACACATTCGTGTTTATAATCCGAACAATCAATATGCGGATATTCATTTTGCGGAAAAAACGAATCAAGTTTCGGTTGAAAAAAGTCGCGGGCAAAAAAGTGTGATAACGGATGAAGAATTGGCGCCGATTTTGGCCGAATATATCACGCCTGTCGCGCGGAGTAATACCTATGGCGCTTATTTATCGCAAGCGCGCACGCAGGCAAACAGTAAAGCCGTTAGCCTTATGCGTCTTTACTTCCGGTTGTTGTTGAAAGCGTATGAGGAAAATTTGTCGTCCGTTCGGCAACAGGTAAAAAGTAAATCGGTATCACCTGCGCAGACATCACCCGCGACGGTTCGGTAAAAAAGAAAAAGATAACTTCTCGCCGAAAATGAAAAAACATACTTGACAAACAGGTCGGGATTTGCGAGTATGAAACAATAAATTGGCAGAAAGGATGATGATACCGAAAATACATATTATTCGCACATCGGATGGTGTGGATTTCCCGCTCCCCACGTATGCTTCCAAGCATCACGTGGGTTTGGTGTTGCGTGCGGCCATTCCGAGTGTGTTGAAATTAGATGCGCACGAGAGAGCGCTTGTGCCGATTGGATTCGGTATCGGGATTCCTGATGGTTTGTGCGGGCAAATCGTTTCGTTGCCGGATGTGGCAAAAGAAAGTGGTTTGATTGTATTAGACGGGCCTCAAATCGTGAATCCGGCAGATAGAGATGCTTTGTTTGTATTGTTGCAAAATTCATCGCGTCGGCAACTGATTTTGCGACGCGGTGATCCGATAGCTCAACTGCTTGTTTTGCCGGTTTATCAGATTTGCTGGGATGAAATGCTTGGGAAGACGTTGCGTGCGCCGAAAACGGATTTGAAATATATGCTGTATGATGATAAAGATCATGAGAGTGCCGAGGCAGAACAAAATACGGCGCCGAAAGAGGCCGGCAAGCGCGTTGTTAAAAGTGTGCGAGAAAGAACAAAGGCGGCGGATAATGTTTAAAAAGTTATGTTTCATGACCCTCGGCTTTTGTTTGATAACGGCGTTGCCTGTTGTGGCGCAAGAGTTGGCTATACCGCGTTTTGTTTCTTTTAGACGCAGTGAAGTGAATTTGCGAACGGGTCCCGGTAATCGGTATCCGATTAAGTATGTGTATCACGCGCAAAATTATCCGGTAGAAGTGATTGATGAATATGAATTATGGCGCCAAATTCGGGAGGTAGACGGAACGGTCGGCTGGGTTCATCGGCGGTTGTTGAGCGGTGTGCGCTATATTATTACCACGAAAAACGGTGTGTTGTATAAAAAACCGGATAATGCGTCGGCCACGATGGCCTATGTGCAAAAAGGTTCGCTGGCGAAGTTGGAGGAGTGTCCGCCTCATTCGGATTTTTGCGAAGTGCTATTTACGTTTAACGATAAAAAATATCAAGGCTGGATGGAAAAAAGCAGTTTTTACGGCGTCTATCCGCATGAAACGGTGCAATAAGTTATTTTCTTTGTGTTGATTATGGGCGCGATTCATTGGCTGTTTCGTGATAGTGTGCCGCAATTTATAATATGGTATGGATACCGATGGTTGCACCGATAAAGAAGGGTTGCGTTTTATGCGAAGGAATGAGCCATAAAAGTCCTTTATTTTTACGGCTTTTTTTGTATAACGAAAAGATGAAATTGAGCGATGTGCAGATTAATTCCCCGTTGCTTTGGGCATCACGAAATTTCCTGATGCCGATTATCGCAATAGGTGACTTTATACCAACAGAAGGGTTTAGTTTTCTTCTTTTTGTTTCGGAAATTTATGCCGTGTGTTCAGCGAAAGCGGTTCGGGATGAATAATTAAATGCATCTCGGGAAATTGCCGATGAATTGTTTCTTCAATCACATCAATTTTATCATGTGCCTGCGTCAGTGTTAAATTATCATTCAGCGAAACGGAAAATTGCGCAAACATTTCATTGCCGGAAAGACGTGTTTTTAAATCAAAGCAATCATATACGCCGTCAACGGAACACGTTAAGTGCTTAATTTGTTTCCGAACTTCGGGAGAAATTTCGGCATCCATCAGCATATTGAGTGCCTCTTTAAAAACACCGAAAACCGTGTAAATTAAATAAAACGAAACGAAAATACCGAATAAAGCGTCCACAAAATACCATTTTGCAAAGTAAGAAACCAAGATAGAAACCCCGATACCCACATTCATCATAATATCGCCGGCATAATGCGCTCTGTCTGCCCGAATGGAAAGAGAATTCGTTTTTTTAATAACGTAATTTTGAAATTGAACCAAAGCCAGTGTCAATAAAATTGCAATACCCGTAATAATCAACCCGAAATTCACCTCATGAACCGGTTGCGGGTTGAAGAAACGCAAAACGGATTCTTTAAGTAAAATTAAAGAAGCCCCCATAATAATTAATCCTTGAAATAACCCGCCGAGTGCTTGGGCTTTTCCATGCCCGAAGCGGTGTTGTTTATCAGCGGGAGCGGTTGCCTCACGCACGGCAATTAAATTGACAACGGAAGTCATCATATCCTGTATGGAATCAAACAAGCCGGATAAAATAGCAACCGAACCCGTTACAAAAAAGGTAATTGCTTTTAACGTAGCCAAAAATAAAGCCGTTGATACGGAAAGCATGCTTGCCAATCGCATCAGTTTATTCTTTTGCTCTTCAACCATTTTTTCCTCCATTGAAAATTTGCCGTATTTTACCGCTTTTTGCAAAATGGGTCAAGCAATTTTCAAAAATAAATGAAAGACTCTCTTTATTTGACAAGATAAACGGATTATGCTAATATCTGAAATCGGGGGATGGAACCGAATGACGACACATAAAAAAAATATCGTTTTAAAAAATAACAATAAAATAAAAATACAGCCCGAAAAAAAGGCGGACGATAAATATCTCTCTATACCCTTGCTGACGGCGAAATGGATAGCTCAAGCGGGTGACGCATTGCCGATGGCAACCTCATTTCTTCAAACAGCTATCAGCGTTTTGAATTATGTGCAAGACCCGTTTGTGTGTGATATGTTAATACACGTTTCTCCGCATGTTCGCTTTGCGGTAACCGAGAGTAAAGCCGTGCAAACCGTGCAGTATGATAGCGAAAAGCAAGAAATAGTGTTGCCAAAAGCGTATATCGCTAACCTTGCGACAAGTAAATGGGAAAATACCGAAATTTATGCGTTTTTAGGGCAACTTGTTTTTGCGTTAAATAAAGCCTCGTTGGATACGCGTCGCTTATTGGTGAGGCATGCGCGGTGTATCAATTTAATTGATGCCGTTTTATTTGATTTGCTGGCCGAGGTTGATTCCGAACTGGTTAAAGTGCGGTTTTTGCGAGAAATATTGCTTTCTTTTGAAGATGGTTTACAGGCTTTCCACGATTCTTTTTTAACGCACTATATTGCCTGCGAAGGGGCGTTATTATCCCTTCATCAGGCTTCCGATATCTCTGATGAAACAGCCGTAAACGCCGTTTTTGCTTTAAATCTTCTTGATTTTTCGGCTGATAATCCAAACTTTTACACGTGGCGACAGAGGCATTCGGAGGAAACGATTAACCGATTGCTTTGTCGCCCCATAGGTTCACTCACATTTAGTTTCGGTAATCGGCATATCAGAAGTAAATTTGAACGCTATTATGGCGCGCGTTTTCCCGTTTTGCGCGCGTTAAGACATACGCTTCATCATTTCGGCATAGATGTATTGAAAGAATACGTAAAAGTTGCCGAGCAAATGAAACACGGGGCTTTTCAAAAAGAAAATTTATCGTATAAAGACGCAACGGTTTTTATCAAAAAAAATTAAAACATATAAATGATTGCATCATCAAAACGGTAATGGCAAAGCAAAAATAAAATCAGATGACTCCTTTTTTGTTTTTGAGAGCAAAAAATGCCGTTATCCGAAGGAGAGTTATTTTAGAATTTTTAATTTCATTTGTTTATAAAAGTGTTATTAATTACTTGAATTTAAAATATTATCCAGATGTATTTTTCTTTTTAAAATACCCCCTAACCCTATATTTTGAGAAGGGATTTTTTTTGCAAAATGAAAAAAAATAACTTGCTATTTTGCGGAAAAATTCCTATGCTTTACGTATTCAATATAAAGGAGAGTTAAAGGTGGAAAGCGTACGTATTAAACGTGTGATTAAAAAAGCCATATCTTGGGCGGGATTGTTTTTCTTTGTGATAGCGGCGGTTATGTTATATGTGCAGTTATCAAAATATGAACCGGAAGAAATTAAAAATGCTTTGTTTGCCATTCCGCTAACGAATATTTTATTGGCTTGCGGTGCTTCGTTTTTGGGCTATGTGGCTCTTTCCTCGTATGACTACTTGGCATTGAAATATATCGGCCGTAAATTAGAGGCATGGAAATGGATATTTGTCGGCTTTATCGGGTTTTCCATCAGTAATAATGCCGGGCATGCCGTTGTGTCGGGTGGTGCGGTGCGGTATCGGCTTTACACGCGGTGGCGTTTTCGCCCGAATGAAATTGTGCGTATGGTCACTTTTTCGGGATTTACGTATTTAATTGCTTGTTTCTTTTTAAGTGATCTCGGGTGGCTTTTAACGCCTGAACACGCCTTTGATGGCGCCGATGCTTCACAGTGGACAACGAATCTGGTCGCATTGATTTCATTTATCGGTTTACTCGGGTATTTCGGATTGTGTCGTTTTTACAAAAAAACGGTTGAAATTCGGGAAATACCGTTTAAAATGCCGAGCGTTAAAATGGCTTTGGCGCAAGTGGTTATCGGCGGATGCGATATTTTAATGGCCTCTTTTGTGTTATATTTTTGTTTAATGCCGTTTGTGCAGATTCCGTTTGATATTTTTATCGGGGTATTTATTATTGCGCAGGTTTTAGGAGTATTTAGCCAAGTCCCCGGCGGATTGGGCGTGTTTGAGGGCTTATTTTTGGCGATTTTGCCCAATGATGCCAATACGGCTCATTTATTCGGCGCGTTAATCGCTTATCGGATTATTTATTACGTGTTGCCACTCATTATTTCGGGTATTGCTTTATTTTTGTATGAAGGAATCCGCGGGTATCATTTACGGCAAGTGCATGAACGCTTAAAGCAGAACGCTTTATAACGAAGCGTTCGGTCATCTAAAAACGATTGATGCAGAGAGTGGCTTTTTACCGTTTTTTTCTTTTACTTAAACAAGAATGTGTGATTTGAGAGTAGATACACAACTCATCATCACCGATTTATCAAGAGCAATTATGCTTACTTATTCATTATGTTGCGGTATTTATAAGTGCGATTATTTTTCGTTTGGGTGCAAAGTTAAATAGGTTTGTATGGGCGCATAAGAGCGACGGTGATACGGGGTGATACCATACTGCCGAATAGCATCAATATGTTCCTGCGTGCCGTAACCCATATTTTTATCCCATCCGTATTGCGGAAAGTGCGTGGATAACTCTTTCATAAAGTTATCCCGCGTTACTTTGGCCAAAACAGAGGCCGTTGCGATGGAAAGCGAAAGGTGATCGCCTTTAACAACGGTTTGCGTCGGGATTGACCAATTTTTCGGTGTGCGATTACCGTCAATTAAAGCATATTCGGGGCGGATACTCGTGTTTTTATAAACCTGTTCCAACGCGCGTTGCATGGCTAAAAAAGTAGCGTTTAAAATATTCAAGCCGTCAATTTCATCAGCCGATGCAAAACCAATACCGTAAATACAAGATGTTTTTAAAATTTCGCCATATAATTTTTCACGTTTTTTAGCCGTTAATTTTTTAGAATCATCAATTTGTTCCGCCAGATACATGGGCATTTGGTAATCCGGCCAGTAGGCGCAAGCCGCAACAACAGGCCCACACCAAGGGCCACGTCCGGCTTCATCCAATCCGAAAATCGGCCCCTTAATATTCAAACTTTTTTCTATTTGAAAGTCAGGCATTTTCTGTTTGCTTCCTTTTACGTGATAAAGTTGTCAATGAGTAATAGACTATACATCGCCTCATGTTATTTCAACCGATTGATAACTTCTTCATATGGCATAACGTGTTGAATCGGTCCCAAAGCGGAAAGAGTCGGCTTTCCGGCAAGAATGGTTTTGGCTACGCGTGCTAAATCTTCTTTTGTAATTTGATTCACTCGTTCTATCCGTTCCTCTTTGGAGCGAATCCGATGATGCACGATTAAATCCAACGCATTGGATTCGGCATGAGAAGAAATATTTTCGGCGCGCATTAAAAGAGCGGCACGCACCCGCGCTTTGGCACGGTTAATTTCTTCTTCCGTAATCGTATCGGGCAATTTGACTAATTCATCACATAAAACGGGCATCAATTCCGATACTTCTTTTTCGCCTGTGCCGGCATAGATACCGAAAGTGCCTGTATCCGTTTCGGCCGAATCATACGCATAAATTGAGTAAACCAACCCGCGTTTTTCGCGAATTTCTTGGAATAATCGTGATGACATACCACCGCCCAAAATAGCCGAAAGTAAATTCGCGGTATAATGATCGGGGTGTTCATACGAAAAACTTTCAAAACCTAAAACTAAATTGACTTGTTCATGGGGTTTGATTACGCGTTTTTCACCGCCTATATAATGGGCAGGTTCCGCATCGGGCATGGTATGCGTGCTGATTTTGGTAAGTTTCTTTTCACAGGCAGTCACAAAATCATCGTGATTAACAGCACCCGATGCGCTGACGATTAACCGATTCGTTGTGTATTGCGTGTGCATATATTCCAACAATTTTTCGCCCGTGATTTGACGCACGGTATCCACCGTGCCCAAAATAGCGCGACCGAGCGGTTGATTCGGATAAGCCGTTTCGCTGAAATAATCAAACACCAAATCATCGGGCGTATCATTTTGCATATTGATTTCCTGAATGATAACACCTTGCTCTTTGGCTAATTCATTTTTATCCATGACGGAATTTTGAACAATATCGGTAATAATATCTAATCCGAGCGCTTGATGCTCTTTTAATACGCGCAGATAGTAAGCCGTTACGTTTTTGCCGGTGTAAGCATTGATAATACCGCCCACATCTTCTATTTCTTTTGAAATTTGGAAAGCCGAACGGGTTGTTGTGCCCTTAAAAGCCATGTGTTCCAAACAATGTGAAATGCCGTTGTTTTCGGCCGTTTCATATCGGGCGCCGACGGAAACCCAAATTCCGAGCGAGACGCTTTCCGCCGTATCGGATGAATCCGTAATAACCCGAATACCGTTGGATAATGTTGATTGACGAAGCATTATTCTCTCCTTCCTTCACCTATTCTTTTACATTTACTTTTTTGAATCGACAAGCAGGAAAAGAAGCCTGTTGCCGTATCAGTGTTTGTTTCTCTTCTTTGCCCCGCAACCATTGATTTAACTGATCATAAGAGGGCATTTTGCGTGTATAACCGACACCGGCAAAAGAAAGCCGTGATGAAAGCATTTGCTGTATGGTGTCAGCCACTTCTTGCGGTGTTACGGTATCTAACACTTGATAAAACTCTTTTGCTGATACGATTTTGCCGAAATAGCGCAAATCAAAACAATTTGATTCGGCTTTATCTGCAAGAGTCTCTTTATTAGCCACAAAATCTAACTTAATGCGCTTTTTGGCAATTTCAACTTGCTCGGGTGTGATTTTTTGCTCAAAATGATTCAAAACGCCACAGACTTCACGCAAAACAGTTGATGTTTTTTGTGATTCGCATGAAGCGGAAACACATAAAACGGAGTTTTGCCCATGAAACCAATTATCGGCATGAATGGCATATAATAATCCTTTATTTTCGCGGATTTCTTCAAAAAGATTTTCTTCCAAAATATCGGAGCAAATTTCGGCAATGGCAAATGAACGCGAATCTTTTAACGGCACACTTTGAAATCCCATACGGAATAAATCGGTTTCTCCTGCCAATTCAATGCGCCGATCGCCCCCTAAATACGGTGAGGGAGAAACAGCAGGTTGCACCCCTCCCTTTTCAAATTGCCCGAATAAGCGTTCGCATTGTGTTGCAAACGATTCAAAATCCACTTCGCCCGCAACACTGATGATTAAATCTTCGGGGCAAAAAAAGCGATGATAAAAATCTTGAACATCTTGCGCGGTGATATCTTTAATTGTTTTGACGCTTCCCTCCGTCGGCAACCCGAGCGGAGTTCTTTTAAAAGAAGCATTATAGAGTAAATTATCGGCCGTGTTTTCATCATCTTCCTGCACATCTTTAATTTCCGTTAAAATAATTTTCTTTTCTTTTTGCAATAATTCCTTCGGAAATGCGGGATTTTGAATCATATCGGCAAAAACATCTAACACGGTAGATAAATCTTCGGGTAGCACATCGGCAATAAAACTGATATTGTCTTGCGTTGTTTCGGCATTTAACGTAATGCCTAATTGATTTTCAATGTGGCGAATTTCTTTTTGCGAGCGATTTTTCGTGCCGAGAAAAAAAGCGTGTTCGGTTAAGTGAGCCAAACCGTTTAATTCGCGCGGTTCGTTTTGAGAACCGACACCGAAAGAACACTGTAAAGATGTTTTGCCGGCATTCACAACCGATTCAACGATAATCCGAATACCGTTAGATAACGTAGTTGTGTTAATCATTTATTTATAACCTAAAAATAAAGCCATTTGCTGATATTATCTGTGACGCTATCCCAAAAAGAAGTTTGTTCCTCTTTCACGGGTGTGGTATCGGATGTGATTGTAATCGGCTGATTTGAAACGGTAGAACCGTTTGGACCGATAACGGGTATTGTCGCTTGTTCTGCCGGATGCATTGCGCCTTGCACGGGCAGTTGTTGCATTTGTGTATGTTGTGGCAAAACACCTTGCGGTTGTGTTCCTATCCGTGCTTGATTATTTCCGGATACAGGTGCTTGTTGATATGCTCCGTTATTCGGTGTTGTTCTTGTTTCAGACGGTAGTGCGACATCTGACCCGTTCCCGTTATTGGTAATAGTGATTTCCGGTTGTATATTCGGCAACGGTAAGGGCTTCCCTTCGGCAGAAGCAGCCAGTTGTTCAATATAAGCCCGTTCTGCCTCCGTTAATACCACGCCGTCCGGCACGATGACTTCCACATTTGTTTGGGTAATCGGTTGCCCGAGCGGACGAGGTGCCGTCGGTTGTGTTGTTTTGGCAGAAGTTGCATTATCAGCGATTGCACCGCTTGAAGATTTGCTTTGCGCGGAGGTATGTTGTATCGGTTGAACGGCAACGCTTGTTCCGACAGTTAAGGCTTTTTGCGTTTGTGCCTCAAATTGCTTCATGGCAGCGTATTCTTTTTCGGCATTTTTAACCGTTTCTTCATTCGGCATCTGACCGCTTGATTGCACAACGGCTTTTGATTTATCTTCTACCAACGGCCCGTTTGCCGTTTCGCGCACATAATGCCGTGTGGCTTCTTCACTGTAAATGATTTTTCCGTTTTCGGCGACCTTTGTTTTCGTGGTAATCGTTTGCCGTTCGGCAGGCGAAGCGGGTGTAACCGTCATCGTTTGTTGAATTAAACCGGTTGTGGAAGCCACATTCGGGGGTGTGAGCGCATCTAATTTCGCTTGTGCCGGCGGAACGTTACGGTTGCCCGAACGCATATCGGCAGGGGCGTATGTCGGCGGAACGGCTCTTGACGGGTTATTTAACATCTGCGCTGAGCAACCGCCCTCAAACGTATAACAATCATTCGGAGCAAAAGTCGGCGTTAATAAATTTAAGAACGGGGTTGGTTTTAACCAGACGGCTTCCATATCCGTCGGTGTATCGAATGTTGCTACCTCACCGCTTTCCAAAGCAGCCAGTTGTTCGGGATACGGATATGTTTCGCCCGGTTCCATTTTAACGCCTTTTGCAAAATCCATCAAAACGTAGCCGGCATTGGCGCCCGTTAATACGTTATCGGCGGCAATCGTATATTGGGCGCCGATAATGCCTTGGTCAAAATCAATGTAGTCAATATGGTAAGCAATGCTGAACAATGTTTTTCCCGTTTCGGTCAATGCGCAATTAAAGTGCGGTGACATTAACTCCGATGAACCGGCATGCCGTGTGCCGAGCCGAGATAACGTTGTTTGGCAATGCGGAAATGTTCCGCCCGCTTTCATTTTATAGTCAATAATCAAATCAATACCGGGTGTATCTTCAACAGGGCGCGCATCAATTAAACGGGCTTTCGGTAATTGCACAATCGTTTGAATGGCAGGAGAAGCAACAAGTAAAGAAATGCCTTTTTGAACACATTGACGGGTAGTTGAATCGCCTTCGCAAATTTCAATATCCTGCCCGATATTGGCATCAGCCAGTGATTTCAGCTGATTGAATAAATATTCGCGACTCATGTTATGATTCGTTTGAACGCATTGCCCCGCTTTGCAAACAAGAATACTTCCTTTTCCGAGCGCTTCCGCCAATACGTTTTGCGCATTGAAATCAGAGGGCAAAATTTGCGCCGTTTGAGCGTTGGTGTTGATTGCCCAAAGGCAACAAACGGCTGTCAGCAAAAAAGAACGTAATTGCATTTTTTTCCTTTCATTCATCCATAAAGTGCTTTCATTTTACGGAAAAAAAAGCCGAATTGCAAACAAAATTTGCAAAAAAAACGCATAAATTGAATTTTTTTATATTCCGAAATTGTGTTAAAACAAACGAAATTGCCAAGCCGATAAAGTAGCCAGCGCAGCGGTTTCGGCACGTAAAACGGTTGTGCCCAGATGAATAACGCGCGTTGCGGGGTGCGCTTGTATCAATGTATTTTCTTCCGATGTAAACCCGCCTTCGGGTCCGATAATAAACGCCGGAATCATATCGGGCGAAAGTTTGGCAGAGGAGGCTTGTCTTTCCGCCAGATGAATAACCGTTACATCAGGTGTGAATGCCGATAGCAAAGCGGTGAGCGTTTGGGGCGGATAAAGCGCGGGTATATCATTGCGTTCGCATTGTTCGCAAGCCTCGGTGATAATGGCTTCCCCGCGTGCCATGTTCATCTGACGCACAACCGTGCGTGCTGTTATAACGGGGCGAATTTCCGTAACACCTAACTCCGTTGCCTTTTGAAGCACAAAATCCATATTTTCTTTTTTAATCAGTGCCGGGCAGAGAATGCATCTTGCTCTGTTTTGTTGCTCGGCAATTTTTTCGGTAACGGTAAGTTGCGCCCCTTTTTTTCCGACGGTGTGATAATCGGCAACCCATGTGCCGTCTTTGCTGTTAAACAAAGCCACATGTTCTCCTTCTTGCAGACGCATAACGTGTTTCAAATAATGGATTTGTTTTTCATCGGGAGAAATGAGGGTATCGGCGGTTAAGTGCTGTGGTATAAATAAGCGAATCATGCGGTTTCTCTCCCCTCTAATGACTGACCTTCAATAAACACAATGGTAATGTCATCTTGCGGTGGCGGAGGTGCAAAGGTAAAAAAGCGATCGGTTAATTCTCGCATGCCTTCTTTTAAATCGGGCGTTTTAAATGCTTGTTTAACAAGCGGTAAAAGCCCTTTCTTGCCGAGCCGTTCGCCTTTTGCGTTTGGATTTTCCGTCAATGCATCACTGTATAAAAACAAACGGTAGCCCGGTCTAAACGTGCAGGTATGGTTTTCATGCGTTGCTTTTTCCGAAATGCCGAGCGGTAAGCCTTTTGTTGAAAGTGATGTGGCGCGTTTTCCGTTCCAAAGAAACGGGGGCGGACTGCCGGCTCCGGCGTATGTCAGTGTTTGTTGCTCGGCGTCAAAAATGCCGAAGAAGAAAGTAGCAAATTGCCCGCGTTGTAATAAAGCACACAGTTGACGATTCAGTTCGTCTAAAAAGTCCGACGGTTTTTGAATCGTCATCCGCATTTGGAAAATCAGTGTGTGCAAACGAAATGTGTTTAAAGCGGTAGCCAATCCATGCCCCGAAAAATCGCACAGATAAATGCCGATACGATTATTTGAAAGCGGAATGGTTTGCCAAAAATCACCGCCGAGTTTGTCGGATGGCTCAAAATGCGAAACAATATTGAGCCGATAGCGATTGCGAATATCTTGAATGGTTGTCGGGCAAGGCAGTAAACTGATTTGCATATTTTGCGCCGTTGATAATTCCGTTTGGATTTGTTTTAAACGCTGTTGCAGGCGTTTAACGAGCAGTCTGTTTTCAAGATGAATACGCACGCGGGCAAAAAATTCCAGCGGATTAACGGGTTTGGTAATAAAATCGGACGCGCCGGCTTTAAAAGTTTTATCGCGGGCTTCTCGCGTATCGGATGCCGTTTGAATTAAAACGGGAATGGAGCGCGTGCTTTCAACCGATTTTAAGCGCCATAAAACTTCAAATCCGTCTAATTTCGGCATGGTAATATCCAATATGATTAAGTCGGGTTCAAAAGAAAGCACTTTATTTAAACCCTCCACCCCGTCTTTGGCAACTTCAATTTGCACAATCCCGATTTGCGCCAATAATCCGGCTACCAGTGCCTGATTGCTTTCATCATCTTCCACAATTAACACTTTACAACAAGAAAGATTTTCTTTTGTTGAAGCCACTTGGTGTTCAACCGCGGTAACGGGCGAAACGGTATCGGGCTTTGTCTTCGTTTCCTTTAAAAAGGATAAGGCAATTTCTCGGCCGTAATTATCAATCGTGCATGAATCGGCGGCGCTTGCAATAATGCGCAAACCGCGTCCTGTTTTAGATTCAACCGACGGCGGATTTTTCAAAATTTCGGATAAAGAATATCCCATACCCTCATCGCGGATAACGATTTTCATTTTTGTGCTGGACCATTCGGCAGAAATATCAATCGCTTTGCGTGCAAAAGCGGGAGAATTAAGACGTTTGCGTAAAAGTTCCGTATAGGAAACATAAGAATCGGCCGATTGACGCATTTTGCTGGTAAGATGTAGATTCCCGTGAATCAACCCGTTAACGAGCGCTTCATGCAAAGCCAGATGAATGGAATCAAATCGAAAATCCGAAAAATGAAATCTCTCTTTGAGCGCGGTTGCAAACACTTGGGCAATATCAAATTGGTAAATAACGGGACCCGTCAACAAAAATCCGAGACCGTTATTAAATGATCGGTTTTTATGCCGTTCAATAAAATCAAGAATGCTTTTTGGGGAGGCGTTGGCATCAATCAGTGCCGTTATCTTCATCTGAAATAAGGCTTGCAAACGCGTGTTGGTAAAATCTTCCGCTAAAACACAAACGGAATCGGGCATATTGCGGAAATCCGTTTGATGTAAAAACGGTTCTTCCTCATTCGGCCATAAAGGCAGATGGCACTTGCGCGCAATTTTAATTAATTTATTTTTTGCAATCTCATCTCCGGTTAAATACAGCATGATTTCTCCTACACGGCGTTTGTTGCTCATCTGTTTTCAATATTGCCCGATTTTCCGAAAATTACAAGCATTCTGTTTGCTTTTTTTAATAAAATACAGAAAAAATCGTTTTTTCGTTGCGTTTTTTGAAAAAGATTGTTAAACTCTGTTCATTATTTTAACATTGATGAAAGAGGTTTGTATGAAAAAATTAAATCCGATTGTGATTTCCGGTAAAGAAGTTATTCCGTTGATTGAGGGCGGTAAGGGTATTGCCGTTTCGGACGGTCATTCATCGGGCGCATGGGCAAAAGCGGGAGCCGTTGGAACAATTTCGGGTGTGTTTGCGGATATTGTGGATGAACAAGGCAAAATCGTTCCGAAAGTTTACACGCGGCGCACACGGGCAGAGCGTCATAACGAATTGATTGAAATGTCAATTAAAGGCGGTATTTCGCAAGCGAAGATCGCGCATGAAATTTCGGGCGGAAACGGTCGGATTCATATGAATGTTTTATGGGAAATGGGTGGCAGTATTCCGATTTTGGAAGGTGTGATGAATTCCTGCGAAACATTAGTCGGCAACTTAAAGCAAAAAGCGCCGGAGAAGTATCAGGAAAGATTGGAAGCGGTGGGTGAAAAAGTGCAACAAACGCTCGGCAAAATTCGTTTTCAATATCAAAAACGAATGGGCGATGCCGTTCCCGTGGTTGACGGTATGTTGGGCGAGGTGCATAAATTGGTGCACGGGATTACCTGCGGAGCGGGTATGCCGTATAAATTAGCGGAAATTGCTTCTAAATACGGTTTATTTTATTATCCGATTATTTCATCGGCACGGGCGTTCAGAGCCTTGTGGTTGCGCAGTTATAAAAACTGCCCCGAGTATTTGGGCGGGGTTGTGTATGAAGATCCTTGGTTGGCCGGCGGACACAACGGCTTATCTAACTCGGAAGACCCGACAAAGCCGGAAAATCCCTATCCGCGGTTAGTGGCATTGCGTAAACAAATGAATGAGTATAAATTGGATAATGTGCCGATTATTATGGCGGGCGGTGTTTGGAATTTAAAAGAATTTGAAGATTTTATTGATAATCCAGAGATTGGTCCGATTGCTTTCCAATTAGGCACGCGTCCGTTATTAACGCAAGAAAGTCCGGTTGCCAAAGCATGGCAAGGGTGTTTGCGGGCATTAAAGCCGGATGATGTTGTCTTGCAACAATTTTCGCCGACGGGTTTTTATTCATCGGCCGTGCGCAATAAATTTTTGCAAACGTTGATTGACCGAAAAGATACGGAGATGCCGTATGTGGAAAAACCGGAAGGTATTTTCGTGAAGCCGTTTGTTGTATCGGCAGCGCATACAGTGTATTTAACGGAGCACGATTTTAAACGGGCTAATGAATACTTAAAAGGGGAAAGACCCGTTGCCGTTCGCACACCTGATAAATCTCTTATCTTCTTAACAAAAGAAGAAGATGAACAAATCAAACACGATAGAACGAATTGTGTGGGCTGTTTATCGGCATGTGCCTTTTCGGGATGGTCGCAAGCGAACGGACATTTGGATAGATTGCCCGATTCACGTTCTTTCTGTATTACGAAAACATTAACGGCCATTGCGCATGGGGAAAGCATTGATAACAACTTAATGTTTGCCGGACATTTAGCCTATCGGTTCGGAACGGATCCGATGTATAAAGACGGCAATATCCCAACGGTGCAAGAATTGATTGACGCCTTGTTGGCAGGGAAATAACAGTTTAACTGTTTTTGTAAGTTATTTAAAATTTATCGGACGGAGCGACGTATATATTACTACGCATTCCGTCCGATGGTTTATGGTTTTTTATCGTCTGATAATGCAAAAAAGTTCGGTATGTATTTTGCGAAACAATGAGTAGTGTCATGAATATTTTTGGTCTGTTATGAATATATATAACCCATAAGAAAGTATCTGCCGATTGTTATTTCTATAGCAGAGAGATAAACAACAAAGTTTTTAACCGATTTGTATGTTTAAAAAAACAGCATACAGGCAGATACGCAAAACAATGCAAAAATGAAACACATATATTGCGATGCTTTTTGATAATTCAGTAAGTTTTATTCGTGTATGCCAATCGCTTTAACTTATGGTAATTCGGTATATTCCACATCAATAATTTTTTCATCACGCGGACGAGATGAATCGGTTTGGTTCCGATTCCGTCGGCGATAGTCGGACATAATATTCGTAAACTTATCCATCCGATACAGAAACGGGCGCCCGCTGAAAAAATTAAACAACCCGATAACCAACATAATCAATACCAACGGTAAAGCAATATACCAGGCAAATAAAAACAGTAAAACCAAAAATCCCATAGAAAAAATAACACTGATAATACTCGGTAATAAACCCATTTAATTTTCCTCCGTCAGTCGTTTTAAACGATAAATAAAGTCAAGTGCCTCTCGTGGCGATAAAGCATCTACATCTACACTGCGCACTTGCTTCTCAACTTCACTCTCTTTTGGTATAGATGTAGTTTTTTGAATCTGTGAAAACAAGGGCAAATCATCAAATAACGGCTTTTGATGTTGGCGTTTTTCTTCCAACTGCTCTAAAATTTGTTCGGCACGCGCCACAACCGATTCCGGTAGTCCTGCCAATTTAGCCACGTGAATCCCATACGAGCGGTCAATGGCGCCATCGGTTATTTCATGCATAAAAACAATATCGCCATGCCATTCTTTTACGCGCATGGTGTGTAGTGAGATATTATCCAACCGATTGACTAAGGCCGTTAATTCGTGATAGTGCGTTGCAAATAATCCCCGACACCGACATTTATCATGCAGATACTCCACAACCGCCCACGCAATGGATAAACCGTCATACGTGGCCGTTCCCCGCCCGACTTCATCTAAAATCACCAATGATTTCGGGGAAGCATTCTTTAAAATATCGGCAACCTCAACCATTTCAACCATAAAAGTGGAGCGTCCGCGTGCTAAATCATCGCTGGCGCCCACGCGCGAGAACACTTTATCAATAATGCCGATATGTGCGCTGTCAGCCGGCACAAAGAAGCCGGCTTGTGCCATAATGGCAATAATGGCGTTTTGGCGTAAAAATGTGCTTTTGCCTGCCATATTCGGCCCGGTTAATATCCAAAGTTTATTGCGTCCCTCACTCATATTACAATCATTCGGCACGAAAGTTTGATGATTTTTCATCAGCGCTTTTTCAACAACGGGATGACGCCCGCCTTTAATTTCAAACGTTGTATCCGTTGTGATAACGGGGCGCACCCAATGGTATTTTTCGGCACCCGTTGCCGAAGCAGCGGCAATATCAATGCGCGCAATCGCCATACATGTTTCTTTTATTTCTTTATTTTGCGACGCTAACATATTGCACAACTGGTTAAATATTTCTTCTTCCATACGAGCGATTTCATCATCAACATGCGCAACCGTTGTTTCTAAATTGATGAGTTCCGCCGTTGTAAAACGCACGTTGTTGGTGAGTGTTTGCCGATGGATAAAGCCGGCTTGCGGATTGGCTAATAAATGTTCGGCTTGCTTTAACGGCACTTCAATAAAAAAGCCCACCAGTTTATTATACGAAATTTTTAAATTGTTGATTCCCGTTTCGGCTATATACTTTTGCTGTAAAATCGCGCGTTCACGCTTTTTTCCGTCTTTTAAGTTCATCAGTCGGTCTAATTCCCCGTGATAACCTTTCCGAATAAATCCGCCTTCGCGCACCAGCATGGGTAAATTATACCCCTCATCGGTATCTGTGGCCGTTGAGGGTTCTCTTAACGCGTGCAGAATTTCTTCCGTTAATTCCGAGTGATTTCCCAATTTATATAAATCGTCCATTAAAGCGGTGGGAATCATGGCGCCATTGATTTGCGTGCGTAATTCGGGAATAAGCGATAACCCGTAGCCCACGGCATATAAATCGCGCGGACCGCCACGTCCGACCGATAGTCTTGAAACGGCGCGTTCAATATCGCCGATTTTCTTTAAAATGGCGCGTGTGTTTTCGCGTTGCTCGGGATATTGCAAAAAGTAATCAATTCGATCATACCGTAAGTTGATTTCATCGGGATTAACGAGCGGGGCCGCCAACTGCATGGCAAGCATCCGAGCCCCGGCACCCGTAACGGTAAAGTCAATATTACTTAATAAACTGCCGGCGTTTTTATCCCGACTTTGCGAACGCGTCAGTTCCAAACTGTTGCGCGTTGCCACATCAATTTCCATAAACGTGTTGATGTTGATTTTTTGTGGCATCAATAAGTTGGGACACTCCCCTTTTTGCGTTTGCAACACATAGTTCAGAATAACGCCGATGGCAATCAGTTCGCTTTTGGTAAAATAAGCCGGAATTTCATCGGGCGAGAGATTAAAAAATTCGCAAAAAAGATTTTTGTTTTCGGCATAATCAAACGAAACGGTCGGTTGCTTCGTTATATTTTGCAAATTTTCGTCCAGCAACCCCGCATGAATGGCATCAAATGTTTCTGAAACCAAAATTTCGGAAGATTCAACGCGCGCCAATACGGCATTTAACGTTTGGGCAGAAGCGGTTTGCGTGTAGAAATTGCCGGTTGACATATCTGCCCAAGCCACACCGTATTCGGTTGCCCCCGGCACGATGGCCGTTAAGAAATTATGACGGCGCGCATTCAATAAAGAATCTTCCGTTAATGTGCCGGCCGTAACAATTCGGATGACATCGCGTTTTACAATGGCAGCCGCGCCTCTCTTTTTTGCCTCGGCAGGGTCTTCGGTTTGTTCGCAGATGGCAACTTTATATCCGGCTTTAACTAACCGCACCAAATAATTTTCATACGCATGGAACGGCACACCGCACATCGGTATGTTCCCGCCTTTGGCGCGATTGCGTTCCGTTAATTGAATATTGAGAATTTGCGACGCAATTTTGGCATCTTCAAAAAAAAGTTCGTAAAAATCGCCCAAGCGGTAAAATAACAAACAATCGGGATATTGCTTTTTGGTTTCCAGGTATTGCACCATCATCGGTGTTGTTTTTTCATTTTTTTCAATTTTCTCGTTTTTTTCGTTTTTTATCTGTTCACTGCTCATTTTACTTTCCTTTATTCTTTTTCGGTATTATAATCGTATTATGATAAAAAAGAAAGCACAAAAAATAATTTTCGGCATCTTTCGCTTTTTTGCACGCACGGTTGTGCTTATGTTGCCGATTATTTTGTTATTGATTTTGCTCGTGTTCACCGAACGGATTACCTGGGTGACGGCATGTTTGATTTTTTGCGGGGTATTCATCGCAACGGCGCTGATTGCCGGGTTTGTTTTTCATGAATCTGAAAAATTTACGGCGTATTTGCGATCGTTGGCGCAAGGGCGGGAGATTGAAACTCCGCGTTTTCATAAAGGGATTTTCGGCTCGTTTCGGATGGTGGACGCCTTTTTGGCGGTTAAAAATTTATGGTCGGCACAAACGATGTCCGATGCCAGTATTTTGGATAATCTGCCCGACCCGCTGTTGATGGTGAATGAGGGGGGCATGATTGTGTTTGCCAATCAGTCGGCCGGTATGTTTTTCGGGGAGAATTTGTTGCGTCAACCCATCGGCGATATTTTATCGGATGACAACTTTACACAAGCCTTTCACCAAATTACGGCAGGTAAATCAAAAAGAGAATGGTTTGAATTAAACTACACCGAAACGCAGGCATATACATTCCAAGCACGTATTGAACAGTTGCCCGCACCGGCCAAAAACGGTGCAACGATTGTGATTGTGTTGCACGATATTACGCAATTAAAATTATTTAAACAACAGCAAGCGGATTTTTTTGCAAATGCCAGCCACGAACTGAAAACACCGCTCAGTATCATTTCGGGATTTATAGAAACACTGCAAGGCCCGGCGAAAGATGATGAATCGGCGCGGGAAAAGTTTTTGGGTTTGATGGCGGAACAAACACACCGTATGACGGAGTTAGTGCAAAATTTATTGGCGTTATCGCGCTTACAAATGGAACAAAAAGCACCGCAAACGGATGTGATTTTGTTGCCGACGTTGTTAAAAGGCGTGATTGACGGATTAACCCTCAAAGCAAAACATAATCAGAAAGAATTAAAGTTGAATCTTGTGCATGATATTCCGCGGTTAAAGGGCAATCAAACGCAGTTGGTGCAAGTATTTCAAAATTTAATTGATAACGCGATTAAATACGGGGCACCGCAGACGGTTATTACGATAACCGTTCAACTGTGCAACGGCTTTCCGCAAACATCGGATAAGTATTATACGGATTTAAGACAAGTGGTTTTGGTGCGTGTGCATAATATGGGTAATCCGATTGCACCGCGCGATATTACCCGCTTATTTGAACGTTTTTATCGGGTGGATACGTTTCGGACAAAGTCAACGGAGGGGACGGGGCTCGGTCTCAGCATTGCGCAACAAATCATTACGGAGCATGACGGTATGATTGATATTCAAAGTTCGCCCGCCAAAGGAACATCGTTTAACGTTTACTTGCCGATTGATTTATGAAACGGATTGGTAAAAAAGCGAAAGCGCACTGATCGGAACGAAAGAAATAAAAAACTGTTGCTTGAAATGTCGGCTTTTGATATAATAAAAGAGCAACGGAAACGAATTGAAGCAGACCGAATAAACAGAAGGAGAGACGAAAATGAAAAAAATAATGATTTGCGCTTTGGCGGGGATGGCTGTTTTGGGAGCGGGATTGTTTTCAACGCCTTCGCATGCGATTAATTTTTCCAGCATTGACCACGAGGGGCCGAATGAAGGATATGGCGCACAATACGGGGGAGCTGCGTTTGATGCCAAAAAAATGGATGAGAGAACGGTGAAAACGTATAAATCCGACAGTAAAAGTTTAATTAACTTCTCCAAAATTGATAAAGAAACGGCAACAGACGGTTATGGTGCACAATACGGGGGAGCCAAGTTTGATGCCAAAAAAATGGATGAAGGTAAAATTAACCCCAGAATTTTGGATGAAGATAAGTCAAAGATGAAACACTGATACAAAAAAGTGTTTCAAGCAAAATGAATGCCCGAGCAGATGATCTGCTCGGGCAGTCGGGTGTTGTGCGGGCGGATTTTATCTGTGCGGATTAGAAGATATTTTTGAACGACGTGCCGTATTCGGTGTGATATAACGGATACGGCATTATTCGTTCGGCGTTCGTTAAAAAATGCAAAAGTTATGCTTGACGGGCGTGTTTCTTTCTGCTATAAAGAACGCCGAGTTTGAGGGAAGTATGATGACGTTAAATGAAGTTTACGTAACGAAGATGTGTCATGATTTAGCGGGAACAATCGGAACGCTCGGTAATACCGTTGAGTTATTTGAAATTGACCCGTCATTTGTGAAAGAAGGAACGTCGCTTTTAAAAAACTCGGCACGCGTATTAAGTGCTCGGCTCAAATTTTTTCGGGCCCTGTTGGGATTGGATACCGAAATTACAACCAAAATCGGTGATGAGTATTTGAAAACAACGGCGCCCTTGTTTACGATTAACGGCGTTGTTTCAACACGCTTACAGTTGGCATTTTTACTGCTGGCTTCCGAGATTTTAATTCGCGGAGGCGTGATTACGTTATTGCCTGACGGAATGAAATGCTCGGGCGATAAAATTTTGTTGGATGCGGAAAAGCGCGCCGTTTTGCTTGGGCAGACGCAAATTTTAAAACCGCAATATATGGCGGTATTATGGATATGTGATTATTTATCGCACCAAAAGCAAACCGTTGCGATTGACCAAACGGATGATGCAATTATTTTTCGAATTATCCCCTTGGGGGATTAGAACGTATCAATACATCTTTTTAAAGATTTTTAAAGAAACCGAAGAATCAAGATTTTGACATATCAAGATTTTTACTTGATTTTTTGAGAAAATGCTGACATACTGTGCGCACATTAAAAAAGAGAGGAAAAAATGGCACAAACAAAATATTATCCCGAATTATCTTCTAAAATCAGTTTCCCCGAAATGGAACATGATATCATTCGTTCTTGGGAAGAACAAAAAACATTTGAAAAATCGCTTGAAATTCGTCGGACGGCTGAGGAATTTGTCTTTTACGACGGCCCTCCGTTTGCCAACGGATTACCGCATTTCGGCCACATTATGATTTCGTATGTGAAAGATACGATTGCGCGGTTTCAAACAATGAACGGCAAACGTGTGGAACGTCGGCTGGGGTGGGATTGCCACGGTTTGCCCGCCGAAATGGCTGCCGAAAAAGAACTCGGCGTATCGGGACATAAAGCCATTGAAGAATACGGCATGCAAAAATTTAATGATTATTGCCGTCAAAACGTATTAAAATACTCAACGATTTGGACGGATTTATTCCGCCGTATCGGGCGCTGGGTTGATTTTAATCATGATTATAAAACAATGGATTTGCCGTTTATGGAATCCATTATTCATAACTTTAAATCACTTTATGAAAAAGGGTTGGTTTATGAAGATTATCGGGTGCAACCGTATTCTTGGAGCGCGCAAACACCCGTTTCCAACTTTGAAGTGAATTTAGGTTATCGGGATAAAACGGATACGGCAATTACCGTTTTGTTTAAATTGGATAACGGATTAAATTTACTTGTCTGGACAACAACACCGTGGACACTGCCCTCAAACTTAATGATTGCCGTCGGCCCCGAAATTGAATACACGATTATGCAAGAGGGCGATGAAAAATATGTGTTGGCAACGGCATTGCTCGGGCGGTATAAGCAACAATTACAACACGCAACACCTGTCGGCACACTGAAAGGCAGTGAGTTAATCGGTGAAGCTTATACACCGATGTTCCCGTATTTCAAAAACCTGAAAGAAAAAGGGTGTTTTAAAGTTTTGGGCGGAGAGTTCGTTTCAACCGAAGACGGAACGGGTATCGTGCATATTGCGCCGGGTTTTGGGCAGGACGACTTTGAAGTATGCCGAGCCATAGATAAAGATTTTCCGGTTGTCTGCCCGGTGGACGAGGCCGGTTGCTTTACGGCGGAAGTGCCGGATTATCAAGGGCGTCAAGTATTTGATACGAACGAAGATATTATGGCATGGCTCAAAGAAAAACGTTTGCTTGTGAAAAAAGAACAGCTCACGCACAGTTATCCTTATTGTTGGCGCACGGATAAACCGCTTATCTATAAAGCGATGAGCGGGTGGTTTGTGAAAGTTTCCGATTTCAGAGATGAAATGGTTGCTTTAAACGAACAGATTAACTGGGTGCCCGAACATATCAAACACGGTCGCTTCGGCAAATGGTTGGAAGGGGCGCGCGATTGGTCTATTTCGCGTAATCGGTTCTGGGGAACGCCGATTCCGGTGTGGAAGCCGGATAACCCGAAATTCCCGCGGATTGATGTTTTCGGCTCCGTGCAGGAAATTTATGAAAAAACGGGCATTCTGGTGAAAGATTTACACCGTCCGCTGATTGATGAGGTGGTGTATCCCAATCCGGATGATCCGTCGGGCAAAACAATGATGCGTCGTGTATCGGACGTGTTTGACTGCTGGTTTGAATCGGGCTCTATGCCGGAAGGGCAAATCCATTATCCGTTTGAAAATAAGAGCTGGTTTGAAAGCCATTTTCCGGCCGACTTTATTATTGAAGCCATTGACCAAACACGCGGATGGTTCTATACCTTGCACGTTCTCGGAACGGCATTGCATCACAAACCGGCCTTTAAAAATTGCCTCTGCACGGGCTTAATTATGGCAGAAGGCGGTGTGAAGTTATCCAAGAAATTGAAGAACTATCCGGATCCGAACATTATTTTGGAAACAATGGGCTCGGATGCGTTGCGTTGGTTCTTTATTTCCTCGCCGGTGATTAAAGGCGGTAATGTGGCGTTGGACCAAGAAGGAAAAGAAGTTGCCAAGAGTGCCAGAAAGGCATTGATGCCGTTCTGGAATGCGTATTATTTCTTCTGCCTGTATGCAAATGCCGAAGGAATTAAAGCAACGAAGACGGTTGATTCACCCGATGTGTTGGATAAATACATTCTTTCTAAATTACGGCTGTTGACGGAACGGGTGCGCACACACATGGTAGATTACGATTTGAATCAAGCCTGTGCCGAATGTGCCGAATTCTTGGATATTTTAAATAACTGGTATATTCGCCGTTCGCGGGCGCGTTTCTGGGACGGAGAAGATTTAAATGCCTTTAACGTTTTATATACCGTGTTAGAAACCGTTGCGCGCGTGCTTGCTCCGTTGATGCCGATGACGGCAGAATTTGTCTATCGGGGATTAACGGGCAAAGAATCGGTGCATTTGCAGGATTATCCGGATGTATCGGCTTTGACGGTTGATGAAAAACTGATGGCGCAGATGGATTTGGTGCGGATGATTTCCTCAACGGTGAAATCCATTCGTGAAGAACATAAATTGCGCAATCGGTTGCCGTTAAAAACAATGACGGTTGCCGGTGAAAAAGCAACGGATTTATATGATTTTGTTGAAGTGTTAAAAGATGAAGTCAACGTGAAAAACGTGGAGTTAACGGCGGATATTCATCAAATTGCGGATACATTCCTTTATTTAAAAACCCCGCTTATCGGTAAACGGCTCGGTCGGTATATGAAAGATATTATGACCGCTTCCAAGGGGAATGAATGGACACAAAATCCCGACGGCACGCTTTCAATTGCCGGTCAAACATTATTGCCGGAGGAATATGAATTACGGCTTATGATGAAAGCGGGTTTTGACGGGCAACCGTTGCCGGATAACACGGCTGTTATTCAACTGGATACCGAGATTTTGCCTGAATTGGAAAAAGAAGGTATTGCGCGCGACTTTGTGCGGATGATTCAATCCTTGCGTAAAGAGAAAGGGTTGGATGTATCGGATAGAATCCATGTATCTTTTGCGTGCGAGTCTGCTTTGGTGCAAGAAGCGATTGCCGAGCATAAAACGTATATTTGCGAGCAAGTGTTGGCAACGGCTTTGGAAAATAACCTGGCGGATACTTCATCGGCGCATACGGATGAACTCGGTGATGCCACAGTTTACTATGATTTGGTGAAAGCATAATAAACATAAGCTTTGATGCGAAAAGAAAAAGAGAGTTGCTTAAAAACAATTCTCTTTTTTTTATTTTAATAGGTTGATTTTTATAATAAAAACAATTTTAAAGAGGAAAGGAAAAGAGAAAAAGGAATAAAAAAAGTAGGGGGAAGGGAAAGTTATGCTTGCAAAAAAGAAAAAATTAACATAAAGTTAATAAAAGCAGAAAAGATTTTGTTCATAGAGAGTTCTCAACAAAAGGGTAGAGCCATGCGCGTATTATTGATTGAAGATGATAAAACGGTTAGTCAGAATATCGCTTTGATTTTGCAAAAAGAAGGAATGGTTGTAGATACGTCGTATTTAGGGGAAGACGGGCTTGAAGTAGCGAAGTTATATGAATACGATATTATCATTTTGGATTTATTGTTGCCCGATATGGAGGGATACGAAGTTTTAAAACGGTTGCGTTCGGTGCATAACGATACGCCCGTGTTAATTTTATCGGGGTTATCAACACCTGATAAAAAAGTAAAAGGTTTCGGATACGGTGCAGATGATTATTTAACGAAACCGTTTGACAGAACGGAATTGATTGCCCGCGTGAATGCGATTGTGCGTCGCTCCAAGGGGCATGCCGATCCGATTGTGCGAACGGGCGGTATGGAAATCAATTTAAATTCCAAAGTTGTGACCATTGACGGAAAAGTCTTGAATTTAACGAGCAAAGAATATGCGTTGTTTGAGTTATTGGCTTTGCGCAAAGGAACAACCATCAATAAGGAGCAATTTTTAAATCACCTTTATGGCGGTATGGATGAACCGGAAATGAAAATTATTGATGTGTTTTTGTGTAAAATCCGTCGGAAGATTGAAAAAATCACTAAAACGGAAAGTTATATTCAAACCGTGTGGGGCAGAGGTTATATTTTAAAAGATTTGCCCGTAAAAGAGAAAAAACAAACCGTTTAACCGCAGGCGCTTGTTTTAAAATCTGTTGCCCGATGAAAAGATGGCGGGTATTTCGGCAAGCGGAGGTTTTAGTGTTCCTATGTCAATGGAGGCTGGGTGTATGCTTTTCAGAGAAAATTTGTTCTCTCCGGGGCGTTTTTTGTAAGGTGCTTTCTTTGAAAGATGTTTTTTTTATAGGTGTTTCCCGATTAAATTTTTTTTGCACTGTCTGCAAAACAATACTAAAGGATAAGGTTATTGAGATGTGGGGCTTAACTGCTTATTTATACCTTATCAAATTATTTATACCTTATCGGGTTTGAATCAGACGGGAGGAAAAGATGATGAGTCTTGAAAAAAAATCTCAAAACTGGGTGAAGCAAAACATTATCTCCATGGCGCAGCGCGAGCAAATTCTGGCGCAGGAAAACATTG
Source organism: uncultured Alphaproteobacteria bacterium (assembly GCA_944392555.1). Taxonomy (GTDB): domain Bacteria; phylum Pseudomonadota; class Alphaproteobacteria; order CAAHEQ01; family UBA3637; genus RGIG4140. The sequence continues at coordinate 35,265 of CALXWZ010000003.1, read as the reverse complement.
CGCATAAGCCGTTTCTTTTATCAAGTATCGTCTGGCTCGGCATTTTGCTCGGGCTTCTCGGGATAACGGCTTTTGTTGAGACTTCGTGGGCCGTCATTCCGGAAAGTGTTAAATTGTTGGTCGCAGGTATTTTTTTAGTCGGCAGTTTAACGCTGGCTTTTTTTGCCGTTCAAAAGCAAAAAACAAAATTGGCGGAAATAGCCTTATTTGTGGCTTTTTTTATGATTGGTGGCGGTATCGGGTTGGTGGCGCAGATTTTTAATTTGCCGATGCAAGGCGCTTCCGGTTTGTTTTTGTGGTTGATATTGTCATTCGGTATTGTAGCCGTCAGCAAACGTAAGTGGTTGGCTTTTTTGTGGATACCGCTCTTTTTCGGCGGCATCATCGGATATATGAAAATTGAATTGTTGCTCTTGTTTTTTGAGCAAAGTCCGTTGTTTGCAACGGGGCTTATCGGTGGCGTATTGCTCTGTTTTATCTATTTATCGCACTTTTTTACGGATAAATTTGCCGTCAGTTTATATCACTGGTCTATTATTTTGTATTTTCCGGTCGTCTTTTTGGGTGATATTGCCATGCGTGCCCCGATACAGGGATTTTTTATATCGCTCGGATTTTTGGCATTGTTGCTTTTGTTCGCCATATCGGCGCGTCGTTCGGTTTTGTTTAATGTGACGGGATTTTTTATTGTGGCACGCATTTTGATTTTTTATTTTCAAATGGCGTATAATCCCGTGCATGCCGGTATCGTTTTTTTAAGCGCGGGCGCAGTTGTTTTGCTGGGTGTGGGCGGATTTATTTTGTGGCGCAAGAGAAAAATGTTCAAACAGGGAAGTCAGCGTAAAAAAGGAATTCTTGAAAAAAATCGTTGATTTTTGCATAAGATGCGGGTATAACAATATTATTTGAAGAGGAAAACCGCATGGCAACTGTTGCGAAGAATAAAAAAGAATATAAAGATGATTTTGCGTTTTCCGGAAAATCATCGGATAACCGCACACAAAATAAAGAAGTATATCAACACCGTGCCGAACGGATGCACAAGAATCAAAAGCAAACGGCTTCGTTGATTGCTCGTGCCGAAAAAGAAGGCTGTTTATCCGAGCAACAGGCAACGTTAATTCGGCGGTTTGAATCGGTTAAACGCATTGATGAATGGGCTATGAATGGCTTAATTGATGCCAAACAACGGCAACGGTTATACCGATTGGCCGGCGTGCCACAAACAGGGTTGAAAAAATCAACGTCCGCCGATGCGACGAACCGTGCGCAGCAGGGCACTTTGCTTGCGGAAAAAACGAAGATTTGGGCAAAACGCATGAGTTTGTTTGCTGTTTTGTGTATTATTCTCGGCGTGGTTGCCGTGATTTCCGCAAATTGGCAGGGTATTCCCGATACGGTTAAACTCGGGGGATATTTTATTGGCTTTACGGCGCTTATCGGCAGTTTGTTCGTGGCAGACGCGAAGCAGAAAAAATGGGTGCGCGAATGTTTGCTCTGGGGTAATATCGGGTGGATTTTTGCCGGATTGGGCTTAATCGGGCAAATTTATCATCTTTCGGATTCATTTTGGAACGCCTTATTGGCGGGCAGTATTTTGGCAACTCCGTATGTATTGCATTCTCAATTACGTGTAAGTTTGCCGATTTGGATGGCTTCTTACGGGCTGGGTGCCGTATTAGGAACGGGCGGAGCATTTGTACCTCTTTGGACGGTGGCCGTTTTGCCGATTGTCTTATGGAAGCGCAAGCAGGCCATTGTGAGTGTTTTTTGGTGGATTGCTTTTTGCGGTTCGTTGATGGAAGCAAATTGGTTTTTAACTGCCTTATCCGATTTTTACGATTATTTAATGCCGACGGCGTGTTTTGCCCTGACCGGCGTTGTGTTGCTCGGATTAGTCGGCTTGGCGCGCCGATATGTGGGGAGTCATACGGGATTTACGCGCACGTTGCAAATTATCGGCATCGTTATCGGTATATTAACGGTTATTTTTGTGGATGTGATGTATACGGAAAACGGTTTCGCAAAAACGGTTGTATCCTTAACGCCTTCATTCATCGGATTGGCAGGCGGTGCGATTGCCGGATTGGGCTTTATCGGTTGGCTTGTGCCACAAGGCAGTCGGCGGACGGCTCTGCAAGTTTTCTTTTGGGCATTTTTGGTTTCGTTTGGTTATTTGTTTATCGGCGAAACGATTTTCGGGATGATTTTTACGTTAATTTGTTTGCTCGGATTAAGTATTTTTGCCGTTCATCGGGGCAATACATGGCTATTTAATTTAAGCTTGCTCGGTATGATTGTGCGCGTGGGTATTGCTTATATGGGATACATTTTATCTTTGATGTCAACAGGTATCGGCCTGATTATCATCGGAGCCGTTTTACTGCTCGGGATTTGGGTTTATGTGAAAGGGTATCCGGCGCTCGTGCGCTTGATGAAAGGAGAACGGTTGCATGATTCAAAATAAAAACGGGCACAAAGGAAAATGGTTGCGTTGGCTGGGATGGGTTTTACCTCTTTTAGCTATTTTGAGCTATACGCTCTTTTTGGCTTTTCAGATGCATTCGGCAAGGGATGTTGTGATTGCCATTCAAGGATACGATCCGCGCAGTTTACTTTCGGGACACTATATTCACTATCAGATTGATTGGGAAAAAACAGATTGCAATCAGTTTGCCGGCGGTATTTGCCCAAAACGCGACTTTGATAAAATTCCGCACCGCTATTATATTCCTCAGCAAGAAGCCGATAGATTGAATCAGTTATTGCTTTTGGCTGATCAAAACAATGTGCAATTTGAAATCATTTTTGCATACGAACAAAATCGTGCGCCGATTGCACGCGCCCTTTTGATTAACAATCAAGAATGGCAACAATACTTAATGAACAACAAAAAATAAGAAAGAAAGGAAAGAAAAATGGCACTTATATCATTAAGACAATTATTAGATGATGCCGCCGAACACGGTTACGGTATTCCGGCATTTAACGTCAACAATATGGAACAGGTATTGGCAATTTTGGCAGCCGCGAAAAAAGCAGATGCGCCGGTGATTATCCAAGCCAGTAAAGGCGCTCGCGGGTATGCAAACGATGCTGTTTTAAAACACTTGATGATGGCGGGTGTAGAAATGTATCCCGATTTGCCGATTTGTGTGCACCAAGACCACGGTTCAAGCCCGGAAATTTGTTTTTCGGCCATGATGAACGGATTTACGTCGGTCATGATGGATGGATCTTTAACACCGGACGGAAAACCGGCAACGCATGAATATAATGCCAAAGTGACGAGTGAGGTGACGGGTGTGGCTCATCAAGTGGGTGTATCGGTTGAAGGCGAACTCGGTTGTATCGGCTCTTTGGAAACAGGTAAAGGTGAAAAAGAAGACGGGCATGGTTTTGACGGCGCTATTGATAAATCCAAATTATTAACGGATCCGGATGATGCCGTGCGTTTTGTGGAAGAAACGAAAGTAGATGCGTTAGCAGTTGCCATTGGCACATCGCACGGTGCTTATAAATTTACACGTAAGCCCGACGGAGCCATTCTCTCGATTGATACGATTAAGAAGATTCATCAAAAATTACCGTATACACACTTGGTGATGCACGGATCTTCATCTGTTCCGCAAGAATTGCAAGATATTATCAATGCGTATGGCGGAAAAATGCCTCAAACATACGGTGTGCCCGTGGAAGAAATTCAAGAAGCCATTAAACACGGTGTGCGTAAAGTAAACGTAGATACGGATTTACGCATGGCGATGACGGGAGCAATCCGCAAAGTTTATGTGGAAAAACCGGCAGAATTTGATCCGCGGAAATACTTAAAACCGGCGATGGACGCTATGCAAGCCGTTTGCGAAGCCCGTTATCAAGAATTCGGTGCGGCAGGTCAAGCTTCGCACATCAAGCCGATTTCATTGGCAGATATGGCAAAGCGCTATAAATCCGGCGAATTAGATCCGAAAATCGTGAAATAAGGAGGGCCGATTTTATGCAAAAAGGTCCAAAATCTTTTCGCAAACGGCTGATAGCAACAAATCCGAACAGCCCGATACGGTCGGAAAAACCCGGGGTTGTTGGTATTTATTTTGAGAGAGGTGATATTGTCTCTCTCAATGTTGCCATTCAAGTGCAACGAGGCAATCTGATTGTGAAGAAAATTAAAAGTCAATCGGGTATTGTCTTCAAAAGATTCAAAGAAGAAAAGGGGCGTGAACGGGATTAACCCGCTCACGGTTTTTAGAAAACGAAGCAAACTAAAAAAGGAAGAATAATGGAAAAAGAACAAAAAACAATGACATCGGCAGAAACGGAACGAGCCAAATTACTCAATAGAGCCAAAGAAGCCGATATGGCGCGTATTCAACGAGCCGAATGGTTGTTGCGAATTGAGAAAGAAGTGGCATCATACAGGGAATACACAAAAGCTATTCCGTATGAAAATCCGGTGTATGTGCCACACGGTAAAGAGCCGATGGTTTACACAATCGGCGATATGCGTCAAGAAGCCAAAGAACGCGTTATGGCGCGTGCCAGACGGGAAGTTGATGAAACGTATCGCGAATTTATCATTTTAATTCGGCGTGGCAAAATGATTGCCCCCAGAACGCCGAAAGAGGTATATGATTACTGCGAGAGCAAAGAAAGAGATGCCTTTTCGCGTGTGATTAAACGGCATTATCCCGAAGTTGCTTTTGTTGCCGAACCTGTTGAAATTACGAAACAGCAAGGAATGGTTGCATCGCAAGAGCAACATCAACGGCAATAAGCGCCATTTTTGGGTTAAATAAAAATTCGGAGGGGAATAAATGGTTCAAATTGCACCCAGTATTTTATCGGCCGATTTTGCCAGATTAGGTGCAGAAGTCAAAGCGCTTGAAAAAGCGGGTGCCGATTTGATTCATTTAGACGTGATGGACGGGCATTTTGTGCCGAATTTAACGTTTGGCCCCATGCTTGTAAAAGCGATTCGTCCATACACAACCCTACCGTTTGATGTGCATTTGATGATGACGAATCCCGCGCCGTTTATTGCAGAATTTGCACGGGCGGGGGCGGATATGATAACCGTTCATTTAGAATCCGATGCGGATATTGCCGATTTAATCGCTCTGATTAAAAAAGAAAAGAAAAAGGCGGGTATTTCCATTCGTCCGAAAACGTCAGTTTCTAAATTGCTCCCGTATTTGCCGATGATTGATTTAGTTTTGCTGATGTCGGTAGAGCCGGGGTTTGGCGGACAACCGTTTATTAAGCACTCATTGGAAAAAATTGTAGAATTGAAAGCGTTAATCGGGCGGAAGAATGTGCAAATTTCGGTAGACGGCGGTATCAACGATATAACGGCACCGGCGTGTATTTTGGCAGGTGCGGATATATTGGTTGCCGGCAGTTATGTTTTTAAGCATGGGCCGTATGAACGCCAAATTATGCAACTCAAACAATCAAGCGAGGGTTGATATGACAAAAGTAATGATTGTTGAAGATGAAATCGGTCTTGTGACTTTGCTGAAATATAATCTTGAAAAGCAAGGATATGAAACCGTTGTGGTGATGGATGGGAAAGAGGTGATGTCCGAAGCCATGGCGGAACGGCCGGATTTGATTTTATTAGACTGGATGTTGCCGAATGTATCGGGGATTGATTTATGCCGTGAAATCCGCAAGACGTATGAATTGCGCACAACGCCGATTATTATGTTGACGGCGCGCAGTGATGAGGCAGATAAAGTGAAAGGGCTTTCGTTCGGAGCGGATGATTATGTGACGAAGCCGTTTTCCGTTCCTGAATTGATGGCACGAATTGTGGCGTTAATGCGACGGGTGAGTCCGGCTCAACCGCAAGAAAATATCACCTATGGCGATATAACAATGGATTTTTCAAAGCGGTGGGTTATGCGTGGGGAGCGACGCGTTCATCTGGGGCCGACGGAGTTTCGTTTACTGCAATACTTAATGGAAAAGCCGGGGCATGTTTTATCGCGCGAAACGCTTTTAAAATTGGTATGGGGCGGGTCAATCCATGTAGAGTTACGAACGGTGGACGTGCATATTCGGCGATTACGGCGGGCGTTGAATGAGGGGGGAGAAAAAGATATTGTGCGAACGGTGCGTTCGGCAGGATATGCGATTGATTTCAACGATACGGATGCCGATTTGACGGAAGATACGGTTGCGCAGGCGGAAGCGGAACAACTTGCGACCGAACAGTAAAAAAGAGAAAAGAAAAAAAACACTTGCAATCAAATTCAAAATAGTGTATAAGCAAGAACATTGCGGAGAGATGGCAGAGTGGTCGAATGCGGCAGACTCGAAATCTGTTGTGCGATTTATTTCGTACCGTGAGTTCGAATCTCACTCTCTCCGCCATAAGATTAGAAATCCGGAGTATTATTTTTAATATTTATTAACGATATTTTCATTTTTTAAGAATTATAAGAATAGATAGAGGAGGTATTGCGATGAAACTATACCTGATAGGAATATTTTTATTGATGGGCGGTTGTTCCGTTTTTCAGCCGGAAGAATTTGTAAACCCCATTTTTTATAAGAGAATGACATCAGTCATGTATCCGGAATTTTATGCTCAAATTACACCCACACAAGTTTATATTCATGAGAACAGGAAATTTTCGCGCAGATATCCATGTCAATTGGTAGAAAATCAAGCAGAGAAAGTGGCATTAAAATGTATTGTTCCGACGGCGAAAGAGCCCCGAACATTTGTCTACACGCTGGAATCATCCAAAGCAAACGAAGGAGAGTATTTTGTTTCGCAGGATATCCAACCGCATGATGTTTATTTTGAAAAAGTGGAATATAAAATATCGGATAAGCCACTTTTTGTGCCGGAAGAAAAATTCAAGAATCCCATTTTTTATGAAACACTGTGGCCTGTTTCCAAAATCGCATGGCAAACACAATTATTGCCGACAATTGTTGAAATGACCCGAGATGGTGATATAGACATATCAACTTGCAAATTGTTGGAAAATAAGGAGGATTCTGTTTTGTTTCGCTGTTTAACGTATCATACACGACACAACAGTTATGTAACGTATGTTGAACGGTACCGTCTTACAGAATGCTATCCAACATTCAAATACCCTTGCAGTGAAACAATACAGAGAGTTGTCTATGAGTTGTTAGATAAGAGAACATTCAGGGTATCTGGACGTATGACTTTGGAAATAGATAAGTAAGCTAATTTATCTTGCTTTTCTACTCCTTGTTCATGATCCGATTTTGAGAACGGGTAATGCGTTCCTGTGAAACATAGGGTCGTGTAAGTCTTTCGGCGATAAGTACTCGTTTTTGCTCTATGGATAAATCGGGATTATTTACAATTTCAACAAACCCTTTTTTGCTGAAATTACCATACCCTGTATTATAAATATGGTTAATTAGTTCATTTTGTATTTCAGGAGGTAATTGGTAAAATTTTGGCATGGCTTTTTCCATTGATTTCAAGTCTGCCCTAACATGTTCGGAATAAAGACGTTCAATTTCTTCTGGCGAAATCCGTAAATCACAATCTTGTTCATAGGATTTAGCAAGTTTATTGTGTTTTTTCCCGTCAATAATCGGATTTTTATCGCATTCAGATGCAAGGTTTTCAAACGTATTAAAACAGGTTCTTTTTTCTTCTTGCGTTGCCGGTTTTCCTGCACGATTTATAAAATTAACACGATTGAATAATCGCCAAGAATCAATCAATTTTCCTCGTCCGATAGTTATGTTGCACATTGTGTCCAGATAAGGAAAATCTATGTCCCCTTCATCTTGCATAAGTTTCGGTAATACACGCTTTATTGCTTGATCTCTCAATTGTTCTCGGGATATCTGTTTCAGATTCGGAATCTCGGTTGATCGTTTGTCGGTTACGATTGATGATTCCGGCAGGTCAGATTGTTTCATATCGTCAGATCTCTTTTGAATATTATTTAAATATGATATATTATCCAGAAAGTTCACACGATCCTCAATATGCGAATCGCCAAAACCATAATTATTGGTAGAGCTAGTATCCCAAAAGCGGGTACCAAGTTGCGGATAATTGTTTTGCATTCCTTGACTATCAAAGTATTTTTTGTATTCTTCTTCTCTATTGAGACGAGCTTGTTGATAAAGTAATGTATCTCGTGGGGTAAAATGTTGATGGTTAACACCATATGTATCTATTTTATCAGTGTTTAATTTGTATCCGAAGGGGGATGTAGATTTTGAATATATGTCCATTGTTTGTTAACTCCTTTCTATTTAATTATTTTGGTTCTTACGAACCCTCGGCTTAATTATGATCCACTTATATTGAATGTTTCAATAAATTTTTTGCGACAAAATGCGTCAATATGCGACAATATACAATAAAATGTGAAAAATTTGCACTCTCTCCGCCATAAGATTAGAAATCCGGAGTATTATTTTTAATATTTATTAACGATATTTTCACTTTTTAAGAATTATAAGAATAGATAGAGGAGGTATTGCGATGAAACTATACCTGATAGGAATATTTTTATTGATGGGCGGTTGTTCCGTTTTTCAGCCGGAAGAATTTGTAAACCCCATTTTTTATAAGAGAATGACATCAGTCATGTATCCGGAATTTTATGCTCAAATTACACCCACACAAGTTTATATTCATGAGAACAGGAAATTTTCGCGCAGATATCCATGTCAATTGGTAGAAAATCAAGCAGAGAAAGTGGCATTAAAATGTATTGTTCCGACGGCGAAAGAGCCCCGAACATTTGTCTACACGCTGGAATCATCCAAAGCAAACGAAGGAGAGTATTTTGTTTCGCAGGATATCCAACCGCATGATGTTTATTTTGAAAAAGTGGAATATAAAATATCGGATAAGCCACTTTTTGTGCCGGAAGAAAAATTCAAGAATCCCATTTTTTATGAAACACTGTGGCCTGTTTCCAAAATCGCATGGCAAACACAATTATTGCCGACAATTGTTGAAATGACCCGAGATGGTGATATAGACATATCAACTTGCAAATTGTTGGAAAATAAGGAGGATTCTGTTTTGTTTCGCTGTTTAACGTATCATACACGACACAACAGTTATGTAACGTATGTTGAACGGTACCGTCTTACAGAATGCTATCCAACATTCAAATACCCTTGCAGTGAAACAATACAGAGAGTTGTCTATGAGTTGTTAGATAAGAGAACATTCAGGGTATCCGGGCGTATGACTTTGGAAATAGATAAGTAAGCCGAGCTATCTTTTTTGACGCTTGTTTTTATCTTCAATTTCTTTCACCCGATTGCTTCTCGATCCAAGTAATGCGCGCCGTTTTTATTATTTTATACCACGTGACGTATATATAACCCAAACGGATTAGCATTTTCCGCACGTTCCCAAATCTTCTTCGCCCGGTTCAGCAAAAGGATTTCGTCTCCAACATAAATTATCGCATCGTTCGCACTCCTCTTTGGTGATGTTTGAGCGTGTTGTCGTTGAGCTACAACTATAACACGTATTATCATTGCCCCAATAGTGTTTGCTACAGCGATGACATTGTGTTTTATCTATATTTGAAATCGTTGATGCGGTGCAAAGAGAGCATTTCCCATCAAGCGACCAAGCTCGATTGATACATTTATTACATTCTTCTTTGGATACATTTGAGGGGGTTTGAGATGAATCGCAGGTATAGCATGTATTATTATTTTGCCAGAAGCGATCTTTGCAACGGTGACACTGCTCTTTTTCAATATTGGAAATAGTTGAAGAAGTGCAAACACTGCATTGCTTATTTGTCAGCCAGATTCTATTTGAGCAAACTAAGCAATCTTCTTTTGAGATATTGGTTTTGGTTGCGGAAAAATCGCAACGCACACACATACCGTCATTCGGCGACCAGAAACGTGTATTCGTATCCATGCACGGTTGACATGCGGTTTTGTTGTTAACTTGTATTTGTGTTGCTGCATCATCACAACTACCGCATTCGCCCTTTACGTACATGATTTGATTTTTTGCGGCGCAGACACATCCGTTTTTGGCTTCATTCGGCACCGAACCGGGTAAACAAAGACCGCAGCCACCGTTCGCCGTCGGATATCCTTGAACCGGATCACAAATACAGTTGCCTGTTTCGGGATCGTATGCCGTTCCCGTTGATTGACATCTTTTACAATGCGGATATGAGCCATAGAAGAAAATATCTTGATTGCATTCGCACATCTGCATTTCTTCGTTCCAACGGCTTGTCGGATATTCATCCCGATACCAGGCGGTTGCTACCGTATACGTTTGCCCTGTGCATACCGAAACACATGATTTTGTTCGCGCATCCCATTTTTGGGTGGGCCCGAAGCAATAGACGCATTTTCCTGCCGCATTTTCATAAAAACCGATATCCGTGTTGCAACCGCATCTTTGTAATGTGGCATCCCATGTATATCCGTTGACTTCATCACATGTGGAACGGCACCAGTTATTTTGATACACCATTCCTTCCGGGCAAGCGCATGTCCCGTCTTCTTGAATAACTTGCCCGTTGGAACAGCGCCAATCGCAAGACCCATCAATTTTCCTTTTGTTAAATGGGCAGTTGCAATCAAAAGAGGCGCCGGGTAATCCACAGATATTTTTATCATTTCCCTCAAAAGATCCGCCGATACATTTATTATCTTGGGAGCAAGTGGAATCCCCTTCAAGCGGACAGCGATAACCTTCAATTTCTGTTTGAACGGCGTAAGAAATAACCGTTTCGGTTGAGCCTGTTCCGGGGCAGGTGCCGGCATTAACCCATGAACCGGCTTTTGAAACGGCATATACACCCGAATTACATCCGACTCCGCTCAACCGAATATAAACAGGGAATTTTAACTGATAGTCCGCAAAACTGATTTTATGGGAAGTTGCATTTGTCCAATGGCCTTTCTCTGACCCGGTATTATTGTAGGTATTATAATCCGTGCATCGGCACCCCCACAAGGAATAGTCATAATTGTGGTAGCCGTTCCATCCGTCAAGGAATGAAAAGCGCACCTCTTTTTCCAGTGTGTCAATACGCACCCAGCGATCATGTTCGGTACAGAACGTAATGGACGATTTCGCCGTAAACGGTTCGGCATGTGGCACGCAGTTGATTTGCGTGCATTGACCGAATGTGTTGTCATACCACCCGTTTGCGGTATCGCAAACACATTTGCCGTTTTGTAAAATCATATTATCTTCTATGCAAACGCACATTTGTGAGGCCGAATCCCATTGAGAGCCGGTCGGGCACCGTTTGCAAATATGATCCGATGTGTCGCACCAAGGGCGTAACGGGTCGGATACGCAATCCGCATTGGTGGCACAGCCACATTTCTCTCCGTCCCAGTAAGGTTTCTCCGGCGGACATGATTGACATATACCGGCTTGCGTATCGCACCACGGTTTTGCCGGATTATCACAATCGGCATTTGTTCGGCATTCCACGCATCGTTCGCCGTCCCACATCGGTTTATCGGTAGGACACGGCTGACAACTCCCATTAATCAGATAATATCCCTCTTCTTCATTACAGGCACACGTTTCGCCATCCCAAATTTCGGCCGGTTCCGAACAGAGAACGCACGTATCCCCCACAGTGTGCATATCGCTTGGACAGACGCAAGCGCCATCCTCAATAATTTTGGGATCTTTACAAATCAGGCAAACATGCTCGTCCGGTAGGCAGATCCCGTTCGGACAATCGGCATCACTCAAACATTCATATTCTCCGATCAGTAATCTCAAGTGTTGTGCAGAACTTGGTTCTGAGTAACAAATTGTTAAGATAACCGTTATCAAGATAAGTAAAAAATGTTTCATGCGTTCTCCCTATTATTCTGACAAGATGCACACTAAATATGCTAAACAACTTCTTAATTTTTAATTTAATAAATATTATGATATAGCATTTATAATATATTTTATCGCATTAATCAAGTTTTTTGTGAAAAGATATTGAAATAAATAAAGATACTGAAATTTGATACCGTTAATTTTTATGGGTGATTTTGTGAAGTAGTGCTCTTTTGATTGGTAAAAGTAATTTGAGGAATGATAGGTCAATTATTTCAGTGGAGTGAGCAAGATTGTGCGTCGGGTGGTTGTTCGGCAGGGTGTGCGGGATGGTGCGTGGGCATGTAAGGTAGCGCGTATGATGATAAGAAGACATATCGGAACATCGGATAGGAAAAGGAGTGATGTTGATTTGTATCGCTTTTTAATTGTTCAAAACAGAGTCGGTTGACTAAATAAAACGCGTTGTATCAATCCCTAATCTTCAATTTGCAAACGTTATGCGTGTTATATGCAAAGAAGGGCTTAAAAAAGCCCTTCTTGCGGTGTGGAGAGACCCATACGGTGATCATTAAATTAAATCGTCATTTGCGCTGCTTGTGCTTTAACAGACGCTGCAATTTTTTCATACGCCTTTGTCTCAATTTGACGCACCCGCTCACGGCTGATATTAAACTCGGCGCCGAGTTCTTCCAACGTCTTCGGATTTTCGGCTAAAAACCTGTTTTGCACAATTACTTGTTCCCGTTCCGATAAGTTTTTAATGGCGTTTGCCAATAATTGTTTCTTAACTTCTAAATCTTGCGTGTTTCCCAGCTGTTCCTCTACCGACTCGGTTTTGTCTACAAGCATTTCTTGGTGATCGGTTGTCGAATCGTAAGAAAGCGTTGTGTTTAAAGATGAATCACCGCTTAACCGTTGCTCCATTTCTAAGACGTCTTTCTTTGAAACGCCGAGCATTTGCGCAATTTGGTCGGCTGTTTCTTCATTTAAGCCCGTTTCATCATAAAGGCCGAGCCGTGATTTAATTTTATGTAAATTATAAAAAAGCCGTTTTTGCGTGGCAACCGTGCCGATTTTAACCAGTGACCACGATTTTAAAATAAATTCGGAAATGGAGGCTTTTATCCACCAAATCGCATACGTTGCCAAACGAAAACCTTTGGTCGGATCAAATTTTTTGATGGCTTGCATTAAACCGATGTTTGCTTCGGAAATTAAGTCGGCCAACGATAAGCCGTAATGCCGAAACGATAACGCCACTTTGGCAGCCAGTCGCAAATGCGAGGTTGTTAATTGATGGGCCGCCTCTATATCGTTATAATCATGATAGCGCTTTGCCAGCATGTATTCCTGCTCGGCATCCAGCATCGGAAATTTGTTGATTTCCGTTAAGTATAACGATAATGAATTGTGTGTGTAAAGCAGTGATAAAACATTGGATGATTGCATAACCTTTATATCCTTTCAAAAAGCAATATAAGTTGGATCTCTCTTATCGTAGACAAGATCCATCCTTTCGGACAAGTATGAGTGTACCAAATATGGTCCCCGTTTGTCAAGGGGATTTCCACCTAAAAGGATATGTTTTTTGAGGCTTTTTGCATACAATGATATAAAAAAATCAATTTTTTTCAAAAAGTTAGTTAACGAGTGGAGAATTTTTCAGTAAATAATATGCAATAATGCCGACAAGGGCTGCCCCGATTAAAAAATGTTGAAACGGCGTCATCATGGCTATTTTTCTCCTCTTTGATTTATGTTGTTTTACTTGATTATACTGCAAGAAAATGAAGAAAGCGATTCTTTTGTTGCTCATCAAATGGATTTTTTACTTGAAGCGCGTTTAAAAAGAGATTATGATAGACATAATTATGATTTCAAAGGATAGATAGATGGCTAAAAATGTAACGAAGTATAAATTGGAAGAGTTTGACGGACTGCGTCGTGCCGGCAGATTGGCTGCCGAAACCTTGGATTATATTACCCCGTTCGTGAAGCCCGGTGTTTCAACGGGGGCATTAGATGATTTGTTGGAAGCTTTTATGCGCCAACATGGCGGTGTGCCGGCAACAATCGGCTATCACGGCTATGAAAAAGCCAGTTGTATTTCACCGAATCATGTGGTGTGTCACGGGATTCCGTCGCCGACGAAAATTTTGCAAGACGGAGATATTATTAATATAGATATTACGGTTATCATTGATGGTTGGTATGGGGATACATCGCGGATGTATTATGTGGGCAAGCCGAGTATTAAGGCGCGCCGGTTGGTGGAAACAACGTATGCCACGATGATGGCAGGGATAGAGCAATGTTTGCCGGGGAAAACAACGGGAGATATCGGGCATGCCATGCAAACGTTAGCCGCCGAATACAATTATTCAACCGTGTTGGATTTTTGCGGACACGGTATCGGGCGCGTTTTTCACGGAGCGCCGAATATTTTAAATTACGGAACACCGGGAACGGGTGTTAAGTTAGAGCCGGGCATGGTGTTTACGGTAGAGCCGATGGTGAATGTCGGCACATACCAAACTTTGACGTTATCGGACGGTTGGACAACGATTACAAAGGATCGTTCGCTATCGGCTCAATTTGAACATATGCTCGGCATTACCGAAACGGGATATGAAATTTTCACGCTTTCCCCAAAGGGTTGGACATATCCCCCATACCGCTGACGGAGTTATGATGGAAAACAGTGCGATTGACTCTTTGATACCCTATCCGCCGACGCATGTATCAGAGCCTGCTCCCGATTATATCGGACATCGGGCGCGGATGCGTCAGAAATTATTGCAAAAGGGGGTTCACTCGCTTTCCGATGCCGAATTGTTGGAATTGATTTTAATGACGGCTATTCCGCGAAAAGATGTGAAACCGCTTGTTAAAAAATTGATGCGTGAATTTGTTTCTTTTTCGCAGATTATTCATGCAGAGCCCGACAGATTGAGGCAAATCAAAGGAGTCGGCGAATCGGTGATTTGTTTATTGAAAATCATTGAGGGTGCGTGTGATACATTGCTTCGCCCCGCAATGAAACGAGAAACCGTTTTGAAAGAGTGGAATCAGATTATTGATTATTGCCGATTTACGTTGGCGCATGAAAAAGAAGAACATCTTTATTTGATTTATTTAGATAAACAAATGCGTTTAATTACAATGGATGATTTTCAAAAGGGCTCGGAAGACCGTGTTGATATTATGCCAACCTCAATTTTGAAACGGGCGCTTAATTTAGGGGCTTCATCGCTGATTATGGTGCATAATCACCCGTCGGGCAGTGCAAAACCCTCTAATGAAGATTTACATCACACGGCTGAACTGAACGATTTTTTAATGCATGCGGGTATATCGGTATTTGATCACTTGATTGTTGCTAAGCAAAAAATCTATTCCATCAATCAACGCAAATTGGTTTTAGGAGCTATTTAAACGCCTCTCTCGGAACGATAACGCGGTAAAATAGGCATATTTTAATTTTGGGGATAGCTTAATTCATGTATACATAACTTTTTGTATATGTAAAAGATTTTCCCTGAAATATGCGAATCATCTGATAAGGCAAGGATATAAAAACGGGGCGGTATTGAACCGTCCCGTTTATTTTTGCCATAACCGACAAGGGCAAGTTAATACATACCGCCCATACCGCCCATGCCACCCATACCGGCACCGGCGCCATGTCCGCAATCGCATTTATCTTCCGGTTTATCGGCAACCATGGCTTCCGTTGTAATTAACAATCCGCCGATAGAGGCTGCACCTTCCAAAGCCGTCCGAACAACTTTTGTCGGGTCAATAATACCGGATTGATACATATCTGTATATTCGCCTTTGCGGGCATCGTATCCATAATTGACATCACCTTTTTCCAGCAATTTGCCGACGATAACGGAACCGTCAACAGCCGCATTCTCGGCGATTTGACGAATCGGAGCTTGCAATGCTTTCCGAATAATATCAATACCGACGCGTTGATCATCGTTTTCAGGCTTCAATTCATCCAATGCTTTTGTGGCATACAACAGCGCCGTTCCGCCACCCGGCACGATGCCTTCTTTAACGGCGGCACGTGTGGCGTGCAAAGCATCATCAATGCGATCTTTCTTTTCTTTAACTTCAACTTCGGAAGCACCGCCGACTTTAATTACGGCAACACCGCCCGATAATTTAGCCAACCGTTCTTGCAATTTTTCACGATCGTATTCGGAAGTTGTTTCTTCAATTTGTTGTTTGATTTGTGCAATCCGTGCGGCAATTTCTTGTTTATCACCGGCACCGTCTACAATGGTTGTGTCGTCTTTGGTAATCGTAACGGATTTAGCCGTTCCGAGGCTTGCCAAAGTCACATCTTCCAATTTCATACCCAAGTCGGGCGAAATAACTTGTCCGTTTGTTAACACGGCAATATCTTGCAACATCGCTTTCCGACGATCGCCGAATCCCGGTGCTTTAACGGCAGCAATCTTCAACCCGCCACGCAGTTTGTTCACAACGAGTGTTGCCAAGGCTTCCCCTTCAATATCTTCCGCAATAATCAAAAGCGGACGCGACGTTTGAATCACAGCTTCCAATACCGGAATGAGCGCTTGCAAGTTGGAAAGTTTTGTTTCGTTAATTAAAATGTACGGATTATCCAATTCGGCAATCATCTTTTCCGGATTGGTGATGAAATACGGAGAAAGATAACCGCGGTCAAATTGCATACCTTCAACCACATCTAATTCCGTATCAATTCCTTTGGCATCTTCAACCGTAATAACGCCTTCGTTACCCACTTTTTCCATGGCTTGCGCAATGTAATTACCGAATGAAGAATCGCCGTTTGCCGAAATTGTGCCGATTTGAGCAATTTCTGCCGACGTGGAAATCTTCTTTGAACGGCTCTTAATATTTTCAACAACGGCGTTAACGGCCAAATCAATACCGCGTTTTAAATCCATCGGATTCATACCGGCGGCAACGGCTTTGCATCCTTCGCGAATGATGGCTTGTGCCAAAACGGTTGCCGTTGTTGTTCCGTCACCGGCCACATCCGCCGATTTGGAAGCGACTTCACGCACCATTTGAGCGCCCATATTTTCAAACTTATCCGCTAATTCAATTTCTTTGGCAACCGAAACGCCGTCTTTCGTAATTTTCGGCGCACCGTAGGATTTGCCTAACACAACATTGCGACCTTTCGGGCCCAATGTCACTTTTACCGTATCTGCCAATAAATCAACGCCACGCAACATTTTTGTGCGTGCATCTGCTCCGAATTTAATTTCTTTTGCTGTCATACTTCATTCCCCTTTAACTTATTCTAAAATTCCCAAAACATCGGATTCTTTCATAATCAACAAATCTTCACCGTTGATTTTGATTTCAGTTCCCGACCACTTACCGAACAAAACTTTATCACCTTCTTTGAGTGTCATCGGAATAATGTTGCCGGCTTCATCACGTGCCCCGGCGCCGACGGCGACCACAATTCCTTGCGAAGGCTTCTCTTTTGCCGTATCCGGAATGATAATTCCGCCGGCCGTTTTGTTTTCTTCTGCCAAACGTTTAATGACAACTCTGTCAAGTAATGGTTTGAAATTCATTGTTTTTTTCCTTTCAGTTGTTTTGTAAACTCCAAAGTTATCTATCAAATAGTATGCAGTTTAAAAAAAGTCAAGGCGTGTTTTTATGATTTTTGATAAAAATTTTATCATATTTTTATTATGTAGCACTGCTGGTGCGGTGGGTTGTGTGGTGGTTTTATGTGTGATTGATGAAAAGAAAGAAAAGTACTTGCATTTTTTTTTAAAAAATTTTATACTGTATTTAATCTTGATAAGACTGCGATGAAAAAGGCGCGGTTTTATTTTTAATAACTTTTTATCAGGAACTTTTGAAAGGGGAATAACATGGAAGAAAAAATTCCGATGACAACGGAAGGCTATGCTGATTTAACCAATGAGTTGAAGAGATTAAAATTTGATGAGCGCCCGCGGATTGTTGCCGCCATTGAAGAAGCCAGAGCGCACGGCGATTTATCGGAAAATGCCGAATATCAATCTGCTCGTGAACAACAAAGTTTTAACGAGGGTCGCATTATGGAACTTGAAAACGCTTTGGCACGCGCACAGGTGATTGATGTGAAAACATTATCGGGTGATAAAGTGTTGTTCGGCGCAACCGTTCAGTTAGAAGATTCGGAAACGGGTGAACAATGCTCTTATAAAATTGTCGGCAAATATGAAGCCGATTTGGAAAAAGGCTTAATTTCTTTGTTATCACCGATTGCGCGAGCGCTCATCGGTAAAAAAATCGGCGATTTTGCCGAAGTGAAAACGCCCAAAGGCGAAAAATCTTACGAGATACTGGACGTTCGTTTTATTTAGTCTTATATTACACCCTGATTGATATAGAGCAACAAAAGGGGTTAATATGATTGAAACAGATGTCTTAATTATCGGATCGGGTCCTGCCGGTTATACGGCAGGGCTTTATACAACGCGCGCCGGATTGAATACGGATTTATATACGGGAACGGCTGTCGGCGGGCAGTTAACATATACACATGCGGTTGAAAATTTTCCCGGGTTTGAAAAAATTTCGGGATTTGATTTAATGGATATTTTAAAAAAACAAATTCAAGCACTCGGGGCCAAAATTCATCATGAACAAATTATTCGGCTTAACACGCAGGTATATCCGTTTGAGTTTGAAACGGAAATGGCGGAAAAAGGAACGGCGCGTGCGGTTATTTTGGCAACCGGTGCCAAAGCGCGTTGGCTGAATGTGCAAGGCGAAGAAAAGTTTAAAGGAAACGGGATTTCGGTTTGTGCCACTTGTGACGGCTTTTTCTACCGAAACAAAACCGTTGCGGTCATCGGCGGTGGAAATACGGCACTGTATGAAGCATTATTTTTATCCAAAGTTGCCGCGAAAGTTTACGTGATTAACCGTAAAGATACGTTTTCAGGGGAACGACTGTTGCAAGAGCAAGTTCAAAATGAATCCAAAATAGAGATTTTGTATCATACGGTTGTGCAATCATTTGAAGGGGAGGCGCATTTAACGCACATTCAAATCAAAAATACGATTACGCAAGCGGAAAGCAGTTTGGCGGTTGACGGGGTCTTTGAAGCCGTCGGTACGGAACCCGAAACGGCACTGATTGCCGGGCAAGTGAAGTTAACGGAAAGTGGTTATATTGAAACAAATAAGCGAACAATGGAAACTTCCGTATCAGGGATATTTGCGTGTGGTGATGTGCAGGAAGAAAAGTATCGTCAAGCGATTATTGCATCAGGCAGTGGATGTATTGCGGCACTCAGTGCGGAAAATTTTGTGTATCGTCAGCCAAAAAAATAACGGTTGTGAATGGGTGGATATTGATTTAATTCGGCAGAAAAAACAAACATTGTTTTGCGCCGACTTTTTGTGAGAAAAGGTGTTTTCGCAAGCGCAAGCCATATACTTTAAAAGCGAGCATACTTTTTTCTCTTAAATTAAAAGGGGCATCCGATAAAAACGCTTTGCGGAAAAGATTATTCTTTTTCATCAGAGAAGATATATTTGCCGTTATCTTGCCGTATAAATGTTTCAATCCCCCATTTATCCCATTTTATCTTCAATAAGTTTTTATCATGTTCTAAAACGGTTGCCGTATCATATCCGAAAAAGCGATGTAAGC
Organism: uncultured Alphaproteobacteria bacterium; assembly: GCA_944392555.1. GTDB lineage: Bacteria > Pseudomonadota > Alphaproteobacteria > CAAHEQ01 > UBA3637 > RGIG4140. The sequence continues at coordinate 15,784 of CALXWZ010000003.1, read as the reverse complement.
GCTTTGGGGAATCAAAGATAAAATAATCATTCCATAAAGGATGCAAAACAGAGACTGCTCCGTCCGGTGGGCAAATTTGTTTGATTTTATTTTGGAGAGCCTCGGGTGAAATAATATGATCTACGGCGCCGGAAGCTGCTAACTTTGAATAGCAATCACATTCACCAGTGCACGCATCAGGACGCTTCAAAAAATAAGCAAATGTATCTTTTTGATAGCGAGCAACGGATTCATTTTGAATTTCATTATAATTTTTTTTCTTTTTAGCATTTCCCTTCTTTAATAGTAGAACATCAGGTAAATTTGAAATTAAGCCATTATATTTCAGAGTAAAATCAAACCAAAAAGGCATATCCTCCGCATTCGGATACGTTTCAGGATAACGAATGTTGTGTTTCTCAATAAACGCGCGACGAATCATCGCGCAAGGATGTACAACGGGCACGGCTCTGAATGTCCTGATCTTCGATTCATCGGGATTTTGCGGAAATGAATAGGCTTGTTCGGGATGATTCTCATTAAATGTAAAGGAGCAACCTGTTGCATCAATATGAGAATGTGTATCTAAAAAAGAAACTTGTTTTTCAAAACGTGTCGGGTAGGATTTATCATCATCATCCATTCGTGCAATATATTTGCCACGCGCCCTTTCCAATCCACGGTTTAAACTGTACGGCAATCCCTTATTTGTCTCATTTGTCAGAATAATGATACGTGGATCTGCCGCTGCATATTTTTTTAAAATGGCATGTGTGTTGTCGGTTGAGCCATCGTTAATAATAATAAACTCAAAATCTTTTTCTGTTTGTGCCAAAATAGAATCAATCGCCCGCGCCAGCAAGGAATCCTGCCCCTCACCACGGTTGTATGTACTCATTACAACCGATATTTTCGGACCCTTGAATGCTGAAACGGCAGCATAGCCACATAAAATGCCGAAAGCGATGCAAATTGCCGTATATTTTATTTTATTTTTTTGTTTCATTTAGTAGTTTTATAATACATATGGCGGATTAAAATCAAGCAATTTCTTTTCTTCTTCCTAAACAAACTATAAAATTGTATGCTGTTTGATTACCAGTGATCCTTTGCAATATTAAAGGTGCCTTTATTACTCTTTACAAGAATTCTGTTGATTTAAATTCCTATCGGTTCATTTATAAAGACGGTTCAATTCGCAAAAAACGGTAACCTTTTATAATCAAAAAAAACGGGCAGGAAAAACTCCGCCCGCCGCTATTGAAAAAACAGAGCGATTTAAATCCGATTCATCGCCTAACCTCTTGCGCCATCACGCTCATAACCGGCAATGATTTGCGAATCCAAATCTTTATGGGTAATATTTTCCCCGAAGCGGCTTAATTTTGCAATTAACCCTTCTTCTTTTTCATCTTCTCCCTTTTGGCGTGATTCTTCCAATTCTTTTTCGGCATCGGCAGCAGATTTCCCCATTAACACACTCAACATACTGCCCATTACACGACTTGCCATTTCTTACCTCCTTGTTGTTCTTACGCTTATTATATCACAAATTTCACTGCTTGACAAGACTTTTTCCATACAGATTTTCGATTCTGTGCAGATTTCCGAAAAAAAGCGCCCTTGAATTGCAAGGGCGCCTCATACATGAAAGAGAAACAATAAAAGGGGGGGACGTTCTCTCTTTCACTCTAAGATGTTTGCTTTCTTTTACATAGGGAGACTAAACAAGTCAAACATCTCTCATCTTTGCGATGATGATTATTGTATATCATTGTATTTTTGAAATGTCAATACCCTGATTGCAAATAATTGACGAAATAAGCAAATTATTTTATAATTATATGAAAATAAAAGAAAAAAAATATCAAATTAATGCGAGAAAAAAATAAAAAGCCATATAAAAGTATGCAATGATTAAAAAAAAGAAGGCATTTTATTTGTAAAAACAGACAAAATCGGAAGGATTGTAAGTTATTTATTGTTAATTGTGAGGAAGTGATTCGAATTTTTGTAAAAAGTATTTTAATTTCAATAAATTAATCAAAATATTCTTTTTGATTCCGTCAGAAAAAAATCATAAAACAGATTGTTGCTCGTGTAAGGGGTAGAGTGTTACGCGTGGGTGCGGAGGTGTGAGGTGCGAGCGAGAGGGTGGAGGAGTGCGGTGGCGTGGGGTGCGGGCGAGAACGCGGAGGGAGTGCGGAGGTGTGAGGTGCGAGCGAGAGGATGGAGGGAGTGCGGTGTGTGAGAGGCGGGCGAGAGGGCGGAGGGAGTGCGGTGGAAAGATATATATAACGTATTCGGGATGGTGGTGAGACGGGTGTGCATTTGATATGGTTAATACACGGTGTGATAGCGAGACAGAATAGCTGTGTAGGCGGGCGCGTATGGGATAAGGGTATGGAAACGGATAAACGCGCGGATAGAGTGTAGATGGTGTGGATATCCATATAAAGTGGGGATGGTTAAATGTAGGGCGTGAAGAACAACGGTGAATGATATGTGTCGGTATATGATAAGGTGGCAGGGCATAACGGTATCGGTATTCTGAAACAAGATATCAAGATGATGCCGAAACAGAGGTTATCTGCCGAACACAAAAGAAAAACTAACGCTCGCTTGACAGCTTTTGTTGCGCACCGAAAGGCATTTTGAGCTTGGCGGATTTAAATTGATGTGTTGCTTCATACCGCCGTGTGTGCGTCGGTGCATTTTCTGATTGACGCGTTTGCGGGCATACTGCTGGGGTTTGTGATGTATTCACCGATGTATGCGCCGATTGTTGCGGTTGTTTATTCTGCATGCTGTTTGGCAATTTATCCGATAAGTTTGGTGATTTATCCGATAATTTCTCCGATGATTTATTCGGGGAATTATCAAGCAGATGATCAGCCATCATTTCTTTTGAAAATAATCCGCAAGAGGCGTCCAAACATTTATCTATAACCGGCAACCGAATATACACTTTTTTGGCATTCGGCGCAGTTTCTCCGATATACGGAATATATGCCAGAACACAATCCATACACCGATGAATAGCCGTGTGAACACCATGTTCCAATAAATAAAGATTTTTATAATTATTTGCACCACCCAGAGAAATCGGGTGTAAATGGTGAATTTCAAAGCCGACGGGAATAATGTTGCGTTTTGCATCGGCAATTTGTCGGGGTGTTAGCTTCCCATCTAACGGGCCGATGCGATTTTCTTTGTGCGCCAATTCGTTTTGAGCGGCTAAATATCCCATTAAACGGTGCTTCGGTGTGTTTTTATCCGCATTATTGATATGAAACGTTTGCTTATATATTTGCCGAGCGCGTTTCGTTTGTTGCGCAGAAAGACGATGAACCTCAACAAGTTCCCCTTGAGGAAGATTATCGGCAAACCGAAAAGAAAAAATATAGTTGCCTTGCTCATCTTGTTCGCACTTTAAAAATTTTTGATGCTTGTGTGATAACCGTATCATTTTGACGACCTGTTTTTGACTGATATTTCTTAAAACAGTATACACTATTTTTTATCAAAAATCAATCCGAGAAGAAAAACAGATGAATTTCTATTGCCGAAAGTGCAAGCGTTTTGCTTGACTTTCTGAATTTTTTTTATTAAAATACCCGAAATTTCAACTTATAAGACAAAGGATTGATGATGGCTTCATACCAATACATTTATGTAATGAAAGATTTATGCAAAACTTTTCCGGGCGGAAAGGAAGTGTTAAAACATATCTGGCTTTCGTTTTTTCCGGGCGCCAAAATCGGCGTAATCGGTCCGAACGGTGCCGGTAAATCAACATTAATGAAAATTATGGCCGGTTTGGATCATGATTTTACGGGCGAGGCTTTTGCCGCCGACGGAGTAAAAGTAGGCTATTTACCGCAAGAACCGCAACTGGATCCCGCTAAAAACGTGATGGAGAATATTATGGACGGTGTGGGCCCCATTCGGGACTTAATGCAACAATACGAAGCCGTTAATATGAAATTTGCCGACCCCGATGCCGATATGGATGCGTTGTTGGCAGAGCAAGCGGAATTGCAGGAAAAAATAGATGCCTGCAACGGTTGGGAAATTGAACGAACGGTTGAAATTGCCATGGATGCACTGCGGTGTCCGCCGGCGGAGGCAGATGTGACGAAACTCTCGGGCGGGGAGAAACGGCGCGTGGCGTTATGTCGCTTATTATTATCTAAACCCGATATGTTGTTGCTGGACGAGCCGACAAATCATTTGGATGCCGAATCCGTTGCATGGTTGCAAGTGTTTTTGAAAAATTATACGGGAACGGTTGTGATGGTGACGCATGACCGATATTTCTTGGATAATGTAACAGGCTGGATTTTGGAAATGGATAGAGGCGAAGGACTGCCGTTTGAGGGAAATTATACCAGCTGGTTAGAGCAAAAAGAAAAACGGTTGGCGCAAGAACAAAATGCTGAAAACAACCGTCAAAAAATGTTGAAAGAGGAATTGGAATGGGTGCGTCAATCGCCAAAGGCGCGTCAAGCCAAATCCAAAGCCCGTATTACGGCGTATGAAGAATTATTGAAGAAGTCAACGGAGAAAGTGCCCGATGTGGCGCAAATTATCATTCCGGCAGGCCCGCGGTTAGGGCAAGTTGTTTTGGAAGCCGAAAATCTTTCAAAGGCGTTCGGGGATAAATTATTGTTTGAAAATTTATCGTTCAATTTGCCGGCCGGCGGTATCGTGGGAATTATCGGCCCGAACGGTGCCGGTAAGACAACGCTGATGAAAATTATTACGGGACAGGAAAAACCGGATTCGGGAACATTCCGTTTGGGTGAAACGGTGCAACTCGGGTATGTGGACCAATCACGCGATGCATTGGACGATACCAAAACCGTATGGCAGGAAATTTCGGAAGGTAAAGATATTTTAACACTCGGGAAACGGGAAGTGAATTCGCGGGCGTATGTGGCACAGTTTAACTTTAAAGGGGGCGACCAGCAGAAAAAAGTCGGCATGTTATCGGGCGGTGAGCGCAACCGCGTGCATTTGGCGAAAATGTTAAAATCAGGAGCCAATGTTTTATTGTTGGACGAACCGACGAATGATTTGGATGTGGATACCTTGCGTGCCTTGGAAGAAGCTTTGATGGATTTCCCCGGGTGCGCGGTGATTACTTCGCACGACCGCTGGTTTTTAGATAGATTGGCAACGCATATTTTGGCTTTTGAGGGGGATAGTCAAGTTGTTTTCTTTGAGGGAAATTACGAAGAATACGAAGCCGATCGCAAACGTCGGTTAGGAGCTCAAGCCGATCAACCGCATCGCATTAAATATAAGCCGATTGCGCGCGCATAGTGCCGATAAAAGCACCTTATGTTGATAGAGGGGCTGTGTTGCGTCAGGAGGCTGAAAAACGAATTAAATAGACTGATTTTCCGAAAATTATCGGTAGTCAGTCTGTTTTTTTTACTTGCGTTTTGAGTTAAAGTCGTATATGAGTGAATATCAATATATCAGCAAATGAGGTGTTGAAGATGGTTATTTGGTATGTGTGTGCCGCCGTGTGCGGATATTTTGTCGGGTCTGTTCCGTTCGGGCTTGTTTTCACAAAAGCCGCCGGATTGGGTGATATTCGTAAAATCGGTTCGGGGAATATCGGGGCGACGAACGTGTTGCGAACGGGACGGAAAGATTTGGCTTTGTTGACACTTGTGTGCGATATTGCCAAAGCCGGCGTGATTGCTTTTATTTTTCAACACATTTCCGATTCTCAACTTGTGGGCATTTTTGCCGGTGTGGCTGCCGTATTCGGGCATAATTATCCCGTCTGGCTCAAATTTAAAGGCGGAAAAGGCGTGGCTTCCACGCTCGGGTTAATGCTGGCGATGACACCGCTTGTCGGCGTTTTAACGGCGCTTTCATGGTTGGTTGTGGCGTTTTTATTTCGGTATTCATCGTTGGCTGCCTTGTCGGCGTTGACACTGGCTCCGATTTACGCGTTTTTCTGCGAGCCGAATAAAAGCATCAGCTTGATTTATTTGCTTTTGACGGCGCTCTCTTACTATCGTCATCGGAGCAACATTGTGCGCTTAATCAATAAAGAAGAAACAAAAATTAAGTTCAAAAAGAAAAAAGAAAGTCAAGAAGCGTCAACGCAAGAGGCGCCGAAATGACGAATATGCTCACGCATGAGGAATATTGTCAGCTACGGCTCTCGCTCAGCGAGAATGTGGGGCCGATTACGTTTCGCGACTTAATCCGTTATTATAAAACAGCGGACGAAGCCTTGAAACACTTGCCGGAAATTGCCACCCGCGGTGGGCGGAAGCGCCCGATTAAAATTGCCGATACCAAAACGGTTGATGCGCAAATTCGGGCAGCGTATCAAAATGATGCATTGATTTTAACACTGACGTCACACGATTACCCGCGCTTGCTTAAAGAGGTGGAGGATTGTCCGCCCGTGTTATTCGTCAAGGGATACACGCCGTTGCTTTCCAAGTCGGGCGTCGGCATTGTCGGTAGTCGCAACTGCTCGCAAAACGGGCAGAATATGGCACGCCGGTTCGGGTATGCGTTGGCAGAGGGCGGATACGTTGTCACCTCGGGTATGGCGCGCGGGATAGACAGAGCGGCGCATGAGGGTGCTTTGGCTTCCTTTAACGCTAAAGGTGGCACGGTTGCCGTGCTCGGAACGGGTGTTGACGTGATTTACCCGAATGAAAATGAGGAAATCTATCGGCAAATTGTTGAACGCGGTTGCGTGATTTCGGAATTTCCGATGGGAACGAAACCGAATGTATGCAACTTTCCCCGACGGAATCGGATTATTTCGGGATTAAGTGTCGGCGTGTTGGTGATTGAGGCGGGGGAAATGTCGGGCTCGCTCATTACGGCGCGCACGGCCGTTGCACAAAACAGGGAAGTTTATGCTATTCCGGGCTCGCCCGTTGATCCGCGCAATGCCGGCTCCAATTTATTGATTAAAAATGGGGCGCATTTGGTGACTACGCCCGAAGATGTTTTATCTTCCGTAGATCATGATACCACAAAATTATTGTTGGATTCGGAGCAAGGAACGGGGATATATGATAAGCCGTTATCATTTATAGATGAAACGGATTTGGAAAAAGCGCGCGCGATTGTATTGGGGCGGTTGACGCCCGAAGTGACGGATATGAATCAGTTGATTCGTTCAACGGGCTTGCCGATTAGTTTAGTCAGTATTATTTTAGTTGAATTGGAATTGGCCGGTAAAATTGAACGGTTTGCCGGTAATAAAATTTCGTTGGTTTATGAAAATGAATGGGGTTAGGAAATGAAGTTGGTAATTGTGGAATCTCCCGCCAAAGCAAAAACAATCAATAAGTATCTCGGGAAAGATTATTTGGTGATGGCCAGTTTCGGGCATATTTGCGATGTGCCGGCCAAAAATAATTCCGTTCGTCCCGAGGAAGATTTTGCGATGGACTGGGAAGTTCAGCCACGTGGAGAAAGAACGGTGCGTGAAATCGTTAAAGCTCTGGCCAAAGCCGATGCGCTTTATTTGGCTTCCGACCCTGACCGCGAAGGAGAAGCCATTGCCTGGCACGTTGTTCAGGAACTCAAACGGCGGAAAAAATTACCGGCAACAATGCCCGTATATCGGGTTGTGTTTCACGAAATTACCAAAAGCGCGATTTCGGAAGCAATTAAAAATCCGCGGGAAATTGATATGCAGTTGGTTGATGCGTATTTGGCACGGCGCGCATTGGATTATCTGGTCGGGTTTAAAATTTCTCCGTTATTATGGCGCAATTTGCCGGGGGCGAAATCGGCGGGACGCGTGCAATCGGTTGCGTTACGATTGATTTGCGAACGGGAAGACGAAATTTCGGCGTTTAAGCCCGAAGAGTATTGGGGTGTGAGCGCCGAATTGCAAACGATACGCGCCGATAAATTTACGGCTAAACTCACCCACTTTAACGGAAAGAAACTCACGAAGTTTGATTTGAATAATGAAACGGTTGCCAAGCAGGCGGAAGAGGCTGTTCGGCAGGGAGTGTTTTCCGTTGGGAACGTAGAGCGCAAACAAACGAAGCGAAATCCGGCACCGGCATTTACAACGTCAACGTTGCAACAAGAAGCCTCGCGTAAGTTAGGATTCGGTGCTAAAAAAACAATGCAGTTGGCGCAAGGATTGTATGAGGGTGTGGATATCGGCGGAGAAACCGTCGGTTTAATTACGTATATGAGAACGGATAGTGTTGCTTTATCGCAAGAAGCCATAACGGCCACACGCACGTTGATTGAACGCGATTACGGAAAAGACTTTTTGCCGGATAAACCGCGCGTTTATAAAAATAACTCCAAAAACGCCCAAGAAGCGCACGAGGCCATTCGTCCCACCAATGTGTTGCGCACGCCGGAATCGATTGGCGCGCATTTAACGCCCGATCAACGGAAGTTGTATGAATTGATTTGGAAAAGAACGGTGGCTTGCCAGATGGAAAGTGCCTTGTTGGATAAAGTGGCAGCGGATATTATTTCATCGGATAAAAAATTGCAACTGCGTGCAACGGGGCAGACGATTGCTTTTGCGGGATTTATCAAAGTTTATAAAGAAGATATTGATGATGCCAAGCAAGAAGATGATGAAAACGGCTTGTTGCCCGTGATGAACGAAGGCGAACGGGTAGATACGATTTCCGTTTTATCCGAGCAACATTTTACGGAACCCCCGCCACGGTTTTCGGAAGCCAGTTTGGTGAAGAAGTTAGAAGAACTCGGTATCGGGCGACCGTCAACATACGCCACGATTTTATCTGTTTTGCAGGAACGGGAATATGTGAAACTGGTTGCCAAGAAATTCATTCCCGAAGATCGCGGACGGATTGTGACGGCATTTATGCAAAACTATTTTACGCAGTATGTGCAGTATGATTACACCGCCAATATGGAAAATAAGTTAGATGATATTACAAACGGCGAAGCCAAGTGGAAAGATGTTTTGCGTGGGTTTTGGGGTAATTTTGATAAAACCGTGCAAGCCGTGCCGAATAATATGACGGAGATTTTGGAAAAAGTTTCAGCCTCGTTAGAAAAGCAAATTTTTCCGACGGAGGAATCGCGCGTTTGTCCGGATTGTAAAACGGGGCGACTTTCGTTGCATATCGGCAAATTCGGGGCTTTTATCGGATGCTCCAATTATCCGAAGTGTAAATACACGAAGCAATATGCTTCATTAACCCCGCCACCGTTGGATGAAAACGGGCAACCCATGAATTTGCCGTTGGCGGAGGAGACAAATAAATGCCTCGGTAAAAATGAGCAAGGAACGGATATTTTCTTAAAGAAAGGGCCGTATGGCTGGTATGTGCAAGTCGGTGAGGGGAAGGAAGCCAAACGCACGGGATTGCCCAAAGGAATGAAGCCGGAATCCGTAACGATTGAGAGCGCATTAAAATTACTTTCATTACCGCGGTTGCTTGGAAATGATCCGAAAACAAAAGAACCGATAGAAGCCAGTATCGGGCGGTTTGGGCCGTATGTGAAACGAGGCAAAACGTTTCAATCGCTAACGGCGGAAGATGATGTGTTGACCGTTACGTTAGAGCGCGCGTTGACATTATTATCGCAATCCAAAGAAAAACCGAAAGCAACGGAAATCGGCAAATGGAACGATACGGTTATTACGTATCAGGTGGGGCGATACGGTCCGTATGTTAAATGCGGTAAAATTATGGCATCCGTCAAGAATCAAAACGGAGCGCCGTCGCTGGAAGAAGCCATCAATTTGTTGAAAGACAAAATGCACGAGAAATAGTGAAAAAGCGTTTGCAAAATGACGCAAATTACGGTATAAAACAATAAATAAAATTTAACGGTAAAGGAAAAATCGGTATGATTACTTTTTTTAATAAACTCGGCAATTCGTGGGTTGCTAAAATTATTTTAGGCATTTTGGCATTAAGTATGATGGCATTTTGGGGATTGGGCGGATTATCCAACATCTTTTCATACAATTTAAACAGTGATGCTGTTCGGGTGGGTGATACGGGTGTTTCGCCGGAGCAAGTGAAACAATCATTTGAAACAACGCGCAAACGAATCAGTCAAATGATGGGTGGGCAGTATTTATCCCCATCCAAAGCCATAGAGATGGGCTTGATGGATCAAGTGTTGCAACAAGAAGTCGCCGGTGCGGTGCAATATCAGCTGGGTGAAGATTTAGGCTTAACGGCATCAAATGCGTCTGTTCAAAAATATGTGGAAAACAATCCGATTTTTCGGGATAATACGGGCAAGTTTGATAAGAATTTATTTTACGCTTACTTAATGCAATCGGGGATGGATGAAACGGGTTTGGCGCGTCAACTGAAAAAAGAACTGGCGTTTAAACATTTAACGGATTCCGTTCAAGGGTTGGGTTATGCCCCGCAAGCATTAACGCAGGCAGCGTATTCGTTTAAGAATGAAAAAAGAGATATTGATGTGCTTTATTTGCAACCGGAGCAAGTCAGTGTGGCTCAAAAGCCGTCAGAGCAAGAAATTCAAGATTATTATGAAGCTTATACGGAAGAATTTATGAATCCGGAGTATCGCACGATTTTGGTTTCGGCGCTCACGCCCGCAATGATGGCCGAGCGTGTTCAGATTGATGACGCGGATATTGAAGCCGTCTATGAGGAGCAAAAAGAAAGATATAATAAACCCGAGGAGCGGGAATTATACCAAATGTTCTTTAAAACGGCAGAAGAGGCAAATAAAGTAAAAGCGAAAGTAACGCCTCAAAACTTTGAAAAAACGGCAACCGAAGAAGTTGGACAAACGGCAAAAGATACCTATTTTGGGTATACGGCAAAAAATCAGTTGATGGAAGAATTGGCAGACGTTGTTTTTAAAGCGAAAAAAGGTGATATTGTCGGGCCGATACAATCCAATGTCGGTTGGCATATTTTGTGGGTAAAAGAGATTAAACCGGCCGAAATAACACCGGAAAAAACGGTGAAACAAGAAATCCGCAAAACGTTGGCATTAGATAAGGCCTATGGAGCGTTAGAAGATTTGGCGCGTCAGTTAGAGGATATTTTAGGTGCCGGTACGGATTTAGCAACGGCCACGAAACAGCTCAACATTCCGAGCATATTGATTGAACAAACGGATATAGCCGGTAAATTGGCAACGGGAGTGGAAATGCCTGCCGAGTATTTCAATCAAGAATTATTGCAAAATATCTTTATTTTAAAGAAAGGAGATGTATCGGGGTTAATTCAAAATAACGATGGTTATTTAATTGCCGAAGTGAAAGAAATTACACCGGTTGCGCCGAAAGAATTAAAAAGTGTGCGTGATGAAATTCAAGATTTATGGGTGAAAGAGCAACAAACAAAACTGTTCCCCGATATTGTGAAAGAATTAACGCAGAAAGCCAAAGAGGGTGTTGATTTCAAGACGCTTGCCACGCAAAAAGGCACATTTGAAGTGATTCAAAAGAAAGATATGGTGCGCACGAACGTTGTGCCGGAATTAACGGAAGCGGTCAATACGGTTTTTGCGCAAGAGGCAGGAGTTGAGAATGCGCAAAGTATTCCGTTGGAAAGCGGTGTTGCGATAGTGGTTGTTCGTCAAATTAAGAAGCCGAATTTGGCGGGCGAAGGTCAAGCAATAGAACTTGAAAAAGAGGGAACGAAGCAATCCGTCGGCACGGCATTGAATCAAGAAACAATGCAAAGCTATATCCAAAGAATTGGTGTTGAATTAAATGCACCGGTGATAGAAAACATCATCAAGGGATACAAGGGGCAAGATTAGGTTGTTGTTCTGTTAGGGAAACAAAGAAAACACGCTGTTTATGAAAATAACAGCGTGTTTTTTTGCACAACTTTCACTCCGCCTGTGAACATCACTTCTTGTTCGTGGGCGGTGTGGGATTGTGCGGTGAATAAAAATGTGTATCAGTGTGTGCTTTTGTAATAAATTATGGCTCAAATTATCACTTGTCCCGCCAATTTTTGTGCAGAATATTGATAATAACAATCCTACGTTAAACACTCTTATATGCTTTTGCCCGTTTCCCGCTCGCTGAAAGCTCTTCCTTTATGTGAGATAGCCGAATGGATTATTTAAAATGCGAAATTGTCTTCTTATTTGATAAGTGTCCGATAACATCAGAATGGTAGATTTGTTTCGGAAAGTCGTGCATGTATCGTGAGCAGAAAAAAGGCAATAATCAGCCATTTTCTCATTTTGATACGCGCATACATAATCTATATAACTTGATAAGGAGAACACAATGCTTCATACAAATAATACAACAAATACCAATGCACAGAAAAATACAAATAATACGGTTTGGGAAAAAACAAAAGACGCCGTTGAGGATGCTTGGGAAGCAACTAAAAGCGGAACAGGTAAAGCATGGGATAAAGCCAAAGAGGCTGCTCATCAATGGGAAGCCAAAAAAGAACAAAAAGAACATCAAAATTGTGCTCAAAACAATGCGCAAAATCAAAATAGCACCCAATCATGCTCGGGTAATGCCTCGCAAGGCGAAAATACGCAGTCTTGCTCTGCTCACAAGGCGCAAGGGTGTAATGCGCAATCTTCACAATGCCAATCGGGAACTCAAAAATCTTGCGAATAAGGTTTTGAGGCGGGTGTTAAAAAAGTCCGCTGGTTTGCGGACTTTTTTTATTTGTTTTTCGGTTAGATGAACAGGCAAAAATCAACCTGACTTATTGGCAAATTTCTTTCCCGTTTGTCAAGCGACACGTTTTGATGACGCGTCCGCTTTCATCCATCATTCGATAGCCGATTTTCACCCCTTTATCAAAAAAGGTTTGTTGCGTCAACCGCCCGTTTGTATCAAATATCTGTGCCGCGCCGTGTGGACGACCGTTTAAAAATTCATATTCTTCTTGAATTTTACCGTTTTTATCCGTTACACGAAAAATGCCGGATACCAATTTTTTGCTCGCTGTATCATAAAGTAAGTTATCTTTTTTATACGTATTTGCCGGTGTATGTAAAATCGCTTTGGAATTTAATTCATCCAGTTGTTCGGCTGTTAACGGTGTTTCTTTCCCGTCAACCGTTGTAAATCCGCTGATGGCTTTGCCTTCTTTATAAACGCGCTTTTCAACGATTTTACCTGTTTCGTCATACTTCAAATTATCGCCGTCCAACTGATTATTTTTAAAGTGCATTTCAAATAATGGCTTTCCGTTCGGGTAAAATGCCTTGGCAACACCGTTGCGTTTTCCGTTTACAAAGGTTATGATTGATTGTTGCTTCCCGTCGGCACTGAATTCTTCAACCGTTCCATCCAGTAAATTTTGCTTAAAATTCGTTTTTGATTTGATTTGTCCGCTTTCGTAATACTCAATACGTTTTCCGTTTAAGGCTCCGTTTTGATACGTTTCACGTAGCTGTATTTTTTGCGACGGATAATAAACCGTAAACGGTCCGTCCAGTTTATCATTCTTGAAGGAAACTTCGGCTCTTAAAACACCTTTTTCATCGTATTGTTTGTAAGCACCGTCTTTCATATTATTTTTAAATTCAACGGTATGGGCCAACTTGCCGTTTTCACCGAACGCGCGGGATTCGCCGTTTAAAATACCCTCAACAAAAACACTCTCTGCCAATTTCTTTCCGTTCGGATACGTGCGAATCAGTGTGCCCGTTAAGGGTTTCCCCGTTTCTTTTACATAGAAAATATCGCCTTTCTTTTCTATTTTATCCGCAGAATAATCCGTTGCAAAAGCCATGTTCGTTGTCAACATTGTTCCGATAAGCATCAATGGAATCCATATTTTTTTCATATTTAAAGCCCTTTCGTTTTTGTTAATGGTATAGGTTGAGTATATGCCCTTCAAACTATGTTTTCAACAAAAAAAAGCACTTCGTTTGCGCGAAATGCTTTTTTAAAAAGATACCTCAACAAATTATTTTGATTGCGATTTTTTGGCGCACGGTGCTTTGTAAGGTTTATAATCCGTCCATTGATCCGGTGTTTTGGTTTCTTGGCTCTGCGCCGGATAGACATAGATTGTTTGTGTGCGCGGTGCGGGTTGTTCTGCTTTTTGGGCGCAACCGGCAACCAAAATCATTGAAAAAGCAAGTGTTAAAAATGATAATTTTTTCATAATTATGTCCCTTTACTAAAAGTTGTCCCTCTGCTTTTTAAATTTATGAACGATTCAAAGAAAATGTCAATAGAAAAACGTTCTTCCAATTTATTTTTTTGCAAAAGGTTAGTCATTATACTTGGTAAACAGCATTTTTAACTCTTCAATTTTTTTTGCTTTATCGGTATCGGAACGAAACGATTCAGCAACACAGGATTGCAAATGTTTTTCCAATATATTGGTTTCAATCGCTTTCATAGCCGAGCGGACAGCCCGAATTTGTGTTAATATATCCGTGCAATAGCGCCCTTCTTGTATCATTTTTTTGATGCCTTCAATTTGTCCGGCAACGCATGCGAGTCGCGGTAAATTTTCCGTGTGGTCGGGATGCTTTTCCATTATATACCTCCTTTTTTAAAGATGACACGCCGGGCATTTTTCTTGCTCGGTTTCCGTTTGAATATTGCAATGCATAATGCCGAATTGTTCGCCGAGTGTTTGGCGCACGTGTTGCACGCATTGCGGATTATCGGCAATTAAATGACATTCCAGCGCAACCGTTTCTTCATCGATGGCCCATAGATGAATATGATGCACATTGCGGATTCCGGGTGTTGATTCAATGGCTTTTTGAACAGACGAGAAATCAATATGATCCGGCACGGCATTCATCAGTATCCGCACGAATTTTGGGAAAGCAGCAACTGATTGAACCAGCATGTAGCCGGCAATTAACAACGCAACAATGCCATCTACAAACACCCAGCCGAAATATAAGACGCATAACCCCGAGATGATTACCCCCAACGAACCGAGAGCATCGGCGAGGTTGTGCAAAAACAGCATTTTCATATTACTGCTGTGTGCGGAATCGCGGTGCGAAAGACGTGCGGTTGCTCCGTCAATGATAAGTGCCAATACGGAGACCCAGATAATAATGCGTCCGTCAATCGCTTCGGGGGAAATTAGTTTTGAAATGCCTTCCGTTATCAGGTAAATGCCCGAGATAAAAAGTAAAATCAGATTGACGAATCCGCCGATAACTTCGGCTCGCTTGAAACCGTAAGTATAACGTGAATCGGCTTTTTTGTGTCCGATTTTGTAAGCGATAATGGCAATTAAAATGGAAAAAGCATCGCCTGTATTATGAAGTGCGTCTCCGATTAACGCTACACTTCCCGCAATGACGCCCGATACAATTTCAACCACACTTAACAGCATGTTAATAATGAAAGAAATTATTAAATAACGAATTGTTTTTGGGCTGACTTCATGATGATGTTCATGTAGGTGCAATAAACCGGCATACGTTTCATGATGATGTAAATTCTTGGACATTTAATTCGCTCCGTTTTCAAAATAGTTCAGTGAATAGGAATACGGTGTTATTTCGTGCAAGTGCAGGAATCGCCACACGTGCATTCGGGGCAACATTTATGATCTTTCGTGCAAGAGCAAGAGTCGCCACACGTGCATTCGGGGCAACATTTATGATCTTTCGTGCATGTGCAGGAATCGCCACACGTGCATTCGGGGCAACATTTATGATCTTTCGTGCATGTGCAGGAGTCGCCACACGTGCATTCGGAGCAACATTTATGATCTTTCGTGCAAGAGCAGGAGTCGCCACACGTGCATTCGGGGCAACATTTATGATCTTTCGTGCAAGTGCAAGAGTCGCCACACGTGCATTCGGGGCAACATTTATGATCTTTCGTGCA
>CALXWZ010000002.1 GCA_944392555.1 uncultured Alphaproteobacteria bacterium | reverse complement strand
TTGCGCATCACCGACCCACAACAGCAAACACCCGACAGCGGATTTTTAAATATGGATATGCCGGAATTGGCGCATCAGCCAAGCGTTTCAATCCCAACGAATATTCCGCCCGTCAACAATCAAGACATTATGCCGAACATTCCCTCGCCTGCCGTTGCGTCAATTGACGGGGTTGCCGTATCCGCACCTGACTTGCGCATCACCGACCCACAACAGCAAACACCCGACAGCGGATTTTTAAATATGGATATGCCGGAATTGGCGCATCAACCAAGCGTTTCAATCCCAACGAATATTCCGCCCGTCAACAATCAAGACATTATGCCGAATATGCCCTCGCCCGCCGTTGCGTCGATTGACGGGGTTGCCGTATCCGCACCTGACTTGCAGATTACCGACCTACAACAGCAAACACCTGATAGCGGATTTTTAAATATGGATATGCCGGAATTAGCACATCAAACAAGCGTTTCAATCCCAACGAACATTCCGTCCGTCAACAATCAAGACATTATGCCGAATATGCCCTCGCCTGCCGTTGCGTCGATTGACGGCATATCCTTAAAACAAGTTGAACCGATCGATTTGCCTATATCAGACCGCATTGCATTTAATGAGAACAATATCCCATCTTATCTAAATTTTGAAATGCAAACACTTGCAAAACATACGGGTGAGAGCAATGAATCCACAAAACAGGAAACAACAAAACAAAAATCACAAGAGTCTAACAACAATCAATCTCAAATTGATGACTTGCAAGCGAAAAAGCAATCCATCTTAAAGGGAAGAAGTTTTGAACAACTATCCGATGAAGAGCAAACACGTATACAAGCGATTGATCATGAAATCAACGCACTTCAAGCCCAAACATCAACATCTGAACAAAATGCAAAATCGGGCGCAGGGCAAGCAAGCGTAAAATCCGATACAACCTTCCCCACGCAAACAGCTCAAAC
This sequence comes from uncultured Alphaproteobacteria bacterium, assembly GCA_944392555.1. Taxonomy (GTDB): domain Bacteria; phylum Pseudomonadota; class Alphaproteobacteria; order CAAHEQ01; family UBA3637; genus RGIG4140. The sequence goes on along the minus strand of CALXWZ010000002.1, from coordinate 219,440 downwards.
AACTTTTTCCCCAAGCCAAAACGGTAAGTATGGTTCTCCCGATAGACAAGGCACAGCTTCTCATTTAGAATCTGTTCCCTCTTCCGAAAAAACGGGTTTGACAGCAAACAATGCGCGTACGGGATTCGGCTCCCAAAAGGGAAAAGGCTCTGTTCATGCAAAAGGTACGACAACACCCAAAGAAATGGGATTACTCTCGCCAGCCGCTCAAACCCCATCCGTTCAGGTAACACCGCCGGTGCAATCTTTGCAAGCGATACCTACCCCGACAACAGGATCGCCACAACTCCAATCTTCTTCTTTGGCGAGCGAGGCGAAGAAAAAGAAGAAAGAAGCGCAAAATCTGCCTCCCGAAGCTGTTGTTCAGCAACCTGAGGGGGAAAGCTTCTGGACGTGGAAAAATATCCTCTTGATTTTGGCTGCCGTCGCCACCCTCGGAATCGGGGCTTACTTTATCATTAGATACAAAAAGAAAGCAGATGATGCAAAGAGCCAATCTTCTGCCTTGCAATCGACCGTCAATGATTTGCAAGCCCAAGTCAACGAACTGCAGAATCCTTCAAATTCTGCTAATACCTCATTGGCTTCTAATAATAACGGATTATCGCAGTCAACCGCATTGGCAAGTGTATCAACGAATATAACAAATACCTCTGCCAATCCGGTTAATACAGACTTACTCGGGAACGACTATTCCCGCGGATGATAATCATATATATTAAAAAGTTCTATCTCATATCGGCAAAAAGGTCATATATTGATTTTGAGGATAATAACTTGACTTTTTGATTTTTCTTAAAACTATCTCTTTTTTGACTGCTAAATAAAGAGGTTGCTTCCATTCACCGATAATCTACTCTTTCGTGGCAGAGATATCGGTTGTTTCTGTTTTATTTTTTCTTCTTGTTTTAATTTTGCCAAAATGACCAAATCACGATATTTATAAAACTGTTGACTCCAATATGCATGGCGGAGTATTCCTTCCGCTTTGTACCCAGATGCTTCTGCCAGTTTCCTGGCTTTATGATTATCGCTATCTAATCGAATCTCTATGCGCTCAAATTCCAAATAAAAAAATTCTTTTTCTACCAACCGTAACGCTTCGCATATTTTATCCGCTTTATTCTCTGTTTCACACATCCAAAATCCCACCTCTATTTTCTTGTGTTCAGGCGCGGATTGCTCTGCCTCAATCATCCCGATGAGATGATGATTTTCGTTTCCATAAATTAAATAAACAAATCCGCATTGAGATTGCCACTTTTCCGCCATCTTTGCCAAATGCAAAAAAGCATCCTCTCGTGAACTTGTCTTTTTTGCGTCTGCCATTTCTATCCAGGGTAATAACGTTTTTCGATTCTTATCTATTAAAGCGAATAATTCATCGGCAGTTTCAAATAATACGCTCGGTTTTTGCAAATAAATTTCCGCTCCTCTTAATACAGTCTTCGGCTCAAATAACATTCTTGCTCCTTCCTCTTTCTTTTTTTATAATTCAATCCTTATGACACTCTTTTTGTATTCATAAGTATATATTTATATTTTTTTAAAATCCAGAAAAAAGTTTAAAAATCTAAAATTTTTCTATTTTAGATTGAATATCACAACCAAAGATTGTTTAATTTAAAAATTACCGAGAGAAAGAAGTATGAAAATTTATCAGACTGATACAAAGCAAAAAAACATCGCAGGAGCCTCTCCAAGATAAAAACTCCTGCGACACTTCTTTATTCACTCTTAACGATATTTTTGCATTTCCGTTTCAATCCAATTTTTCACGAACGGCAAAATTTCTTTAATCGGAACCAAACCGCTTTCATCACGCCCACGGACTTTATATTCAATCATGCCCTCGGCCAGCGCACGCGGAGCAACCGTTAAACGCAACGGAATACCCGTTAAATCCGCATCGGCAAACTGAACGCCTGCCGAAACATTCCGATCATCAAACAACACTTCATACCCTGCTTTTTGCAAATCGTCATAAAGTGTTTCCGCCGTTTCAAAAATATCTTTTCTATCCATTTTCATTGCACAAATTTGAATCTGCCACGGCGCAACGGATAACGGCCAAATCGGGCCGTAATCATCATGTCGCACTTCGCAAATGGAGGCAAGTAATCGGCCGATACCAATGCCGTAACAGCCCATAATCGGGTGATGTTCCTCACCCTTTTCATCCGTATATGTCATCTGCATTGATTCGGTATAGCGTGTGCCGAGCTTAAATATGTTGCCGACTTCAATACCGCGTTTAATGCTTAATTGTCCGCCACATCTTGGGCAAATATCACCCGTTTTCACCGTTGCAATATCCACAACTTCCGCATGTGGTAAATCACGACGCATATTAAAATTCTTCGTATGATACCCTTCTTTATTAGCGCCACAAATTAAGTTATAGCCATTTGCAACCGAGTGATCAACAAAAACTCGGCACTTTAACCCGATTGGGCAGGCAAAACCCGGCACGGCACCCGTTTTGCGCACTTCTTCATCCGTTGCAAAATTAAAGAGTGATTGCACAATTTTTTGCAATTTACATTCATTGACTTCCACATCTCCACGCACAACAACGCAGAATGTTTCCCCTTTTTCCGTTGTATAAAAAACACTCTTTGCCATTTTTGTTTCAGGCATTCCCGTAAAAGCCGTTAAATCATCAATAGTTTTTACATTCGGCGTTTCAATTTGTTCCATCGGCAACAAGTCTTCCGGTTCGGATTGATATATCCCGACGGCAACTTCATTATTGGCATAGAAATGGCACTTATCGCACACCACCACTTTATCTTCGCCCGAATCGGTCAACAGTTGATATTCATGCGCTACTTTACCGCCCATCATACCGCTATCCGATTGAATGGAAACAACTTCAGGAATACCGCAACGGCGGAAAATCCGATGATATGCCTTCGCGCATTTATCATAATAATTATCCAAATCCGCCTGTGAGGTATGGAAAGAATACGCATCTTTCATAATAAACTCGCGCACACGCACCAATCCACCCCGTGAGCGAGCCTCATCGCGGAATTTTGTTTGAAATTGATAAAGCATAAACGGATAATCTTTATAACTGGTCACTTCCGTCCGCGCCAACGCAACAACGGCTTCTTCATGCGTCATAGCCAGCAACATATCATGATTTGCTCTGTCTTTAAAACGCAACAGTTCGGCTTCAACGGAATCCCATCGCCCGGATTCTTGCCATAATTCACGCGGTAATACGATCGGCATTTGAATTTCTTGCCCGTCAATCGCATCCATTTCTTCCCGAATAATGCCGATAATCTTATGCTGAATCCGCTTTGCCGGCATTAATAACGAATAGATGCCGTTAGCAATCGGACGCACATATCCGCCTCGCAACAGGAAAATATGGCTCGCAAGTTGAGCTTCTGCCGGTTTTTCTTTATGTTTTCTGGAAACTAAACGACTGACACGCATAATAAAAATCCTTTCTATTCGTTATTTTCTGTTTCACTGTTCGCTTCATGCAAATGAAAATGTATTTTACTCTTTTTTATCTTTTTTTTCAAGAAGAAATTTATAAATCCGGTCGCAAATCGGAAGGAACGCCCCAGTATTTTTCTTCCGGCTTTACCGGCATATACAAAACATTATAGCTCAATACTTGATATCCGAGCGGATTAGCGATTGATTTTGTGCCAACCGGCGCCACACGCAAAATAACACGAAACCGTTGATGGCGCGATGTATTTTTAATTTTACATTGCAAGCAAGCCAATGAATTATCGGAACAATCGCAAAGCGGATTAAACGAATCGGGAATCGGCATATCAAACGTATCAAACACACCCTCCCATAAACTGCCCGACACTCTGCGCAATTCATATAAATGAACATCTCTGACAAAATTATAGGAGCGTGATTCGCTAAACATTGTGTCGGCCTCTACCCGAAACGGCGAATATACACGTTTATAGTGTGATAAAACGGCAACCGGACCGCCCGTATCCCACCGCCGTTGCATTGCCGTATTATCCCAGATAATTTCGTGCCGATTGATGATATAATCCCGCAATAACGATTCGGTATATAGCTCGGTTGCCGCCACCGTTTTTTCTTCATATTCCGCCGGAACGATTACTTTGCGTAAAGGATCAATCGTATATAAATTCACCACTCTGCGGTTAGCAATAGTTGTATCTACCCGATCCGCCACATACACAAAAAATCCGGCAATCGCCGTTAATATTGCCACATTGATCAGAATTAACACCGCTAAAAAACGCGATGTTTTTAAATATCGGCGTTCCGGAAGCGCTTTTACTTGCATATACTCGGGATACACGCCGAGCACATCTTGCGAATCATCTTTTTTCGATGCAAATAAAAACCCTAAAAATTTCATTTTATCCCCTGCGTTTCAACGCCCTTATCAATAATAACTTTTAGAACCGGAAGATGAACCGGCTTGATTTTTCGTCATCGTCACATCAAACAAAACTTCCGTTCCGTTCAATGAGGTTGACCTTAATTGTATAATCGCCATTCTGTTATCTTTTGAATACATTAAATAGCTATTCGTTGCCCGAATACTCGTTAATTCGCGCCAACCGAATTTCGGCATTTCCTGCATATAAAAATCAAACATATTTGATTGATTATACGGCACTTTAAAACCCAAACGTCCCACAAGCGGGTCATTTCCGAACAGTAAGGTTTGTTCCAAATTCATGGTAGCGTTTTCAGGAATGGGAATTTCCCGAAACTGTGCAAAATTCGGCGTTGACTGCATAACACCGTTTTCAAACGTATTTTCGGATTTAAATGAGGGCTGAATACTCTCTGTCCGACACGCCGTTAATCCAAAAACCATCATTGTTAAAGAAATAACCGTTATTAATCGCATGCGACACCCTTTCCTTGTTTTTTATCAGCATAAAAGAATCTTTTGAAGAAATCAAGGCTTTTTTACATATCCTTTCTTTTACGTTTCTTTACACCGCTCTTTTACCGTATTTCGGCTTGTATTCAATATTCTGTTTATTTATTCTTATTTTTCATTTGATTCAACACTTCAACCGCATCATAATCTTCTATCGGCACTTGGGCCTTTGAAGCCAGCCTATCATATTCCGCTCGCAATAAATCAAGAATATCCATCTCTTTCGGATTTTGATTCACAATATCCAGACATTCATTCAATCGCCAAAGGCCATCATCAGTCAAAACCGGGGTTGCCTCTAATACCGCTTGCAACTCCTCTACCTCACCACCGCAATAGCAAACGGCGTCACACCCTGCCCTTAAAACCGATTTTGTTTTTTCCGCAAGCGTTCCTTGCAAGGCGCGCATATCAATGGCATCGCTTAATAAAAACCCGTCAAAACCGATAATCCCCCGAATAAGTGTTTGTATTCCTTTGGCAGATTGCGTAACGGGCAATGCCGAATCAATGCTCGGAATCACAATATGCGCCGTCATTCCCATCGGGCAAGTATCGGCATTCACTTGAAACGGCAAAAAATCCGCTTTTAATTCTTCAATCGTTTGACTGATATGCGGTAAATGTAAATGGGGGTCAACCGTAGCCCGACCATGCCCCGGTAAATGTTTCATACACGGGATAATGCCGTTTTCAAGATACGTATTGATTAAGATACGCCCGCAATCAGCCACGATTTTGGCATCATCTGAAAAACATCTGCTTTTCAAAACCGATGCCGTTTCGGCATATCGGATATCCAAACACGGCGCATAATTTACATTGACACCCAACGAACGCAACGCATCGGCAATTAAAATACCTTGCAAGGCGCACAATCGGAGCCGTTCCGCTTTCGGCAACGAACCGATACCATATTGAGAGATATAGGAATCAAAATGCGGTGGCGCGAAACGACACACGCGTCCCCCCTCCTGATCAACAGCAACCAACACATCCATACGTCCGATGGCTTCCCGAATTTCTTTCGTGAGTGCTTGCACTTGCTCCGGCGTTTCAATGTTGCGTTTAAAGAGTGTGACGCCTATCGGTTGGTGGGTTGAGAGCAGATATTTTTCCTGCTCCGATAATTTTAATCCCGCCACGGAAACCATTGCACTTTTAATTTGCGTCATGCCTCTTGCTCCTTTTCGTATTATGATTTACCTTTTCCCTTTGCACTTTTCATACGCTGATGACTGAATCAACCTGAACGACTTTTACTCTTTCATCGCTTTTGCATAATACTCAAATAAAAACCATCGGTTTGCGTGCGAAACGGAGAATATCGTTTTTCCCGCACGCCGACAAATCGCGGATGCTTCTCCAAAAACCGTTCTGTTTGTGCTTCATTTTCATCACGCGTGAGCGAACACGTTATATAAACCAAATAATGCCCGTTTTTCACGTATTCCGACGCCGTTTCCAAAATTTCGGCTTGTGTTTGCACAATACTTTGAATTTGATTTTCCGTTATGTTCCAACGCATATCGGGGGTTCGGCGCCATGTGCCCGTTCCCGTACACGGAGCATCTACCACCACAAAATCAAATTTCTTATGTGTTTCGGGCAAACGTGTTACCGTTTTAATAATCGTTGCCTTGGCACGAAACGCCCGTTTTCCGAGTTCGCTTAATCGCTTATAAGAGGCATCATACGCCTGAATAAAGCCTTTATTTTGCATCAACTGCGCAAAAATAAGGGATTTTCCACCCGCGCCGGCGCAAAAGTCAAAAACATCATCGTGCGGTTTCACGCCAATATCTATGGATAAAAGTTGCGCCCCCTCATCTTGCACTTCAATCAATCCTTTTTTATACGCCTTGCTATCCGCTAAATTCACATACTCTTCCAAAATAATCCCGAGCGGTGATTTTTCGCAAGCATGCACTTTCAATCCCTCGGCACGCAGGGTTTCCATAATTTTATCTCTCTGCCCGTTCGCACGCAAAACAATCGGCGCAGAGCCCAACATGGCCGGCAATTCTTTTTCCGCTTCGGGCACGTGCGGAATAAACCACTCGGGCACTTCCCAACGCACCCAGTCGGGCGCATGACTCAAATCGGGCAGAGGTTGCGTTGCCAATTCAATTTTTTCAAACCACGAAGCTTGCGGATATAAATACCCCAGTCTGGCTTTTTGCCGTATAACGCGCCAAATCATATCCAACAACAGGCGCCTGTCTTCCGCCTCAATAAATCGGTGCGATTTCGTATAGGCATTGATGATTTCGTTTGCCGACTGCGATTTGGCATCAATCGTTTCCAAAAGAGATGCTGCTATTTCTTGAATTTCCGCTTGTTTCATTTTTTCTCCGCCATCTGTTGATGATATTGTCCGTTCAAGAGCTTCAACCCTCACGCAATAATGCCACCGCACAAAACGGAGATATTGTCCGTTTTATCATAGCACACAAGTGATTGTCCGCGCGTAACGGCTCGTTGCGGTTCATCGAACACAACCCGCATACCGTTTTCACTCGGATACATGGTAGCTCCCACCAATTTCCCCGACGAACGATATTTTGCCCATACCCGCTTTTCGCCAACCGACGAATCCGTCAATCCGCCCCACACAACTTGCACAACCGTTGCTTCATTCACGAACGTTGCTTCCGCCTCGCCCACGATAACTCGGTTATGCTCGGCATCAATATCCACCACAAACAAAGGCACGGGATACGCAATTCCCAATCCGCGCCGTTGTCCGATGGTGTAATTCCAAAACCCCTGATGCGTTCCCAACACGCGACCGCCGACATGCACAATCTCTCCCTTTTGCGGTTTTTGCTCCAACAAATCCGCATAATCACCGCTGTAAAAATCTTGACTATCTGCCTTGTCGGCAACCGCCAATCCACGTGCCCGTGCCATATTGCGCACATCGTCTTTCGTAAAATTCCCAAGAGGGAAAAGCGTTTTGGAAAGTCGTTCTTGTGTCAGGCGATAGAGGAAATAACTTTGATCTTTTTTTTCATCTGCCCCGCGTTGTAAAATAAATCTGCCGTTTTGTTGCCCGATACGCGCATAATGCCCCGTTGCGAAATAATCAAACGATACACCCTCGGCCGTGGCTTTATCCCACAACATACCGAATTTCATCACCTCGTTGCATTTTACGCATGGGTTCGGCGTTATACCCGAAAGATACGACTCCTTAAAATAAGAAAGCACATATTGTTTATACTCTTCCGAGCAATCAAAAACATACACTTTAAACCCGTATTTTTCTCCCAACGCACGCACGGTTTGCATATCTTGTTTTTCCGTCGGCCCATAGCATGAATTTTCGGCCGGTTTTAAATTCGGAATATCTTTATTATAAATTGACATCGTCAAGCCGATAACATCATATCCCTGCTCTTGCAATAAAAGCGCCGTCAATGTTGAATCAACCCCACCGCTTAAACCGACTGCAACCGTTTGCCTCATTTTTTTCTCCGCTGAACCTATTTAAAACAAATACCATGTATATCCGGCATAAAGCGCTAAAAATAAAACACCGACACCGCGCGAAAACCGTTTTTGCCAAACGGCAATCCCACATAGCAACGCCGTTGTCGCCCCCATTATCACCATATCTTTCCCCATCCCGACGGGAATATTCACCGGCATAAACAAGGCAACAACACCCAAGATAAACAAGGCGTTATAGATATTGCTACCCACCACGTTTCCGAAAGCCACACCGTTTTCTTTTTTAAACGAGGCAATGACCGACGCCGATAACTCGGGCAAAGAAGTGCCGACGGCCACAACCGTCAATCCGATAACAGATTCCGAAACACCCCACACTCTTGCCAATTCAATCGCATTATCCACCAGCAACTTAGCGCCGGCAATCGTCAAAGCAATCCCGCACACGGCTTTCAAAAAAGCAAGCCACGTGTTCGGCAATTTTTCCTGAGGGTTTATTTCTTCATGATACGTTTTTTTGTCCGAGTAATAAGAATAAGCCACATAAGCCGTAATACTTGCCAAGAAGATAATCCCGAAAACGCGCGTAATAACGCCGAGCCACCCCGTCAACATGAGCAAAGCCGTTGCAATCACCAACATCAACCCGTCGCGCCGAAACGGTTTAATCTCAATTTGCACGGGGTGAATGAGTGAGGCCATGCCCAACACCAACAAGATATTGGCAATATTACTGCCGACCACATTCCCCACGGCAATGCCCTCCGATTTTTCAAATACGGAAACAATGCTGGCAAGCAATTCGGGTGTTGACGTGCCGAACCCAACCAAAACAAGGCCGATAATCAAAGAAGAAAGGCGTAATCTTTTAGCCACCGCAACAGAACCGTCCACCAATAAATTACCGCCGTAAACAAGCAAACCCAAACCCACGCATAATAAAATGTAAACCATGATTTTTTCCTTTATTGTTTTTTTTATTAGAATAATTATCAGCGTAATCGTTTTTTCAAAAAAATACAAGATTTTTTCCGTTCATTCCTCAAAAACATATTTTTATGACACTATTATGACAGATTGAATACAGATTTATGACATTTGTCGTTTTTTTCATAAAAAAATGTTGCATAACAAGATATTCTTATTCATCAATAGGTCAATCTATCGAACAACGATGATCAAAACGATTTTCAAAAAAGGAGTCATCAAATGAAAAAACTGATTTTAACGGCGGGCGTTTGTGCCTTTTGTTTATCTGCGGGACAAGCCCTTGCGGCCGGTTTTCACCTATCGGAATATTCGGTAACGGGTATGGGTCGTTCATTTGCGGGGCAAGGCGTTGTGGGCGATGACTATTCTGCCATTGCATTTAACCCTGCCGGTATGCAATATAACGAAAAGAGCGGTTTTCAAGCCGGCGCATCCGTTGTGAGTTTGCATTTTGATTATAAAGGCAGTATTGATACGGCAGCTTCGGTTGACGGGAACGGTATGCCGACGCCGGGAGCGCGCTCCGGTGCGGGTCACACACGGCCGACCCGTGTTTTGCCACATATTTTTGCGCAACAAAAATTAAACGAGAAAGCCACCATCGGTTTAGGCGTTTATGTGCCTTACGGATTAGCAACCGATTATGAAAACGATTGGTTTGCGCAATCTCACGCAGGTATCAGTCAATTATCGGCAACAAACGTCAGCCCTTCATTTTCATATCAAGTTACGGATATGATTGCTTTAGGTGCGGCTGCGAATATTCAATACATTACGGCACGTTTGGCCGGTTCCGTGGAAAGCAACGGGTTGTATTTTGAAACAGGATACAACGATTTACGCGGTGATGATTACGGTGTCGGATACACATTGGGCACAACGTTCACACCCAGAAAAGATATTCGTCTCGGCATTTCATATCGTTCCAAAATTTCGCATGAGTTGGAAGGCGATCTTAAAATTTCGGGTATGCCGAATCAAACATACGTGCCGGGCATGGGTATGATTCCCACAGGGGCATTAAACGGCAAGTCGGACATCAAAGCCAAAGTGACCACACCGGAAGTTGTGATTTTATCGGGTGCGTATGACTTGAATAAATGTTTCACCGTTTCGGCAACGGCAAAGTGGACACATTGGAGCCGTTTCAAAAACTTGGATATTTATAAAACGGCCGATAACAGCCTTGTTTCACATACGTTTGAAAACTGGAAAAATACATGGTATTACACCGTTGGTTTAGATTATAGATACAATCGGAATTGGACGTTCAGAACAGGCCTCGGCTATGATGAAACAGTGATTAAAGCGCCTGAATACAAAACAGCGCGTATTCCGGACGGTCGCCGTATTTTAACATCACTCGGGGCCAGTTATAAAGTTAACAACTGGCAATTTGACGCGGGCTACACGCATATTTTTGCGCATGGCGGTGAAGTGAATGGCGAAGCGGAAGGTATTTCGGATGCACATTTAAAATATAGCGCAGACGCGGATATGTTCAGCGTGGGCTTCCAATATAAATTTTAATTTATTCTTTAATTCAAGAATAAATCTCCCCCAAACGCTCCCCTGCAAAGAGGAGCGTTTTTGTTGGACAATATAGCAAAATGCGCCGAGCGTAAAACGTATATCGTGTAGAAAAATCGGATCATGCAGAAAAAAAGCCCCACACAAGTAATTTTCTTAAAAATAAAATCATCCGTCAAGCAACACTTTGTTTTTATTGATTTTTCAGATAAATCTTGACAGCGCCATATAAAAATAATATACTTCCACAAAGCAGGACGAAACAAGGGGGAGCAAAAAATGCAATCACCAATTTTACAATTATTCAAAGTTATTTTATTTTGGCTGTTTTTCGGTATCAACTTAATTTTTCTTTCCTATTTTTCAATCAGCACATTAACGGACTTTATGAATCCCGCTTATCCATGGGGTAGCGCTCACTATGTTGCTTACAATGACCTATCGGCATATAACCCGCAAGACGCATTATGGGACTATATCATCAATGCCTGTTTGTTTGGACTTTCCGCACTAATTGGGTGGAAGCTTAAAGACAGAAGTTTTATCTGGGCGATTGTGGCCGAGGGGTGGTTTATTGCATATATTACCATGAACGGAATAGTCTCTCAGCTGGTTGCGGTCTCTTACGGATATTGAGTTTAGAATTAACCTTTTTTAGTGCAATCAGCGTAAACGAATTGATACACAACAACAAAAAATCACCTTTGAGCCTCACAGCTTAAAAGTGATTTAATGATTGGTATAACTTTGATACACGCACATAAAATAATATATGCTTATCTTATTAAGAGATGACATTATCAACAAGATAATTTTTGCCGACAGAAATCCATTTCTAACCCGCACGATCACTCGTTATAAAAAACTACATTCTTTCGTGTTGATTTTGCGTTTTTGTTACATTCACTCTTTGTTGTTGCACACATACGGCTTTCGGTTCTTGTTTGCTTGCCGATACATCTTGTTCTACCGTCGCGCCAGCCTCTGCCTGGTGGGTGGTTAAGGCTTTTTCCCGTTGTTGCTTTTCCATTGCCAATTCCAAATATACTGCTGTACTTGCCAAATCACGAGCAGTATCTCCATTTTGATTTTTGATCGTCACATCAGCGCCATTTCTAACCAAAAAATCTACCATTCTAAAATTGCGCATATATGTGGCATACATTAGAGGGGTATATCCGTTCTTCTCCTGAGCATTGATATTCGCTCTGTTTTTCAATAAAAACAATACCACATCTTTCTTATCGATACGGACAGCTTTATATAACGGTGTTTCTCCATAGTTATCCGGTGCATCAACATCTGCTCCGTTTTCTACTAATAACTTTACCATTTCGTTTCTATCTGTAAAAATCGCCCACATTAACGGCGTATATCCTTCCCGATTCCGAATATCAATATCCGCTCCGTTGTCTAATAATAACTGCACAAGTGCTTCCCTGCCGAAGACAACGAAGTCATGTAAAAAAGGGTCTCCCCATTTATTTCGCATATTAACATCTTGTGCTCCGTTTTCTAATAACATCCGAACCATAGCCTCATTACCGCTTTTGAAATAGGTTTATTTTGTCAATTCGTATTATCAAAATCAAATTTACTATTAAAAAACACTTTATCTACCTACACAAACTGACTATCTCTAATACCCCGTAAAAACAACCTCCTCCATAAAACAAATAACCGCTTCTTGCGAGTTTTACTCCCGATGAAGCGGTTATTTGTTTTTTAAAAGCTAACAATCAAATCAACTATTTTGTTTGATTATCATTCGTATTTTCTTTTTCTTGTTCCTTATGTTCTGCCTGTCGTGATACTTTTTGCTGAACAGCATCTTTTAACTGTTGCACTTTTTTTATACCGTCCGACTTGGCTTTTTTTACTTTGTCCGTCATGGAACTTTTTTTCGTTTTTTGCGATTGAGTATCGCCGTTCGTCTTGTCGGACAATGCATCTTTGGACGTTGCATCAGCATCTTCGGCATTCTTTTTATCGTCCCCATCAACCGCCTTTTTCAACACATCTTCCGCATACGGTTCGCCCACATTCGGCACCGTCTGACGCCCGGCAATTTTTACCGCTTTTTTCTTTTGACGAATCTCTTTCCCAGCCAACAAATCTTTGATTTCCTCGCCCGAAAGCGTTTCAAACTCAATCAAGCCGTTAGCTAGGGTATCAAGTTCATGGCGAAATTCTTTTAAAATAGAGCGCGTGCGTTGATAGGCTTCGTCAATAATGCGCCGAATTTCCATATCCACTTTCAATGCTGTTGCGTCCGCCATATTCTTCCGTTTGGAAATACTGTATCCCAAAAAAACTTCATCTTGCGGTTCATCATACGCAACGGGTCCCATCTCCTCACTCATACCCCACTCGCTTACCATTTTACGGGCAATCGTTGTGGCTACTTGAATGTCATTACTCGCTCCCGTTGAAACGCCTTCTTTTCCGAACAACATTTCTTCCGCAATTCGGCCCGCAAATAAAATACTTAAACGGCTCTTTAAATACGTCATACTTTGCGAGTATTTATCTTTTTCGGGCAGTTGCATTGTAACGCCCAATGCCCGCCCGCGCGGAATAATCGTCACCTTATGCAACGGATCCGATTCCGGCAAATGCAAGGATACAATCGCATGTCCCGCCTCGTGATACGCCGTCATTTTCTTTTCAGAATCATCCATTACCATAGACTTGCGTTCCGAACCCATCATCACTTTATCTTTGGCATCTTCAAATTCCTGCATCGTTACCATTGTTTTATTCCGTCGGGCTGCCAATAATGCCGATTCATTCACCAAGTTTGCCAAATCAGCCCCCGAAAAGCCCGGTGTCCCGCGTGCAATAACGGCTAAATCCACATTCGGTGCCAACGGCACTTTCTTAACATGGACTTTTAAAATAGCCTCACGTCCATTTACGTCCGGATTGGAAACAACGATTTGTCTATCAAACCGCCCCGGTCGCAATAACGCAGGGTCCAACACATCAGGGCGGTTCGTTGCGGCAATCAAGATAATTCCCGAATTTTCCTCAAACCCGTCCATTTCAACAAGCAACTGATTTAAGGTTTGCTCCCGCTCATCATTACCACCACCGAGACCGGCTCCCCGATGACGCCCCACCGCATCAATTTCATCTACAAACACAATGCACGGTGCCGATTTCTTAGCTTGTTCAAACATATCCCGCACCCGCGATGCACCGACGCCGACAAACATTTCCACAAAATCCGACCCCGAAATACTGAAAAACGGCACACCGGCTTCCCCTGCAATCGCCCGCGCAAGCAATGTTTTACCCGTTCCCGGAGGGCCGACAAGCAACGCCCCTTTCGGAATCTTACCGCCTAACCGACGAAACTTAACCGGTGCTTTCAAGAAATCAACAATTTCCTGCAACTCCTGTTTTGCCTCATCAATTCCGGCGACATCTTTAAATGTCACTTTATCTTTTCCCTCTAACAGCTTCGCCTTAGACTTGCCGAAACTCATCGCTTTTCCGTTGCTCGACATCATCTGTTTCATCATCACAATCCACAAACCTGCGAACAACAATATCGGCGCCCACGAAACCAAACTCATCAGCCAACCGGAACTGCCCGCATCCAACGGCACCGCTTTTATGGCAATGTTATTTTTCTGCAACAACGGAATTAACCCCGTATCATCCGGCGCATAACTCGTAAATGAATTACCGTCTTTCAACTTACCCGAGAGGGCTTGTCCTTTAATTTCAACGGATTCTACTTGCCCGGCCTCAACGGCTTTCGTAAAATCCGAATAAGCATAGTCCGTTTTACTTCCGGCCTGTTGGGGCGGAACGGTTAACTGCGCAACCATCGTTACAACGAACAGAATAATCATCCAGACGAGAAAATTACGTCCTGTTTGTTTTTTTTGTTTCATTCTTAAAAATACCCTTTTTTCACTAAAAATCTGCTTGTGTTAAAAACCGAATCTGAACGAGCGGATCATTTTTCATCTTATAATCAATTTGAATTTCTTTTTCAAGTTCTTTTTGTATAAAGACGGCGGGAAAAGTTTTTTGAACGATACTCGGGATATTTTCAATTTTGCGTTCGGGCGAACCTGCACGCACAAGACAAGGCTCTTTTGCCGTAATCAAAAATCTATCCCAACGTGTCGGCACATTGGGCTGCAATTTTTGCGCTTTCGCTTGATATTTTTTCTCTTTTGCCACATATAAGCCCGTTTTATGCGGTACCAGCACACATTCCCCGAGTGTGGCATAACACGGTAATTTGGCACACAATGCCTCAACCGATTGAAGCGATACGGGTTTTTGCCCTTGTCCGATCGTTGTAATCACTTTTTGCAAAACCCGAATTTTTACCTCCTGCGGGTATTTTTCAAATACCGAAAAAGGAATACGCGCAAATCCGCGAAAGTCTATCCACACAAATTGTCTGATAACAAAATCCGTCCACGTCTCTAACGCCGTATCGGCTCGCGCCAATCGCTCGGCAACCACGCCGATTGCCTCGGTTGTAATCCCGACGGATTGAAGCTTCGGCAAAAATTTTCTGAACTTCACGCGTGTATAGTGCGTATCCTGATTCATTTTATCTTCTGCCCAAGAAATGCCTTGTTCGGATAATGTTTCCGCTAAAACGGCTTTGGATACCTTTAAAAAAGGGCGACATACCCGAATACCGTTTACTTTTGTTTCGGGCGTCATGGCTTTCAAGCCCGTCAAACCGCTTTTTTTAGAAAGTCGGAGTAAAAACGTTTCGGCTTGATCCCCCGCATGATGCGCTAAAAATAACGTATCCATTTTTTGCTCGTGGCAAAAATCCGTCAACAACCGATACCGAACCATACGCGCATATTCTTCCAAGCCCGTTTGCGGAATTGGCATTTCGTTTTTCAAAATAACATGTTTAATTCCCCATTGTTGCGCATACGCTTGCACCATTTGCGCCTCTTGCTCGGCTTCGGCGCGCAGATTGTGATTAACCGTTAATGCCGTTAATCTAACGCTATGCTTTTTTGCCCATTTGGATAACAGCCACATCAAGCACAAACTATCCGCTCCGCCCGATACGCCGACGGCTATTTGCGAATCGAGCGTCAGGCAAAACGGCTCCATCAATGCTTCAAAACTTTCTTGCGTTAAAATCGTCATATCGGATTTTTTACCGGCAACCGTTTCTTTGCGATTGGCTTATTTACAATTTAATTTTTTTGCCTCGGCTTTGGCACGATTTTTCAGCGTTTGCGAGGCTTTTGGAAACTCTATCGGCAACGATTTAAACGCCGTGCAGGCATCTTGTTTTTTGCCGAGATTATTCATCGTTAAGCCGAGCTTCAGCAAGTTATCCGGCGCTTTCGTATTATTCTTATATTTCGTAAATCCGTCGGCAAAAATACCCGCCGCCTGTTCATATAACTTACGTGCGTAATACGTTTCGCCGAGCCAGTAGTTTGCATTCCCCACCAAATCCGATTTCGGATAATCGCGCATAAACGCCGTAAATTCTTTTTCCGCCGTTTGATAATCACCTTTTTCCATAATTTTATACGCTTTATCGTATGCTTCTTTTGCCGATAACTTTGAAGCGTTGCTTGATGTGGCCGTTTTTGAGGCTGTTGATGACGTGTTGGATGACATATTTTTTGCCGCCATATTAAAGCGCACATCAATATCGGCGTTCATTTTATTTAAACGCTCTTCCAGTTGTTTTTGATTATATTCCAGTGTATCCACCTTTGCCGTTAATGTTTGAATCACATTTTTTTGTTCATCAATTTGCGCATACAAATCATCCAGCGAACCCGCACTCCCCGTTACGGTTGCCGAAGATCCCGTGGACGAGCCGACTTCACCGCGATAAATTTTGCGTTGAATGGTCATCACGTCTTTTTCCAACCGCTCCACTTTATCGTATAAAATATCCGACTGCGTTGCTGCCCCAACAGGCAAGGCTGCAACCAAACTCACACACAAAAATAACATTGTTCTTCCATAAAGCATGACTGTATTCCTTTTATTTTTCAATTTACGTTTTACTCATACAAAAAAAATGATGGATTTAGTTAAAAGCATTTTTAACGCTTTGTCAAATAAAAAGAAAAAATTTACATATCTGCGTTTGTGTTTTTTTACTTTTTTTGCACAAACACAAAAAAGGAGTTTTCGTTTTGTCATCTTTTTATCAAAAAAATTTTTCTTGTTGACTTGCGTTTTATTTCTTGGTATAATGAGTAAAAGCGATTTAAATTTAAGGAGCAAACCATGGCTGATATATTTGATACAATGCACGATATTTCCAATGCAACCGATGATGCAAATAAAACATTAACGAACACAAGTGATGTAATTCAAAAAGCCGGAAAAATAACGGGAGTAAGCGCACTAATAAATAATCAGCAAAACGCCAAACAGGCTACAACGAAAAGCACAACGGCCTCGGCTCAATCGAGTGCCTCCATTATTCCGAGCGGAACATGTATCATCATTCCTGCAACATACAGTTTGACGGGGCAAGACAGATTCTTGGGTAAAGGTGCTTATGAAAGTCTTGTCAACATGATGAATGGCTCCGGAGAATGCAACAATGTTATTGTGGTAGATGCAAACGGGAATCCATCGCCGAACGTTTATGATCAAACACCGAACGGCTTAGTTTTAAAAGGCACACAAACGCCTGTTAAATTTAATTACGAAGAAAATAACGGAGTCAAAACACCGACAGCCGTTGCCTTAACGGAAACGGAATTTGCGGCTGTTGCCAACGGCATGCAAAAAAAAGGAAAAGGCAAGTTTAAAACATCCGATCAAGGAGAGGCCGAAGATGCCGATAATCGTTCTTGGTGGGCCAGATGGTGGAAAGTGGTTGTGGCCGTTGCAACGGTTGCTATCGGCGGATTGGCAACATTTCTGTTAGTCAGAAAATATAATAAAGATAAAAAATCAGCCGAAAACACGGCAAGCACACTCTCTGCGCAAGCCTCCGATTTGCAATCTCAAATTAATGATTTATCAAACGGGAATACCAATACGGGATCAAATGATAACACCAATGATTCCACATTAGCGGCAAACGGCACGATTGTGAATATCAATGAAAGTATTTTAAACGCCAAACCGGGTCGCGAATACTAATACCCGTAAAAGCAATGAAAAACGCAATAAGAGAAGCGGTTCGAAAATTCGGACTGCTTCTTTTTAATAATTATACGAACGCACGTGCTTTTTGTGTTGCTTTTTAAAAAAAAAGCAGTTATAAGGTGGATGATTTCAGAAAACCAAAATAATTCGTTAATGTAAGCCGAAAGAGGAAAATATGTTTCAAATAGCAACGTTCATTTCTGCCTTATTATTCAGTTTAAAATCCATGGCGAATCCCGCTTGTCCCGTTTGTATGGTTACGGTGGGGGCTTCGCTTTATATTGCCGAAAAATCCGGGCTTGATAAATGCGTTATCGGTGTTTGGTCAGGTGCCTTATTAGCTATTTTCGGATATTTTTTAATTCGCTGGTTTAATAAAAAAAATTGGAACTTTGCAGGGCGCGATTTTATTTTAATGGCGTTATCAATCGGTTCAATCGGATTTATGTATTTAGGTCAGTTAACATACACGCCTATTATTATCGGCTTTTTATATGTTGATTCATTTTTATTCAGCAATCTTGTCGGTGCATTGATTTTTATTTTCGGCGTGAATTTTTATGCTTGGCTCAAAGCGAAAAACGGAGGCCACGCACACTTTCCGTTTGAAAAAGTTGTGATTCCCGTTTTATTAACGGGCTTGCTCAGCGCTCTGTTTTATTACTATCCGCTTTGTGATTGCAACACACAAATCCCAACGCCGACCGAAGAAATTTTACCCGTTTTTGAATAAGATGTAAAAAGGAGGCTTAACATGGAAAAAGCAAAAAACGTAAAAGAGTTTGTAGAACGCATGGATAACATGAAGAAGAAAAATCCCAAAGATTTATCTTCCGATCAAGATTTAACGATTGCGCTTATGAATTTAATTTCAATTGAAGAACACTTGGTTTTCTCGGGAGCAAAAACAGGGAAAAATTCTTTTTACGATATGGTTCAAGATATTCGCGAAATGCGTAAAAATTTAATGATGAAAGTCATTCCCTCATACGAAGGAGAAGTCTGGTGCATTTCAAAACACTTATTGGCTACTTCTATGCGATTGATGGAAGTCGGCACAAAACAGCAATCCATGAACAATAAGGAAGAAGCCTACAAATTATTTAATCAAGCGTATGATTTGTATTGCTTGTTCTGGGGGTTAAATATGAATTTAATTAACGCCAAAGAAATTTCATGGAAACCGGATTCTTTGGAAGAAGTGAAAGCCTCGGCAACGGCAATTATCCCAACGGCAAGCAACCAAGAAACTCTGACCGCACAAGCCGACGATGTATCGGCAGGCGAGAATGCTTCCGTTTTCGGGAAAATGAAAGCCTTTGTGCGTAAAGCGGTTGATTGCTGTATTGAATAACGGCACTGTGAATCAGCAAGTCAAATAGCTGTGATATATCGATATTTGACGAGCTACGGTGCTAAATGGTAATCGGTTATCGGTAATGATACAGAAAAACACCATATCCCGACATATATAATTCATACGGTCGGAAAGGAGCGAGAAAAAACGGTGCAACAATGGCACCGAATAAACAGAAATAATTAACCTGTCATCTGGGAGGACAAAATGGCAATTACTCCGGAATTTGGATTAGCTTTTGACGGAAAAGGCGGAGCAAAAGTACTTAATTTAGAAGATATTCCGAATAAGTCGGAACGGCTTATGTGGATTCACCTAGACTATAAAGATCCTGAAAATCAGGAGTGGCTGGACGAAATGCATTTAGACAGCCGTGTCATAGAAAACCTGTTGGATGAAGATACCTCCCCTCGCTACTTCCAAAAAAAGCGCGGTATTTTAGTTGTTATGCGCGGAATCAACACGCAAAAATCTGCCGAGATAGATGACATGGTGGCCTTACACATGTGGATTGAAAAGAAGCGCATTTTAACACTTTCTCACCGCCCCATTCCGGCCGTTCGAAAAGTTCGTTCCATGTTAAGCAAGGGGCAAGGGCCTGCATCACCCTCCGATTGCTTTATTGCATTGGTGAAAATCATGACGGAGCATATTGAGCGCACTATTACCAAAATCGGCGACGAAGTTGATGAGTTGGAAGAAAAAGTGATTGAACCGGAAAGTTTTCGCAATAAAGACGTGCGCAAAGAACTCGGTCAATTAAGGCATAAAATCGTCGGATTACGGCGGTATTTAGTTCCGCAACGTGATGTGGCAAAAGTCCTGCGGAGCGTGACGCATCCCGTTTTGACGGAAGAAAATACGAACCAACTGCGTGAAATCTATTTGGATATGGCAAAAGCCGTGGAAGATTTAAATTCAGCACGTGATCACTCTACCGTTACACAGGAAGAATTGGATTCCAAAACGAATGTCAGTTTAAACCAAACGATGTATATTATGTCAATCGTGATTGTCATCTTCACGCCGTTAACATTCATTACGGGCTTACTCGGCGCTAATATCGGCGGTATTCCGTTTGGAGATGATACACGCGGATTTTTCATTGTTGCTGCTTTCCTGTTTTTCGTGGCGCTGTTGCAATTATCTATCTTAAAAAAAATGCGCTGGTTTTAACACGTCTATCATTCAACATAACGCATGCGATGAACAAAGGAAATATATGCTTTGTTTGCGCATAAGAGACATAAGCAAGCACTTACCATTTCGGGCAACGAGCTGTTGTTTTCCGATAGGATTCCGGCGTATCTATGGCATTATTTTTCTCGGCGATTTTTTTATCAATATGATTCAAAACGGGTTGTATGCGTCTACGGATTCGCTCAAATAATTTATTCATAATTTGTTCGGCGCGTTCCGTTGAATAAGCATATTCAGGACGAATATCGGCAACTGCCTCTTTCAGCTCACGCTCAATATCGGGACGGAAAAATGTCATGGCTTGTTGAAAAACACCGACATGATAGTTTTCATGGTCTTTGATTACTTTATAATTGCATGAATTTTTCTTATATTTTTTATCAATGTACACGTCAATTTTATCATATCCGATATAAAAATTCACCTCATCCAAACCCACACAAAGTCGCCCGTTTTTTTCTTGTGCTATATACGGCTTACCGCTCATTCTTAATTGCGATTTAGCAACCGTTAATCCCAATGTATTCGGGCTTAAAGAGCCTCCGGCAAATCGTGCAAATTCTTTGCGTGAAAGGTTATGATGATAAACAACTTCCCCCGGTTCCATCTCAATATTCATTTTAATCGGATGATTATCGCACAAAGCATTTGCATTTTGCGTCCAAAAACAGCATACTGCCAGAAGTAAAAGTTTTTTCATATTGCCTCCGTGCCTCGCACTTTATGGCAAGATTATAGCAAGAAAGGATTTAAAATGCAAATTATTTCATGGAATGTCGCTTCGGTTCGCGCCAGATTACCGCTTTTAACAACACTCCTATCAGAAAAAAAGCCCGATATTCTGTTCTTGCAAGAAATTAAAGCACTACCCGCAACATTCCCGTTTAATGATATAGAAGCGTCGGGCTATCATGCCTACATAAGCGGACAAAAAGGCTTTAACGGTGTTGCCATTCTCTCACGCTTTCCTTTACAAAACATACAAACCGCTTTACCACAAAATGAAGCTGATGAACAAGCCCGATTTATACAAGCGGAAGATGATAAAACAATCTACATCAGCGTATATGTCCCCAACGGTAATGCATCGCTCAATAACCCGACAGATACAACACGTTTGCACTACAAACAAGCCTGGCTGGATTCATTCTTGCAACATTTAAACACCCTTTCTTTAACCGGCAAACAAATCATCATCGGCGGAGATTTTAACGTAATTGCGCGGGATGAAGATGTGTATAATATCAATGCGTTTCAGGGGAATGCCTTGATAGATCCAACGGTGCGTCGCCAATTTACGGATATAACGAATTTGCCGTTTATCAACACACTGCGCTTTTTGCATCCAACGGAAATTATTTATTCATTTTGGGATTTCCAGATGGGTGCGGCGCAACGAAATCTCGGCATTTTGCTGGACTATATTTTCATCTCATCACGCATGCAAGCGCGTTTAACGTCTGCCGGTGTATATAAGGATTACCGATACAAACCGAAACCCTCCGACCATGCTCCCGTTTTTTGTGAATTGCAAGAAGCGTGATTTTGAATTATCCCACACCGAGCAACCCATAACTTTTATCAGAAAAAGGATTACACATTCAAAAACGGCTTTAAAATCGCTTGAGCCTCTTCAATCGTTATACCTTGAAGCAACACGCACTTCTCACGCGCCGTTTCACCTCGCACAAGAGAAATGTTTTTTTTCTTAACTCGAAACAAATCTGACAAAAAATCAATCAATTCCGCATTTGCTTTACCGTCAACCGGAGGCGCATGCAGAGCAATTTTTAACATACTTTCTTGCCAAATGCCCTCTATTTTACTGCGTTTGGCATTCGGCATAACCCGAACGGATAAACAAATACCTGTTTCTTTTTGTGTGAACATCATCAATCCTCGGTTTGAATGTAGCGAACGAATATCAATCTGTCAAGCAGATTAAAATGTATGTTCAAAAAAACATTGACGAAGTTGCGTTTTTAGTGTAAAATATAACCCATTTCAAAAAGGGTTAATCCCCGCCATAATATAACGATTATACAGGAGATAACATGAACCAATCAGTGAACAAGGAAATTGTTTTAATCTGCGATATCGGAGGCACAAACGTTCGCTTCGGCCTTTATGAAGAAGGGCAAAAAGGAAATGTTGATTTTGATGCGAAATACAAATGCAGTGAATTTACCTCATTTGAAGAGGCCGTTTCAACTTATTTAAGCACGAAATCTAAAAAACCGACACTTTGTGTTATCGGTGCGGCAGGGAATATAGACGAGTATAACGGCGAAGTGTTAACAACCAATACACCCTGGAAAGCCAGCACATCTAAATTACGGCAACAATGTCCGTTTTTCAAACATATCCGATTGGTAAATGATTTTGCATTGCAAGGCTGGGCCGTTGAAGAATTAACAAGAGCTCAATATCGCTCCGTTTTTTCAACGAGCGAACAGCAAAAAAATCTCAAAGAAGGGTCACTGGTGCTAATCGGACCGGGAACCGGTTTAGGAACATGTTTAATTTTACAAGATAGAAAACATCCGCGCACGATTTACACCTCCGAAGCCGGGCACAGCACTATGCCTCACGTTGATTTCAATCCCAAACCCGGAGAAATGTCCGCTACTACAACCGTTAAACAAGCAGAAAAAGATAATCGGGATAATCAAATTCTGTTAACGGCTTTAAAGAAATATTATGCAAAAAAAGGGCAAGTTCCCGTTACGGAGCACATTGTATCAGGCACAGGTATAACGAATGTATATCATGCATTCAGAGATGGCGTTATCCCGTCCGAAAAAAGCCAACGCGTTCCATCTGAGAGAATTGAAGAATTGGCTAAAAACGGTGATCCGATTGCATTAAAAACATTTAAATTTTTTAATGCATATTTAGGTGCGCACGCCGGAACATTGGCAGCTACGACAAAAACACAAAAAATCTTCTTTTGTGGCGGATTAATGGCAAGTGATTGGGTGATTGCACAATTAGAAAAATCGGCAGAATTTAAGCGTCAATTTATTTTCCGTGCCGGTATGACGGATGCCATGAAAACCGTTTCTTTTTCAGCATCACTTTATCGCGATATGGCAACTCTCGGAGCTGTTTCACGTGCCAAACGATTGATTGCCGTTACGAAAGCCGAAGAAGCAAAACGGCAAGCAACAACGGATATCGTGCGTTCATTAGCCGTATTGGGAGAAGTTGTCGCTTCTATTAAGCGAAAAGATGTAACGCAATACTACAATAAATTGGTTGAAGCCATCCATCGGTATCCGGCCGAATCCAACGACCCGACACCCTCACCCCAAACATTTAAAATTCGTTCGGGCAAGAAAGAAATTTTCAAAAGAAACGGCAGAACGCGTTAAGGCGGTATTTTAATTAAGGATAAATTCGGGTGTGGTTAACCAATCACACCCGCCCTGCAAAGAATTTTCAATTCAGCTTCACGAGTGGACTATAATTTTCTTAGCGCTAAACGCCTTCATGATTTTCAAAACCGAATAAAAATGATACACGTTTCAATTTGTCCGCCACGCTTCCGATACTGTTTAGTTTCACAAAATCACACTCAAACAACAGTATTTAAGGCATACGAGATAAGAACTAATTTATTGCTTCTGTGGTAGGGCAACTTCCCTGATACGGCAAAACGGGTTTATCCGTTTTTTCGCAACGATAAATAGCCTTTTGGGGCATCAGCAAGGAACAATTAAAATTTTCTTTTCGCACAAATACGGCCACACGCCCTGTTTTTGCGCATTCATTCTGCGCCAAGCGATCAACTTCTTCCATATCGGCAAATCCATAACAGATAACAGGGTTATCATCCGTAGATGAACCGACGGGTTGCACCTGCCCTGCCTCTCTGCGAGCATCTACAAACGGGGCAAAAGCCGAACATCCTGATAGAAGAAAAAGCCCGCACCCGACGATAATATATGCCGTTTTATGCATTCAGAAGACACCTTATTCCAACACAAATTTTATTCCGCATCCGATGAGCGACTTTTTAAGATGGAAGAAAGTTTCACTACCGCTTCATCTTCTTTCATTTTATGAACAAGCGCATATTCCGGCACAAACAACCCCATGGCCTGATCATAAATTTGCCGTTCGCTGTATGTTTGCTCACTCTTTTCGGGATCCTTATATAAATCGCGCAAAACTTCTGCCAACATAATCGGATTTCCGGATTTAATCTTTTCCATATATTCCTGAGAGCGACGGCTCCATTGAACGCGTTTAATTTTAGCTTTGCTTTTCAGAACGCGCACGGCGGAATCCATCATATCACCCGAAGAAATGCGTCGCAAAGATGAAGCATCTTTTTTAATTTTTGACAGAGGAATTTTAACGGTTGCTTTATCTTTATTAAAACTCACCGAGATAAAATCTAACTTTTGACCGCAGACATCTTCCGATTGGATACCGGTCACCTGACCAACACCACGAGCTGGGTAAACAACGAAATCACCGGGGTTAAACAAATACTCGTCTTTTGCCATTAAAAACTCCTTTCTAACACTTACGAAAAGGAGTGTAGCATATTTTTCAGCAAATTTCAAAACAAAAAACGTATTTTCCCAACTTTTTTACGTAAAACGCCCTCGATATGACGAAAAAGCAAAATTTTACAAAAAACGCTTGCAATCAAGAAGGGAGTATGCTAAAATGACGAACAATTGGTATGGGTCTGTAGCGCAGTTGGTTAGAGCTGGCCGCTCATAACGGTCTGGTCGGGGGTTCGAGTCCCTCCGGACCCACCAAATACCCCGCTCAATGCGGGGTTCTTTATGGGGAGAAATCATTTGTGGCCTTACTTGATAAAAACAATTTTAATCCAATAGCGAAAAATAGAAATACTGTTCACGATATAGCATCTGCGACGTATACATCATTCGATTATGATGGGAAAAGGCTCTTTCAAATTGATACGTATGGGAAAAGCGATAGACAGATACCAGGGAAAATCAGTCAATCTATACAAATAGATAAAGAGATGGCTAAAGAAATAGTTCAATTATTAAAAAAGACTTTTAGCATTTAGTTATTACTTAATAAGTTCTTCAAGAAACTTCCGATTTGTTTTTTTGTTTCCCTGCTACCGATATAAGGCTTGTACACTACACTTTATAGCCGCTTATTTATCCCATTTCTTCCCCTACCAGAACTTTTGCTGGAAAATTATTATGCTTACTTGTATTTTTTGATAAAAATTGTTGCGTTCCGATTTAACGATTATGTATACTTGTTTTAAGTTGTTAATTTTGATGATGGAGATAACGATGTATTTTATGCGATATATTTTGTTTGGAATCATTTTACTTCACACCACTTTTGCTTATACTCAGGAGGCTCAAACAATGACCAGAACCGCTCGTGCCGATCAAACATACGAAGACCTTTTTGCTCATAAACGTACCGTGGATTTAACAGATCCCGAATTGATGGATATTTTGCAAAAAAATATCTTTGCAGATGTGTTTTCTGTCGGCGAATTAAATTATCAAGAACGTGAATTGATAACCGTTGTTGCCTTAACAACTTTGCAAACATTACCGCAACTGAAGGCCCATATCGGCGCCGCACTTCATGTAGGGAATACGCCTTTATCCGTTCGTGAAGCCATTTATCAATGCGCCCCGTATATCGGTTTTCCGAAAACGTTGAACGCCATTGCCGTTTTTAATGAAGTGATGCATGAAAAAAATATTCAACTACCACTCCAAAATGCCACTACGGTAACCGAAGAAAACCGCCATGAAAAAGGGTTGGAAATACAAACAATGCTGTATGGCAATGAAGTTAAAAAAGCCATGCAATCCCTGCCCGGAGAATATAAAGATGTTGTTCCCGATATGTTAACCGATTTTTGCTTCGGTGATTTTTACACACGCGACGGTTTGACAATCAAACAACGCGAGCTCTTTTCGCTTGTTATTTTGACAGCGCTCGGAGCCGAAAAGCAGTTGAGCGCCCATATTGTGGGAGCGATGAAAGCCGGAAATGATAAAGAAACGCTTCTGGCAACAATGGTGCAGTTAATCCCCTATATCGGCTTTGCTAATGCAATGACAGCCATTAACCTCATTAAAGAAGCCGATATTAATAATTATAAACCGATTTATGAGGAATAACCTAATGAAGAAAATGTTTATCGGATGGCTGGTTGCTGGCGTTTTGGGAGCAACAACCGCTTTCGGCGCAAATAATATGGAGAAAATGCCTATGAAAATTAAAGTCAGTTTTAATCATCAAGAAGTTATTGTTCGGATGCAAGATAATACTGCCGTCCGCCAATTTTTACAAATGCTACCGGCGGAATTTAACTTTACGGATTTTGCGGGAGAAGAAAAAATTTCTCAATTCCCTCAACCGATATCTCTGACAAACGTTCCGAGGGGAATGATTGCCGAAAAAGGAAAAATGTTTATTTATGCCCCTTGGGGAAATTTTGGATTCTTTTACAAAACGCATGGAAAAACAGTTGATACCAGCCTGATTGAGTTGGGAGAAGTAGAAAGTGGCATTGACCATTTAAGCAACATGAAAACCGATTTTTCAGCTCGGATAGAAATCTGCGAAAATAATCCGACTCAATGATATGCGTATGTTGCGTTTCAGCGCACGGTAATGCGTTATACCATTTTGCACCGCATCACATTATATTGCTCGGGAGAATTATCTTACAAAAGCAACTTGAGCGCTTGTTTAAATTCTTCTTCCGATAACTTGTTATTATATTGACCCGATGCAAATCCCATCAGATAGTCAACGGCACGATACCCTCGTGTATCATGCATATTTTTATCGGCTCCGTTATTCAATAAAAGTTGAATCATCTGCAAATCCGCATTTTCGGCGGCATACATCAGCGCTGTTCTATTATCTCTTAACAAACCGAAGTATTCCTCGGTTTGGGTTACGGCGTTAATATCAGCCCCGGCCTGCAAAAGCATCTGCGCGCTTTCCAAAAGATTAAACTGCGCAGCAACCATCAACGGCGTTTTATTGATATTATTGCGTGCATTCACATCCGACACAACATCATATTCTTCTTGCTCCGTCGGTTGCATATTACGCGTTAAATCAAACAGCGCTTTTAAATAAGCCGGTTTCTGCACGGCAATATGTATCAACGGTGCATTTTCATATTCATTCGTTTGTTTTTTCTGTTGCGTGCGAAAATCCGCCCGAGAAATGAAGTTGTTCACCTCATCCAAACTCTTTCCTTCTATCATTAACGTGCGAAGCGTTAACGGGATTTCATCCGTTTCTCCACGCGTGCCAAACGGATAATTGAAAAGCACGTATTCGGTTAGCCGGCTTGATTTTTCGGGTGAAAAATGACGCACATTCTGATAATACGCCATTAAAGCTTGTTGCGCTTTTAAATAAAATTCCTTAATTTCCAAAAAGGCTTTACGCGTTTCCAGCGATTGATACGACCAAGCCTCATACGGATACTTCAACCGATATTGTTTCACCTCTTTCGGGACAACGTCTAAAAATGCCTGATTTAAAATGTAATCTTGGTTCTTTGCGTATGCAAACCGAATTGTGCCTTCATTTGTTGACAGGAAATAACCGTCTGCCTTTTCTGCCTTGTTAGCGTATTGGTAAATAACCTTAGCAGGAAATTTTTGATAATCCGCATCTGTATCACATGATAAATACGGAATAGAGTAATCACGACTGCTACCATAATATGGAGCAGTTGCCACAAGAATGGCCGGCATTTTTTTCGCAACACCGCAATAAATTTCAAGATATTGAGGCTTATCAAGTATAGACTTATCGGCTGCGGAAGTTGCCACTTCAATCAAATAATCCATACTAATCGGGTCAGAGCTATCCGACAAGTCAGATGCATATTTTTGATGAAACGTTTCTTTATCATATCGCCTTGAATAAGGAAGATATTTATCCCCATGCTCAAATTCCTGCACAACCGCACGCAAGTTGTCTTTAATTTCTTTAACGTTGTCGGGAAAATATGCTTGCAAGAACAGTGCGAACTGCAATCTTTCTGTCAGCGTTTTAGCCATTTTAAATGTTTGATATGCTTTTTCGGGATTCGCTTCCATATACATAGTAGCCTCTTTCCACGACCAAGCACCTGTGGGTATCGCTGTTTTTTCATCTTTTTGGGAAGCCGTTATCGATTGAATTTGACTCGCTTGCACACCCCCGACACGCATTTCTTTATAATACGCCATCGGATGTTGAGCATAATTAACCGCCAATTCTAATTGGTTTAACTTTGCGCTTGAATCATCGTAACGCATCGATGAACATTTCGGATAAAAAGGCGTGATATCATAACATATATCATACTTATTCGGCGGAGTTATTTGCGAAGCAATTTTCGCAAACGAAAAAGATGAAAGAAAAATCGGTTTACAATCCGTCATTCTATAACAAAATTCTGCTGAACTTTGAACTTGTAGCAAATGGTGAAATACATCATATAACTTACCGTTTTGGATTGACTTGGTTATTTGTTTTTGAGCATCTTCTAACTCTTTTTTCTCCCAATCCGAATAACTTTGCAACATTTTCTGTTTCAAATACGGTTGGAGCGTTTGGTTAAATTGATTTAAATAGCGTGTTTCCGAGGCTTGATCACCTCGGGCATTCGCAACAAACGCATTCACTAACGGAGCAAACGGATTATCCGATTGAATATATTCTGCTTCGGATGAATTTATTTTTGCCAGTTCTGCACGCATAAAATCGTATGGCGTTTCTTCGGCTGTCGCTTGTAGAGCGATTGCACAAATCAATGCAACCACACCGCTTAAAAACAATATGTTATTTTGAAAAATATTGTGGCATTTCATATTATCTTTTTAACCGTAATTTATTTATCACAAGAGGCGCCCTATTCCAACATATCCGTTTTTTGAAGTAAGACCCGCTCTATTTTGTGTCCGCTTGTTTCCAAAAGCTTTAAGCGTAAATTTTGATACGTCAATTTGATATTTTTCTTATTTAACGGAATTTCATCCATGAGCGACAGCACAAATCCTGCAAATGTTTCACACTCAAATTCCGCAAAATCCAGCCCCAGTGTTTCAGCCACTTCATCTAACGGCGTATCACCCTGAATGACCCATGAATTTTTATTGACTTGCTTAATATCAGGCGTTGCCGGCGGAGCACTCGTATCATCTTCCAAATCGCCCACAATTTCTTCTAATAAATCATTCATCGTCACAATACCCGAAATACCGCCGTATTCATCTACCACGATTGCAAAGTGAATGCGACTTTTTTGCATGTGATGAAATAAGTCGTTAATATGTTGCGTCTTCGCAATAAACAACGCCGGCTTAATCGCTTCATTAACAATCGCCGATTTTCCTTTCGGCCGATACTTAAAGTAGTCTTTAATATTTAAAATACCGACAATATGATCCGTATTTTCTTTATAAACGGGATAGACGGTATGGCGCGTTTTAACCATAATGCGTTCCCAATCACCCGTATCATCATCCACATCTAAAAATTCAACTTCGGTGCGATGTGTCATCACTTCCGATACAAACTTATCATCAAATTCAAACACATTATGCAACATTTTCTTTTCCGTATCATCAATCGTGCCGTTTTCGGTGCCGACATCAATCATAATCCGAATTTCTTCTTCCGTTACTTTTTCGCTTTTTTCTTCGGGATTAACACCGAGCAAGCGCAAAGAAAGATTTGTTGAAAACGTTAAGAACCATACAATCGGCGAAAACAATTTTGCAATGGCATAAATCATGGTTGACATAAACAAGCCGATTTTTTCGGCATACTGCATGGCAATTCTTTTCGGAACCAACTCACCCCATATAAGTGTTACATAAGATAACACAAACGTAATACCGATAACAACCATCACATCTAATTTATGCGGTGAAATCGTAACGCCCTCTGCCACCAGCCAATCGACAATGCGATCCGAGAAGTTATCGGCTGCGAAAGCACTGCCCAAAAATCCCGCCAATGTAATACCAACCTGAATTGTGGCTAAAAACTTGGCCGGCTGAGCGGTTAAAGAAACCAACCGAGCTGCGCGTTTATCGCCGGCTTCCGCCATTTTTTTCAATTTGACGTCATTAATGGAAATAACGGCGATTTCCGCACACGCAAAAACAGCATTAAAAACAATTAAAATCAGTTGAAAAAGTAATAATTCCGTAACCGTAAAATCCGACATATATTCAATCCATATCCATCAATAAAAATCACGTACATTTTCATTTTACACAACTTCTCTCATTTATGCAAGTTATTTTATATTGACCCCTCACGCAGGCAACATTCTTATACATAATCAGAATCCGCATATATGAAAGCCCGACTACCGAAGTAGCCGAGCTTAATATCGAAATAAATTTCTTATTAGCGACTTACATCTAATACCAATATGCTACGAAATTTATCCGATATGTTGAATATACACGCAAAAAAATGTAAAGTCAACTTGTTTTTTGAAAAAAAATGTTATATTCTGCGAATCAGATGTATTTTAAATTGAAAAATACAACGCATAATAAACTATTTAGGGAGTATAAAATGAAATACAGAATTGGTCTTGATATGGGTGCAACATCTATCGGTTGGTCGGCTTTTGATATAGATAATCAAAAGTTGCTGGACTTTGGCGTTCGGATTTTTGATGACGGACGTGATGATAAAAGCAAAGCCTCGCTATGCGTCAAGCGACGGAGCGCCCGCGGAGCAAGACGCCTTGTGAATCGCAGACACATTAAAACACAGGAATTATTAAAAATTTTAACCAATCTTCATTTATTCCCGACGGATAAAGCCGAAAAAGAAGCGTTAAAAAGCATGAATCCTTATGAGTTGCGCCAAAATGCGTTGGATAGGGTTCTTTTGCCTTATGAGTTCGGGCGCGTTTTGTTGCAACTTTCCAAACGGAAAGGCTTTCTTTCTAACCGTAAGGACGATAAAGCAGAGGGC
Organism: uncultured Alphaproteobacteria bacterium; assembly: GCA_944392555.1. Taxonomy (GTDB): domain Bacteria; phylum Pseudomonadota; class Alphaproteobacteria; order CAAHEQ01; family UBA3637; genus RGIG4140. The sequence goes on along the minus strand of CALXWZ010000002.1, from coordinate 187,878 downwards.
GGAAAATTAAAGTCCGGCTATCAAGAGTTATTAGACGCCATGACAGAAAAAGGCGCGAGAACTTACGGCGAATTTTTAATAATGCGTCAAAAGGCAAATCAAACAATTCGGTTAAAAAATTTGTTTGATGCAAGCGGTAAGTATTTGGGCGGACTATTCCCGTTCAGAGAAGTTTATATTAAAGAATTTAATACGATTTGGGAAAGACAAAAAGCATTGTTGCAAGAATCGGATAATGCCACGGAAAGCCAAAGAGCTTTTTATGCGGATATCTTAACGGATGAAAATCGCGACAAATTAAAAAACATTATGTTTTTCCAACGCCCGCTCAAAGAAGCGGACGAAGGGGAATGTTTATTTGAAAAAGGCGAGAAACGAATCCCGCGCGCACATCCGCTGTTTCAAGAGTTTCGGATTTGGCAAAATGTGATGAATCTAACATTCAGCGCGGAAACCGAAACCGATTATCACGGCTTATCCAAAGAACAAACAGTATCCCTGATTGAACTTCTGAACAATCCCGTTTCCATCAAGCCCACCGCCAAAGGAATTGTGGCATACGGTAATATCAAAAAAGCGCTCGGCTTGGATAAAAAGGGGCTGTTTAATTTTGAAAGAAAAGAAGAAAGCGATTCGGGGTTGGATAAAGGTTTGCTTGTCAATACAACGCAACACGCCGTCAACCAATCAAGATTTCTCCTGCCGTATTGGGAAAAAATGACACAGGAACAGCGCGGTAAACTCATCAATGTATTGGCACGACCGCATATTTATATTGAATATCCACGCACCAAAATTTCCATAGAAGATGAAAATCGGCTGATTTTAAATTATCTTATGAAAGAATTTAATCTGTCGGCCGAGGCGGCAAACGAAGTTTTTTCGGAAATCAATTTTGAACCGGACTTCGGCGCACTTTCGGAAAAAGCCATTCGCAAAATTTTGGGGTTGATGAAAGAGGGAATGATGTATGTTGATGCTTGGCAAGAACTCTATCCTGCCGAGAATAAAGAACATTTAGATACCCTGCCCTATTACGGCGTTATTTTATCGCAAAGTTGTTTAGGCAAGAAAGAAAATCCGCAAACGCCGGAAGAAAAATACGGCAAAATCAATAATGCCACCGTGCATGTTGCCTTAAATCAAGTGCGACACCTCATCAACGAGATGATTAGCCGATACGGGAAACCATACGATATAGCCGTTGAATATGCGAGAGATTTGCCGGCCTCGGCTAAGGAGCGGTTAAAGATGACGGATACCCGCGATGCCAACGAACGCGAAAATCAACGCATTGAAGCCGAATTGAAAGCCAAGTGCGGGGATAGACCTTACACCAAACACGATATTACAAAATATAAGATTTGGAAAAGGTTGGGCGTGTTATCCAAAGAACCGTTAACAAAGGAGTGTCCGTTCACGGGTAGACCGATTTCTGTCAGTGATTTAATGGACGGGCAGAAAGTTCAAATTGAGCATTTAATTCCCTTCTCACGCAGTCTGGACGATTCGCTGGATAATAAAGTATTGGCGTATGTGGACGCTAACCGTTTTAAAGGGAATCGCACGCCGTATGAAGCGTTCAAAGACAGTCCTGCGGGCTACAACTGGGCGGATATTATGAAGCGAGCCAAACGTCTGCCCGCCGGGCAACAATGGCGTTTTGCACCCGACGCAATGCAAAAATTTGAGCAACAGGCAGGGCCGATTGCTCGTTCACTGAACGACACGCGCTATATGACGCGCTTATTGCATGATTATTTACAGCCCATTGTGCGAGAAGACGGCAAACAAACCGTTCAAGCCGTTGTGGGCGCATTAACGGCACTGATTCGCAAAGCGTGGGGATTAAATATCTATAAGGACGAATCGGATATGCAGGCATACAGAGCATTCCATAATCATCACGCCATAGACGCCATTATCGTTTCCGTTATTGAACGCGGGCAAATTGCCAACGTATCAAAACTGTTGCAAAACGTGAAAACCAGCGTGCGGGAAGAATTTAAAAACGAGTTGCCGAAATTCCGCGACCCTACCGTTTCCGCTGAGGAGAAAAAAGACCTCAAAAAACGGATTAAAGACTTTGAAACAGTGCGCACAATAGCGCTCGTCAACGAATACTTTAAACTTCCCGAGAATCTTAAAGTTAACGAGTTGATAAATCAAGTCAAACAAATCAACATCTCGCACAAACCGAATTTAAAGGATATAACGGCACCAAACAGCACCATCGGACAACTTCATGAAGATAGTGCCTATGGGTTGCAACACTTTGTGAATCCGAACGAGGGATTAACAGCCGTCTTTAAATTTCAAGACAAGACAATGGAAAAAGGCGTAAATGAATATATCCCGATGTTTTATGATAAAGCAGATAAAAAAGCCTACTATGATGCGTATAAAGCGTGGTATATATTGGATAGAAAAGCCTCTACCATGAAAGCAACCGATAAAGAGCAAAAACTTCAAAAGCAACAAATTGCCGAGCAGGAAAAGCAAGCCGTTCAAAATCTGCGCGAAAAATCGGAAAAAGCGTTTAAATGGTTTATCGGTGGCGGAAATTTCTGTGCCGATGTTTACGAAATCAACCCGCACAATAAAATCAACGGGGTGCCGACAAATGATCGCGGAGAATGGAAAACGGAAATTGTTTCAAATTACAATGCTACGATTCGTCAATCGCGCGGGGAAGATATTGCCTATTGGCGGTATAAATATCCGAACGCCAAACGGATTATGCGGTTGCGACGGAATGATATGGTGATGGCAACATTTACGAAAGAACAAGCGTTTGCCGAGAAGTTTCCGAAAGGAATTGCCGAATATGTGCGCAATAAATTCAATCAAAATCCGCTGATTGAAACGGTAGATGTGTTGTTTCGGGTTAAGAAGATGTGGGGTGCTATCATATATTTAACACCACATAATATCGCCAAAGAGGATGGAAATGACAAATCTTGGCCAGCTTCTGCCGGTTCACTTAAAACATATCGTGCGCGGAAAGTTTATGTTTCACCGATGGGGAGAATTTATAATGCCAAACAGACTTATTGAAATTGCCGGTAATAATAAACGATTAAGTGTGTATAGAGGCTTCTTACGCATAGAGGAAGGGGATATCCGCAAGGATATTCCCTTTAATTCTATTCATGCGGTGTTTGTAACGGCGTATAGCGTTGTTTATACCAACAATCTTTTACAGCGCCTTTGTGAAGAAAATATCCCGCTTCTTATTCTCGGCAAAAATTATGCTCCGAGCGGAATGTTGCTTTCGTATGTGGGGCAAAGTAAGCAAACCGAAATTCAATATCTGCAAATAGAAAACAAAAAGCCGTTGGAAAAGAGGCTTTGGCAGTTGCTGATTAAAGAAAAAATCAAGAATCAATCGCGCGTGTTAACGCTCTTTCACAAAGAAAATAAATTGGAAGATATGCACAAAACAGTCTTGTCGGGAGATACGACAAACCGCGAAGCCTATGCAGCCAAACTCTATTTTAAAGCCCTGTTCGGGGAAGATTTCGTGCGAAATAAAGATATCATCGGTATCAATTCTTATTTAAATTACGGCTATGCCATTTTGCGTTCGGCATTGGCACGATATGTGGTTTCGGCGGGGTTAAATCCCTGCTACGGCGTGGGGCATAATAATAAACTGAATCCCTTTTGCTTGGTAGATGATTTAATTGAACCGTTCCGGCCGCTGATAGATGCACATGTGTATCGGCTCCGTGAAAAAAAGATTGATTTTACGGAACTCACAACCGAACGAAAAGCCGAAATGTCGGGCCTTTTAACAAAAGAATTTCATAACGGGAAAGGCGTATCACCGCTTTATATGATATTGCAACAAATTGTATGGGATTTAGTGAATATTTATAAAACAAAGGAAATTAAATTTCATTTTAACAACTGGTTATTTGAGGACACACTATTTTGACAAAAGAAAAAACTAATTATATCAATGGGAGAAAACTGATGTGGATGATGGTCATGTTTGATTTACCGACCGAGACACCTGCCGAACGCAAATCGGCAGCTAAATTCAGAAAATTTTTGCTGGATGAAGGTTTTGAGATGGTGCAATTTTCGGTTTACGTTCAATTTACGGGGACATGGGAAAATTCGCAAAAATATGTGCGCGCTATCAAGAAAAATAATCCGAGTTATGGTGATGTAAACATTCTTTTTTTCACGGACAAGCAATTTTCAAGCATTATTCACATAGCGAATCGCGTGGAAAAAACACTCAAAGAAGAGCCATCGCAGTTTGAATTATTCTGATTTTCGGGTGATTCGGGGTCAAAAAAAATGACATTTTTAGGTTAAAAAGAGGGCATAAAATATCATTTTTTTAAACAAGAAACAAGCCTAACTCCTTTATTTTAAAAGGAATTAGGCTCATCTATTGTAGCATATTGGTATTAGATGTCAAGTCGCAACTTAAAACAGATACTATTAATCCGAGCCAGTATTGTAGCATATTGGTATTAGATGTCAAGTCGCAACAATTTGTTGGTCGTTCAGGTCGCGCAAATATTGTAGCATATTGGTATTAGATGTCAAGTCGCAACCCGTTCAACACGAGAGTCAACATTAGAAGTATTGTAGCATATTGGTATTAGATGTCAAGTCGCAACGATGATTGATAAAAGCCATTCTTGATTGCGATTGTAGCATATTGGTATTAGATGTCAAGTCGCAACATAACAATACTCTTTTTTAAATTAAGAGTTATTCAATAGAATAACAATTCATATACTTTTTTCCTGCTTGATTTTTTCAAACGGAATATGATAGTATGTTCTAAAAACAGAAGATTGCCAAAGGAAAAACTTATGTGCGTATACTTATTAAAATTGCCGGCCAAAAGCAAAAAATTCATTGCATTTTTGGAAACGGATATTTTTCATCAACCGATTGAATCGGCGCGTCAATTCGCACACGGCTCTGCCTCCGAAAATTTTGTGATTACGGTGAATCACAAACGCTATATCGTAAAATTAATTCATCGCGAACAAAAAAGTGAAATAGAACGATTAGTGCGCATTTATGATTCCCTTACCCAAAATAATGCTATCCGCACAACAAGTATTATTCATTTAAATCAATCTGCTTACTTTACATATCATCACCACTTCGGTATTGTTATGGAATATTGTGACGGACGCTCCCTGCCTTCTTATAAAATGACAAAGAGTCATTTCGGGGAAATTCTCTACGCTTATAAATGTTTTCAAAAACTCTGTTGGCACAATTCACAAGATATTTTACCGGCTTATCGCATTCCCGAAAAAATAAACAATTTAATTCAGATCGTTCAAAAATCTGCTCGCACACCGAATACATTTATTTTTCGCTTTTTCAACGGCGCTTTTTTGCACAAAACGCTCCTCAATTTTTTATCTCAAATGAAAGCCGATAATCTTGATTTTGCCACATCATCCGTTTTGCATGGCGATTTTCACAATAACAACTTGCTTTTTCAAAATGATAAATTAAGCGCCGTTTTGGATTTTGAAGAAATCAGATACGGATATCCCACACAAGATTTAATTCGCTATATCATTTGCTTGGTCCAGCGTTTGCCTGTTTTTATCAACCCGTTTTCCGTTTTCAAAGAATGGTTAATTCTGGCAGATACCTCCTTTCACTTTTCTACGGATGAATGGATTTACGGCTTGGATACCTACTATGTTATCCGAACGGAAAAACTGTTTAGAAAATTAAATAAGAAAAATAAATTCAATCACTTATTAAAATTATGGCAACTTTATTTTTCCATTTTACAATATCGTCGCTTTAAAGAAATAATTCGCGAATTGCCCGCCTGATTACCACCGTTTTATCCGCCACATTTAAGGAATTCAAGAAAAGTAATTCCCGATAAACGATTATTCCGATACCGCAAATATGCGTTTTTGCGTTTTTTTTGGAAAAAGGTGAATTTTTTACTGGTCAAAATCATCTTTTTTGATTATAATACGATAAATTGATATATCAGTATTAAGGACAAGCAATGAAAAAATGGCAAAGAACGCTCTTAGTCGGCTTTATTTGGGGCTATATATTTTTATGGTGGTTTATCCGAAGCTTTTTGTTGGCTAACTGGGATTTTAACTTTTTCGAACCGGCGCATTGGGCGTTTTTGGTTGATGAGTTCAAAAAGGGGTGGGTTATTAAAAGCACCAGCGACATTATCTTTTTTATCGTTGCATTAGGGGCTTTCCCGCTTTTCTTAATCGGCTGGCACTATTGTTTGCGAATCGAGTGGTTAAAGTTGATGCGTATCGGAGTGAAGCGGTTGATTGCTTTCTTCACGGGAGGCGGAGCATTCTATGCGCAAGCGCCTAAAAAGATTCAATTGAAAAAGCACTCATCAAAGACAACACGTCCGCGACCGATGAGCGATATCGCACGTCCGGCCTCCAAAGAATCCGAATTAAAAGTACCCGTAGATGAGCCGATGGTTCCGGGTGAATCAAAAGCAAAAGAAACCTCTTTCGGCGGATCTGCCACAGGAAGTTCATCTTTTAATTCCTCTTTTACACCGCCTACCTATACACCTCCTTCCGATTCGCCGTTTAATAAAGGATTCTCCTTACCCTCTATGCAACAAGGGTTTTCCATTGCCCCTGCCCCAAGTTCTTCAAGTATGGGCACAACTAACGGCAATGAATGGGGTATGCCTGCACAAACAGGCTTCTCGGATAGCTCGCTGGATAATATCTTGCTTTCCGATATTAAATTACCCGAACGCACCAAACTGGAAGAAAATATTCCCGCTATCTTTGATGATGCGGGCTATGTTGTTTTACAAAACATGGTTATCAATAATCAGCCGATTGATTATATTGCGATCGGGGATACGCGCATTATCGTGGCTGTGGAAGACACGCAATCCGGCGATTGGTTGGCAGATGAAGAACGCTTTAACGGAGAAGACCCACTTTGGTTTTCGGAAAGTTCACATCGTGTTTCACCCGTCTTTCAATTATTGGAAGCCGTTAAAGGCTTTATGGAACGATTGGTTTCCAACGGATTCCAAGGGAGCGTTGTGCCAATGTTTATTGAACGTAGCGGTATGATTATCAATGCCGAAGATATGCAAACAACATGGAAAGATTTATCGGTTATCGTATGCCGAACAGATATCGGCGGACCTGATGAATTAAGCAGTGTAACGCAATCCGTTATGCCGACGGAGAAACCTTCGGAAACAGTGATTGAACAAGTGAAAAAATCATTATAAAGGGGGAAGCAAAAAATGGTTTTTACGCCTGATTTTTGGGAAAAAAAGTGCGATGAGTTAAATCAAGAAAACGAACAAGCAACAAAAAGATATTGTTTTTGGCTGGCCAAATCATTGGGCTGGATGCTTGTTTTGGTTATCGGAACGGGGTTGTCGGCATTTCCCGTGCAACGGTTTTTAACAGATGGCATCAATCTTGCAACCGTTGATTTTTTCACAAAATTCATCCAGCAATCATTAGCGGATATCGGTTTCTTATTTTCCGCCTATAAAGAATGGGTTATGCGAATCATACAATTAGCGGATAATAAATATTGGTTTATTCCGTTTATTCCGTTTATTTGTTTGGGATATACACTTTATGTGGGAATCAAATTAAATCCTTATCGCAAACAACTGCAATTAAGGAAAACAAGATATCACGTTCATTCCGAAAACACGGGAAACATTTAGTCAAGCAAGGGGAGTTTTATCATGGGATTTAAACGAGACAGCGCTTACGAAGATCAAGGAAAATTCATTATTTGGCTGTGTTGGACGTTTACGGCAGCCGTTTTAACTTTTTTTGTTTTAATGTGGCTCATTATCCCCTTGCAAACTTGGATTGTAAACGGCTTCAGCATTCTTTCCATACAAGAATCCATTTCTTTCTGGAAGAAAGCCATTCCGAATATGAGTTATCTGTTTTCCGTATACGGCAGATGGTTTTCGGCATTTTTAAATCGGGCTAATCCGGAACCGATTATGTATTTACCGTTTTTACCGTTTATTATGTTTTGGGTGGTTTTAATCGTGGGTATTATCAAAAACCCATACGACTATATGCCCAAAATTTTCGGTGGCGGACGAATGGCAGAATATGCCGATGTTAAAAAGATGAAGTTATTTGACGGGTTTTGTATCGTGTTGGGACGGTTCAAAGGGAAATTAATGAAAATGCCCGAAACACTTTCTTGCTTGGTTGTTGCCCCTCCGGGAACAGGTAAAACGGTCGGTGTTGTGGTTCCAACGATTTTAGAATCACCGGGGCTTAGCCTCATTGTCAACGACCCGAAGCCGGAGCTATGCTTTAACACAACGGGATATCGTGCAACAATCGGCCCGGTATTTGTGATTAACTGGGGTGAAAAGGATGATCCCGAAAAAGGTATTTATTATCCCAGTTGGAATCCGCTGTCAGCCTCTTGCTTACCGCCGTTAGGTTCCGATCGGGAAAAATATATTGACTCTATGGTTGCCGTGTTGGTAGAAGAGCCGAAAGGCGGTGCCGACCCGCACTGGTCAAAAACGGGTCGAAATGCCATGTCGGGTTTTTTACAATTTATTTCAAGCAAGTGCGAACGGGCGCGGGCAAACGATTATTTTATCAATAAGTTAATGGAAAACAGTTTTGATCAGGAAGACGCTGCCGTGTTGGCAACTTATTACGACGGAATGAAAGATCAAAGCGCCACCCTTGCCTTGCAAGCCTTACAACAAGGGCAGTTGACGATTGATAATTATGCACCTATCGGCACATGGGAAGGGTTGCCGACGCAATGGCAAGGCTGTGAACCCTGTATTGCCATGATTTTTGACTGGTTAACGGAATCGCAAATGAAGATTGCCGCCGATATTAAACGTCGCGCAGACGAAGGCGATCAGATGGCCATGATGGCAGATCCGATGCGCGATTTATTGGATTCGGCCGTAAAAGAAGCAGATAGATTTGCTTATGCGCACCGTGCCGTTGTGGAATTAAACCAGTTATCGGGAACGCCTGATAAAGAGCGCGGATCAATTTTATCAACGGCACTTGCCGGTATTAACATTTTCAAAAACTCAGCCGTGCGTATGCGCACAAAGTTCAGCGACTTAACTTTCCGCGATTTACGGGGACTGCGTGATCCGATTACGGGCGAAATGAAACCTGTATCCGTTTATTTATCGGTCAATCAGGTTGATGCGCGCAGTATGAACGTTATTACGGGTATTTTTGTTGAATTGATGAGTTCTTTCTTAATTTCAAATCCACCAAATTTTGTCGGCACGGACGGGATTAAGTCCGGACCGTTCCCGACGCTTTTTGTGCTTGACGAGTTCCCGCAAATGCCGAAGTTGGCTGCCGTTAAAGACGGGCCTGCCGTCGGACGCGGACAAAAAGTGGCTTACTTACTCATCGGGCAGGATTTAGGGCAGATTTCCGGACAATACGGGAAAGACGATTTGGAAACAATTATTACAACAACCGCCGCAAAAGTTATTTTAGCACAAAACAACGAACAAACGGCGGAGCGGTTCAGTAAAATGATCGGAACGAAGACCATTGAAGTTGCCAGCTCATCAAGAACGGAAGGTGTATCGCAACAAACAAACCCGTTTGCCGCAAACGTTTCGCGTTCATTGCAAAGTTCAAACGTGGTCGGGGCTTCCGATATGATGAGTTTAAGTTATTTAAAGCAATACGTCTTATTCCAAGGCTTTTTAAATCGTCCGATTCTTGCAGACGCCCCACGGTGGTATTTGGATAAAAGTATGAAAAAGAAATGCGCCATGGGGGCCTCCCCCTGGGTGCCGTATTGGGTTGTGGCACAACGCGAAGATACCGATATTCAAATGCTTAAAACAATGATGCAAGGACAAATTGAAGATATTGAAAAGAAGGTTAAAGGAGTGTAGTATCGTTGACGGATAACACGGATAAACTTGATTTTTCGCAACTGAACAAGGAAGATAATTCTCTTATCTCCTGGGAGGATTTATTTCCGGAATACGCTATCGGAGGCGAAACATTTCAAAGTGGAAAATCCGCATTTTCTGCCGGAGTTAATGCCGAAAACAAACAAACATCTTCATTCCAAACAAAATCTGCACAAGATGGCACAAGCAGTCAGTCAATGGAACAACCGATTACCGCTACGCATGGAGCGGATAAATCCCCCTTACCTGCTTCATCCTTTAAAAATACAGGAGGTTATACATCACCGAATGCCGGCACGATAATTCCTCCCAAAGAAACACCCATTGCCGAAAAGCGTAAGATGGATGTTTTGACACTGACTGAATTACCCGATACACCATCTTTGTTGGATGATATTCTGACGGCTGTCCCCGAAACACAAGCCAAGTCAACGCCCCCGTCGCAAATGCACGGGTTCGCTGAGCAATCGTCCACGGCACCCTCGCAAATGCGCGGGTTCACCGAGCTATCGTCCACGGCACCCTCGCAAATGCATGGGTTCACCGAGCAATCTTCTACAACAACGGCGCAAACCCATACCTCAGCAACAACTGCGCAAACGTCCCAACTCGCTGAACAAACACAACTGCCAAACATGGAATGGCTTGATAACGCATTAGATAGCCTCAATCAAGAAATTATAACCGGCAATCAGCTGACTAAAAATCAGGATTACTGGGCTAACCGGTTTAATCAACTGAATTTTCCGGGTATGGATTTAATGGCAGTTTCCTATATCGGCTCATTCACGTATGATATGTTGGAACAGCATTTACTTTTAAAACGCGTTGTGCGCGATTTTGTGCGTTTATTAAGTTATAATTACACAATGGAATTACGTTCGGCAGGCGTTTCGGAAGAAGGGATTTTTTATATGAAAAAAGGGAAAATTCCAGAAAATTATACCGTTCATTTAAAATATCCCCCCGAATACGGCGGAACGATTGATTTTAACAATATGGTATTTATGCAAGATAAACCTTTTCACGATATGATACATGCTTATCTGGACGAGCAGATTCTTACGGAAAACGGCATTTCATATCCACCGCTGTTATATGTGCCTGCCCCTGTCGGAAAAATTTATGTGCCGTTTGGTATGTTTACAGGCTCCGGCGGGAAAAACAAGCAAGATAGAAGCGTCTATGCCGGCTTTTCCAAGGCGGCTTTTGAAAAAATTGCTTTGAAGGCTATGCCGGGGAGATAATATGCGCACACTCGTTCAAGTTCTTAAAAAAGTCTATCAAGATTACGCCGTCATCTATCCTCCGGCCGAACACCCGGAAATCAGCAATGTATATGCTTCATTGCTACAAGCTGGCTACGGCAGATTACCGGGAGATTACACAACATTTTTAATGATGACGGACGGTCTTTTTTGGAACGGGTTAGAACTTTTTTCTACACAGGAACATGAACGCAACAACGGGGCCCACTTTCATCGTGCCATTTTGCCGATGCAGGCTTCATTTTCTTCCAACCCGATATTAAAGAAAAAAATCATTTTGGGCATTTCTCCCGAAGAATTGATTGCTTATGATGCCAGTCGCAAAGAATATCAAATTATTGATAGGCACTCTTATACCGTCTTTGTAAAATTTCCGAATTTTGCCGACATATTATACTTTTACGTGCGAAATGTTTTAGATAAATAAAGATGATTCGGCAAGGTAGCGAACAAGTTATCAAGCATAAGTTGTCTTTGTTTTTAAATGTGTTCGCCCCGAAGCCGATTCTTTTATATCTCAAATACTTTTCAGCAGGGTATCCAATGCAGCCACATATCTGCGTTGCGCCGTGCGTTGACTGATGCCGAACTCATAAGAAATTTTCTTCCAACTCCATTCTTGCGAACGGCGTTTAACGATATTTCTCTTTTCGGGCGCCAATAACGGAATCCATCGAAACATCACTTTTTCCCAGAGAAATAAATCTTCCCGCGTTGGACATTCATGAACGCTTTTTTCTTTAAAAATTTCATCAATCGGGCGGTCATCAGGCAATAAAACAAATTTTCCCAACGAAGCGCGCAACCGTTTTAATGATGAAAGCGGTAATTGGTTATCTACCCAAAAAGCACGTCTTAAATCACTCTCTAATTCTTTTCTGTTCATTTACTCCCTCCTTTTAATTATTTAATTCCATAACGATTTGATTGTTTTTTGAAAACCCTCTAAAAATCATCTGATTTTTTCTGATTTGCCTGTATTTTCTTGTTCAAAGGGATTTTGCTTTTTGTGTTTGGAACTTAATCCCCAGTCAGATAAAGTTTTAATAAACTCATCCACCGTGCGACAGATGCCCCACTTATGCCCCTCTGCTTGCAAAAAATCGCGAAATTCAAATTGTTCCCGCGTTAATTTATCTTTGCCGAATTTAAAGAAAATATATCCCGTTTCTCCGTTTTTAAGCGAAATCCACAAATCGGGAAATCCGTTGCGAATACCCATCTTTTTAGCTACATCGGCTTGTGTGGAGGCATTGGCTTGCATGGATATATTCGGACTTTCATGCCCCGCAAAGTGAATCCGATAGCGGGCATTTTCTATATTCCATGTTGCCCATGAAATACAGGCTTTTTGCAATTCCGCTTGCGAATTGATGTTCCTTCCGAATCTGACATCCGCATATAATACCGGTATATCAAATTTATATAATTGCCCAACGGCACGTGTGTATGAAATGTGTTTCATTGATTTTCTCCTTCCTTCCGAACATATATTACATTAAATGTAATTTGTCAATACAAAAAATGTAATAAAATGTATTTATTTTTTGATTTGACAAATGTAATTTTTTAAGATAGACTGAAAGAGTCTTATAAGGAGAGGAATATGAAATGGGATTGGCTTGAAGCGCGAATCTTTGAGAAGGGGTATAAAACGAATGCCTCATTTGCAAAAGCCATTAACTGGCCAAGCACGCGCATATCCGAACTCATTCATAATTCCCCGGTGAACGGTGGCAAGCAACGGCGCATTCCGGCAAATCGGATTGCTGTTTTTGCCGAGAAGCTGGGAATTGATGCAAAAAGTTTGCTTGATTATAATGAAGACCGATGTGATTTTGTGCGATTTACGGAAGAGGAAAACGAATCGTCACATGTAAATTATGATAAAGAAATCATCATTCTGATTTATGAAACGGTGCATACATTTTTACAAGAACGTAATTTACAGTTAAAGCCACGAAAAGAAATTGAACTCGTATTTTCATTATATGATAAAATCAAAGATACCCCCCGCCAGGATCGTATGGCGGAAATCATCTCAATCGCCGAAATTCTGGCTCAAAATCAAGTTATTTCCGCCTGATTATTGTTTTTAAGTGCATTTTGTCATACGATAGTATATATTTTTCTACTATAGATTGAGGACGAAATGAATAAACAACAAATTGTAAACTATACACGCGAAATTTTATCTGAAGCAATCCCCGGAGCGCCGGAAAAAAAAATCGCTGATAAACATGAACCGGCGCCGGTTACAAATATCATTGTCACAAATCACGGGGAATCATGGCTACTTATTTTTTTTGTATGTCTTATTTTTTTATTTGTTCAAGCCATATTACCCGTAAAAGCCGTTATTTTATACCCAATCGTTCAAAGCGAGAACTATGCCTCATCTCAAAAACAATTTTTTCTTCGGAAATCTATTCAAAATGAATCTTATTACGCCGACGTATATCACTATACAGAATCCAAACACACTAAACAACAAATTAAATCAAATGGTTTTACACAATCTAAAATTAAAAATCATTCTTTAAAAATAGCTGATAACAAGCACCCTGACCCTAATTCTCCGAAACCGTTAAGCACTATTTTTGCTACTCAACTGGGCTATTAAAAATAATGTAATACAATTACAGTAGAATACACAGCCCAAAAATGATACTCGATAACACAATACCACTATAAATATCCGCCATTGTCATCTTCTTCTCCATTAAAAATCATTTTCAATTAAATTCCAAATTAATTTATTGATTCGATTATATAATTTTTTATTACGCGTTGCTTTTTGCCATTTTTTTTCAGCATTTGTTCCATAACATAAAATGTAATACCAACCTTTTAACAATAATTCTCGTTTGAATGTTTCGCGTTTTATCGGATAAGCCTCAGACGCATCATAATCGTAATCAACTATCCCGTTTAACGTGCAAACAACTTGAAAACTTTTTAGTAATTTAAAATTTATATCTGTTTCTTCAATAAGTTGTTCAATGTAATCCTCCAATGCATAAACAAAATCAACAGGTGAGTGTTTTTTTTCTGATGTTAATATCGTCATCATTCCTCCTTTGCTTATTACATATTATGTAATTATGAAAAGAATGTCAATACATTTAATGTAATTTTTTTGTAATTTATTTTATATCTTTTTCAGAACAATTATTTTTGAAGGCGAATTGCTAAACAGGATTTAGCTTATAAAATAAAAAAATCATTGCATTATTCAAAAAAAAGGGATATAATAGAGCGCATATTTAAATACAAATGAGGATAAACGGATTAAAAGAAGTGTGCGAAATTATCGTATGCTTTTGGTGATTTGTTTTCCTTTCCGATGAACAATGAGGAACAGAATATGCATACATTATCTAACGGTGAAATTATTTTTAACCCCAAAACAATATCCGACGACAAACGTTTGAAAAAATATCTGATGCAAATTAATTGCGCAGAACGCAAGGAAGCCGAATCAAGCGCTTGCGCTTTTCAACAAAACGGGCAAGAAAAACCTTGTCGCTTATTAAGTTCTCACGGCTCTTATAACGATAAATCAACCTTTAAATTACACTATCGTTATCATACGTTTGATTTTTTAATTCCGGGCAAAAAAGAAAATACATTTAATGTTTATACGATTCAACTTAACTTTCATCAAGCCTTAATTCCGGACGGGCCCCAAAAAGAAGCCTGGATTAAACAACAAGTCGCCGAAAATCCCGGCACAACCGATGAAGATTTCAGATACGAAGGTACGTATGAAACCCAATTAGATGAATGCGTTATTTATACCGGAAAAGAGCAAGTATTTTCCGCCTTACGCTTTAATAATGATTCACAACGCTCCGTTCTGGCACAAGCATACGATTGCTTAAAAAATGAACCGAGTTTTAAACCGATGAAAGAGGCATTTTATAATCTTTTGCTCCCGAAAACCGAACGAATTGCTTCTGCACAACAGTCTGAAACCTTATCACAGTTGCGTTTTACACATTCGCATACGCGCGGAGAATAAGCAATATGAGCGCAAACAGATTATTTGCGATTGGTTGTGATAATGTTCTGTATGCGCAAAAATCAATCTCTGCCGAAAATTGGGCGCAAGCATTTCTCTCGGTGGGAAAAAATTATCAATTCCCCGTTTCTGTTTTAAAACGGGGAATTTTCTATATTCGACAACGCAAATTTAACCATCTTTATAATTTAACACTCAATACTTCACGCAAATATCATCTACCCTATCAAGAAATAACGGAAAAGTTTGCCGGTGCAATCGATTATTCATCCATTCAGCCCAACCAACCTCTTTTAAAAGCATTAGAAATGCTCGCTCAGAAAAATGAAATTTGCATTTATACTCATCAAACCGAGCCTTACGTAAATGCCGTATTTCAGCGACTTTTCGGAAAAGACGTTGCCCACTGCACAGGCATCAGTTTATTTCATATCGGAACACTGCAATCCGGCAATGAATTTTGTTCAAAATATACACCGAAGTCACTTTGGCTGTTAAGCAAAACGTTTGCCACTGCGTTTGAAGAAATACATTTCTTAGATGATTTTAATAACTTAAACACCGTAAAACCTCCCGTCGGCAAAGCATACCGAATTACTTACCGTCACCTTCCCGACTTATTGAATTTCTTTGCAAATGACGAGATTTCTTGCCGAGCAAAATGTATTCGACGCCACACCCCTTCGCCTTTTGACAGACGCCCTTTTTTATTTGCTAAAATTTCCGAAAAACTTCTTTATATTCGTGAATAATCCGAAAACCGTTCTTTTTGATTATGCACAATAAATAATACCCTTATTCAATCACAATTACCATAACGATTACGCCGTTTTTCAGCATACTTATCCCTCAAAACAATAAATCGTTTGAGCCTCCTTTACCATAGGACTACACATAAATAAAAAAAGGCCTGCCCGATAAGGCAAGCCTTTTCATTCCTTTCCAACAATAATCAAAAAGTATCTGTTGAAATAATCAGTTCAGATTATTGCACACATACCGTTTGAGGCGGAATATTGATAACTAACGGACCTGCAACACCCGGATTGATTTGGCAGGCACCCGTGCCACAAACATTTGTTCGCGTGCAACAACCACACGTTGCCACCGGACGAACCATCATAGGAGCAACAACAGGCGCCGGCATCGGTGCGGGAGCCGGTTCAGCAACCGGTGTTGTCACTTCATCAACAACCGTATATGATTCCGGCTCACCCAAGTAAGAGCAACCGGCCAAAACAGAGCATGCAACTGCTAAAACAGCGATTTTTTTCATAAAAAGGTCTCCTTTTTCAGATTTGATTAACCAACACAGACATTATATTAGCACATGGATTTTGTTTTTTCAACTATTTTCGGTAAATTTTTTCATTTTTCTATGGTCGATATTTTATAAAAAAAATAGGGCATAAACAGAACACCGCATCACATGCCAAACTGAAAATGCCACAAAATCGGCACCATCATTTCCCCTGTAAACAGTCCGAATAAGTTTTCTTATCACACTAAAAAAACACCTGTGTCTTATTTGATGTTATTTTTATCGCTTGGGCGAACACCTTGCTGATTTAAAAATGAAATCACCGTCGGCAAAATATCCGCAACCATCAAAGAAACGCCCTCACTTGTCGGATGCGCTTTATCCGCTTTTAAATACGGCATGGCTTTTTCATACGAACCGCCGGCATTTTGAAAAATGGCTTGCATGAAAAACGGATAGAGTTTTATCCGATATTTGCGCGCCAGAGATTGATACATTTGCTCAAATTGTCGAGCGTAAGCGGGTTCCGTTATCGGCGGAGCTTTCATCCCTGCCAACAAAACCGCTATATCATCATCTTGAAAATTTTCAATTAACTCAGATAAATTTTGCGTAATCCGTGCAATACTTTCGCCACGCAACACATCATTGATGCCTAATTCCAAAAGAACGGCATTCGGCTTTTTTTTCAAAGCGACACTTTGCCGTCGCAAACCACCGCCCGTTGTCTCACCGCTACGGCTTTCATTGATAATTTCAACTTGCGTATACCCTTTTTCCAATAGAGCATCCTGCAACTGCGATGCAAATGATTCATTCTTTTTTAACCGATACCCGGCGCTTAAACTATCTCCGAATACCATCAAGCGATACGTTTCGCCGGCATAAGCGCCAACAGACCCCATAAGCACACATATCACCAACACCAAAGTAACCCATACTTTTTTCATTTATCCCCCACTTCTTAATTTTGTCACCGCTCGGTGCTTTTTTTATTTAGTCTTCCGAAAACGATTTTGCAAATGTATGAATCTGCTCTATATCGGCTTTTTTTGCCGTTTGGAGCCAATCGCGTGTGTTTTCATCCAAGTATCGGCATATCTGCACATCTGTTTTTATCGGCTGATTATCTTGCGTCATAAGCCCGCGTTGACGTATTCTGCCAAATTCTTTTCCGATGGATTTTTGCACAACGGGAGAAAAAGCATTTTTAATTTCGGAAATCACCGTATTCGGTGTCAATCCATTTTCCCGAGAAATTAAGTCAAATGCCACCAAATCATCTTCGTGCGTATCAATAAATACTTTTACGTAATTTTTAAGTGTATATCCCTTTTTGCGACAATACGTCGGATACCCGTGCAAATGGCGGTAAATAATTGTGCCGACCGTATATAATTCCTGATTTTGTGCGGTTGTTTCCGACTCCGTCATAATCGTTGATATACGATGACGCAACATAACAAATCCCGGAATAACTAAAAGCAGAAAAGCAAGCGTCAGTAAAAAACAGCTCATTCTTTTCCGACGCAGTTTATCGCGCGCAATCGTTAATTTCCCGTTTCGACACATTCTATGTTTTACAATCATACGGGCTGTATTACGTTTTATTTTACGGATGACTTTCACCATGTGCGCCTCCTTTTTTTATTTTTAACTCTTGCTCTTATTTTAGAGTATTCCTTTTTTTCATTAAGAGCAAGAATTTTTATTCTTTTTTTTTCAAAAAAAACTTACATCGCCTGATACAAAAAAAGAGAAAGGATTTTTTCCTTTCTCTTTCCTTTTGAACGATACATTATTCGTTTCCGAACGATATATTATTCATTATCTGTTGCCGGCGAAGCGGGACGCGTTCTTTTCTTTCTTTCCATACGCCGATCCCCTTTCATCTTCTTGTCATACTTCGGGCCTTTTTTCTCCATACGCTCTTTATGCATGGTTTTTAAAATTTCTCTTTGCTCATCCGTTAAAACGGCTTCAAACTCCTTTTTGCTGTTTTCACGAATGGCATCGGCTTTTTCACGCAATGTTTTCATTTCATCCATAATCGGCTTCATTTCCGCTTTTGTCTTTTCGTGTAACGCTTCAATCTTTTCCTTTTGCTCCGGCGTTAAGTTTAACCGTTTTTCAAACCGTTCTTTTTGCGCTTTCATCCGCTTTTCAAGCTTTTCGGCATCAGCTTTCGGCAATGCTTCCGGGGCTCCCGGACGCATTTCATCTGCCATCGGCGGAGGCGGAGGCATATCGTTCGGCATTTCAGGCTTTGCTTCCTGCGCCATCGCAACGGATGATAAAAGTATCGTTCCTGCCGTTAATCCTAATAATGTTTTCATGTCAGTCTCCTTTCAAATAAGATAATTTTTCGTTCAAAATATTCCGAGCCGTAAATAATCGGGATTTCACCGTCCCGACAGAGATTTTCAAACGTGCGGCTATTTCTTCATAGCTCATCTCTTCAAACTCATAATAAACAACAACATCACGCATTTTTGCCGGCAATGAATCAACCGCTTTCAAGATAATTTTCTGCCGTAATTTCGTATCGGCAATTTCTTCTTGTGAACGCTGTTCATCTGCCACTTCACCCACACTCTCCGCCGAGACGGATAATGCCGTTGTTTTGAATGATCCCGCCCGAAAATAATCACGACAAATATTCGCCGTCAACAATGAAATAAATGCCTTAAACTTTCCTTCTTCCGTATACCGCTCACGATTTGCCCATACTTTCAGACAAACTTCCTGTTCAAGATCTTCATTATAAGATCCCGTCATTTTGCGAATAATTGCGCGAATACGTGAACGGTTTTCTTCCAGAAGAGCCTGCATTACATCACCTGTGCCAACATATATTCTTTTGCCATCCAATCACTTTCGGCCATCAACGTATCACTCTCACCCATCAACGTCCGATACGATGAATCATCATATAAATAGGTATAAAATTCATTCATATCAACCGTTGCGCGGTGTTGAACCGGCATACCCGCCAATAATAACGTAACCGTAAAACATCCGGCAATCGCGCTCACAACCTTTAACCGTTGCCGACGCTTCTTTCGCCTGAAATATAACGGCTTTGCTTCGCGAATAAGTGTAGAAATATCTGACATCGTTCGTCATCTCCTTCACTCACTAAAAACGAATTTTTTTTTGCTTTGTTCATTTTATTTTACACGATTTTAAAATTCGTTTCAACCAAACATTTCATTTCTCTGTTTTGGGAAGCGAAATGATTTGACGACTACATAAAAAAACGCTACACTTCTCAGCATGAAATCATCCGATAAAACAGCAAAACAAACAAATTTAAATGCCCTCACCCAAATCTTACCGGAATTCGCTTTGGATGCCGTGCAAGCTGATTTATTTCATCAGATTGAAACAACCCAAAACTCTTTTTTTGTCCAAGGTCAAGCCGGAACCGGTAAATCTACATTTATTCGCTACTTGCAAGCCCATTCTAAAAAACGAATACGGATTACCTCTCCGACAGCGCTGGCCGCATTGCATATCGGCGGGGTGACACTTCATTCACTCTTTCGTCTACCGCCTAAAGATTTTTTCATTCCCGAAGAATTGGAACTTTCCCGAAAAACAGCCAATATCTTACGAAAAACGGATATCCTGATTATTGATGAAGCCTCTATGATCAGACCCGATATGCTGGATGCCGTTCACTTTTTGGCGCAACAGGCCCGTGGAAATCTCTTACCGTTCGGGGGCTTGCAAATTCTTTTAATCGGCGATTTATGCCAACTGCCACCCGTTATCAAAAAGTCGGCTTATCCGATTTTTCGCGCCCGATACGGATATACCGACGTTTATTTCTTTGATTCCCTTGCTTTTAAAAAGGGAAATTTCTCAACGGTAATTTTCACAACCGTCTATCGCCAAAACGATCAAATGCTGTTGAAAAACTTAATCAATTTACGGCATCAGCGTCACCTCAACGAAACACTTTCGTTTTTTAACCGATTAAAAACGGCTCCCTTTAACGATACAACGCCCTATGTAACAATCACACCTTACAAGTTTACCGCCGAACAAATCAATCGCACAAAACTCAATGCGTTACCCGGTCAAGTCATGACTTTTTCAGCCGAAAAAACGGGTTTCTTTACCCAAAAAGCCGAAACTCCCGCACCGGAAGTATTATCACTTAAAGAAGGCGCGCTTGTTATCTTCAATAAAAACAATCCGCCACTATGGATTAACGGGTCAACGGGTATTGTTGTTCGGATGGAACAAGATATTATTTGGGTTCAATTAACACAAAATAATAAGCTGGTTCCCGTGCAACGCGAAACATGGGAAAGTTTTATTTATGAGTATAATAAGGAAACCGATGAAGTAACGGAAATTCCGAACGGCGTATTTACGCAATTTCCGTTGCAACTCGGATACGCTTTAACCATTCACAAAGCGCAAGGGAAAACGCTGGACTGCGTCATGATTGATATGGATCGCGGGGCTTTTGCACATGGGCAACTCTATGTGGCACTCAGCCGTACACGCACGGCACAAGATATGTATTTAACGGATTCTTTGAATGCCGAAGATGTTATTTCAAGTCCGCGGGTTTTATCATTTTTACGCAGTCAGACGAATCCCCCGAAAAAATAGCATCTTCCGTTTTATCGGCAGATACGGCGGGATACTGCAATCTTTTTACCGATCGATAATAGTAATTTAACTGACGCTCACTCATATACCGATAAAGTGTTGATTTGCTCACATCCATCAACTGTGCGATTTGCTCTTTTTGCGTTCTGCTACGCAACATTTTTTTAATTTGAATAAATTGACTTTTCAACTTTTTCTCTTTACTGCGTGAACCCGAAGGACGTCCCAATTTTTTGCCCTCGTCTTTTAACCGAGCCAATGCTTCCCGCGTGCGTTGCGAAATGAGATTGCGTTCAATTTCCGCCGATAATCCGAAAGCAAATGCTAAAACTTTTGATTGAATATCCGCCCCCAGCCGATAATTTTCCTTAATGGTCCATACCTGACATTCCCGATTCATACAATGGTGCAAAATCCCCATCACTTGCAATAAATTTCGCCCTAATCGCGAAAGTTCGCAAGTAATTAAAATATCGCCTTTTTGCAGATGACTTAACAGCGGACCGAGTTTACGGCGTTTTAAATCCTTGGTTGAGCTGATAGTTTCTTCAACCCAGCAATCAATTCTGATTCGCCGTTGTGTCGCAAATCGCCGTATTTCAAAAAATTGATTATCTACCTGTTGTTTATCCGTGCTTACGCGTATATATCCGTATATCATAATTTCACATCCTTTCTTTCAAAACAACCCCTACTTATTTGTATGTTATAAAGTCTTAAAAAAAGTTAAAACGAAACCGTTTTTTTATGCAATTCGGAAAAAATCGGAAGAAAATGTTGCATTTTTTTTCAAAATCATATAGATGAGTGAATAAAAAAGAAAAAAACAAGGTCTTGCAAATGTATTTTTTATTGGATTTAGCTGTTCATACAGCGCTGGATATTCTTTATTTAATTCCATATTTATACGCCACTTATTTAATTTTAGAGTATATTGAACATCACACGCGTTCTAAAATACGACGCGCCGTTCAATCGGCAAAAAGATT
Source organism: uncultured Alphaproteobacteria bacterium (assembly GCA_944392555.1). GTDB lineage: Bacteria > Pseudomonadota > Alphaproteobacteria > CAAHEQ01 > UBA3637 > RGIG4140. The sequence continues at coordinate 165,776 of CALXWZ010000002.1, read as the reverse complement.
CGGCCCGCTCGTCGGGGCAGTTTTAGCCCCCGTCAGCGGATGCGGTTTATCGGTTGCAAGCGCCAATTTTTATGCAACGCGTCTTATCTCACTCGGCACACTGATTGCCGTTTTTCTGGCCACATCGGATGAAATGTTGCCACTTATGATTTCTTCCGGTATTTCGGGAACGGTTATTTTTCAAATCATACTGTTTAAAGTATGCTTTGCCACACTTGCCGGTCTGTTGATTGACTTGTATACGCATAAAAAAAAGCAACCGCTAGGCATTAAGGAATTGTGCGAAAATCATCAATGCGGATGCCATCATCACGGCATTTTTAAGTCGGCGCTGATTCACACGGTGCAACTGGTAATTTTTATCTTTCTGATTTCGTATCTTTTAAATATTTTATTGGCATTAACGGGCACATCTTTTCTGAAAGAGTTTATCACGCAAAATCCCATCGGGAGTATTTTTATGGCTTCGCTGGTCGGACTCATTCCGAACTGTGCGATTTCCGTCGGGTTGACACAGTTGTATATTGAGAATATCTTACCGATATCTGCTCTCATCGGCGGGCTTTCCGCCAACGCCGGCGTCGGGTTGATTGTGTTTTGGAAAATGAGTCGCTCTTTAAAAGAAGCGTTTAAAATTGCTTTTTTGTTGTTTGCCTGCGCCGTTATCAGTGGCAATACGGCACTCCTTATCTTCGGATAGGCTGATTTTCCTTTCAACCGACCCTATCGCTGACGCCCTTATTTTCGTTAAGAACATTGCAAGCAATTTAAGCTGACTCAATTCATTAACTCTTATGCCTATGCAAATTGCATACGAACAATTAACCCAATTTGTCAACAACGTATTCAATAATGGCAACAAGTTACATTCATCATGATATAAAAGAAAAGCGGTGTTGCAACTTAACAACACCGCTTCATTTATATATGCCGAAAGAGGCATCACGTGATTACATCCGGTTCTTCCCGACCCGTATATTCTTGAATACGCGTTATTTCTTTGGCAACTTCCACCAACGGCTTTAAATACTCAAACGCATTTTCCATCACTTTGCTCGGATTTGTTTCCCGCATCATATAATAAATGCGCAATGTTGCCCCGCTACTGCCTGTTCCCGAAAGACGCATAAATATCCGTGCATGATCAAATAAAATCATATATCCTTGCCGATGCGCTTCCTCACCCGTCACCGGATCCTTGTATTCAAACAAGCCCGTTTCCGTAACGGTAAAGCCGTTATATGTTTCCCCGACCAACGCCGGCAACCGTTTTTCCAAGGTATCCAGCATCACGCGTGCCTGCTCCGAATCCAATCCTTCATAACTTTGCGTTGAGTTATAAACACGGCCGTATTTTTGCCACAATTCTTCGTTTAATTCACGCACCGATTTTCCCGTATGTGCCAGAATATGCAACCAGCATAAAACAGCCCAGATACCGTCTTTTTCACATAAGTGGAAAGAGCCCGTTCCGAAACTTTCTTCACCGCATAGCGCAATTTTATGCGATTCCAAAAGAGAACTAAAAAATTTCCAACCCGTCGGCGTAGCATATACAGGCATATTTTTTGCTTTTGCCACATAATCAACGGCATTAGCCGTCGGCATAGACCGCGCCACACCGTAAACTTTTCCTTTATAAAACGGAATGGTATCCATATATTCGGCAATAATGGCCAAACTATCGGCAGGCGATGTAAAAAACTTCTTCCCTAAAATCATATAACGATCCCCGTCGCCATCCGAAGCGGCACCAAAATCGGGAGCATCATCTCGGTTCATAAATTCAACAAAATCTTTGGCATACGTTAGATTCGGCTCCGGATGCAACCCGCCGAAATCCGGCAAAGGGTTTCCGTTAATGACCGTTCCTTGCGTGGCACCCAACATTTCTTCAAAAATATATTTGGCATAAGGTCCCGTCACGGCATTCATAGCATTATAACGCATTTGAAAACCGTTCGCAAACAGGCGCCGAATGGCATCAAAATCAAAAATATCCGACATATAAGCTGCATAATCCGCAATCGGATCCACGATTTCAATCACCGTTGTTCCAACCATTTGTTCACCGATAACGCTTAATTCAACCGGTGGCATATCGCATGTCCAGTAATGGTCAATCACTTTGGAACGAGCAGAGATTTTATCCGTCAGCGTTTGAGGTGCGGGTGCGCCCTGTGCCGTATCAAACTTAATGCCGAAATCGCCGTTCGGACCGCCGGGATTATGGCTGGCCGACAAAATAATACCGCCGAATGCTTTGCGTTTCACGATTAAATGCGAAGCGGCGGGCGTTGATAAAATACCGTTTTGCCCGATAATCAAGCGACCGAACTGATTGGCAACGGCTATCCGAATAATCGACTGGATGGCTTCTTCATTAAAATACCGTCCGTCGCCACCGATAACAAGCGTTTTCCCCTCAAATCCCTCCAACGAATCAAAAAGAGACTGAACAAAATTTTCCAAATAATTTTCTTGTTTAAAAACGGATACTTTTTTTCTCAATCCGGAAGTTCCGCAATTTTGATCCGAAAAAGGTTCCGTTTTAACCGTAGATATATCCATTTACTCCCCCGTTAAAAATTATACGATGAGAAATTTATAACACCGATTATATCGCTTATCAAGCATTTTTACGAAAATAATTTAAATGATTTTATATCATTTTGTTTTCAAAAATAAAAATGCCCGCACTTTTAAACGAGCATTTTTAATCCAATATCCGTTCGCAAAATCTGCCCATATTATGATAAAAAAAGCAATATATGCTCTTTTCTTTCAGGCTTTTTACGCGGCTTTTTGGGAATCGTCTTGATGGAAAATGTTTTGCAATAAAGCAATCACTTCCTGCTTCGCCGTATTGGCGGAAACAGACGACGGCATATTTAAACCGTTTTCTTTCAAATCCATCATCGTCAACCCTTTTAAGAACAATTCACGATAAATAACGCGTTCCGAAATGCCGCCCGATAATGTATAATGAATCCGACGTGAGAGTGCATTTAATAATACCGTCATAAGCTGAGCGTTTTTACTTTTGCTGTAAGTTAATCTGTTTCGCACAACAAACCATTCCATCGGATTTTTGCGCTCAATCATTCTTTGTTGACGCGTTGACCAAACCACCTGAGCAAAATGGCTGGGACCTTTAATCTTCAATGTATTTGTATCCACTTGTGCCAACACATCTAAATCAACCAAACTATCGTTAATCGGCGTGATTAACACATCAGCCATCACCATGGCTTCCTGCGCCAGTTGATTCGTTGACCCCGGCGTATCAATTACAATCACATCTACATCCGTGCGGATTTTATCAATTTGCCCCCGCGGGGTATAAATGCGCGCCTTTTCTTCATCCCACGCCGTATGAATCGGCATCGGCAACGGCACACCCATAGACTTTGCAAACATATTTCTGTTTTCAATATAATGCGTAAGCGTTCCTTGCGGATAGTCAAAATCAAACGAGGCAACTTTTTTGCCCATCCGTAATAATCCGACAATTACATGCATGGCGAGCGTGGATTTACCCGTGCCACCTTTTTCATTGGCAAAGACGATAATTTTTGCTGTCATATTTCATTCCCCTTATTTATTAAATTTTGCAGATGATATAAGTATATCCTAAAAAATTCTTTTTGTCAAATCATTTTACGGCAAAAAAACGCGTTGTTTGTCACTTTTTCTACTTGAATTTACGGGAAGTCTGCCTATATAAATATGCAGAAACGGTAAAAATCAATGGAAAGGATATAAACGAATATGTCAACAGAGAATAATGCAACTCCCGAATCATCGGCAAACAAGACCACGCAGACAATGGAATTTAAAGCAGAAGTCAGTCGCGTATTGGATATTGTGATTCACTCGCTTTATTCAAATAACGAGATTTTTTTGCGGGAATTGATTTCCAATGCGTCCGATGCCTGCGATAAACTGCGTTATGCGCTTTTAACGCACCCCGAACTTGCCTCAAAAACGGGTGAATTTAAAATAATTATTACACCCGACAAAGCAACCGATACGCTAACGATTACGGATAACGGTATCGGAATGGATAAAGAAGATTTAATCAATCACCTCGGCACGATAGCGCGCTCGGGTTCGGCTGAATTTATTAAAAATTTAACGGGCGATCGTCAAAAAGATATGGCGCTGATCGGGCAATTCGGTGTGGGCTTTTATTCGGCATTTATGGTGGCCGATAAGGTAACGGTTCAAACCAAAAAGGCGGGAACAGATAAGGGGTATATTTGGGAATCTGCGGGAGCGGGTTCATTTACCTTAAAAGAAGATGATTCGCTACCACTCGGCACGAGTATTATTTTACACTTAAAGAAAGAATCGGCGGAATATTTGGAGCCGATTCGGATTCGCCATTTAATTCGGCAATACTCGGACCATATTTCATGGCCGATTATTTTGAAAGAGGGTGCCAAAGAAGAAACAATAAACTCGGCAAGTGCTTTGTGGACACGCAACAAAGCCGATATTACCTTAGAGCAATACAAAGACTTTTATCAATCCGTTTCGCACGCATTTGATGATCCATGGCTCACACTGCATTATAAAGCGGAGGGCATTATTGATTATATTGCATTACTTTTCATTCCCTCAAAACCACCGTTTAATTTATTCCAACCAGATCGCAAATCAGGAATACAATTATATGTTAACCGTGTTTTCATTTCGGACGATATTCCCGAATTGATGCCGTTTTATTTGCGGTTTGTAACAGGGGTTATTGATACAAATGATTTACCGTTAAACGTGAGTCGGGAAATGTTGCAAAAGACGCCTGTTTTAGCCAAAATCAAGAAAGGGATTGTAAAGCATATTTTATCGGAGTTAAAGAAACGCAGTGAGAAAAAAGAGGATTATAATAAATTCTGGGATAGTTTCGGCATTGTGTTTAAAGAGGGGCTTTATGAGCCGAACGACGAACGGGAAGAAGTGGCAGAGTTGTGCCGTTTCCATGTGACAGGCTCGGAAGACTTAATCAGTTTTGCCGATTATGTTGCTAAGATGAAAAGCGGGCAGGAAAACATTTATTATCTTTCGGGTGCCGATTTAAATACATTAAAAAACAATCCGCAACTGGAAGGGTTTGAAGCGCGTGGAATTCCTGTTTTATTGTTGACCGACCCGATTGATGAATTTTGGGTTCAAACATATACATCTTATAAAGATAAGAAGATTGTATCGGTAATGCACGCAAAGAACGATTTAGAAAAAATCGCGCTTGAAAAACCGCTGGAAGAAAGCAATCTGGATAAGGAAAAAACGGATAAGTTATTGGAACGCATTAAAACCGTATTGGGCGATAAAATCAGCAAGGTGCAATTAACCGACCGTTTAACCAAAAGTCCGATAGCGCTGATTACCCCCGAGGGGCAAATGAGTTTGCATTTGGAAAGGTTGATGAAAGCAAACGGGCAACAAATTGCATTTAACAGCGAACGCATATTGGAAGTGAACCCGCGCCATCCGCTTATTCATAAAATGGCTGATTTAATCAGCGAAGGAAAAGAGGAAACGCAAGTCAGCGATGCCATTAGTGTATTATATGATCAAACATTAATTGCGGAAGGCGAAGCATTGCCGGATCCGGGGGCATTTACCGAGAAGCTCAATCGGTTTATTTTAACGGGACTATAATCTTATTCCCACCGGATAACCAACATACAATTAAAACGGGTGCATTTTCTCAATAAAGGAGATGCACCCGAAATTTTTTAATTTTATCAATTAGTAATTCAAATTAACGTCTCAAAAAAACGGTCGTTTATTTGATATATTATTTTACGCCCGAACGAAAGTCAAGTAAAATTTTATAACAATTTGAAAAGTAAGAAGTTATTTATAAAATACATTTATTTAGGTAAACCTTTAAAATCGCCCCCGAAAAAACGACCGTTTTTTTGAGACGAAAGAAAGGGAGAACCGTATGAAAATCAATCAATTTTTCAAAAAAATACATCATTTTTCATTTAACACCGCATATCGGCAAATTTTGCCTGCTTCACGTGCGACGCAATCGGCCGAATACGGGCGGAGTATGGTGGAAATGCTGGGCGTGTTGGCGGTGATTGGGGTCTTATCGGTTGCGGGAATGATGGGTTATCGGTATGCGATGACGATGTATCGGGCAAATGAAACGGTGCATGAAATTAATTTACGGGCGTATGCAATCGCCCCGATTGCGGATAATAACACAACCGACCCCGAGAATCCCGAAATTGTGATGGAAATGGGGGAATATACAAATCTGGGGTATCCGATAACAGCATATTGGTTGGAAGACCCGAAATACTTTGAAATAGAAGTGCAGAATGTGCCGGTAGATGAATGCAAGATGATTTTACGGACGGAATGGACGTTGCCGATTATTATGAAAGTGGGCGATTTAGCCTACGATGGGAACCCAAGTATCTGCGATGGATTGACTGAAGCGGGAGAACCGACAACAACAGCCGTGATGATCTTCCAATACGGGGCGCACTTGGAAAACGATATGTTGCCGTATCAAGAATGTTATAATGATGACGATTGTGCGAGTAAATGTGCAAGATGTTCGGCAGAGGGTGTATGTGTGTCAGTCTGCGGGAGTAATGAACGGTGCAGGCAAGATATTTTAACGGGGAGTCAAGTCTGTTGCGCGAGCGATAGATGGGCGGGGCCGTATTGTTGTCCATCCACAATGAACGGCTATTGTTGTAATGTGGCAGGCGACCAATGTTGTCCGTGGTTTAAACCGTTGATTGATAAAAATGGAAATTGCTACACATGCGAGGAAGAGGCTGGTATAGACGTTACGGGCGTGAATGAAAACTGCAACGCTTGCTCAAACAGAGAAATATGGAATAATAAATGTGTCTTGAAATGCGAGGGAGAAATTCGTGGCGATGATGGAAAGTGTTATAATTGTGCGTATTCGAACCCGATAGGGATGGCTAATGCAACAAGTATGTGTACTAATACATGTTCAAATAGAGTGGCAAACGGATGGTTAAATCGATACTGTTCACTTCCCTGCGGTGAAGGAACTTTTACAGCAGGTGATGGCAAGTGTTATTCTTGTGACACAGAAAAAAATATCAACATGGGCGGTGTTTCACACGATGGTTGCGAACGGTGCAGTAATAGGAAGCTTATTGGAGACTTCTGCGTTTTAATGTGTCCGGAAAATGAAATTCGTGGTGATGATGGAAAATGTTATGATTGTGAATATTCGAACCCGATAGGAATGTCTAATGCAACAAGTATGTGCAACGATGTATGTTCAAATAGAGTGGCAAATGGATGGTTAGACAGATCTTGTTCGATTCCATGCGGCGAAGGAACGTTTACAGCCACTGATGGCAAGTGTTATTCTTGCGATACAGAAAAAAATATCAACATGGGCGGTGTTTCACACGATGGTTGCGAACGGTGCAGTAATAGGAAGCTTATTGGAGACTTCTGCGTTTTAATGTGTCCGGAAAATGAAATCCGAGGAGATGATGGCAAATGCTACAGGTGTGATTACCCGAATCCGATAGGTATGTCTAATGCAACAAGTATGTGCAACAATGTGTGTTCAAATAGAGTGGCAAACGGATGGTTAAACAGATCTTGTTCAATCCCGTGCGGTGAGGGAACATTTACAGGAAACAATGGCAAATGCTACTCTTGCAATGAAGAAACAAATATCAACATGGGTGGCGTTTCGCATGATGGTTGCGAAAAATGCGCAAATACGCGTAATATGTATAATAGCTACTGCGTTCCAAAATGCCCGGCAGATGCGCCGTTGCGCGGTGCTGATAATAAATGCTATCCCTGTGATACAGCCGATCGCGTGAATGTTCAGAATATGACAGATGCGTGTATGGAATGTTATGAAGAACGCACGCTGGACGGCAATTATTGCGTCTTGAAAGAATAACGCCTCTCACAAACGGCTGTTCGTCGGCGCCCTCTATCCGCACGGCCGTTTACGGGTATTACAATATTATCTTTCATCAATAGCAAAAAATACGCGCTCCTCTGACTTGATAGCCACAACACTGTGTTTTGTCAATCGCGGGAAATACCCGAATGGTAGTGCACATTCAATATAATACCGCTTCCCGAAGACGCAATGCTTTCAACGGCAACACAGAGTCAACAACACAACCACACCCACCGCTTACCTCCGCCGATAGCAACGCAAAACAAGGCATAACATATATCCGCCGTCCTATGCCCATCCATCACGCCATACACACAACCACACCCACCGCCCTATACAAGTCGGCACGTTAATCCGAAAACGCGGGTATTTCGTTTGTGTTAAAAGAAATTCATCAATTCTTTCTTGTTGGCTTTGGCATTCTTTGTTTTGTATTCCGTCAACAAATCATTTCCTTGTTTTTCTTCCTCAGGTGTCAACGAAGCCTCAACCACTTCCAAGGCATTTTGAATCGTCAGCTTCAAAGTATCTGCCGAATTTTCTTCCGCAATTTTAAGCCATGCATAACATTGTCCGGGACGAGCGGCATCTACCCCCTCCCCTTCGCAATACGCTTTTGCCAACTGATACTGCGCATACGCATCGCCTGCTTCAGCCCCTTTCCGATACCAGTCAACAGCGCTCTTTTCGTTTTGGAAGCGACTGCGCAATAAGTCGCCGTAATACGCATACACTTGTGTATCGCCTTTTTCAACAGCCGTATTCACGGCTTTTTCTATCGGCTCAAAATCTTTGGTAATACTGGCGTTAACAATTAAATCCGGCGTAATTCCCCATTTGCGTCCGTCGGTCAACAAAACCTCGCCTTGCGCCAACATGGCTTGCACGGATTCCGGATCATTAAATCCCGGAATAATCGGCGTGGGAATCAACAATAAATCAGATTTCGGCACGGAGTTTTCGGGGGCAACGGGTCGCCATTCGCGCGCACTGCGTTGTTTAGCCAGCAATACATCTCTTTTCTTAATTTTCTTTTCAACTTCGTTTCGTTTGGCACGCGCCCACTCGCCTACATCATCGGAATTATAAGCCGCAATAATACTTAACCACGCATATGCTTCGGGCAAATTCCGAATGGCCGGTTCACTTATCCGACCGAGTGCCAATTCCTTTTGCGCCAATACGTATCCTTGCCGTGCCGCCCGCGACATCCACTTTAAACCGTTTTCATAATCTTGCGGAGCCCCTTTACCCGCAAAATAAAGCCGTGCCACGTTAAATTGCGATTTGGCATCACCCTTTAAGGCCCCCATCAAGTAAAATCCGAACGCACTTTTATAATCTTTCGTTACATTATTGCCCTGCTCATACATTTCGCCCAACTGATTGAGAGCATTTGCCTGTCCGGCATAGGCAGCCCGTTTTAAGTATTTCAATCCGGTTTGAAAGCGCTCATCATTTTTATCTTTTGCCTCAGCCAACAACATCTCCGCCAATTCATACGCGGCATCAATATTATACGCTTTTTCGGCTTTTTGATAATATTCAACGGCGCGTTGCTCATCTTTTTCCACGCCCAACCCTTGCGCATACATCTTCCCGAGGTAATAATAAGCGGTTGCATCACCCTCATCGGCCAAATACGAAAATTCGGAAAACGCTTGATCATATCGTTTAATTTCAAACGCCGTTAATGCCTCGCTGAGACCTGCAAAAGCTGCCGTGCTGATCAGTAATGCACCGCATATTGTGCTGAATAAAACCGTTTTCATCTTTTTCTCCTTGGCTCCTTAATAACCTAACCACCTTTATTTGAATAATACCGTTGAAATAACTATACCATAAAAAAAACGGATTGCAAACATTTTTCTTTTGCCGGCAAGATAAGTTACGGCAAATAAGTGCGCGGATTCACCACTTTTGTTTTATAGCGAATTTCAAAGTGCAACTGGGGTGTTGTGACGTTTCCCGTTTTCCCGACGGTTGCAATCGTTTGTCCTCTTTTCACTTTTTGGCCTTTCTTCACGGTAATTTTATCATTATGCGCATACGCCGTCATCCACCCGTTGCTGTGCCGAATTAAAATTAAATTACCATACCCCTTTAATTGATTTCCGGCATATCCTACCGTGCCCGCATCGGCGGCTTTAACGCTCGTGCCTTTCGGCGCCGAAATGTTAATACCATCGTTTTGTTTATTCTTCGTTGTTGTGCCGAATGAGGAAATAACTTTGCCTTTAACGGGCCACATAAAGCGCTTTTTGGCTTGTGATTTCGGCACGTAAACCGTTTTTCTCGTTGATACCGAACTTGTCTTGGCGCGTGTGCTTTTTTGCGTTGAAGCCGTCTTTTTAACGGCGGACGTTTTCTTTGAAGCACTCACACTGCCCGAAGAGGCATTATTGACTTTTAACACCTGCCCCACATGAATGGTATACGGCTCTTTCAATGCATTCATACGCGATAACGCGCTGACACTCATATCATACTTACGCGAAATACTGTATAATGTTTCCCCTTTTTTAACGGTATGCGTTTGCGGTTTGGGAATGCGTAATTTTTGCCCCACATACAAGTTATACGGTGCCCTTAAATGGTTTTCTTTAATCAAATCACGCATCGGGATATTATTTTTGCGCGCCAGAGAATAGAGGGTATCGCCTTTATGAACGTAAAGATATTCGCCGTCGGAATGGTAAGACGAGGGTATCAATCCGATACCCCCGCAAGCACTTAACCAAAAGCACATGCTTATCACAACAAAAATTCGTTTTAACATACCCATATTGCTCTTTTTATACGCTCTTTTATTAAAATGCAAGTTTTTTTCAATCAAATACAATCGTGAATAAAAAAACACTTTAAAAAACGAATGGGTGGCATAAAAAGGTATTGCATTTCGGGAAGCCTTCTTGTATGATGAGCGAGTGATTTATTTTTATTGAAAGGGATTATTATGAAAAAAATGATTTTGGCTACCGTTGCCGTTTTCGGCTTGACGATGTTTGTTGCCACGGCTCAAGCGCATGACAGCACGGGTTGCGGTCTCGGCAGTATGGCATGGCGCGGGCAATCCGGTTTGATTCCGCAAGTGTTGGCTGTTACAACAAACGGCCTCTTCGGTTCTCAAACATTCGGTATTTCAACGGGAACTTCCGGTTGCGATCCGAACGGACGAATTACAGGCGGCACACAAAAAATGTTCTTAACGTTTTTAGAAAACAATATGGAGCAATTTGCGTTTGATGCCTCGCGCGGTGAAGGTGAAACACTTTACACAATTGCCGGTATTTTGAATGTGCCCGTATCGGAAGTGGCAAGCGTTTCAAAGGAACACTTTAACGAAATTTTCCCGTCGGATGATGTGGAAGTTGTTGCCGTTGCGGAAGAAATGTTGCACTTATTGAACATTCAAACGGCCTAATTCGCATGAAACGAATCAAACAGAGAATCAAAACGGGAATCTTTTTGATTCTCTGTTTTTTTGTGCCGAGTTTTTGTATACCGAGCACATCAGCCGTATCGGCATCGACAAATCCGCCTGATACAACGCTTAACGCAACTCTTGAATCAACGGCAACAGAGAGCGCCTGGTTAGCGCTTGTGCATTACCGTCCGAGGATATTCGGGATATTCGGCGGATACAAAAGCTCCATTGATTCCGATACTTTTTTTCTGGCAAAAAACGGTAAAACTGATCCGCTTGCCGAGTTGCGCGCAACGATAAACCTGTTCACCAACCCCATGGGCGAGAATGAAAAAAAATGTCTTTTCCCTGCGCGATATACCTTTTTAAAGCAACGCGGATTGATACAGGCAGATTTTCCCGTTTGCACCGAATATGAGCAATTTCGCAAAGATTTAAATCCGGCAGGCATCACGCTGATCTATACGGACGCTTATATGAATAACCCTTCGTCGTTATTCGGACACACATTGATGCGCATTGATATTCCCGAGGGGAAAACGCAGCTTGTTTCGCACGGAATGAATTACGGGGCTTACGTTGACGAAAAAACGGCCGGATTACTTTATGCCGTCTACGGTCTGACGGGTGGCTACTGGGGCGGATTTACGATAAAGCCGTATTATCAAATTATCAACACATATAATAATTTAGAAAACAGAGATATTTGGGAATATTCATTAAATCTTACACCACAGGAACGTGATTTTTTTGTGGCGCATTTATGGGAAGTGGGGCATACACAAACACGCTATTATTTTTTTACAAAAAATTGTTCTTACTTACTGATGGAAGTCATGGATGCCGTTCGGCCGAGCCTCAAATTATCGGATAATTTTCCCATGCAAACTATTCCGCTTGATACGGTGAAAGCCGTTAATAAACGCCCGACATTTGTTAAAAAAGCCAATTATCGCCCGTCGCGCCAACGGCGCATTGCCTACCGTTATGATAAAATGACATCATCGGAACGTCGCGCGCTGATAGCTTATTTGCAAGAAGATGATACCGCCGGTTTGGAAACACTTTCGGAATCAAGCCGTATAGCCGTTTTGGATACGGCGTATGAATATATTCAATACCAATGGATTAAACAAGATATTCCGCTCAAAGAGTATCGGCAAAAATCATTTGAGGTTTTGCGGGCACGCCGAAATATTAATCAGGCATCGTCCGAGGTTATCGTCCCCGGCAAAAATCCGATAAATGCGCACGATTCCATGCGGGCATCTTTTTCTTTCGGCTCAAATCGGGGGCAAATTTTTGAAGAAATCGGCTGGCGCGCCGCTTATCACGCGTTGGTTGAAAACCCCTATGGGTTACTCCGCGGAGCGGAAATTAATTTCTTGGATACCGTTATTCGCTATACACCGCAAACACAACAGCTCCATTTACAAGATTTAACGCTGGTTAAAATTTCATCCATGGCACCCTATAATGCCCTGTTTCATCCGATTTCTTATCAAATTGATACAGGCATTCTCCGCAAATGGGATGCAAAACGAAATAAAGAGGGCACTGTTTACCGATTGAGCGGAGGCTCGGGATTAACCTTTAACCCCTTAAACAACCTTTATATTTATGGGTTAATTCACACGCGCGCGGAATACGGCGGTGGATTTTATCGTCATCCGTTCGGATTAAGCCTCGGCATGACGGGCGGACTCATCTATTATCTGCCGAAAACCCAAATTCAAACGGAAATTGTCCGCAACTTTTCGGATAACCGTTTGATGAACACACTGGAATACAAGGCAAAAGCCATTCATTCGCTCTCAAAAGAATGGGCTCTCGGCCTTTCATATCATTTTGAAAATCAAAAATATCATTCTGATAATACGCTAAAAGCAACCGTTTATCGGTATTTTTAATTCAATCACAAAATGCAAAAAAAGAGTTGTTATTCAAGAAATTTTGTGATAGTATAAAAAAAGAATTGTTTTGTCATTATTTACATAAAGAGGTGTGCCATGCCTAAAAAAAGATCAACAGTTCCATTAGCTATCAGATACAATAACCCCGGTTGCATTCGGGATTTAAAAGAACGCCCGTATTTTGACTATAAAGAAAATAAAATCAAGGTGATTGTTCCGAAACGGGGCAATAACGGATATGCCGTATATGCTTCAAAAACAGATGGCATGATGGCTGTAGCTCTTTTGTTAAAAAGGTATCAAAAGCAAGGGAATGACACCCCCTCAAAAATTGTAAAGATCTATGCTCCCAAAAGTGACGGGAATAACACCGGTAGATACACAAAACAGTTATGCCAAGCATTAGGAGTCAGTGCCGATACAAAATTAAATATGGAAGACAGGAAAACAATGGGAGCACTGCTACGGGCTATTACTATGGCCGAAGGCGGTTCACAAGCCATGAAGTATTATGATGATTCCGTCTTTGAGGAAACATTAAGTCGCGTATGCCCGCCGATTCAAGCTGAAAAAGATAAGAGCCAAACAGCCCAAAATCCCTATTATGTGCCAAGACCCAGCGGACTACGTCGCTTTTTTTCCGCCTCTGCCCGTGCAGACTACCGCAAATGGCAAAGTTTGAATCAAACGCTTTTGTTTACGGCTCCAGACGGACATGCCGTTTCTCTTTTTGATTTAGGGCAAGCCGTTCATGAGGGAGATTTATCCTTATCGGAAGCTAATATGATTTATGCGGCAGCCTCACAAGCGAAAGAAAAAACGTATGAATCCGTTAATCGCACATTAGAAAAAATTATGACGGAGAAACAAGCGGAAAAAACAGTGGATAAAGTTGTGGACAAATCAAAAGAGAATTGTTCGCAAACATTGCGCCAAAGCGGTTCAAAAACAGTCATTGATGAAGACCAAACCGAAATTCAATCAAGGATTCACACAGTTGGTAAAGGCCGAGCCGATTAGTTAAATCCGCGCGCGGAAGGATGTATTTAACGGCTACTGTTTTACCGTTTTACGGTTGTGCTTGCGCAACGGGTTAGGTTTGATAGCAGATCTCAACATCTCGGTCAAAAATAAATCCACTGTCCATCATTCATTGTTCGGCAAACAATGTTAGCAGAAACATTTTAAAACGAATTGCCTGCTCCTACTACCTACACGGGCAGGCATTTAGCGTATTATTATATCTACGCCCCGCATTCCTTAAAAGGCAATAAATGCAACTTTACACACGGAAAAGAAAATGTGATTATACATAAAAAACAAAACGATATTTGAACTTTATCTACAAAAAGAGGGTTGTTTTACGGCAAATCGTATTTTTTTTGCATTTTTTGTTTTTTTTACTTGACAGCCCATTTTGAAAGAATTATATTAGCGAAACTTTCTAAATGAAATGCTGAAATAAAGAAGCGTCTAAACGTATGAAATATATAACAGTAATGAAGAGATAAGTTAAAAACAATCAACAAAGAGCGATATAAGGGCGAAACCCGAATTACTCGGGCAAAGGCTTTTTTCGCTAAAAAGAAGGGGAAACATGAAAAATTATTTAAAAGTATTAGGTCTTGGATTATTGCTTACGGGGGTGAGCACATCTATTCAAGCAAATGAAGAAACAAGCAGACAAGCGGAAACGCGTAATTCGCTGCCACCGACACCGGATTACAAAGCCAACAATTCTTTACCGCCGGTACCTGAAAACTCCTTACCACCGGTACCCGAATACAGAGCTTACAACTCCTTACCACCGGTACCCGAATACAGAGCTTACAATTCTTTACCGCCGGTACCCGAATACAGAGCTTACAATTCTTTACCGCCGGTACCCGAATACAGAGCTTACAACTCTTTACCGCCGACGCCCGAATACAGAGCCTACAACTCTTTACCGCCGACGCCTGAAAACTCCTTACCACCGGTACCCGAATACAGAGCTTACAACTCCTTACCGCCGACGCCGGATCATCCGGTACCCTCGGGAACAAATGAGTCATCAAAAGATGATATTCGCGATTCATTACCGCCAACGCCGGAACGTATCGTCAAAACAAGACTGGATTTTACGGCTTTCATGCGGGCAAATTATCAACATACACGTTGTTAATAACAGCCTGTCGGGGAATCTAAAATCAATAAAAAAGAGCCTCTGCAAAGAGACTCTTTTTTTTATCACCCCAAGCGGAACATTTTATCACTTGCCGATATATTTTAATCCGGAACCCATTCCTCAGCAAATGACTCAGCCCGATAAACAGTTAACTCAACACTTATTCAGGCAAAGCAACGCAGTGATTTCCTTCAAATTTCCAGGAAACAATGATTCCGTCTTGTAATTTAAAAAGCGTTGTGCAAGAACGCGTTACCAAACCTTGCGGTTTTTCATAAAACGAAATTTCGCGCGCAATACGTGGCATCCGTTCAATCGTTGCCCCGTCGGAAGCGTCTTCTACGGATAATTTGGTATATAAAATATAGTTCGCTGTTCCTTTCCAATAATCATTCATCGGAACGCCCCAAACTTGATACAAAGCGGATTTATCTTGTCCCAACCAGCCATCCAACAAAATTCTATAATTTTCTTCCGTTGCCTGCGGTTCCGGCGTTGATTGACACCCACATAAACACGCTAAACAAACACTCAGCATACAAAGATATTTTTTCATGTTTTATCCTTTCTTTTTTTGCATTATATCACAATATGACTAATGGTCAATTTATTTCTTTGACTTCTTGATTTTAAGCAAGATGCACCCCATGTTGGAACGTGAGTTATTTCATAAGGAGACAAACATGACAATTCCCTCTCACTATCATTCAGTGAGCGATATTTGCAAACAATATCATCTTTCAACGGATGATTTTTTAGATATTCTAATAAACAAGAACATCAAACTTTGCATTTATATGGCCAATTTAAAAACATATTATTTTGATTTTAAAGTTGTCAACCGTGAAATAGATGAATATGATGTGCAATCCTACTTTCTCAGCGGACTGTTTTATTTAACACGGTATGAAGCATGCAAAATTCTGCATAAAGGGGAAGCCGATATTTTCCGCATTCAGCCCAAAGGAAAAGCGTTTATCACGCTGGCACATCCGCACAGAACCCTCGTTTCGGATTTATTGATGGATGAAAAATCAATTCATTTATTGCAAAAAGCGCTTTCGGATTATTCCGCAACGTCACCTGCCCTTAATACGCTTTCGGTCTGAATCAGGTATGTTCACTCTTGATCCATGCAATCGCAAATAGAACGACGAACCTTTTGGTATGTTTTTTGAATAGAGGTATGAGTGGATACCGCCTTATCGGATTGCCGAATGCGTTGTCTATCGGATAGTTGGCGTTGGCGCAATAATTCAAATTTTTCGCGTGTCATACCGGGGCGCATTTTAGCGCGCGCCCAGCGTTTACGAACGGAAGCATACAGGCAAATCACGCAATCACACATCAGATGCGCATTTGTTTCAAATAAAATGGGCGCCGATAAAATAATTATTTTTTCTTGCCTTGCAACCAATGCGATGCACTTTTGAATTTCGTTCAAAATAAGCGGATGAATCACGGCTTCCAACGCCGGCAACAAATTCGGATGATGAGTCAAACAATCAGCCAGTCGCGCACGGTCAACACAATCATTCGTCACACAATCTGCGCATAATTTTTGAACAATCTGCACTGCCGTTTGATTCGTTTGATAAAGTTGAGCAGTTACCTCATCGGCATCAATCACATAAAAGCCATCGGCACGAAGCAATTTCGTTATGGTTGATTTACCGCCTGCAATCCCGCCCGTTAATCCGATAATCATGGCTATCCTTTCAAAAATTATCCTCAGTATAAAGGAAAATAAATAAATGAAAAGCATTTTTTTCATCTCTTGCAATTTAGGGCAAATGTTATTATACTCAAAAAGCAACAGGAAGGAGTATCTGATGAAAAAATGGGGAATTATGCTGATGATGCTGTTTTTAACAGCCTGCGGTAAGCCGACATTTAAGGGAAATTATTATGTTTTATCCACAAGCCCGGCAGATATGCCGATTTCAATTTTATTTTCGGCCGACGAAAATCAATTCGGGGGAAAAGCCTTAAACAGTTATTTCGGCACGTATGAAACAGACGGGAGCAAAATAACATTTTCGCATTTAGGCTCAACCAAAATGATGGGTCCGCCGAAGCAAATGAATGAAGAGATGAAATACTTTGAAGAATTATCGCAAGTGCGTTCATATCGGATTGCGGATAACTATTTGGTATTGATTTTGGAAAACGGAAAAGAGTTGTTATTTGATAAAAAAGAGCAACCGAAACAACCGCAACCATAAAATTTAATTATTTTTATTGACAAGGGCTTAAAAGAGTCATATTCTTGCCTCACTTTTTTTAAGGAGAGAGGATATGACTTTTTTACAGCAATTTGATTTTCAACAATTTTTAAGTGCATTTCTTGTTTTATTTGCCGCGATTGACCCGGTAGGAGCGATTCCGGTTATTTTAAACACGAAACGCAAAGGCAGTATTGTTGATGCCAAATACGGCACTTTTTATGCTGCCATTATGTTATTTAGCTTTTTCTACATCGGGGAAGCATTTTTATCATTATTCAATTTGGATATATCGGCATTCGCCATTGCGGGTTCCATCGTTATTTTCTTCATCGGTATGGAAATGATTTTAGATGTTGAGATTTTTAAATCGGGCGGACCGAAAAACAATAAAGATGCCACATTTATTCCGATTGTTTTCCCGTTATTAACGGGTGCCGGCGTTTTAACCACTTTACTTGCCATTCGGGCGCAATTTTTTGATATCAATGTGTTGTTAGCCATGGTCGGTAATTTACTGATTATCGGATTCGTATTGCGTTATGTTGAGAAGATTGAAGCCATCTTGGGCAAAGGCGTTATTTACATGATGCAAAAATTTTTCGGTGTCTTACTGCTTGCAATCGCCATTAAATTATTTGTGACGAATGTAACATTACTGGTTGAAGGAATCGGAAAATAAGTTGAGAACGCTTCAAAAAAAACACCGCGCGCTTGCGGTGTTTTTTTATGGTCAAGATAACGGATTCTAAAAGACTAACTTTTTTCGCAATAAAAGCGTCCGTCTTTTTCAACAACGGTGCGCTGTGCGGAGGAACAATCCAAGCACAAATTCCGCGCATCATTGCTTTTTGGAATTTCCGTTGATCCGCTTGTGCAACTGCTTAATCCGCCGTTGATGTTGATAAAGTAGCCGTCTCTCGGCGCAGAAGAGCAATACCACTGTGTCCGTTCGCCGTTTATCTTGCTATATACGACGCGTTCATAATTGCGACACATGCTTTTTGATGTGTCATCGCTTCCGATTTCAAAATTACCCCACGAACTACTCCCGCATTGACCGTTCACATTTTGAAGTTGTCCGAAGCAATCATTCACGCAATAGGCTTTGGTAGCACCGCTGGAATCTTCCGCCGTCATAACGCGTTTATTATCGCATTCCGTGCAAGAACTCCGCGAGGTAGTAATATTATCAATTTCGGTTCTTGATGATGTTGTGCAACTGATACATTGATTATTCATATTGAGGAATGTGGAGCCATCGGTACAAAGGCCCAAGGCACAACCCCCGTCATTGCGCCGATTTCCACAACTCTTGCATTGCGCCGTACTACTCGGACTATATGTTTTCGGATCATCACATCTCTGGCAATTTCCATCATAATCTCTAAATAATACACCGTCTCCAGCCGGATAATTTTCATGTTCGCCATTTTCTAAACTATTGCATACACCGCTCACGCCCGGATTGATGAGAACACAATTATTATTGATATTGATGCGGTTGCCACAGGCTTCACATTCCGCATATTGATCAGATGGTAATCTGCTAATCGAATACGCCCCATTATCATTACATGAGACACAATAGCCTACATAATTATGAAATTCATTTTTTTCACAATACTTCTTACCACAATTATTTCCTGAAAAAAGCATTCGTTCAGGATCTTTACAGTTATAACAAGTTTGAGCTAAATCTGAACCTATTCCTAAATTTGGATAATTATAGTTAACATCACAATCATAGCATTTTCCGTACATATTTTGAAATTGATCAGATTCACATTTGAGTATACACCGAAGTGCTGGGGCACCATTGTCTTCACTATCTACAACCCAACGTAACTCTTGTCCATTTTTATTACAAGCCGTACACCCCGAAATTTCATCTGAAGCAATTGTGATTGCCGATGTTGACGAGCAACTTATACATGTGCCATAGATACTCATGACTTGATTCTCTTCACAGATATTTTGTTTCACTACGCAATAATTTTTGTCTGTGACTTCTCTACCACATTTGAGACACATTTCACGGGCTTCATCTGTATTTGCAATGCGAAGATTCCCAGTCATTTCATTACATGACCGACAAGCATTATTTGTATCTTGCCATTTTCGTTTGCATTTTTCATTACTTGGATTCGTCAAACAAATTGTACTTTCTTCACTATTCTCATCGGGTTGTTCACATACAGGAATACAGTTTCGATTATTTACAACTTTTTTATTTCCACAAGCTTGGCACATTTCAAAACTTTTTTCTAAACTTAACGGCCCAGAGAACCAATAATAAATATCAATAGTTTTATTTGTTGAAGAACAGTCATAACAGACAGGTTTATCAGATTCTCCACGACCTAAAAAATATCCTTGTTCACATCTTATATAAGGAGCACAAAATGTAAAAGTCGTATCTCCCACCCACTCTCTATCACCACAGGCAACACATTGCTCTTTTGCCTCTGTGCCTGAAATTTCTATTAATTCCGTATTCGGAGTGCCGTCGGGATTAACACAGGGATGACATGCGCCGTCTTTCCCTTGCACACTGATTCCTTTTGTGCAGGTATAAGAACAATACGTTGTATCCCCCGCCGTCTCTAACTTGCGCACCGTTCCCTCGTTCGCACAGTTCGCACATAACTCCGCGCCTGTTGCTTTATCTTCCCCAAACGTCTCATCCGCACTGATAATCACATTTGACGGATGCGAACATGGAATACACGCCCCGTTCCGACTCCGAAACTCGTTTTCCGCACACGCTTCGGGGATTTCTTCGCATTCATTACTCGCTTCGTTGCAGATTTGATTGATAGGGCAATCATCGTTTACTTCGCATCTCACACATCGCCCTTGCGTGGCACTGCATATCGGCGTCGCGTCCGGACACGTGGATTCACATTTATAATCACTTCCACATCGTTCGCATGTTCCCGTGCAATCCCCGTCATCTAAACAATACCGCACGGGTCGCCCGTTTTCATCTACGGCTTCTCCGTCCCCGAGTTCCGCTCCGTATTGACTTAAACTCGTTGTAAATACAATGGACACATTCTCGGCATCTTCTTCCCCATATTGGCATAATTCTTTGGCATTTGTCCCGTCATAGAGCTGTCTGCCGTTTTCTCCCGTCGGCACCCATATCAGCAACGGCCCCTCTAAATTTGTATTTAACACATTTAAACATACCCGACTCGGCACATCATCTACTTGCACATCAAACATATCCGTTGACCGTAAATAAACCCCTATCGGAAAACCCGTTGACGTATATTCTGCCCATTCATTCAACATATCTTCATTTTCGGGCAAGCCTTTCAGCTGATATTTATGCCATGTATCCCGATTGCGCAGATTCACTTCATAAATAATATCGTTGGCTTTATATTTATCCATCGCATACCGATAGCCCATCATTCCCGCAACCGATAAGACCCCAATCACCGCCAACACGCCCAGCATTTCTACCATACTCCGCCCGTATTCGGCAAAACGCGCGCCTCTTAATCCGTTCAATCCGAATTGAGGTTTAATTTGTTCCGAATATTCCGCTTTTTGATTATTTTTCAAGCGTGTAAAGCACGTTTTATTCGCTGATTTTATCTCTCGTTTTGCACGATTCGCTTTAAATTCCCCGCTTTTTACATTTTTTGCATAAAAAGAAACCGAGTTAACTATTTGTTTTATATTCATTTTCTTTCTCCCTATTCTACATAAACGTCCGTTTATGTAGAGGGCTTTGATGATTGGTTGGCTCCCTATGTGCGCATTTTACTTAACTCCCTATTTTTTCGGCATTATTCCATACTTATTTTTTTTCTTGCACAATCTTTTTTTTATGCGTATAATCCACTTTATACTATATCATCTAGACGGACCTTTTTGTAGAGTCCGCTTTTTTTGTGCTTTTTTTTTGTAATCAGATAAAAAAATACCGCCCTGCATTTAGGGCGGTATTCTTTAAAAGTGATAACTCACAAATTAGTAAGCAACCGTTGTGGCACTCCGATTTTGAGCCCATGCTTCTTCAGATGAACCCAAGACAACCGGTTTTTCTTTTCCGTAAGAAATAATACGGATACGATCCGGTGAAATGCCTTGTGCAATTAAATAGCTACGTGCAGCCATGGCACGGCGTTCACCTAATGCCAAGTTGTATTCGCGTGTACCGCGTTCATCGCAACGGCCTTCAATCACAACCAAGACACGCGGATTTTCTGCCAACCATTTGGCTTGTCCTGCCAAATCCGCTTTTGCTTCGGCTGATAAATCCGAGCTGTCTAACACGAAATAAACAACATTGTTTGTTTCGTCTTTGAAACGTTGTGTGTTTGCCGTATCTTGCAAATCTGCAATATTCACATCATCGTTCCAACCGCCATTGCCGTTACCGTATAAATCGGCACCATCTTTTTGAGAAGCACAAGCACTCAATAATGAGACCGTGCAAATCACTGCTAATAATTTTTTTAACATGTTATGATTCCTTTTCTTTTTTCTGGTATTAAAGAAGTAAAACGCTCTCCTTCTTTCGGCTATATAAAAAAACACAATCGCATTTAAAAGTCAAGGACTTTTTTTCTTTTTTCGCATTTTTAAATCATTTTTGTTTTAATGCCTTACCTTGTCTGCCGAACCACCCGATTTGCACGATGTTTTTTCCGAATTTTTGCTCCAAATCGTCAACGGCGTGACCCAGTTTATCCGGTAAAAGAGTTGTCGTGCAAAATAAATCCGCTTCCTGCCCGTCGGGATACTTTAAATTCTCCAACTCTATCCCGATACTGCGATACAATATATGCTCCCGAAACAATTTCTCCAGCATCTCTTCCGCCACTTTGCCTATCTCTTGCTCCGATTGCGTAAAACTTGATAGTTTTTTCTTTTCCGTATCCGTTTGAAAATTTTTCTGTCGCAACATAACGCCGATAACTCCGCAAAAACCGCCCTTTTCACGCAGTTTACGGCAAGCCTGATGAATATGATAATGCAATTCGTTTCGCAATAGATTTTTGTTGCTTGAAAAATCACCGATCACACCCGTATGATAAATAGATTTCGGCGGTGTTTCTTCACTGCAAACCGCCGATACGGATTCGCCTGCTAACTCGTGTTTCAATAAAAGGCCGTTTTTGCCCAACGATTGCCGAACCCATGAATCCGGTTGCGCTAAAAAATCCGCAACCGTAAAAACCCCGTTTTGCTTTAAGCGACGCGCCGTTTGTTTGCCGACACCGCAAACCGCCTCAATTTCTAAATGACCGATTGTTTCTTGAACACGCTTCGGCGAAATGCAAAAAATACCGCCGGTTTGCTTAGCCTTATCACTGGCTAATTTGGCAAGCGTTTTGGAAGTGGCAAGACCGATAGAAACGGGAATCCCTATTTTTTCCGCAATTTGCCGACGAATTGCACGTATCAACTCTACATACGTTTGATGATAAATCTCATTCAGCCCCGTTAAATCCATATACGCCTCGTCTACCGAGACAACTTCCACCACCGGCGAAAATGTTTTTAAGCAACACATCACTTCTTTTGAAATTTCAAGATACCGCTCTATTCTGGCCGGCAAATAAATGGCTGTCGGATTCGTTTTTTGCACCATAAATAACGGTTTTCCCATTAAAATGCCGGCTTCTTTGGCTTCCTTTGAACGCGAAACAATAATTCCCCGCGTGCCCGCTCCCGTTAACACACAAACAGGCTTACCTGCATACTGCGGATTATCCCGCCGTTCGCAAGAAACATAAAACGAATCGCAATCAACCAAACAAATAACGCGCATTTTTCTTCAATTCAAATTTTGTTCTTTATTTGTTCTTATTTTTAATCTTAAAACAAGGCGGTGTCAAGCCTTAAAAACAAAGGGATCAAAAAAATAAAATTTTGCTCTGCTTTTGCATTACTACATTCGGCAATACCGAAATATGTGAGCCCTTTCGTTGCCAATAAGGGAATCAAATTTTGCTTGCTTTTCGTAAAAAATTAGATTACAATGCGCGGTATGAGAAAAATTTTTATTATATTAACCTGTTTATTCGTTTCGGCATGTGCCTCCGAAAAAGATATTTTTATGGGCAAACCCCACATGGCCGTTCATCAAGAAACAACACTGAACGGGCGTTCTATGAGAACGGTTCAAAAATTTTTCGGGGAGCCGTCGGCCATTCGCAATGAGGCACCGAATCAATTATGGGCATATCACCAAAATAAATGCACCACATTGATTTATTTTAATGCCGAAAATCTTGTCAGCTATGCCGAATCGCGCGGAACGTGTCCGCGAATGAAACTCGCACAAACGGCAACCGAAACAAACCGGAAGGAGGCTTAACCCATGACACAGAAAACAACACCTCGCATTTTATCCGGCTTCATGGAGTTGTTACCCGAAGATCAATTAGTATTCGAACGGATGCGGAAAATCATTGCCGAAACGTATGAATCTTTCGGCTTTGTTGAACTGGATACACCCGTTTTGGAACTTTCCGAAATTTTACTGGCCAAAGCCGGCGGAGAAACGGAAAAACAAATTTACCGCTTCACGAAGGGCGATACGGATATGTGCATGCGGTTTGATTTAACCGTACCGCTTTCTCGCTATGTGGCACAACATCAAAACGAACTTTCGTTCCCGTTCCGTCGGTATCAAATCGGGAAGTCATATCGTGGCGAACGACCGCAACGCGGGCGCTTTCGTGAATTTTATCAGGCCGATATTGATATTATCGGTAGCGAAAATTTATCTATCTTATATGATGCGGAAATTCCGAGCATTATTTATCGGGTGCTGACGAAACTCGGCTTAAAACGCTTTCACATTCGTATGAATAATCGCAAATTATTGCAGGGCTTTTATGAAGAAATCGGCTTAACGGAACAATCTGCCGAAATTTTGCGTATTATTGATAAAACCGATAAAATCGGCGAAGATAACGTGCGCCTTTGCTTATTGGATTTAGGGCTGAAAGCCGATAAAATTGCGAAAGTGTTGGAGTTGGCAGGATTAAAGGGATCTATTGCCGATGTGTTGGCGCAACTGGATTCGTTTGGGATTCAAAACGACTTGTTTAAAGAAGGGTTATCCGAATTAAAAACGGTCACCGATGCTCTCAATGATATGGGCGTTCCCGAATCGCACTTAAAAATTGATTTAAGAATTACGCGCGGGTTGGATTATTATACGGGCACCGTATACGAAACATTTGCCGATGATTTCCCGAAGTGGGGATCCATTTGCTCCGGCGGGCGTTATGATAACTTATCCGGATATTATACGGACAGAAAATTACCCGGGGTGGGTATGAGTATCGGATTAACACGATTTTTTGATGTATTAAAATCACAAAATCTTTTAAATAAAGGGGCCAAAACACCTGCGGCGGTTTTGGTCATTCCGATGAGCGCCAATGAATCGCGGGCAGCATTAAAAGTCGGCACCATACTCCGGCAGGAAGGAATCAAAACGGAAGTTTACGGTGTGGATACAAAATTTAAGAATAAACTTTCTTATGCGAATAAAATCGGCGTGCCATACGTTGTTATTTTAGGAGAGAACGAAGTGTCTACCGACACAGCCGTCTTAAAAGATATGGTAAAAGGAGAACAGCAAACCGTGGGGCAAGATAAACTCGCGCCCACCATTCGGCTTATGCGTAAATTGGAGCCGATGTTACCGGTAATAAAAGATTGTTAACAAAATTAAAAGAGGGAAGAGCAACAATGTCGGAATTAGCAGAAACAACTATTAATCTCATCTATGCGGGTTCGGAATACTCGGGAACGTTGAATAAAAGACGTCCTGCACGGGTTGATCCGATACAAGAGGGGATTGACTATGCAAAAGAATCTCAACGAATTGAGGGATTTTATTTCTTTTCTCGAACATATACGGAATCGGAAGGGAAAAAATCCTATGCGGCGGGGACACAATATTCGCCGACATATTGGATCGGTAAAGTTTATGATAAAAACGGACTGATGGAAGAAGCCAAGAAAATGCAAGGGCAAGGCGTAAAAAACGCAGATGAAATTATTGCTCCGCTGTTGCAAAAAATGCAACAAGATAAAACAACGCACCTTGTTATTTCCCGACGCGGTATTATTCATCCGATTAAAACGAAACGCGAAATCGTATTAGATCCGGATAAAGGATTCAAGCAAGTATATCCTTTACCGCGCATGGCGAATTTGGTTAATTCCGCCGAACGATAACATTCAATTTAAAAAGAGTTGTTTCGATAAGCGCTATCAATTCACCATTGGTAGCGCTTATATTATAAGCAGAGTGAAAAGTATTGTGCAAAGGGTGAAATTCTCGGCAAAAACAGGTAAAATTTTACTCGGGAAAACGGATGTTATGTAATTGCTGTTTTTTATAGAGGGAGCATAATAAACCAAGCAATCGGTTAGGCGATTTTCACATCAACTGATTCTTACGATATCCGTCAGAGTAAAGAATTTGCCCCGTGCATTCTACACACTCAAAGCACTGCCATATCACCCAACGCCCCACCTGCCCACACGCACACAAAGCGCCTCACGCCCTACTATATCGCCCAGCGTCCACTTGCCCGCACGCACGCAAAGCACCTCACACCCTCCCATATCGCCCAGCGTCCCACTCGCTCATCCACACACAAAGCACCTCACGCCCAAACGACCATGCTCTACCACAGAAACGAATCCAAACGACTCGTTTCAGCTAAAACAGAGCCTTGTTTTTCATTCATTTTTATGTATCAACTTCAAACTCAAAAAACACTCTGTTAACCTTTTAACTTTTTCCGTTCCTCTTTTTTTTAAAAAATAACGCTGTTTACATCCTTTTTTCTTCTCTTTTTAGGGATAAAAACACAAGATATAGAATCAAGAAAGCATATATTGCGTCAAGGAATTTATTTTCAAAAATTAACAAAAAGTTAATTGCATTTTTTGCAGAAACTTTTATTATGGAGAAAAGGATTTGGAACGGGATGGAAAATGAATGAACAATTAATTCAACTGACAGGCTCTCTCGCCTACAATCAAGCAACCACCTTGAACGGTGAATGGCAAAAAGAAATAGCCGGCAGTTTATCTGCGGATCAGGCTTTTGATTCTGCCGATTTAACGGCAATGTGGGCTGATGTCTGCACCGCATTGGAAAGCGAATTGGGAGATAAATTAGCCATTCGCTGGTTGAAACGCATTGCTCCGCATCATGTGGCAGATGAAGAATTGCATTTATCGGTTCCTTCTCCGTGCATTTTAGAGTTGGTCAAACGAAACTATGCCGACCAGATATTATCTTTTTGGCAACGCAAAAATCCGGCCGTTCGTAAAATCGTGTTTCGTTTAGATACTGCCAAACCCGAAATTGCTTCTGCCGAAAATATGCATTCTTGCGTATCTCACGCACCACTCACCGCCGTTCAACCATTGCAAAATTTTGTTGCCGATAATACGGCACTAAATCTGACCGTTGACGGGGAAAATTTGCCCTGTTATTTGGATCGCTCACACACGTTTGATTCTTTTGTTGTCGGCCCCTCGAACGAATTTGCCTATGCAGCGGCGCGTCGCGTGGCGGAAGATAAAACGGTTGCATTTAACCCGCTTTACATTCATGCTTCCGTCGGTCTCGGCAAGACGCACCTCATGCACGCAATTGCTTGGCGGATTAAAGAGTTATATCCGGAACAAAACGTTTTATATTTATCTTCCGAACAATTTTTCCAACACTTTATTAAAGCGTTGCGACAAAACAAAACCGATTCGTTTCGCCAATTATTCCGTTCGGTTGATGTGTTGATGATTGACGATGTGCAATTCATCTTCGGGAAAAAAGCCTCGCAAGAAGAGTTTTTTCACACATTCAATCAATTAAAAGCGCAAGGGAAAAAAATTATTTTGTCGGCCGATTCGAATCCAATGGATTTACAAGGCATTGAAGATAGAATTAAAACACGTATTGCCCAAGGACTCGTTGTGCAAATTCAACCCACAACGTATGAATTGCGACTCGGCATTTTGCAAAAAAAAGTGCAGGAATCATCTTTGCCCGTTCCGGAAAACGTAATTGAGTTTTTAGCGAAAAATATAACGGCCAGCGTGCGTGAACTGGAAGGCGCGTTAAAGCGCTTGACGGCACATGCCGAACTGATGGGTACGCCCATCAATCTTGATACGGCACGTGAAGTATTGAAAGATATTTTACACGTATATGAACGTAAATTCTCCGTATATGAAATTCAGCAGGCAACGGCTTCTTACTACGGCATTAAATTATCGGATTTAAAATCAACACGTCGCGAAAGGAAAATTGCCCGTCCGCGTCAACTCGCTATGTATCTCGCAAAAGAAATGACATCACTTTCACTGCTGGATATCGCCACACAATTTGAACGTGATCATACCACCATTATCCATGCCATTCGCACCATGGAAGATTTGTTGGTTCGTGATTCGCAACTTTCGGCAGATAAAGAATCCATTATCATGCGCGTGAAGGAGGGGATTTAATGGCAAATATCAATCCGTTTAATCACTCATTTATGCTGGGTTTTGATGATTTGGAAAATATGCTGTTGCGTATCTCCAAAGGTTCCGAAAATTTTCCGCCGTATAATATTGAAGTTCTCTCGCATGAAAAAATGCGCATTTCACTGGCTGTTGCCGGCTATGCCGAAGAAGACTTGGAAGTATCGGTGGAAGATAATCAGCTGGTTATTCGTGGCAGACAAGGTGTTGACGAATCACGCCGATTTTTACATCGGGGCATTGCCGGACGTTCTTTCATCAAATCTTTTGTATTGGCTGACGGCTTAAAAATCACAGAAGCCTTTTTAGAAAACGGGCTTTTAAACATTGATTTAATTAAACCCGAAAAAGTTAAAAATGTGCGCCAAATTACTATTCGCACAAAGAAAAAATCATCATCTCTTTTAACGAAACAGGAGGATAGTCATGAATAAAGAAATTCAATTACCCGAAATGGAAGAGACTCCTTATTTTATGAAAAACGCCTTTTCCCTTGAAGAGGAACGCGCGTATATTAAGCAAGAAATGATGAATAATGAAATTGTTTGGTCAATTTACAATTATTTAGGCGAAAAAGTCGGCTATGCGGGCAGTCGCGAGGTTGCCTTTGCCGTTGCCAATCAAAACGAATTGATTGGTTTAAGCGTGCACTAAAAAACACACTACCTTATTTTTGCGTTATTCTTTCAAGTTAGCATATTTTTTTTATGCAAACATTGTGCATTTTTAGGCATACTCTGAAAACTTTATCTCATCCTCTTGATATTTCATTTCAAACACCCCATACTTTATTTGTTCGGGGTCCGGTGAATACGGGGGCGGGGTATATATTCGGCCGATGATTTTCCGAAAGCATAACTCCCCGATTGAAACATAAAAATGGAGTTAAATAATGGCTACTGGTAAAGTTAAATGGTTTAATTATAAAAAAGGCTACGGCTTTATTAAACCCGATCAAGGTGATAAAGATGTTTTTGTGCATATCACGGCGTTGCATGATTCAAAATTGCGCTCCGTGAAAGATGAACAACCGATTTCTTATGATTTGAAAGAAGAAAACGGAAAAATCTGCGCCACAAATTTAGTTCTAAAATAATCTCATTTAACCGATTGATTGTTATAATGATAAAGCGTCGGATTTTACATACCCGACGCTTTTTTATATTCCTTTGAGCTTATTCATCAAAGCTGTTTTTTATTATTTAC
Source organism: uncultured Alphaproteobacteria bacterium (assembly GCA_944392555.1). Classification (GTDB taxonomy): domain Bacteria; phylum Pseudomonadota; class Alphaproteobacteria; order CAAHEQ01; family UBA3637; genus RGIG4140. The sequence continues at coordinate 136,366 of CALXWZ010000002.1, read as the reverse complement.
TCCAACCCTTTGCCTTCCCGCACTTTGGCTGTTATCGGCAGTTGAATGGTTGTTTTTTGTGCCACTTTATTTTTGGTTGCTCCGTTTGTTGCCGATTTTGATGCTTCTTTTTCAAATCCGATAACCGGAGAAAATCGCACGTTATTCTTTTTTAATAGCGAACCGCAACATAATTCACTGTAAATCAAAGTTGCCTGTTTAGCGGTTAAAGGCATAACAACACCGTTCGGTAAAACTTGCATTCCTTGGCGGAAAATACCCTTTTCATCAAATGATAAATGCAACCTTGCTTTGGTTGGATAAATGGCATAATCGCATCCATGAGAACGGCTCTGTCCGATGGTTTTAAAATCACCTTGTTGCCCATGCATTTCATAAGTAAATTGCATTAAGTGTTTTTCCATCGGCATCAGGTTAACACCATTTTCATTGGATTCGGCATCACGCACCGTCAACATTTCATTTTCACCTAAACCAAAGCTTTTTTGCTTTGTTGCCGTTTTAAATTGCTCATGCACAATATCAAACAAAGACTGTTCTTTTCCCGCAGATTCTCGGCAACAAAATTGACGATAAATCAAATCCGATTGTTCTTTGGTATACGGCATTTTACGACCGCTTGATAAAACCATTTCACCTGCTTGCAGTTGCTCTTGGTGATTTGTTGATAATTTTAAATGAGTCACATCTTGAAGAATATCAAAAGAAAAGCCGTTTTCTTCTTGCGAGCCAATAAGTTTGTAAGCACCGGCATACCCTTTTCCTTCATAAAGAAATTTTGAAAAACGGTATTTATCTGCCGTTTCGGGAATCACTTTATCATCGTTCCACGCTTCATTTTTAACACGTCTGGCTACTAACTTTTCAGCAACATTGGCTTCTACAATCATTTCCCCCGGAAGAGATGACAATTCATCGCAAATAACATATTTTCCTGAATCATCTTTAATCAATAATTCATCACCTGTTATACGAATACCCAAACCTGTCCGCGATGTACGCGTAATAAAGAAACCGTTACCAAGCTTTTGTCCGAGCGAAACAATATCGCCTTTCAGCCGAATAATTTCTTTTTCAGCACCTTTTTCTTCACCAACAATCATCGTTTGATTCACATTTGCATCATAACGTATTTTCATTTCCATAAACTCCCGTTCTCAAATTCTTTTACTTTTGACTCATTTTACATTAAAGAAAACGATTTGTCAACTTTTATTTTAGATTATTCTGACCGTTGTTTGACGGCAGAAACCGTATAAGTATTTAAAGCCATACGCATCTGCATTGCCTGCAACTTACTCTTGGCAACTTGCGTTTCCTCTTGCGTGGCAAAACAGTTCCGCAAAACGGATTGATATGCCTCACCGGCTTCTTTAAAGCGATTTTGACTATACAATATATCCCCATATACATTTTGCACGGGCGCATATCCGCGATAAGCCAACAACCGAATCGTTTGAACAATGGCATTCAATTCAAAACGCGCCATATCTCCGTTCATATTTGAGGCCTCCTCAAATGCAACCTGCAAACGTTTTGCAACTTGTTGAGAAAAAGTTTCACCTCGATTGTTTCGGCACTGCAAGGCATCATATAACTGTGGCGTAAACGGTTTATTTCTTAAAGTCGGTAAATCCTGTGCAAATGCCATGATGGAATGCACATTTTTCACGGCATTTTCTTTTGATAAAAACGGAATCAGCACGTGTGGTTCAAATAACTTCTTCAAGTATTCCGCACCCATCGTTTGCGCATCATAATCGCAATATCTAAATATATAATCCGTATATTGCCCGCAAACACAACAAGCTTTTACATATCCTGCTCCGGCAATGGCAGAACCTTCTTTGGCCATTTCGCCTAAAATCTTCAACGCTTTTTTCTGGCGAATGCGAATTTGCGCCAAAGCCCGCTTTTCGTTAGGTGACAAACCTTCGGCTTTGCGTTGCAATGCCGATACTTCTGCAACGATTTTTTTAACCGTCCGAATTGTTTGTGCTATTGTTGCCTCTTTTTGTTCCATCGCGATTCAATATTGTATTACTTATCAAACTCTACCTGCTACAAATACGGTATTGATTCAATATAACATAAACCGCCCTTCTTTTCAAGATAATTCTTTAAACACCTAACGATACACTGCAAGTTACGGCTTACGGCACATACCACCGCCTTGTCCGACTAATTGCCAAGACCATTCGGCACAACACCATGAACCCATCCACGTTCCACCATTAACTTTGCAACACAGCGAATCACGCGCTTGTTTATCTATATTGAAACTTGTGCCTGTTTTACAACATAACTTATCAATTTCCAAGTATTGCGGGTTTTCATTATAGTAAAATGTGCCACCTAAACGTTCGCAACAGGCCTCAATATATTTTTCTTCTTCCAGTTCATTTCCAAACAGGCCATACGGCGTAGAAGAATTTTCGCCACAACAAATTTGCACGGCATCAACAATAACGGATTCCGTTCCCTGTGGGCAAGTTCCCAAACAAGCCTTTGCGCTATCGGGATTTTTCCCGTCCGGGCACTGCAAATTATTCGAGCAACAGAGTTGTGCTCCCGCATTCCACGCACAAGGACTCATACAACACACACCGTCATGCCATTCACCGTTACTTCCGTTCTTCTCACAACACGTTTGATTGGCATTACCCGAAGCATCCGTTTCTCCGCAACAACACACACCGTCAACGGCCTGAGCGGGACTACCATCCGAACAAAGCGTCGTGCAATTTCCGTCAGGGTTCGGAGCAGAAGCACACGCTGCCGAGGCATTACCGGCATAGTCTTTACCCGTTAATACATTACCGTTTAATTCACAACAGGTTCCACCGGCGTCTGAGCCTGAAACCCACATAAATCCTGCATTTTCACAACATGAGGCATTAACAACGCCCGTATTATCTTTCGCCCCGCAACAACACACGCCGTTAACCTCCGTCGGCCAACGTCCGTCAAAGCATCGCGTGGTGCAACTTGTTCCGACCGGGATACAATCATCATCAGGGTTTCCGTCGGTTGTCAAACCCGTTCGTTGCCCTCCTGAAATTTCGCAACACGTATCCGCAACCCATTCATGGCCGGCATTTCGGCAACACCCTGCATTTTGACTTAATGAAACCGTGCTACAACAACCTGCATTCTCCGCATTCCCCACAAATGCATTACCGAGTGTTCCGCCTAATCGTGCTTCCCACACACCGTCGGAGGCTTGCTCCGTGTATTTTGTGTTAGCGGCAACACAGCATAACCCACCGGCACTGCTCCATTTTCCGCCGGCCTGTTTACAGCAGGATTCACATTCTTCCAAAATAGGACCATCCATAAACGGCGTATACGTTACACACGAAATTAAATCCTCGTCCGGCGTATCCGTTTCATCCGAATCCGTTGCGCCACCATCGCCATCTCCACTACCGCCATCTTCTCCGTCATCATTTTCAGACACCAACAGCCCCAGCGGTCCGAAATAAAGAATCAAAGAATCATAATTCAACGCAGCCGTTTCAAAATCAATATCCGTTTGCCCGGATAATTGCAAAGCGGATTTACGCTCTTTTTTTTCTTCTTCCGTTTTGACGGCATCAAAAGAATCACAATCAATATCTTCCAGTTTTGTATCTCCGCAATCCGTATATGTCGGACCAATCAGGGCACATGTTTCACCGTATTTTCCGTATTTAATTTGCTCACAAACGGGTTTTGAAATACCGGCAATGCGCACCGTATACCCACCACTGTTTTCAACATTAACCATTACGGGAGAAATCGTATCCGTTAAAAAATAGTCACCCTTCATATTCTGTTCGGGAACAGATACAAACAAGCGCACGTTTACCGGACCTTTTTCGGCATACTTCAAGTCGAGTGTACGCGCACCGGCAACAGCAACATTAAAATCATTAACCGTTTCATTTTCAGCCCGCGCCTGTATAGCGTATCTAATACCGACAATTCCACCAACCGTCAACACACCGATAATCGCCAACACGCCGATCATCTCAACCATTGAACGCCCTTTTTCCAACAACGCATTCGCTTTATTTCTTATTGCCGACATCTTCACTCCCCGCTCTTATGACATCCATACCAACGTATCAGTCATTTTTTCAACTCTCTCTTCTTTCAGAATATCAAAAATCACGCTTTGCGTCAATCACTTTTTCGCAGATTTCGCCTTTGCATCACTGATATTACGCAAAAAAATATATACTTCTTTTTACGGCATTACCCTAACCAGCCCCTACCAAGCCGATTTACTTCACTTGCTTTATACCTCCGTCAACATCATTCATATACCGCCACCCGTCTTTTGCTTCTTTCCGGTAAATCTCCTCGTCCCACTTATCCCAAGAAAGAATTACGGTTGTTTCATCTTCTCTCACAATAACGCCTGTTTCTTCCGGAACAGATTGTCTGAAAAATTTCTTCCTGTTTTTATCTAACACAATCGAATCTTGCCAAAACGGATGTTTGATTTTGATAGCATCCTTGACTTCATCAAACGGTCGGCAAACCGTTTGCATTTTCTTTTCCAAGGCTTCTTGATTTACAATCTTTTTCTCTTTATTTGCAGGCACCATTTTTTTCAAAATCCCGCATCTGATTTCATCATCCGTAAAAGCCCCCAACCATTCTTTCGGCGCATCAAAGAACGGCGCCAATTTTTCTTTTTGAATTTTTTTAAAACTCTCGCTTTGAATATAAGCATATTTTTTCGGCCTCGCCAAACCGGAAACATAACCGAAATGTAACACATTTTCTTTCAACGATGAAACCTTACCCCCTTTTGCCAACACATCTTTATATAAACCGCAATCTTCGGCGTATGTATACTGAATATCATAACGAATTTTGTTTTTCTCTAAAAAGTCCCGCCGAATCATAATTGTCGGATGAGCAAGTCCCGATGAAAAATAAGTATTGATTTCAATCTCGTCGGGGTTATTGATTAACGGCACACCGGCCGGTGGTATCACTTGCGCTTCGTCCCATAAAATACCACCACCCAAAACGGTTATTTCGGGATGGCGCTCCATGGCCCAAACTTGGCGCTCTAATCGCCACGGAAGCGATTTATCATCATCATCCATCCGCGCAACATATTTCCCACGCGCCATATCCAGTCCACGGTTTAAAGAATAAATCAACCCGTGATTTTCATTATTCTTGACAATAACAATGCGAGGATCTTTTTGAGCATAAAATCGCAGTTGCTCCATCGTATTATCTGTTGAACCGTCATCCACGATAATAAACTCAAAATCCGTATATGTTTGATTAAGAATCGATTCAATCGCATACGGCAATGCCTGTGACCGATTGTAGGTTGACATTAAAACACTCACCGTCGGTTTATGAAAATAACGCAAATATATTTGCTTAATTATCGGGTGGTAGCTTCCGCCTAACCAGCCAATACTTAGCAAGACCGCTCCAAGCAAGAATATTTTAATGCGTTTTTTAAAAAATCGAGTGCGTTTCATGATATTTTTTCTCCGTTTTTTTATACATTATCCGAGAAGTCATAAAAAAACAACCCTCTTTTTACCGATTTATACACTTTTCGCATTTTTACTTCTGCTGACTTTTCTTTTTTACTTGACTTTTTGTAATAGATAATATATAATCCATTAACAATAAAAAAGAATGATTGGAGATAAAATAATGTCTATTATGCTTAAAACACCTACCGAAGTGATGAAAGAACTCGGAATGAAGGCGCGCGCCAAAAGATTAACGCAAAATCTCTCTCAAAGCGGTATGGCTGCGCGCTCGGGCGTCAGTTTAGGGTCATTGAAACGGTTTGAAGCGACGGGGCAAATTTCGCTGGAATCGCTGTTAAAGATTGCCATGTCGTTAAACTGCATGCGCGATTTTGAAGAAGTTTTTTGCGAAGCACCGCAACGCGAATCTTTATTTGGCGAAACAAAAGAAACAAAAACGCGTCAACGCGGATTGCTTAAATGAACCACAAAAATAATGTGTCTCAAAATAATTATCGACGGCGGAGATATGTAAGATGATGCAAGTTAATGTCTTTTTAAATGCGTATCACAAGCGACGATTTGTCGGCAAATTAGCATTAAGGGATCGAATCTTATTTGAATATGCGCCCGAATTTTTAAAAACAGGCATTGAGCTTTCGCCGTTTATGCTTCCGTTAAAAGCCGGTATATTTGAGGATAAGCACCAAACTTTTGACGGCTTGTTCGGATTATTCAACGATAGTCTGCCCGATGGTTGGGGTTGCTTATTATTGGACAGATATCTTCAAAAGCAAGGCCTTTCTTATTACGCCATCAATCCGTTGCATCGGCTTTCCATCATCGGAACGGAAGCTATGGGCGCATTGGAGTATGAGCCGACACAAACACCCGAAGATAAATGGGTAGACGAACTGCATCTAGATGTTTTGGCAAACGGAGCGGACGAAATTATCCAAGGGGAGAGCTCGGCATTGTTGGATAATTTGCGCCGATTGAACGGTTCGGCAGCCGGCGCACGGCCAAAAATCGTGGCACTGGTATCGGATGACTACAAGCAAATCATCAGCGGGCGTATGGCACTTAACGGATTTAATCCGTGGATTATTAAATTCTCATCGGAAGTGGATAATCCCGATCTTGGAGCGTTGGAATATATTTATTCTTTGATGGCGAAAAAAGCGGGCGTTGAAATGCCCGACACCTATTTATTCCCCTCAAAGCATAGTAGCGGGCATTTCGGCGTGCGCCGATTTGACAGAACTTCGGCCGGCAAGATTCACATTCACAGCGCCTGCGGATTATTACATGCGTCACATCGGATTCCCACGATGGATTATGAAAACTTACTCCGCCTAACGGCCCACTTAACACAAGATATACGTGAAGTTGAAAAAATGATTCGTCTGATGATATTTAATGTAAAAGCCGGCAATCGAGATGATCATACAAAGAACTTTGCGTTTATGATGACGCCGGATTACAAGTGGCGCATGACACCGGCGTTTGATATCACACCGTCGGCGGGCATTAACGGAGAGCATACGGCAACCGTCAACGGGAAAGGGCGCAACATTACAAACGAAGACTTAATAAAAGTCGGACGACTGGGAGGCCTTACCGATTCACACATAAAAGAAATAATTGAATCGGTTGAAACAGCGCTGACAGATTACCCACACTTATTAAAAGCGTATGGCATTAAACATGCTCCCTCATTACCCAAGGTGGGGCGTTAGAACCTTAACCTCTGGCATTTTAATATCATTATTTTTTCCCGTATCTTCTATGAATACCCGCTTAATACATCAGATTTTTCGTCAATCTCTCACATTTTACTGGACTTTTTGATTGAATTTGATTATAATGCATCATCTTTGAAATTTTTTATAAAATCTACTGTATTGAAAAGGCTAATCAAATGACACAAGATATGAGAAATATTGCGATTATCGCACACGTTGACCATGGTAAAACAACCTTCGTTGACGCATTTTTAAAACAAAGCGGTGCTTACCGCGAAAATCAACAGGTTGTCACCTGCGCCATGGACTCCAACGATTTGGAACGTGAACGCGGTATTACCATTTTTGCAAAATGCACTTCCGTTGAATGGAACGGCACGCGCATTAACATTGTTGATACCCCGGGGCACGCTGACTTCGGCGGTGAAGTGGAACGTATCTTATCTATGGTTGACGGCGTTATCTTGCTCGTTGATGCGGCGGAAGGGCCGTTACCGCAAACAAAATTCGTGCTCTCAAAAGCCTTAAAACTCGGCTTACGACCCATCGTTGTCATCAATAAAATTGATAGAGCCGATGCACGCCCGAATGAAGTTTTAAATGAAATTTTTGATTTGTTTGCCAACTTGGGCGCAACAGATGAACAACTGGATTTCCCTGCATTATATGCCTCAGGGCGTGAAGGTTGGGCTGTTAATGATTTAGCCGATGAACGCAAAGATATTACACCGCTGTTCAATAAAATTTTAGAGCATGTCCCTGCTCCCGAATGCGATATTAACGGGCCGTTTAAAATGTTGGTGACAACATTGGAAGCCGATCCGTTTGTCGGGCGCATTTTAACCGGACGGATTGTATCGGGCAAAGTCAAAACAAATCAGATGATAAAAGCATTATCCCGTGAAGGGAAAGTGGTTGAAAACGCCAGAGCCTCTAAAATTATCGCTTTCCGTGGATTAAAACGGCAAGCGATTGAGGAAGGCGTTGCGGGCGATATTGTCAGCATTGCGGGTTTGGAAGAAGCAACCGTTGCCGATACATTGTGCGATCCATCCGTTACGGAAGCATTGCATGCGGAACCGATTGACCCGCCCACACTTGCAATGACATTCTCCATCAACACATCACCGTTAGCGGGAACGGAGGGAGATAAAGTCACTTCCCGTATGATTTGGGACAGATTGTGCAAAGAAGCCGAGGGCAACATTGCATTGCGCGTTTCTCGCACCGATTCAACCGACGCTTTTGAAGTAGCCGGGCGCGGTGAATTACAACTCGGCGTTCTGATTGAAACAATGCGTCGGGAAGGATATGAACTTTCCGTTTCCCGTCCGCGTGTGGTTTTCAAAGAAGATGAAAACGGCAATAAGTTGGAACCGATGGAAGAAGTTGTGATTGATGTAGACGATGCATACACCGGAGTCGTTGTTGAAAAAATGAGCCTGCGTAAAGGGGAAATGACGGAAATGACGCCGAGCGGTGGCGGAAAAACCCGTCTGACTTTTGTTGCTCCTTCGCGCGGTTTAATCGGATATTACAGCGAGTTTTTAACCGATACATGCGGAACGGGTGTTATGAACCGTTTATTCCATAGCTATGCCCCGTATAAGGGCGTTATCACCGGTCGCAGAAACGGGGTTTTAATTTCAACGGAACAAGGCAAAGCCGTGCCGTATGCGCTTTGGAACATTCAAGAACGCGGGCCGTTATTCATTCCCGCAGGCACGATGGTTTATGCCGGTATGATTATCGGCGCCAACGCCAAACCGGGCGATATTGAAGTGAATCCGATTAAAGGGAAAAAACTCACGAATATGCGCGCAGCCGGAAAAGATGATAACGTTTTGCTTTATCCGCCACGCATTATGCCGTTGGAGGTGGCGCTTTCTTATATTGAAGATGATGAGTTGGTTGAAGTAACTCCCAAAAATATCCGCCTGCGGAAGAAATATCTGGATAGCAACGAACGGCGGAAATATGAACGCAGAAAAGAAGATTAAGTGAAAAATCTTTTGAGTGTGAAATAAAGAGCGTTGCTTAAAAAACGGGTATGGTATCTCCTGCTAAAAACGAGAGAAGTATATGTATTTAAGCAACGCTTTAACTCAAAAAATCCGAGAATGTGAAAAAAGATTTGCTCTTGCGATTTCTTTTCGTTAGAATGGGCAAAGGAAGTAAGATGAAGCAAAAACAAAACAGGCAACCGAAACGGCACTCGTGGCTCAGCGCTCTCAAAGGGTATACAAACCCGCGAATTGCCGTGTTTGCACTGCTGGGCTTTTCATGCGGACTGCCGTTCGGATTGATTGGTTATGCGTTAGCGCTCTGGCTTTCGGCATCGCATATTTCTTTGGCAGCCATCGGTTTTTTTGCACTTGTTCTTTTACCTTATAATTTTAAATTCTTATGGGCACCCTTGGTTGATCGTGTGCAACTCCCGATATTGGCGCGCCGATTCGGAAGCAAAAAAGCGTGGTTGCTTTGCTTTCAAATCGGGCTGATTTTAAGTGTATGGGGATTGGCAAGTCAAGCCCCGAATGCAAACAGTTGGTTTTTGCCATGGACGGTTTCTAACGGTGATAACGAACCAATTCGGGCGCTTATTCCGATGCAAACGTATTTGTTTGCTTTGCTCACGGCTTTTTTTGCCGCCAGTCAGGATATTGTGGTTGATGCACTTCGGATTAGCACCTTGTCAAAAGAGGAATACGGCGAAGGAACAAGTATGTATCAATTCGGATATCGGATGGGTATGTTGATTTCCAGCGCCGGCGTTGTGGCATTGGCGAGCCGTATTTCTTGGCAGAGTGCTTATTTCGGCGTCGGGTGCTTGATTTTAGTCGGGTTATTTGCAACACTTTGCGTTAAGGAAGCCCAAAGCAAAGAATCAAAGACACAATCATCTCGCCAATTTTGGTATGAGATGATTGTTGCGCCGTTTCGGGATTTTACAACACATGCGCATTGGTATCTGATTCTTCTGTTTATTATTCTTTATAAATTATGCAATGCCGTCTTAGGCCGAATGGCTCTCCCATTTTATCGGGAAATGGGATTTTCAAATGACCAAATCGCTCTTGTATCTGGCACAATCGGACCGTGGATTACAATCGGAGGCGTTGCCGTGGGCGGTATATTAGTGATGCGGTATCCGATTTTAAAACTGTTATTTGCTTTGGGATGCGTTGAAATTTTAACTTCCGTTGTATTCGGCATTTTCTCGTTATTTCCGCATTCAATCACGTTGTTTTTAATCGTTATTTTATTTGATAATATTGTCGGCGGAATGGGCGGTGCCGTTTTTGTGGCATTCTTATCCGGACTGTGCGCCAAAAAATATGCCGCCACACAATATGCGCTTCTTAGCAGTTTAATGATGTTTTCAGTTTCTGTTATTTCCGTATACAGCGGTGTTTGGGCCATGCAAATGGGGTGGATGCTATTCTTTATGTTTACGGGCATCTTAATGCTTCCCGCCCTCTGTCTGCTCGGATGGCTTATCAAAAAAGAAAAAATATAATCATGATAACAAAAAGGATAATATAATGCGTTTTATTGTATTTTTTAATAATCATCCGAAAGTTCAAAAATTTGATGTTCGCGCATGGGATAATGCCAGCATTCACCCGAATTTTGTCGGGGGAAATGACTCATCCGAAATTTATTCAGCATTATCATATTGATGAAACAGCCGTTTCCTCTGTCGGGAACATTGATTATAATGAAAAAACGGGCAAATGGGAGTTTTTAAGTAAACCGGGATGTTTATTTGTCGGGACGGATGAAACACGCAAAAATCAAAGAGCCGTTAAATAACCATTACTCTATGGCGATAATATCGTTGGAATTTATGAATACCGAGTCAACAAAGTTAAGGGAAAATCACTTTTATATTTTTATCGCCCATATTTAAGATTCGTAATGCCGATTCGGAAAGTTGATCCAAGTCAAGCGATTTAGGCGAAAGAGCATTTACTTTCGCCTGTAATCTTTCTTTAATCAGCGCGCTTTCTTGTTTAATTTCATCAGCCGTTTCAATTTCTGCACGTACTTGTATCATTCGGCGGATTCCGTGATTCCCCTGAATGGCGTGGAATACAAAATAAGCCGTTATCAATAAACAAATAAACGGAATCAACCATGTGCGTGAAATAGAAAAATTCATTGCCTAACCTCTTATACGATTTATTTTTGTATACAATAAATCAGAAAAAGTAAAGTAAAAAGGAAACATATTTTCTAAAAAATATGCAGAGAAATACAGAGATTGGTTTGATTTTTATTGAAAAATAAAAAATATTACTGTAGTCTTCCTAAAATAAATAATAAAAGGACGGGTATGAAAAAACTTTTGCGATTTATCTTGTTTCTCCTTATTTTATTTTTCGGTATTTTTATCGGACTATTTGCTTGGAATTTTTTTCACCAAGGAAAAAGTCAACAGTCGTCTGATAGAAAAGAGGAAATGCATATTGTGTTTGGGATCGACGACTATTACAAAGATATTATAAATGTTGTTGTTACATCGCTTCTTGAAAATAATCCCGATAGTTTGGTGCATCTTCATATTCTCGGATGCCGGATATCATCGGCTCATCAAGAAAAGATCCGAAAATTGGTTTCACTCTTTCCGAACGCTCGGGTTGATTTTTACGAAGCAACGGCTCCCGAGGGATTAAAAAAACTCATTGCACGAAAAAGTATCTCAACCGCTACTTTTTTTCGATTTTTACCCATTAAATTATTTCCTCCATCCATTCATAAAATTTTATACTTGGACGGAGATACTCTGATTCTTCGTTCGCTTGACTCTTTCTATAACACAACATTAGGTAACTCTTTTCTTATGGCTGTTGCAGATTCTCCGTACGATATCAACTCCATCAAAAGACTATCGGCATATCATTTAACGCGCTATATTAATGCCGGAGTTTTGTTACTCAACCTTCAAGAAATCAGAAAAAGCATCACATGGGAAAATCTTAGATCATATATTTCTAATATAAATGATACTCAAATTACGTATGCCGACCAAGATATTATTAACATCCTTTGGCAAGATAAAATGCTTTTAGCTGACGAACGATACAATGCCAATGCACGTCTTCCACATGGCAAAGAACCGATTATTTTACATTACTCCGGAGAGAAAAAACCTTGGCATAAAAATCGTAAAACTTCTTTCATCTTTCGGATACAGTCAATCCCTTGGCATATTTACCATAAAAAATATCAGAATTATCTGAATGGATACAGTCCCCTCGTTCAAAGTTACTATCAATCTTTGCTGGATATATATCATATCGTTGTTCCAACCGGATTTACCGTTATGAATTGGTATAACACACACATAAACAATCGTGTTATCGGATTTATCAGCAATTTTGTTTACTAAACATGCATCTTTTCTCAGCCGAATAAAACGCCGTTACATCCAGTTAAATTAACGACAATATCACACCGTTTTCATAAAAAAATAAAAATGTGAAGAAAAAAATAACGTTGGGGTGTTGCGAAATACAATTTTATGACCTATATATCGTTCACAATGACGAATTATTAACTTTAAGGAGAGAGAGCATGTCAAAAATATTAGGAATTGATTTAGGTACAACAAACTCATGTATGTGCATTATGGATGGAAAAGATCCGAAAGTTTTGGAGAACCGTGAAGGCGCCAGAACAACACCGTCCATGGTTGCGTTTACGAGCAAAGGCGAACGGTTAGTCGGTCAGCCGGCAAAACGGCAAGCCGTCACAAATCCTACCGGAACTTTGTTCTCCATTAAACGGCTCATCGGACGTCGGTATAATGATAAGATGGTTGAACGCGATAAAGGGTTAATGCCCTACAAAATTATTTCGGGCGATAACGGTGATGCGTGGGTGGAAGTTGCCGATAAAAAATATGCACCGAGTCAAATTTCGGCCTATGTTTTGCAAAAACTGAAAGAAGATGCCGAAAGTTATTTGGGCGAAAAGATTACACAAGCCATCATTACCGTTCCGGCATATTTTGACGATTCGCAACGTCAAGCCACAAAAGATGCCGGTAAAATTGCCGGATTGGAAGTTTTGCGGATTATCAATGAGCCGACGGCTGCGGCTTTGGCTTATGGTATGGATAGCAAAAAATCAGGCACGATTGCCGTTTACGACTTGGGTGGCGGAACCTTTGACGTATCCATTCTGGAAATCGGCGACGGCGTGTTTGAAGTGAAATCAACGAACGGTGATACGTTCTTGGGCGGTGAAGACTTTGACGCGCGGATTATGGATTATTTGGCCGATGAATTTAAGAAAGAAAACGGCATTGATTTGCGTCAAGACAGAATGGCACTGCAACGGTTAAAAGAAGCCGCCGAAAAAGCAAAGATTGAATTATCGTCAGCCACACAAACGGATATTAACTTACCGTTTATTACGGCAGATGCCACAGGTCCGAAACACTTAAATGTTTCGCTCACTCGCGCAAAATTGGAAAGCCTTGTGGAAGACTTACTTGACCGCACAAAAGGTCCGATGGAAAAAGCATTAAAAGATGCCGGATTATCCAAAGGCGAGATTGATGAAGTTATCCTTGTCGGCGGTATGACACGTATGCCGAAAGTGCAAGAAATTGTTAAAGATTTCTTTGGTAAAGAACCGCATAAAGGCGTCAATCCGGATGAAGTAGTTGCCATGGGCGCAGCCATTCAAGGCGGTGTGTTAAAAGGCGATGTGAAAGATGTATTATTGCTTGATGTGACGCCGTTATCACTCGGTATTGAAACATTGGGCGGTGTCTTTACACGTTTGATTGATCGTAACACCACTATTCCGACGAAGAAGAGTCAAGTCTTCTCAACGGCGGAAGACGGGCAAACAGCCGTGACCATTCGTGTGTTCCAAGGCGAACGTGAAATGGCGCGCGATAATAAATTGCTCGGACAATTTGATTTAATCGGTATTCCTCCCGCACCGCGCGGTATGCCTCAAATTGAAGTAACGTTTGATATTGATGCGAACGGTATTGTGAATGTATCCGCCAAAGATAAAGCAACGGGTAAAGAGCAAAACATTCGTATTCAAGCCTCGGGCGGATTAAAGGATGAAGATATTGAAAAGATGGTGAAAGAAGCCGAACAACACGCCGAAGAAGATAAGAAGTTAAAAGAGGCGATTGAAGCGCGTAACCATGCAGATGCGCTCATTCATGAAACGGAAAAACTCTTAAAAGAGAACGGCGATAAAATCGGTTCAGCCGAAAAAGAAGGCATTGAGAAAGCGATTCAAGAGTTGAAAGACGTATTGGACAGCAACGATGCTGAAAAGATTAAGGATAAAACGAATGCCTTAACGCAAGCCTCGTTGAAACTCGGCGAAGCGATGTATAAGCAATCGGCTGATGCGAGCGGAGCAAGCGCCGGTTCAGCTGAAACGGCAAGCGATTCCAAACCGGCAGATGATACGGTTGTAGATGCCGATTTTGAAGAGGTAAAAAAATAATCTTTTTTCGGTAAGAAAAAAAGGGGGGTCTTTTTCGGTTGCATATAACTGTATGCCCGAAAAAGACTTTTCTTTATGAATATGGTCAGTCAATCAGCCGGATACGGCAGTAAAACAAGGAACAAAGAACGTGGCACAAAAAGATTATTACGAAATACTGGGAGTCAGCAAAGATGCCGATGCGTCAGAGATAAAGCGCGCTTTTCGCACAAAAGCCAAGGAATGCCATCCGGATATTCATCCCGGGGATGCGGCGGCAGAAGTGCAATTTAAAGCAATAAACGAGGCGTATGAAGTTTTAAAAGATGATCAAAAACGAGCAGCATACGATCGTTACGGGCATGATGCTTTTGTCAACGGTATGGGTGGCAATGGCTTTGGCGGAGCCGGTTTCGGTGGCTTTGATTTCACGAGTAGCGGATTTGAAAGTATTTTTGAAGAAATGTTTGCGGGCTTCGGTGGCGGACGACGCACAGCCTCTGCTGACGGAAAATTGCGCGGTGCCGACGTGCGGTTAGATGTATCTATTACACTACAAGAAGCATACGAGGGGTTAAAGAAACCGATTACGGTAGAAACAGCGGTTGCCTGCGAAGCTTGTGGCGGAAAGGGCGGGAAAAAGGTAGAAACGTGTCCGACTTGTGGCGGACATGGCAGAATCCGCCAACGGCAGGGCTTTTTTGTGATGGATACGGATTGTCCGGATTGTCGCGGGACGGGGAAAATTGTCAAAGAGCCGTGTTCGGAATGCCGCGGACGGGGAAGCATTCGCAAAAAACGCACATTAGAAATCAGCATACCGAAAGGGGTTGATACAGGCGTTCGGATGCGTTTAGCCGGAGAAGGAGATGCAGGGCAATTCGGTGGGCCGAACGGCGATTTATACGTCTTTTTAACCGTCAAAAAGCATAGTATTTTTGATAGAGAGGGGGCAGACTTATACTGTGAAATGCCCGTTCCGATGGTCACTGCCGCACTCGGGGGAACCGTTAGGATTCCGACAATGAGCGGGGCACCTGAATCATACGAAATCAAGGCGGGTTTACAATCGGGAACGCAAGTTAAAATCAAAGGCAAAGGGATGCCGAAATTGCGCAGTGATTCGTATGGAGATTTATATGTAACGTTCCGCGTTGAAACACCGACGCATTTAAGTGCTAAACAAAAAGAACTATTACGTCAATTTGCCGACGAGAGTAAAGAAGATAATCAGGAAGCCTGTTCGGATTTCTTATGTCAAATCAAAAAAATCTGGAATGACTTTACTTCATCATAACCTATTCTGTTGTGTTTCCCCTCACAACCGACGGTTCTAAAAACCAATAATGCTCAATTCAAAAACACGGCAAAACGACTTAAAAAAAATATAATGTTATAAAATTATCAAAACGCCTCTGTTGGCTTTGACAGAGGCATTTTGAGATTCTATCATCCATATAAAAATTATTCTGACCGATCAAATCGTTTTCTTTGTATATTTTTTTGTTGCAATCTTGAACTTTGTCTTGCAGACTTTCTTAATTTGGATTTTTCTCCCTGTGTCAATTCATGAGGCAAAAACATTAAACGACTAATGGAGGAATTAAGAGCCCTTTCCATTTGTTTGAGCAAAAAAATACGGTACGGAACACTATTGTTCTTTAATGAATACGTTTCTAACACCTGAATATATTTCGCTTTTTCTTCAGGTGGAATAATAATCGGAGGAAAATCATTTTGCATAAGGATAGTATTCATTACCAATCGTGATACCCTCCCATTACCATCCGTAAACGGATGAATAGAGACTAAATCATAATGAAAACGCAATGCTTTTTCAATCGGATCATTAATTTTATTATCATTTTCAATCAATTCTGCCATTAAAGCAGGCACTTTCATATAGTTAGGTAAAACAGTTTGCGTATTTGGAAAACGCGCTTTGATTTCTCTGTATGAACCGGCATGCTCGGGCTCTGTGGGCAAGAGCTTTTGGTGAAGTGATTTAATAAATTTTTCACTTATCGGCGCCTCCTTATTTAACAGAGCAAAACTTAAACTTTCATCAAAAGCCAATCCCAGTGCTGAAATTTCTTGATGATAAATTTTTCGGATATGATTCCTTTCTGCGTCAGACGAAGCACGTTTTAATTTCATATCCATTTCTAACCCGCTGTATGAATAAATAATTTCTTCACGCATCCAACCCCAAAATCGACCAATTTCAAAGCAATTATAATATAATTCTAAAAACTTTTTAGCTTTATATTTGATACGTTTTTTAAGGATATTTATTTGTGTATCACTTTTATTTTTTCTGGGAACATTTTTTCTGATATTATTCGTCGGAATCACTGTATCGGATATCGTTGAGGATTCTAAAATCTTTTTACGTTCATCTTGTTTTAAAACAACCTGATGGTGAATCAATTCCCTTCTTAATTCTTTTGGAATCATCGGGATTACGCTCTTCTTCTCCTCAGCAGATAGCGTATTGAATATCTCGGCTTTCATTAAGAAATCCGTATCATTATCCAAAAGGACTTTCATTTTTTCATCTATTTCGTTCATATTCTCATCCTACCGAATGCAACTGTTTTTAGGATACACAAATCTACAAGTAAAGATGTTACTCCTTATTCTACTATAAATTTTACCTTTTTTCAACCTGAAAATATCTTTAATCTCTTTATTATGTTTTTTATCAAATCTTATCCGTTAATCATTTTTTTGTTGCATTTTAAAGAAAAAAGGAGTAATTTTCAGCATACTTATTTATTGTTTTTTTAAAATTTTTGAGGAATTAAAAC
Source organism: uncultured Alphaproteobacteria bacterium (assembly GCA_944392555.1). Classification (GTDB taxonomy): domain Bacteria; phylum Pseudomonadota; class Alphaproteobacteria; order CAAHEQ01; family UBA3637; genus RGIG4140. The sequence continues at coordinate 118,846 of CALXWZ010000002.1, read as the reverse complement.
GTGTCTGTATTTTATAAATCACCCTTCCTCGGGCTTTTACTCCCTGCCTTGGTGAGCTTTTCGCTGATTTCTTGCCCCGTTTCGGCTAATAATATTCAATACATTCCGATGTCTCCTCAAGAGTTGTTGGTTTTAAATCAAAATAGTGCAACACCTTCTTCTATATCTTCAAAAAGTTGCGTTTTTGCTCTGAATACGCCAATAAAAAATTCCCTTCTTTCCGAAAAAGGGGCTGATGAAATAAATTCTTCCGATGAATCCTCTGCGGAAAAACCGATTGCGCTCAATGTTTATGATCGCCCATATTCTCTTGATGAAAATATCGTTGATAAAAAAATGCTCGGACAAAATACCTTGGCGCTGTTCGGAACAGGCGTAGCCACAATGGCTTTCCTGTATGCCATGCCGTCCAGTTTTACACATTGGGAAGATGATGGCGATAGCCCCGCTCAAAAATGGTGGGATAATGTATCGCGAGCCCCTGTTTGGGATAGTGATGATTTATTCTTAAATTACGTAACACATCCTTACGCCGGCGCCATTTACTATATGGGCGCCCGCTCTGCCGGTGCTAATGCAACCTATTCATTCCTCTATTCTTTTGCTTTATCTACATTCTTTTGGGAATATGGGTTGGAATCGTTTGCTGAACGGCCTTCTATTCAAGATTTAATCGTTACACCGACGGCCGGCGCCTTATTGGGCGAATGGTTTTACATTACAAAACGCGAAATAATTGAAAATAATTATGAGCTCTGCGGTTCTGAATTTTGGGGCAGAACAGCCTTGATGGCTATGGATCCGATGACGGAAATCAGTAATTATCTTTGGAATGATAATAAACCGATGAATAATTCTTTTTCGCTCAGCTCGCAACCGATGATTACTCGGCACGGACAACTGGGTTATGGGTTAACACTGAGTTTTGCTTTCTAATCTGTCTGTTTTACTTAAACGAGCGTTCTTCGCCGATATTTCTTCTGATATCCTGCTTTAATAAGGTGAGGGTTTCTTGCCCTTATAAAAAGGAACTGACAACACTTGTCAACCTAAATCCAATCATCAATAGTGCCGTTAACACAAATAAACTCGGAAAGCGAAAAATGGATTTAAAAGAAATTATTTTTTTCATGTTATTTCAACTCATTCAAAGCGTTTAACAAATCTTTTTCGGCATCGGAAAGATTCATTTCCTGAGGAGCGGTATTCTCCATTACCGCGGATTGTGAGGCAATCGGCCGACGAATTTTTAAGCCGTCCAATGTATGCGTTTTCTGTTCAATCTTAGTGAGCAAGGCGGTTAATTCTTCCTTTAAAACGGCAGCTCTGTCAATTTGCGTTAAAAGCGATTGCTTCATTTCGTTTTCCGATTGTTGCACAATATTTAATTCATCTTGCATTCGTTGAGAGGCTTGATAAAATTGATCAATTAAATGCGATAACATTCGGTAGTTTTCTTTGGTGGCGGATAAATGATTATCCAGAATAATCGCATAGATAATGGCAATCACCAATAAAGTAATAATCACAACATCCAGTATCAGCATAATTGACATTACTCTTCACTCCTTTACTTTCCCGAAATTATACGCTTTTATTTCTTAACAACTCGTTATCAAACAAAAAAAAGAGGGGAAATTCCCTCCTTTTTTCATCTGTTTTGTTTTTAGGATACCACAGGTGTTTCACATACCTGCGCAGTTCCCTGCTCTTTTATTTTTATCCGCTGACGATTCCCGCGCCGAAATCCTTTTTGAGTTTTTTTTTCGGGCAATGTTATTTCTGTTTCCACCTTTAACATTTCTGCCGAATCATCACTATTTTCTTTTGGCTCGGAAGCCACCGCCTCTTCACGGGCAACGGATACTTTTTGAGGCTTTCCCCGCATACCGCGCATTGCGGATTTTTGCACTTGTGAGGCAGAAGAAGTTATTTCTGCGGATTGTTGTTTTTCCGAAGAATCAGTCAACTGAACCGACTTATCCTGCTCAGTCTCATTATTTTCGGCACATGTTTGAATTTCTTTATCCTCACCCGCGCATTCTTCTGATACATTTTCGCTTACACTCTCTTCATCACTCGCAAGACAAGCGGATTTATTTTCATTATTATTTGCCCGCGCCTGATTATTTAAAATGTTTTGCTGAGCCTGTGTAGCCAGCATTTGTTCATTGGCAATGGCAATATTTTGCAAGCGCATATAATGATCAGCGTATTGCAAATACGTTTGAGCCAATACTAAATCGTTCTGAATAATGGCGTCTTTGGCTGCTGCTTGATATTTTTCAAATAATTGCAATGCTGTTCCATGCAATTTACCGCTCGGCCCGGAACTTTCCAAAGCCGTATTGCGTAAAATCATTGTTCTTTTATTCCGGTTGTTGTATCGCCCGTTGTAGCGATTTTTTTGATTCGGTTTCATGCACCCTCAAAATACTGTTTCACTGATAATCATAAGGCTTCTATTCTTTATAGCTCATTGATAAAGCCGAAGCCGTAAAAAAAACCGTTCGTTTTAATCCGAACGGTTTTCTTTTAACAGATTCCATTTGCTTTTGCAAGCAAAAAAATAACTTTTATTGACAATTTCCCGTTGTGCACGGCGGTAAAACTTGCCCTGCCGGTGCTTGAACAACAACGGGCTTCCCTTGCACGTAAGAGGCTTGTTGTTGCATTACAACCGGTTGTTGTTGCACATAAGCAGGAGCGCGTTCAACCATAACGGGTTGTTGCACCACAACCGGTTTTTGAACAACAACAGGTTGTTGCACCACAACCGGTTGACGAACCGTAATATCACGTTGAACCGTTACCGGATGCTCAACCGTTACCGGATATTGGCGCACAACCGGATATTGCACTTTAACCGGTGTTTGCGTATAAGAAATGCTTGTGACGGAACCCGGGCAGTTCACACCGGCACAAACATTTGCCGGAATGGCATGATTTGCCGTAATTTCAGCCGGAACAGGACCTGCCGGTTGTTGAACGACAACGGGCGGTTGTTGAATGTAAGCGGTTTGCTGTTGAGCCACCGGTTGCGGAGCGACTTGTTGCGCCGATGCCGTCGTGTTGTTATCGGGCGCAGGCACTTTATATGTTTTTGTATTCGTGCTCGTTTTAACAGAATTATCAATCGGATCCAAAGCCGTGTAGCCATCCATAATTCTTTCGTTTTGGCTGGTATATGTTGTTTCCGTGCGTGAAACAACTTGCTCTGCTGCCGTTGCCGATAATGATACCGATAATGCACCGCATAATGCCGTAAAAGCAATTAAAGAAAAGGTTGTTTGTTTCATGTTTATTCCTCCAAAGTGGGTTATCGTATAAAGTCTACACCTCAAATTATTAAAAAGCAAGTATTTATTCCGTTATTCCCAATAATTTTTTGTATGAATCCCGTAAAAACTCTGCTTCGGCTCTGTCGGCAGGGCTCATCTTGCGCAAACGCAATATCTGACGCATTACTTTCGTATCAAAGCCATTACCTTTGGCTTCGGCAAATATCTCGCGCACATCTGCACCCAATTCCTTGCGTTCTTCTTCCAAACGTTCTATCCGCTCAATATAAGAAGCCAGTTTTCCGCCGTCCGCCTCATTGACTTTTAATTCTTCCGCCATTGCCGTTCTCCTTATTTATCCACCCGTTTCACGGATACCGCTATCGCTTTATTTAAATCCGATTCGGAACATAATCCCAATGTCACCGGATTTTTCGGGTGAATATTGTGAATGTTTTTATGCGTCTTTTCCCGAATGGCCGTAATTGTTGCCTTCGTTGTGCGCAATAATTTCACAATCTGCGTATCCGATATTTCAGGATGGTTTTTCACAATCCAAGCAATACCGTCGGGTCTGTCACCCCGTTTGGCATGCGATACATACCGCGCGCCCTTATTCAGCAATCGTTCAATTTCGGGATGCTCCAATAACTGCAACGATGCTTTTGAATCTTTTTCACACCGTTCTATTTCTTCTTTCGTTAACTGCCCGTTCGTAATCGGATTATACCCCATGATGTTTGCAGCTACATCGCCATCGGCAATCGCTTGCACTTCAAGCGTGTGCATTCCGCAAAAATCTGCAATTTGTTCAAACGTCAACCCCGTATTTTCTACCAACCATACGGCTGTTGCTTTCGGCATTAAAGGAAGTGCCATGTTTTATCCTTTCATCTAAAATAATAACGAATGCCCTACTATACCAAACTTATTTTCAAAACGCAATAGTTTTTGTAAATAATTTGTTAATCATTTATTCGTATGCTGTTGAAGTAGATTAACACATATCAAGGAGAACAAAATGAAAAAATTATTGGCTTGTCTTTTAGTTTTGTTGGCTACAACAAATGCAAGAGCCGGCATTTACGGCAGTATCGGTGCCGGTATCAGCTTAAACGACGGATCTGCCGTTCATGATTCGGTAATGTCGGATTATAAAAATACACCCGTCTACGCATTCGCCCTCGGATACGAATTACCGTTTCCGCTATTGGATGCGCGCGGAGAGGTTGAGTATTTACGCATTCGCCCGAATGCCAAATATGGCTCCGATAGTAAAATAGACGCCGCATTCATCAACGGCTACGCCGATATTCCGTTGATACCGATTGTAGACCCCTACGTTGGAATCGGAATCGGATATGCCCGATTTGACCATACCAATACACCCGCCCTGCAAGGAATGGCCGGGCTTGAATACGAAATTCCCGTATTGCCTTTAACAATCGGTGCGGAATACCGCTATATGAAAGTAAATGAAACGGGTGGTAAATGGGATTCGCCTTCTAAATTCCATACCAACATTTTTATGTTGAAAGCACGTTATTCTTTCTAACGACATACACCGACTGATATAATGCGCGCGCGTTCACGTAATTAAAAAACCCGTCTTTTTTCCAAAGACGGGTTTTATCGGATTCTTTATGATGCGCGTATAAACATCTTGTTATTGCTTTTAACATATTGTTCGGAAACGGCAACCTAAAAGAAATCGCTCTGCAATTTATTCAAACAATAGCCGATATTATTTCCATACGCTTTGCGCAATATGCTCCAATCCGTAAAGCGGAATATCTTTGCGAATCACAAGAACCGTCGGAATCCGATGTAAGAAATCCCTAAATCGGCCTTTGCTTTCAAATGTGTTCCGCATAAACGAATCACGCAACAGGCGCGAAATAAACGGTTGAGCCAATAAGTCACCGACCAAATAGACCCCACCGGTTGTTTTCATCGTTAATGCCATATCGGAACAAAATACGCCCAAAAACTCAAAGAAGAGCCAATACGTCATCAACGCAATTTCATTTCCCTGTTCTGCCAAAGCCGTGATTTCGGGCGGTGCCGAAACCGGTTGCCATTTATCACTGCCCGCCGTTGCCTGCACGTAGGACCATGCCCGTTGCATTTGCACGATTTCTTCCGAAAAAACACTTTCCGCCCATTCGGCATAATTTTCACCGACAACTTGATATAACAACAATAGTCCCGTCCCCGAAACCAACCGCTCAAACGATACGTGCGGTAATTTTTCGTTTGCCTTGGCTATAACGGCACGCAATGCAACCGAACTGCCGGAAATTGTCAAATGTCCGCCCTCCGATTCAAACACCTGATAACGGTTATTATTATCGGCAACTAAAAAGCAAACACCCAATCCCGTTCCGGCGCCGATAACCGCACGCGGTCCGCTCGGCGCTTCTTGAAACGCCAAAGCCCCTTCCGGTGCGCCGATTTGAATATAATCCTCTTGAGCGCAACTTAAAATACCCAATCCCTGCAACGTAAAATCATTTAATAGAATAACTGTTTCTATTTTAAAGGCTTCTTTCAAGACAGCCATATCAATGACCCACGGGCAATTTGTTAGTTTAACCACATTGTTTTGCCGTATTCCCGCTGCGCCGATAATCATACCCGAAACCGTTAAGTTATGCTTTTGAATATGCGCTTTTGCTGCGTCTTCAAACGTGAAAAACTCGCGCGTCCTGTATTTTTCGGATTGTGATGTTTTTGCTCCGTCATAAGTTGAAAATCGCACGTGTGTGCCACCGATATCCGCCAATAAAAAAACATTACTCATCAAAATGATTCTCCAATTTCTTTAAAAACACAGATAACATTCGTGTAAACACAAATAAATCCATCTTTTATTTTCACCCAAAACGACTCGCCTGCCGAAGCCGTTAAACAATCTATCAATCCCTCACTGCACCGCGCCGTTATATGCTCTGATGAAAAGTATCCCACCAACACGCAAAATCCCGTTATCAACACTGTTATCCAAAAAACAATCCAGATTGTTTTCAGCATATATTCATCCTCTTTTTATAGATGGCTTCCGCCAACTCCAACTCTTCCGGCGTATTAACACCGTGCAATTCATCTGCATCCCCGATCACCACATCACGTTTCAAACCGGCTTTTTTTGCCAATGCCACAATATCCGTCAAATAGTATTCATGCGCCGCATTATCATTTCCGATTTGCTTCAACAACGGCAGCAAATACTTGCCGTTGACACACATCACACCCGAATTACATAACTTAATCGCTCGCTGTGCATCGGTTGCATCTTTATATTCCACAATAGCATCCAATCCGTCTTCCCCCATCACCAACCGACCGTATCGGCGTGCATCCGTCGGAATAAATCCCAACACAACCACATCGGCACCTGCCAAACATTTTTCTTTCATCTTTTCTATCGTTTCGGGCAAGAATAACGGTTGATCACCAAATAATATCAATACACAGCCTTCAAACGGCTCAATTTCGCTTTCAGCCGCCAATACCGCATGCGCCGTTCCGAGCCGTTCATATTGAATAACCGTTTTGCACGGGGCAACCACTTGCTTCACATTATCCATATCCGGACCGATTACAACCGTAATCTCATCCACACCCGTTTTTTTCACCGTATCCAGCAAAATGGAAATCATCGGTTGTCCGCAAATTTTGCTTAATACCTTCGGGAATGTGCCTCCCATACGTGTACCCATTCCGGCCCCTAAAATTATTGCTTTTGTTTTCATGTTCATTCCTTATATAAATATATCGTGATCAATCGCGTATGATTGCAAGAGCGGTCTTAATGTTTCAACCGTATCCGACAAATGACGCATTAAAAAAGATTCCGTTTGCTTTTGATTCATGGATCGCACAACGGCTTTAACCATACCGAGAGCGCTCGGATTCATTGAAAGTTTCTTGTAGCCAAGTCCAATCAATGCCACACATTCGAGCGGTCTTGATGCCATCTCCCCACAAATGGAGCAAGGCACATTTGCTTTCGCGCAAACTTCATGCACGTATCTGAGCATTTTTAAAAATGCCGGCGAGAGTGTATCATACCTTGTCCAAATTATCGGATTACTCCTGTCCGTCGCAAATAAAAACTGCGCCAAATCATTCGTTCCGATTGAAATAAAATCAACTTCTTTTACCAATTCCTCCAACTGAAATAATACTGACGGGACTTCCAACATCGTGCCGACTTTAACCGCTTTCGGCAACGCGTTTCCCTTTTCTTTTTCCCGTGCCAATTCAAAATCAAGCGTTTGTTTGGCTTGCCTGAACTCATCAACATTGGTAATCATCGGGAACATAATATGTAATTCCCGTTGCGCCGACGCCCGAATAAAGGCACGCAACTGACCGCGTAAAATAGCGCGCCGATCCAACGTTATCCGAATGGAACGCCAGCCCATCGCCGGATTTTTCTCGCCCCTGTTTTCAAAATACGGCAACACTTTATCGGAGCCGATATCCAATGTTCTGAACACAACGGGTTTATCTTTCATTTCTTGTATCACGCGCCGATAAATTTGCGTTTGCTCATGAATATCCGGCAACTGCTCGGACGACATAAACGGCAATTCCGTTCGGTATAAGCCGATACCGTCAAACAACGAGGCTTTGGCGTTGATTAAATCCGAAGACAAGCCGGCATTGATATTCAAAGAAATTTCAACTCCGTCCGTAGTAACGGCGGGTAATTCGCTTAACTGCGCCAACCTGGTTTGCAATCGGCGTTGAACTTTAATTTTTGTTTCAAAATCGTCCAAAACTTCATCGGAGGGATTTACATATAAAAATCCGTTATCGGCATCAACACCCAATACATCATCATTTTGCACGATTTCCGATATATTGCGTATACCTGCAACAACCGGAATATTAAACGAACGCGCCACAATCACAACGTGCATGGTTTGAGAACCCTCTTCCAACACAATTGCCTTAATGCGCGTAATATCATAATCCAACAATTCGGCCGGCCCTAAACTTTTGGCAACCAGCACCGTATTTTTCGGCAATTTCCCCGTAGAAACGATTTGTTCGCCCCGCAAGTGGCGCATAAGCCTATTGGATAAATCTTGAAAATCATGGATACGTTCTTTGATATAAGTATCCGTCATCAGACGCATCCGCTCGGCAATTTCGCCACATACCCGTTGCACGGCGGCTTCGGCCGTCAATCCCTCGCCGATTGACTTAATCATTTTATTTTGCCAGCCTTTATCGCGCATAAACATCAGGTATGTTTCCAAAATACCTTTTTGTTCGTCCGACATATTCGGCTTTGATACTAAATGATTGATTTCCGTTTCAACCGTTTTTATGGCGGATTCCAAGCGCTTTGTTTCGCGCGATGTGCTACTGGCCAACACCTTGCCGAGCGCCACGCGTTTATGAACGTATGCCCGCCCCAAAGCAATACCCGCAATGATTTTGGTTGCTTCAAATTTTTTATGTTGCTGTCCGCCAATCATTTTCTTTTCCACGCTACCCGTTGCAATAGCGGCAACAATCCCCGATAATGCCATGGCGATGACCGAAAGCAATTCCAAAAAAGCGGGCGGATACGTAATGCTTTCAACCGTTTGAACGCATAATACACCCAACAGCACATTATCTTGCATAATCGGCACACCGGCCAATGATTGAAATGCTTTTTCGCCCGTTTCGGGTTTATAAACAAAGCTGGCGTGATTCCAAATATCATCAAAGGCTTGCGGTTTACGTTTCAGCGCTATCTCGCCGACAAGCCCTTCTCCCACCCGTAAAAATGTTTCATGTGCAGCCCGTTCGTCCAAGCCCTTTGTTGCGTATAACTCCAACACATCGCCCGGACGCACCACATAGCAAGAGCAAACATCAACACCGCCCGTTTCAACAATTAAAGAAACAATGATTTTAATTTTTTCATCGGCCGATATGCCGGACTTGCGAATTGTGCGACGAATACTTTTTAACAGTCGGTCATGCACGACTTTATCGGATAACGGCGGCAACTGTTTTTTTGCTTTTATTCTCAACACAATTTTGTATTCCTTATTATTGGCGCTTCTTTGTGATTAGTTTACGTTTTCTTTTAAAGCGCGTCAAGCATTTTTTGAACCCCGCACCCGTTCTTGGTTATTTTAAAAGTGCTATTGCAATAAACCTTACCGTATCGATATGCTACCAATGATACATATTTAATCTGTCAATAGGGCGCCCCTTTGCATAACATACGACTTTCCCTCAATCCATAACAAAACAATCATACCGTAGAAAGTGAACATGATACCTCTGATCTTCAACACACGGCACAGGGGTTTTCGACTAAAAATTTTCGCCCCATATATAACATTATATTCAGCATAACCGGCTTTCGGCGCGGTGTGTTTGATATGAGCAATGATTATTCTTCCCAAATCAACTTTTTTCGCAATAAAAGCGCCCGTCTTTTTCAACAACGGTGCGTTGTGCGGTAGAGCAAGCCAGACATAAATTCCGTGCATCATTGCTATCGGGGATTTCCGTTGATCCGCTTGTGCAACTGCTTAATCCGCCGTTGATGTTGATAAAATAGCCGTCTCTCGGCGCAGAAGAGCAATACCACTTCGTCTGGTCGCCGTTTACTTTACTATATACAACACGGTCATAATCGCGACACATGCTTTTTGATGTTTCATCACTTCCGATTTCAAAATTACCCCACGAACTACCTCCGCATTGACCGTTCACGTTTTGGAGTTGCCCAAAGCAATCATTCACGCAATAGGCTTTGGTAGCACCGCTGGTATCTTCCGCCGTCATAACGCGTTTATTATCGCACGCCATACAAGAATCTTTGGAAGTTATCGTGTTATCAATCTCGGTTCTGGATGAGGTTGTGCAACTGATACATTGATTATTCACATTGAGGAATGTAGAGCCATCTGTGCAGAGCCCGTAAGCGCACCAACCATCTACTCTTCGGTTTCCGCAACTCTTGCATTGTGCTATACTACTCGGACTATACGTTTTCGGATCATCACAACGCTGACAACTACCATAATAATCTCTGAAAAAGACGCCATCACCTGCCGGATAATCTTCGTGTTCCCCATTTTCAACACTGTTGCATACACCACTTACGCCTGGGTTAATGAGCACACAACCACCTAGATTAATTCTATTTCCACACGCCTCGCATTCTGCTTCTTGCTCTGCTGTCAACCCATATATAGGCTGTCGTCCTGGGGTATCGCATGAAGCGCATGAACCAACATACGTATGAAATGTTTCTTCAGGACATGTTTTAAGCCCGCAAAAGGTTGTTTCAATCAATGGAATAAATCTTTCATTCGGCGTGGGACATTGTGTGCATAAATTAGTTAAATCCGGACTTCTTCCAATAGAAACAGCTGATGTTGTTGAACAATCAACACACCCTCCGCTACTATTTTGAAATTGACCCTCGCCACATTTTTTCATGCACTGTAAAGCAGTTCCCCCTGATGTTGTTACACGAACAACCCAGCGTAATTCTTTGCCATCCGTATTACACGCCGTGCAACCGGAAACCTCATCTGATACAATCGTTGCAACGGTTGCAGAATCACACGCAACACAATTACCGCTGACGTCCATAATTTTCCCGGTACCGCATGTATTTTGCTTTGGTGCACAATAGCCGCCGTCTACAACTTGCCGACCGCACTTCTCGCATAGTTCCTCCCATTCGGGATTGACACTTGAAACATAATAAGTCAACGTTGTATTAACGCCGAGAGCATCACAATCAAAACAATCACCATACGCATTTTGCCACTTTCGTTTGCACTTTTCATTACCTGGGTCAGTTAAACAAATCGTGCTTTCTTCACTATTTTCATCAGGTTGTTCGCATTTTTGAAAACACACATCGTCCCACACATACCGATTCGTGCACGCATCGCACATATCTTTTAATTTTTGCAAACTGGTTGGTCCTGAAAAGGCATGATAAAATAAGCTGGAGCGTTTTATTGAATCTGAACAATCACGACATCTTGGCTCGGTATTTTGATACCTTGTTTCTCCATATCCTGCAAATTGATTATCGGAGCACTCCAATTTAGGAAAACAAAAGTGGTTATTATCAAATTGTATCCATTCCCGATTACCGCAGGCTAAACATTGCGAACGCGATTCTGTTCCGGCATCAATAAAAAAAGTATTCGTGGTTGGATTACCGCTTTCATCAAAACACGGCTGACAAGAACCATTCGAGGCTTGCACGCTAATGCCCTTTGTGCAGGTATAGGAGCAATACGTTGTATCCCCCGCCGTTTCTAACTTGCGCGCCGTTCCCTCGTTCGCACAGTTTGCACATAACTCCGCACCCGTCGCTTTGTCTGCTCCGAACGTTTCATCTCCGTTAATTATCACATTAGACGGATGTGAGCATGGAATACACGCCCCGTTCCGGCTCCGAAACTCATCTTCCGCACATGCTTCGGGGATTTCTTCGCACTCATTCGTCGCTTCGTTGCAGATTTGATTGATGGGGCAATCATCGTTTACTTCACATCGCACGCATTTCCCTTGCGTGGCACTGCATATCGGTGTTGCGTCAGGACACGTGGACTCGCATTTATAATCGCTTCCGCATCGTTCGCACGTCCCCGTGCAATCTCCGTCATCTAAACAATAGCGCATGGGCCGACCGTTCTCATCCACGGCTTCTCCATTCCCGAGTTCCGCGCCGTATTGACTTAAACTCGTTGTAAATACAATAGATACATTCTCGGCATCTTCTTCCCCGTATTGACACAACTCTTCGGCATTGGTGCCGTCAAACAGTTGTTTTTCATCTTCTCCCGTCGGCACCCATATCAGCAACGGCCCCTCTAAATTTGTATTTAACACATTTAAACATACCCGACTCGGCACATCATCTACTTGCACATCAAACATATCCGTTGACCGTAAATAAACCCCTATCGGAAAACCCGTTGACGTATATTCTGCCCATTCATTCAACATATCTTCATTTTCGGGCAAGCCTTTCAGCTGATATTTATGCCATGTATCCCGATTGCGCAGATTCACTTCATAGATAATATCGTTTGACCGATATTTATCCATTGCATACCGATAGCCCATCATTCCCGCAACCGATAAGACCCCAATCACCGCCAGCACGCCCAGCATTTCTACCATACTCCGCCCGTATTCGGCCAAGCGCGCGCCTCTTAATCCGCGCACATTCCTTAATCCGCCAAATCCATGCAACCCGCGCAAACCATCCAATCCACGTTGCGTTTGTAATTCTGCTGAAAATCCTGCTTTTTGATTATTTTTCAAGCGCGTAAAGCTATTTTGATTCGCTGATTTTATCCCTTGTTTTGCGCGATTCGCTTCAAATTCCCCGCTTTTTACTTTTTTTGCATAAAAAGAAGCCAAGTTAAGTATTTGTTTTATATTCATTTTTCTTCTCCCCATTCTACATAAACGTCCGTTTATGTAGAGGGCTTTGATGATTGGTTGGCTCCCTATGTGTGAATTTTACTTAACTCCCTATTTTTTCAGCGCTATTCTACATTTATTTTTTTTCTTGCACAACAAAATTTTTCTGTTATAATCCCCTTTATACTATATCATCTAGACGGACCTTTTTGTAGAGTCCGCTTTTTTATGAAAATACATTTTTTGCCGTATTCCAAATAAAAAATAAAGTTTTTCTGTTATTGTATTTCAAATCTCTTATGATTATGTTTTAATTTCCTGTAAATCCTTATTAGTTTTTAAAGGATTTTTACTACTTACCATTACAAGACTTGCAGAACTACCGGTCAGAATAATTGTCTTCTTATCATAAAAAAGGCTTGCCGATGAGCAAGCCTTTTGAAACATAAATTACTTTGTCACACATTGCGGACACGGATCATTCGGATCCGGACACGGACAAACAACCGTCGGTTTCACAGGTTGTTTTTCTTCTTGATATGTTTCCCACCATGTCTTATCCGGCAACGGTTGCGGTGCAGGAACTACCTCTACCGGTTTTTCCTCTATCGTTTCCGTTTGCTCTACCGTTACGATTTTCGGTTGTTCAACAACAACTTGTTTCGGGGCACATGTTGTGCACGGAGCCACTTGGGCTTCATATAATTCTTGTGTTGTATAAAAACAATCGCCTGCTTGCGTTCCACACGGCACTGCCGATAATTGGTGAACAGGAACTTGTGTTGTTGCCGTCGTTTGTGTTGAACCGGCTTGTGTAATCACACCGTCCGCATAAACCATTCCTTGTGTCTTTCCGCTACTCACGACAACTACCGGTTGACCCGAGCAATCTTGTGCGGTTGTAAATGTTTTCGGCTTATTGTGTTCATAAGTTGAAATCAAGCAACGGCGGTAGGCATCATGATCGTTTGCAAATTGGCAACCGATTGCATTGCGAATTTCCGCGCGATTTTCAGCCCGTTCTTCGGCTGCTTTATCCAAATCCGGCTCAAACGTTGAACATGCCGATAACAACGTTAAAGCAACTCCGATACAAAGTAATTTTTTCATACACCTCTCCTTTGAAAATGAACTCTTTTTTTCTTATACGTCTTTTTTTTTCAAAAATCAAACTTTTTTTTCGTCCAAAATCACTTTTTGCACTCGTCTTAAAAAACAAGATAATTTTTTTTAAATCGTTATTGTTTGATTAAATAAAAAGAAACGGCTTCTCACCGTTCCCTTTTATTTATTTACTCTACGATATTCAGCCACATAACCGCTAATCCGTCGGGTGCAATAACCGCGACCATGCCGGATCGGAAGCGTCATGCGGTGTTAATACCTGGCGTTCGTTATACCCCGTTATGTCAATCGTGTATAACTTCGCCGTTCCGCCGTTGCCGTATCTATCCGACCGATTTTGACGATAGAACATCAGCACGCGTCCGTTCGGCGCCCATGTCGGCCCCTCTACCAAAAAGCCGTTCGTTATCAACCGTTCACCCGAACCATCCGGCTTAATCACGCCGATATGGAATTGCCCTTGATGAATTTTCGTAAAGGCAATATAGTCTCCGCGCGGGGACCAAACCGGTGTTGCATACGTGCCTTTCCCGAACGTAATCCGATGCGCGTTGGATCCATCGGCATTCATAATATAGAGTTGTTGATTACCGCCTCTATCCGAGTTAAAAACAATCTGACTACCATCCGGCGAGTAGCTGGGCGATGTATTGATGGATGGATGATTCGTCAACCGCTTTTTGGCATGTGTGCGTAAATCGTATGTATAAATATCCGAATTACCCCGATTGGACAGACTCATAATTAATTGATTGCCGTCGGGCGAAAAGCGAGGCGCAAATGTCATCCCCGGGAAATTGCCGACTAATTTTGAATCTCGCGTATTCAAATCCATTAAATACACTTTCGGATTACCGTCTTGATATGAAAAATACGTAATTTCACGCATATTCGGCGAAAACCGCGGTGTTAAAACAATATCCCGTCCGCTTGTTAAATAGGAAACGTTTTCGCCGTCTTGATCCATAATCGCTAACCGTTTGGTGCGATTCCCTTGTCCGCCCGTTTCCGAAATAAAGACAATCCGTGTATCAAAATATCCCGTTTCACCCGTTACACGTTCATAGATTTTATCGGCGAGCATGTGGGCAATTTTGCGCCATGAATCCGATCGCACGGTAAATGATTTTGCATCCATTTGTTTTTGAGCAAACACGTCCCAAATTCTAAATGAAACCGTCACGTTATCACCGCTTTCGCGAATTGTTCCGTATACCAATACCTGTGCCTTTATGGCTTGCCAATCCTGAAAATTCGGGCGTTCATTGATTGAATTAAATTTTTGAATATAAGCATCGGGATTGATATACCGAAACAAACCCGAACGCTCCAAATCCGCCACGACAACTTCCGTAATATCCGCCCCGAAACTTGACCGAGAACCATCAGTATTAAATAAATTCGGCATGGCAAACGGCAACGGTTCCGAATGAGCCCCGCTCACGTCTATCCGCAGTTCGGCCTGCGCCGTCATCACCCAACCGACAACACCGAACACCATTATGATACCAGATAAAAATTGCTTCATCTTTTGCATTAAAATACTCCTTCTACCGGATTCATCCGCAGATGAATTTCTTTCCATGAACTGTAATTTTCGGGATGTTTCTCCGATAAAATCTTAAACGGAGACTCATCATTTTTACTATCGCATACCCACACGGCACGCACGGCACTATCAGCCATTGATCTGAAAACGGGATCGCCTTTCATATTGAGCACGCGCACATCTTTTACACGCCCGTCTCTATTAATAAAGGCTTTAAGTTCAATCGTCATTGAATCAGCCCCTTCCACACCGGCATTCACATTCCAGCATTCCCGTATCTTATTAGCAATTAAGTCTTTTTCCGAAATTGTCAAGGCTTCCATACGGCTCCCGCCCGTTCCGCCTTTAATGCCGTCGTTAATTTCCTGACCGGTTGTCGGCGCGCTTGTTTCCTCTTTGCTCGGAGCCGGATTTGCCGGTTTTCTGACTTTTTCAACCGAAGCCAACAAACTTTGCAATCCAGTTGACTGCTGTTTGGTTACCGTCTTCTTCGGCGTTGCTTTTTTCGGCGCCGGCGTTACTTTCTTAGGCGCAGGTTTCGGGGTTGCCTTTTTAACAGGCTTTTTAACTTCCTTTTTAGGGGTTGTTTTGGGTTTCGGCTTTGGCGTTTCCTGAACCTTAACGGCATCTTTCGGCGTCGGCACTTCTTTCGGTTTCACTTGTTCGGGTGCCGGTGCCGGCGCTTCCTGACGCACGGTTGGCGTTTTCGTTACCGCTTTCGGGGTTTCAACTTTCTTTTCTTCTTTTTTCGGTTGTGCCTGCGGTTTCGGTTGTTCTTTCTTCTTTACCTTCACTTCCGGCGGTAAATTCGTTTTGTCCGATAATTCAACCTTACTCAAATCAACCATTAAAATGGCCGGCGGGGTTTTATCAAATTCATCCGTTGACCAGCTGAAATTAAACAGCATCAGAAACAAAATCATCAAATGCAACCCAACCGACAATCCCAATGCATAAGATTGTCTGCGAGATGACTCAAAATCTAATTCCGTTTCTACCATTTTCCCCAATTCCCAAAATTTTTCTTTTTATCTTGAATGTTCGGGCACTCCCTTCATTCCGATATACGCTTATTTTGATACGCTCTTACTCCGGCACAACCACCTTGGCATCCGTTTTTAGCCCGACTTGTGTAAATCCCGCTGCTCTCAACAGCGCCATCACTTCAATCACTGCCCCGTATGCAGAATCCTTATCACCGCTGATCACCATACCGATTCCCGGATTTTCGGCAATAATCGCGCGCACCTTTTTAATTAAATCGGCTTTTGCGATTTTTTCCGTTCCCACATAAATTTGCCCGCTCGCATCAACGCCGATATCCAGCGTTTTTTCTTTACCCTCAATTTGCTTTCCGTCCCCTTTCGGTAAATTCAACGGAATACCCGATGTAAGCAACGGTGCCGTTATCATAAAGATGGCCAAGAGTGACGTCATCACGTCAATCATCGGTGTTAAATTGATGTCGGCACGAATTTTCGTTTTCCGCGCTACCCGATGCATTTTTTAACCTCCCACTTGTTCAATTTGACGCGATAAAATGGCGCTGAGTTCATCCGAAAATGTTTCCATTCTATGCGCAATTCTATCAATATCGTTTGATAATTTATTATAGGCAATCACGGCAGGAATGGCGGCAATTAAACCGACGGCCGTTGTAAACAACGCTTCGGCAACACCCGGCGCCACCGCAGCAATGTTTGTGCTTTGCGATAATCCGATGGCATTAAAGCTATCCATAATTCCCCAAACCGTTCCGAATAACCCGAGCAACGGCGCAACCGATCCCGTAGATGCCAAAAATACCATCTTTGTTTCCAATTTATCCACTTGCTTATCAATGGCAATTTGCATCACTTTATCAATACGCTCTTGAATTTTAATGCCGGCACCCGCTTTTTTCCCCTCCGTCAGCGACCGACGAAATTCCCGAATGGCCGTCACGAAAATCAAGGCAAGCGGATTGTTCGGATTTTGCGCATTACTATTATAAATGGCTTCCAGCGAACCGCCCGACCAAAATTGTTCCTCAAACGCTTTCATCCCTTGACGAATGCGTTTAAATAAAAACAGTTTATCAAAAATAATTGCCCAGCAACAAACCGATGCAAATAACAATCCCAAAATTAACAACTTCATAAAAATGTCGGAATCCATAAACATTCCATACATTGATAAAGATACTCTGGCGGTTTCCTCGTTCATTTATTTCTCCTTACTGTATTTCAAAAATAGTGTTTTCAATTCTTCCGGCATTCGCGTCGGGCGAAGCGTTTGCGGATTGATTGCCGCTAACTGCAAGCGCATCACAACTAATACATCTTCCCCGCGCAAAACGGTTTGCTCCATTTCCAAGCTGGCGTTTTTCATTTCCGTCACAACCGTTTCAACCGTTAATAACTCATCTAATCTGGCCGGTTTGCGATAATCTATATCCACATGTCGCAACACAAACCCGATACCTTTTTCCACCATCACATGATTGGAATAACCCATTTCCAAAAGCATTTCGGAACGGGCGCGTTCGGCGTAATCCAAATAGTTGGAATGATAAACAATACCACCCGCATCCGTATCTTGATAATAAATCCGCACCTGCATTTGATGAATCATACGTTTTCTCCTCTACAATCCGTTCAATAAATCGCCTTGCGGGTTAGACGGCGTATGCACCAACCCTAAATGTTTCCACCCGGCATCGGAAAGCATCCGTCCGCGCGGTGTGCGCATTACCAAACCCAACTGCATTAAATACGGCTCAATAATTTCCTCAATCGTATCACGCTCTTCCGAAAGCGCCGCACTCAACGTATCGGCACCGACCGGCCCGCCCGCATACTTTTCGGCAATACATCTTAAATACCGCCGATCCATTAAATCCAACCCGGCTTTATCCACGTCTAACCGTGTCAACGCCATATCCGCCAAGGCCTTATCCACCGGCTTATTACGGGCGAAATCCCGCACCCGTCGCAACAACCGACCTGCAATACGCGGTGTGCCACGCGAGCGTTTGGCAATCTCGTGCGCGCCGTCATCCGTCATTTCCAAATTCAATAAACGAGCCCCGCGCCGAACAATTTTCATTAAGTCTTCCGTATTATAAAATTCCAGTCTCAACGGAATGCCGAAGCGATCGCGCAACGGATTGGATAGTAAACCCGAACGCGTTGTAGCCCCTACCAACGTAAACGGCGGTAAATCTATTCGAACGGAACGCGCCGCCGGCCCTTCCCCGATAATAATATCCAGCTGAAAATCTTCCATCGCCGAATATAAAACTTCCTCCACCGTCGGGTTTAACCGATGAATTTCATCAATAAACAAAACATCCCTCGGTTCCAGATTTGTTAAGATGGCCGCCAAATCGCCCGCCTTGGAAATCATCGGACCCGACGTCGGCCGGAATCCGACACCTAATTCTTTTGAAATAATTTGCGCCAAGGTTGTCTTACCCAGCCCCGGCGGGCCGAACAATAAGGTATGATCCAACGCATCTGCCCGCTCCCGCGCCGCCGTAATAAACACGCGCAGGTTCTCGCAAATGCCTTTCTGCCCCACAAAATCGTCCAAACTTTGTGGACGCAAGCCGGTATACAATTCCTCGTCGCCGGCTATTTTTTGGGGTGTAATCAACCGATTTTCCGCCATATTTCTTTCTTTCCGTTTGAGTATTTTGACTATAACAGTATTTTTAAAAAAGTCAATCACTCTTTATTTAAAAATCAAACTTTTTACCTTTCCGAAACCCCGTTATGTCAAAACAAAACAGCGCTCCGAATGGATTTTTCGGACTCTCTCACAGCAAAACCCAAGACTCTGTTTTTACTAAAAAATACCCCTTTATCCTGCCATAAAACCACTGACGGGCAGTCCAATACAGGATAGTCCAATGCTTAATGTATCGGCATTGCCTTATACCGATACAATCTCTTCTTCCGGTATCTTTTCAATATCGGCTTTCACGCGTGGCGAATTTAATAATTCATCAATATAGCGCGATGTTTCAAACCCCGAATCCGATTTAAACACAATATCCGGCACAATCCGCAACCGAACCGATTTTCCGATCCGATACCGAAATGCCCCTTTATGTTTGTTCAGCAACTCAATTTGCTCATCCGTATCAACATTACCGATGCCTTGAATATAGGCCGTAGCATACGAAAAGTCGGGCGAAATCGTCACTTCCGTTACCATAATATAGGCTGGCTTAAATCCTTCAATGAACAAATTATCTTCCATCAGCATTTTTGCCAACACGTGCCGAATTTCTTCGGCCACGCGTAATTGGCGTTGCGAGGGTTGCTTTGATTGTCCTTTTCCGATTGTCGGCATGATAGACTCTCCTTTAACTTAAACATCTAAATTTAATTTAACGGCAATTTCTTCCATTTCAAAACACTCAATGGTATCATTCACTTTAATATCATCATAGTTATCGAAACTGATACCGCAATCAAAGCCTTCTTTCACTTCTTTCACATCATCTTTAAACCGTTTTAATTGCGATAATGCACCCGTATAAATTACCACGCCGTCACGCAACAAGCGCACTTTTGCCCCGCGCTTGACAAGCCCTTCCTTCACCATACAACCGGCAACCTTACCGACCTTGGAAATATGAATCACTTGACGCACTTCGGCATAGCCCAACACTTTTTCGCGCAATTCGGGTTCTAACAATCCTTCAACGGCTTTCTTCATATCATCGGCCACATCATAGATGATGGAATAATACCGAATATCTACGCCATCACGTTTTGCCATTTCCCGAGCCGACGGATTAGCCCGCACGTTAAATCCGATAATAATGGCTTTTGAAGCACGCGCCAACGTAATATCGGATTCGTTAATGGCACCGACCGCACTATGCAGTACATGCACCTTAACTTCGTTATTTGCAATCTTAGACAACACGCCGTTCAATGCCTCAACAGAACCTTGCACATCGCCCTTAATCAACACCGGCAATTCCTTAATTTCACCGGCCTTAATCTTTGCGAGCAAGTGCTCTGCCGTACTCATTGTCTTAACTTGCAACACTTCCCGTGCCTTGCGTTGACGATAAGCCGAAATTTCGCGCGCCCGATTTTCCGAATCAACCACAACGAAATCATCTCCCGCCGCCGGCGTTCCCTGCAAACCGATAACTTCTACCGGCTCAGAGGGTAATGCTTGTTGCACCCGTTGCCCTTTATCATTGAACAACGAACGCACACGCCCCCATTCCTGACCCGACACGAAAATATCGCCCACCTTCAACGTTCCTTTTTGAATTAAAACGGTTGCAACCGAACCGCGACCTCTGTCCATTCTCGCTTCCACGACAACACCTTCCGCCGTTCTGTCGGGGTCGGCTTTTAAGTCCAGCACTTCCGCTTGCAACAAAATCGTTTCAATCAACTTATCCAGATTGATTTTCTTTTTGGCAGATACTTCAACTTCCAGCACATCTCCGCCCATGGACTCCACCACAACATCATGTTGCAATAAATCCGTGCGGACTTTTTGCGGATTGGCACCCGGCACATCAATTTTGTTAATGGCAACCACAATCGGCACACCCGCCGCTTTGGCATGGTGAATAGCTTCTACCGTTTGTGGCATCACACTATCGTTCGCCGCCACAACCAATACGACAATATCCGTCACCTTGGCACCACGTGCGCGCATTGCCGTAAATGCAGCGTGCCCCGGCGTATCAATAAATGTCACCTTTTGCTTATTCGGCAACATAACCTGATACGCACCGATATGTTGCGTAATACCGCCCGATTCGCCATCGGCAACGTGTGCGGAACGCAATGCGTCTAACAAGGATGTTTTACCGTGATCAACGTGTCCCATCACTGTCACAACCGGCGGACGCGTAACCATATGCTCCGGATTATCGGCTTCTTTTTTCAATACTTCTTCAACATCCGATTCCGATACCCGTTTTACTTTATGCCCCAATTCTTCCACAACCAATTCCGCCGTATCGGCATCAATCGTTTGCGTAATCGTCACCATCATACCGAGTTTCATTAACGCCTTCACAACCGTTGCGCCTTTTTCACTCATTCGGTTAGCTAATTCCTGCACGGTAATTGTTTCGGGAATAACAACTTCCCGCACGATTTTCTCGGCAGATTTTAATTGTTCTTGATGCTTTAAACGCTCTTTCTCGCGCGACCTGCGAATGGAAGCCAATGAACGGCGTTGGCGCGGGGCTCCGTCATCATCATCGTCATCATCACCCATATCAACCCGCACGTTGCGATAAGCGTTCATATTCATTTTATTATTGCGTTTTTCTTCATACGACCCGCGCGAACTGCGACCGCCTTTTTCCTCGTCGCTCATATCGCGCTCTTTCTTGCGCATAACGCCTTCATTTTCATAAGATTTTTTATCATACTTCTTACTATCGCCCGATTTATTTTTATCGGCATTATCCGCAAACTGTTTCACCGGCTTTTGCTCGGCGGATTTTTCACTGCTCGCACCTGTTTCTGCTGTTTGCGATACAGCATTTTGCGTGGCTTTTTCGGCTTTGGCTTGCGCTTCTTGTTTTGCCTTTTCCTCAGCCCTGGCCTTTTCGGCAGCGGCTTTTTCTTCTTCCGCCCGTTTTTGCTCGGCCAACGCAGCGGCTTTTTCCGCCTCACGTTGCTTTGCCTCTTGAAGGAGTTTTAATTTTTGTGCCGTATCCTGCGAAAGCGGATTCGGCTTCGATTCCGGCGTAATAACGCGTTTTTTGCGCACTTCTACCTGAACCATATTTGTTTTACCGGCACCCACATTTTGACGCACCCGTCCGTTCAACGAAAGCGTTGTTTTTTTCAACTCCAATGTTTTCCCCGATAAAGTAAGCGGTTTTTTTTCTTCTGCCATTATCGATCCTTTCCTTCATTCAAATATAAACTTAATTTCGTTGCGATTTTTAATAATTCCCGCGCACCCGAACTTCGCAAAACAGCCACATGAACTTGCGTTTCCTGCCCCGTTATCCGCCCCAACTCCTCGCGCGTTAAAAATTCAAAAATGCGAATCTCATCCGTCGGGCGAAATAATTTATTTTTGCCGTTCTCGGCGGCATCCGTCGCTTCAAAAGCAAGCACCGTTTCCCCCGTGCCGATGGCTTTTTTAACGCCCTCGTATCCGAAAACCAAGCACCCGGACTTCCGCGCAAAACCCAAAAGAGATAAACATCTTTCTTTCAACGCCGTTTCAACCGTTTGCTCTAAATCTTCCGGAATCCGAACGGTTCCGCCGGCCGCCTTATAAAATAATTTTTTGGTAACCGCTTGATGCAACACCGCATAATCGGCTTTCAGCCACATACCAGCCCCGGGTAATTTTTCCGCCACATCAAACACAACCGTCCGCTCGGGAGAAATCACAAATCGGAGCATTTCTTCCCGCGGAGCGGTTGTCTTCGTTGCAAAGCATACCTTTAAACCGGTATCGGCACGCCGTTTATATTGTTTATTTCTTTTCTGCAAACCAGTGTTCCCGTGCTTTCATAATGATTGCATTGGCTTCATCTTCGTTCAGCATATCCGCCCCCACGATTTCCACCAATTCATCGCCAGCCAAATCAGCTAAATCATCTAACGTTTTAACGCCGTTTTCACCCAGCTTAACCAACATTTCAAGCGTTAATCCTTCAAACGATTCCAATTCGGAGGCCACATTCAACTCTTTAACTTTTTTCTCCATCGTATCTTGCTTCATGATCAAATGTGCTTTGGCACGATTTTGCAATTCTTCCGCCAACGCTTCATCAAATCCTTCAATGCCTGCCAACTCTTCCAACGGCACATACGCAATATCTTCTACCTTTGAGAAACCTTCCTGAACCAGCAAGTGAGCCATCATATCGTCAACATCCAAGGCTTTCATGAATAACTCAACGCGTTCTTTCGTTTCATTCATCCGATGCTCTGATTCTTGAGCTTCCGTCATCATATCAATATGCCATCCCGTTAATTGGCTGACAAGTTTAATATTTTGACCGCGACGCCCGATGGCAAGCGATAACTCTTCTTCGCTTAACACAATCTCAACATTGCGCGATTCTTCGTCAATCACGATTTTTAACACCTTATTCGGTGCTAACGCATTAACGATAAATGTTGCCGGATCGGACGACCATTGCACAACATCAATTTTTTCACCTTGCAATTCTTGCACAATCGCCTGCACACGCATACCGCGCATACCGATACAGGCACCGCGCGCATCTAATGTGTTGTCTTTTGACCATACGGCCACTTTGGCGCGTGAGCCGGGATCCCGTGCCACGGATTTCACTTCAATCGTGCCGTCATAAATCTCAGGCACTTCCGCCATAAACAATTTAGCTAAAAATTGCGGATGCGAGCGCGATAAAAAGACTTGCGGTCCTTTAATTTCGGGGCGAACATCCAATACATAAGCTCTTAATCTATCCCCAATGCGATACATCTCGCGCGGGATTAACTCATCACGGCGCAACAAGGCTTCCACACGCCCGATTTCCAAAATTAAATTACCGCCTTCAACCCGCTTGACGATACCGTTAACAATCTCGCCCTTTTTATCTTTCATTTCATTATATTGACGCATCCGTTCGGCTTCCCGCACTTTTTGCGTAATCACTTGTTTTGCCGTTTGGGCGGCAATGCGACCAAAATCCATCGGTGGCAACATATCAATGATTTCATCACCCACTTTAAGCGATTTATCTTTCTTTTGTGCTTCCGCCAAAGAAATTTGCGTAAATTCATCTTCAACTTCGTCAACAACCGTTAAATAGCGCGCCATTTTAATAGCACCCGTATTCGGGTCGATCTGCGTGCGAATATCATATTCCGGCCCGTATTTAGAGCGACCTGCTTTTGAAATACCTTGTTCCATTGCATTCAAAACATCGGCCTTGGTAATATCTTTTTCCCGTGCAAGGGCATCAGCCATTTGAATAAGTTCCGGTCTCGGAAGCGTTGCGATTTGCATGTTATTTCCTTTCGTTACATTTAGTTCTTATGAGTTAAATTTCTTTTTTTGTTGTTTTTGAATACCGGCATCAGCCAATAATAATTTGGCTTTGGCAATGTTGGCAAACGGAATCGTCATTTCTTGTTCTTCGAATTTAAAATGAACGTTTTGAGTTGCCTCGTCATATCCTAAAATCGTGCCTTTAAATCTTTTGCGCCCGTCAATATCGTTCGCCGTTTCAATCTTGGCATTACTGCCTTGAAAACGTGCATAATCGGTCGGACGAACCAACGGTCTGTCAATACCCGGTGACGAAATTTCCAACATATATTTCCCCTGAAACGGGTCTTCCACATCTAACAAAGCCGATACGGTCCGACTGATTTTTTCGCAATCACCCAGCGTCATACTCTTTCTGTCTGCCCGTTCAGCCATTACCTGAACCGTTTTAACATCGCCACCTTGCAACGTAATCCGCACGATTTCATAGCCCAAATTTGCCAGCGACGGCTCTGCCATTTTTTCCAACTTTTCACAAATTTCCATTTCGTCTCCTTAACTTGATTATTAAAAAAGGCAGGTCTTCCGACCCACCTCAATAAATTTATAGAGATTATGGTTTCATTATACTGTTTTTGAAACAAAAAGCAAGCCTTTTTTTCAAAAAAATAAAAAAAAATAAAAAAACGGCGTAAAGCGGTTGCAAAAAGAATTATTTTGTGCCACCATAGCGACAGGATTGAAGTGATTTTAAAGGGGAAAGCATGTTTGCATTAAAGAAAAAAGAAACAGCTAACATATCAACAAAGCCGTCATCTGCGCCAAATGTGGCCACACAGCAGTCAGGCGCGCGCCCTGCGCCAAGCGCCGATTACACCTCATCAATGCGTCCGAAACCTGCCATGCCGATACCCAATCGCGGGCTTTCTGCCGTAGCACCTGCGCCGGCGCCGATCGTATCTGCTCAACATACCGCAAATATGCCGTCGCAACCGACGATACCGACGCACATACCCGATACACCATCAGCAACGCAAGAGACCTCTGCTTCTTCGTTGCCTACCGAAATGCCAACCGAAAATAAATACGCTCGGCCGGCTCAAAGTGTTGCCTCTGCCGAAAACGGCAGTCAGTATGCACCACCGCCTGAACACCGCAAAGAGCGGGAAGAAGCGGCAGCAGCCAAAGCAAACGGCGAAGCACAAGATACTTTTGAGCCTCATACGGAGACACTCCCGAACGGTGAACGCGTATTTAAGGCAAAATCCGTCGGCGATGTTAAGTTTGCCGACTGTTGGTATACGCCGGAGGGTATTAACTATATCCGCGATAAAACAACGAAATTTGCATTAATTCGCTTTGAAGCCGAAGACCAAGATGAATTTTTACGAGCGCTTGAACAAGGCTATACGGGTTCATCCAGTTATGCTTTACGCTTTGCGGGCGAAAATTACCGTGTGGAGCGCGTCGTTACGGTAACGGGCGTGCAATATAACTGCCGTAAAATGCCGACGGAAACACCGAATTTATATAAACTCGGCATTCCCGACAACATTACCCGCTATCTAGCCACATTGGCAACCGAATCGGGATTGATATTGTTCGGCGGTCCGACGGGTATGGGTAAAACAACAACGGCTTCTGCGCTCATGAAAGAATTTTTAGAGCAACACGGCGGATTCTTATACACGATTGAAGACCCTCCCGAAATGCCTCTTGACGGCCTTTATAAAGCCCGTAACGGCGCATTGGGTTTATGTAAACAATGTCCGGTTGAAAACGAACATTGGGAAGACGGGATTAAATCCGCCCTCCGTTCAAAGCCGAGATATATTCTGGTCGGTGAAATTCGGTCTCCCGAAGTTGCCTCGCAAGTTTTGCGGGCGGCCACTTCCGGACACTTGGTTTTATCTACCATTCACGCCACCAGTGTGGAAGATGCTTTGAACTCAATCATTAAATACGCCATGGGTGCCGGATTAGATCAGCAACTTGTTGCCGACTTACTCGCACGGGGCATTTTAGCGGTTGTTCATCAGAAATTGGAAGGAACAACGGTTTTGCATCCGGTTATTTCCACCGTCTTTGCAAATCCGAATCCATTGGCGCCGGATCAACTCCGCAACGCCATTCGGGAAGGACGTATCAGCCTCGGCACGTTGATGGAAGCGCAATCTACACGCTTATTCAAAGGCATGTCTATGTTCAAAGAACTATAATTCTTTGCAATATCTGCCGAGCCATGCGAACAAATCAGTTAAACGGTTTTATCGCCGAATGATGTTTTGCGTCCGTTAACAAACAATATCGCTACTGATGGCATGCGATACTGAAAGAACTGCAACTTGTTATGGCGTGCGATATAGAAAGAACTGCAACTTGTTGTGGCGTGCGATGATATAAATGAATCAATTAGCGAACTTTGGTGATGGATAAAATTCCGTGTCTATCAGGCGAAATGTGGTTATTTAAAAAGCGGTAATCCGTTATAGTAATTGCGTGCTTGGCGATATAAGCAAATAAACTTCTTCCCGTTCGAGCGGTTAATTCTTCAGTATCCGATTATACCGCAAAGATCTTAACAGCCGAACAAAAGAATTTAATGATTATCTAAAATCAACTGTCGCCAAAAATCAACCCCGCCGTTACCAAAACAGCGGGGTGATTTCTATAATTACGCCCTGCTCTTGACTTACTGACAATCGTCAAGACCGGCATCCCTACATGGAACGACCACTCGAACATTGTTGCTCTGCCATTACGCGCATATTGATTTGTTTTAATCCTTCTGCTTTTGTCTGACAAGCAACCTTATACAATTCCGGACAGGCCTCTTTAATCGCCTCAACCATTAATTGCCGTGTTTCATAATACTCCTTATGCCAACTTAACGGCTTTTTCATATTCGGACGATCCCGTGATACTTCATAATTCACAACTTTTTCTGCCATTCTTTACTCCTTTGGTTAAAACTTGCAAATGAATTGATTATGGCACGATTTTCTGCGTTCGCCAGCAAAAAAAGAAAAAATTTACAAAATAATTTTTTGTTTTTTATTCCGTTGCTTTTTCTTGCGAAATATGCACTGTGCCGACATAAAATAAATTTGTTGATTTTTTCATAAAACTGTGATACCATAAATTGTTTTTATTAAAGGAGCCTACATGATTTTAACAACAATAATCGATTTTATAACGGGAAACAGAAAAAAACGCATACAAGCACAAGCAAAGAGAAAGTTATTAGATTCCCAAACGGAAGCATTTTCTCAAGCCTTGGAAAAAGGTGAAAACGAAAAAGCCGTTCAAATATTGAAAGAACATTCCGAGCTTACAACTTATAAACCGTTTAAAGAATCTCATGTGATGCGTCAACTGGCTCAAAAACTGGCACAACCGGACGCCGATAACCGATTGGCTCAATTATATATCACTCTGCATAAAGCCGGATTTAACTCATCGCCAACGGATATTGCTTTTATTTCAAAGCAATTAAAAAATGCTGTTCTCATGCCGTATCTTTATCAAAATCAAGAGAACATTCGTCCGGCCATTAACCGCGTCAACCCACTCTATGCACTTGCTAAAAATTTAGCGTTTGAACCGAAAGAAAATGCCCCCTATACGCATAAGGAACTGGCAACCTTATTTGTTCAGATGGAAGAAGGAGGCATGCGGGCTGATGCAAAAACGGTTGCTTTATTATTTCATCGGGCAGAAAACACCCCCCTTATCCAATATGTGTTTTTAATGCAACCCGAATTGCTCCCCGGGAAAAACGATGAACACGATAAATGGTATATGTATTCTGCCGTTAAAGGAAAAAACAGCGACGGGTTTAAATTATTGTTTGAATCCGGCGCACAAATAAAAGGAAAATATATTCGCCGTAGCGGGTTATTAAATGATAGCATGGCGCGCTTATATAGAACAAGAACATTACGAGCTATCCAACAACGTGCCGATTAACAAAAAAAGCTTATATTGTGGCACGCTGATACATCTTTTATCATTGCAAGAGATAAATCTTTACCGTTTCTTGCACACAAATTGATGTATAAATTATCGCTTGTTAGCAAATTATTAAAAAATAGCTGATAAACTGTGCAACATATTCGGCTTAACGCCACCGGCTTTGTTATTCAAAAAGGATTACTATGTATCATAGTTTATTTGATATTTTTTCTATCGGAATCGGCCCATCCAGTTCACATACTGTCGGGCCGATGCGCGCTGCTCGACGCTTTGCGCAAACCATAACGACAAACTCAACAAGTCAAGAAAATCAGAATACCGTTCAACGCGTCTTAACAACACTGTATGGATCGCTTGCATTAACAGGTATCGGACACGGCACACCGAATGCCGTTGTTTATGGCTTAATGGGATTAGAAGCCGATACCATGGATTTAGAGCAAGACTACATCGGCGCCGTTCGCCAATCCCAACAAATTTGCTTAAATCACCGCCAAACGATTTCGTTTGATATGGAAAAAGATATTCTTTTGGATAAACAAACCTTTTTGCCCGAACATCCGAACGGGATGAAATTTCAAGCCTTTGATAAAAACGGCAATTTATTAAAAGAAGAAATTTATTTTTCCATCGGTGGCGGAACGGTTGTGCGTCAAGACGAATTTGGGCAAACAAAATCCGTTCAGCATCATGTGCCGTACCCGTTTGATACGTGTGCGGAATTGATGCAACAATGCCGAGATAATAACTTACGCATTGCCCAAGTTGTTATGCAAAACGAAGAATCTCTGCATACATTTGAAGAAGTAAAAAATCGTCTTTCTAAAATCACTGCGGTAATGGACAAGGCCATTGAACGCGGTTCCGTTACGGAGGGCGAATTACCGGGCGGACTGGGAGTCATACGCAGGGCGCCGATTATTTTTCGTCGGTTAGAGGAAAAATTTTACAGCAATGATGAAGACCCGCTGATGATTGTGGATTGGATTAATCTTTGGGCTTTTGCCGTAGCGGAAGAAAATGCCTGTGGCGGACAAATCGTTACCGCCCCGACCATGGGCTCTGCCGGCATTATTCCAGCCGTCTTGCGATATTACGAACGATTTGCCTCTAAAAAATCGCCGTTTGACGTAGCACTCGGTATCGGCGAATTTTTATTAACAGCCTCCGCTATATGCAGTTTGTA
Organism: uncultured Alphaproteobacteria bacterium; assembly: GCA_944392555.1. GTDB lineage: Bacteria > Pseudomonadota > Alphaproteobacteria > CAAHEQ01 > UBA3637 > RGIG4140. Next base: position 89,346 of record CALXWZ010000002.1, on the reverse strand, counting down.
TCGCACAAATGCCTCTATTTCAGGCGCAGAAGTGGGCTGTCAAGGGGAAGTAGGTGTTGCCTGCTCCATGGCAGCAGCCGGATTAACCGCAGCTATGGGTGGCACAAATCAACAAATTGAAAATGCCGCCGAAATTGCCATAGAGCATCATTTAGGGCTTACATGCGATCCTGTTTGCGGTTATGTGCAAGTTCCTTGCATTGAGCGCAATGCCATCAGTGCCGTTAAAGCTGTTAACGCTGCTCGGCTTGCCCTGCGCGGAAACGGGAATCACTTAATTACGTTAGACAGTGCCATCAAAACAATGTTTGAAACAGGCAAAAATCTTTCCGAAGCTTATAAAGAAACTTCTCTGGCAGGGTTAGCTAAAAATGCGTTTACATGTTAAACAAAATATATTCTGCAAGCGAACGATAAAATATATTTTTATCGGGATTGCCTGTTATATTCTTTTGTATTTTTCTTTCCCTAAAACACCGTTGGTTTCCGTTGTTATTCCAACCTACAATCGAGCCGACTTTGTTGAACAAGCCATCCAATCCGTATTGAATCAAACCTATTCAAATTTTGAGGTGCTTGTTATTGATGACGGCTCTACGGACAACTCCGCAGAACTTATTCAAAAAATGGCCGAAACAGATAAACGCATTCGCTTCTACCAACTCAAACAAAACAGCGGTGTTTCCATTGCACGCAACAAAGGGCTCTCTCTTGCTCGCGGAAAATATATTGCTTTTTTGGATAGCGATGATACAGCTTATCCTTATTGGCTTGAAACGGGCGTGCGTTTTATGGAAAAAAATCCGCAAGCGGTTGTCGGGTTCACTAATATCAAATATTATCAACTTATCAATAATCAAAAAAAATTATTTTCCGCGCGTATACCATTATATGAGATATCATGGCGTTCAGTAGCCCATATCGGTTCATTCGTTCGCGCAAATTTTATTAACCGCCACCAAATTCAATTCAATCCGCATTATATTTCTGCGGAAGATTGGGATTTTTACATGCAAATTATGAGAAAAGGCGGACGTATTGAACGCATTTTACCGGTTATTCCCTTAACTTTGGTTCGGTATCACACCTCTAATCCTACTCAATATTACCGTGCGGGAGAAGCCAATTCTATAAAAATTCAAAAAAGTGTTTATGCTGAAATAGGATTAAGAACAACGCCCTCAAACACTTGTGAAATTTTTAAATCATTTATAACAACTTTCCCAAATGCTTTTAACCGCTTTACGCAAAAAGTCGGCACAATGAATCTATGCGGGCAAATACAAACGGAAGCTCTTTTCTTTAAACATCCGCGCTGGAACGATTATATTTTGGTTGATAGAAAAAATAACCGGTTGTGCCGAGCCATAAAACATACGGAATGCGCTTTTATCGATGAATCTGGCAAAAACTTTTTTACAGTTATATGGGAACTCACTAAATCGAATGAAACTTTTGTGCGTGTCGGGCAAACAAACACCTTTGTTTTACAAAATAAACAATAACTTTTATTGATCTATAACAATCTAAAATAGCTCACTATTTAAAAACACAAAAAACCCGATGTTGACTTTTTTTGATGATTTTGCTAAAAAAACTACCAAAACGAATTGAAATATGTTAACATAACGCAGTTATAAAAAATAGTATAAAACAAACAGAAGGATAACAGATGAAAGCAGAAATACTTTCTTTACACGATAAATATCAAACAGCCGTTCGGCTGTTGAAGGAGCGTCTTTGACTGGGATAATGCTCTATTAAGAAAAGAAGAGTTGGATTCCTTAACTTCCGATCCCGATTTATGGAACAATCCCGAAAAAGCGCAAAAACTCGTCAGCGAAAGAACGCGTCTTGCCGATAAAATTGATTCATTACGCGATTTAATGAATCAAATTAATGAGTCGTATGAAATGATTTCGCTGGCAGAAAGCGAAAACGAACAAGAGTTAATTGCCGAAAGCGAAGCGCAATTCATTGCGCTGGATGATGTTGTGGAAGAAGCGTTATTGCAAAGTCTTCTTTCGGAAGAAGGCGATTCAAATGATGCGTTTTTAGAAATTCATGCCGGTGCCGGCGGAACGGAATCACAAGATTGGGCCGATATGCTCCGACGCATGTATATGCGTTGGGCGGAAAAAAACGGTTTTTCCGTAGCCCTTTTGGAAGAAAACATCGGGGAAGAAGCGGGCATTAAATCGTCAACACTCAAAATCAGCGGGCAGAATGCCTACGGTTGGCTCAAATATGAATCGGGCGTGCATCGGTTAGTGCGGATTTCGCCGTTTGATTCCAATGCCCGACGCCATACCAGTTTTGCCTCGGTTTGGGTTTATCCGGTTGTTGATGAATCTATTCAAATTGATATTAATCCGGCCGACTGTCGGATAGATGTCTTTCGGGCATCGGGTGCCGGCGGGCAACACATTAACCGCACGGAAAGCGCCGTGCGAATTACGCATATTCCCACGGGTATTGTCGTGCAAAGTCAAACAGGGCGTTCGCAATTTCAGAATAAAGACGAAGCCTGGCAGATGCTTCGCTCACGGCTTTATGAAGTAGAATTGCAAAAACGGCGCGAAGCACAAGGAGCCCTTGATTTATCCAAAGGCGATAATGGCTGGGGCAATCAAATTCGCTCTTACGTATTACAACCCTATCAAATGGTTAAAGACTTGCGAACGGGATATGAAACTTCCGATACAAGCGGTGTGTTGGATGGGGATTTAAATGCCTTTATGCGCGCCTCTCTGGCAGGAAAAAACACCACCGAATCCAAGGAGGAAAAGCAGTGAAAACAAGCGTTTCAATCTTTGGCAGAAACATTTTTAAACGCACGCAGAAATTGGAAGAAAAAATCACGGCATTTTTACTTAATATCGTTCAGGCCGGCGTATTATACGAACAGGCTATGGATATTTACACACACGAAAAAGCCTCTGCCGATTTTATTAACTTACGTGACCGCGTTTCCGAATTGGAATCACAAAACGATTCTTATCGGCGCGAGATTGAAAACGATATGTATGAGTATATGATTTTACCCGATATGCGCTCCGATATACTAAAACTGGCGGAAGGATGCGATAAAATCATCAACAAGTATCAATCAAATTTGCTTATTGTTTCAATTGAGCAACCGGAATTATCTGCCGATTTGCATGAAGATTTATTAAAAATGGTTCATACGGATTTAGAATGCGCCGATAGTTTAATTTCCGGCGTGCGCGCCTTTTTCGGCGGGCAGGGAGTCGGCGAATATACGAGGCGTGTTTGTGAATTTGAGCATTTGGTTGATAAACAAGCATTTCATTTAAAAAAACGCGTGTATGAACGGCAGGATATTTCTCTGGCCCGACAAATTCAACTCAAAGAATTCATTTACAACATTGAAAAAATTTCGGATATTGCCGAAGATGTTGCAGATGTTTTAACAATTATGGCGGTGAAACATTCGCTATGATGTTTGTGTTGACATTGGCTGCCGTTTTATTTTTGGCATGGACACTCGGCCGTAATAATTTAAGCAACCTGTTTGGCTCTGCTATCGGAACAAGGATGTTGCCGTTTCACGTCTGCGTCGGCACGGCAGGTGTATGCGTTTTGCTGGGAGCTCTTATCAGCGGAGAGGCAACAACTCATAACGTAAGCGGTCTCGGATATATCACACAATTATCGGATGCGCTTTTGATTAGTATCAGTGCCGGTGCCATGATGATGCTGTTAAGTCTGTGCGGTGTGCCGGCCTCATTAACGCAAACGACAACGGGGGCTTATATCGGCTGGAATCTGTTTTACGGGCAAACGTTGCCGATTGACTTAATCACCAAAACATTTTTGGCCTGGATTTACACGCCGTTAATTGCCGGATTTATTGCTTTTATCTTATTTCGCCTATTGCGTTTATTACTCAAAAAATATCCGATAAGGTTATTTCGGCGAGATTCCCTCATTCGAACGGGGTTATTATTAATCGGTGGTTTTTCGGCTTATTCTTTCGGGGCAAACAATATCGGCAGTTTAATCGGACCCTACATAACGCTTCATTACTTTTCCGAAACAGCTTTATTTTTTACCGCTTGTCTCGGTATCGGGGTCGGATTTTTGTTGGCAGATAAACGCGTTATTAAAACAATCAGTTCAGGGATGTTTCCACTCTCGCCCACCGAGGCGTTAATTGCCGTTTTAGCATCGGCGCAAACACTTTTTTTATTTTCAAGCGTTGAACTTAAAAATATTCTTTCCGCTTTATCTTTACCCTCTGTCCCGCTCGTTCCCGTGCCGTTGACATGTGCCGTTATCGGCGCTATTATCGGTGTGGCGGTTGCAAAGGGAATTGACGGACTTAAATTGAAAATCGTCGGGAAAGTAATTATTTCTTGGTTAGCGGCGCCATTGGGTGCCGGGGTATTGTGTTATGGATTTCTTTGGTTATGTCGGTTGGGAGGCATATAAATGATAAAAAAATGCGGTAAATGGTGTTTTCTGTTATGGAAAATTTTATACCGAACGATCGCTATTGGTTTGGTTTTAGGTTTACTTTGCCTCTCATTTTTATTTTGGCGATTGAGCACGCATCCGCTGGATATAACCTTTTTGGTTCCCGAAATCCAAAAATATGTGTTACCCGAAAACAGCCAAATTAAAATAGAGGCCGATTCCGTGCGTCTTTCCGCTCGGATGACACGCGCCGGCTTATTTCATATTTCCGTTAAAAATATGGCGCTTCTCGGCAAAAATGAAGAGTTAATATTGGATTTACCGCGCGTGCGCTTATCTTACGGTTTAATGCCGTTATTAACGCTGAATTATATGCCGTCGTCCATACAGGTAGATGAACCGCTGTTGCAATTAATCCTGACAAAAGATGAGCAATTATTATTAACCGGCACGGATTCGGCCGACTTGACGGCTTCCGATACATCCGTTAAAGAAACAACTGCCGAAAAGGCAATCACAACTACGGAAAACCGTTTGCAAACAAGCGAAGACAATTTACCGCAATCGGCACAAGCCCCCGTGAGCGCACAAAATGCAACAACCCCCAACTCAACCTCATCCGCAAACCAGCCCGTCGTTTCTACCGAAAATAAACAACAATCGGCACAATCCGTTAAACCGAATAAGGCTCTCATTGTGCACGATATTCATAAATTTGCCGATATGGTTTTAAAATTCCGCAGAATTACGTTTAATAAAGCATCGGTAATTATCAATGATGAAAAAACGGGGCGCACCATTTTAATTCCGCAACTGAATTTTGCCCTGCGTCGCAGTCGCTTCACGCAATACCATGTAGATGTGGATACAGCTGTTCGCATGGGGCGCGATTTAATGGCGTTCAAGGGCAATCTGCTTTATAATTCATTGGCACGAACAATTGAGTTTGATATTTTTTATGATCGGGTAAATCTCAGCCGATTTGAGCGAGTTGTGCCATTATTGGACGGACTTAAAATTTTGCTCCGAGGCGAAATCAACGGCTCACTGGATATTGCCGAAGGGCGCAAACATTGGCGGAATGCGTTCAAAGCATTGACGTTCACGGTCGGGACGGTTGAACCGGGCAGTGTTCAATTACCGGAACCGCTGGAAACGATTTATCCCGTGGAAAAACTCGTGGCAACCGGTTCATTTTCGGAAAACTTGAATGCGCTTGAAATTCAACCGATTAAAGTTTCTTTAACAACGGGATTAACGGCAGATGTTGATATTAAAGTTGCCGGAATCGGTTCCTTTTTAGATGAGAACAATTTTAATTTAGTCAAAACAACCTTGAATGCGCGTATGAATAATATTCCGATGAAAGAAGTGCCCTCCGTCTGGCCGGCCTCACTCGGACCCGACGCACATCAGTGGGTTAAAGAAAATCTTCAAACGGGAACGGCAACAACGGCGCTGTTTACACTTTATTTTACGGGCGAGGAAATTTCGGATTTAATCGGTGATATTGATTTTAAGGATACAACCGTTGACTATCTTCATCCGATGCAACCGATTCAAAATGCGGGCGGGAAAGTGATGTTGTATCCCGATAAAGTCGAAATTTTTGCCGATAGGGGACAAATTAACAACATTCGGCTCTTAGCCGGCAATGTTTATTTAACCGATTTACAAGCCGATTTATCACATGCGCGGATTGAATTGGATGTTGACGGCCCCGCAAATGAAATTCTGGCACTGATTAATGAAGAGCCGTTAACACTGCTTTCCGGCTTTGAAATTGATCCGAGCAAAGTGAAAGGAAACATTGCCGGTCAAGCCACATTGGAATTTCCGCTAACGGAGTCACTGACGGCAAAAGATGTTATTGTGGATGTTAAAGCATCGGTCTCTAACGCCGAAGTGCAATCAGCTGATAACGCAATCAGTCTGAAAGAAGCGGCATTCGGATTACTTGTTAACAACGAAAGTCTGGCACTGCAAGGCACGGGAAAATATAATAACATTCCTTTGCAAATCAAATGGGAAGAATTCTTCTTACCCACCGATGAAAAGCCGACACAAAGCATTTATACCGTTTCGGGCACGGTAACGGATTTATTCTTCAAGCCGTATTTTGCTGATGTATCCGATTATTTAATCGGCAATATAGCTGGTAATGTGATTTATCAAAAGAGTAAAAATAAAACGGCAAACATTTTAATCAATGCAGATTTAAAACAAGCCGAATTAATGCTGTATCCGGTAGCATATACCAAGGTCAGCGGAGTTCCCGCATCTTTAAATGCCGAATTATTTTTAGATGAAACAGGCACCGCAAACATGGCAAGATTTTCATTATCCGCCGATCAAAAAGCGCTGGATATTGAGGGATTATGGCAAGCCGAAAAAACAAAAACAAACCTCACACTGAACAAGGTGCAAGCGCCCGGCACGGATTTTTCGGCCATGCTTTCATTTAACGATAAAAAAGATATTGCATTAAGCCTCAAAGGAAAATCTTGGCTTATGACGGAATTAAAAAATACGCCGTATTTCAAAAAACAGATGCCGACACCCATTGAAGAGGATATTCCGACATCCGTCAACCTGCCTGCTCCGCCACCTGCGGTGGATATAGATGTATCTATGGACACACTCACTTTAAATCCAAAGGCCCCGTTAAAGAAAGTTTCCGTTAAAGCAAAACGTTCGGGATTCACATGGAAAAACTTGTTTATTTTTGCGCAAGGGAACGATGCCATTTCTTTAAACCTAACGAGCAAAACAAATAAGCTGGACGGGCTGGTTAATGATACGGGTGACTTTTTAAATCGTTTAAACTTTTCAAGTGAATTTGCCAAAGGTAAAACCATGCTTTCCGCCACACAGTCTGAGAACGGCACAATTAACGGCACGGTTACCATACAAAATTTAAACTTTAAAAATCCGGGATTTATTACGCAAGCCCTAACCATTTTAGGGATTGTGGACGCTCTACGAGGGAAAGAACTCACCTTTTCAAACGGGTCAATTCCGTTTGAATTATCACCTGTATTACATCTCAAAGTTAATGATGGTGTATTATACGGCACCTCATTAGGGATTACATTTGCGGGGAAAGCTTCCTTAAATGCACTAAAACTATCCGGCTCCGTCATCCCTGCTTACGCCGTCAACTCATTACCGGGACGCATTCCCATCATCGGGGAACTGTTCCGAAATGCACCGAACGGCGGATTGATGGGTGTGCAATACGATTTATCGGGAACACCGACACAACCCGTTGTCAAATTCAATCCGCTCTCTTCCATCACCCCGGGCATTTTATCTCGTTTATTTCAATAGTGAACAGCAAAAAAGCACTTGACAAGAAACATATATCCCGTGTAAAATACACCAATAATACTTTATGTATTATTTTAAAAGTATGAATGGTATTTACGACGGACGGGGAAGCGAATGATAAGAAAAGCGGTTGCATTTTTAGGTGCCTTTTTGCTTTTTCAAACAGCCATATCGGCACAGGTGGTTTATGGGGAAACAATTCGCGTTCAAGCATATGCACAGCCATATGCTTATCCAAGTTATTTCGCCAACGTTTCAGATAACGCTGTATCTGATAGCATCTCGGATAAATCCATAACAACCACGACATCACCAATCAGCAATCCATTTCAAACCGAAACAACGCCTTTCGATGTAAGCGGAGATTTTGAGCAACTCAACACAACAACTTCTTCACCTGATATATCTACCACAACAACGTCTCCATTGACGACGACCACGTCTCCATTGACGACGACCACGTCTCCGCTGACGACGACATCTCCGTTGACGACGACCACGTCTCCGTTGACGACGACCACATCTCCGTTGACGACGACCACATCTCCGTTGACGACGACCACGTCTCCGTTGACGACGACCACGTCTCCGCTGACGACGACCACGTCTCCGTTGACGACAACGACATTTGATTGCCGTATTGTTGTTAACAACGAAGACCTGACAATCTGCAACAATTACCGTGCGCAGGCAGAGCAATGCTGTGAAGACGCGGGCGGCGTATTAGATGAAAATTGTTCATGCTGTATCGGATGTGATTTATCTACAATAACATCACCGCTCACAACAACCACAACACCGTTCACTTCAACAACCCCGATTACAACAACTACTTTTGATTGCCGTATTGTTGTGAACAACGAAGACCCGACAATCTGCAACAAATACCGCGCTGAAGCTGAACGTTGCTGTGAAGACGCGGGTGGGGTATTGGATGAAAATTGTTCATGCTGTATCGGATGTGATTTATCTACAACAACATCACCGCTCACAACAACCACAACACCGTTCACTTCAACAACCCCGATTACAACAACTACTTTTGATTGCCGTATTGTTGTGAACAACGAAGACCCGACAATCTGCAACAAATACCGCGCTGAAGCTGAACGTTGCTGTGAAGACGCGGGTGGGGTATTGGATGACTTATGTTTCTGTTGCATCAATTGCGGTGTTTCCACGACCACAACCCCGTTGACAACAACAACACCGACAGTTTCAACAACAAGTTGTGGTTCGGAGTGTGAATGCTATTATCTTGCTTGCCAACGAGGAGATGAGTATTCTTGCGCACAATATGCCGATAAGTGCGGAGATAATCTCTCTACAACAACCACCCCGCTGACAACAACGACAACACCACTCACCACAACAACACCCGTGACCACCACAACCCCCATAGAAACGGAAACTTGTTGCGAAGAAACAATCTAGTCAAACTGTTCATCGGGGCGTTTTTTCCGGGTTAATTGCATCGTGCCATTAGTTGATTGAATTATGGATTAAGGGAACAACTTCAATTATCAACAATAAAGGTATTGCGATTGATATAGATTCAGTCATATCGCACAAAAAAGCGTATTTTATCTATCAATAAAACCAGTCCCGTATTTACTTAACAGAACAGATAAGCCTTTTTTGCTTCCTTATAAATGCAGATAACGGCATTTTTCAACTTATCAATGCGCAAAAATATCCCTTTGAGAAACATATACACGCTTTCCGAAAAGCGAAATCTTGGCTGTTAAATCATTGAGATTTACAATGCATCTATCGCTTTACTACTTTTTTATTCACGGCAGTGCTCTCTTCGCATTGCATTAAAGATTTCGGGGTGTTCAGATGTTGCTATCCGTTGCGGGTGCGACGAAACGCAACTGCCCGCGCTCTCACGGTTATCGGACATAACGGATTGCACAATTTGCGCCACTGAATCAGGCGCTTCTCTCAAACAAGGAGCAACCAGCTCATTCAAGTGTGGCGCATAATGCAAAAAGTAATCACCGACACGTTCTAATTTCGGGAATCTTAACGCTGTTGCTTTTTCAAAATAAAAGAGTGAGCCGTTACCGCATTCTTGCAAAGAATCAAGCCGTAAATCCGTTGCTTTTGGCATAAAGCTCAAAAACTCACTACCTGCAATTTTAACTTTCGGCAAATAGGCGCGTATCAACGTCGGCGCTTTTCCGAATACCTGATTCCCCACCATAACCACTTCCGGTGCCGAAACGGCTTGCAATGAACCGGCTTCGCGCAAAAAGTAATCAGGAAGATTTATCACTGTCGGTAAACAAAGAGAAATAACATGATGATTATCTATTTTAAGAATCGGCTTTTCATCAGCATTCACCACAACTGCTTCCGATGGCGTTTCCCAATCACTTCCCTGCACAAATCGGCGTTGAATTTTAATATTTTTACCGGATAACTCTTGCTGTAAAACAGCAATAAAAGCATCCTGCCTTGCCCGTTCGGTTAAGCCGATAACTTGATTATCCGTTAAACGCAATGCGTATCGGTGTTCATCCGAAAAATCAAATAAAAGATATACCGATGTATCTTGATACGATTGATTACGATAAGGCGCAAAATCGCCCGTTTCAAAAGATTGAATACTCGGAGTTGCAGACAACAAGACGTTGCCGACTCTTTTTAAATTCGGCATATCTAAACGAGAGAGCGCTGTTTTTTGCAAACAATGAATGCCTAATTCTTCCGTTTCAGGAGCATGGAGAGATATCAATTTCGGCGCATACGAAAGACAATCCGAGCCCATTTTTTTTGTTTTTGGTAAAATCGCCGAAATCAAATTATCTGCTTTTTGCAAACAACCGTCGCCCCATTCTTCTACCTCACCTGCCACAATGGAAACCACCTGAGGCACAATGGAAAGTACATGTGATTTTGCTTTTTTCAATTTCGGCAACCGCACGCGTTCCAAACATTGCGGTGTTTCCAAACTATTTTCTTCCAACAGCAATAAATTTTCCGCCTCAAACAGCCGTAATGATTTAGGATATCGTAAAAATCCAAATCCGGCCATTTCCAAAACGGGAAAATCCGCCGTTATTAAATGAGGCACATCACTCAATCCGTTATTCCCGAAAACTTTTACATGCGGGGCACGAATGGTTTGCAATGACGGGGCTTTTGTGAGGAAATTATCACGTATTTCCGTCGTTGTCGGCAAATAAAGCGTTGTCAATCGCCCACGATCCGTAACGGCAATTAAGGCGTCATCAGCGTATAATTCCCTTTTTACGGAGAGAATTTTACCGCTTTCATCTCTTTCACTTTTAATTTTAATATTAATTTGTTTACCGATCAGTTCCCGCTCCAACACGCGGATAAATTCATCTGATTGTTCCGCATTTGTCAAACACTGCACTTTTTTAGTTTCGGTATCCCATAAATATGCCCCCATCAGGTATTGATGAGATGAATGAATTTCATGTATTTCTTTATTCTTTAAATAAAAATTTTCGCCGACAAAAATACCGTTTCCTTCGGAATGATAGCGCAAAATTTTTCCTTGAAAAACTAAAAATCCTTCGGGATAAGCGGCATCAGCTTTAAAATCATACCCCGTTGCTGCCTTTAACGCACCGCTTAACCCCGGAATAATTCTTTCGGGATCATTATCAAATGTTGAATCGCCGGCGGCAACATTATCGTTGTATCTGTTTTTAATGGAGATAAATCCATCGCGAATCTGTATGGAAATCACACTCGTTCCATACGCATCATCTCTGATTGGTGTGGGAGAAGGTTGAATTTCTTCCGCATTTTTTTTCACGCAATGAATAATAAAGTGCGTTAAATGACGCGTCGGATCATCAAACGTACATATTTCTTCCCCTTTACGAAAATACTTTTTAATCTTATTTTTTTCTTCTTCCGTTGTGGCATGGAATGCGTTATAACCCGCCTTATCCAGTAAATGCAAGACATCTTGCAACGCCTCTTTTTTGGAAGCATAGCTGAAATGTTTGCCGTTGATTTTGCGGTTATAGTTTTGCGCAATCAAAGGTCTTAGCAATCTGCTCAACGGTTCAACTTCCCAGCCGGCATATTTAACAATATCAACAATGTTCGGAATATCCGCCACGCCCAATTTTTTAAGTTCTTTATAAAATCTTTCGCCTTTGATTTTTTTTAACGGATGTGGCTTACGGGGAAACGGCGTGTAAATTTGCGGTGTTGCCCGAAAGAAATAATAGCCGACTTTTTGCAACTTCGGAAAGTGATACTCCGCAAGCTTCGGCGCATCGGAAAAGGTGTAATCATCAGCCGTTTCTAAATTCGGTGCACTGATTTTTCGGCAAAACGGTAAAAAGTCCAACTGTCCGTTCAGAAGACGTTTCGTTGTCGGCAAATGAAGTGCCACCAAGCGCCCGTTTTCAATCACGGCTATTTTTGTTTCCTTTGTATCGCCCTTATTGGCTCGGATACATAAAATTTGCCGATTTTGCCCCTCTTTTTTAAGACGCGGGTGTTTTCCGCTGATTTCGTTTTTAAGCACTTTTATCATCGGCGCATAAGCTTCAATAATCGGCGTCAACTCTATATCCGTTCGGCCGTTTTTATCAAACTCGGAAATCAAGATTCCGTCCATAATGTATTCATTTGTGCCAACAGTGTGAAAATCGCCATCTTTAAAATAAAAGTCTCTGCCAATTTTCGCCGTGCCTTTTTCAAAATTATACCGATATAACCTACCGCCACGCACAAACACCTTAACGGCTAATTCCACATCTTGCGGTAAAATATTCGGATTATATGTTTCAATTTCTCCCCGATTTTTTCTATCCTCTTGCGTTCTCAAATAGATTAAATAGCCGATAAAGGGGTGCAAATCATCACCCGCATACCGCACAATTTCTTCAATATCGGGGAAATCCAACATACCGATTTTGGATAAAACCTCCCTTTGACTTTTCGTCAACATACAAAAAATCTCCTTAAATTTTACGAAAAATATCGTTCAGTGTATCACTGTTTCAAGACACAATCAATCATTTTATACTGTTTTTAGAATAAACTTCACCCGCTGATACCTTCGTCGGTTCATTATTTTTATCTCTATTCGGATAAAAGGAAATTATCAACTAAATAAGGATTAAATATATTCTCGCCAGTCTCTTGCATTTTGGATTAACCGTTTAGCAAGGTCTTGCATATTCCGCTGTGCCAGAAAAGAATTTTGTTTCAAACGCAAGAGATACTGCTTGGAAAGACAATTTGTTTTTGTGCGGTATTGCAATAAATTGTTAAAAGAATCAGAAGAAACCCCCTCAATCATCGGCGCCGATAAATATGCCAATTTCGGACAATACATTAAACAATTCGGACCCACCTTTTTCAGCTTGGAAAATACCAAAGATGTTATTTCATTTAAAGCCACCAAACTATTATCCTGCATTTCTTGCATGTTGTTGACATTTAAAAATCTGAGCCTTGGTGCAATCATCGCAAATTGTTTCATTCCCTTTTTCAATTTCGGCACGTAAACCGTTATGGCTGATTTTAATTCACTCAGAGAATAATCGCCCGTTTCTTCCAGTTCCGGCGCTTGAAATAATTTTAATTGAGGGGCTACGGATACAAATTTTTTTCCCACTGTTTTAAGTTTTGGAAATTTCAAAATAGTTATTTCATTCAAAATTTCAAAGCAATAATCCCCCATTTCTTCCAAACAATCTAATTCAACTCTTTTTAACCGAATGGGTTTTTTGGCAAAATGCGAACCTGTCTTCTTGAGTAAAGGAAGTTTTAATATCTCTAATTTATCCGCCTGTAATAAAGAAAAATGACCAACCTCTTCCAAAACAGGCGCCTGCAAGGAAGTTAATGACGGGACTTGCCATAAAAAATACTCCCCTGCTTTTTTGAGCTTTGGAAACGATAAAACAGGCACTTTATCCAACAAAGTGCAACACTCATTTTCCGCTTCCTCCAAATTGGGTGCCGTAAAAGAAATCAAATTTTCTGCCCAACTTAAAAATCCGTTATGAATAATCCGCACGTTTGGCAAATTCAGGTGTTTAATCCCCACTTTTTCCAACGAACCCGCCCCGAATTCCTCTGCTTCTGGAGCTTCAAACACGTGTAGATTTTTTGCAAGCCTTAAAAAATTATTTCCCGCTCTTTTAAGGTATGGAAGACGCAGTTCCGGTAAGTTCTTCACATCTAAAAGGCACCCGTTTCCAAATTCTTCCACTTTCTCGGCCTGAAAAACTTCCAATTCTTGCGCGTATGTCAAACATAACTCGCTGATAAACCTTACCGCCGGCGCCTTAAAAACTATCAACTTTGGAACGTTGTAAAGTGAATGTGCCCCGAGCTTGATTAATTTTGGCGCCGTAAATGTTCTCAAATAAGGGGCATATTCCAAAAAATACGCATCAATTTCCGTTGTTTTAAGTAAATTTAATTCAACCAATCGCCCATGCTCCGTTACGGCAATCACTTCCCCATTGGCATAAAACGTGCGCTTCCCTGTGATTTTATCTTGCGTAACGGTGAGTTTCTTGCCTTCAATTTCTTGTTGGATAACTTGGCAAAAGGAATCTTGCTTTCCTCTCCTGTCCGTTAAATTCACAACTTTTTTTATAATTGCATTTTGTTGAGGCAACGAATCGGGCATACACCCTTTTTCTTGGCTTTCCGCTTGCAAACTTAAAGCGTATCCGTCCATCACGAAATGTGTGCCCAAATCAATCGGATATACCCGTTGATTATCCGTATAAAAATTTTCGCCGACGCGAATGTTATTTCTTTCAACATTAAACCGAAGCAAGCGATTACCCAAAAAAATCATATCATCGGGTAACCCGATATCCGAGGCGATAAACTCACATCCCGATGCTTCTTTCAGCGCTTGTGTTAAGCCTTCAATGATATTATCGGGATTATTATCAAATGTTGAATCACTCCCATTAACAGTGTGATTATATCTGTTTTTAATCGAAATAAAGCCCTCTTTGATTTGAATGGAGATAACACTTGTTCCATATTCATCTTGCCTTTGCGGATGTTCGCTCCGCGTTATTTTTTCAGCATTTTCCTTGCAACAGTGGAGGATAAAATAATTTTTATATCGTTCCGAATCTCTAAATGTGCATAACCGTTCGTATTCGCTAAATAAATACGCAATACTGTTTTGTTCTTTGAGCGTTGTCGGATGAATAACTCTGGTATATCCCGCTTGTTTCAATAAATTCAAAGTAGCAGTATACGCTTCTTCTTGTGAAGCATAACGGCGTTCGGAAGTTGTATTCAAGGCATTTCTTTTATACGCTATGTAACGCAAATGCGGAATTAACGGCTCTGCTTCCCAACCCGCATACTGCACAATTTCAACAATATCCGATAAATCCAACACATTGGCTTGGCGCAATTGGTGAAAAAATACCTCCCCTTTCAAGCGCTTTAACGGATGCGTTTTGCGTTGATAAGAGGCAACAAGATTCGGCGTTTTATGTAAAAAATAATAGCCGACTTTTTTTAAATTCGGACACTGACAGACTTCCAAACATGGGGCATCTCTCAATGTAAAATCATCGGTATTCACCAAGCAAGGCGCCGTCAATTTTTTGAGATGCGGGGCAAAATCAAGTTGTCCGTTCAATAGTTTTTGCGTTGTTGGCAAACAAAGTTCAATCAAATTCCCTTTATCCGCAACGGCAATTTTAATCGGCTCTTCCTTTTCTGATTTCCCTTGAATATAAAGTTCATATTGCCCTTGTTCATTTTGTTGCACAAACGGCTTTTTCCCACCGATTTCATTCCGTAGAATATCCACCAACGGTTGATACATACCTCCCGTTGCTTTAAGTTTAACTTCTTCTTTACCGCTTTTTGTTTCCACGGAAACAACCACGCCGTCCATCAAATATGCGTTATCGGGCAATTCAAAAAGATGTCCGTCGTTGATATAAAAACCATCGCCGATGATTAAATCATCTTGTTTAAAGCGATATTGGCAAATCTTTCCCGCGCACACAACTGCCTGCATGCCAGGGGCGAATCGATACATGCGCTCCTGCGGACAAAAATATTCCCGTGCGCTCATCGCTCTTGGCTTCCCTTGGCGCTCTTTTAACTCTTGTAAATAGCTGATAAACGGCGTTATATCTTCCCCGGCATAGCGCACAATTCCCTCAATATCGGGATAATCCAACATCCCGATTTGCGATAAAACGGCTTTTTGTTTCTCTGATAACACAGCTCTGTCCCTTGACTATTTATTCCTTTTTGATAAATCGTTCTTTTCATTATACGCTTAATTCATTCTCTTGTCAAATTTTTTCGCATATTTTGTTCTGAATGCCTGCTTTTTATGAACAGATGCTTTTTATATTCAATCAAGCCACGCAAATATCTCGCTTAACCATCAAAGTGTTATTCAGCATTTCGTTATCATTGTGTTAGTGACCGCGTCCTCTCAAAAAGATAAATGGTGTATCAGAAATAATTTTTGTTTTTTACATCAAATAAAAATCGGTATTTCGTTTATCCGAAATACCGATTCTCATTCAACCGAAATGCGTGCAAATTATGCAACGGTTTCTTTGTTTTGCGATTCCAAAATCTGCTTGTCGCGGTTCATGGCAATCTGACGCAAACGTTGCATTTGAGCACCCGTTCCCGCCGGAATTAACCGTCCGACAATCACATTTTCTTTCAATCCTAACAACTTGTCGCGTTTGCCTTCCGTTGCTGCTTCCGTCAACACACGTGTTGTCTCTTGGAAGGAGGCGGCGGAAATGAACGACGTTGTCTGCAAGCTGGCTTTTGTGATACCCAACAACACAGGTGCCACTTTTGCTTCGCGTCCGCCTGATTTCAACGCTTTTAAGTTTTCGGCAATCAATGTTTCTTTATCCACTTGTTCACCGACCAACAACGTTGTATCTCCGGCATCCGTCACTTCTAATTTTTGCATCATCTGGCGCACAATCACTTCAATGTGTTTATCATTGATTTTCACACCTTGTAAGCGATACACGGCTTGCACTTCTTTCACCAAGTAGTGAGCCAATGCTTCCACACCCATCACACGCAAAATATCATGCGGATCCAAAGCACCTTCCACAATCATATCGCCTTTGCGAACGAAATCGCCTTCGTGGACGGCAACCGTGCGACCTTTCGGAATTAAGTATTCGCGCGTTGTTTCACCGTCTTCGGATTTCACGATAATCCGACGCTTCGTCTTAAAGTCTGCACCGTATTCCACGCGCCCTTCAATCTCGGAAATAATCGCCGGATCTTTCGGACACCGTGCTTCAAACAATTCGGCAACCCGTGGTAAACCACCCGTAATATCGCGTGTTTTTGAACTTTCACGTGGCAAACGAGCTAACACATCACCCACTTGAACGGCTTGTCCGTTATCAACGGCAACAACAGCATCTACCGGTAAATAATACCGTGCTTCCATACCGTTACCGAATTTAAAGACTTTGCCTTTGGCATCTAATAATGCCAAGTGCGGGCGACGCTCCGCTTTTGATGTTGTCGGGCGCATAATCACCTTGGAGGTCAAACCGGTGGCTTCATCAACCATTTCACGCACCGTTTCGCCTTCAACCAAATCTTCAAATTTAATGGTACCGTTCTTATCGGCAATAATCGGCATCGTATACGGATCCCATTCGGCAATGCGAGCCCCTTTGGAAACTTTATCACCGTTTTCAACCATCAATTTCGCACCATAAGGCAATTTGTGGCGTGCTTTTTCGCGGTTATTGGCATCCAACAACGAAACTTCGCAATTCCGTGATAACACAATCTTATCACCTTTGGAATCTTCAATAACGTTGCAGTTTGTCAATCTGACTTTGGCATCAAAGCCCACATCAATGCTGGATTGTTCGGCGCCCTTTTGTGCCGTACCACCGACGTGGAATGTCCGCATCGTTAACTGCGTACCCGGTTCACCGATGGATTGTGCAGCGATAATACCGACAACTTCACCCAAGTTCACCGGCGTTCCGCGCGCCAAATCACGACCGTAGCAAGCGGCACAGATACCGTTCTCGGCTTCACAAGTCAACACGGAACGAATCTTCACCGATTCAACGCCGACGGCATCAATTTTCTCAACATCATACTCATCAATCAATTTATTTTTCGGCACAATGATTTCGCCCGTTGTCGGATCTTTAATATCCTCGGCAGCCGTGCGACCCAAAATCCGTTCACCGGTTGTGGCAATCACATCACCGCCTTCAATAATCGGTTGAATCGTAATACCGTTTTCCGTTCCGCAATCTTCCATCGTAATAATGGCATCTTGGGCAACATCAACCAAACGCCGTGTCAAATAACCGGAGTTAGCCGTTTTCAAAGCCGTATCCGCCAAACCTTTACGAGCACCGTGCGTGGAGTTAAAGTATTCCATAACGGTTAAGCCTTCTTTGAAGTTGGACGTAATCGGCGTTTCAATAATTTCACCGTTCGGTTTAGCCATCAAACCGCGCATACCGGCTAACTGACGCATCTGTGTGGCAGAACCACGCGCACCGGAGTGAGCCATCATGTAAACGGAGTTAATCGGCTTGCCCGGCTCTGTTTTTGAAATTTCTTTCATCATCGCATCGGAAATATCATCCGTGCACTTCGCCCAAGCATCAACCACTTTGTTATATTTTTCCAAACGCGTAATCAAACCGTCTTGATATTGCCGTTCGTATTCCGCCGTTTTGGCTTTTGTTTCGGCCAATAATGTTTTTTTGGCTTCCGGAATAATCAAATCGTCTTTACCGAATGAAATACCCGACAAAGCAGCTTGGCGATAACCCAATCCCATTACGCGGTCGGCAAAGATACATGTTTCTTTCTGTCCGCAATAACGGTAAACGGCATCAATAATTTCCGAAACCTCTTTCTTACGAATCAGGCGGTTCATTAAGCTGAACGGAATCTTGCTGTTATCCGGCAAGATGGCAGCCAATTTAATACGGCCCGGCGTTGTTGAAACAATTTTAGTTCTCTTTTGTCCGTCATCATCCATAATCGTCAAGCGCACTTTGATTTTGGCGTGCAACGAAACAACTTTTTCAAACAACGCATGTTCCACTTCTTGCGGACCAGAGAACACCATTCCTTCGCCCGGTTCGCCGTCGCGTTCCATGGAAAGATAGTATAAGCCCAAAATAATATCCTGCGTCGGCACAATAATCGGCTTTCCGCTGGCCGGTGATAAAATGTTGTTGGTTGACATCATCAATACCCGTGCTTCCAATTGTGCTTCTAACGACAACGGAACGTGCACGGCCATCTGGTCACCGTCGAAGTCGGCGTTAAATGCCGTACAAACCAACGGGTGCAACTGAATGGCTTTACCTTCAATCAATACCGGTTCAAAGGCTTGAATACCCAAGCGGTGCAATGTCGGCGCACGGTTTAACAAAACAGGGTGTTCCCGAATCACTTCGGAAAGAATATCCCAAACTTCCGGCTTTTCTTTTTCCACCATTTTCTTTGCGGCTTTAATGGTTGTTGCCAATCCGCGTTGTTCCAATTTTGAATAAATAAACGGTTTAAATAATTCCAAAGCCATTCTCTTCGGCAACCCGCATTGATGCAACATCAATTCCGGACCCACCGTAATCACCGAACGACCGGAGTAATCCACACGTTTACCGAGCAAGTTTTGACGGAAGCGACCTTGCTTACCTTTCAGCATATCTGCCAAAGATTTGAGCGGACGCTTATTGATACCGGCAACGGCCCGACCGCGACGACCGTTATCAAACAACGCGTCAACGGCTTCTTGCAACATTCTCTTTTCGTTGCGAATAATGATTTCCGGTGCCCGTAATTCCAATAACCGTTTCAAACGATTATTGCGGTTAATAACCCGACGATACAAATCATTCAAGTCAGATGTGGCAAACCGACCGCCATCCAACGGCACGAGCGGACGCAATTCGGGCGGAATCACCGGCAACACATCCAACACCATCCATTCCGGACGTGATCCGGATTCCAAGAAGGCTTCTACCAATTTTAATTTTTTAACAATCTTCTTGCGTTTCATATCGGAAGTTGTGCCAATCAACTCGGCGCGTAAACGCGTTGCTTCGGCATTTAAATCAATTTGCGAAAGCATTTCTTTGATTGCTTCGGCCCCGATTCCCACGCGGAATGCATCTTCGCCGTATTCTTCCAATGCGGCTTGATATTGTTCTTCGCTTAATAAATCATGTTGTTTTAATGATGTTAAACCCGGCTCAATCACAATGTATTTTTCAAAATACAAAACGGCTTCCAAGCTCTTTAACATCATATCCAAAAGCGTACCGATACGGCTCGGCAAGGATTTTAAAAACCAAATATGCGTTACCGGACAAGCCAATTCAATATGTCCCATCCGCTCACGGCGCACTTTGGATAATGTCACTTCCACACCGCACTTTTCGCAAGTAATCCCGCGATATTTCATCCGCTTATATTTACCGCACAAACATTCGTAATCTTTTACCGGTCCGAAAATTTTTGCACAGAACAAACCGTCTTTCTCCGGCTTAAATGTCCGATAGTTTATTGTTTCGGGTCGTGTCACCTCACCAAACGACCATTCACGGATTTTTTCCGGTGATGCAATGGAAATGCGAATATCATCAAATGTTTGCGGTGATGCCACTTGTCCGAAAGTCGTAATCAAATCATTCATAGTCTATACCTCGTTTTTTATTGGTGCGGGAGAAAGGCGATCATCGCCTTTCTCCGTTGAAATTATTTTTC
The DNA here is from genome assembly GCA_944392555.1 of uncultured Alphaproteobacteria bacterium. GTDB lineage: Bacteria > Pseudomonadota > Alphaproteobacteria > CAAHEQ01 > UBA3637 > RGIG4140. Next base: position 68,820 of record CALXWZ010000002.1, on the reverse strand, counting down.
GTTTTGGTTCAATTCAATGTCAAGTCCGAGTGAACGGATTTCTTTCACTAACACGTTGAACGATTCCGGAATACCCGCTTCAAAATTATTATCACCGCGGATAATCGTTTCGTAAGCTTTGATACGGCCCGAAACGTCATCGGATTTAATCGTTAACATTTCTTGCAAGGTGTAGGCTGCCCCGTATGCTTCAAGTGCCCACACTTCCATTTCACCAAATCTCTGACCACCGAACTGGGCTTTACCGCCGAGCGGTTGTTGCGTGACCAAGCTGTAAGGTCCGATTGAACGAGCGTGAATCTTTTCATCAACCAAGTGGTGCAATTTTAACATATACATGTATCCGATTGTCACCTTGCGGTCAAACGGTTCACCCGTCAAGCCGTCATACAGTGTCACTTGCCCCGATTCATCCAAACCGGCCTTTTTGAGCATGGCATTAATGTCTTCCTGATGCGCCCCGTCAAAGACCGGTGTTGCAATCGGCACACCCTTCTTCAAGTTTTCACTCATTGCTAACACTTGCGTATCATCCATATCGGCGATATGACGGTTGTATTCGCGATCACCATAGACATCTTTCAATTTCGCACGCAAGTCTTCCACTTTGGCATGTTGTGCTTTAATCTCATCAACCACCGTTCCGATTTGACGGCCGAGTTCGCGACAAGCATAACCCAAGTGTGTTTCCAAAATCTGACCCACGTTCATACGCGACGGAACGCCCAACGGATTCAACACAATATCCATCGGTGTGCCGTCTTCCGTATACGGCATATCTTCTACCGGCAAGACCCGTGAAACCACACCCTTGTTTCCGTGACGACCGGACATTTTATCACCCGGTTGCAATTTCCGTTTCGTTGCGATGAAGACTTTTACTTTCTTCAATTCGCCGGCCATCATTTCGTCACCGCGTTGCAATTTTTCAACACGATTTTCAAATTTTTCCTGCAATTCTTTTTCGGCTTGATTGAGTGTTGCAATCAATTCTTCAATCTGCGTCATCACAGCGTCATCTTGAACGCTGATTTTGCGCAAGTTGTAGTTGGCAACATCTTTCAAGTTATCTTCCGTCAAAACCGTTCCCGATGTAAATCCTTCCGCTTTGGCAACTTTTTGCCCAATCATCAACGAACGAATCCGATCATAGAAACTGCCTTGAATAATAGCTTTTTCGTCATCACGGTCTTTGGCTAACCGATTGATTTCGGCTTGTTCAATCGCCAAAGCGCGTTCATCTTTTTCAATTCCGCGACGCGTGAAAATACGCACGTCAATGACCGTTCCGAATACTCCCGGCGGAACACGCAAAGAAGAATCTCTCACATCGGCAGCCTTTTCACCGAAAATCGTGCGCAAGAGTTTTTCTTCCGGTGTCATAATCGTTTCACCTTTCGGTGTTACTTTACCCACCAAAATATCTCCGGCTTTCACTTCGGCACCGATGTAAACGATACCCGTTTCATCCAGATTCTTTAATCCTTCTTCACCAACATTCGGAATATCCCGTGTAATTTCTTCTTGTCCGAGTTTTGTATCCCGAGCAACCACTTCAAATTCTTCCAAGTGAATGGATGTAAACACGTCGTCTTGCGCGATTCGTTCCGAAATCAACACAGAGTCTTCATAGTTGTATCCGTTCCACGGCATAAAGGCAACCAATACGTTGCGTCCGAGCGCCAACTCGCCGAGTTCCGTACACGGACCGTCTGCAATAATTTCGCCTTTTTCAACCTTATCACCCGTATGAACGAGCGGTTCTTGTGTCATACACGTTCCCGTGTTGGAGCGTTGGAATTTCTCCAATGTATAAATATCCACACCCGACGATGTTGTGCTTAATTCATCCGTTGCGCGAATGACAATACGCGAGGAATCCACTTGTGTAACCACACCGGCACGTTTTGCGGCAACGGCGGCTTTTGAATCCTTAGCCACGGCTGCTTCCATACCCGTTCCGACAAGCGGTGCTTCATTATGCAACAAAGGCACGCCTTGACGTTGCATGTTAGATCCCATCAAAGCACGGTTTGCGTCATCGTTTTCCAAGAACGGAATCAACGAGGCGGCAACCGACACAACTTGTTTCGGCGAAACGTCAATCAAGTCAATTTCTTCCGGTTTGGCCAAAACAACTTCACCCGCATGACGTGCCGTTACTAAATCTTCCAAGAACTCGCCTTTTTCATTCAGTTTAGCGTTTGCCTGTGCAATCGTGTGATTGGCTTCTTCCATGGCAGATAAATAAACAACCTCTTCCGAAACTTTGCCGTCAATAATCTTACGATACGGTGTTTCAATAAAGCCGTATTTGTTCACTTTTGCAAACGTGGAAAGCGAGTTAATCAAACCGATGTTCTGCCCTTCCGGCGACTCAATCGGACAAATCCGTCCGTAATGTGTCGGGTGAACGTCACGCACTTCCATACCGGCACGATCCCGCGTTAACCCGCCCGGACCCAATGCCGATAAACGCCGTTTGTGCGTAATTTCGGAAAGCGGGTTGTTTTGATCCATAAATTGCGATAATTGCGATGAAGCAAAGAATTCCCGTACGGCAGCCGATAACGGCTTCGCATTGATTAAATCATACGGCATAACCGAATCGATTTCCGTTGACGTCATCTTTTCGCGAATCATTCTTTCCATCCGCAACAAACCTAAGCGATATTGATTTTCCATCAATTCACCCACGGAACGCACACGGCGGTTGCCGAGGTTATCAATATCGTCCACTTGTCCGTTTCCGTCTTTAATTTCAACAAGTGTTTTTAAAATCTTTAAAATATCTTCTTTGCGTAACACACGAACGGAATCCGGCACCAAGTTTGAATCAATACCCAACCGTGCATTCATTTTTACACGACCGACGGCCGATAAATCGTATCTATCCAAATCAAAGAACATCCCTTGGAATAACGCGTCTGCCGTTTCAACAACGGGCAATTCACCCGGGCGCATGATTTTATAGATATCAATCAACGCTTCTTCTCTCGTTGTATTTTTATCGGCAACCAATGTGTTCCGGATATACGGTCCGACGTTGACGTAATCAATATGCAAAATCGGCAACTCTTTAATTTTGAGTTCATTCAATTTTTCCAAATCATCTTCCGTGATTTCATTGCCGGCTTCCATAACCACTTCGCCCGTTTTTTCATTCACGAAATCAACGGCAACAAAACGTCCGAGCAATTCTTCCGGCATCACGCGGAATTCTTCCAAACCTTCACGAGCTAATTTGTTCACTTTGCCGAGATTTAACTTTTCGCCTGCTTCGGCAACCACTTTACCTGTTTTGGCATCTACCAAATCGTGCGTGAGTTTGACGCCTTTCATGCGTGCCGGAACAAAAGCCGTCTTCCAACCTTTTTTATCTTTTGTAAAGACAACCTTTTCGTAGAAGTAATTTAAAATATCTTCTTTGCTCATACCTTCTACTTCACTGCTGTCCAGCGTGCGCCCATCCTCTTTTGCCTCGGCGCGTTTCTTTTCCGTTTCGTCATTATCAAGCGCATACAATAAAGACGATGCCGGCAATTTCCGACGGCGGTCAATCCGCACGTAAATCAAATCTTTAGCATCAAATTCAAAGTCAATCCACGAACCGCGATACGGAATAATCCGAGCGCTGAACAGATATTTACCCGATGAATGCGTTTCACCGTTATCATGGTCAAAGAATACACCCGGGGAGCGGTGCATCTGTGAAACGACAACACGTTCCGTTCCGTTAACGATAAATGTGCCTTTTTCCGTCATCAACGGCAAATCGCCCATATATACATCTTGTTCTTTAATATCGCGAATCGAACGTGTGCCGGTCGTAGCATCTACATCCCACACGACTAACCGCAAAGTCGCCCGCACGGGAGCCGCATACGTTAAACCCCGCTTCAAACATTCATCAACATCGAATTTCGGCGTATCAAGTTCATACTTGATAAATTCTAAATCACCGCGTCCGGCAAAATCATGAATCGGGAAAACAGACTTGAATACTTCTTGCAACCCCGTATCCTGCCGTTTTTCAACCGGCACACCCCATTGTAAAAACTCTTTATATGAACTTGTCTGAACATCAATCAAATTCGGCATTTCAACTGCCGGATCGATTTTACCGAAGTTTTTGCGAACTCTTCTGCGATTGGTTTCGGATTTGATCATCTGCACTTCCCCTAAAAATAGTTTTTTCTCCGATTAACAGGAACCGGTACCTTTTTCCGATTATCGGGAATCGGAACCCTAACTCTTTTTTTCTATGCGATTTCTTTTGCCTTGCATAACCTCAGGCGAAATCGTCTTTTTTCTTGGCTTTTGAGGCTATTATGATGCGCTTGCTCACCAAAATAAACCCCTTACCTTATATGACTTCAATAGGGTCGACACCAATTTTGCTCAAATTGATGCGACCCGATTGATGTTTTTTGAAATAAAATTATTTCAATTCGACTTTCGCGCCGGCTGCTTCTAATTGCTTTTTGATTTTTTCGGCTTCTTCTTTTGAAACGCCTTTCTTCAATTCTTTCGGAGCACCTTCAACCAAGTCTTTGGCTTCTTTCAAGCCCAAGCCTGTGATTGTGCGAACTTCTTTAATAGCATTGATTTTGTTGGCGCCTGCATCAACCAAAATTACATCAAATTCTGTTTTTTCTTCGGCAGCGGCAGCACCGGCAACAGCACCGGCAACAACCGGAGCAGCGGCGGATACGCCCCATTTTTCTTCCAACATTTTTGATAATTCGGCAGCTTCCATGATTGTCAATGCCGATAATTCGTCTACGATTTTATTTAAATCAGTCATTTTTTTCTCCTAAAAATTTTAAATACTTCGGGCTATTGCCCACTGGTTGATAAAATTAAGCCGCAGCTTGTTCTTTTTCCGAATAAGCTTTTGTAACACGAGCCAATTGCCCGCCGGGTGCTTGCAACAAGCCGATAAGTTTGCCACGCAATTCGTCCAAAGACGGTAATGTTGCCAACGCATTGACTTCTTTTGCATCAATGCGTTTGCCGTTCATGATACCGCCGGCAATTTCATACTTATCGCTTGCTTTGGCTAACTTGCAAACTGCTCTGGCAGCGGAAATTTCATCCGTTGAATATGCCAAAGCCGTCGGACCGACCAATAAGTCGGCCATTGCTTCGCAAGGCGTTCCGGCAAGAGCCAATTTAGCTAAACGGTTTTTAACGACACGATAGTTTGCTCCGTCATTCAAAACATTCCGACGTAATTCCGTCGTTTCAGCCATAGAGATACCGTTGTTAATTGCAACAACGACAAGACCGGCCGTATTGAAAACGTCTTTCATTTCAGAGATAACTTGTTGTTTTTCTTCACGTTTCACGATATTGTCTCCGCTTTTAAAAAAATAAAAATTTCTTTTTACTTTTTTGGTTTCCACACAGGCTTAGGTTATTTGCTTTCAAATAATTCCTTCACCCACTCTTTCCTGTCCAGAAACATCATTTTTTCCAACCGGAATAACTGATTTACTTTCTGTCTATGATGGCGGAATGCTTTCCTTTAATCTTATCCCATGATAAGCGCCGTCAGTCTCGGACAGGCATTTGCCACCCCCTTATCGGAGGTGGCAAACGAATTTCTTATGCAACGCTTGAAACAGCGACTTTTACGCCGATACCTTGAGTTGTGCTCAAAGCAACTTGTTTCAAATATACGCCTTTGGAAGAAGCCGGCTTTAAAGCCGATAATGCTTTCACAAAAGCAATTGCATTTTCTTTGATTTTTGCATCGTCAAAGCTCACTTTTCCGATACCGGCATGCACGATACCTGCCGCATCAACACGGAATTGAACTTGGCCGGCTTTGGCAGCCTTAACGGCTTCCGCCACATCCATCGTTACTGTTCCGAGTTTCGGGTTCGGCATCAAGCCTTTCGGTCCGAGAATTTTACCTAAACGACCGACAACACCCATCATATCCGGCGTTGCGATTAAGCGTTGGAAGTTAATATTACCAGCCATAATATCGTTCATCAAATCTTCATCTCCGACGATATCGGCACCTGCTTTTTTCGCTTCTTCCGCTTTCGGCCCTTTGGCAAACACGGCAACCGTTAATGTTTTACCCGTGCCGGCCGGCAATGAAACCGCACCGCGAACCATTTGGTCCGATTGACGCGGATCAACACCCAATGAAACAGCAATATCTACCGTTTCATCAAACTTTGCCGTTGCATTTTCTTTAATTACTTTTACAGCTTCGTCAATGTCATACACTTTTGCGGTATCAACAGTTTCGTAAGCTTTCTTTAATCTTTTTCCGTATTTCATTTTCTTACTCCGCTACTTCAATACCCATTGAACGTGCCTGACCTGCAACCATTTCCATTGCCGCTTCAACCGTGTGACAGTTCAAATCCGGCATTTTTTCCGTTGCGATTGCTTTGACTTGTTCTTTTGTAATCTTTGCTACTTTCTTACGACCCGGTTCTTTGGACGCGCTCTTAACACCGGCTGCTTTCTTAATTAAATAGCTGACCGGAGGTAATTTCGTCACGAACGTAAATGTTCTGTCCGCATAAGCCGTAATGATAACGGGAATCGGTGTGCCCGGTTCCATTTTTTGCGTTTTAGCATTAAACGCTTTACAGAATTCCATAATGTTTAAGCCTCTTTGACCCAAAGCCGGCCCGACCGGAGGCGACGGATTCGCTTTACCCGCTTCAATTTGAAGTTTGATAAAGCCGATTACTTTCTTTGCCATTTTTTGACCTCAATTATATTGTTCAATCCTGATTTGAAGTTTGTGGTTCGATAATGGCTTATCTGCCACAAGAAAAAGGAAATACGGATTGATTCTATCTCCTTTTAAAACCCTTTCGGCACTTACGCCTTTTTTACCTGTGTATAATTCAATTCCAACGGTGTTTGACGCCCAAAAATTGAAACAGATACTTTCAATCTTTCTTTTTCGGCATCCACTTCTTCAACAACCCCGTTAAACGACGCAAACGGACCATCACACACAACAATCTGTTCACCCGCTTCATAAACAACGGCCGTTTTCGGTTTTTCAACACCTTCTTTAACTTGATGTAAAATTCGATCGGCTTCGGCTTGTGTCATCGGAACCGGTTTCTTACCGCCCAAGAATCCCGTTACTTTCGGCGTGCTACTGACTAAATGCCATGTTTCCGGCGTCATTTCCATTTTAACCAACACATATCCCGGGAAAAATTTTCTTTCCGTTTCCACTTTGGCCCCGTTGCGCACCGATACAACCTGCTCCGTCGGCACAAGTACATCTTCTACCAGATGTTGCATACCCTTCTTTTCTGCCTGTTCTTTGATAAATTCGGCAATTTTGTTTTCAAATCCCGAATATGTGTGAACAATGTACCAGCGAATAGCCATCTTATTTACCCCTTAAAACTTTAACACATATTGAATTGCACCGGCAAAAAACATATCTACAACCAACAAAAACGCCGCCAACACAACACTCATAACAATAACCGTTATTGTTCCGCGCATGGCAACGGCACGAGCCGGCCATGTTATCTTGGCAATCTCTTGTTTAACTTGGCGCACAAATTGTGCCGGTGATGTTTTCATTTCTTCCTCTTCTCTATTGGCAGGGGCGGCAGGGATCGAACCCGCGACCTTCGGTTTTGGAGACCGACGCTCTACCAGTTGAGCTACACCCCTAAACACTTCTTTGGGCAACGCCTTTTACCAAAAGCAACACCCGCCCACTTTATATGGGTTGTGTTATAATACAGTCATTTTATGTTGATGTCAAGTGTTTTTTTGAATCATTTTTAATTTTTTATTAAGGAATTCGTATCGGAAACATTTGGCTTTTCAAATTATCCTTTTGGGCTTGTATCGGGTCTTTTTTTTGCCCCTTATTACCTAATTTTGCTTGATACGCATTCTACCATTTTAGGGAGTAAATCGCCCTTTTTGTTTTACTTATCGGATTTATAAGACCAATCTGACGCATTTCGTAATCAAACCGTCTTTTGGTTTTCTACTCACCCGACAACCAACCGACGGCAACACGCTTTTATCTCCCCGCTTTCTCTCTGCATTACCACCTCGCACTTCGCGTTTGACTTTTCGCTTCTTTATCTATATAATGGCAACAATCATCATTTTTATACAATTATTTTGAAACGAAAGCAGGCACAAATGTTTACAGGATTATCGGAAAGATTAAATGCGGTTTTTGATAAGTTAACCCGTCGCGGTATTTTAACGGAAACTGCCGTTGACGAAACCATGCGCGAAATTAAAATAGCCCTTTTGGAAGCTGATGTGGCTTTGCCCGTTGTTAAATCCTTCATCGCAACGGTAAAGGAGAAAGCCGTCGGCGAACAAATCATTAAGTCTGTTTCCCCCGCGCAACAAGTTATTAAAATCGTTCACGATGAGCTGGTTGCCCTGCTCGGCGAATCCAAACCGCTGGCGCTTTTACCGCACAAGCAGAACGTGATTTTAATGGTGGGTTTGCAAGGTTCCGGGAAAACAACTTCTTGCGCCAAACTTGCCAAACGCCTCCAAAAAGACGAAAAAAAAGTTTTGACGGCATCGCTGGACGTTTATCGTCCGGCCGCACAGGAACAGTTGGCAGAACTCGGGAGCAAGAATCAATTTGATGTTTTGCCGATTGTGGCTAAACAACAGCCGATTGATATTACCAAGCGCGCTTTGCAAACTGCCAAAGACGGCGCGTATGACGTATTGATTTTAGATACGGCGGGACGACTCCATATTGATGAAGAAATGATGAATGAAATTATCAAAATCCGCGACATATCCAATCCGGCGGAGACACTTCTTGTTATTGACGCACTCATCGGGCAAGACGCCGTTAATATCGCCGAACAATTCAATCAAAAAGTCGGTATTACGGGCACGATTCTCACCCGCATAGACGGCGATTCGCGGGGCGGTGCCGCGCTCTCCATGCGCGCCGTAACGGGAACACCGATTCAGTTTTTGGGAGTCGGGGAAAAAGCCGAGGCTTTGGAAGTGTTTGATGCAAAACGCATTGCCGACCGCATTTTAGGCATGGGCGACGTTGTAGGGCTTGTTGAAACGGCGATGGAAAAAATCAATCAAGAAGAAGCGCAAAAAACGGCCGAACGCATGATGAGCGGACAGTTTGATTTGAACGACATGCTTGCCCAACTGCGCCAAATCAATAAAATGGGCGATATTAAAGGGATTATGAAAATGATTCCGGGACTTTCCAAAATGCAAAATCAAATTGATAAAGCCAACATTGATAATAAAATCATCAAACACCAAGAAGCCATTATTTTATCCATGACACCCTACGAACGCCGTCATCCCGACATATTAAAAGCCTCGCGCAAGCAACGAATCGCAAACGGTGCAGGTGTATCCGTAAGCGATGTGAATCGTTTACTCAAACAATACGAGCAAATGGCAACCGTAATGAAACAGCTTAAAAAAATGGGACCACTTGGCATGATGGGTATGATGAAGAAGATGAACGGGTTAATGGGCGGTTCACCGATGCCCGACCTGGCGAACATTCCGATGAACAGTGCTTTCGGCGGTGCAAATAGTTTTTTAAGTCGGTTTAAGAAATAAGGATTGGGCAAACACCCTTCACCCTTGCCGATATCGGCACATCAAAAGAAATATCTATTCATTATGAAGATAGGCGCTTTTCCATTTCCCGATAAGCGTCCGTATCTAAAATGTGCGGATTTTCTTGCGCATCATCGTCTGCCGTTTGCCGGATTGGTCGTCGTGCACGAAAACCCGACGGCGAAGAAATTTTATGAAAAATTTGGATTTCGCTCCATGCCACGCGTTATGCAATTATATCGGGATAACATTACTCCTTGTGCCGAATGTTGCTTGCAAAAATCACCCCTCGCGGTTGCATTGCAACGGCAACAACAACGCGAAAATTAAATAACCCCGTTTCCTTAAATACGGATTTTTGAATCGTCTTTGATGGTAAAAAGAAATGAAAAAGCAACTTTTTATCATAAAAGACTTTCTTTTTTTAAAAAAATAAGATACACTTTTTCCATTCGTTTTTTTACATCATCACAACTAACGCAAAAAGCGATTGATTAAAGGAAAGAAAAATGGCAGAATATAATCATTTAGAAATTGAAAAAAAATGGCAGAAATACTGGGAAGAAAATAAAACTTTTAAAGCCGAAATTGATAAAAGCAAACAGAAGTTTTACGTGTTGGATATGTTTCCGTATCCCTCGGGTGCCGGATTGCATGTCGGCCACGCCGAAAACTATACCATTTCGGATATTGTGGCTCGTTTTAAACGCATGCAGGGATTTAACGTGTTGCACCCGATGGGGTGGGATGCTTTCGGTTTGCCGACGGAGCGCTATGCCGAACGGACGGGTATGCACCCGGCGGAAGTCAGTCGGATGAATACGGATAAATTTCGCCGACAATTAAAGTCTATCGGTTTTTCTTACGATTGGGATCGCGAAATAAACACAACCGACCCGAGCTATTACAAATGGACACAATGGATTTTCAAAATTTTGTTTGACCGCGGATTGGCGTATGAAGTGATTACACCCGTTAACTGGTGTCCGAAACTCGGCACGGTGTTGGCAAATGAAGAAGTGAAAGACGGAAAATACGTTGAAACGGGTGATGAAGTTATTCGCAAACCGCTCCGTCAATGGATGCTAAAAATCACTGATTACGCGGAAAAATTGTTAGAGGGATTGGACCGCGTTGACTGGCCCGAAAGCATTAAAACAATGCAACGCGAATGGATTGGTAAATCCACGGGTGCCGATGTTGTGTTTAAGGTGGCCGATACAAATGCGGAATTTACGATTTACACCACGCGCCCCGATACATTATTCGGCGCAACCTATTGCGTTTTAGCGCCCGAACATGCGTTGGTGCGTGAAATTACAACACCCGAACAAAAAGCCGTTGTGGAAGCCTATATTGAAAAGACGGCGCACAAATCGGCACAAGACCGCATGGCGGATACCAAAGAAAAAACAGGGGCCTTTACGGGCGCTTATGCCATTAACCCCGTCAACGGCGATAAATTGCCGATTTACATTGCCGACTATGTGTTAAGCGATTACGGCTACGGCGCCATTATGGCGGTGCCGGCGCATGATCAACGCGACTATGATTTCGCAAAGAAATTCAATATCCCCATCATTCAAGTAATTGAGGGCGGTGATATTTCCGAACAAGCGCATGAGGGCGACGGTGCGTTAATCAATTCCGGTTTCTTAAACGGCTTACACGTAAAAGAATCCAAAACAAAAATGATTGAATGGTTGGAAGCAAACGGCGTGGGAAAAGGCACGGTTAACTATCGTTTGCGCGATTGGTTGTTTGCCCGCCAACGCTACTGGGGCGAACCGTTCCCGATTATTCATTGTGAAGACGGCACGATTAAATCCGTCCCCATGAAAGATTTACCCGTGTTATTACCGCCATTGGCCGAATTCCGCCCGACGGAAGACGGTGAGCCGCCGTTGGCGCGCGTGACGGAGTGGGTCAATACCATTGATTCCGAAACGGGAAAACCCGCCAAGCGTGAGACCAACACCATGCCACAATGGGCAGGGTCTTCATGGTATTTCCTGCGGTATTGCGATCCGCACAACGATAAAGAGGCGTGGAGCAAAGAAGCCGATGAATACTGGATGCCCGTTGATGTGTATGTGGGCGGTGTGGAACATGCCGTGTTGCACTTATTATATGCCCGCTTCTGGCAAAAAGTCTTATACGATGCCGGATTGGTTTCGTGCGATGAGCCGTTCAAAAGATTGGTGAATCAAGGGATGATTGTAGCCTATTCTTATCGGGACGATGCCGGCAAATACTATTATCCGAAAGAAGTAGAACGTCGGGGTAATGAATGGTATGTAAAAGGAACGGATATACGCGTTAATACGCAAATTGAAAAGATGAGTAAATCGCGTTATAATGTTGTGAACCCCGATGAGGTTATCCAAGAGTTCGGAGCCGATTCCATGCGGTTGTATGAAATGTTTATGGGTCCGATTGAGGCGGAAAAGCCGTGGTCAAACGATGGTATCAGTGGCGTTAATCGCTTCTTAAAACGCGTATGGAATTTGTTCGAAACACCGAACAAAATCGCCGAAACGGGCAGTTTTGAATTAACAAAACTGATGCACAAAACGGTAAAAGGCGTTACCGACGATATGGAACGGATGAGCTATAATACGGCGATTGCCAAATTAATGGAATATGTAAATGCCGTATATAAATCAGCCGAGCCGGTTTCTAAAAACGATATGAAAACATTTGTGTTGCTTTTGGCACCGCAGGCACCGCATATCGCCGAAGAATTATGGCAAAGACTCGGAGCAACCGAATCGATTGCCTATGCACCGTGGCCCGTGCATGACGAGGAAATGACCAAAACAGATACCATTGACATTGTTGTGCAAGTGATGGGCAAAAAGCGGGCGCTTATCACCGTTCCTGCCGAAGCGGATAAAGAAACCGTTTTGAAAACGGCGAAAGAAAATGAAAATGTGCAAGCATTTATCAATGGTAAAACGATTTTAAAAGAAATTTATGTGCCGAACCGTTTGGTGAACTTTGTTGTCAAATAACGGAAGCGGTTGAAAACATAAAACAGAAAAAAGAGATGGTTTAATGCCGTCTCTTTTTTTATTTGCCGACCGATTGCAAAAATAAAAGAGCGGTATTTCTTTTTAAAAAAGTGCAAAAAAGTCGTTGCTCCCGAAAAAGAAGTGTGTTATCTTGAAACAAAAGAATAAGAATAACCATCAATTTTAAAGAATTTGAAGAAAGGACACAATAAATGAAAAACGAAGCCGGACGCTCTATGGTCGAAATGATAGGTGTAATTGCTGTTATGGGTATTTTATCATTAGGCGGTATTGCGGGATATACCTTGGCCATGAATAGATATAAAGCCAATCAAGTAATTGATGTGGCGGGCAAGTTAGCCGGTATGGGTATGGGCGGCACAACGTATAACAGTTTAAAAGCCGCCGGCTTGGAAGCACCGCAAGGAAATATCGATATGTTTCTGAATAAATACGGCGTTGTGTGCGTGGAAATTTCGGGCAATCAAGATTTATACGATGCCGTTGAAGCGCAATCTTTGCAGTTTAAATGTTCGGGCGACCATTGTGGCAACTTTAAATGCCAGAGTCAAGGTCGGTATTGTGTGGATTGCAACGGCATTATGTTAGACTTTAAGAAAAAAAATAATTAGGTAATTTGATAAAAATACCATCAAAAAAATTGATTTAATTTCAATGAGATTAAGCATAAAGTGATTTTTTAATTTCTATGGAAAAACACTAAAAAAAGAGATGGATTATGCCCGCCATCTCTTTCTTGTGTTCATTTATCTTTTTAACAAGTTAACAAACACTATTTCGTAAACATAAGATTTCCTCTTTCATTATATACATAAACAGAATTTCCACTTTGTTTTGCTGATGCAATCATTTTTAACTTCCTTTCATAAATTTTAGTTATACAAAAAGCTACCTTTATACAAAAAGCTACCTTGATGAGAGGTAGCAGGAAGTTCAAACCTATTAAACAGAAATAGTGTAGTTATTTGGCATAGAATGCCTTATTGGCTACCTTCCTGCCATAAGGCAAAAAGGTAGTTTTACACCTGTATGAAAACAGACAACCAATTAGAGGGTTTGAAACCTCACTCCGGTCATCATCCGAAGCAACTTTATTTTAGTATATTCCCTGATGAAAGTCAAGATGTTTTTAATTCTATCAGCATATCAAGATATAATCACGCCTGTTTAATGATTGATTATATCCTCAACCTTCTCTTTTTTCAAAAACGTCTTTACCCTCGCCACAAATCGGACAAACCCAATCATCCGGCAATTCTTCAAACGGTATATCACCGTCATACACGTATCCGCATACCGTGCAAACCCATTCTATACTCATTGCTCAATCCTCCTTGGGCAAAAATCGTGTCGGATTCGCTCATTTTCAAGAGACCCCCTACTTTATATTTTTACACAAGATAACCATTATTCTGTTGAATTTCTAAAAAAAATGGATATACTGTAAATGATTATATGTCTATTTGAGAGGAAATTATGAAGAAATATCAAACGATTACCGTCTGGGCGGGAGCGGCGGCAACCATTTCGCCCATTTATCATGAACCTATGCGCCAAATCGGAGAAATGTTGGCCGAGAAAAATATCACCATGGTTTACGGTATCGGCGATGAAGGTATGATGGGTTGCGTTTTTCAGGGTGTGCGCAATAAAAACGGAAAAGTTATCGGGATTACAACGGAAAAATTGTTGGAATTACAATGTCGGGATAAATCTGTTTTCCAACCGGGAGAAATAACGGTTGTAGATAATTTAGCCGAACGCAAAGCCAAAATGATGCACTTGGGCGAGGCTATATTAGTCGGCCCCGGCGGTTGGGGAACGATTGATGAGGTATCAGATTTTGCCGTTGCCATTCAAACGGGCGAAATTGAGAAAAAGCCACTTATTTTTCTTGACTTTAATCATTTTTGGGCCCCGATGCGCGAAATGGTTTTCAATATGTTGCAAGATGGAACACTGAATCAAGATAAAGTGGACTATATGGATTTTATTGATACGCCCGACGAACTTTTTATGATGTTGGAGAAAATTGAAAACCGGCTGGCAGCCGAAAAGAAAGTCGGCCCCAAAAAAAGGAGAAAGAAATGAAGAAAAGCACCCTGCGCATTTATGCTACCATCTTGATACTTTGTGCGATGATAACACCCGTTTCGGTAGCATGGACTGCGCCACGCGTGAATCATGCCGAAAAAGCATACGAAGCGGGTATGACGGCTTATAATCAGGGGGAATATCAAAAAGCCGTTTATGCTTTTCAAAATTCCATCGGATACGATGAAAGATTATATAAATCGCATTATATGCTTGGGTTAGCGCTGTTTATGAATAATGAATCGGATATTGCGGAATCCGTTTTAATGCAGGCGATTGAGGAATTTCCGAAAGAGTGGAAAGCGCAAGCCATCTTGGCGGAATACTATGCCGGGCAGAAAAAATACGAATCGGCCATCAATTATTATCAAAACGTGCTGGATGTAAAAGGGTTGCCCCGAAATGAAAAGAAAGAATATCAGGCAAAGCTGGAAGAAATAACGGCCGCGCGGGCCGAACAATGGCGCGTTTCCGAAGAGGAAAAAGATAAAATTTTAAGTCAAATCAAATTACCGATTGATATGAAATCATGGCGTCCCGCACTGGTGGAAAAAAGAAATACGGATTTACATGTTGCTTATTTGCCCAAAGATGAGGATTTAACAAATAACAGATGGCGCACGATGATTGATGTGCTCTGCAAAGCACCGAATTTCGGCGGATTTCAACAAATCAATCAAGAAACAGCCGATCAATACCGTGAGCTGGGCGGAGAAATGAACACACTGGAACAAATCGGCGATTCACGGATTTTTGAAACGCGCTTATCGAATAAAACATATATTGTCGGGCGGCTTTATAAATCCTCCATCGGCTACTGCTTGGTTCAAGTGATGAAAAAAAGCCGTTTCAAAACAAAAGAAACGGATGATTGGGTGAATAAGTTAAAAACCGTGCTCATCCAGTCATCTGCCGAAGCGGCCGCAAGCGCCAAAAAAGATTCGGAAACAACGTATTAACTTGTTTTTAGGGCAACGGGATTCGGATAAATAAAATATCCGAATCATACTCTGCCCCAACTATTTTAAAAATAAGCGTTATTTTTCCCATTTACGCAAATACCGATAGAAGGTATTTCTATCTCTGTCATGCGATAATTTTTTATCAATAAAGCCGTTAAAATCACGGCGCAATGCCACTTTCGGAAAATCGGGCAATTCAATATCCACCGCTTCGCCGATACGCAAATTACGAACGGCCGGATCAAAACACTTTTTATTGATAAATTTATGCAATGACCGCTCAATCAAGCAAAAATTGGAAACGTGATTCGTTCCGCCACCCGATAGCGGGATAATATGGTGCACATCAAACCCATGCGGAATTTTGCCCCGCTTAGCACGCGCTAAATTGATTTTATCTTGATACGCATCTAAAAACCCTTTGCGGTAAAGCCATTTGACGAATTTCTGATTCATATTCTTATGCTCAAACTCTTTACGCAATCGTTTGGTTGTTTCGGGATTTTGCAATACGAAATGAATAGTCATCTTCTTTCTGCTCCTTTTTTCCATTATAGCATATTCGTCCCAAACGCACAATCATTTTTCTTTTGCTTCCCGATATCGCCCTAACCGTTATTTTGCTATCGCTTTTTATTCACCCCCCCTTTGCGCTCAACCGATTTAATGAAAATGCCTTTTTATTTATCCGGCTTTTAAAAACGGTATTTGTTCATCCTTTCCGAACAAATAAAGCAAATAGCGCAACGCTTCTCCGCGCGGGCTTTTCAGTTGCGCATCCGTTCGTAAAATTAACTGCGCATCTTTTGACGCTGTGTATAATAAATGTTTGTGAACCGACATATCGGCAAATTTAAAGACAGGGAAGCCCGACTGTCTGGCTCCTAAAATTTCTCCCGCTCCGCGCAACTCCAAATCTTTTTCGGCAATCAAGAAACCGTTATCCGTTTCGCGCATAATTTTAAGCCGTTCGCGCGCCGTCGGCGTTAACTGTTTGCCATGTAAAAGCAAACAAACGGAGGCTGTTCCCCCGCGCCCGACACGACCGCGCAATTGATGCAACCCGGCCAAACCGAACCGCTCGGCTTGTTCAATCACCATAATGGAAGCCGTTTTTACATCTACACCGACTTCAATCACCGTTGTTGCCACCAATACATCTAACTCACCTTCGGCAAACCGCGCCATAACGGCATCTTTTTCGGGGCCTTTCATCTGCCCATGCACAAGCCCCACGCGTGCGCCGAAAATACCCTGCAATGTCGCATATCTTTTTTCCGCCGCCATCAAATCCGACTTTTCGGATTCTTCAACCAACGGACACACCCAATAAACCTGTATACGTTCGTGCGCCTGCGCAATTTTTGCTTTCAGCTTCTCTGCCAATTCTTCGGCACGACTCATGGAAAGCACACGCGTTTCTATCGGCTTTCTGTTGGCCGGTTTATCCGTCATTACCGAAACATCCATATCGCCGTAAGCCGTTAAAGCCAACGTGCGCGGAATCGGTGTTGCCGTCATCACCAGCACATTCATTCCTTTTTGCTTTTGCATCAACGCCAATCGTTGTCGCACACCGAATTTATGCTGTTCATCAATTACGGCAATCGCTAATTTGTGATAAATCACATCATCCGAAAAAACGGCATGCGTGCCGATTAAAATATCAATATCGCCACACTGCAATGCCGATAAAACGGCTTGCCGTTTCTTTCCCTTTTCGCGCCCCGTGAGCAAACCGACGCGCACGGGCAACCCCTGCAACATTTTTTGCACGGATTCAAAATGTTGGTGCGCCAAAATATCCGTCGGCGCCATAAAAACACCTTGCATTCCCGCTTCAACCGCCTGCACAAGTGCCGTTAACGCCACTACCGTTTTGCCACTGCCCACGTCGCCTTGCAATAAGCGCGTCATCTTTAACGGCGAGCTTAAATCCTGCCGAATTTCCGCGATAACCGATTGTTGCGATGGCGTAAACGTAAAAGGTAAATTTTTCAAAAAGCAAGCCGTTAAACTTTGTTCATTATCCGTTTGCGCAAGCGGGATGCTGATTCCTGCCTGACGTTTTTGTTTTTCGCGCGCAAGCAGTAATGAAAGTTGATTGGCCAATAATTCATCATACGCCAACCGCATTCGGGCCGGCGCCGTTGCCGATAAATCATCCATACTTTCGGGATGATGAATTTTGGTTATTGCCTGATTAAACAACGGCCATTTTTCTTGCGCTAAAAAAGCCTCGTCCAACCATTGTGGCATAAGTGGCATTTGGCGCAGAATAAATTGAACGGATTTCATCAATCCTTTATTCGTCAAGCCGGCAGAAAGCGGGTATATCGGTTCAAACTCGGGAATTTGAGAACACTCTTGCGTTATATAATCCGGATGAATGATTTTAAACAACCCGCCCACCCGTTCAATTTTGCCCGAGATGTAGTATGTTTCGCCAACTTTCAAACGCGTTGATAAATAATCTCCGCGATAATTAAAAAAAACCAATTCCACCACATGTCCCGTTCCGACAATTTCACCGATTACGCGATACGGTTTACGCCGATATGCCGGCACGTGTTCGCAAACACGCACCTGCACGGTTGCATAATTGCCTGACGGAATATCTTTCACCTCTGCCACATACGGCCGATGAATCACGCCGACGGGAATATGAAATAACATGTCCGCCAAATGTTCCCCGCATAATTTTTTTAAGAATGTGCCTGTTCGTGTGCCGACGCCTGTTAATGTCGTCACCTCACGAAACAAGAAATTCAACTCTGCCGGACGCATGCTCGGTTTTTATTTTGTCGGTTTGTTTTTGGGCGTTTTCGCCATCGGTTGTTTCGGTTTTGCTTTCGGCGCCGGTTTCAGCGGACGCACGGGCTTAATAATTTTCCCATCGGGCAATTTTAACGTGCCGTCACGGTAAACGGTTGAGCGAAATAACGGCAATTTATAAAACCGCGCCAACACTTCCGAACAACTGATTTCAGGCGCTCCCTTTTGCTCTTGATACGTTTGAAATTTCTTTTTCGCATACGCCGTCAACACGGCATTTTCTTCTTTCTCGGACCGTGTGGGATTCACTAAAATACGGCTGGCAATCATTTCGTATGTATCCAACTTATCCGCATCGGCATTACAAGCTTGCGCCGCACCGGCGGTAATCGCCAACTTATCGCTATCAGATAATCCGCTGGCCGTGCGAGCACCTTCCTGCGCGAAAGCAACAGAAAAAGAAGCCATGGTCAATATACCCGTCAAGGCACTGCTTAAAAAGAAAAACGTGATTTTTTTCATTGATTTTTTCTCCTTATTCAAATTATATAGAGAGTATACAAAACATGAATCATTATTTCAAGGAGAATTTTAATGTTGCACGGCCCTTCTCTGCTTCCCGAAAATCCCACAAATGCCGTTGTGTTCTTTCACGGCTATGGCTCAAACGGAGACGATTTACTTTCTCTCGGCACCGAGTGGCAATCGGCCTTACCGCACACGGCTTTCTTCTCACCGAATGCCCCGACGCCGATTTGGGGCAACGGATATGAATGGTTTTCGCTTTCCGACTTTCAGTCAACCGCCATGGTAACGCCCGACTATCTTCATCAACTCGGTTTACGCGCCGAAAGCGTTGTGCCCGAAATTATTGCTTATTTAACGGCATTATCTCATGCGTATCACATACCGCTTTCGTGCTTTACGCTCGTCGGCTTTTCGCAAGGCGGTTTAATGGCGCTGAAAACGGCTTTTTCGCTTTCCGAATCCGTTAACGGAATTATCGGTATGTCAAGCGTGCCGTTGGATATGCCGATACAAACGCAAAAACGATTTAATATCTTACTGACTCATGGGGAAGCCGACGATGTTGTGCCGATTGAGGCGCTTGATTTATCCATGCGTGTTTTAAAAGAAATGGCACAATCCGTGCAAACATGCACACGGCCGAATATGGGACACGGCGTTGATTCGGTTTGCGCCGATACGGCTTGTCGCTTCATTCAAAAACAGCAACAAACGGCTCATCCGTCTACCTAACCGAACGATTGCCTAACCAAACGCTCATCTGCCCGAACGTTCACTTAACGAAATGCGCACCCAACATAATGCGCTCTGAATAGCATACCTACCTGACGAAATATGCGTTTAACGAAACACCAAGCCAAAATTTCCCATCACATAATCAAGAAATTCGGCAGGTTAACTATCAAACCATGTTCCCGTTAACGTTTTCCGAACAAGCAACAAAACGCATCCGAAAAAGCAGGGGATTATTTTTCAATTTATTTTTTTCGCGTTTTTCGCACGGGTGCGTGTTTTTGATTCGCTTTGTTGTGATTTTTGGAAAAATTCTTCTAACCGTTTCGCAATTTTCCCGTTAATCGTATTCGGCGGATACACGCCGTCTTTATCGGCTTTCCCAGCCGATAAGCCCGTTAAAATTTCCATACCCTCATCTATGGTGTCAACGGCATAAATATGGAATTGCCCGTTTTTCACGGCGTCCACCACTTCCGGAGCCAACATTAAATTATGAACGGTGCTTGTGGGAATAATTACCCCTTGTTCGCCCGTTAATCCTTGTTGCCGGCAAACGGTAAAAAAGCCCTCAATTTTATCATTGACGGCACCGACGGCTTGCACCTGCCCTAACTGATTGACGGATCCCGTAACGGCAATCGCCTGATTCAGCGGAATTTCGCCGATAGCCGAAAGCAAACAATATAATTCCGTTGAAGATGCCGAATCGCCGTCCAACTCGGAATAGGATTGTTCAAACACCAAACTGGCGTCTAATGAGAGGGGCATTCCTTTGGAAAACCGCGCCGCCAAAAAGGAAGATAAAATCAAAACGCCTTTGGAATGCAATGCACCGCCGAGCTCCACTTCCCGTTCCAC
This sequence comes from uncultured Alphaproteobacteria bacterium, assembly GCA_944392555.1. GTDB lineage: Bacteria > Pseudomonadota > Alphaproteobacteria > CAAHEQ01 > UBA3637 > RGIG4140. The sequence goes on along the minus strand of CALXWZ010000002.1, from coordinate 48,239 downwards.
GTCAATCAAATCGCCGTGTCCCATCCGCACCTGACACGTCACGCGATTCGGTCTGCCGAATGAAAACGAGCCGTAATCATGTACCACAAGCGCATTCAACTGCCCCACACGTTTACCGCTTGTTTCAATGGCAATCGTGCCACGCTCCATCATATCCAGAATTTCCTTTTGAACGGCACCCGAGCGTTTCCGTTTGGCATACAGCGCTTCGTCAATATGTTTTGTTTCCACTTGTTTGGATTTGTCCTGAACGGCAAAAAAACAAGATTCGCGCATTAAATCATTCACGTGCGTCATAAACGTGCTTAAATGTTTGCAATCGCCCGATAACCGCGAAGCATACTCCAATATCCGGCGCAAGGCTTCATTTGAAAAAGATTTTAACTTTTCATGGCGCGCAAAATTCATCAAAATTTGCGCATAAATGCGTTCGCTTTCATGCGTCCGTTCCGTTTTCTCGGCAAATCGCGCTTGAATTTTAAACAACTCGCAAAATTCATCATCTTTATCCAGCAAAGCATAATACAACGCCGCCTCGCCGATTAAAATCACTTTGATTGAAAGCGGAATAACGGCCGGCATTAACGAAATAACGCCCGAAATGGAATTATCATCGGTGCCGGATTCCATTTTAATTTCTTTGGAAAACAGCGACCGTTTTAACGCATTCCATACGTATTCGTTTTCAATCATTTCGCGCGCTTCAATAATCAAATAGCCCCCGTTTGCCTGATGCAATGCTCCGGAGCGAATCATGGAAAAATCGGTAATTAACGAGCCTAAATGTTGTTGACGTTCAATTTTCCCGATTAAGTTTGACAAGGTGGGGTGATTTAAATGAACAACGGGAGCGCCCGAACCCGCCTTGTGCGAAACAAATAAATTAACGGTATACCTTGCCCACAACTCCGAAATTTGCTCGGTAATTAATTCAATATTGTTTTCGTTCGGTTGAATGGCGAAAAACGCAATATTCTCCATAATATCTTGTTGAATGGCATCCAAATACGCCAAAATGACGGGCGATTTTGCATACGCTTTGCGCACGGGATTCATTACGGCTTTTAATAATTTTCCCGCCATATCACCATGCAACTGTTCCAGCATTTTTTGTTGAGCCGCTTCCCAATTCGGAATATCTTTAATTGTTTTTTCCAATCTGTTTTGCGCTTCTTTCAGCTGTTCCAAAATGTTTTTGCGCTCTTCTTTCGGCAATTTATTAAATGTTTTCGGCGTTAAAACCTTGCCGTTCTTAACGGGCGCCACAGCCACACCGGCCGGCATACGCATCAACGTCACGTTATCCGATTCCACAATGGATTCCAACTCGCTGAAATACTTTTCTTTTTCCCGTCGACAATGTTGTTCTATATGCGCCAGCTGAATTTTATACGTTTCGTCCGCAAACAAAGCGGGCAAATTCAGTTTCAGCAAACTCACCATTTTTTTTATATCTTTAACAAACACACGTCCGCTACCGGCAGGGAAACTGATGGCAATCGGCTGGTGCGGTGTTTCAAAATTATGCACGAAGCACCAATCTTCCGGCGTTTTTTGTTTGGAAGCATATTCCTTAACTGCTTGCAACGTTAGTGTGGTTCGCCCCACGCCTTTCGGCCCCGTGCAAAAAATATTATAGCCGTTCGCTTTCATTTGAATACCGAAACGAATGGCCTCCAACGCATCATCTTGCCCCAAAATCGGGCTTGTTTTGGACAAAGAAGCAATATCTTCGTCGGTTAGCTGACTTTTCGTATATATTTGTTCTGCCGTTAATTCATATTTTTTCATTATCCTTACTCCGCTCGGCGCTTTTATACACTATTTTTATTTAAAAAAAAAGAGGTTTATTGTCAATCGGCAAAAAATTTATAAAAATACGCTTTTTTGAGTTTCTTTTTTTAAAAAAATATTTTATAGTAAAGACAGCATTTTTTAACTTAACAAAGAGGAAAAGGAAGTATCAAATGATGAAACTGACAATTGAGCGGGGTTTATTGTTAAAAGCATTGTCGCATGTTCAAAGCGTTGTTGAAAGACGGCAAACAATCCCCATTTTATCCAACGTGTTGATTGAAACAAACGGGGATGAAGTTTCTCTGCGGGCAACGGATAACGAAATTGAAATTATTGAAAAATTACCGGCCGGCGTTGAAATGCAAGGTTCGGCAACGGTGCCTGCCCATAAGCTCTATGATATTGTTAAAAAATTGCCTGACGGGTCTCAATTACAGATGGCTTACGTGGAAGAAACTGGGCAAATTTCATTAGTTTCGGGCCGTTCCAAATTTTCATTGGCGAGTTTATCGGCTATGGAATTTCCGACCATTGTTCATGAAGAAATGCCCTACTCTTTCCAAGTAAAAGCCGAAGATTTGGTAAATTTGATTTCCAAAACGGGATTTGCCGTTTCCATGGAAGAAATGCGCTATAATCTGAACGGGATTTACATGCACGAAAAGAAGGGAGCCGATGAATCAAAATTAACCGCCGTTGCAACCGACGGGCACCGCTTGGCTTGTGCCGGTATTCCGTTGCCTACCGGAGCGGAAGGTATGCCGGGCGTAATTATTCCGCGTAAAACAATCGGTGAATTAGCAAAACTGGCGGCCGAAGCGGAAGGCGATATTAATGTTTCTTTATCAGCCAACCAAATTCGGTTTGTGATGGGTGATATTGTTCTTTCTTCTCGGTTGATTGACGGAACGTATCCCGAATATGAAAAAGTGATTCCCGTTAATAACGATAAAAAATTGCAAGCCGATGCCAAAACCTTAACGGATGTGATTGAACGGGTATCGGTTGTTTCCGAAAAATCACGTGGCATTAAACTTTCTTTGCAACAAGGATTATTGCAAGTATTCGCCGCTTCCGTAGATGAAGGCTCGGCAGAAGACGAAATGGATGCCGTTTATGACGGCGAACCGATTGAAATCGGCTTCAACTTCCGTTATTTGCTGGATATTTTGGCGCAAGTAAAGAGCGACACCGTTCAGATGTATTTGCAAGACGGCACGTCTCCCGTAATTTTGCAAGACGAAGCCGATGATAACGCGTTATACGTTTTAATGCCGATGCGCGTTTAGTTGAAGGTCGGTGAAAAGAAATGATGCGTGCCAAAACAGGTTTGCTGAATTTACGATTAACGAATTTCCGATCGTATGCCTATTTAAATCTGACACTGGATGATTCTCTTGTGCCGATTGTTTTAACAGGGCATAACGGGGCGGGAAAAACAAACGTATTGGAAGCCGTTTCTTTTCTCACGATGGGTAAAGGATTAAGAAGCGCCCGATTAAGCGATGTGGGGAAACGCTCAAATCCCGAATCGCTTTTAAATGCCGATGTGATGCAGTTGCCCGAGCGATGGAGTGTTTCGGCACAAGTGCAGAATAAAGACGGCGTTTACCAAATCGGAACGGGAACGATTGACGGTTCGGAAAGGCGGCAAATTCGGATTGACGGCAAGAATATCGCCAAGCAAAGCGAACTCGGGCGCATTTTGCGGTGTTTGTGGCTGACACCGGCGCAAGACAGATTATTTTGCGGTGATCCGCAAGCAAGGCGTCGCTTTTTGGATAGATTGGTGCAAGCGTTTGATGCCTCTCATGCCACACGCTTAACGGAATACAACACGGCTTTTAAACAATGGAGTTGTTTATTAAGAGAGGGTCGTTTTGATGACGGCTGGTTAAGCGGTCTTGAAAAGCAGATGGCCGGCACGGGTGTTGCCATTGCGGCATCGCGGATTGATGTGATTGAGCGAATCGGGCATTATCTGGCGCATCCGATTGCCGATTCTTTCCCGACACCCGATGTGGTTTTAACAGGGATTGTGGAGCAAAATTTATTATCCAAAAATGCGTTAAGCGTGGAAGAAGAATTTGCGATGCATTTAAAAAAATCACGCAAGAATTATGCGGACGGCGGTAGCATTTCCGGCCCGCATACGGCTGACTTTAAAGTAATCCACGCGCAAAAAGGAATGGATGCGGCGCTTTGTTCCACAGGGGAGCAAAAAGCATTATTACTCTCAATTATTTTAGCCGAAATGAAAACGCAAATGCAAGAGCAAGGGATATGTCCGTTACTTTTACTGGACGAAGTAGCCGCGCATTTGGATTCAAGACGGCGCCGTATTTTATTTGATGTATTATCCGATATGCCGACACAAGTTTGGATGACCGGCACGGATATGGAAAATTTCACGTATTTATCAAATCGGGCACAATTTTTTGATGTGCAAGAATCAAATTTAAGTTTACAAAACGTAGCGTAAAGGAAGGAAAATGACAGAAGATATTAAACTTGCGGAAGAAGCATACAATGCAGATTCAATTAAAGTATTAAAGGGATTGGACGCCGTTCGGAAACGGCCGGGTATGTATATCGGCGATACGGATGACGGCACGGGGCTTCACCACATGGTTTACGAAGTATTGGATAACTCCATTGACGAAGCTTTGGCAGGCTATTGCACGCAAGTTGACGTTATTTTGAATCCCGATGGGTCGGTCACGGTGATTGATAACGGTCGCGGAATGCCGACGGATATTCACAAAACGGAAGGCATTTCGGCAGCCGAAGTGATTATGACGCAACTGCACGCCGGCGGTAAATTTGATAACAACTCTTATAAGGTGTCGGGCGGATTGCACGGTGTGGGCGTATCGGTAGTGAATGCATTGTCCGACTGGTTGGAATTACGGATTTGGCGGAACGATAAAGAACATTACGTGCGTTTTGAAAACGGCAACTCCGTTGCGCCGTTAAAAGTGGTCGGCGATGCACCGGGGAAACATGGCACGATGGTCACATTCCACCCCTCCAAAGAAACATTCACCTCAACGGAATTTAGTTTTGATACCTTGGAACACCGCATTCGGGAATTGGCATTTTTAAATTCAGGCGTTCGGATTCATTTAACGGATAATCGCGGTAGCGAACCCAGAACGGTTGTTTTGCATTACGAGGGCGGAATTTTGGAATTTGTTAAATATATTAACCGCTCTAAAAATTCTTTACATGAAGCTCCGTTTGATTTATCGGGTGAAAAAGACGGTATTACGGTTGAAGCCGCTTTTGAATGGACGGACGGATACCATGAAACCTGTTTATGTTTTACCAACAACATTCCGCAACGCGACGGTGGAACGCACTTGGCCGGCTTACGGGCTGCCCTTACACGCACGATTAACAACTATGCCGTCAGTTCCGGATTAACGAAAAAAGAAAAAGTTGATTTGGCGGGCGAAGATATGCGTGAAGGATTAACGGTTGTGTTATCCGTTAAAGTGCCGGATCCGAAATTTTCATCACAGACAAAAGATAAACTCGTATCATCGGAAGTGCGTCCGGTAGTTGAGGGAATTGTGGGCGATAAGTTAGCACAATGGTTTGAGGAACATCCGGCGGAAGCGCGTAAAATCATTAGTAAAGTGGTAGAAGCTGCGGCCGCACGTGAAGCGGCACGCAAAGCGCGTGAGTTAACACGGCGCAAAGGCGCATTGGATATGGCTTCGCTCCCCGGAAAATTAGCAGATTGTCAGAGCAAAGATCCGGCAGATTCCGAAGTGTTTATCGTGGAGGGAGATTCCGCAGGCGGTTCGGCAAAACAAGGTCGTGATAGAACACACCAAGCTATTTTACCGTTGCGCGGTAAAATTTTGAATGTGGAACGGGCTCGGTTTGATAAAATGCTCTCATCCGCTGAAATCGGAACGATTGTAACGGCACTCGGCACGGGTATCGGCCGTGATGATTTCAACATTGATAAAATTCGGTATCACAAAATTATTATTATGACGGATGCTGATGTTGACGGCGCTCACATTCGCACATTGTTATTAACATTCTTCTTCCGTCAAATGCCGGAAGTGATTGAGAAAGGGTATGTGTATATTGCACAACCGCCACTCTACCGAGCCAAACGAGGCAATTCGGAAATTTATCTGAAAGATGATAAATCCATGGAAGAGTATTTAATCCAAGTCGGAACGGGGGATGCGGTTTTAGTTTCCCAAAACGGGGAACAAATTGCCGGAGCGGATTTAGTGGCGCGAGTGGAACAAGCACGCGTGGCACGCAACTTGATTTTAAGTATGTCGAATCGGTTGCCGGCGCGCATTGTGGGGCAGATGGCCGTGCAAGGATTATTTGCACCGAACGCCGTTTGCGATTCGGCATTTGCAACGCGTTTAAATGCCATTGAACCGGAATATGAACGCGGTTGGCAATGCGAAACATTGGCAGACGGAACTTTTGTTTTGAAACGCACGTTACGCGGTGTTACGGAAGAACACGTGATTGATAACACCCTGCTCGGATGCGCTGAAGCCCGCAAGTTGAATGAAATGTCGGCCGACTTAAAAGAGTTTTATGCAGAACCCTCTGTCTTAAAAACAAAAGACGGCACTTTTGATATTCACGATCCCGTTTCTCTGGCGGAAGCCATCTTCAAAACGGCGAAGAAAGGCATTGCCATTAACCGCTATAAAGGGTTGGGCGAAATGAATCCGGAGCAATTATGGGAAACAACGTTGGATCCGAATGCACGTCGGTTATTGCAAGTTAAAATCACGCATCAGGATGAAGCGGAGCAAGTTTTCTCTTGCTTAATGGGCGATGTAGTTGAACCGCGACGCGACTTTATTCAACAAAACGCATTAGATGTTGCAAATTTGGATATTTAGTGGTATAATACCTCCATACAAGAAAATAAACGACAAAAAAAGGAGGTCATAATGGGCTTAGGCGGTTGTCTTTGGAAAGGTGGCAAAATGGGTTGTTGCACCATCGGTGCGCTGTGGGTTTTAGGCGGTTTAACGTTATGCACAACCAGAAATTGCGGTGGCACGGGAAATGCCAAAGAAGATTTGTTTGATACCCCGAAAGAAGCTATTAAAGAAGCCGTAGATATGCGGGGATTTGAAGATGTCAAAACGCCGACGGGCAGTTTCAATATCGATTTTATCACAAAAAAAGGTCCGAATAAACGATATGAATTTACCGTTCTCGGGAGAGATGACAATTCACAAATCAAAGTTAAAGTCAGAGAAATCGGCACACGCAAATCGGAACTCGGCGGAACGGCGCGGTTTAATGTGGTATTTTGGGATCAGATGTATCCCGACAAACAGGGTCTTGGATTTCAAGTGCAGTTGAACGATAACGGCGGATATGCCATCGGCCCGTATGACGGTAGACTTAAAACGGTTATCATGACCGACGGGGAACGCACCTGCGGAAAAATGTATGGACGTAGCACCGTAGACTTCTCGCAAGTAACACCGGATTTACGCCGTTCCAGCACGATTCGACGCAGTGAATTGATTGCGCCCGAAAAATTGATGACCATTCCGCAAAAATTAATTGATCAACATTATAAGTATAATGCCCCGCTGATGCTTCAACCGCAACAACCCGTTCGCAGAACGGAGTATACCCGATAAGATAACATTGAGCCATAAAATTCGCTTGATGCTATTGTAGTAATCGGGAACGGGCGGATGAGCATGTGCGCTACGAGCGATAGGGAAAGCAAGTGTGAAACACAAATGCAAGGATAACGAGCGAAAGCCAAGCGATAAGCGCGACGCAAGCGATATATGCGACGCACGATGCATAAACGGCTGATGAGATAGGCGTTGCGCAAGTAGCAGGAGAAACGAGTGAAACATAAACAGCAAATAAGGCAAGAGCATATATGTGGCAGAAGTAATAAAGAAAAGAAGAATGCAGGTGTGGCATGGGTGATGCAAAGTTGGTTGAATAAGTGCAGGAGATGAAATTATTGTAATCAAGGAACACATAAAAACACCCTTAATATAATAAGATTCGAGAAAGGACATAATGGAAGAAACACATTCACTGATACCGATGGCAATTTGTTATGATTTTGACGGCACACTGGCGCCGGGGAACATGCAAGAATACGGTTTTTTTGAAAAATTAGGCGTTGTTGCGCAAGATTTTTGACGTCAGAGCAACGAAAGCGGTAAAGCGCAAAAAGCCGATATGATTCTCAGTTATATGAAACTCATGAAAGAGGAAGCCGAAAAACATCACCTGCCGTTCGGGAAAGAAGATTTACGCTCGTATGCCTCTAAGGTTAAATTGTATCCGGGGGTTATTGATTGGTTTAAGCGCATGAATCTCTATGCGCTTGAAAAAGGGGTAGCATTAGAGCATTACATTATTTCTTCGGGTTTAAAAGAGATGGTGGAGGGAACGGTGATTGCTCCTTATTTTAAAGAAGTGTTTGCGTCCTCATTTATGTATGATGAAAAAGGAAACGCCGTATGGCCCGGATTGGTTGTAAATTACACCAACAAAACGCAGTTTTTATATCGCGTCAACAAAGGGTGTTTAGATGTCAGCGATGATGACACACTTAACCGACACATGGACGATGATGAAAAGCCTATTCCCTTTACGAATATGATTTATATTGGCGACGGGCAAACGGATATCCCGTCCATGAAAACGGTCAAACGCGAAGGCGGTCACACCATAGCCGTATTTGCGGGCGATAATGAATGGCAACGGAACAATGTGAAGCAAATGCTCGGCATTGAGCGAGCCGATATTATTGCTCCGGCAGACTATCGCGAAAATCAACCGATAGATCTTTTTGTAAAAGGCGTTATTGATAAAATAATTGCCGATGCACGGTTGAAAAAATTGCAACACACATTAACTAAATAAGAAAAGACACAAACAGAAAAGGAGTCATCCAAATGGAAATTATCAGTTCTGGGATACAAAACGGGAAAATTGCTGATATTTACGGCAAATTCGGCACGGCTTTTAAAAACGGTATGCCCACCTATTCTTTACCGTTTCAAATTGAAGATGCCCCGCATAACACTGTTTCTTTTGCCGTTATTTTAGACGATAAAGACGCCATTCCCGTAGCCGGTTTTATTTGGATTCACTGGCTTATTGCCGATTTAACGCGCACTCATTTACCGGCGAATGCTTCCGAAACAATGCGTGATACCTTTGTGCAAGGCCAAAACAGCTGGGGAGAATCCTGCTACGGCGGTATGGCACCGCCCAACGCCCCGCATACATACGATTTAACGGTCTACGCATTAGATACGGAACTTTGTCTGCAAGAAGGATTTACGGTTGATGAACTGCGTCAAGCGATGCAAGGGCATATTCTGGATGTAGCCACACTCAGCGGTGTTTATCGAAACGCTTAAAACATACGGGGCAACGTCTGAAACCATATCGGTAAAATAACGCACGATATATTATCGGAAAAATTCAGAAAGGAATTGCGAAATGATAACCGAGCAAGCCGTTATTGAAAAAGCAGTTGAAATTTTGAACAACGGCGGTGTTATTTTATACCCGACGGATACCGTTTGGGGTATCGGTTGCGACCCGATAAATGAATCTGCCGTGCAACGCGTCTTTGATTTAAAGCAACGCCCAACAAATAAAAGTATGATTTTACTGGTTGATTCACCTGATAGAATCCAGCCTTACGTGCGTTCATTATCCCCGTTTGCCAAACGATTACTAACGGAAAGCGAAACACCGCAAACCGTTATCTTGCCCGAGGCATTCGGATTTGCACCGAGCGTCTTGCCTATGCAAAAAACGGTTGCGGTGCGGTGTCCGAAACACGAATTTTGTTTGCGCTTATTGCGGGCTTTCGGAAAGCCACTCGTTTCCACCTCCGCCAATTTATCGGGCGAACCATCGGCACGCACTTATCGGGAACTTTCGGAACGGCTTATGCAAGGTGTAGATTATGTTATTCCCGAACAATACGAAGCCGACTCAACGCAAAAAGCCTCTCGGATTATCTTGCTTAATCCCGACGAGTCGCTGACCGTTTTGAGAGAATAAACCAGCTCTTTCTTTTAACTTTCCCTACCCCTTCAAGGGATAAAAATTTCTTCTTTTCAGGCGGGCAACTTGTCGGCAGGCATTAACTTCCTTAATGCCCATTCAATCCCCTGCTCTCAACATTTTTTTGTTGCCGATAATCAAACTAAATTATTTTGCTGATAACTGATTGGCACACAGCAACCGAATCCGTTCGGCAATTTCATCGGCGGGATTAAAATTCCCTTTCACTTTTTGCAACGGTGCGCCCGCCGGCAAGGCATAGCCATTCTGATAAAGCGATTGATGAAACCGTTTATGTTTGGCGCTCATCATTGCATCCGGCGCAAAAATAAAAACGGGAACACTTGTTGAACAGCATTCCGAACACATAGACATTGAATCCCCCGTCACCATAATCATATCAGCGCAAGCAATCAATCCGAAATACGGATTTTTATCCGGGCAACCGAATGTGTAAAAATAAGTTGTTTCGGTCGGCAACTGTTTTTTGAGATACGCAACGATTTCGGGAGGCGTCCGGCGTGATGTTGTCACCAAAACGGAAGCGGGTTTTAATGATTGAATATAATCCATTAACTGCTTTGCCATATCAAGCGTAAAAGGGTTATTTTTGGTAGCACCGCCAACGAGCAATGATAACCGCGGATGGGGGTATTTTTTAAAAACCGTTTCCCATTCTTTTTGTTCCTCAACTAATCGTTCCGGAGTAATACGATGCGGTGTTCCCGCCACAATCATCACATTTTTTTTCTGTTTTTTAAATTCATCATGCGCCGGCAAAACAATCAAGTCGGCCTGGTTAAACCCTTTAAGACCGGGATTCATCAACTGCACGATTTTTGTCCGCCCGCCCGATTTTTTTTGTATCCAGCGTGCAACGGGGAAAGAGCGCCGGCCCGCGCTGAGAACCACATCGGGGTATGTTGTCGCCGAAAGCAATTTTTGCTTTGAATCATGCGTCAGGCCGATTAATGTGCCGTCTCGCACTAAATTCGGCCATTTAACGGCGCGCGTATACCGAATATCTATGCGTTCATATTTTTCTTTCAATGCTTCGGCAACGCCCAGTAATTGATTAACGTTTCCAGCCCGATCATCAGCCAATACCCAAACTTTCATTCTGTTCCTTACTGTTCATATAGTTGTTCATAAATGGATTCATAACCGCTTGCGTGCGTTGCTTTCGGCACAATAATCACCGTTGATTCATCTGCTACGAATTGTTGCACCAACGCAGGTGGCACAACCTCATCTTTTGCCCCAACAAAGTGTTTTTGTTTGATTTTATCAAAGGCGCTTTTATCATTTTTCAGATTCATTGACTGCGTTAAAGCAGGATCGTGATGATACGCCGTCCATGCGTCCGTATCCAGCACACCGGCAATGGTTATCACTTCTTTCACGTTCGGATTACGCACGGCAATCAATCCGGCCACTTGCGCACCGCCCGAATAGCCGATTAAAATCACATCATTTGTTTGAGCCTTTTTACGCAGAGATTCAACCGCTTGATTCATACTGCGAATTACTTGCGGTGAGAAGCGACCGGTTGTCCAATCAGTTTGAGAACAACTGCCCGCCTGCATATATTGACACGGCCGTCCCAAATACGCCACATTTGCATTTGTATCACCGGCGGCAATTTCGCGCAGGAAGGGGCTTTTAGGTGTCGGGTTATCCGTTGGCTGACCGCTCATATCAAACGCATTACCATCGCCCTCAATATAAATTCGGATAGGCTCACCGGGAGCCGTTATTTGATACCAACTGGCCAAAATATAAGGCGGGACGGTTTGCGTTTGAAACCGAAAATCCGTGAGCGGATTCTGCGTTGCGCAACCGGCAAGCCATCCGCATAAAAGAAGTAAGAGATATTTTTTCATAAGAGGTATCATAACAAAGAACAGATAGGTTGACAAGTGCTATTTTGCAAATTACATAAACAAAGTGAGATACCTTTTTATGTATGAAAGGAGGGGGAGCAATATGCCGGGATGCGGATGCGGAACAAAGAAATAAACTTTGTTAAACAATGAAGATACCGCCCTGTATTCAAGGGCGGTATTTTTTTATCAATTTATAAACAAAAAGCATAAAAAAAGCGGACTCTACAAAAAGGTCCGTCTAGATGATATAGCATAAAGAGGATTATAAGGGTATTTTTAAAATAATCAAGCAAAAATTTAAATTCAAATTTGTTTTATCTTGTTTAGTGCTTCATTTGCCATATAAAGTTTTCCATATAAAAAAGTCTTTTACGCATCACACGCAAAAGACTTTTTCCTTTTAGCAAAAATTGCTTATCAGTTGCTTATCCTAAAATGGCAACACCGGGTAAAGATTTCCCTTCCATCCATTCAAGGAATGCACCGCCTGCTGCTGATACATACGTGAGTGAATCCGCAACACCTGCTTTCTTTAAAGCTGATACCGTATCTCCACCACCCGCAACAGAGGTCAGTTTACCTTCTTTCGTCAACTTCGCAACGGCTTCGGCAATTTCGTTCGTGCCTTTATCAAACGGCTTGATTTCAAACGCGCCAACCGGACCGTTCCAAATTAATGTCTTACAATGGGCAATCGTGTTGATAAATTCGGCAACCGATTTCGGTCCGATATCCAACAAAACCTTTCCTGCCGGAACGTCGGCTGCGTCGGAAACATGCGGTGTTTGTCCTTCGCCGAATTGGTCTGCCCATGTTAAATCAATCGGTAAAACAATTTGGCAATTTCCCGAATTGGCTAAAATTTCTTTTGCCGTATCAATCATAGATGGCTCAACCAATGAACCTTCGCCCATCGGAATCCCTTTGGCAGCCAAGAATGTGTGTGCCATACCACCGCCAATGCATAAGAAATCAACTTTTTTAACCAAGTTAGAAAGTAAATCCAATTTCGTTGATACTTTTGATCCGCCGACCAAAGCCACTGCCGGATGTTCCGGATTGCCGAGTGCTTTATCTAATGCTTGCAATTCTTCTTGCATTAACCGACCGGCACCGCGCGGTAATAAATGCGCCATTCCTTCCGTGGAAGCGTGGGCACGGTGTGCCGTTGAAAACGCATCGTTAATATAAATATCAATACCGCTGGCCAAGTGTTCGGCAAATTCTTTATCGTTCTTTTCTTCGCCCGGATAGAAACGCAAGTTTTCAAGCAAAATCACATCGCCTTTTTGCATACCGCGAATAAGCATATCTCTTTCATCGCCGATGCAATCCCGTGCAAACACAACTTTTAATCCGCTCGCTTTTGACAAAGCATCTGCTATAAATGCCATGGAAAATTCAGGATTCTTTTCCCCTTTCGGACGCCCGAAGTGAGAAGCAACTACAACTTTTGCCCCTTTGTTGACAAGTTCTTTTAATGTCGGCACAAAACGATCAATCCGCGTTGTATCGGTAATTTTCCCATCTTTTGCCGGCACGTTTAAATCGGCACGCACAAAGACGGTTTTTCCATCAAAATCAAAATCATCTAATGTTTTATATGTCATTTTTCAATCCTTTTTTTGTTATCAAGTCTGCCGTTAAGTAAATAAGGAGGGAAGCCCTCGGTTTGATGACTGCCCTCCTTACATCTTTTGTTTTCTCACCTTACTTAATGAGCGAACCCATGTAAGCAGCCGTATCTAACATACGATTTGAGAAACCCCATTCGTTATCATACCAGCTCATAACACGTAATTGCGTGCCGCCCATCACTTTTGTGCCGTTGGCATCAAATGTGGATGAATGCGAGTTATGCGTAAAGTCAACGGAAACCAACGGAGCCGTATTGTAGCCTAAAATGCCGTTTAAAGCACCGTTTGCATATTTTTCCATAACAGCATTCACTTCTTCGCGTGTGACAGCTTTTTTCATAATGAAGTTGGCGTCAACGATAGAAACATCCGGTGTCGGAACACGGATAGATACACCATCCAATTTACCGGCTAATTGCGGTAATACCAATCCGACGGCTTTGGCAGCGCCTGTTGATGTCGGAATCATGCTCATAGCTGCGGCACGTGAACGGTATAAGTCTTTATGCACTTGGTCCAAAATCTTTTGGTCATTTGTGTAAGAGTGAATCGTTGTCATAAATCCTTGTTCAATGCCGAACTCTTTATCTAATACATAAGCAACCGGAGCCAAGCAGTTCGTTGTGCAAGAAGCATTGGAAACAACTAAATCGTCAGCCGTTAATGTATTTTGGTTGACACCGAACACGATTGTTTTATCAGCGCCTTGTGACGGAGCCGAAACCAAAACGCGTTTGGCGCCGGCATTGATGTGAACCATAGCTTTTTCTTTGGCCGTGAAGATACCCGTGCATTCCATCACGATATCAATATCCATTTCTTTCCACGGTAATTGTGTCGGGTCACGTTGTGCAATCACTTTTGTTTTGTAATCACCGGCAATGATATAATCCCCCTCGGCACGCACGTCAAACGGCGTTGCACGGTGAACGGAGTCATATTTTAAAAGATATGCGTTGGCGTTGGCATCACCTAAATCGTTAATCGCAACAATATCAATATCTTTGCGACCCGATTCCAAGAATGCACGATACACTAAACGACCGATACGGCCGAAACCGTTAATAGCAACACGAACTGTCATCATTTTCTCCTTTGTTCAAGTTCATATACACGCGGGCCTATCCCGCATTTTCAAAAATCGGTTATTATTTAGGCATATTTTCTGCCGAAAAGCAAGTATCTTTTTCAAATGCGTGTATTTTCTTTGCATTTTTTTGTTTATCAGGGCGTTATAAAATCACTTTTCCTTTTTTAAGAGGAATGCAAACCGCTTTTTTAAAAGCGTTTCAAAATAATGTTTGCAACAAAACTTTTTTCGTGTAAAATAGAATAAATAAGCCATGGGCATTTGGGGGTAAAATAATGAACGAATCTGAAAAAGAAGCCACATCAACCGAAGAAATTCTCTCTAACGCAACGGAAAAACGAAATGCTTATTTGCATAAAAGGCCGGCGCCTGCTTACGATTTACGTTTGCGCAAAAAACGTAAGAAAAAGCCGACGAACCCTGATGATCCCGATGATGATAATCCTGATGATGAAACAGATGATACCGCCCCGGATGATGACGATGATGACGATGACGGCACAACCGGCTCCGGCACGAAAGATGATGACGAATCGGGTGAGGGAGAAGATGAAAACGAATTAAAACAATTAGGCATTCAATCAAAACAACCGCAACAGGAATTTTTAAAGCGAACCCAACCGATCCAACAAAAAAATACGCAGAAAGAAAATCCGAAAGGGCCCGAAAAAACGGAGCGTAGCCCATGGCAACAGATGGTTGATTTTTTTGTGCACGGCGTTAAAGGTGCGCAGATTAAAAACGGCGACATTTCGGCAAAGCCCAATTTGGTGGATCGGCTCTTGCTCGGTATGGGTTTTAAAGGATTTAAAAAAGATATTTTACTGCAAGAACAAGCACAAACGTATTGGAGTCAAAAAGCGCGCGGGCAAAAGGCCGACATGCGTTTATTGAACACGGATTTAATTGATAAAAAAATAAAAGCAGACGAACAAAGGGAGCAACAACCTTTAAGGCAGGCATTACGGGAGAAATCGTTACTCCGAAAGCAAGAGGAAACGGCACGACAACGTTTGGAACAACGGTTTGCCGAGCAAGTTAAAAACGAAAATAGCCGTATGCAATCAGCGCAATTATTACGGGAGCAAACACTTCAAAATCAACAAGCTACCGCCGAAAAAATAAAACGCAGGGCTACTGAAAGCGATTCATTGCGTGTGGCGCAAAACGAATTAACCGCACGCGGTAATACGAATGCATTTTTAAGAAATCAAGAGCAAAAAAAATCTACCGAATTTATCCGCTCCGATAATACGAAAGTAAATGAAACAGGTGTTAAAAATACCCAAACCGTTTCAGCAGAACAGACCAGACAACAAATACAGGAACGTATACGGACGGATAATAAAACAAATTTGGAAGCTCAACAGATTATGGCACAACAACAGGCGGCAGCGCAGTCAGCCGTTGCAAACGCAACAGTCGGGCTAACGGCAACAGCAACGGCAGCTATGACGGCTCATGCCGCCGCTAATTTAAGAAATATGGTTGAACAGGTAAGACAAGGGGCGCCTCATGCGCCTATTCGGCCGAGACCACACGATATTGAGCGCGAATATCAACTTATTTCTCAACAGCGAGGTGAGCCACGACAACCGTTTAACGCGGACGCTGTAGCAGATAAAGTCATCCATCAACAAGGTGGTATGGGACAGTTATCTGCGCGTGTTAATTTAACACGACAGTTAGGTGAACGTGTAGAAAATGTATCAAACGGGCAACAAAATAATGCAACATTGTCCCAAGCCGGACAAGTTCATCAAGAAAAAGCCCCCGAAGAAGTGAATCAATCGGAAGGACGGTCATAAACGGAGGGGTCTATATAACGGGCTTATAAGTGTAAAATATCTATAAAAGGCAAGCATTGAACGGCTTGCAAGGCTTAAAATTTTCATGCGTCAATCAAGGAAATTTGCTTTTTTTGAGAAGCTTTAATGATTGTTTTGATATTTTGCCGTGCGCAGACATATATTCTGTATCATTTGATTTATTTTGCCTATATTCTGCCGTTGACGATGAGCCGATTTATTTAAATTTTATACCCGCTTTTCTGGTTATACCCGTTTTTCCGACAATAAAAAAGCCTCTCCCGTTCTTGGAAAAGGCCTTTGCGTTTAGAAGCAGTTATATGCTTCTTATTGTGCCACAAAGCGGTTCGCAGAATGATGATTCCCAAATCTTAAATATTCAACCTCATTTGCATCCGACACAATAATCTGCATGATTTTCATTTTGTCAGTCGCTTCCAAATCTTTCCGCGCCGTTCCACGATTGTTTGCACCAACACGTATAACAGCGGAATAATAATCAATCCCAAACAGGTTCCGATAAGCATTCCGTAGAACACGGGAACACCGATGGCCAGCCGACTTGCCGCACCGGCACCCGTTGCGATAATCATTGGGAATACACCCAAAATAAACGTAAATGCCGTCATCAATACTGCCCGAAACCGCACCGAAAGTCCCTTTAATGCCGATTGCGGAATACCCGTTCCCGTTTTGCGCTCTTCTTTGGCAAATTCAACAATCAAAATTGCATTCTTTGCCGCTAACCCGACGAGCAAAATTAACCCTAACTGCGCATAAATACTTAACGGTAATCCCGTCAGCCATAAGCCGAGCATACCTCCCGTTACGGCTACAACAACACTCATTAATACGGGAATGGGAACCGTCCAACTTTCATACTGCGCTACCAAGAACAAGTAAGCAAACAAGACCGCCAACATAATCAAACCGGATACTTGCCCTTCATTGTTCTTTTCTTGATAACTCATATCCGACCATTCATACGCATAATCTTTCGGTAAATCGGTAGCTGCCAACGCCTCAATAGCCTGCATGGCTTCGCCCGAACTACTTGTGGCTTCGTTTGCCATTACCGTAACACCGGCTGCCGGATATTGATTATACCGAATAATTTGGCGCGGAGACAAAATCGGTTCCAATTTAACAAATGTAGAGAGCGGAACCATCTCGCCCGATTGATTCGGCACATAGATTCGTTTTAAACTTTCCGTATCACGCCGATATTTCCAATCGGATTGAATAATTACCTGATTAACCTGCGTTCCGAAGTTAATATCGTTAATATAGCTGGAACCCAAATAGCTTTCCAATGAAGCGAAGATATTTGCCAAAGGCACTTGCATCGCTTCTGCTTTTAAGCGATCTATTTCCAAATAAATATTCGGGGTTTTAGCCGTAAAGTTTGTAAACGCATATAAGATTGACGGGTCTTTCATCATCTTATCCATAAAGGCGCGCGTTGTATTATCCAAACGTTCGTAATCCGTATCATTTAACGATTGCAATTTTAAAGATAATCCGCCCGACATACCCAGACCGGGTATTGCCGGTAATTCCATCAGTTGAAATTCCGCTTCGGGAATAACATCCAATTTCGCTTTGAGGCGTTGCAAAATGGCGCTTGATTGCAATTCATCACTCTTTCGCAATCCCCAGTGATCCAAAGCCACCATAGCCATTGCCATATTTTCTCCGCTACCGCCCGTCATACTATGTCCGGTAATCGTCATCACGGCACTTACACCCGGCTCTTGCCGTAAAATCAGTGTAATTTGCTGAATAATCTCGTCCGTTCTCTTAAATGAGGCGCCTTCGGGTAATTGAATGCTAACAATGATTTTACCTTGGTCTTCGCTCGGGATAAAAGAGGTTTTTAAATGCGAAAGAAACCCATAGGCGCCACAAACAAAAACACCAAAAATCAACGCAATCAACACCAGTTTTCGCGCCATACGTGCCACAATCCATTGGTACATACGGGATGAACGCACAACCGCACCGTTAAACCAGTTTAATATACGGGAATTAATTTGTGCATTCGGTCGCAACATGGTGGAACAAATCGCAGGCGAAAGCGTTAAAGCGTTCAATGTTGAAAACACAACCGCTGTTGAAATCGTGACGGCAAATTGCTGATAAATTTTACCCGTCACACTCCCCATAAATGCAATCGGAACGAAAATTGCCAATAACACAAGTGTTGTTGCTATCAAAGCGCCCGAAATTTCGTGCATGGTTTGAATGGTTGCTTCTTTCGGCGTCATTTTTTCGGTATCAATCAATGTCATAACCCGTTCAACCACGCAAATAGCGTCGTCCACCACCACACCAATGGCCAAAACAAGCCCGAATAGCGTAAACATATTGATGGTATACCCTAACGCATACATCACGATAAATGTTGCCAATAAGGATACGGGAATGGCACAGGTCGGCACTAAGGTTGCCCACTTATTTTGCAAGAAAATGAAGCAAACAAACACCACCAATATAAATGTAAGCAACAACGTCCACGCCACTTCTGCCACTGATTCGTTAATATACTCGGTTGTATCCATTCCGACAACATAATCAAAATCCTCCGGGAAGAATTGCCTCATTCGTTCTAACTCTTTTATCACGCCTTGCATGGTGGAAAGAGCATTTGCCCCCGATGTTAAGTTAATACCCATTGCTACGGCAGGAGCTTCGTTATATTCGGATTGGTGCGAATAGTTTTCTGAACCGATTTCTACACGGGCAATATCTTTCATGCGCACAAGTCCACCTTGCTTGTCCGTTCTGACAACGATATTCTCAAATTCTTCAACCGTGTTAATCCGCCCTTTTGTTTGCAAGGAATACACCATCAAATTAGCGCTTTCCGCCGGCCGAGCGCCTAATTGCCCGAGTGATGGCTGATAGTTTTGACTTTCAATGGCGCTTTTCACTTCATCTATCGTTAAGTTCAGTGCCGACATTTTATCGGCATCCATCCAAATCCGCATACTTTTTTTTGCGCCGAAAACCGAAACCTCTCCGACGCCGTTGACTTTTGTTAAATTCTTGGAAATGTTGTTTTGTATGTAATCGTTGATTTCATTCGTGCTCAATGTGCCGTTCGGTGAAAAGAAGGCCAAAAACGCCAGCATACTGGATGAACGACGACGAACCGTTAAACCTTGACGTTGCACTTCCGTCGGCAATGAGGAATTTGCCTGCTGGATTCGGTTTTGCACTTTCACTTGGGCAATATCGGGATCAACACCCGAATTAAATGTTACCGTCAGTTGATATGAGCCGTCGGAGGAAGTAGAGCTCATATACATCATATCTTCCACTCCGTTAATTTTTTCTTCCAACGGAATACCGATTGTTTTTGCCACCACGTCGGCGCTGGCACCCGGATAAGAGGCACGCACCGAAATTTCCGGCGGTGTCACTTCCGGATATAAAGCAATCGGTAATTTAAATAAACAAACAATGCCCGCAATACTTAAAATAAGCGAAATCACAACAGCAAATCGCGGACGGTTAATAAAAAACTGCGAAAACATTTCCGGTTCCTCTTTTTTATATCACTTAATCTTTTTGAGTTAATTCATCACTCATCTGTTGTTCGGCAGATGCATTACTCTCGGCAGGCGATGTTGCAACCGCTTCCCGTTCCTGATTATCTGCACTGATTGATTTAATTTTTTGACCCGTTGAAACTTTTTGTCCGCCCGACAAAATAATCGTATCATTTGCACTCAATCCTTTATCGATAACGGCATAATTATCTATGGTTTCACTCGTTTCAACATATTGTTGAACGGCAATGCCCGCATTATTTGCTTTCATAACATATTTGCCGTTTGAATCTTGCAAAACGGCGCTTTGCGGAATAATGACGGCATTTTTCTTTTCTGAATTCGGAATTCGTAAGGTAAAAATATTACCCGGCAATAATAATTTTTCCGCATTATCATACTCTACATAAACGGAAAAAGTTGCCGTATCGGTGCTGGTTTCGCTATCGGCAAATAATTTAGTCGGCATAATTTCAATAATGTTGCCATCCGAAAGAACTAAATTCATTTCCGATAATTCTATATTATTTCTTTGATATGTTTTCAATCCCTTCAATCGTTCTTTATCTGTTACGGAAAAAGAAATACGAATGGGATTTGTTTGCACGATACGAGCCAACGTTGTGCCGTTTGTATCCACATAGTTTCCTTTTGTCACCAACGCTTTACTGATATAACCGCTGATAGGGGCTACAACGGTTGCATGTTCCAAATCCAATTTTGCCAGTTTTAAATTAGCGTCGGCTTGTTGCACGGCTGCGTTTGCCTGCGCCAAATTGCTTTCCGCCACTTCCAATTCGGCTTTCGGCAAAAATTTATCTTTATATAACTTTAATTGGCGGTTATAATCATTCTTGATTTGCACCACATTGGCATGGGCTTTATCCAAATCTGCTTGGGCTGATTGCACATTTGCTTCATATTTGCGTTTATCAATCACAAACAGCACATCGCCTTCTTTAACATAAGACCCGTTTTCAAACAAAACTTCTTCCACCGTTCCGGATACCTGCGGTTTCAAATTTACTTCATTAATCGGTTCGGCAAATGCAATGAAAGATTGATAAGAACGCATATCCTTTATGATCGGTTTCCCGGTCAACACATACGTTTCGCTCATTCCGCCGGCCATCTGTCCCATCGGTTGAACGGCCGTATGCACGCCGTATCCGATACTCAGGCACGCAACGGACCATAAAATAAAGAGCATATATTTTGAACGGCGGGAAAGACCTCTCACCGTTTGTAGCATTTTTTTGTTTTGTTTCATTATTCACCCCTTCAACTTGAATGAAACTAAAATATAAAATTTTTTTCAATATCGCAAGCCGTTTTCACTAGTTAGAACGATTTTTTTTGCATTTTGTTCAAATAAATTTCCCGATAGCGAAAATTTTTTGATAACAACTTGTTTTTTAAAATTTCTTTATGCTGTTTTTGCCACGTTTATTCTCAATCAAGCGCTACCGAATGCGTTGCATAACGGCGCAAAAAAAGCCGTCCGTTCGGGTGCGTGCCGGTGAAAATTGCTTATGCGAACATAACTTAAATGCCGTATTCTTTTTTAAGAAATGTTGAATTTGTTTGCTGTTTTCATCTATCAATAACGAACAGGTAATGTAAACCAATCGCCCGTTCGGCGCAACGTATGGTGCGGCTTTTGATAAAATTTGCGCTTGTTTACGGCATAATGCTTTGACTTGCTCTTCGGTCAGCTTCCATCTGGCATCCGGACAACGTCGCCATGTGCCCGTTCCGGAGCAAGGGGCATCTACTACCACGTGCGTCCATTGCACCTCGGGGTGACTTTTCTGCCATGCCGGCAGATTCGTTGTTGTTTCAATAATGGAAACACCGGCGCGGGTAGCGCGTTTATTTAATTCTTTTAAACTGCGTGCCGAAACATCATGCGCCAAAATTTTACCGTTATTTTGCATCAGTTGCGCAAAAATCAGCGATTTTCCGCCCGCTCCGGCACAATAATCCAATACACAATCGCCCGCTTGAATTTCCGCTTGCATAGCCGATAGTTGCGAGCCTTCATCTTGCACTTCAATCAGCCCTTGCCGATAACATAAACTGTTATTTAAATTCACACGCTTTTGCAAAATCAGTCCGTAAGGAGAAAGAGCCGTTGGCTCCGTTTCAATCCCTTCGGCTTTTAATTTTTGCTGAATTTCTTCCCGCCGGCCGTTTGCTCTTAACACAATCGGCGGTGTTTCCAATAATGCCGGTAATTCCGTTTCGGGTTGATTGATATGCGCAGGGAGCCATGCCGGCACTTCCCATTGAACGGCTTTCGGCATATCGTCCGAAACGGGAATAATCTGTTCGGATAAATCAATTTGCTCGCGTAAAGATGCGTTCGGATAATGATAAGCCAAACGCGCCTTTTGCCTCAATACGCGCCAAACCGTTTCGGTTAAGAAACGTCTGTCTTTGGCGCCCAAAAACCGATGCGTGCGCGTAAATGTATTAAGCACTTCACTTGCGGGCCGAGAGGTTTGATTTATTTCGGCCAACACGGCTGTTGCTAAATCTTTCAAGCGATTTTCCTGCATGTTATTCTCTCTTTCTTCTCCCGTATTTTTTGTTGATTTTTGAGCGCGTGCGTTATCTATTGAACTTTTTATATTATCTGGCGGAGTACAACCGTTTAACCTTTTTCGTTATCTGACGGCGCACATCCGCGAAAGCCGGTAGCCACCACATAAACTTCCGATGAATCTTTGCGACTGGCATCCGGTTTGGCGTGTTTAACAACGGCAAAATTTTTTTTCATCTCAGCCAAAAATTGATTTTCCGTCCCGCCCTGAAAAATTTTTGCAATAAACACACCGTTTTTATTTAAAATTTTACAGGCAAAATCATACGCCATTTCCAATAAACCCATAATGCGCAAGTGGTCAATGCTATGCATACCCGTTGTATTCGCAGCCATATCCGACATCACGATATCTGCCTTATGTCCACCCAGCAACTCTTCCAATTTTGCGGGGGCTTCATCAGCCGTAAAATCCATTTGCACGAGTTTTGCGCCCGCAATCGGTTTAGCTTCCAACAAATCCATCCCGACAACCAGCGGATTTTCGGGCGTTGATTTCACCCGCTCCACGGCCACCTGCGACCAGCCACCCGGCGCGCACCCTAAATCAACCACGCGTTTTCCGGGTTTAAAAAAATGAAACTGATCATCTAACTGCATAATTTTAAAGGCGGCTCGTCCGCGAAAGCCTAATCGATGCGCCTCGGCAACATACGGATCATTAATTTGACGCTGTAACCATTTTGTGCTGGAAGCGCGCCGGCCTTTTACTTTTTTGAGATGTGTTTTCAGCGGTCTGGCATTAAATTGCATGATAAATTTCCTTTAATCTGTATCAGAAAAACAATCAAAATCTGCGTGTAGTGTAGGCGGATTTTTCAAATTTGTCAACGCCGTTATTTTTCCGAAAGAATATAACCATCGGCCGTATTAACAATAAAGTTATCGGCATTTTCTTCTCCTATTTTTTGACGTAGGCTGTAAATATGCGTTTCCACCGTATGCGATTCCACATCGGGATTATATTTCCAAACCTCACTTAATAAATCCGTTTTTGAAACCGGATTCGGCAACGCTTTTACAAGATAGGAAATTAACTCCGTTTCTTTTTCCGTCAGCGGAACGGCATGTTTTGTTTTTTTATGTGTCAGCAAGCGTTTTGCACCTTCAAACAAAAATGTTTTGTTCTCAAATGTCGGCGCATTTTGGCGTTGGGCAATCAGAACGCGCAACCGTTCTTTTAACTCGTTCAGCGCACACGGTAACGGTATTTCCAAATCGGCTTCGGCATGATGTGTTCCCAACAATACAATCGCACAAGAGCGGGGGGAACGCAACAATTCATCAACTTCCTCTTGCGTATCGCAAACCAATAAAACAGCCGTTTCTTCCTCGGGTAATTCCGTATCCGTTGCTTCAAATTCGCTTAATGCCGATACCAGTGTCGCTCGGAAAAGCGGATTTTTTGATTGAATCCGTATCATATTTCTTGCCTTTTTTTTTCATTTACGTTAAGATGATTTTTATCATATCAGAAAGTTTTGGAAAATGGCAACATTATTTTTATACCGTTTATTAACGATTATCGGCAGTCCGCTGATTGCCGGGTTATTATTGTTTCGCTTCTATCGGGGGAAAGAAGATAAGAAAAGATTTGCGGAACGGTTGGGCATTTGCCGAAAACGGCGCCCGAACGGCAAATTGGTTTGGATGCACGGGGCAAGCGTCGGCGAATGTTTATCCATGTTACCGCTGGTTAAAAAACTGTTGGCAGAAAACAGAAATTTAACGGTGATGGTCACATCGGGTACCGTTACATCGGCAGGCTTAATGGCCGTTCGGTTGCCTGAAAAAGCCTTTCACCAATATCTGCCCGTTGATTTCCCATGGGCGACAAAAGCATTCGTAAAACACTGGAAGCCGGATCTTGTTTTATGGTTTGAATCCGATTTTTGGCCTAATATGCTTTCGGCCATCCGAGAAAATAACATTCCGTTGGTCTTGTTAAACGGGCGCATTTCGGATAAATCTTTTGCACGTTGGCAAAAATTACCCGTTATGATTAAAGCCATTCAAAATTTATTCACGCTTTCGTTCGGGCAAACGCAGGAAGATGCGCGTCGGCTCAAAGTGTTGGGAGCAAATGACGTGGTCAGCGTCGGAAATTTGAAATTTGCGGCAACGTATCCGCCGTTTGATTTAACGGAACTGAAAGCCATGAAAAAAATAATCGGGGAACGCCCTTGTTGGTGTATGGCAAGCACACATGCCAACGAAGAAAAAATCGGAATGCAAACACATCTGGAAATTGCGCGCGAATATAAAAATTTATTAACGATTATTGCCCCGCGTCATCCGAACAGAGGCGATGAAATTGAAAAAATGCTGATTAAAAACGGCTTAACGGTTGCTCGTCGTTCACGGGGAGAGTCGATTACATCCCAAACAAACGTTTACTTGGCCGATACCATCGGAGAAATGGGGTTGATTTATCAATTAAGTCCGTATGTATTTGTCGGCGGATCGTTAATCCCGTTCGGCGGACAAAATATGCTGGAACCGATGCGGTTACACAGAGCCGTTATAATCGGGCCGTATGCGTTTAATTTCCGCGAAATCGTTGCCAAAGCAAAAAAAGCGAATGCGTTGGTTGAGGTGGCGGACGGTGCCGGTTTAACTCAGCAATTATTATCATTTTTAATGAAACCGGCCGGTGCTGAAAAAATGGCTGTTCGTGCCGAGAAAATGGCAACCTCCGAAATGGATGTGTTAAATCGCGTGTATGATATTTTGCATGAACGGTTTTGTGTTTAAATAAAAGAACGGAAAAGGAAACGGAAGGGAAAAAGAAGAAAAGATGAAAACGCCGCATTTTTGGGAAGTTCCGAATCATTATTTATCGCGTCTTTTAAAACCGCTCGGGGCAGTATATGCTTTCGGCACGGCTTCTCGTTTTCGGCGCACAATCAATCCGTATCAGGCACCGATACCCGTTATTTGCGTCGGCAATTTATCTATCGGCGGAACGGGGAAAACGCCGGTTTGTTTGGCGTTGGCAGCGTTATTGCATAAACAAAAAAGAAAATTTTTCTTTTTGAATCACGGCTATAAAGCACGGCTCAAAAATGTGGTTGTGGATTTAGAAAATCATACACCGTATGATGTGGGCGATGAAGCCGTTTTGTTGGCGTGCTACGGGCCGACGGTTGTTGATAACCGACGGGCGCGCGGGGCACAGACGGCTGTTAAACGTGGGGCGGAATGTATTATAATGGACGATGGATTTCAAAATCCTTCGTTGATTAAAACGCTTTCGTTTGTGGTTGTTGACGGTAAACGCGGATTTGGCAATGAATGCGTTATACCGGCAGGACCGCTACGTGAGCCGGTATTAAAAGGCTTGGAACGCGCCGATGCTGTTGTGATTGTCGGGGAAGATGAGTGGGGTGTGCGCTTTTACTTGCAGCGCAATAAAATTGATTTGCCGATTTTAACGGGGCATTTTCGGTTAAATCCAAAAACAATTCAACAAATTAAAGGAAAAAATGTTTTGGCATTTGCCGGTATCG
The DNA here is from genome assembly GCA_944392555.1 of uncultured Alphaproteobacteria bacterium. Classification (GTDB taxonomy): domain Bacteria; phylum Pseudomonadota; class Alphaproteobacteria; order CAAHEQ01; family UBA3637; genus RGIG4140. The sequence goes on along the minus strand of CALXWZ010000002.1, from coordinate 22,283 downwards.
GGCAACCGGCAAAATTTTTTGATATTCTGGCAAAAAGCGGTGTCAATGTGGTTAAAACGGAAAGCTATCCCGACCATTATTATTACACACGGTTTGATATAGAACGCCTTTTGAAAACCGCCAACGGATTACCGATTGTGACGACAACGAAAGATGCTGTTAAAATTCCGAAAGATTTATTAAAACGTATTCATATTATTGACGGACAATTTGTATTTGATAATCCGGCGGAAGTTGCGGAATTATTGCGAGGAGTCTTTTAAATGAGTCAAGCACTGCGTCAGGCGCATCGCACAAGAATACAGCAATTTATTACCGACCCGCTCACAGGCGGTGTTGTTTGGCTGATGCTTGGCGTATTTAAAATTTTGCCGACACGAATTGCCTCTAATTTCGGTGCGTTTCTCGGTGGATTACTGTATCATGTTTTAACCCAACGAAATGCCGTTGCGCGCAAGAATTTATCGTTTGCCTTTCCCGACAAAACACCTGCCGAACGTGAGCAAATTTTAAAAGAAACATGGCGCCACTGGGGACGTGTTTATGCCGAAGTTCCGCATGGCGAAACGTTGTATCATAATGCTGTTTTTTCAGGTTTAGATTATTTAAAAGAGGTAGCCCGAAAGAAGCAAGGTTGCTTTGTGTGTTCGGCGCATATCGGCAATTTTGAACTGGCTGTTACGACGGCGCTTTTTGATGACTATTGCTTAAATCCCGTTTACCGCTCTGCCAATAATCCATGGCTGGATAAAATGTTATTTCAGCGCCGTGTCGGCACGTTGATTCCGAAAGGAACGCAAGGCGCCAAAAAAATGATTGAATTATTGCGGGCGGGAAAAGGCGTTGTGATTTTGTGCGACCAGAAATTACGGGAGGGCATTGATGTGCCGTTATTCGGCAAACAGGCAAAAACGGCTCCCGCCATTGCAACGGTGGCTTTAAAATTGAATATGCCGATTTTTATGGCACGTTGTATTCGCCGAAAAGATAAACGCTTTCAAATTGATGTATATCCACTCGCAGTTTCACGCAATTCTGACAAGGAGAAAGCGGTTTATGAAACAATGCTCTCCATCAATCAAGAAATTGAAAAATGGATTCGTGAAACTCCCGAACAATGGCTTTGGTTTCATCGGCGGTTTGATAAATCGGAATACCGTTGATTTATGCCTATCTTTCTTTTGTAATAGATTGATTCATTATATCCGAAAGCAAAGACTTTGCTTCTTTTCTTTGCGTCATTCAAAAGAATCCTCAAGCGCAAAATGAAAATTGCGTAACATAGAATAGTTTTTAAATTCAAAATGAAAGAGTTATCGTTCGTTCAAACGATAACTCTCTTATAATACGTGCTTTACTTCTATTCGCGACCGTTATATTGCCGGGGCATGAGTGGTTGTGCAGGATCCGCTCTTTCGGTGTTGTTTGAAATTCCTTGTCCCGGCAGTTTCGGTGTAGACACAGGTGAATCATTCGCATCTGGCGTTAGTTGATCGCTTTGTGTAGACAACGAGGGCATTCCCTGCCCCAATATAGAATCAAGACTCAAGCCGCTATCCACAGTTATCTCGGTGTTTGTTTGTGAGTGCTGAGAATGGTTCAGAGGTTCTCTCATTGATGATATTTTTCCCTGTATTGATGTCAAATCAGATGAAGTAAGAGATTGTCCGAGAGCCCCTGTTAGAGATGAAGGGAGGATTGTTGTTCCACTCGAACCAATTGACGGTTTATCTTTCGAGAAGTAAGAGTCAAGCAGAGTATCGCCTGCTTTTTCGGCAAATTTTGTTTCTTTCAATTTATCTTTTGTCGTTTCTTGCATGCGCGAAAGTTCTTTTACCGAACTTTCATTCGAATTGTCCTTTTCCGCCGCACCCTTTTCAACGATCACGTCATCTTTTTGTGCCGGTTGACGCGTAGCTTTACCGGCATCATCCAAACCGAACCAGCGCCCGACCATGGAGTTGCTGAACCAATTCCAAAGGCCTTTTGATTCTCCGCCTGCACGACTTACATCATCCAGCCCGAATGTGCGCCCGAGCATAGAGTTGCGCATCCAGCCCCAGAGCCCTTGCGACTCTTTACCTGTTTTGCTTTCATCATCCAACCCGAACGTGCGCCCGAGCATAGAGTTGCGCATCCAGCCCCAGAGCCCTTGCGACTCTTTGCCTGTTTTGCTTTCATCGTCCAAACCGAACCAGCGTCCAACCATGGAATTACTGAACCAATTCAAAAGGCCTTTTGATTCTCCACCTGCACGGCTTACATCATCCAACCCGAACGTGCGTCCGACCATAGAGTTACGAAACCAGCTCCACAATCCGCCTGTTTCCTGCTCTTCTTTTTGAATATCTTTGGTTTTATCTGCCATTATTTCCTCCGTATGTCTGCCAATTTTTATACTGTATATAAAGTTAGTATATCACGATTTTATGATTTTTTCAATAATAATTTTTAAGGTATATCGTTTTAATTAAAAACAAGATTAATTTATATGCCTACCGTTGTTTTTGTATCTTGTAGATTTGTATACGATCATTGATATTTATTGTTATGATGGAGATTCAATATAGGAATTTTAATTTGAATCGTTAAACTAAAAGAACAAACAATACATATAAAAATCAACCGTCTTCCGTATGCAATAAAGCGGATAAACAAAGCGGAATAACAATCAGTGAGGGCCCCCATGCCGCCAGTATATAAGGCAAACTTTGAGATAAACCTAATACATTGGTAACACGTCCCAAAAAATACAAAATAAATCCGCTTAATACGGCTAACACAATCCGAAGCAACGTTTTCCCCTGACGCATTGTCGGCGGTAGAGCAAAAACAGCAGCAATCAGCAACATGGCAACCAACATCATCGGATAGGCAATGAGTTCATGGAAATACATTAAGTGTTCCGCTGTTGTAAATCCCGATTCTTTTAAGAAACGAATGAATCGCGGGAAACGCCAAAATGACATTGTTTGCGGTTCATCAAACCGCTCTAATATCCGTTCCAGTGAAAAAACTGTCGGGATACTTTCAACCTGCACCTTTTTGCTTTCTTCATGCACCGGATCTATAATAAATGCATTCGGGAGCGTTAAAACCCCGTTAGAAAGCAAAGCCATATTTGCTTCGATTTGCCGTATCAACGCCCCTTCGGGTGTCAACTCAAATACCGAAACGCGGTCTAATATAACTTCATCTGCGTTTTGCCGTACGCGACTGGCACGCAAAACCGTTGTTTTCTCGTCACCGGCTTCACGCAACCAAAAACCATCTTCCGACCATGAAAACGGATGCGAAAAAGTCATCCCGATACGTTCTTCCATCCGCTCGAATTGTTTTGCCGTCATGGCCGCAATCGGATTAAAAACGGTTGTGTTAAACACACCCAATAAGAAAATAAAAGCAATAATCGGCGTTAAAAAATTCCAAACCGACATACCGACGGACCGCATAATAATTAACTCCGATGAAGCGCTGTATTTTAAAAAGAAAATAATGCCGGAAAGAAGCGTCACAAACGGTAGCAAAATATGAATCATCTGCGGTGATTTCAAAAGGGCCAAAATAACAATATTGATAAAAGCAATATTTTCGCGTTTCGCTGCCGTGCGCAGTAATTCAATCATATCAAATAACATAACAATCGCTGCCAACGCAAACAGGGTTGCGAAAAAAATATAGATATAATGCTTTAAAATATATTTAAATAAAATTAAATTCATTTCGGTACCTTAATTTGCTTATATCATACGCAAAAAGAAACTTTTGTCAAACAGAAAGAATGTTTTTACTGTTTTTTCTTGCACGGCGGTGTGCGAAAACAGCTATCGTAATGCAGACAAAGACTCCGACATAACCCGAAAGAAATAAACGGCTTATCGCATTTGCACGGTGTATCTGCCGTTAATTTATAAGCAAACGATTTATAATCTGCCGAAAATTGAAAAGATAAGTAACGTGGCCGTGTGGTATGACATAAGGATAAATTTTGCGTATCAATGCGTTGCCCATCTACCCAAAACTGATGCGGGAACGGAATATCTGCGCTCACCAACTGTCGGCAAAGCGCCGTTGATACTTTGCCGATATGAATTATAAAAATACGATCTTGCGCATCATACGATGTTTTTAATCCGCCCTCCCAACCGGGAATATAAAACTTTTGATTTTTGGCAGACCAAAAAATTTGGCTCGGGTGTTGATTAAAATAAGTTTCAAACAATTTTACGGTATGTTGATTCTGTGCCGCACCGGCTAAAAACCAAATCAATGCTATACCGATTAACGGCATACTCCATTTCAAAATCTGTTTAAAAGAAGAATAAAATTTTTTCATTTGCATACTCTCTTTTTGATTTATTCCCATTCTCTAAACTTATTGTCTCTAACGGCACTGACGGTGCATGTTTCGTTGATTGTGAGTCAAGTCGTCCGAAAGCATCTTCCAATGTGTCAATCCGCTTCCCGTTGTATGCCCGATATCACTTACCTCTATCGCAACACATCTTCCCGCAGGGCTAATATAATCCGCCCATAGCCGGTATATCCGTCGTGCCTACACTTCCCGCATCGTAGACTTGACTGTTGCCGATGACTTTATCCGATACGGTTATCTCATCTCCCGCACGGAATGCCTCTTCTATGGCTCCCGGTGCATTAGAGGGTTTCCCCGTTGTCGGGTTCACTTTGACCAATCGCACACCCTCCGGAATACGGAATGGAATGTTCGGTTGCCCTTTTAAAGCTTCAATCATAAAATCGCGGAAAATCGGCCCGGCAACAACACCGCCCGTATCGTTTGCGCCGAGTGTGCGCGGTGTATCAAACCCGACCCAAACACCGGCCACCAAATCGGGTGAAAAACCGATAAACCACGCATCAAAGCTATCGTTACTCGTTCCGCTTTTAGCGCCGAGCGTGCGGCCGACGGCTTTGGCAACACGTCCCGTTCCGCGCTCAACCACACCGGTTAAAATATTAACCATCTGATAAGCGCTGACAGGGTCTTGTATCTGTGCCCGTCCGTCAATAATATCAGGCTTTTTAAACGGATCGGAACTTTCACCGATACAATTCGGACATGGTCGCATATCATGTTTATAAATTGTTACGCCGTCTCTATCTTGAATCCGGTCAATTAAATTCGGCGTGATTTCTTTTCCACCGTTAACAAACGCCCCGTATGCCGTTACCATTCTCAAAAGCGTTGTTTCGTTTGCCCCCAGTGCCGAGGACAAAACAGGTAAGAAGTTATCTGAAATTCCGAATTTTTTCGCATAAGTCGCCACTTTATCCATTCCGATGGCTTGCGCTAAACGAATTGTCATCAAGTTACGCGATTTTTCCAATCCGACGCGCAATGTTGTCGGCCCGTAAAAGGTGCGACTGTAATTTTTCGGCTTCCAAACCGAACCGTCCGGCATACGCATCACAATCGGCGCATCTAAAATTAAGCTGGATGGCGTATACCCCGAATCCAATGCCGCTAAATACACGAACGGTTTAAAAGAAGAACCGGGTTGACGTTCGGCTTGAATAACGCGGTTAAATTGATTCCGATAAAAAGAAAATCCGCCGACCATAGCCAATACGCGCCCCGTATGCGGGTCCAATGCTACCAAGGCACCTTCCGCTTCCGGCACTTGTTGCAAAAGATATAAATGCGTTGTCGGCGTTTTTTCATCTTTCGGCGAAACATAAATGATATCGCCCTTTGCCAACACATCGGAAACCTTTTTAACGGTTGCCGCCGCTATCCGTGCATTACCGAGTGATTTGCGCGCCCATGAAAGTGTTGTGAGCAATATCTTCCCTTTTGTGCCGTCCGTTAAATAAATATCGGCCTCCTTATCGGTCACGTTGGTGACAATGGCTTCCGACCAATTATCCGGCACGTATGGCGGTAAATTGCGTTTTTCGAATTTTTCTTTCCAATCTGTTTCTTTATCCATATCAATTCGGGCGATTGCACCCCGCCAGCCATGTCGTTTATCGTAATTCAACAAACCGTTTTGGAGCGCCGTAACGCCCGCTTTTTGCAAACGCGGATCCATAGATGTGCGGATAAATAATCCGCCGTTATACATGGCATCTTCCCCATATTTGGAAACAATAAAGCGTCGCACCTCTTCCGAATAGTAGCCCGATATTTTAAGCAAGTTTTTATCTCTTTTAGCAACTTCCAACGGCTCTTTTTGCGCTTCAATCGCCTCTTCCTCCGTGATATAGCCATCCTCCGCCATACGCGATAATACCCAATTCCGGCGTGCTACGGCTTGATCGTGGCGTCGAACGGGGTGATAGTTATTCGGGGCTTTCGGCAAGGCTGCCAAATAAGCCATTTGCGCCAGTGTTAATTCTTTTAAATCTTTATTAAAATAATAAAGTGCCGCACTTGCAATCCCGTAAGAACCGCCACCCAAATAAATTTCATTTAAGTATAATTCCAAAATGTGATCCTTGGTATAAGCGGCTTCTATTTTGCGCGCCAATAACGCTTCGCGGATTTTACGGGAAAGAGATTGTTCACTCGTCAGCAAAAAGTTCTTCGCCACCTGTTGCGTGATGGTAGATGCGCCTACAAACCGACGCCCCGACCCGATATTGCGAATGTTCGTAATAACGGCACGCGTCAATCCGATTAAATCAATACCGCCGTGCGAATAAAAGTTTTTATCTTCGGCCGATAAAAAAGCATTGATAACCATCGGCGGGATTTGTTCAATCGGCACAAACGAGCGCTTTTCGTTCGCATACTCCGCCATTAAAGAACCATCATTTGCGTAGATTCGGGTGGTAATCATCGGGCGATATTCCGCTAATTGTCGGTAATCCGGCAACCCGACGGAAAAGTGCATCACAATGATAAGCCCGATAACAAAAGCAACGAAACACCCAAAAAAAGCCAAACTGACCAATGTTGATAATAAACGCATTTTATTTCCTTTTCTTTTGCTTTGTATCATAACTTTTTTTTAAAAAATTTCAAGGAAAATTACATACATTCCTCTAATTTTTCTTTTTGTGGCACGCGTTGCTTTCCCCTTTTTGCATTGCTTGTTTGCCCGATGCAGTCCGAACTTTGCAACCAAAAGCCTAGAATGTTTTTTTGTTATGCTATGTTTTGCGCCTCATTTATGAAAACGCGTGCCACTTTCTTATGATTGACGATATTTTACTGTTTGTTCCTTTGACCGAGCAATTTATTTCTTTAACGGGCAATCCGCATTAGCGTGAAACACCCCCGAATCGGTATAATGCAAACGGCTCACCGCATGCCCGCAGAAACCCATTTATATACAACCGCTTGTGTCCGCTTATAACGGAATTATTTTTTCGTTGTTTTCGGCTTCCGAGCGGGAACGGGCGGATGCTTTCCGAATAAATGTTTGGAAAAATCCGGATGAATGCTCTCGGCAAACGATTGGAATTGCTCCAACTCAAACCCGCTTAACTGTTTCCCCGAAATCACATTGTTGTTAAAAGGATTCGTTGTTTTTTTATTTTTCCACACTTCAAAATGAACGTGTGGCCCCGTTGCGCGCCCCGTTGCACCCACATAGCCGATGACATCGCCTTGCTTGACCCGAGAGCCGACTTTTAATCCCTTTTTATAGCCGTTCATATGCCCGTAAGCCGTTTCATATCCGCCCGCATGACGAATCCGAATATACTTACCGTAAGCCCCTTTCCGACCGAGTTGTGTAATCGTGCCGTCTCCCGCCGCAATAATCGGCGTCCCACGCGGACAAGCTAAATCCACTCCGCTATGGAAAACACGATACATCAAAATCGGATGCGTTCGCCAGCCGTAAGGCGATGATAATCTCGGCACGGCCTTAACCGGACGTTTTTCCAGTGTTCGTTGCTCTCTTTGTCCCGTCGGGGTATAAAAAGCCGGCGTTCCCGAGCGATCGGTATACCAGTACCGATAAATTTTATCGTTCCCCATTTCCAAACCGACAAATAATACCTGACGGCCCGTATCTAATTCCAACCCCGTCGGCGTTACTTGCGTTGAATAAATGATCTCAAAGGCATCACCGCGTTTAAACCCGCTACGGAAGTTGACTTCATTATTCAACGCATTAACAATTTGATTCACAATTTCCTTGGGCGCGCCGTATTTTTGCGCCGATCCGCTGAATGTGCGCTCAATTTTACCGCGAATCGTTATATTTTTATTCTCTACGCAACCTTCTTGTGAAAACGGAATGAGTGAGCCGTCTTCATCTTTTAAAACGGCAACGAATTCGTTATCCCGAAACGGCAACGTCAACCCCAAAAATTCGCCTTTTTGTCCCGTAAAAATCAAAACAATCGTTCCGCGCTTGATTGTTTTAACATTCACAAGCGTTTCCAACGTGTTGATAATATTTTTATGTTGCGCTTTGGCTATTTTGGCGCGCGTCAACAGCCCTGCAATCGTTTCTCCTTTGGCGATTTTATACGTTGCCAACTTCGCTTCGTTTTGGCGCACGGCTTCTTCTAACGCAATCAGTGATGCGCCGTCTTCATCTATATCCTCAATAACGGGTTCATCGCCTAAGTCTGAATGGACAACTTCCTGCGCATCGGGATTGACAACCGGCTCAACGGGGCAATTCGGCGCACAATTCAAAGAATCTTCGGGAACGTTTTGCGAATCGGGGCGAATAATCAAAAATGCGCCGACCACAAGCAAAAACACCATCGCAAATTTTACAATGCGATCCACATGTTTTCTATATCCCACACAGCCAATCTTTTTATACGTTTTATAGCGAAAAATTTTAGATTGTTGTGCTGCTTTTCGTACACGATTTGTTATTTTCATGGGGCATACTGTGCGCTATTTTTTTGAATAAGTCAAGATAATTTATTTACCATAACCCGACATACTATACGAAATACATATATCCGCAACGTCTGAAAGATAAGACTGACAAGGCATGCGGACATATTACGGGAATTTGTAATAATTTGAAATAATCATTGATTTGTCAAAAACAACAAAAAAAGATATGCTGAACTCAAATCTGGCAAAGGAGAGAAAAAAATGATTGCTGAAATTAAAACATTAACCGCTTATAAAAATTGCGAAAAGACAATTCAAAATGCCATTCCGTGTACGGGAATCGGATTGCATGGCGGGCAGAAAGTTCACATGGTTTTAAAACCGGCAGAAATCGGACACGGTATCGTATTTAAACGCACGGATGTTGCGGATAAAGATAATTTGGTTCCTGTTTCTTATGATACGGTTGTGGATACGAGAATGTGTTCTTGTGTCGGAAATGCCGATGGGGTAACGGTCGGAACGATTGAGCATCTGATGGGTGCTTTGGCAGGTTTCGGCATTACAAATATCTTAATTGAATTAGATAGCCCCGAAGTGCCTGTTATGGATGGTTCGGCAGCCGATTACGTAACATTGATTGAATGCGCCGGCATCGTGAAACAAGATGCGCCGTTGAAGGCCGTTAAAATTTTAAAAGATGTTTCGTTTGATGACGGACGTGGCGCCAGTGTTTGCCTCTATCCGGCGGAAGAAGGCTTATCCATTGATTTTATGATTGACTTTGCAAAATCCAAAGCGATTGGCCGTCAAGAATATTCTATTAAACTGACGGAACGCACATTTAAAGATTCCGTTGCTTATGCCCGCACATTCGGCTTTTTGCAAGAAGTGGAAACATTGCGTGCCATGGGATTGGCTCGCGGTGGCTCGCTGGATAACGTGATTGTGGTTGACGGCGATAAAGTAGTCAACAAAGAAGGTTTACGCAGTGAAAACGAATTTGTTGTGCATAAAACGTTGGATGCCGTCGGTGATTTATATCAACTGGGAATGCCGATTATCGGTCATTTTTCAGGTGTCAAATCAGGTCATGCGCACACGAATCAACTTTTGCGTGCATTGATGGCTGATAAGAGTGCTTACGAAATCGTCAATTTAGATGATTATGAAGAAGCGCTCACTCAATTTCAATCCCGTAAATCAGCTTAACTGAACGGATTGATAAACATTTTTTCTCTTCCCTAAAAGCCTCCGCTCCATCGGGGGCTTTTCCCTATTTTAACACTCAATGCATTTGGGGTGGATTACTCCGCCATCTTTACGCCCTAACAATCCGATGACACCCCGTTATATTCTGAATAGCCATTGCCGTTCACATAAGTTTATATAAAAATACCGCCCGCATAATCATCAAAATCGTGAGATATTGCGCCGAAAAATACCCGATTTTTCTCAAATAAATTAAATTCCCCACCCGTTTTGATATATTTTTTTGCTGTTCTTTTATTTTTTCCTTGCTATAATTGTATAAGTAGGGGTAGATTATAGAAATAAGGAGATGATAAAATGCGTGAACCGATATTAAAAGCCGTCGCCATGCCACCGCGTTTGTTTTGGGCTCCGTTTGTGCCGGCCGTTGTTAACTTCTCCGTTCAAATGGGGGTTATGTTGATGTGCGCCGTGGCGTTTCAGGTCAATCCGCTTTGGTTTATTCCTTTCTTTTTAATCGGACATATTATCATCGCCGCTTATGCGTGGCGCGAACCGCATCTATCAAAAATGATGATGACTTACGGGCCGATGTCAACGCCTTCAAAAAATGTTTACCCCTCCAAGGGCAATAAACTTGCCCCCTAGAAAGTTAAGGATGAACCATGGATAATATACCTATTGATATCGGCGTGTTTGAAATGTTGGCGCAAGGGGCGTCTTCTTTTTCAACGCTCGTTGCCGTTATCGGCATCATCGGTGCAATGATGATTATGTCGGTTTTCGTAACGAAACTCGGCGATATTATTTTGCCCAAGCCCAAAGAAACACGCGTGTCCGACTTTTTGCCGTTCAGCAAATTGGATGAAGACGGCGCAACCATTCACCTGCGCAACGGTTCGTTAGCCCGTGTTTATGAAATTAAAGGGGCGGATACAACGCTTTTAACGGGCGCCGAGCGAATGGCTTTGATGGCAGCACGCAAACAATGGATTGATTCCATGGCGCAGTTGGAAGTTATCTCACGGGTAATTACCATTCGGGAAAAAATTTCTCTGCACGATATGGGGCAACATCGCGATAGTAAATTACTCCGTGCCATTTCCGATAAATGGATGGAGGATTTGCACCGTGTTTTTCGGAATAAACACTATATTGTTCTTTCCATTAACGACCGCAAAACGGCTATGGAAGATTTGCAACAAGCCTCTTTGGCGCTCACCTCTATTTTAGACCCGTATGAACCGATACTCGTATCGGAAAAAGCACCGTTTAAAAGCCATGACGAAAGTCCGTTTTGGCTGTTTGCGCAGTTGGCCAGCCCGTTATCGGTGCCGAAACCGCGTATCGGGAGAGAGCAAGGCGAATACTTAAATTCTTTATTAACGGCTGATTATGTTCACTTTACACGCGATGAGGGTATTATTAAATTCATTTCGGGCGATAAAGAAAAACTGGCTATTTGTATCGGCATTCGTAAACCCGGCGACTTTATGGATGAACAAATGGTTGCCGATATTTTAAGTATTGATTGCGAAATTACACTGATTCATAACATCAAAGCCATTCCGATGATTAAAGCAAATATGCTTTTAATGCAACAACGGCAGATGGCGTGTATGACAAGCCCTTCCACCAACGTGCGGGCGCAATACAATACGGCGCTGGAATGGCTGGATCAATCCGATGCCGACGGGCAAACGCTGAATGAATATGCCATGAGCATTTTCGTTTTCGGGGAATCAAAAGATGAATTAAAATTCGGGCAAGAGCAAGTTGAGAAAATCTGCCGGATTTATAATGTGACGCCCGTGCGCGACGGTTGGGCGGCACAAGCCACATTCTTTGCGCAGTTCCCCACGTATGAAATTTATCCGCGCACATTCCTTTATTTATCACGCGTGGTTGCATGCAGTATCTGCATTGATAAGACGGCGGAAGGACGCATGAAATCCGACTGGGGTCCGATGCCGTTATCCTATTTTAGAACAATCACGGGAACGGCGTATGCCTTTCAATTCCACGTATCGGAAGAACCTTATGCCGTTGCACATACCGCACTCATTGGTCCGACGGGACAAGGTAAAACAACCTTCTTCTCATTTATGGCAGGGCAATCCATGCGGATTCCCGACTTACATACATACTTCTTTGACCGCAACAACGGTGCCAAAGTGTTTGCATTGATGCAAAATGCGCCGTATGTGCGTTTTGACGGCGGAGAAGAATCCGTTTCTTTAAATCCGTTTGCCGTGCCGGATACATCGGATAACCGCGCCTTTTTACGCACATGGATGCGCGATATTACGGGCGGAACGGATGCGGTATCCGAGCAAGAAATTGCACGCGCCGTCACAACGGCATTTGAATATTTGCGACCTGACGAACGCTTGATGAAGAATTTATATAAGAGTTGCTTTGCACCGAACGGCTATATGCGTCGGGAATTATTCCGTTGGGTAAACGATGATCAATACGGGCGTATTTTTAACTCGCCGACGGACAATTTGGATTTATCCAGCCGATACATGGCATTTGACTTTACGACGATTTTCCAAGACAGTGTTTTGGCTCCGGCCGTTATCAGCTATGTGATGCATCGGATTCACACATTGGCAACGGCGATGGGAACGCCGAGTTTGATTATGATTGACGAAACGGCACCGATGTTGGAGCATCCGATGTTTAAAGAAAGTTTCATTGTCGGTTTACGTGAAGGGCGGAAAAAACGCCAAGCATTCCTTTGCGCTTTCCAACAACCGCGCTTCTTGGATGATAACGGATTGGGCGATGTGATTCGCGGACAGTGTCAAACCGTGATTTTCTTCCGCAATCCGCAAGCGAATCCCTCGGACTATGAAACATGGAACTTGTCACCGCGTGAGATGAACTTTATTTTAGGGAAAGAGTTTGCCGATCGGAAGTATGCAATTTTAGTTTCGCGTCCGGCCATTCATGAATCCGTCATTTTAGATGTAGATTTAAGCGGATTGGGCCCCTATCTGAAAATCTATTCATCAGGAAATAAGAATGTGTTGTTGGCCGAGAAATTAGCGCAACAAATTAACGATACGGATGCCCTTGTGCAAGCGTATTTGGAAAAAGCATAACAACCTGTTTTTTGAAGATTTGTCTTTTGGAAATGAGGTTTTGTTGCTTCATTCACACAATGTTCAAAACAAAGAAAACAAGATTTTTGCTTTCAGGAAATATATTTTATCGGCAACAATCTGTTTTTTTTGTAAAGGGAGGTATAAAAAACGCCGATAATAAAATCGGCGTTTTATCGTTATGATTGAACCGCAAAACTAGTATATTTAGATTCGTTGCGCATAATTGCGACCGGCAATAACCAATAAGCCGACGGCACTCAATCCTACTAACGTATAAACAATGCGACTTAAAATTGACATCGGTCCGAAAATAAATGCAACCAAATCAAATCCGAATAATCCGATTAACCCCCAATTTAATGCCCCGATAAGACACAATGCCGATAAAACTTTGACCGTAATATTCATCACTTTTCTCCTTTCTTTGTTAATGAACATCCTTTAAATGGGTATTTTTTTGTAAAATACAACCCAAAAATACAACTGTCAAGATAATTTTTCTAAATTTAGTTGTTTTTCGTATGAGCAATCCTATCTAAACAGATAAAGAGGATACAGAAGAAAGAAAATGAAAAAACAATCAAAAAACGCGGTTTTCGTAAATGTTGTGAAAAACGGACCTTACCTTGTGCATGGCGAAGTGCCGATTCGTGAAGTTTATTTAACACCCGATGCGCAAAATGAAATAACGGGTTATCAAGAAGGCGTAGATAAATCGGTTGCGGAAAAGTGTGTTGCGCTTTGTCGGTGCGGACGAAGTTGTAATAAACCGTTTTGCGATGGGGCACATGCCGAAAAAGCGGTATCAGCCGATAAGGAACATCAGTGAATATCCCCTAAACGCAACGGTAATCGCAGTTATGAACATACGTATTAGTCGGCATAGCGAAGAATCTCAGGAGCAATAATCCCCGTAATAACATAACGGGAGAAATAATAAAATACCGTTTGTATCATTTCAATAATCTTCATCGGTAAAAAACACGGAATAAAGCAACAGAAACGCTATACGAAACAAAAAGGGACTTCACTTATCATTTATCCTTAATGAAACGTATCCATCAGCGTTTTTAAATGCCCGACGTGCGTAATACGAATTGAATCATTTTTCACTTTTTTCTCGGTACCCGATGGGGGTATCAATGCGCGTTCAAAACCCAATTTAGAGGCTTCTTTCAGCCGTAAATCCGGTTGCGGAACGGCACGAATTTCACCCGACAAGCCCACTTCGCCGAAAATAACCATATCGGCGGGAATCGGCTTTTGCGTGAGTGCCGAAACAATCGCCGTTGCAACGGCCATATCGCACGCCGGCTCCGTTACTTTCAATCCGCCCGCCACATTTAAATAAATATCTTTATTCGATAAAGAAATCCCGCATCTTGCTTCCAAAACGGCTAAAATCATAGCCAATCGGTTTGAATCCCAACCCACAACGGCGCGCCGTGGTGCCGGTCCGTTTTGTGAGGCGACAAGCGCCTGTATTTCCACCAGCATCGGTCGAGATCCCTCAATCCCCGCATAAACGCAACTACCGGCCACATTGCCCCGTCTTTCCGCTAAAAATAAAGCGGATGGATTCGGCACTTCCCGCAAACCGAGTTCCGTCATCTCAAACACGCCGATTTCATCCGTTGCCCCGAACCGATTTTTAACGGAGCGTAAAATCCGAAAGTGATGTCCGCGATCGCCTTCAAAATACAAAACGGTATCCACCATGTGTTCTAATACGCGCGGACCTGCCAATGTGCCTTCTTTCGTCACGTGTCCCACCAAAAAAATCGCAAAATTTCGGCGTTTGGCAAGACGTATCAATTCATGCCCTGCCGCCCGAACTTGCCCCACCGTTCCGGGCGAGGAATCTAACGTGTCGGTATACATGGTTTGTATGGAATCAATCACCACAATATCGGGCGCATCAGGCACATCCAGTGTTGCCACAATATCGCGAATGTTCGCCGTGCTTGCCAAATCCACATTAGCCTCTGCCAAACCCAACCGCATGGCGCGCAACCGCACTTGATCAACCGATTCTTCCCCTGAAATATAAACACATCTGGTAGGCGCGCCGATTTTATTAACTCCTTTGGATAAATTCGCAACCGCTTGTAAAAGCAATGTTGATTTTCCGATACCCGGATCACCGCCCACCAAAATAACCGAGCCGGGGACGAGTCCGCCACCGCAGACGCGGTCTAGCTCGGCAATGTTGGATTTTAACCGAAAAACAATTTCGGGCGCTCCGCGTAAATCGGCAAATTCAATTTTCCGCCCGCCTTTACCGCCCGTTGATGTCGGGCTATCCGCTTGTGGCAAATTTTCTTCCACAATCGTATTCCACTCACCGCAAGAATCGCATTTACCTGCCCAGCGGGGGTATACGGTGCCACAATTTTGGCAAACGAATTGCGATGTTTTTTTGGCCATGTTAAGCCACCTTTACTTCTACATCAATCGGCCCCGTTGCACTACCTGCCACAAATTGACGCACATACGGATTCGTTGTTTTATCCAATTCTTTCACCGTGCCGACCCAAATAATTTTCCCCTCGTAGAGCATGGCAATTCTATCGGCAATTTTCCGAGCGGAATTCATATCGTGCGTAATCGTCAAAGCCGTTGCGCCGAGTGTTTTAACCGTGGAAACGATTAAATCGTTAATCACGTCCGACATAATCGGATCAAGCCCCGTTGTAGGTTCATCAAAGAAAATCACGTTCGGGTTAGTTGCAATGGCGCGCGCCAAACCGACCCGTTTGCGCATACCGCCCGATAAATCGGCCGGATATGAATCGGCAACCGATTGCGGTAACCCCACTTGCGCCAACTTTTCAATCGCGATTTTTTTGGCTTCCTGCTTATTCATTTTTTGATTTTGTATCAATGAAAATGCCACATTTTCCCAGACGCTTAAACTATCAAACAACGCCCCGCTTTGAAACAGCATTCCGATTTGAGAAATGGCTTCATCGTGTTCTTTGTGAGAGAGAGTAGATAAATTTTTTCCGTCAATCTCAACGTGTCCGCTATCAGGTGTCAGCAGTCCCAAAATACATTTCAGCGTAACGGATTTACCCGTTCCCGAACCGCCGATAATCACAAGTGATTCCCCCGTGCGAATCTCTAAATCAACACCGTCCAATACTTTTTTCGTGCCGAACGCTTTATGCACATCTTGCAAGCGAATTTTAACCGGCTCATTTGATTTTTTTCTTGAAAATAAAGCCATTCCTTATCTCCTTAAATTGAAAAGAACAGTTCGGTGATGATATAGTTGAAAATTAAAATTAAAATGCTGGATGATACAACGGCATTCGTTGTGGCGCGCCCGACTCCTTGCGCCCCGCCTTGTGAATGAAAGCCGTTATAACAACCGAGCAAAGTAATGATAAATCCGAATACGGCTGCCTTTGTCAGCCCCGAAATAATATCCACCGGTTTTAAATACTCCCATGTATTGATTAAATATGTTGCCGCATTAAAATCCAATTTTGAAACACCGATCATATATCCGCCACAAATACCGATAACATCGCCGATTAACACCAATACGGGCAACATAACAACGCCTGCCGTCACCCGTGGAACAATTAAGTATTTGTAGGGATTAGTAGAGAGCGTATAGAGCGCATCAATTTGTTCCGTCACGCGCATGGTGCCGATTTCCGCCGCCATGGCGGCACCGATACGCCCAGCCACCATCAGTCCGGCCATTACGGGCGCCAATTCCCGCGTTACCGCCACCAAAACAACCATGGCAACCGCGCCTTCGGCGGACATGGAGGCAAAACCGCTGTATGTTTGCAAAGCGATGACCATACCGGCAAACAGGGTTGTTAATGCCACAACGGGCAACGAATAAAATCCGATTTCAATAAATTGCTTGATAAATGCCTTTCCGTAGAATGGTGGTGTAACGCAATGATAAAGCGTATCAAAGGCAAACAACCCGAGTTCGCCCGTTGAGCGCAAAAAGCGTAAAACAACCTGACCCAATTTATTCACAAACGGTATTAACGTATTCACAGGTAAATCCTTTCTGTTTTTGAAGCTACTATATGCCGTTTCGGAAAAAATTGCAACCAAAAAATCAATCTGTTTCATACGGCGGTATCTTATTGAATCTTTCCATAACTTTCACCGATATTTCATAATTGTTTATCAAGTGACGGGCACTTAAAAATCCCTTGGTGAATGTATCGGGAGTTGTTGACTTTTGATATTTTTAAGCGTATAAAGGAAAATGCTTTTATTTAATTTTAAGTGCGTATCAAAATATAAGAAGTAAAATAAGGAAGAAAATAATGCTTGAGAAATCGTTTGATCCGATAAAAACGGAAAAGGAAATTACTGAAAAATGGGAAAGTCAAAAGCTGTTTACCTGTCATCCGAATGATGATAAAAAGCCGGCTTTTTCAATTGTTATTCCGCCACCAAACGTTACGGGGAATTTGCACCTCGGGCACGCATTGGATAATGCCATTCAGGATGTGGTGTGCCGTTTTAAGCGGATGACGGGATATGATGTGCTCTGGCAACCGGGAACAGATCATGCAGGTATTGCTACGCAAATGATGGTTGAGAAGGAATTAGCGAAAAAGGGGATTTCACGCCATGATTTGGGACGCGAAAAATTTGTGGAAGCCGTTTGGGATTGGAAAAAGAAATACGGCGGACAAATCATTCGTCAGCTTCATCGGTTGGGAGCATCGTGCGATTGGGATCGTGAACGGTTTACATTGGATGAAGGGTTATCTCGTGCCGTGCGGAAAGTTTTCGTGCAACTCTACAAAGAAGGGCTGATTTACAAAGATAAACGCCTCGTCAACTGGGATCCGAAACTTCAAACAGCGGTATCGGATTTAGAAGTGGTGCAAAAAGAAACCGTCGGCAATATGTGGTATTTCAGATACCCCGTTGAAGGCAGTAAAGATGAATTTATCACGATTGCAACAACGCGCCCCGAAACAATGTTTGGTGATACGGCCGTTGCCGTTTCGGGTGAAGATGAACGGTATAAGCATTTAATCGGGAAGAATGTGATTTTACCGATTGTGAATCGCCCGATACCGGTTATTGCCGATGAGCATGCCGACCCGACAAAAGGAACGGGTGCCGTTAAAATCACACCGGCGCATGACTTTAATGACTTTGAAGTCGGTAAACGTCATAACTTGCCGATGATTAACATTTTAAATAATGATGCCACATTGAATGAAAACGTGCCGACGGCATATCAGGGATTAACGTGTCCGCAAGCGCGGGAGAAGGTGTTGGAAGAAATCAAATCGCTCGGATTGTTTGACCATGAAGAACCAAATCCGATGACTGTTCCGCACGGGGAAAGAACGGGCGCCGTTATTGAACCGTTGATGACGGATCAATGGTTTGTGAATGCCAAAGAATTGGCAAAAGATGCCATTAAAGCCATTAAAGAGGGCGATACGGTTTTTGTGCCGAAGAATTGGGAAAATACATATTTTGAATGGATGAACAACATTCAACCGTGGTGTATTTCTCGTCAACTTTGGTGGGGGCATCAAGTGCCTGTTTGGTATGGACCGGATGGGACTGTTTTCTGCGAAGAAACGGCGGAAGAAGCGCAAAGCGTTGCCGATAAACACTACGGAAAATCGGTGCAACTAACGCGGGACGGCGATGTGTTGGATACATGGTTCTCATCGGGTCTTTGGGCGTTTTCAACACTCGGTTGGCCGGATGAAACACCGGAACTCAAACGGTATTATCCGACAAGCGTTCTCGTTACCGGATTTGATATTATTTTCTTCTGGGTAGCCAGAATGATGATGATGTCCATGCACTTTATGAAAGAAGTGCCGTTCCGTAAAGTTTATTTGCATGGCTTGGTGCGCGATGAAAAAGGGCAAAAAATGTCCAAATCCAAAGGGAACGGTATTGATCCGTTGGAAATGTGTGATAAATACGGAGCTGATGCGTTACGGTTTTCATTACTCATTCAGGCAGGGCATGGTCGCGATGTTTTGATGTCGGATGCACGGGTAGAAACGTACCGTAATTTTGTTACAAAAGTATGGAATGCGGCGCGGTTTTGCGAAATGAACGGTGCTGTTTTCGGAGCGGGCATGCCGAAAGAACCGGCTTTATCGGTAAACAAGTGGATATTGAGCAAAACCGCTACAATGGCAGATACACTTGCGAAGTTGATTGATGATTTTTCATTCAATGAAGCCTCTAACGCGATGTATCACTTTATATGGGATACATTCTGCGCTTGGTATTTGGAAGCAATTAAGCCGATCATGCGGGAAGGCGCAAATGAAGAAATTGCCGAAACGAAGCATGTCTGCGGATTTGTGATGGAACAAATTTTAACAATGCTTCATCCGTTTATGCCGTTTGTGACGGAAGCCATCTGGGATGAAACGGCCCCGCGGGCAAATATGCTCATGTGTGAATCATGGCCCGTGTTAACTGCCTATGCCGATACGAAAGCGGAAAAAGGTGTTGATTACTTATTTGATTTAATCACGGCCGTTCGTTCATTGCGAATGGGCGTTAATATTCCGCCGGCAATGAAAATTGATTTAAAAGTAAAAGGATTGAGTGAAGACTCATTATCCGTATTAACGCAAAATGAAACAATTTTCAAAACGTTGGCACGTGTGAATGATTTAGATTTATACTACACGGATGATTTGCCGAAAAGCTCTATCAGTCAAGCCTATAATGAGGCGACGCTGATAATTCCATTGGAAGGCGTTGTTGATATTGAGCAAGAAAAGGTGCGGTTGCGCAAAGATATTGCGAATAAGGAGAGTTTTATTATTCGCACGAAAGCGCAATTAGAAAATGAAGCATTTGTTTCCAAGGCACCGGCGCATATTATTCAAGATAAACGCAATGCGTTGGCGGAAGCCGAACAAACGCTTGCAAATCAACAAAAGATTTTAGCGAATTTATCGTAAAAAGAATATGTTGAGACAACGAAAAACGCTCCACCGATAAAAGCGGAGCGTTTTTTTAATAACGGTTTTAATTTGAATCAACAAGCCGTTTTTTAGCTTTTTTCGCAATAAAAGCGCTCGTCTTTTTCAATAACGGTGCGTTGTGCTGTGGAACAATCCAAGCACAAATTCCGTGCATCGTTGCTTTTTGGAATTTCCGTTGATCCGCTTGTACAAGCGCTTAATCCGCCGTTGATATTGATAAAATAGCCGTCTCTCGGTTCAGAAGAGCAATACCACTGTGTCCGATCGCCGGTTACCTTGCTATACACAACACGGTCATAATTGCGACACATGCTTTTTGATGTGTCATCACTTCCGATTTCAAAATTACCCCACGAACTACCGCCGCATTGACCATTCACGTTTTGAAGTTGCCCGTAGCAATCATTCACGCAATAGGCTTTGGTAGCACCGCTGGTATCTTCCGCCGTCATCACGCGTTTATTATCGCATTCTGTGCACGAACTCCGCGAGGTAGTAATATTATCAATTTCGGTTCTTGATGATGTTGTGCAACTGATACATTGGTTATTTACATTGAGGAATGTGGAGCCATCGGTACAAAGACCATAAGCACAGTAACTACCATCCACTCGTCTATTGCCACAACTCTTGCATTGCGCTGTACTACTTGGAACGTATGCTTGAGGGTCGTCACAACTACGACAATACCCAATATTATCTCTAAATAACTTGCCATCCCCGGCAGGATAATTTTCGTGTGCTCCATTTTCTACACTGTTGCATATTCCTTGCTTGCCGATATTTATGAATGAGCATACACCATTCTTCAAATTAATTCTGTTTCCACAATCATCACATTCTTGTTGCTGTTCTTCGGTTAATCCAAACAATAATTCATAATTTTCAACATTACACGATACGCAACCACCTACATAGGTGTGAAATTCACTCGTTCCGCATGTTGTTTTCCCACAAAAACTATCATTATAAAAAGGCTTGCGTGTATTTGGATCTTTACAAAAAGTACATAAACTCGCCAACTCAGGACTGGTTAATATATTTCCATATGGCCCCGTGTAAGAACAATCTCTGCAATTACCGGCATAATCTTGAAACTGATTGTCACTACATTTCTTCATACATTTTAAAGTTGTTCCCGTATCAGAGGGGAAAGAAACAACCCAGCGTAATTCTTTCCCGTCTGTATTACATGCTGTGCAACCGGAAGCTTCATCAGATATAATTGTCGCAACAGTTGCAGAATCACATGCAACACAATTCCCACTGACATCCATAATTTTCCCGACACCGCACATATTTTGCTTGGGAGCGCAATACCCGGCATCCGTGACTTGTCGTCCACACTTTTCACATAATTCTTCCAAATAAGGATTAATCTTATTATCTTCTTTTAATAAGCTGTCAGCCGAGGTTTCATTACATGCAAGGCATTCTCCTTTTACATTTTGCCATTTCCTTTTGCATTTCTCATTACTTGGATCAGTTAAACAAATTGTGCTTTCTTCACTGGTTTCTTCCGGTTGTTCGCATTTCGGATAGCAATTATTATTCCACTCATAATGATTAATGCAATTATTGCACATCTCTGTTATTTTTGATTGCTCTAATTGCCCTATGACGGTTCCTAAGTCCAAGGAATACTTCATTGATGTATCTAAGCAAGATTTACACTCGGGTATACCTAATGCCGATCGAATCATGAACTCACTATCATTACAAAAAGTTAACCCACAATATCCTCCAGAAGAATTGTTAATAGCAATACGATAATCGGCGCACGCGATACATTGGGCGGCTGATTCATCTCCGTTTGAAATCTCAAACACTTCTGTATTCGGTGTGCCGTCGGGATTGACGCAGGGATGACATTGCCCGTCTTTTCCTTGCACGCTGATTCCTTTTGTGCAGGTGTAGGAACAATATGTTGTGCTTCCTGCCGTCTCTAACTTCCGCGCCGTTCCCTCGTTCGCACAGTTCGCACATAACTCCGCACCCGTTGCTTTATCTGCTCCGAACGCCTCATCTCCGTTAATTATCACATTAGACGGATGTGAGCATGGAATACACGCCCCGTTCCGGCTCCGAAACTCGTCTTCCGCGCATGCTTCGGGGATTTCTTCGCACTCATTCGTCGCTTCGTTGCAAATTTGATTGATAGGGCAATCATCGTTTACTTCACATCGCACGCACTTTCCTTGCGTGGCACTG
>CALXWZ010000001.1 GCA_944392555.1 uncultured Alphaproteobacteria bacterium | reverse complement strand
TCGTTTTATTCCTATAAAAATGCAGGAAGTTACTGCAAAAAAGACTCTTATTGTCGCTTGGATAATTTAAAAAATGACCTGGCAAAATCAGAAGATGATTCATTCATAACGGGTCTTTCAACTTTTCTAAGATTGCAAGGAAAGGAAGAATTGCGGTCACAGCTTCGTGTTCTTCTTGATTTGTCTACTGAGAGCCATGTAGTGATAATAACATATCAGTGTTCTAAGTATCTTGATTTTCATGATAAGCGTCTTTACGATGCTAATCGGATAATAATTGTTGAAGGCGAACCTGATTATATTCCCACATTAACTCTCGTATCGCCTAAAATTTCGCTCGATAAAGTGTATTCGTACACTGGAATTAATAGTCTTGATCAAGCCGTAGAATTTAATCCAAGCGACAAAGTATTCATTTCTACCAAACATACGGAGGCAGATTTTCCAAAATCACTCCTGCAAATTTCAACCGTTTCAAGCGCATATGATATAATTAAAACGTACGAAGATAGCATATCTCTTGTTAATGATGATTTCGGAACAGTTGATGAGTGGTCTGAATTATTAAAACGCCTTCAAGAAGCTGATGGATGGGAAACGCTTATTTCAAATGAATTTGGGGGTATTCAAAATTTACCATTTAGAATAGATGCTTATGCAGGTTTTGATGAGTTTAAGAAGTGGTTATATGTTCTTATGCTGAAATTATACAGCTCAGAAATCGTAACAGGATACCTTTCCAAAGTACTACAAAGGGTTTCGTCGTACAAAGATTTTGTTTCTGCGCTCTTTCAAACCATCTTAAATTTTGATCATACAGACTCAGAATTTAGTAGTTTGTACCTAGAGAGAAAATGTATATTGAAAAATTTTGCTAAAGAAACAGAAGAAATATGCGAATACTGTAAATTGGTATCAGCTAAAGGGAAAAGCGGCCTTTTCTATTTGACTGACAATACCAACCTTGAAAAACAAACTGTAATCGGATTATTGGGGCGATATGCTTCTGAACTTAACGCAAATGATATTAATTCAATCCTGAAAGTAGTTTATCCGGATGTATACTCATATATGGGAGAATATAATTTTGAACACCCGCTTTTGAAAGGATATTTCCAAGCTTACAAGTATCAAAAACTTTTCAACCATATTTCTTCAGATTTTGCGAAAGTAGTTGAGGAACAGGCTGTAAAACGTGAGTATAACTCCATTTTACGCCCACGAGTTTCATATCTTGAAAAAATTGATACAAAAAATACCATGGTTTATTTTGTAGATGCGCTGGGCGTTGAGTATTTAAGCTTTATTCTTGCGCAATGCAATAGCAATAATTTATTTGCAAACGTTACTGTTTGTCGCTCTGAATTACCATCCATAACCTGTATGAATAAGGAGTTTGTGGATGTATTTAGTTCCGCAGGCTGTAAGATCATTGATATAAAGGATCTTGATGAATTAAAGCACCATGGAACAAATGATTTTGATTATCAAATCACGAAGGAACCAATACATTTAATTGAAGAATTAAACATCATCGTCACAGTCTTGGAAAAAATTCGTACGAATATCGCCAGCGGAAAATGTGAAAAAGCAATTATAATCTCGGATCATGGGGCCAGTAGATTAGCAGTCATTAATGAGACAGAAAATAAATATGAGATGTCGGAAAAAGGCAAGCACTCGGGAAGGTGCTGTCCAGTCTCAGATATTGATGAAAAACCCGATTTTGCAACCGAGGAAAATGGCTACTGGGTATTAGCTAATTATGACCGATTTAAGGGTGGTAGAAAGGCTAATGTAGAAGTACATGGTGGTGCGGCTCTAGAAGAAGTTTGTGTGCCTATAATCGAGATTACGCCACAAAATGAAAAGATTGATGTTCGTCTACTTGATTCTTACAAGAATATCACAGTCAGCTTCAGGAAATCAGCTCTCATTAAGTTCTTCATAAATAAAAAACTTACTAACCTGAAAGTTAAGATCGAAGGTAAGTATTATGATGCTCAGCCGACTGCAGAGGAGTTTGTGTATCAGGTAAGTATGCCGGATATCAGAAAGGCAAAGAATTATATATTTGACGTTTATGCATCGGAAAATATGATTGCATCCGGTTTGCAATTTAATGTCAAGAGTGAAGTAACAGTTGAAAAAGATCTATTTTAGAAAGGAATGTCCATGTCAATAGATGAAAAATTGAAAGAATATTTTGATGAAATGGTTGTTTTTAAGGATCTTAAAAAGAGCAATTTTTTTAGTGCCTTGAGTTTGCCTTCCTTCTTGCGCGACTGGCTGTTAAAGAAATTCGAAGATTCTCAAGGTGAATTTAATGTTGAGGATATCTCAGCCTTTATAAAGACCTATATCCCATCAAAGAACGAATGGACAAGTATAAAAAATAGGATTGTTTATGAAAATGAGCATGTCAAATTTTTAACTAAAATATCAATTGATATTAGTATTAAAACCCAAGAAATAAGCTTTTCTCTTCCTGATTTTGGTTTAACAACAAGGGAAACCATCATTGAACCAAATGTATGGGAGAGCTGTAAGGATGAGCTCGTTAACGGGAAAGATACGTGGGGTGTTGTTGAGCTTGGTTATAAGTTTCCAGATGAGGAGAAAAAAATTCCTGGTAAAATTAAACTAATTAGTTTTACAAATTTCTGTCCTTATACGGTAGATTTGGAGTATTTCAAGGATGTCCGCAAAGAATTTACTGTTCAAGAATGGCTGGATGTGATATTGGGTGCAATCGATTACAATGCCGGCGGATACGAAAATGAGGATCAAAAACGCTCAATGATTACTCGACTTTTGCCATTTGTAGAAAAAAGAATTAACTTGATTGAATTAGCTCCAAAAGGAACCGGAAAGTCGTATTTATTTGGTGGAGTTAGCAGATTTGGCTATCTTGCTTCAGGGGTTATGTCTCGTTCTAAGTTGTTTTTTGATCTAAGTCGCAGAACAAAAGGACTTGTTTACAACTATGATTATGTTGCATTTGATGAAATTCAAAAACTTGCATTCGTTAATTCTGATGAAATTAGTTCAACTTTGAAAGGTTATATGGAACAAGGTACTATTTCCTTTGGTGGCCATGAAGGGTCCGCAGATGCCGGAATTATACTTTTGGGGAATATCATGCAGGAAAATATGGATGAATATAAAAACATGTTTGTCGACCTTCCAACTGTTTTCAAGGAAAGTGCTCTGCTAGATCGCTTTCATGGTTTCATTCGTGGATGGGATATACCTCGTATGCATGATGACCTTAAAATCTCCGGATGGGCTTTAAATTCTGAATACTTCTGTACAATGCTACACTTGCTGAGAGAAGATGCAAGTTATCGTGCAATAGTCGACCAAATTCTTGAAGTACCAGAACGCGCAGATACTCGTGACACAGAAGCCATAAAGAGAATAGCAACAGGATACCTTAAACTACTTTTCCCTCATGTCCGTTCGCCAAAGGACATCAATTCTCTTGAATTTACAAAGTATTGTTTACGTCCTGCTACAAAAATGCGTCAGATAATTAAAATGCAACTGGGTATTTTGGACACAGAGTACAAAGGAAAAGATGTACCAACGCTGACAGTTAGGAGTGAATATGGCAACTAACTGTGTAGCCTGTGGAAAAGAAAACCTTGATAAGGACACAATCGGCATTAATAAAAAATTACTTGGGTTAGATATTGTAAATTTTTATTGCTTAGATTGCCTTGCGGAATATCTTGATTGTACCGTTCAGGAACTTTTGGATAAAATCGAGGAATTTAAAGAGGAAGGTTGTAAACTGTTCGAGGGAAAGTAAAATGGTAAATAAAAAATTTATATATGCAGACCATGCCGCTACATCAGCCTTGGAGCCTGAAGCTTTTGATGCTATGAAAGAATTCCTGGTGGACAATTTTGCAAATCCATCCCAACCATATTCATTTGCAAGAAATGCAAAAAAAGCAATTCAAAATGCTAGAAAAACAATAGCAGAATGCATTAATGCTGATGAAGATGAAATATTTTTTACTTCATGTGGGACAGAAAGTAACAATTGGGTCATTAAAAGCATATTATATCAAAATCAAAAAAAGGGAATTATAACCTCGAACATCGAGCATCATGCAATTTTAGAGGCTTGTAAAAGGATTGAAAAATTTAAAGATTATTACTCAACTTATATTCAAGTAAATTCCAATGGGCTTGTGAATCCTGAGTCACTAAAGAAACAATTCAACATATATAATGACGTTTATCTTACATCAATAATGTACGCAAACAATGAATACGGTGCGATTCAGCCAATCAAAGAATTGGCCTCTATTAGTCATCAAAATGGAGCATTATTCCACACCGATGCTGTACAGGCTGTTGGACATGTTGCAATTGATGTTAAAGATTTGAATGTTGATATGCTTTCTTCGTCTGCGCATAAATTTAATGGGCCAAAAGGAATTGGTTTTCTCTACATCAAAAAAGGCCTAGATATTCCTTCATTAATTAATGGAGGTTCTCAAGAAAAGGGAAAACGCGCTGGGACGGAGAATGTTGCTTCAATAGTTGGTATGGCAACAGCGCTTAAAAATAACTGTAATAAATTAGAAGAAAATACTCGACACATCTTAGATCTTGAAGAAGTTCTCCTCAGAAAATTAAAGGAAAGCGATCTTGACTTTATATGCAATACAAATGTTAACCATATTCCTGGAAATATAAGCCTTTCGTTCAAAGGAATATCAGGAGAAACGTTAATGCATAGGTTGGATCTTAAAGGAATTATGGTATCCACAGGATCTGCCTGTGACAGTGTAAAAAATCAAACATCTCACGTAATAAAAGCTCTTGGAGTTCCAGAAGATTATGCCTACGGCACAATTCGTATATCTTTAGGAAAGGAAAATACGGAAGACGAAATTGAAGAAATTTTTATTGCGATCAATGAAATTGTTAAATCTCTCACTGTTTAGGCAACAAATTTGATAAATCCTTGCCGCCGGAAATGATCCGAACTGCCTCAATTGTGAACATTTTATCGCCTTGGCAAAAGGTCATGACCATTTTCATTCCGTCTTGTTTTATATCGACGAGATATGCTAAATTATAAAGC
The DNA here is from genome assembly GCA_944392555.1 of uncultured Alphaproteobacteria bacterium. Lineage (GTDB taxonomy): Bacteria > Pseudomonadota > Alphaproteobacteria > CAAHEQ01 > UBA3637 > RGIG4140. Next base: position 509,071 of record CALXWZ010000001.1, on the reverse strand, counting down.
CGCTGTAATTCCTCGTTGAGTTCCTTTACACGCCTTTCAATATCTTCGTATTTTTCCTTACTAATCCACATTAAAGTTACTTTCTTTTATCAAAATCTTCCGGTTTGATTACTTTAACGTGGCCACCCCAAGTATAGAGGTGCCAGTCCATCTCTCTTGCGCCGCCGGCTCGGAACTTAACTGTTAAGGTACCGTCTGGGTTGCGAATTGCTTCTTGTTTCGGATGAAATGTATATTGAGCCGCGGAATTTGCAACTTCTGCATCAAACAGCCACTCAACATCAAAAGGTTTTTCTTGGTAAACACCAAAGGCTTGTTCGCTGAATTCCTTAAGGGAGAAATGAGGATCGCGCTTAAAATATGCATTTAAGACCTCAATTTCCTTTATTTTATTCAAATTAAAGTGACACATCTTGCGCTTTGTTGGATCCCAGGCAATTAAATAGTGCTTATTTCCATACAAAAAGCCATAAGGGAACAGCTCGCGCCAGTCCTTGTTGTGCGCATAATCGTATTTTATTTTAATTCGGTTGCACGCAATAATTGCATAGCGCAATTTCTTTAAGTGCTCTGTATTGATGATAATCTTTGGTCCTGGGCGAAATGCGTATCCTTCGGCCTCAAGTAATGCTTCAGCATCAGGTTCAATTCTATTCATAGCATCCCTACCAATGATGGCTTTTAATTTGTGCAAAACTGAATCTATGTAATGCGTATCAATCATATTTTTTGTGGACATAAGTTTGGAAGCGTTTTGCAAAGCGTGTATTTCTTCCATAGAAAATGTAACCATTTCTTTACCGGTTCCTTTTGGGAGGTACCAACGTTTTGTATTGTATCGGCCACTGATTTCTTTTAATTGGGGATATTTTTCGGCGATAGCATCTTTCATTCTGATTGCTGTACGGAGGGAAACGTTATATTTTTCAATTATATCCTTTAAGGATACGCCTTCATCGCTATCCTGCATCCACAGGATTAACTCGTTGAGCGTTTGCGTTTTTTTATACATGTTCCGGCTCCATTTTTACTAATAGCGAGATGATTATACATTAAATCAATTTCGAATGTCAATTAAATAGATGTCAGAAATTGGCAGTAATTTGTTTTAGAATTTGTAATTTTAAATATAAAAGGTTAAGATTATCCGCAAAAAGGAGCACACATGTTTTTATCTAAATCCGACTATATGATGGCACAAAACTGCATTAAGGCTTTGTGGCTGAAGAAAAACCGTAAAGATTTAACCCCCGAAATTGATGAGGCTACGCAAAGACGTTTTGACATCGGAAACGAAGTTCAGGACTTGGCTCGGGAGTTCTTTCTGGGCGGCGTTATGGTGCCGGCAGAGAATTGGGATGTTATCAACGGAAGCAAAATCACAGCTGATTTAGCCAAAAAGAATGACATTTTATACGAAGCCTTTGCGAAGTTGGATAATGGGGCTTTTTGCCGGATCGACGTTCTGAAGCGCAATGGCGATGGTTGGGATTTAATTGAAATCAAGTCTGCAACAAACGTTAAACCGGAATATATAGCAGACTTAGCCTTTCAAAAATGCGTATTTGACAATGCTGGTTACCCGGTCAAGCAGTGTTGGGTCCTGCACATCAATTCCGATTATGTGCGCAAAGGCCCGATTGATGTTAAACAGCTCTTTCAAATTGAAGATGTGACTGATGCGGTGGCCGAGGCATACATCAACACACCAGCCTATGCAGAGCAGTACATGAAAATTCAAACCGGGAAGATCGAGCCGGAAATACTCATTCACAAAGTATGCAAAGATTGTCCGTATTACCACTATTGCGGGAAAGATGTGCCGGAGTATTCTGTTTTTGACCTCTTGCCGCAAAAAGATGCAGATGTTTTTTATGCCGAGACTGGTAAAATGGAAATCAAAGATGTGCCGGCTTCAACCTGCACAACACCAAAACAACTGATTGACCGGGAGGCCTTTTTAACAAATGAGGTTCATGTTGAACCGGAGGAGATCAAGGTATGGTTGGATCAGTTAGAATATCCGTTGTATTACTTGGATTACGAAACGTTCCAAACAGCCATTCCTATGTTTGACGGATGTACGCCTTACGGACAAACGCCATTCCAATTTTCATTGCATATCCAAAAGGAAAAAGGTGGTGCGCTGGAACATGTCAGCTTTTTACATAAGGAACAAAGTGATCCTCGCCGGGCGTTGGCTGAATGCTTGATTAAGAATTGCGGCGATAAAGGAAGCATCATCGTTTATAATGAATCCTTTGAAAAGAGCCGGAATAAAGAGTTGGCCGATTTATTTCCGGACTTAAGCGATAAACTGTTGGCCATAAATGAGCGCGTTGTAGATCTATTGGTTCCGTTCAGAAATCGTTATCTTTACGGGCCAACGCAACACAGTTCTGCCAGTATAAAGAAAACTTTACCGGCATTTACGGATCTGTCCTATGCTGATATGGAAATACACAACGGAGCGGAAGCCTCAACCCGGTATGAGGCCTTTATAAAAGGAAAAATGTCAGATGCCGAAGCACAAGTTTTGTTTGACGGACTTGAAAAATACTGTGGCCAGGACACATACGCAATGGTTCTTCTGATGGACGTTTTATATAAGCACGCGGAAAATAACAATAAATAAAATTTGTGTCAAAAAATGGCACGAACCAGTAAAAAAATTTAAGTTCAGGCTTATTTTCTGCTAAAATGTTCCCGGCAAAGGAGAACATTATTATGGGATTTTTTAGTTAATTGTTTTTTGGAATTATGAATCAATCAAACGAACAACCAAGAAAGCGCAGTCCGTTTAATCAAGAACCCACCGCAGAAGATTATATCCGATCCGGAGAGATCAAGCGCAATAATTACGATGACGGCCAACACAATTCCATAAATGAACATGGAAATCTGAGTTGGGAACGCGAAGATGATGAGCATGATTGGTGAAAGCCATCTTTCTTTGGATTCTATTTTTTACCAATTTTCCATTATGGTTATTCTGGTACTTTTCTGTGCGTGATCCAAATGATAAAAAATAAATTAATTTAAAGCCTTTTCTTTTTCTCAATATACTCTTTCTTTAGATTGGCTTCACATTGTTTATACCGTGCCACCATTTGCTCCATTTTATGGCGCATACGTTCCAAACGCCGCCTTGGGCGATCAGGCAGAGGATTTCCGTAGACCTGTTTTAATATGGTCTCAATTTGAGTTAAGGTTCGGGCGGCATAGTAATAGACCATTGTAAAATTTGTTCTATTACTTGGCATTATATCTTGATATTTTTTAAATTTCATGGCATTTCCTTTCTAGGCAACGTCATAAATGCTTGGAAAAAAGTGAAAGTCCAGAAAAAAAGACATTAGTCACTGGTTTATTTGAGGCTTTTAGATATTTCATTGTATATCAGTATATTAAATACATCTTTCCGCGAAAAATGAGTGAGTGTTCATACTGGGTGGAAAATCAACCCTCTAGGTAAAAATATGTTCTGTAAAAATTGAGAAAGTCCTTGTGTTTTCGGGGTTATATCGCTATAATACATCTAAATGAAAGTGAGGCGGTATCAAAGTAGGGATTTTCCCTAGATGTCGCCGACCAACGCGAAAAAGACGGCGAGGAAAGCCGTCTTTTTTTATAAATGGGGCGGTATGAGAAGAACATGCGAAGGAAGCATGTTCGGAGCGAAGGAAAAAGGCACGTGGGGGCGTGCCGATTTTCGTCAGAAAATTTTCCGAGGTAATGTCCGAAGGACAGCCCGAAGGGCGAGGCGGGAGCCGAGTAATCATGTCGCCCCGACCAATAAGAAAAAATCGTATGTCATACCGGTGTGATTTTCGAATTTTATTGATTACTTGATGTTTTTTTATTTCACCAGCCTTGCATTTAGGTGCATCAGATAAGCTAATTTGATAATGACATCAAATTTTTTAAGTGGTTAACAATTTTATAAGAATTAGATGGTGCGCCATTATCATGTGTTATTGGTAAAGGAGGTTCTGCAAGCAATATCTTTTCTATCTGCTCTGCATAGGCCAAAAGCTGAGCATTTTCCTTTTTCCTAACATCTTGTAATAATTCTTCAATGTTAGAATCAGTTGTTGTGTGATAATCCGAATAACGAATAAACTCATCCTGAAAGAAATCATCAATATTTCTTTGATTAGCAAATACTTGCGTGTAATCTGAGGGTAGTTCATCTGAAAAGACATGAATAACGGCATCTTGGTTTTGTTCAAACATAAGGTATGTTATTTCTGCTAACGTATAAAGTCCTTCTCCGGAACTAAAGGTAAATTAGGTAAAATCACCGCATACAGTTATTATGGGGCGTTGAATATTATGGTCTGGATTATAGGTTATTTTAGCTTTTTGAACATTGTTTAAAGAGCCTATTTTTCGCCAGATAGGTCTGATTGTCGAGAATAACGTGAGCCAAATTGATTAATTAAACGGTCTTTTGAATTACTATAATCCGGCGAACTGCGATATTTTAATGAATAACTTTTACCTTTGCAACCTAAATGGTTATGCAGATGATTTTTGAAATTATAGCAGAAAAATATAAGAAAAGACTTTTTTTTAAAAATAAATTATGATATTATAAAAGTCCGGAGGATTAAATGAAAGAACTTATTAACGGTAAAAGAATTATACTTCAACGCTTATCATGTGATATGGAAACGGCTAGGACAATATTTTTTGTTATTGATAAATGTCGGGAAGAATTTTTGCCATGGTTGGCGTGGGTAAAGAATACAAATTCAGCAATGGATACATTGAAATTCTTGGAATTATCTGATAACGATTGGAAGAATAAAAGCCAATTTAACTATGGGATATATCTGGAAAATAAATTTATCGGACTTATCGGTGCGGTAAGGCTTGCTTGGGAACACAAAAGAGGTGAAATAGGTTACTGGTTAGATACTGATTATACCGGAAATGGTTATATGACGGAAGCTATTCAACTTGTTGAAAAGGAATTGTTTGAAAATGCTTTTAACCGAATTGAGATTTATACGGATGTTTTAAATATTAAATCTGCCAAACTTCCGCGAGCGTTGGGTTATACACATGAAGGTATTTTAAGACAGCACACATACTCTGAATTCAATCAATGTTTTTGTGATCAAAATGTCTTTTCTAAACTGAAATCTCAGATAATATCCGATAAGTTATAGCGATAGCCTTTTAATCCTCTCTGCCTCTGGATATATTTGCTAAACGCATATAAGAGAGAATTTGCTTTTTATCAACATAAATCACTTTCCCACAGCAGGGAGAGAAGTTTCTGTTATCATAAACAACCCAGATGGCGTTTATGTTTTGAGTTTCTCTCGCAGGCATTTTCCCCATGCCGTCAGTCAGCACGATTTTATTGATTTTTTTATCTTTGGAAAAAGACTTGACGGCAAGATCTAAATCTGTTCCTCCACCTTGTGATGGAATGATAAATAAATCAATATTCTTTTGGGATTTTATTTCGGTAAATCCATAGAAATGATGGTCAAAACAGCCGACTTTTAGCTTTGATGTTTTTAATAGTGGTTTGAGTTGCCGTAAAAATTCCTTCAATAAGTGTGTATCAACAGATCTGCTGATATCTAGCATAACTTCGGTTTCCGGTTTTGCTTCATCTTCCAGTTCTTCCACACGCGCCATATAGTCATTATCGGCATTCGCTCGCCGATAAGACCAACGATCTTTTTCGTCATCAATGGATTTTTTTAATAGTTTTCGCCAATCGGTAACGGCATCTTTGGCATTCCCAACGGCTCCGAGCGTGTAGGCATCTTTGCGGGCTTGAATGGTTTTTGCCTTCTGTTCATATAGTCTTTTTACAACAGCCTCAGCTTGCTTTTTGCGTTCCGCTCTGTTTTCCTGCAAAAAGCCCTTTTCATAATCGTATTCTTTACCTTCGCGACATTTTTGAGCTTCTTTTTGCAATGTTTCTGTTTCTTCGGCATTATTCTCGCTGTTGCTATTATTATCGGAAAGAGAACATGGCTCGTCGTGTTGGGGTTGTTGCATTGGTTGAGAATGTTGTTCTGCCTGCGTTTGTTGTTCGGCTTGTTCTACGGCATGTTTCCAAATTTCATGCGAATCATGCCCAACTTGTTCGCTCCCGCTATTATCACGGACCCAATCAGCCAATGTTTTCTTTTGCATTTTGGAGTTAGCATTCTTTTTCTTTTGCGAGTTTTGCTGTTCACCTGTGTTGCCGTTATCTCGATTGTGCGTGTCCCTGTGTCTGCTTGTTTCCTCTTTTTGCTTTTCTTTTTCTGCAAGCAGTTTATCATACATTTCTTCGGCAGAACAATTTATTGCCTCCGGAATATCTACTCCATTTTTAATGATTGGTAAGCCCTCACTTTTTAATATTTGATTGATGACGGCATCAGTTGCAATATTCCATAAGCGAGCGTCTCTGTTCTTACTTCTTAAAATATGATTAAAGGCAATATGAAGCATCTCATGAGCAAGAAGAAATTCTTTTTCTTCATCCGTAAGTCTAACCAAGAATTTGGGAGCGTAAATAACGCTTTCACCGTTCGTGGCAGCCGTTATAACACTGTTATCAGCAATAAAATTCATATTTGATACGGTTGTTCCCAGTAGAGGAAATCTTGCTAATACTTGATTCTTGATATAATCTATATCGTCTTGTTGTGTATTCATATTTATCGGCATATCTACACCTTAATCAAAAGTGATAAATTTTTAATGGCTTGGGATACATTCTCCTCACATTTTGCCAACATAACAATTTGAACGCATTGAGATAATGTATAGTTTAAAATCTGATGGTCTTTAATGAGTGGAACAACGTTACTTTGTTGTATATCTGATGCTTCATCCATATCAGTAATAACTAAAATTCGCCGCTTTGTTTCCGTTGTAATCGCTTGAACCGTTTTAATTAAATCTTGTGTTGAAGCGGTTGCAGAAATTGAAAGACAACCTGCAAAGTCTCGCATTGTTCCGCCAATTATAAGTAATGCATTATCTGTAATTCCGCCCGTTTTAATTTGATGAATTTTTTCTTCCCGCGTATGCGCCGGTTTTGAACCGACCCAACCGATATCAGGAATAATTGTTAATCCGTTTTTGCGTTTTTTATTTGATTGTTGCGATGTTTGATGTGGTGTCATTTTTATCCCCCTTTATTTTATCTGCCGGCAGAAGCTTGAACTTTCGCCAGCATTAATGCTTTCATATCGTCTTTTCCAACCCAAGCGCTGTCAAAAACAGCCAGATTTTCTTTCCCTAAATTTTTTGCAATAAATTGGCGCACAACCCCGACTTGTTTCGGCGTTGCATAACGCAGACTGAGTGCTAATGCCAATTTTGCATCAGCCACTTTCGGAATATCGTTTTCCGTATATGCTCCCTCCATGATTTCTTCCAAGGATAACGGAGGATTTTTTGCGTATTGTAGTAAACTGGTTGCAATTTCGGGACCCACATCGGCTTCCAATATCTCACGACGCATCACTCCTTTGTTGGCGTAGATTTTATCGGATACCTTTTCCCATTTGCGTGGGTCTAATGCAAATGTGGCAGGGTTATCTTCATCATATTCGGTATAAAAAACTTCAGGGTAGGTTGCAACAAAACTGGCAATCAATGGATGAATATTAAGTCTTCCTTTTTCTTCGGGATGACTCTTGCTTTGTTCCGAGCCCCATTCCAACCAATCCTGAATATTTAAATCTAGGTAAACATGACTTAATCGCCGAAACAACGGCGCAGGCATATTATATGCCGCACCGGATTCTTCTTTGCTATTGCCGGCCAGAACAACAACGGCATTATCGGGTAATTTCCCCACGCCTTGCGCAATGGATTTATTCAGTGCAATGTGATAGATTAAACTTTGCGTTGTTTCACGCGCATTGGTTACTTCATCAATGAACAAAACATGCTGCTTATCAGGCGTGTTTTGGCATTTCTTGCATAAGTCAACATACCATGCCGGCGGAATCCAAACACCTCCGTTTTCGGCAACACCGTTCGGGTAAATTGTTTTACCGATAACATCTTCCGGCAAAATGCCGTTGCAGAGCGTAATGGAGGTTAAATCCGGATCAATTTCTTTCACACGTTGTGTCTTACCCACACCGGACGGCCCGTGAAGCATAAAACTCATTCCGTTTTGAATGTAAAAATTGATTTGATCTTTGACGGGCATTGGCTCATCAGAAACCGTAATCCCGTATTTTTTTTGCCGTGCTGTCGGTTCTTCAAGAGATTTTGATGTTTCTCTGATGACTGTATGTTCCGCCGGTTCTATTTCTTTGGAAAAATAGGTATCTAAATAATGCTTTATAGCTTTTTTGGAAAAATCACCGTTATATTTTTCATGTGTATTAAACTGAATACCGGCAAATAAACACTTTTTTGAAACCCACCAACCGCTTTTATCTATCAGCCATTCAATCGGTTCTGTTTTCAGCCAATAGAACTTTCCTTTCTCCACCCGTTCACCGGTGGATAAAATGCTATCATTACGTTATTCGGCTTTATTTTAGATGTTTCTGTTGGTGGCAAAGCTGGACGTGCTGCAATGGTGCGGATATCTGCGCCATAGCCAACCGCCCTACCATCATCACAGATGGTGTACACCTTTTCAAACATAGAAGATGCGGACCAAGCATAACAAGTCAGATCATTCTCCGTAGTACGATCATTAGGGTTGCCAGTCATCCAACTACCCAATACAACTGCTAAATCCGTCGGCGCTACCTTTGTGCCATACTTTTTTATCACATCCAGTGCACTATCACCCCATATCTGATCTTTCTTTAAAAACGTAAAATCCATGCAACTCTCCTAATTCAGCTTATGTTTCTGACTATATCATATAATTCACTAAGTTGCAATAAATTTCTTACTTAAAAAATGCTTGCCAAAAAAACATTTCCTTGTTATTCCGAAAGTGCCTGCCGTTGATTTGCACGATTTAATGAAAAAAGCCTCGTCGGAAGAGGTTGATGGCTATATGCGGGCGATTGATGAAGTCGCTCGTCAACAGGGAATGACACGTCGTCAACAACTGATGAACGGTGTTTCTGATTGGGGCTATCGTGTTACATTCAATATCGCCGGGCTCGGTCGGCAGACTGTTCCTCATTGCCATGCCCACGTTATGGGCGGTGAACAGCTTCAACCGCACTTTATCGGTATTACGCAAGAAAAAGTTGATAAGTTAAAAGAGGGTGTAGCACAAGAAGCCGTTTCTTCCGTTTTGGAAAAACTCCAAGCTGAGGGGATTGTTTCCCGAGACGCGCAAACGGCTCAACGAATCCAAAATATCTTGGCTCGCATGAATTTGCGGACGCGCGAATAAAAAATTTTTTACATTATTATATCTATAAGCCCTTATTCTTCTTTGTCGGCTGATACAAAAGAAAAAGGGCTTTTTTAAATTGATAAGAATTTAAATCACGCATTATTATAGGTGCATTTTAAACGTATAGTAAAAATGGGTGACGTGATATAAATGGCTTCATTCATCAGCCTCCGTATCGTGCAAATTTATTCTATTTGCAAGGGGAAAATTATTGGAGCGAAACTCTCTATTCAAAAATAATTGACAGGCCTTCAAAATTGTGATATACTCGCGTTAGTAATCAGAATAACGATTGCTCTTTGGTGAGGAAAGATAAATGGTCATTGAAAAGAAAAGACATTTATTGGATATTCTGACTCGTATTTCCGATTCGCCGGAAGTGCGGGAGTATGAGCGCGGTTTCCTAAATAAATATGTGCGCGCCATGAATAATCGCCAGAGTTTTTATATTAACCGCCAGCGAGCAACATCCGGCCCGTTTTCCAGCATTTTTAATTTGATAAACAAAACAAAGAATTAATTTTTATAAATTCGAATCTTCCTTGACTGCTTTGTGTGGATTGTGTCGGTTTACAAAAGAGAGGCCGATTTGGCGGATTTTGATTTTCGGGGAAAGCCGATCATAGCAATCCATTTTATAAGAAATAAGATTGTGGTTTCCTTGCCATTCAAGCTAAACGAGGGAGCAGGGGTATTGATATATCAAATCGGGGAATGCGGGTGAGGGAAAGCTGGCAATCAAATATCATCACCGGTGCGTGTATCCGTTTCCGCTTCTTGTTCTGCTTCCTCTTCGTTGGCTGTTTTGATAATGCGGACATGGTTTATTTTTGACCCTGCAAAACTCTTTAATGCCTCGGCGATAACGGGTGTTTGAGAAAGTTCTTGTATCAGTTGATTTTGCTTTTCTTCTTTCTTCTCTTTGATGGTTTGTGCGTGCGCATCATTAGCGTGCTTTATCTGCCACGTTTCATTGGCTTTTTGTTTTAAAAATTGTATAAGATCCGTGCTGAAACGGGTAGGTGTCTCGGGCGTGAAATCGCAGGTTAAAACAAAGTTTTCCATCGCAATCGGGCGAACGTAATTCTCTATATTAAACGCTAACATTCTTTCACCCACACTGCGCGCAAATTGCGCGATGTCATTAATTGTTTTAAAGCGCGATACATGCTGATTATCCGGTGCGGATTCGGTTGTACTTGTGCCCGCCGATGCCGTTTGTTGAAGTGGCGTTTGCCGTATTTCAGAGGTGCGCGGTAAAGAAACATTCACGGCGCTTTTTGGCGCTGTCGGGGCATTTGATAATTGATTCCCTGCCGAATTTTGAGCGCCCTCAGGCTGTATTAAGCCGTTTTTTTTTATGTCCTCAATCAATTGAGCGGGAGAAGGAAGTTCCGATAAATAACCAATACGCACTAACAGCATTTCGAGCGCCGTCAGCGGATTATCCGCCATTTTAACCTCGTTAAGCCCCTTTAAAAGCACTTGCCAAACAGCCGTTAATGTGCCCATCGTCAGTCCTTGAGCCATTTCTTTTCCGCGCGTTCTTTCCGCCTCGGGAATGGTAATATCTTCAGCCAGCGACGGCAAAATTTTAATCCGCGTTAACCAGTGCGTTAATTCAAGCAAATCTTGTGTAATGACTAACGGATCAGCACCACTGCGATATTGTGTATCGAGCGCAGTCAATGCCTCGGGCATTTTCCCGCTCATCAATAAGTTAAACAGATTAAATAATTCCGTTCGGTCGGCCAAGCCCAACATTTGGCGAACATCGTCCACGTGAATGTTTGAATCAAACTGCGTGATGGCTTGGTCCAATAGCGAGAGTGAATCACGAACGGATCCGTCACCCGCCCGTGCAATCAGTTGCAACGCTTCCGTTTGCGCCGATACATTTTCCAATGTGGCAATATGTTGCAAATGCTTCGTTAATGTTTGTTCATCAAGACGTTTTAAGTCAAACCGTTGACAGCGTGATAATATCGTTATGGGAACTTTGCGAATTTCCGTTGTTGCAAAGATAAATTTGATTCTTTCCGGCGGTTCTTCCAATGTTTTTAAAAGGGCATTGAATGCCGCTTTGGAAAGCATGTGAACTTCGTCAATAATATAAATTTTGAATCGCGCCGAGACGGGATTATATTTGGCTCCTTCAATAATTTCGCGCACGTTATCAACGCCCGTATTGCTGGCTGCGTCAATTTCAATAACATCAATATGTGAATCGGCCGCAATTTCACGGCAATTTTTGCAGACACCGCACGGATTTGGCGTCATCCCGCCTTTTCCGTCTGGCCCGATACAGTTTAATCCCTTGGCGATAATCCGCGCCGAACTTGTTTTGCCGACACCGCGAATCCCCGTCAACATATACGCATTGGCCAACCGATTATGCTCAATAGCATTGGTAATTGTTTGAACCAAAGCATCTTGTCCGATTAAATCGGCAAAAATTTGCGGTCTGTATTTACGAGCTAACACGTGCGACTGAGTCATCTTTTATTCCTTTGGACGCTATTATGGCGAAAAAAGAAATTTCTGTCAAGAGGCGTGCCGATAATTTCACGAATTCTGCCTGATAAATTTATGCGGACTTTATTTACATTAACAGATAAATGTTTTTGTTCGTTTGGTGAATTGGGTTTTAATTTATGGCATTTAAAACACATCACTCATCGCCGATTGCTATTCATCAACATCCAAATCAATGTGATTTTCGGTATCGGCAAGGCAGAGCATTATTCGGCGTTTTTCAAAAATTCGCGCATGGAATCCGGATGAAACGCATCGTCTTCCTCCGTAACGGGTTGACATTCGCCTTGCCCGGAACAATCAAGACGCGTCGGTGAGATATTTTCTTCTTTGTTATTATTATCCGCTTGTTGAGCCATTTCGCTTTTTGAAGAAGAAGTTTCCGTGTGTTTGCTTGTTAATTTCTTTAATCGGCGACTTGTTATTTGCAACGTGGGATGATACGAGATACTTTCCGTTCTATGGCGTTCAATAACAATCGTTTCATGGGCTTCTATTTGTAAAAACGGCTTAAATGTCAATGATGGGTGAATTTGTTTTTCTGTTTGATCCCGAAAAATTTTTTTTGCTTTTCTTTTTTGCTCACTCATGTGCAAATCCTTTCAGAATGCTATCGGCTTTCATATAGGTGTTTTTTTTCTGTATTCAATCCCGATACATTCTAAAAGAAAGGTATTTGATTAAGAGCGTTGATGCTCATTTGATTGAGAAGTAAAAGCCGTTACTCTCATTCTTTGGCGACGAATTCTGATTTTGCGTTGTCCGTTAATTCCAAGCCCGAGAGAGACAATCCCTACACCCGCAATCGTTCCGAAAATATATTGTGTGGCTCGGATGTTATGGTGGGTGGTATTGGCGGTTATCGATTCTTGTTTAGCGTGTTGCAATATGTTTTGTTGGTTGCAACACGACATAATGCCGAGTATTGTCAGCCCGTAAATCGTGGCAAACGAACCGAATGCGATTTTCGCAGAGTGATTAAGATATGTTTTCATTTTTCTTCTTTCGTTAATCAAAATTTAAAATGCACAAAGCATTTTTTATAAAAACAAGCGCGTATTGAGAAATAATCCGCTTTTGAGGTGACTATGCTTTCCGATACGGGGATTATTTAAACGAGGAGGTTTTTGTATGCCCGCACTTTTATGATTTTTCACGACTGAACAGCCGTTTACTTTGCAAGGCGCGCCTCATTCGCTTTTGCGAAACAATAGCACCCGCCAGAAACGGCATGGAAGCTAAATAAGAAAATCCAGCCAGTTTATTTAAATCGCTACTTGATATATGAGCGGTCTTTATGGGCGTAGAGGGTTGAGGCAGTTTTTCTTTACTTGCTTGGTGTAATCCTGCATAGTTGCAAAGAGCGCCGATAACTAAAAATGTCATAAAAGCAACTGTTCTGCCGTATAACCGATTTCTGTTTTTATGTTCCAATAAAAATGCTTTTTCACGCCATGTTTTAGGCGCATATTTTTCTTGATTCAATCTGTGCATCATTCTTCTCCAAAATTATATTACATTGCTTGAAAATAATGTAAAATATGCTAATGAATATTTTATATTTTGTCAATAGTTATTTTTTTGGATATATTCCTGAGTTATATGACTTAATCTTGATTATATCGGAAGATAGTGATACACAGCCCTTATTCAAAGGTAATGGTATTATCAATCAGTTGGCACGTTCCTTCAAAACAGGCGTGATCCAGCTCTTTAATTAACCCTTGATTATAAGCATTTGCTAATTTTTTCACATAATGTTCATCAAAACTCATAAATTGAGCCATATTATCCAGTAAATCTACACCTAATTCGCGTGTGCGTTCATAGGGGATTAAGCGCCGTCTGATTTCACGAAATTGTAAAAGTTGAGAGCGAGAATTCAGTTGCAACGCAAAGCTATCGGTTGCTTGGATCAAAGAATCAAATTGAAGCGGTTCATACGCCGTTTCGTTAATCCATCCATACTCGCCGTAGGGTGCTGATTGATTTTTTGTGCCCCAATTTGTGAACATAATAGCTTGCGCAACTGCCAGCGATGGCGGAATGATATTGACTTTATCAATCAGTTCTGCCAACTTTCCTGCCGTATTCTTTTTTAAAACGGCATCATATTTTTTAACCAAGTAATCAAAAAAAGCTGTTTCGTTTTGATTCCATGGTATTTCTTTCATATATTTTTCCTGTAAGAGTCGTAAAGCGGTTCGCTCGTTTAAAATCTGCTCATTTGTTCTTAAAATTAACGCCGTAATGATTTTCATAAAAAGCGTTTTATCGGCAGTTGTTTGGATTGTCCAGTCGGCGGGTAATGTGTCAATAAAAAGGTGCGGAACGGTAATCATGGTAATCCCGTCGTAAAGAGAAGCAACTTCGGCTTTTGTCTGCGGGCGGATGATTTTGCCTTGCGGAGAGGAAAGCGCTTTTGCAATTGCCGTTGTCGTATCAAAATCGTTCGCCTGTGCTTCGGTTGTTTTGTCTTGCAACTGTGTTTTATCCGAAACGGAAGGGAGTTCTTTTTTGGCATACATCATTTGAACGGTGTAGGCAACGGCAATAATAAGCATAAAACCGATGAGGAAAAAAAGTCTCTTTTTAGTTGTGTTTTTCATGGCAGATTCCTTTTTATGAATTTGAATTATTCTTGTTTTGCGAAAGGTGTTTTTTGGGTTTTCTGAATAATGCTTTCACATCACTTAATAAAATGCTCCTTGTTAAGATAATTGCAACTGCATAAATCACAATAGCCGTTCCGATTACAACAAACAATAAAACGGCGGAAGAAAATGAACTTGTTTGGGCCCAATTCGGGAACAGTAAATTCAAGCCCATGCGCGCGCCGATTAAAAAGCCCCCCATAATAAGCCCGGAGGCAATAATTCGCGGTAAACGATATCGGCAGAGAGAATCCAAGCGAACATCGCCCTTTAAATACAGCCGAATAACATATTGCGCAGCATTGACCCAAACGGTTATTCCCGTTGCCAATGCAATGCCGAGATAACCCCAAAACTGCATAAATGTCAGCGCAAGAACGGCATTTAACCCAACGCCGACAACGGCAATTTTAACGGGTGTGCTTGTATCTCCGCGCGCATAAAAGAACGGAGAGACCGTTTTTGTGAGCATATAGGCCGGCAATCCGATGGCAAATACCATCAAAGCATGCGCGGTATTTACGGAATCTGTTCCCGTAAACGCACCGCGTTCAAATAAAATGCGCACAATCGGTTCCGCCAGACACATCAGCCCGATTAAAGAAGCGCTTGACATGGCTAATGAAATTTCAAGTGCCCGATTTAGTTGATTGGTTGCCTCGGGCAGTTGATTTAATTTAATATGTTGTGAAAGAACGGGCAACAGGGCCGTGCCGATAGCCGTACCGATAATCCCGATGGGTAGTTGAAATAAGTGATGGGCATAATTAAGCCATGAAATCGCTCCCGCGCCGACGAACGATACAAACAATGTATCAAAAAATAAATTGATTTGATAAACGCCGGATCCTAATACGCCGGGAGCCATTTTGCGCAATAATGTTTTGACACCTTTTGAAACGTGAAAAAGTGCCCGAACGGGATTGATAAGTCCGATTGATAAACCGGCTTTGCGAATATGCCAAGCCAAAAATGTAAACTCAATAACGCCCGCAATCAAAACGCCGTAAGAAAGAGCATAAGCGGGAGCGTAAGGATTGGTGATAAACGGCGTTAACACATAAAGAGACGCAATCATAACGATATTTAAAATAGTCGGTGTAAACGCCGCTGCCCAAAATTTTCCGACGGCATTCAGCATACCGGCAAATAAAGAAACGAGCGATACAAACAATAAAAAAGGAAACGTAATGCGACTGAGAGTGGTCGTTAATGCCATTTTGCCCGCAATATCATCAAACCCCGGCGCGAGCAAAAACATAAGATTCGGCATTAAAATTTCAACAATAAGCGTAAAAATCAGTAACACATAGAATAAAAACGAAAAAACCGAACGTGCAAATACGCGGGCATGATTTTTTCCTTTTGTATGCAATTCGCCCGAAAGAAGCGGTACAAAAGCAACATTCAGTGTGCCTTCGGCAAATAGCGAGCGAAACAAATTCGGAAAACGCAAGGCGACAAAAAATGCATCAGCCATCATGCTGGCGCCCAAAAAGTGCGCAATTAAAATATCGCGGACAAATCCGACAACGCGACTGACAGCCGTTCCGCCTCCGACGGTTATGATTGATTTGACTAATGACATACGTTCAGTATATCGTATGTAAAATTTAATTACAAGACAAAAAAGAGTCTTTTCTTTTTTTTGAAAGTGTGTATAATGGGCGAAGATTTGAGTGGTTTTATTGAAAATTTTAATTACTTGATGAATTGTGTTTTTGATATAACAATTTGATATCGTTTGCAAAACGAATAAAAAGATGAAAGGATACATATAATGAGCACAGCATTTATTTTCCCGGGACAGGGATCGCAAACAATCGGGATGGGTCGTGATTTGGCAGAACATTACGCGATTGCGAAAGAGGTTTTTGATGAAGTGGATGACGCGTTGCGTTTTAATTTAACCGATTTAATGTTTTCGGGCGATAGCGCCGAATTGATGCAAACGGAAAATGCTCAACCGGCCATTATGGCTGTCAGTATGGCGGTTGTGCGTGTATTAGAACATGAAACGGGCAAAAAAATACCCGAAATGGTTTCGTGCGTTGCGGGTCATTCATTGGGCGAATACAGTGCATTATGTGCGGCGGGAGCATTGAGTATTGCGGATACGGCGCGCCTTTTACGTGTGCGTGGCTTGGCAATGAAAGAAGCAAGTATGCAAAATCCGGGGACTATGGCTGCTGTTTTGGGATTAACGATGAAAGAGGTTTCTCAACTTGCTTCGGAAGTTTCAAAAGAGAATAGTATTTGTCGAATTGCTAATGATAACTGCCCGGGGCAAATTGTCATCAGCGGTCATGCGGACGCTATTGAAAGAGCTGTTACGCGGGCCGTTGAACTTGGTGCGCGAAAAGCGGTCAAGTTGCCCGTATCGGGGGCGTTTCATTGTCCGTTGATGAAACCGGCAGAAGAAAAAATGCGTGATGTGTTGCAAAATACGCCCATCAGTCAGCCACTTGTGCCTGTTGTGGCGAACATTACGGCGGAATTTGTGCATGATCCGCAAAAAATCAAAGAATTATTGGTGGCGCAAATAACGGGTTCCGTGCGTTGGACGGAGTCGGTTCAATATATGTCGTCAAAAGGTATTTCCGATTTTGTCGAATGCGGTAACGGAAAAGTTTTAAGCGGATTGATTAAGCGGATTAATCCCGATTCACGTTCTATTTCCGTCGGTACGGCAGAGGGAATTGCGCAAGGATTAGCCTTTTTTGCTTAATTAAAAGTATTGCTTAAAAGGGATACTTATGAATAAAAAACTGAAATTAACGCTGATTATATTCGGATGTTTAGGGATTTTGTTTTCAGGTTTGTCGTTTGGCATTCATCGGTTTGTAGCGCAAAAAATCGTTGAGGAGTTGCCAAGGCGAATCAATCGTGTATTGCCACCGTATATTCGGTTGACATATACGGATTTAACATCTGAAAATTGCGTGTTTTCCCTTTGTTTATCGGCTAAAAACGTGTTGGTTTCCGTTCCGAGCGGTATGGATGGTGAAAGTGTTTCCTTTTCGTTGGGGACGGTTAGGGCATCACGTAATATCGCAGGTTTTTATCGATTGACGGCCGATAAAGAGGAGAGCGCCGTTGCAATGCCGGCAGAAGTAATAAATGTCTCATTGGAAGCCGATGGAACGTTGCAAGAGATATTCGTGCGTCATTTAACGGCGCAACAAGGCAATTTCAGCGGTGATTTGGCAGGCGAGATAAATCGTGATGAAAAGCGAATTGATTTACAGGGCGAAGCTGTTGGGTTAGCACGGTTTATCGGGCAGTTTATTCCGCCGGATTTAAAATTTATTACGGATTTTATATTTCAAAATGCTCCGCAGAAAATTTCCGTAACATCGGACGGAGAGCAAATATATTTCTTGGATGTGCCCATTATGTCGGCAAAGTTTTTATTTCGCTAAATCAATTATAATGTAAAGCGGTTGTGTGCAGAAGATGATAAAGCAGAGAAACAAAGAGCCATGGAAACCCGAAAGTTGAAAAGTAAAAGAGGGAAATTTGCAACATTTTTTGGTTTTGTTATCGTTCTGATAGCCGTTTTGGGGTATGGATTTTGGGGTGTTGACGTATGGCGCGCAGATGACGAATCGAATGCTGATCAATTTCTTATTGTTCAAGGAAATACAAATAGGAATGATATACAATCCGTTATGACAAACAATCAATCTCGGAGAGATAATTCTGAACCGACACGGAAGGCTGAAAATTCTCAAAATATCGGAAACGCACAAAAACAAAATACCGAGGATACGCAATCTGCTGAAAATAGGCAACTGCAATTTCATTCGCAAGAGAAGCACGGTGACGCGAATGCAATGAAAGAAATGCGCATTTCGGATAGTCAGCTTCAAGACGGGAAAAATTTCCAAACGCAAATCAATTTAAGAAATCCGATTGCGTATGTGAGTGAAAAAGAAGCAAATCAATTTGTTTTTCCACTCAATTTGTCGCTGGATTTGAGGGCTGTGCAACCATTTCGGCAACAAGATTTATCCGATAATGAGTTGCGAGCGATAACGCCATCGGAAAATAAAAGCCCCAAAACATCACTTCTTGATTACATTGAAGTTGAAAGATGCAGAGAAAACGAAAAAGCGCCCGATTATCTGGATCATAAGTTGACCGGAGAACAACCAAGAGAGAAAGAAGGAGTATCGGATATGTTGCGATTACCCTCCTGCGGTATGATACGCACAAAAATTCCGTTTTCATTTTAAAAAATGCTTTTCTTTTGAGTTGAAATAAGATAGAGTGAAAAGAAAGAAAATTAAAGAAATGTCAGAAAGGAGTTCAGATGAAAACAATCATTACGGCTGCTATTATTTTAGGGGTATTGAGTGGTGGCATTTATTACTATGTTCAGCAAAAATCGGTAGATTCCATTTTTATGGAACAACAAAGTATTCCTTCGCTTTCAGAACCGGTAGCGGCAGAGCATACGATGTGGAAAGATCGGTTTGTGCCTATTCAAGGTGAGCCGGGTCGTGTCAAACGCGAATCAAACGATGATTATGCAACTATTTTAGAATTGACTCCGGATTCAATAACCGTTTCATGGGATAAATGGGGTATTGAAATTTTCAAAAAGAATGATAAGGGCGTTTTTGTTTTTGCGGGAGAAGCATAAAACGTGTCAGAACGAGTGAAGATAAAAACCGATGAGGGTGATTTAATCGGTGTGTTATGTTGTGAGAGTAATAGGGGGCAATCTGAGGCGGTATTGACACAACCGCTTGTTGTGTTAGCGCACGGGTTGGCAGGATATAAAGAAGAAGGAATGCTACAATGCGTTTCCGATTATTTCAGACAATGCGGATTACCTGTTTTGTGCTATGATGCACGCCATGGATTGGGTGAAAGTGGCGGAGATTTGCAAAAAGCCTGCTTCACGGAGTTTATTCGTGATTTAAATGCCGTTTTGAGTTGGGCAAAAACAGAGCGAGGGATTCAAAAATTCATTTTAGCGGGACACTCACTTGGGGCGGGAGCTTGCTTGCATTATGCCAGCGCGCATACAGATGAAATTCTCGGTTTAATTATGCTGTCTGCCGTTTATAACGGACAACTTTTAAAGGAATCCTATTTAAAAAATAAACCGGCTTTTATGGTTCAGTGGGAAAAAGAAAAGTTGATTTATCGGGAACGTCCTGATTGTCCTTCGAAAAACGGGTATATTTCCATTAATCATTTGGCGGATGCCTGTCGTTATCATGAAGAGGAAAACGCAAAAGACGTGACGGCCCCCGTTTTGATTGTTTGTGGTGATCATGATGTTTCTTCAACCGTTGAGATAAACCGAAACTTGAAAGATTCGTTTCGGGAAAATGCTACGCTATCTATATTGAATAATTGCGGACATACCTATTCAAAACCCGAGAATTTACTTGATTTAAAAGATGCAATCGAATCTTGGTTCAATAGTTCGGGTATTGTTGACGCGACATAAAATTATCATCCGAATAAGTATTCAAAAAGGTATAAATTGCGAAAAAAGAGGAACGTAAAATTTTTGCAATAAATGAAAAAAAGACTTGTTCTTTTGATGAAAAAAGGTTAATCTGACAAAGAGCGTTTTTTTAAAGAAAAAACATTTTTATTATTTTGTTATTGGGAAAGGAAAGATAACATGGCAGGTAGTATTAATAAGGTGATTTTAGTCGGTAATCTCGGACGTGATCCGGAAATTCGTCATACAAATTCAGGTCAAAAAATCGCCAACTTGTCGGTTGCAACATCGGATACATGGAAAGATAAATCGGGCGAACGCCAAGAACGCACGGAATGGCATAGAGTAGTGGTATTTAATGCTAATTTAGCCGAATTTGCCGAGCGTTTTTTGCGGAAAGGATCAAAAGTTTACATTGAGGGGTCTTTACAAACGCGTAAATTTACGGACCAAAGCGGTGCCGAAAAATATACGACCGAAGTGGTGTTGAGTGCATTCCGCGGAGAGTTGATTGTATTGGATCCGCGTGACGGAAACGGCGGTATGGGTGCTTCATCGGGAACATCCGGCAGTGCAGACGGCACGGCAAGCAGTGGTTGGGATTCAACGCCGTTGACGGGTGGTGCCGATTCGTTTGATGATGAGATTCCGTTTTAGATTTTATAGATAAGTAAGTCAGGTGATGCGTTGAAAATTTAGTTTTTCAGCGGAGTGGTTAGGAATTAAGGAAGAGGAAGATGACACAAGAAGTTGCTTTGCAAAATATAACACCGTCTGATGTAGTCCCGACGGCCATTGAAGATGAAATGCGCAAATCATATCTGGATTACGCCATGAGCGTTATTGTTTCTCGGGCGTTGCCGGATGTGCGAGACGGTTTAAAACCCGTTCATCGGCGTATTTTATATTCCATGAACGAAAACGGATACGATTACAATAAACCGTTCAGAAAATCGGCACGTATCGTCGGTGATGTGATGGGTAAATATCACCCGCACGGTGATAGTTCCATTTATGAAGCAATGGTTCGTATGGCGCAAACATTCTCCATGCGGGTGCCGTTGATTGATTCGCAGGGCAACTTTGGTTCCATGGACGGCGATAAAGCCGCCGCCATGCGTTATACGGAAGCGCGTTTGGCGCAAACGGCGCATTGGTTATTGGAAGATATTGACCAAGATACGGTTGATTTCCGCCCGAACTACGATGAAACGTGTATGGAACCGGATGTGTTGCCGGCACGATTCCCAAACATTTTGGTAAACGGTTCAGGTGGTATTGCCGTCGGTATGGCAACAAATATGCCCCCGCATAATCTGGGTGAAGTGGTTTCCGCTTGCATTGCGATGATTGATAATCCCGAGATTACGCCTGAAGAATTATTAACGTATGTGCCGGGGCCGGATTTCCCGACGGGTGGTATTATTTTGGGTCGAGGAGGTGCGCGTTCGGCATATTTAACGGGACATGGATCCGTTATTATGCGTGGTCGTTGCTCGATTGAAGAAATTAAAAAAGATAAAACAGCCATTATCGTGAGCGAAATTCCGTATCAGGTGAACAAGGCGCAAATGATTGTGCGCATTGCCGAACTGGTGAAAGATAAGGTTATTGAGGGCATTTCGGATTTACGCGATGAGTCTGATAGACAAGGTGTGCGGGTTGTGATTGAATTGAAACGTGATGCACACCCGGAAGTTGTTTTGAATCAGTTATATAAATATACGCCGTTGCAAACAAGTTTCGGTATGAATATGCTGGCGCTGAATAACGGACGTCCCGAATTGATGAGTTTGAAAACGATTTTGGAAGCATTCATTCAATTCCGTGAAGAAGTTGTGCGTCGGCGGACGGTCTTCCAACTCAACAAGGCGCGTGACAGGGCGCATGTATTGGTCGGTTTAGCGATTGCCGTTGCGAATTTGGATAAGGTGATTGAGATGATTAAATCGGCACCGGATCCGGTTGTGGCGCGCACGCAGTTAATGGAAACAAAGTGGGATGCGGCCGATGTTGCCGGCTTGATTGAGTTAATTGACGAGCCGGACAGAAAAGTGGTTGAAGGCACTTATATGCTTTCGGAAGCACAGGCACGCGCCATTTTGGATTTAAAATTGCAACGGTTGACAGGTTTGGAACGCGATAAAGTGCATGGCGAAGTTGGCGAATTGGCCGGGCTGATTAAGGGCTATTTGGCAACATTGGCCTCACGCGAAAAGATTTATGCCATTATTCGTGAGGAGTTGGAAGTTGTGAAAGCGCAATTCCCCGATGCGCGCCGAACAACAATTGAAGATGCCGAATTTGAGCAAGATATGGAAGACTTAATACAACGTGAAATGATGGTTGTGACGGTTTCCAACAACGGATACATCAAACGGGTGCCGTTATCCACTTATCGGGCACAACATCGCGGTGGTAAGGGTCGAGCAGGGATGTCTACACGTGAGGAGGATCAAGTATCTCAATTATTTGTGGCTTGCACACATAGTCCGCTTTTGTTCTTCTCAAGCCGGGGTATTGTGTATAAAATTAAAACATATCGGTTGCCCGAAGGGTCGCCTCAATCACTCGGCAAGGCATTGATTAACCTCTTGCCGTTGCAGCAAGGCGAGACGATTTCAACGATTTTAACATTGCCCGAAAAGGCGGAAGAATGCGAAAATCAAACAGTGATGTTTGCAACGGCCTCAGGTAATGTGCGCCGGAATCGATTGAGTGATTTCTATAATGTAAATGCAAACGGTAAAATCGCCATGAAATTGGATGAGGGCGATAAATTGGTCGGCGTTCAGATTTGCAATGATGAGCACGATATATTGCTTTCGGCTGCGGGTGGAAAATGTATTCGTTTCCCGGTGGCAGATTTGCGGATTTTTGAATCACGGGCATCTACGGGTGTGCGTGGCATGAAGTTGGCAGAGGGTGATAGCGTGATTTCCATGTCGGTTTTAAAACATGCAAAGGCTGATATTGAAAAGAGAGATGCTTATTTGAAAGAAGCCTCAATGCGTCGTCGGCTGGCCGGTCAATCCGATGAGACGGATACGGTAGAAACGGAAAGCTCAACGGATACCGTATTGACACCCGAAGAATTTGAAAAAATGGCGCAAGATGAAGAATTTATCTTAACGATTACGGATAAGGGTTATGGTAAACGGTCCAGTGCGTATGAGTATCGGATTACGGCACGCGGTGGCTCGGGTGTTGTAAATATCAAGACGGATGATGAAAAACGCAAAGCCGATGTGGTTGCTTCAATGCCGGTTCCCGATGATGCGCATATTATGCTCGTGACGGACGGTGGTAAACTTATTCGGATGAAAGTCAGCGATATTCGGATTGCAGGACGTAGCACAATGGGTGTGATATTATTCCGTTTGGATAAGGATGAAAAGGTGGTATCGGCAACGTGCATCACGGATGTAGAGGATGATACCCCGGAAATTCCGGAAACGGAAGAAACAACCGATGCTATTCAGTCGGTTGAATTGACCAATACGGAGACTAGTAACAGTAACATGGGAAATGTAACCGTATCGGACGAAGTGACTGAATCGGACGAAATAATTTAATTGATTTTCCGTGAAACCGAAAAAATAGAGGTATATACAAAATACCTCTGTTTTTTTTGCGTTCTAGTGTTCGTCCGAGTCAGCTTGTTTGCTGACGAATAGAGAATAAAAAATAGTGGGTTGTTGAATGTATTATTTTGTATCCGGGCAGAAGCTGATGACTTTGCGTAATTCTACATTTATTATGCCCGAATTATCCCAACAATTTCCCGTATCAAAAAACCAAAGAGAAATCATTTTAGTCCCGTCAAATTTAAAATATTTAGGTTTCATAACGGTAAATTGTTTTTCCATACAAGCATCCTCATATACAGAAGCGCTGCCTGCCATTCCCCATAAAGGGCATCCTGTCATATCCACATCAAAAATCGCTCTGAGTTGGGTATCTGTTATGCTTTCCGTTAAACCTGATTAGAAATAGGGTATATATGTCTAATATAACAATCGTAGCGTATAAATTATAATCCTGAATGCCATTTATCAATTAAAAAAATAAAACTCATCAAGCCAATCTAAATATTGAGAAAATGAAAAACCGCTTGCTTTTAATCCTGCAAGCGGTTTTGGTGGGGTTTAAGGCAACTCATCAAACCGTAGCAACATGTAACACGTTTGTGTTTCCTTGTTGCGCAAACGGAATTCCTGCCGTAATAATCAATTCATCGTTCGGCGTAGCAAACCCGAGTTCACGCGCCATTTTAACGGCAACCGGTGTCACTTCCGTTAATTCGTGTAAGTTCTGTGTCAGCACAGAGTGCACACCCCATATCAATGCCATTTTATTGGCAACGCGTTCGTTGACCGTTAGATTTAAAATCGGAATCATAATCCGCTCACGTGCGGCACGCATTGTTGTTGCGCCACTCATAGAATAGGTGACAATACAACTTGGCCGTTCTAACACTTTAACTAACTGTTTCATGGCAGAAGTAATACCACTGGCGATTGTCTTGTCGGGTGGCATGGAAAATGAATTTAATGTATGGCGATAAGCACCGTCTTGCTGAACCGTCATAATAATGCGGTGCATCATTGAAACGGCTTCAACCGGGAATTGTCCGGCTGCGGTTTCTGCCGATAACATCACCGCATCTACTCCTTCAAAAACAGCGGTTGCCACATCGGAAACTTCTGCTCGTGTGGGAACGGGTGCGTTAATCATACTTTCAAGCATCTGTGTCGCAACGATAACCGGTTTTCCTTTTAAACGGCATTTTTCAACTAATTCCCGTTGTATCCCGGGAACTGATTCTAACGGACATTCAACGCCCAAATCACCGCGTGCAACCATAATACCGTCGGTTAACTCAATAATTTCATCAATGTGTTTTAAGGCAGCCGGCTTTTCAATTTTAACGATAATAGAGGCTCTGTCACCGATTAAGCGTCGAGCTAAACGCACATCATCCGGTTGTTGCACAAAAGAAAGACAAATCCAATCTGCCCCCATATCAAGCGCGAAAGCCAAATCAGTTTTATCCTTTTCTGTTAAGGCGGAAATCGGTAACATCACATCAGGCACATTAACTCCTTTGTGATCAGAAAGCGCTCCGCCAACCAAAACGGTTGTGTCTACATAATCTGTACCGAATTGATTGACGCGTAGTTGAATTTGTCCATCGTTAAGCAACAACACCATATCCTGCCGTAAAACTGCGAAAATTTCGGGATGTGGCAGACAAACCCGTTGTTCATCGCCGGCTTCCGGATTCATATCCAAACGGAAAGATTGATTCTTCTTTAAGATAATTTTACCGTCTTTAAAGTTGCCGATGCGCAATTTCGGACCTTGCATATCGGCTAATACACTGAAATGACGATTTGTTTCTTTGGCAATTTCACGAATATAAGTGTAATTTTGTAAGTGCGTTTCGTGCGTTCCATGACTAAAATTCAAACGAAAAACATTTACACCGGCATCGGCCAATGCACGGATTTTTTCTTTCCCGGCAGTTGAAGGACCGAGCGTCGCTACGATTTTTGTTAATTGATGATTCATAACCTTTCTTTCCTTCTTTCTCTTGTTTTTTGTTTATCCTTGTTTTTATTTTCTATATCTTTAATCTTTTTTTATATTCTTACATTACCGATTTCATTTAAACATCTCGCTGGGTAAACGGCATTAAACTGATACGCTTTTTTCCTCCGAAATCATTGGCCGAATTTTTTATGCTTTTTCATAGCATTTACGGCAAAATGTCATTTGTTATTCTGTCGTTAACCTCTTTTCTTTGGTATTTCAAATAAGCCTGAGTTTTTTGAAACGGTTTCGGTATTGATAAAGAATTTTCCCTATCCGTGAACGCTGATGGATACGGTTCCCGTCATCGTTTGACCCGGGCCGATACTTTTCATACCTGTTCCTACCATACCGACAGACGCTAAATTAAAAGCATTGCTGGCGTTTGTGGTTGGCTCTAAGCAGAAGAAATCCTTTCCGCGAGGAGAGTAAAGAACCACATGCCGATATTGCTCATCTGCTTCGATGTTGAGTGTAATCCCCATATCCGGATATAAAATAGATGCTTTCCCGTCAAATCCGCCGAAGCATGTATCAAATACGGCATTTTTGAGTGCTCGTCCGCCTTGGAACTGCCATGTAGCCGGCGTTTCATACGGTTTATCAAAAATCGGATCGGCCTCATTGCTCCATACCATTTGCGTGGTAAAATCTAATTCCACTTCTTTTGTTTTGGTAAAAAACGGATGAATACCTAATCCGCACGGCATCGGTAAAGAGCCCGTGTTTTTCACACTCATCACAACATTGAATTTGCAATCAAGCAATTCATAAACAATTTTAGCATCGTATGAAAACGGGAATCCTTTTTCTTTTGCGTGTGAAAGGGTTAAAACGGCTTTCGTTTCGGTCAACTCCTCAACGGTCCAGATGGATTTCCATCCATCCCCATGAATCGGATCGGCAATGCCCGCTTGATTCTTTTGCATTTTTCTGGTGATGCCGAAGTAAACAAAACTACCTCCGCGAATACGTCCGCAAAACGGCAACATCGGAAACATAGAGGCATTATTTGAATCTTGCTTTTTGGCATCTGCCTCATACGGACGCAAAATATCACGTATTCTGCCATCTTGGTTATATTTAAAATAAGAAAGAGAGGCACCCAAATCGGGCATGATTCCGATTTTTATTAATTTATTTGATATGCTGATTTCACTCATTTGGACACTCCTTTACTTTGACGAATTGATTTGGAATGGTTTTTCGGCTTATCGGCAACAAGTTTTTCCAGAGCCTTTGTTAAAATGGCATCAATGGTATCATCTTTTTGTGATCTCTCGGCTACACCGAATGTGGCATCAACAAAAAACTCATTTTTACTTTTTAATCCGCGTTCTTGAATTTTATGTTTCAATTGGTCTGCCAGAAATAATGCGTTTTCAATCGGTGTTTCAGGCATAAGAATCCCAAATTCAATATCACTCAATCTACCGATAATATCCGATTCGCGGATTGATTTTTTGCAGATGGTAATAACGTCTTTCAATATCTCATCCGTAAAGCGTTGATTATCTTCCACGGAATGATAAAAGTCTAATTTCAAAACCATTAAGCTTAATTGTCTTTTATAACGAGTTGCTCGTTTTAATTCCGTAACACCCGAATCCAAAAATGCCTGCCGATTATAAACGCCCGTTACCGTGTCATAAACCGAAATAGAGTGTAATTCTTGTTCCAATTGTTTTCGTTTTGTAATATCAAAACCAACGGAGCGCACTTCAATCGGTTTGCCTTCCTCGTTATAAACAACTCGGTTCGTCCACGAAATCCAAACTTTTTCACCGTTTTTCTTTAAATTCTCGCTTTCATGTTCCACATACATTTTCGGGTTATTTAAAATCCGATCAATAATGTTTTCCTGCCAAGTTTCGTCTTTATCGTTTTCAATATAAATCGTATCAAAAATGTTATGATTTAGAAGTTCTTCTCTTGAAAAACCGAAAAGCTCTTCCGCATAATCATTTGCATACGTAATTTCATGATTGGCATTAACGGATAAAATAATGCTACGTGCCGATTCCGATTCATACGGTGCGATTAACTTATTCGCCACTATGTTCTTTGATTTGAGCAACTTATCTTTTTCGGCAATTTCCTGCCTCATAACGTTTACTTTAATCCGTAAGCGCATAATACGCCGAACGGCGAGTACGGATAAAATCATAAACAAAATTGTTGTGGCAAAAAATAAACTGCTCAACAGGGGAAAACAATCGGTATTTTCTGGCATTGAAACTCCTTCTAAATTGATTTCACTTATTGAGGTTAACCGTTTTTTTTTCGTATTACAAGTAAAAAAACGCTTTTTCTTGACTTTTTTTGAAAAATATCGCAATGTATATTTTCAGAAAAGAGGAAAAAATGAAAACGGAAAAAGAAAAACTTTCTGATTTTGTTGAAGAACCGTATAAATACGGCTTTGAAACACAAATCGAATCGGATACGGCGCCGAAAGGGTTGTCGGAAGAAATTATTCGGTTTATATCGGCCAAGAAAAACGAACCTGAGTGGTTGTTGGCATTTCGTTTGAAGTCGTATCAACACTGGCTGACGCTCAAAGAACCGCACTGGGGTAAGTTATCCTATCAACCGATTGATTATCAGAGTCTTTATTATTATGCGGCACCGAAGAAGAATGAAACACCGAAAAGTTTGGATGAAGTGGATCCCGAAATTTTAAAGACGTATGAAAAACTCGGTATTCCGCTTAAAGAACAAGAAGCGTTGGCGGGTGTAGCCGTTGATGCGATTTTTGATAGCGTGTCGGTTGCAACGACGTATAAAGCACACCTGAAAGAAAAAGGCATTATTTTTTGCTCTATTTCGGAAGCCGTGCGCGATTATCCCGAGTTAGTGCAAAAATATTTAGGCTCGGTTGTTCCGGCGACGGATAACTTCTTTGCAGCTTTAAACAGTGCTGTTTTTTCGGACGGATCATTTGTTTATATCCCGAAAGGGGTGCGTTGTCCCGTAGAATTATCCAGTTATTTTCGGATAAATGCGCGTAATTCGGGGCAGTTTGAGCGAACGCTGATTATTGCCGATGAAGAATCGTATGTTAGTTATTTGGAAGGGTGTACGGCACCGCAACGAGATGAAAATCAGCTACATGCAGCCATTGTTGAAATTATTGTGCATGATAATGCGCAGGTAAAGTATTCCACCGTTCAAAATTGGTATCCGGGTGATAAAGACGGGAAGGGCGGTATTTATAATTTTGTGACAAAACGTGGCTTATGTCACCGAAATGCAAAATTGTCGTGGACTCAGGTAGAAACCGGTTCGGCTATTACATGGAAGTATCCGAGTTGCATTTTAAAGGGAGATAATTCCGTCGGAGAGTTTTATTCCGTTGCTTTGACGAATAATTATCAACAAGCCGATACGGGGACCAAAATGATTCACATTGGTAAAAATACCTCTTCAACCATTATATCAAAAGGTATTTCGGCAGGTTGTTCAAATAATACATATCGCGGACTTGTGCAAATAGCTCCGTCTGCCACAAATGCCAAAAATGTATCAAAATGCGATAGTTTGTTGATTGGGGATAAATGCGGTGCGCATACGATACCCGTAATGAAATGCGCCAACACAAGCGGTGTGATTGAACATGAGGCAACAACTTCCAAAATATCGGAAGAGCAATTATTTTATGCCGAGGCGCGCGGATTGAATCAAGAAGAGGCTGTTGGGTTAATCGTGAACGGATTTTGCCGAGAAGTAATGCAAAAACTGCCGATGGAATTTGCCATTGAAGCCCAGCGGTTAATCGGGATACAGTTAGAGGGAAGCATCGGATGAGGTTGCCGAAAACAAATGAACAATGTGTATTCGGTTGAAACAGGAATACATGCTGAATAAAGAAATGAATATATAAGAATAACAGGAATAAAAGAAGGTTAAAAAATGTCATTGTTAGAAATTAAAGGATTGCACGCAAGTGTCGGAGAAAAAGAAATTTTAAAGGGCGTTGACTTAACCGTGAATGCCGGTGAGGTGCATGTGATTATGGGCCCGAACGGCTCCGGAAAAAGCACATTATCAAACGTTATTGCCGGACATCCGGCCTATCACGTTACCGCAGGCAGTATTTTGTTTAAAGGGAAAGATTTACTTGCGATGACGCCGGATGAACGGGCGAATACGGGCGTATTTTTAGCATTCCAAACGCCGACGGAGTTGCCCGGTGTCGGCACGGCATTATTCTTAAAAACGGCACTGAATGCAAAGAAAAAATTTTTGGGTGAAAAGCCGTTAGACGCCGTTCAATTTATGAAACGGCTCAAAACACGGGCACAGGCATTGGGTGTGACGGACGAAATGTTAAAACGCGCCGTAAACGTTGGGTTTTCGGGTGGCGAAAAGAAGCGTATGGAAACATTTCAAATGGCATTTTTGGAACCCGATTTTTGCATTTTGGACGAGATGGATTCCGGGTTAGATATAGATGCGCTCAAAACCGTGGGTGACGGGATTAACGTATTGCGTGAACCGCATCGTTCATTTTTAATGATTACGCATTTTCAACGATTATTGGAATACGTTGTTCCGGATTATATTCATATTATGATTGATGGTAAAATTGTTCGTTCGGGCGATAAAACACTTGCCGAGCAACTGGAAGAACGGGGCTATGAAGAATTTAAATAATATCTGCTTTTGCAAACGTAACGGCGTGTATGAACTCTCGGACTTATCGGATTTTTCGGCGGAAAAAAATGTTCAAAACGGCGAGAGTTTGGAATTGCTTTTTTTGATTTTTAACAATGAGTTAAATTTAAAAGTTAATTTGCTGGATAAAGGAACTTTCTGCGATATTAAAACCGTATATTTGGTTGCCGAGAAAGAAAATTGCCGGATTAAAATTGATATCAATCATGCCTCGCCGGAAACAACATCAAAGCAAACGATTAAAGGTATTTTAACTGATGAGGCACAAGCGCAGTTTAACGGTATTATTCGTATGCCACGTGATTCACAAAGATGCATCGGGGAGCAAAATCACAGAGCCTTTGTTTTGTCCGACAAAGCACGTGTTGAGGCTGTTCCCGAATTGGAAATTTATGCCGATGATGTTCAATGCTCGCACGGCTCGGCTGCGGGTCCGCTAGAGAATCAACAAGTGTTTTATCTAACGGCACGCGGAATTAACGAACAGGTTGCAAAAAGAATGTTGTTGGAAGCATTTGTTTGTGACGAGTTGCCTGAGGTTGCTTTAAATTCGGTTCGGGAGTGGTTAGATACGTATATTCGTTAACATCAAATCCGCCATAAGAAGCTATAAAAATCATCAAGGTGAAAAATGAAAAAATATAAAGAAGATTTTCCGATTTTTAAGAGTCAAGAAGTTATTTTTTTGGATTCTGCCGCGTCAACACAAAAGCCGTCGGTTGTGATTGACGGACTGATGCGCTTTTATGCGACCATGTATGCCAATGTGCATCGCGGTAGTTGCGATTTGGCAAACGAGGCAACGATTGCCTATGAAAATGCCCGCAGGAAAGTGGCTGATTTTATTCACGCCGATAAAAAGCAGATTATTTTTACGAAAGGTGCAACAGAAAGTATCAATCTGGTTGCGAGCGGATATACATTTTTATTGCACGAGGGAGATGAGGTGCTTGTTTCCGATGAGGAACACCACGCGAATTTTGTGCCGTGGCAACAGGCATGCGTGCGTAGCGGGGCAACGTTTAAAACTTTTCGGGTTTTGCCCTCCGGTGAAATTGATATGGCGGATTATCGCGCTAAACTTACGGAAAGAACAAAAATCGTAGCTGTTTCGCATTTATCAAATGTATTAGGTGTTGTCAATCCGATTCAAGAGCTTGTGCAAATGGCGCATGAAAAAGGCGCACGTATTTTGGTTGACGGCGCACAAAGCGTGGCACACCTACCGGTTAACGTGGCAGAGATAGATTGCGATTATTTCGCATTTTCGGGGCATAAATTATATGGTCCGACGGGTATCGGTGTTCTGTATGGAAAGAAAGAGGCTCTGGAAGAATTACCGCCGTATCAATTCGGTGGGGATATGATCAAGGAAGTCAGTGCAGAAAAGACAACGTTTGCGGATTTACCGAATAAGTTTGAGGCGGGGACTCCTCCGTTTGCCGAAGCGGTGGGCCTCGGTTATGCCATTGATTATTTAAACGGCATCGGTATGGAACAAATTGAGCAAAACGAGGCTGATTTAACGCGCTACTTAACGGAACGATTAGCACCTTTTTCAGATATAGAGATATTGGGTAATTCTGCTATTAAGAACGGTATCGTTTCTTTTGTTGTTAAAGGAATACATCCGTCGGACATTGCGTTTGCGCTCGGGAAACAACATATTTGTGTGCGTGTAGGGCATCATTGCGCCATGCCGATTCATGCGTGTTTTCATCAAACGGTATCTATACGGGTTTCGTTAGGCGTATATAACGATAGATCTGATATTGATGCCTTTATTGCAGGATTAAGTAAAGCAATACGTTTATTTCAATAGAGGGAAGAAGGAATGACCGACGAAAAAGAAATACATACCAATACTGATAATTCGGAAATTCAATCACGGGAAGCATTAGCAATTAGTGAGGAAGAAAAGAATTTATCGGCGCATATAGAGTTGGATTTGCCGGCAGAGACTTATCGTGCCACAGCGGGTAAACCCTTGGAAGTCGGTGTTGAAAAGGCAAGTAAAGAAGCAATTACGGGAGCGCTCAAAGCGGTTCAAGATCCCGAGTTAATGTTGGATATATATGAGCTTGGATTGATTTATGATATTATTCGAGAAGAAAACGGAGATGTTAAAATTATTATGACATTAACTTCTCCGACATGTCCGATAGCGGGAGATATGCCGGCCATGGTAGCCAATGCCGTTGCTTCGGTGCAAGGAGTGGGAGTTGTAACGGTAGAGTTGACATTTGATCCGCCCTGGACGATTGATCGCCTCTCGGATGAAATTAAGTTGATGATGGGATTTTAAATTGCCTGTTGTTTAATTGGTAATTTAAAATAAATGAATTAAAAAATTAATATAAAAGCCGATGAAATCAACATCGGCTTTTTATTTTGTCAGTTTGTTTATAAAAAGAAATATCTTAATAATCTAAATCAATTTTATCCCAACCGTCGTGTCCCATATCGGGCGCAACACGCACAAGTGCCATGCGTGGGTTGGGGAGCTTTGAAACAAAGCGTTCTGCCATAGCCGGTGTTGTTTGCCGATCCTTCCCGCCGACAAAATGTATTTGCGGAATTTGGCTGAGTTGTGTAATGGAATTCATCGGGTTTTGGGCATTAACAAAGGCTGGTAAACCGTTTTGTGTGGCATAAGCATCAATATCCAAAATGCCGGCAATGGTTGTGATTTTATTGACGCGTCCTAATTGTAAGGCTAAATTAAAGGCAATGGGTGCTCCGCCGTCGTAAGCAACAAACTCAACATCCGGCGCTTTGTATTTCTGAATGTAATATACAACGATTTCTTCCATTTCGCGCAAAATTTCAGGGCTGTATTGTTGACGAGTCCAAATCTCGGGATTATCGCACAGTTGATTTTTGCTGTATTGACACGGACGTGATAAGACAACCACATTGATATACGGATCTTTTGCTGCCAGTTTCAGAGCCATTGGTGTATCAGGTGTCGGGTTGCCGTTCCCTTCAATATAGAAACGAATTGTCTTCCCTTGCCGTAATTCTACGCTTTCCCAAACGGGAATGGAAAAGTGTTCGGTTTGCACATCGCGTTCCCGAAATCCGTCGGGCGTGCCGGGCATGCTTGAACAGGCAGAAAGTAAAAGGGTAAGAGCAACAGTCAATAATTTTTTCATTTTTTATCCTTTAATTCAATATCGGCAAGTGTTAATTTATTTATTTCATTTGTCATTTCCATCAGGGAAAGATTTTCGGTCCATAACAAAAATGTCCGTATCATCTTACCAGCAAAAATTTTTTTTATCAACTCCCGATATGCAAAAAGTTGGATTTTATACGATTTAGATACTTCTTGCGGTGTTTTCGGCACAAAACGATTTGTTTTATAATCAACAATCCAAACTTCATTTTCCAAAACAATCAAGCGGTCAATCTGTCCCGAAAAAGCGCGTCCGCCCACAATCCCGACAATTGGTGTTTCGGCATGCGAATTTGCTCCGAATAAAATTTGAAATTGCTCTTCTTCAAAGAGTTTCAATAAGTTATTCGGAATCTCAATATCATTCGGTTTCAAACGCACAGCCGTTTCATATCGTTTTTCGGGCGGAATTTCGGGCAAATACTGCAAGAGTTTATGTATAAACGACCCGCGTTTTAATGCTTGCTCCGTTCCGATACCGACTACCGATTCTTCGGGAGACTCATTCTCTGCTAAGCGAGAGGGCATGAGGGGCTTGGATAGCGGTGTTTCGATAGGTGCCGGTTGTAGCACAAAAGCGGGCAGGGTAATCGGTGCAACTTGTGCCGGTGCTTCCGATTTATTCGGTTCTAATGCGTTTGATTGCGGACACGTCATCTGAATAATCCCGTCCGGTTTTTGCACCACATATTCGGGGAGAGATTGCGTAATTAGATCATACCAGTTTGCAATTTTTGGGGCTTCTTCGGCCGATTCTTTCTTGCGGGAGGCAGACTTTTTCTTGGCTTCCGATTCCGGCTTTTTCGGCTTTGTCCAGCCACAAATATATAATCTATCGCGCGCCCGAGTCAGAGCTACATAAAGTAAACGATGATATTCTTCTTCTGTTGCCGATTTTTCTTGCTCAAATAATTTTTCCAAATCGGGTGTTTTTAGGTTTGCTCGCGCAATCCAAAGCGGTAAATTTTCATCCCAGAAAAATCTGTTTTCCGTTGTCGGAAGGCGTTGGGCATCAGGCAGAAAAACAATATTCCCTTGTAATCCTTTTGACCCGTGCACCGTCATAATTTTAACGGTATTCAAATCACTTTGATCCAAATCACGCTTAATAATGTTTTCGCGGTTTTTAAACCATGTTAAGAAGCCTTGCAAAGAGGGGGTTTCATTCTCCTCAAATTGTAAACATAGATTCAAAAACTCATCCAGCGCTTCATTGACTTCCGTTCCTAATCGGCTGATAAAATGCTTTCTGCCTCCGAGCGGTCCCAGTAGATACGCAAAAAATTCATAAACGGGCATTTTATCGGCTTGATTGAGAATGTGTTTAAGTTGTTCGCTTAAATTCGGTTCGGTTTCTTGCACGTATTCCCACAGCGTTTTTTGCCCGCGATTAACGCAAAGTGTCATCAACTGATTTTCATTAACTTTGAACAGGGGCGATTTTAAAATGGTTGCCAATGTTAAATCATCTTCGGGCAACAATGCAAATTCGGCAACACCGAGTAAATCTTGAATGGCAATATGGGCTGTTAAATTGAGCCGATCAATGCCTGCAACGGGGATTTTCCTTTCTTTAAGCGCGCGCACAAGTTCGGAAACAATACCTGTTCTTTTGCTGACAAGAATCATAATGTCTTTCGGCTCAATCGGGCGATTTGCCGATTCCAAAATCTCTTGATTTTCAATCATTTCTTTGATTCTATCGGCAATTTGATGCGCCAAGATAACGATGGCGCTTTCGCTTTTTTGACGTTCGGGAATTTTCCAGCTTTCGCCCGTATCGGCTTTTTCAACACTGACAAGTGGCCATATTTCTACCAATCCGCCTTCACCACGGCGGGTTGCCGTATGCACGGCGTTTTCATTATCAGATAAAACGCCTTTTCGGGCCTCTTTGTTATCTAGCAGAGAATTAACCAAATCCAGCACAACCGAAACCGAGCGGAACGATGCATTCAGTGGCACGGTTTCAAACGTTTTTTGTGCGGTTTGAACGCGATTTGAAAAATAAGCATGCATGTGTTCAAACTCATTCGGGTCTGCGCCTTGAAAACTGTAAATGGATTGCTTTTTATCCCCGACGGCAAAGATCGTTCGGATAACATCCGTTTCGCGCCCGAGTCCGGCAAAAAATTCTTCCGAGATAAGGCGGATGATTTCCCACTGCTCGGGGCTGGTATCTTGCGCTTCATCAATCAGAATGTGATCAATCCCTTCATCCATTTTAAACATAACCCATTGCGCCATGGTTCCGCGCGAAAGTAATTCACGGGTTTTGCTGATTAAATCGCCGTAATCCAAAAGAGATTGTTTGTGTTTCATCTCATGATAAAGCTGAACGACTTCTTGAATTAAATGCAAGACGTAACCGGATGTCTCAATCACGCGGAAAAGATTTCTTTTTTGAGCCAGTTCCAGAATATCGTAAGCTTCCGGATTTTCTTTTTGTTTTTGGCGAAGAATGAACTTATCTTTTAGAAAAAATTGTGCTGATTTTTCTTGAAATAATTCTTGTGCTTTTGCGATTTCTTCATTTGAAAAAACACCATTGTTTAATGGATAAAAATAGGAGCAAATTATTTGATTTTCAGATTGATATTTTGATAAGTTATATTTTTTCTTTAATTTATTTTTAATTGCCTCGTGAGAGCCGTATCGTGCGAATAAATCGGCATACTTAACTTCGTTTGACATGATGTGTTTGAACAAATTGTTAATTTCTTTTTCATCTAAATAATTAACAAGATAATCTATATCTTTTTGAAATTCAGGCTTCAAAAATGTTTGATTCAAGGCATCACGCATTAAAGTGGCGGAACGATCTTCATCAATTACATCAAATTGTGGTGGTACACCGGCTTCTATCGGAAAACGTTTCAGCACGGATTGACAAAACGCATGTAGGTTCATGATTTTCATATTGCCCGGTGTTTCCAACACATCAATGAACAGTTGACGCGCTTTGATTTTTATTTCAGGCGTTGGGCAATAACCCGTTAATGCTTGCAGTGCTTTTTCAAGCGTTGCGTCATCGGCAATTGTCCATTTTTTGAGTGTATCCGTAATTCGGTTGGACATCTCCGCCGCTGCCGCTTTCGTGAATGTTAAGCACAAAATCTTTTCGGGCCTTGTATCCGAAAGGAGTAAATTCAACACTCTGTCCGTCAGCACTTTTGTTTTTCCGGAACCGGCAGATGCCGAAACCCAAACGGAGTTGAGCGGATTGGCAGCCGTTCTTTGGCTTTGAATAATGGATTCATCAATAATCATGCTTCGGTTGCCTCCTCTTCATCTTCTTCGGCCAGCCATTCTTTCACGCGTGCCAGTTGCGCATAATCATCGTATTTTTGTTCAACCATTTTCGGCACGGGATAAGCCTCATAAGGCATTTCACTGTTTTGGTAAGCGTTTAATACACGTTTTAATCCGTCATAACTGCTTGCTAATAGTGTTTCATACGTGTATTTCGATCGGCTTGACAGAGCGGAACTGATTGTGCCGCCTTCATCTTTACCGGTTATTCGCCAAAAATGGAGCGTTAATTCATCGGTCTTTGTCGGCACGCCTTTAAATCCGCCCTCATACGCAATTACACCCTCTAACGGTAATTGTGGCGAATAGCCTAATTCTATATCCGTAAATTTGGGCGACTTACCGGTTTTGTAGTCAATAATATCAATACTGTTCTCGTTAAAAACATCAATTCTATCGGCTTCCGCCGTCAGCGTAAACAGTGTGCCATCGCATAACGGAAATTGAATTTCGCCTTTTATTTCCACATACGATTTGTGAATGAGCGGTGCGCGTTCTTTTTGTTCCCGCATAATAAATTCAGCCGCTTTTTCTAATTTCGGACGGTATAATGCCAATGCGGAATCACTCATATTCAATTCTTTAAGTTTTTCTTGCATTGTATTGACTAATTTATTGGAATCAAAATTAAAATTATTATTTTTAACCATTTCTTCTAATGCGGAATGTATGGCTGTTCCATACATATTTCCCTCATTAAACTTTTCAAGTTCGGGCAACGGATAAAGTTTTAAAATATAACGGGCATATACCCCATACGGGTTTCTCATTAAGCGTTCAATGTTGGTAACGGAAAGTTGTTTCGGTCGCAGTTCTTTGGGAGGCACGGGAGCCGGACGCTCAATTTTTTCAAATACCGACGTATCATCCAATGCGCGAGCAATGAGGGGTTTTTCCGCTTTCCATACGATTTCGGCTCCGCTTAAAACGGCTTCCAAGCGAGAGATAAATCGTGAGGGAATGGTTTGTGATCCCTCACTTTTTAACGAGCGTGTTAAATATACCTCTTTTGCGCAAAAACAGTGTGCAAAATCCATACTTTGCGTGCCGATTTCCGTCTCAAGAGAGGGAAGTCCGGCGGAGATTCTCATTTGACGGCTGAGCCAAGAGCCTGTATCCGGTTGTGTCGGGAAAGAGCCTTCATTCAGCCCTGCAATAATGCAAACATCGGGATGCGAAAAACGGGCTTCAATCGGTCCGAGAATGTCCAGACGCGGATGCATACCGTAACGCGGACGAATGGAAACCATACTCATAAGTAAATTAAGCGTTTCGGGATAATTTTCAGGTAAGATATTCCCCATAATCGGTGCATACTCTTTGAGTTCGGCAAAAAAACGATACGCTTCACTACCGGCATCGCTTTCCCATAAACGGGTTATACCCGAGCGGTCGGAGCTGGTTGCCAATGCTTCTGCTAACGCCAGATGTGCCGTTAATATCTCATTAAACAAAACGGGTTGATTATCGGCAAACAGTTTGCAAAATGTTGTGATATCCGTTTGCAAGCGATAATCAAGATGTTTCGCGCTTTGACGGGCTTCTTTTTCGGCATGGCGAATTTGTTGCCTTAATTGAGCGGGAAACAGACCGTCGGCAGTGAGGGGATGTTTTAATAATGCCAGCATTCTTTTTCCATCATCGGGATGGAGAGCATAATCCGCAAGTAGCGATAAATAAATACCGATTTCGGTATGATGCAAGGGAGTTCCTGCTGAATCATCCAATTCAATTTGCCAGCGTTTCATATTTAAAATGACGCGCCTTGCCAAATTTCTATCCGTCGTGACGAGAGCCGCCGTTTTTTCGGGTGTTTCCAATACCTCACGCATGACGGTTGCAATGGCTAATGCTTCTTCGTCGGGATTTTCGCAATCAATCCGATGCACGTTTGTTAAAACATCTTGTGTTAAGT
Source organism: uncultured Alphaproteobacteria bacterium (assembly GCA_944392555.1). Lineage (GTDB taxonomy): Bacteria > Pseudomonadota > Alphaproteobacteria > CAAHEQ01 > UBA3637 > RGIG4140. The sequence goes on along the minus strand of CALXWZ010000001.1, from coordinate 470,389 downwards.
TTGTATGTCGCCATTCTTCCGTTTGTTCCGCGGGTTTCAATGCTTCGTGAATTAACGCTTCTTGCGGTGTTGTTTCTGTTGATAGAAGAGGTATCTTCGTTGCGCTGATATCTAATGCCCTTAATAAATTTTTAAACGCTTGCTGATAATGATTTGCATGGATATTTTCCCAATCTTCATCTGTTAATTTGTTGTTTAATCCATCAAGAAATATCAGAGCATTATTTTTTGAACTTAATGCTTTGATTAAACGATTGACGGCAGGAAGTGCTCCATCAAAGCCGGCTAAAATAATCGGCGATTGAAACGTATTGTCGGATACTTTTTGCGTCAGTTGGTTAATCAGGCGAATGCGTCTATCGGCAGCATCAATTTTACCGCGCTCTTTTAAAATCTTTGGCCATTCTTTGCGGATAATTTCAAGAAAGGTTAGGCTTTCGTTCCAATGAATGGCGAGTTCTCGGTTCGGCACGATTTCTTCCAATTTATCCAGTGACGCTTCATACAAATAAAACTCATCCAGAATCTGCGCCAACCCGACGGCAATTTTAATAGCTTTATCAAACGTATCAATATTCGGTTTAGCCGAACAAAGGCGAGCCAGTAAAAACAAGCGCTCGGCGGATGAAATGGCTTCCGGCAACGCCACGCTTAAATCCTCCATTTCATACAGCGCCGTTAATTGTGGCAATAATAATGGCGTGTGTTCGCTTTTGCGCACAAATGCTTCTTTAACGTTTCGGCAGGCTCGCTTTGTCGGCAAAATAACGCGTGTTTGAGCTATTTGCATCGGATCACTGATATGTGTGAGAATATAATCCGTTAATCGGGAGGCAAGTTTATCCGAAAGATTAAGGGTGTATATCATTAGTGCTTACTCCTTTTTTGAGAGCTTGTTTTCCGTTATAGCCAATGCTTCGGGCGTGCCGATATGATACCATGTTCCATCATAAACAATAAAACCCAGCCTGTTTTTGGCTTGCGCTGTATCATAAATATCGCGCAGGCTGAAAACGGTTTGGCTACTATCAACTTCTTTAAAAACGCGCGGATGAATAATTTGAACTCCCATAAACATATAAGGCGCATTTGTTTCTTCCGGCTTTTTGCGACGCGGTTGATGATTTTCGATAAAATAATTGCCGTTGCCCACGGCACCGAATGCTTCGGAAAGCGGAATCAGCGCAAGAACAACATCATATTTTTCATCATCCCACGCGGTTTCCAGTTGCTCAAATACGGATGTAGATTTATCCAACCAAAGCGGGTCGGCATTGATAACGAAAAAAGGATTGTCCCCTAAAAACGGTAGCGCTTTTTTTACGCCACCGCCTGTTTCCAGTGCCGTTTCTTCTTCGGAAAAGTCAATATGAAGTTGTGCCTGATATTTTTCTAAATCAGCTCGAATCATCTCGCCTTTATAACATAGGTTGACAACCAATGACGGTATGCCGTATCGGATGACTTTTTCAACAATATAATCAATAATCGGCTTGCCGAGAACGGGGATGAGCGGTTTCGGCTTCTCGTTTGTTAATTCGCGCATCCGAACACCGCGTCCGGCTGCTAAAATCATGGCTTTTTGAATTTGTCCCATCCCTTATTCCTCTTGATGAATTGTTATAATATATTATTTTATATTTGTCAATAAAAACAAATTATTTTTTAAAAGGAGTTTCGGTGCGAATTTCTTTCGGAACATAAGTATCCAGCCATTTTTTATACCGTGCAAGGAGCGGATTATCCAGATGTTTTTCCAATAATGACCATACAAACGGGATAAACTTTAAATATCTATCCTTATGATCGCGCACAAATAAACGCACAAAAATTCCGATGACTTTTGTATGCCGTTGCACCGCCATAATCGGATATGACTGACGGAACTCTTCCGTATCAAATTGGGGTAGTTCCTCAAAATAATAGTGCAACATTTCGGATTGTATATTTTCGGGAACAAGCCTGCGTGCATCTTCTAACAATGAAGCCAAATCATACGTGACAGGGCCGTATCGCGCATCTTGGAAATCAAGTAATCCGCATTGGTTATCTTTTGTAATCATTAAATTATCTACGTGATAATCAAGCAAAACAAGTGTATCCGGCACACTGCGCATGATTTTGTATAATTCCTGCCAGATTGATTTAAACTCATTCATTCCTTCTTCATCCACATCTTTGCCGACAACATATTTGATATACCATAAAGGCAACAAAGAGGCTTCAAAAAACATTAAATCAAAATCATACTCTTTCAACCCGTGACTTTCATGGATATTTTTTTGAATATGAATAAGCGCATCAACAGCTTGGCGGTATAGACTCATTTCGTCTTCACCGCGTGCGATTAAACGCGTAAACGTATCGTCTCCGAAATCTTCCAAGAGCAAAAAACCGTTATCCAAATCACGATGATGAATGTGGGGAACTTTGGCTCCGATTCGTTCTAAAATTTCATCTACAAACACAAATTGTGCCGGATTTTCCTGTGGAATAGGGGCGTTCATTAACACCATGGATTTTTCGCCATCGGTTAATCTATCATACCAACGGAAAGAGGCATCGCGCGCCAAAAGGCATCGTTCGGCATCTTCCCAGCCACACTTTTTCAAAAAATTTTGTAATAATTCATCTCTTTCCATGGGCACCTCGTTTAATTATAATTTTTCGTTTTCCGTCGGGTAAAATTTCAATATGAACGGCAATATGATTTTGAGGTAATAAATACCCGAGCTTTTCAGGCCATTCAATTAAGCTGACACCTTCGGCAAAAGCATCTTCAATGCCGATTTCGTATGCTTCATCCGGTGTTTTTAAGCGATACATATCAAAATGATAAACGGGATACAGCGGTGTATCATAAGTTTGTAAAAGTGTGAATGTCGGACTCGGTACATCTGTTTCCGTATGCGTTAATCCTTGGATAAATCCCCGACAAAATGCCGTTTTCCCGGCTCCCAGCGTGCCGTATAAGGCAACAACATCGCCAGCCTTTAATCGCTTTGCAAATTCCGTTGCCACACGGGCCGTTTCGTTTTCGTTTTCGGTAATAAACTCCATTTCTTCTCCGCCGTTTTTCATTTTATGTTGCATACAATAGATTTATGATAAACAAAAAAGACAAAAAAGCAATCTTTTTTGTCTTTTTGTGCATACATTTATTTTTAAACGCTTATTTCTGCGCTTTTTTAGCCGCTTCTTGCTCCACTTTCTGACGATACAGCGTGCCGAAATCAATCGGGCTGATTTGCAAAGGCGGTAAGCCGGCATCGCGCGTCGTGTTTGAAATAATGGCGCGTGCATACGGGAACAACAGATGTGGCACTTCAACCAACAAAATCGGCTCTACGTGTTCGGCGGGCACATCCAAAGTGACCAAACCGCCGTAAGTTAATTCGCAAATAAAGAGCGCTTTATGCGTATCGGCTGTTTGGGCAGCGGCTTTAATGTTTAAATCAACCGTAAACATTTTTTCATGATCCGTTTTGTTCACTTGAATATCAACGTTCACATTGATTGCGGGAGCCGTTTTTAATTCCGATAAAATCTGCGGTAAGGCAGGGGCTTCAAAAGAAAGATCTTTGATATATTGTGCGTTTACCTGAACGCTTGGTATATGTTGTGATTCGTTTTCTGTCATTTTGTTAAAAATCCTCTTGAAAAAAGATTAAATTTCGGGTTAAATACAAAATATGTATATAGTTGTTTTAAACGTTTGTAAAGTAAAAAAAGGAAAAATTTATTGATGAGTATTGAAAATTTAATTTTGGTTGGTATTGTATTGTTCTTGATGTTTATCTTGTATAAAACATTAGGCAATCAACAAAAAAAGAATTCGCAGTTGCCTGATAAGTTAAGATTTTTCTCGGAAAAAACAGGGCAAATCATCGAGATGAGATTGGTTGAAAGCAATGCCGAAAATGAAACGAATGAAAAAGCAAAAGATGAGGCTTTTTTGTTAAGCGCGCGGATTGCGTTTCAACAAATTTCCGAATCGTTCAGCGGGGGGAATTTATCGATTTTAAAAGAAAATGTTGAGCCGAAAGTTTATAACGCTTTTGAAAAAGAAATCAAGTCACGGGAAGAAAAGAAGCAAAAAGTTGATTTCTCTTTGATTTGTTTTGATTCGGCGGAGATTAAACATAAATCGCCCGAGCGGGATGTAATTACGGTTCAATTCGTAACGGAACAAATCAATGTGTTGAAAAATGAAAAGGGTGAGCCGATAGAGGGGGATCCGATGACTATTTCAACCGTTAAGGATTTATGGACTTTCACAAAGAAAAGCAAAAATAAATGGCTGTTAAGCGCGGCACAAAGTGAGGTTGTTTATGAATAAAATATGTTATTCCGTCGGGGCATTGATATGCGCGTCTTTTATGTTATGCGGATGTCCGTCAAGTCATAATTTATCGCAAGGGCGTGCCTTTAAATTAAAGGAAGTTTCATTTAATTCGCTTCCGGGTTGGAATTATGATAATTTTGAGGAGGCCATGCCGGCCTTGTTGCGCTCGTGTCAAAATCCGAATGCACAGTGGATAAATTTCTGCGTGGGATTACAACGCTACCGCGGATCGGATTCCTATCAGATTAAACGATATATTGAAAGCCAATTAACGCCGTATTTGGTGATGTCTTACGGAGAAACGGTTGGCACGATTACGGGCTACTACGAGGCGGAATTAACGGGTACGCGTTATCGGGTATCGCAATCGCAAGTGCCGGTATATGGCTTGCCGGTCGGGTATCAAAACGGCAAGACGTATCCGACTCGGGCAGATATTGAGGAAGACGGTATCAATGCGCCGATTATTGCCTGGGCGGATGATCCGGTTGAGTTGTTTATTTTGCAAATTCAAGGCTCCGGCCGTATGATTACGCCCGACGGCGAAATTAAACTCGGCTATGCGGGCAATAATAATCGCACGTTTAAGGGGCTCGGAACAATTTTTGCATCACATGGTATTCGGAATTTACATTCCATGCAAAACATGAAAAAATGGTTGCAGGCCCATCCCGAAGAAGGGCGCGAAATTATGGCGGAAAACCCGCGGTATATTTTCTTTAAAGAGAATGAGGGAGATTCACCTTATGGCGCAGCGGGGGTTGTATTAACGCCCGAACGCTCCGTTGCCGTTGATAAATCTTATATTCCGTTGCATACCCCGATGTATTTGAATACAATGGATCCTGATGGTGAGTATATTCAAAAACTTGTTGTTGCTCAAGATATCGGAAAAGCCATCAAAGGTGGCATTCGGGCGGATTATTTCTGGGGACACGGGGAAGAAGCGTTTTCAAAAGCCGGTCGGATGAAAAACAAAGGGTCGTATTATTTATTATTGCCGAAAAGTTAAGAGGCGATAATCATGGTGAATCAATCGGAAGATGAGGCGGTATGGCAGGTTTATGCCCGTTCCGTAAAACCGTTAAAGAAAAAAGCGGAGCAGGCAAAAAAGCCTTTACCGCAACGGTTAAGAGCGCATAAGCAAGAGCGTATTTTATCTTACGAATTGGATTTGCATGGGTATACACTGGATGAGGCGTATAACTGTTTAAAACTCTTTATAACGGTTCATGTGCATGCCGAATCGCGCGTTATTCGGGTTATTACGGGTAAGGGAATTAACGGAACGGGGAAGATTAAAAATGAAATTATGTTGTGGATGGAAACCCCGTTTTTTAAGGAAAAGATTCGAGAAACTCGTTGGCTGAATGATGGTGGTGTTTTAGAAATTGTGTTGAAAAGGAAGAAAAAAAATGAGTTCGGAAAAGGCGGAAAAAATAGTTCTCGGTATTGAAAGCAGTTGCGATGAAACGGCCTGCGCGTTAGTGAACGATAAACGGGAAATTTTATCATCGGTTGTGTGGTCGCAGTATGATGAACACCGTCGATTCGGGGGCGTTGTGCCTGAAATTGCCGCCCGCGCGCACCTTGAAAAATGCGATTTATTGATTAAAGAAGCCATGGATAAGGCAGGAAAACGGTTTGAGGATTTATCGGCGGTTGCCGTTGCCGGCGGGCCGGGGCTTATCGGCGGTGTGTTGGTTGGCGTAATGACGGCGAAAACAATCGCCCTTTGTCATCATTTGCCGTTTATTGCCGTTAATCATTTAGAGGGGCATGCGTTGACGGCGCGCTTAACAAGTCCTGTTCAATTTCCGTATTTATTATTGTTGACTTCGGGCGGACATTGCCAACTATTAATTGTTGAGGGTGTCGGTAAGTATCGGCGTTTAGGTGGAACGATTGACGATTCGGCAGGGGAAGCATTTGATAAAGTGGCGAAGATGCTGGAAGTTGGGTATCCGGGCGGGCCGAATGTGGAAAAGCGAGCGAAAGAGGGAGATGAAAAACGGTTTCATTTTCCCGTTCCGATGAAAGGCAGAGCAGGGTGCGATTTTTCATTTTCAGGTTTGAAGACGGCTGTTCGGATGTGTATTGAACACCAAGAAGAGTTGACGGAGCAAACAAAGAGCGATATTTGCGCTTCTTTTCAAAAAGCCGTGATTGCGCAAATGTCGGATAGATTAGATCATGCCATTGAAATTTTTAAAGATGTTTGCCCGACGGGGAAAGATTTAGTGGTTGCAGGCGGTGTAGCAGCCAATCAGAGTGTGCGCAATATGTTGGAGGAAAAAGCCAAGAAGACTGGGCTTATCTTTTCAGCACCCCCGATTAAGTTATGCACGGATAACGGCGTTATGATTGCGTGGGCAGGTATGGAACGGCATTTATTGGGATTATCGGATAGTTTTGATTTTCGGGCGCGTCCGCGTTGGCCGTTGACGGAGTTATCCGCAAAATAAGTATTTTTCAGCAGATAATATGTTATGTGATTTCCGCGCAAGCGTTAAAGGGCTTTTTGCGCGGAATTGCATTTTTATATTATTTATAACATCTTGAAAAATAATAAATTGTTTTATATTTAAAGAACATTATCGGTTATTTGCTCAAAGATAATTGCTTTTGAAGGGAACGGAAAAGCAAAACGAAATTGATACCTAAAATAATTTATTTTTTAATGGGTTAGAGTGATTAACGTCTCAAAAAAACGGTCGTTTATTTGATATACTATTTTATATTATCAAAGAAGTCAAGCAGAATTTTGCAATTATTTGAAAAGAAAGTATTTATTTAAAATTAACGGTTAAAATAAAAGCTTTAAAAAACGCTTTAAAAAAACGACCGTTTTTTTGAGACGTTAGAAAGGGAGAACTTTATGAAAATAAAAGGTATTTTTAAAAGAATAAGCCGTTTTTCATTCAGTAACGCAAATCGGAGAAATGTGCCTCATCGAAATACGATGCAATCGGCCGAATACGGGCGGAGTATGGTAGAAATGCTGGGCGTGTTGGCGATTATCGGTGTGCTGTCGGTTGCGGGAATGATGGGCTATCGATATGCGATGGATAAATATAGAGCCAACGATATTATTTATGAAGTGAATCTACGCAATCGGGATACATGGCATAAATATCAGCTGAAAGGTTTGCCCGAAAATGAAGATATGTTGAATGAATGGGCAGAATATACGTCAACGGGTTTTCCGATAGGGGTTTATTTACGGTCAACGGATATGTTTGATGTGCAAGTAGATGATGTGCCGAGTCGGGTATGTTTAAATGTGTTAAATACAAATTTAGAGGGGCCGTTGCTGATATGGGTGCCGACGGGAGAAAACGGCAAACAACTGTATGACGGGACAAATGCCAAAGAATTATGTCAATACGGGGAAGAAGATGCCGAGAATGTTTCTATTGTGTTTACAACGAGTTTAAGTCAATACGGAGCGGAACTCGGGGGCGGAGAAGCCGTAGATGAAAACGGGCGACCCGTGCGATATTGTTTAGATGACGGGGATTGCACGGGGACGTGTGAGCGATGCGGAAGCGATTATAAATGCGAATCCACGTGTCCTGACGCGACACCGATATGCAGTGCCACGCAAGGAAAGTGCGTGCGATGTGAAGTAAACGATGATTGCCCTATCAATCAAATTTGCAACGAAGCGAGTAATGCGTGCGAAGAAATCCCCGAAGCATGTGCGAAAGATGAGTTTCGGAGTCGGAACGGGGCGTGTATTCCGTGTTCACATCCGTCAAATGTGATTATCAGTGCGGATGAGACGTTTGGGGAAGACAAAGCGACGGGCGCGGAGTTATGTGCGAACTGTGCGAACGAGGGAACGGCGCGCAAGTTAGAAACGGCAGGAAGCACAACATATTGTTCCTATACCTGCACAATGGGAATCAGCGTGCAAGGGCAAGACGGGCAATGTCATCCGTGTGTTAATCCCGACGGCACACCCAATACGGAAGTGTTTGAGATTGGGGAAAGTAATGAAGCTAAAATGCAATGTTTAGCGTGTGGAGATAGAGAGTGGATTACTTTAAATCATATTACTACATGTACGCCATTATTGAATGCAATTGCAAATAAATTTATTGCTTGGGATACTCGATATTTCCCAACGTATTATGATTGTGAAAATGCATTTGTGCAAAATATAGGGATTCAAAATTCATCTCATACAACGCAACAAAGATTAAATGAAATATGCGAAACGTGCGATAACAGATATGCAAGTGAAAAACGTTGCTTCCCTAAATGTGAGCAACCGGATGAAAATAGTGAAGAAAGCACAATTTGTTTAACTGACCCAAGTAATGAAAAATGTAAACGCAAATGGCAGAATGCAAACGGTGAATGTTTTGATTGTGATGCTCTTAGAGTTAATACAACATTGATGTACCTGAGTTTAAGTCAGGAGCTGGTGGATTTATGTGAGAAATGTGGACGCGAAGTAGTGGGAAATGGATATTGTGCCTTAACTCAAAATTTATGCGGAAAAGGAAAGTTTATGAATGTGGACGGAAATTGTGTTAGTTGCTCTGATAAAGTCGGTTCTGCTGTTGTTTCAGATGAAGTTTCGGGATGCAGTGCATGCAAAGAAGTTGGTGAGGAGCGTTGGGTGGTATCATTTCCATCATCAACAGGCACAACGTTGAAGTGCATGAAAAAATGCGAAGATGGATATTTACAAGATAGATTGGGATATTGTGTAGACTGCAAAGAAAAAAATGCAACATGGATCCAATATAGCCCTGAATTGAAAGAGGAGTGTTTGTCTTGTCCAAGTCCAAATATAAAAGAATTATATTGGGGTGGAGAGTATTGTGGATCAATGCAATGTGCCGAAGGGGAATTTATCAGCGCAAGAGGTTCATGTATATCATGTAAAGACACAAATCCTTCTGTTGATTTATTATCACTTGATGCAGATAAAGTAAAATTGTGTGAAGCATGTGGAAACAGGATTTACGTTTATAATAGGTTCTGTGTAGCTATTAATCCCGGAGTTACCGGTATTTGTAACAGCGTTGAAAATGGCGAACATGAAAATTATCCAGCAGGAGATGGTAAATTATTTAGAGATACGGAAGGATATTGTCGGCGTTGTGATGATCCAACAACATATTCAAGTAGTACGGCGCAATGCAAGAGTTGCGGAAATCGTCGTAATGACGGGGGATGCGCTTATGGGCTCTGCACCGATGGCTCTGCCTTCCTCAATATAAATAATCAATGTATCAGTTGCACAACATCATCAAAAACCGAAATTGATAATATTACTACCTCGCGGAGTTCTTGCACAGAATGCGATAATAAACGTGTTATGACGGCGGAAGATACCAGCGGTGCTACCAAAGCCTATTGCGTGAATGATTGCTTCGGGCAACTTCAAAACGTGAACGGTCAATGCGGAGGCAGTTCGTGGGGTAATTTTGAAATCGGGAGTGATGACACATCAAAAAGTATGTGTCGCAATTATGAGCGTGTTGTATATAGCAAAGTAAACGGCGATCAGACGCGTTGGTATTGCTCTTCCGCGCCGAGAGACGGCTATTTTATCAATATCAACGGCGGATTAAGCAGTTGCACAAGCGGATCAACGGAAATCCCAAAAAGCAACGATGCGCGGAATTTGTGCTTGGATTGCTCCGGTGCAAAACGCGCCGTTGTTGAAAAAGACGGGCGCTTTTATTGCGAAAAAGGGTAGCCTTTTGAGAACCTTTATTACTGCTTTACAAAAAAAACACCGTATAGTTACGGTGTTTTTTTTAATGGATTTTAGTTTTATCTTATCTCTGAATCCATACAAAAAGATTGAGAACGGTAAGTTCTCAATCTTTTCGGATTTAGTAGTCTAATAATCAGCAAGAATAATGTGTTATGCCCATTTACACATTATTGCTTATTTAACAATACAATTTCCACGCGACGGTTTTGTTCGCGTCCCGCTGCCGTAGCATTTGAGGCAATCGGATTTTTAGAACCGGCACCATCGGTGATGATTCTGTTTGCCGATACCCCCTGTAAACGCAGGTAGTTAGACACGGCATTTGCCCGTTGCAGTGAAAGCGTATTGTTATAAGCGGCAGTTCCCGTACTGTCGGTATACCCGACAATCTGGACCATTGTTTCATCATACTCGTTGATGACTTTTGCAATGGAATTAAGTGCCGGCTTGAATGAGGGTTGAATTGTGTAATCTGCTGTTCCGAATGTGATGTTGCCCGGCATAATTAAATAAACTTTGCCGTCTTGCTCCACAACCTGCACACCCGTTCCTACCAATTCTTCCCGCAACTTTTTGGCTTGAATATCCATATAGGCTCCTGTGCCCGCACCGACCAGTGCACCGGCTCCCGCGCCGATTAACGCGCCTTTCTTTCCGCCGATTAACGCACCGATTCCGGCGCCGGCCGCCGTTCCGATACCCGTGCCCCATGCCGTTTTGGATACTTGGCTTTCTCCCGTATACGGGTTTGTGGCACAAGCGCCCAAAAAGGCACATAATACTGTTGTGATAACTACTTTTTTCATTTTCTTCTCCTCTTTTTTATTCTGTATCCACTCTGTTCATTACGATAAATAAATCATATCTTTTAATTCTTGACGCAGGGAATCCAGCGTAATCATCTCACCTGTTTTTGAATCTTTCGGTAAATGCCAAAACGTCCACCCATTGCAAGAGGGTAACCCTTGCAATTTTGCTCCGAGTTGATGAATGGAGCCTTGCTGTGATCCCGTTTGCAATGATCCGTCCGCGCGCACCGTGGCACAAAAGCGGCGCTTACTGTCAAACACTTTCTGCCCCGGCTTTAAAAGCCCATGCTCTATAACGGCGCCGAACGGTATGCGCGGTTCGGTTTTCTTGCTGTTGGCCGGCTCAAAAATCGTGTCGTCCGTAATTTCCGTAATGGCATCTAATCGCTTTTGCGCATAAGAAATATATGTGGCGTCTCGCTCAATACCGATATATCTGCGACCCAATTTTTTGGCAACGGCTCCCGTTGTCCCCGTTCCGAAAAAGGGATCTAAAATAACATCGTTCGGATTCGTTGATGCCAAAATAACGCGATACAATAAACTTTCCGGCTTTTGCGTGGTGTGAACCTTTTTCCCGTCGGGTGTTTTAAGGCGCTCCGCTCCCAAACAAATCGGCAAATGCCAATCCGAACGCATTTGTAAATCATCGTTAAATCGTTTCATACTTTCATAATTGAATGTATATTTTGATTTATCCGATTTTGCACACCAAATCAATGTTTCGTGCGCATTTGTAAAGCGCGTGCCGTGAAAATTCGGCATCGGATTCGTTTTAACCCAAACAATATCGTTTAAAATCCAAAAGCCTAAATTTTGTATCTGTGTTCCAACGCGGAAAATATTGTGATATGATCCGATTACCCACATCGTGCCGTTCGGCTTCAATATCCGCTTGGCTTCTTGCATCCAATTATGCGTAAAACAATCGTATGCTTCAAAATTATCAAATTTATCCCACGAATCGTCTACGGCGTCTACTTTCGTGGCATCCGGACGCAGTAAATCTCCGCCGAGTTGCATAAAATACGGCGGATCGGCAAAAATAACATCCACACATTCATCCGGCATGGATTTCATGATTTCAATACTGTCTCCTTGTAAAATACAATTTGTTTGCATCCGTTGGAATCCTTCGCTGATTGAAATTAACTTCTCGTATTGTAGCTGATAAAAGTAATTATTTTCTTAACAGATTCGCTTTTTTTCAAAATTGTTTGATTTTTTTTATTTCAAACTTTATACTAACTTTGTTCATTTTATTTTATCAAACGGAGGGACTTATGGAAAATCAATCTATGTGTAAAAAATCTTTTTTGTTGGGGAGTATTGTGTTGGGTGTCGGCATTGCGCTCGGCGGATTTTTTCCGGGATACTATTATTATCAAGCCCAAATGAACAATCGTTCCGTTACGGTTAAAGGCTTAGCCGAAAAAAACGTTACGGCGGATTTGGCAATTTGGACGATTAAATTTCAGGCAACAGGCAATAATTTAACCGAGGTTCAAAAAAAATTGGAAAATAGTTTGAATATCATTATGGCTTATCTGAAAGAAAACAAATTTTCGGCAGCCGAAATTGCCATTAACCGCATTAACACGAATGATTTAAACGCAAATCCCTATTATGATAAGGCGGCTAATAAACCCCAATTTATTTTAACGCAAAGTATTACCGTGCGTTCACCGCAAATTATGCAGGTTGCGCAAAGCAGTGAAAGAATCGGTTCGCTGGTGGGACAAGGTGTTCTTTTTGCTAATGAAGAATACGCTCGCCCCGTGCATTACGTGTTCACAAAGTTAAATGATGTTAAACCGGAAATGCTTGCTGAAGCAACGCAAAACGCTAAACAAGCGGCAGAGGAATTTGCGAAAAATTCACAAAGTCGCGTCGGGCAGATTAAGCGCGCAAATCAGGGCGTTTTTTCAATCTTACCGCAGGATGATATTCCGGGGGCCGATGAAACATCTTATATTAACAAAAAAATTCGCGTGGTTTCAACCGTAGAGTATTACTTGGATTAAGGTGATTACATGTCGGATAATAAAGAGCAGGGCATAAATCAAACTGCAAAACAAGATTTATTTGATATGTTAGAGCAAGTGAAAGATGATCCTTGCCTGACGAATCTCTATTGGCGATACATGCAGAATTTGGAATTGGGAGACAGCCATTGGCGCGAAGGAATAAGCTTGGAACAACCTTCTGTTGAAAATGCCAAACAGGCACAAGAAGAAAAGCAAATTGCCAAAGAGCATCCGCATGCCGATGCCAATCAACTCAGGTTAATGCGAAAATATGGATGCAATAGGGGAGATTAGCGCGCTTTACTTGTTCCGCCTCACTTATTGCTACAAACGATAAATGTAAAACCCGTCCGAAATACATGCTTTTGGGCGGGTTTTGTTGAATCGGTTTTACTGCCTACCTAGAACATAAATAAGTTTATAAAGATATATGAAAAATATGATAAAGGAGGAATGAAAAATGATGACTGCCCAATGGAAATTTTGCTTGATTATGACAACGCTTTTGAGCTTCCCGACGTTGGCTCAACCCGTCCGCAATTTAGATGCGGGGTCAACCAGCCCGACATCTCGTCAAGAAATCGGCATTCCCGATACGGGTAAATATCAAAAACGAGAATCGCCCGAGCAAAACAGACCGAATTTTCGTTCCGAAACAAAAACAAAATCCGTTGATGAGAATACCGCATCTTCAACAATATCAATGCTTCCGATGCAAGAAAGAGAAAATGTTATCAGGCTTGCCGTAGATAACAAAAAGAGCCCTGTTTTTAAAGAAGGGATTCAACAAAATTTATCTGCTTTTTTAGGCAGAAACGGTGGTGATGAAACGGAAGAGACATTATCTGAATCGGCGCCGATTTTGCATTCAAAGTCTGTTGACGGACGGCGGGCACTCAGCCCATCAACAAGTCGCCATTTGCTTGGCGAACTTGATTCTTTCGGTGCAGACTACAATCGTTTTAAAAAAGAATTGCAAGATAAAACGGGTATTTCTTACTCGTTAGATGTTTCATATATGGGACAGCGCGCCGCACCGAACGGCAAAATAACGCCGTGGCAAAGTCAGTATTACGGAACGGCAACTTGGGATGTATTCCAATCGGATACCTGGGGAAGCGGTTCGTTTGATATAGCATACGAGTTGGTGCGGTATTGGAACGGTAGCGGTGACGATTTGGGGAATAATATCGGTGTTGTCAACGGTGTGAACGATTCGTTGAATAAAGAAAATTATTTTTATCAATTAAGTTATACGCAACAATTCGCCGGAGCGATGGATTGGCTTTCGGTTACGTTGGGGCAATTCCCGTTATATAACTTTGACGGCACTTCATACGATTCGAATCAACAAATTAATTTTATCAACGAGGCACTCAGTCAGAATGCGTCAAGCACTTATGCTTCGGCCGGTATCGGCGGATACGCAACGATTGCGCCGAATGAATTTTGGAGCGTGTCAGCCGGTATGCAAGATGCAACGAATATTGATGGAAATCGCATTTCTACAAGTCACTTAGATGATGCTAAATATACAACATTTGTGAGTGGCACGATTAACCCTAAAACGCCACTCGGAGATGCAACACTCAGTCTTTTATTATATCATCAGCCGAGCGTGCCTGAACAGGAGGGAAAAACAAACGGTTGGAGTATAAATGCTCAACAAAATATCGGAGAAAAAACAGCGATTTTTGCGCGTGTCAACGGAGTCAGCAAGGGTTTGACGGGGATTAAACAATCGTATGTGTTGGGTGGCGTTTATAATAATCCGCTGAATCGCAATCCGTTAGACCAAATCGGCTTGGCGGGCGCCGTGAATAAATTAGATAAAGAAGTCAACGGGCCCGGCACTCGTTCGGTGGAAAATGTGCTGGAAGCTTACTGGGCATGGGGAATTGGCTCCTTTATAACGATTACCCCGGATATTCAGTTCTATATCAATCCCGGATTAAATACAAAATCAAACACGGCAACGGTTACATCGTTGCGGATGACGATGATGTTTTAATGCCTCTTTATTTATTAAAAACGGCGAAATTGTTTGAAGGTTCGCCGTTTTTTGCGGGGTAGGGATTGTTGGTAGGCGGAAATGTGTTTTTGAAAATCGGATAAGGAGAAAGAAAAATGCTTAATAAAATCATACAATTTATCAGCTTTCTTTTTTTTGGTGTTGCGCTTTGGATGATTATCCGTGAGGTGGATAAAATCGGTTGGCATTATCTTTTTAACTTAATTCTATCCACGCCGATATGGGTTATTGCGTTAGCCGGTGTATTTGTTTTGTTGGATTATTTAGCATTGGCAGGGTATGATGTTCTTTCTCTTGATTATATCCGACAAAAAGTGCCTTTTAAAACAGTTTTTAAAACATCTTTCGTCGGATTCGCCGTCAGCAATACGGTGGGACATGCTTTTGCTTCCGGCGGAGCGATTCGGTATTTCTTTTACACACCGCTCGGTATTTCGCGGGCAAATGTTCTGGTGTTAATTGCTTTTGAAACACTTACGATTTTTATGGGTATGGGAGCAATATATATTCTGGCAACTGCCTTGACGCCCTTTTCACATCACTTGATTGATTCAACGCATTTAAGAACATTTTATATTGCATCAATTTTGATTATCGGTGCTTTTTTGATTTACTACTTTCAAATTGTCCACAAACGTCGCAAACTTAAAGTCGGCGGTGTTGAATTGCCCGCGCCGACAAGGAAAATGACGCTGGCGCAACTCTGTGTCGGATTAGCAGATAACTTTTTGGTTTCAATGGTATTTTATTGTATATTAAGATATTATGTCGATACCCCGTTTCTACCTGTTTTTATTGTTTTTACGGTAGCACAAATCACAAGTCTTATTTCGCAGGTGCCGGGCGGGTTGGGTGTTTTAACCACAATGTTTTTGTTGCTTTTTCCGCATGAAGTGGCTGATAAAGCGGGTATTATCGGCAGTTTGTTTATTTATCGTGTTGTTTACTTTTTTATTCCGTTATTTTTGGCCTGTGTTTATTTAATATTCTATGAAATAAAAGAAAAAATTAAATTGTCGGCAGAAAAATAAATTGTTCGTTGCGAAATTTTATATTTAATGACTTTATACTTGACAAAAAGATTTTATTTTTTTATGATACATTCATAATTCGTAAAAAGAACGATTTGAAGAAAGGTTGTAATATTATGAAATTATTATCAAAAAAGATAATGCCGAAACAAAATTCGCAAGCGCAGTTGCCCAAATTAAATCGCATCAGCGGGCAAATTGAAGGCATTAAACGCATGATTGAATCGGATCGTGAATGTGCAGATGTATTGACGCAATTAAGGTCTGTTCGTGCGGCTATTAAATCCATTGAGGGGAATTTGCTGAATGCGCATTTGCAAGAAAGGGCAACACAATCTTTCAAGAATGAAAAAGAAAGAGAAAAAGCATTAAGTGAAATTCAATCACTGTTTACACGGTTTGAAAATTAAAGGCATTCGGAGCGGATTACCGTTGTTTCCCAATATTATAAGCCGGTTGGATTATGCGCTTTTCGGCAAAAATGACGATAATATGACAAATCAATAAAATCGCTTGCAAAAGCGAATAAAGCGTGCTATAAGACAAAACGAGTTAAACGAAAAGGAGAAAAAATGTTTGATTTAACAGGAAAAACAGCCTTAATTACGGGCGCAACGGGTGGTATCGGTCGCCAAATCGCGAAAAAGATGCACGCTCAAGGAGCAACACTTGCGTTGACGGATATGAATATGGATACGTTAAAGGCATTTCAAGCCGAGCTAGGGGATAGAGTTTATGTCTACTCAGCGAATTTAACGGATTCGGAAAGTTTAAATGAGCTTGTTAAAAAAGCGGAAGCCGATATGGGACGCATTGATATTTTAGTCAACAATGCGGGTATTACCAAAGATGGATTGGCCATGAGAATGACGGATGACCAATGGCAAGCCGTATTAAACATTAACTTAACGGCAGGCTTTAAGTTGGCAAGAGCCGTTATTCCGGGCATGATGAAGCGCAGATTCGGGCGTGTAATCGGTATGGCATCAATTGTGGGTGTTATGGGAAATGCGGGTCAAGCAAACTATTCTGCCTCAAAAGCGGGCTTGATTGCAATGAGTAAATGTATGGCGCAAGAGCTTGCATCACGGAATATCACATTTAACTGTGTGGCACCGGGATTTATTAAAACACCGATGACGGATGCATTAAGCGAAGAAGTGCGTGCGCAATTATTAAAAGAAGTGCCGATGGGACGGTTGGGAACGGCAGAAGATATCGCCAATGCCGTTGTCTTTTTGGCAAGTGATGAAGCCGGATACATCACGGGGCAAACGATCCACGTGAACGGCGGAATGGCAATGATTTAATGTCTTTAAAAGCAAAAAGCAGGTATGCAACCTGTTGAAAGGCAAGAAAAAAGGCATTAAATTAAAAAAAGTGCTGGACGAAACGAAAAAAATGTGTTAAAGGTAATTCGTTTTCGTCTTTCACGGACAAATTTGTTTAATATAAGAAAAGGAAATAAAAATGAGTAATGTTTCAGAACGTGTTAAGAAAATTGTTGTAGAACACTTAGGTGTTGATGAAGCCAAAGTTGTCGAAAGCGCCAGCTTTATTGACGATTTGGGAGCCGACAGTTTGGACACAGTTGAATTGGTTATGGCTTTTGAAGAAGAATTCGGATGCTCAATTCCGGATGACGCTGCCGAAAAAATCCGCACGGTAAAAGACGCGGTTGATTTCATTGAAAAACAAATGTAATTTTTTCGGATGAAAATACAAGGAGGACGTCTGATTCGGTATTCGAGTAGGCGTCCTTTTTTACCTATATCAATTTTTAATCCATAGAAAATCAAAGGGAACAAGGATGACGAGAAGAGTTGTTATAACGGGAATGGGAATTTTAAGTCCGCTCGGACGCGGGTTAAAAACGAACTGGGATAAAATCACGAAAGGCGTTTCGGGAATTTCGGCTATCAAAGCATTTGATACGGAAAACTTTGTATGTAAAGTAGCAGGTCAGATTCCGGTTGGTGATGGTGAGGGGGAATTTTGCCCTGATTCCGTATTGTCTCCGAAAGAGCAACGGCATGTAGATCCTTTTATTTTATATGGATTAAGTGCGGCAACGGATGCTGTGGAAGATTCGGGTTTTATTCCGCAAACGGAAGAAGAAGCCGAACGCGCCGGTGTGTTAATCGGTTCCGGTATCGGCGGATTACAATCCATTGAAGCCGGTTCAATTTTGGTTCATGAGCAAGGTCCGAGACGTTTATCTCCGTTTTTCATTCCGTCGGCATTGATTAACTTAATTTCGGGTCAAGTATCCATTAAGTATGGATTTAAGGGTCCGAATCATGCGGTTGTGACAGCTTGTGCAACGGGGACACACGCAATCGGCGATGCCATGCGGATTATTAAAAACAATGAAGCCGATGTGATGGTTGCAGGCGGTGCGGAAGCAGCTATATGCAAAATCGGCATTGCAGGATTTGCGCAGGCAAAAGCGTTGTCAACGCATTACAACGATACGCCGACATTGGCATCACGTCCGTGGGATACGGGTCGTGACGGGTTTGTAATGGGTGAGGGTGCCGGTGTTTTGGTTTTAGAAGAATATGAACATGCCAAAAAACGGGGCGCCAAGATTTATGCGGAAGTTGTCGGATATGCGATGACGGGTGATGCGCATCACATTACGGCTCCGGGCGGAAACGGTGGCTTACGGGCTATGAAAGGAGCGTTGAAATCCGCAGGATTAAATCCGGAAGATGTCGATTATATCAATGCACACGGCACATCTACACCGTTAGGTGATATGGTTGAATTTAATGCTGTTAAAGAAGTATTCGGTATGGATTCAAAGGTATCTATGTCATCAACAAAATCGTGCATCGGACACTTATTAGGAGCAGCGGGTGCAGTTGAATCTATTTATTCCGTTATGGCAATTCAAACAGGCATTTTACCGCCGACAATCAACTTGGAAAATCCTGAAGAAGCGACGAAAGGATTTGATCTTGTTCCGAACGTTGCAAAAGAAAAGGCAGTTAATGTAGCCTTATCCAATTCATTCGGATTTGGTGGAACAAACGGTAGTTTGATATTCAAAAAAATCTAATATAATCATTTGATTTTTTAGATTATACATAGCATAAAAAAGGGCAACCCGATAAGCGATTGCCTCTTTTTTATATTTGGAATAATTGGTTGAAAATAGATTAAAATTTCTTTATGAGCAAGAACTCTACAAAAAGGTCCGTCTAGATGATATAGTATAAAGAGGATTATAAAGGTATTTTTAAAATAATCAAGTAAAAATTTAAATATGAATATCTACTTGTAAAATAATAATTTTTTGAAATTTCATTTCGCGGGGCGATTTTGTGCTGTTCTCCCTCTACATAAACGGACCTTTATGAAGAATGGGGAGAAGAAAAATGAAAATAAAACAAATAGTTAACTTGGCTTCTTTTTATGCACAAAAAGTAAAAAACGGGGAATTTACGCCGAATCGTGCAAAACAAAGGATAAAATCAGCGAATCAAAATAGCCTCACGCGCTTGAAAAACAATCAAAAAACGGAATATTCGGAACAAATTAAACCTCAATCCAGATTGAACGGATTAAGAAGCGCGCGCTTTGCCGAATACGGGCGAAGCATGGTAGAAATGCTGGGCGTGTTGGCGGTGATTGGCGTGTTATCGGTTGCGGGAATGATGGGCTATCGGTATGCGATGGATAAATATCGGTCAAATGATATTGTGTATGAGGTGAATCTGCGAGCAACGGATATATGGAATCGGTATCAACGGATGCCATTGCCTGAGCCGAGTGAGAGCGGAAAAGATTTTTTGGAATTTGCGCAAACCACAGCGTCGGGCTTCCCGATTTATATGCAATCTAAACCCGATGTGGCATTTCGGGTATTTGTGGACGAAGTGAGTCCGCGGATTTGTAAAAGCGTCTTAAATATGCCGTTGATAGATGTAATTAAGGGATTGCAGTTTGTGCAAGTAAATGGCACAAAATATACGGGCGATGTAGCTATTTGCGGAGATATAAACGGCAATATTCAAAATGAAATGGTGTTTACGATTTTTTTGAATAGTGAATCGGATTCACTCATCAATGAAAACTGCGTGGAAGACGGAGATTGCAGTTCCTGTTGCGGAACGCCGACGTGTGATGAAAATACATTAACGTGTCGTGATGAATGTAGCGGAAATGCAAGCACGCCTTACTGTAAGCAAGATGAATGCGCGTGTGTAGAGTGTCTCACGCCGAAAGACTGCGCCGAGAAAGACGCAAATTATACGTGTTCGGAGATAACGAACACCTGCGTGGAAGTGCCTGCGGAATGTGCGTTTGGGAAAGAGTTTCGCACGCCGAACGGTGTCTGCGTGCCATGCAGTAATCCGAATAATTTTCTGGTGAGTCTAACGCCGTTTGAGAACAGTGCGTTAAATTTTAAGGATACAAAATCAGGGAAAGAGCAATGCGCAGCGTGCAACAACCCAACAAGATACTACGGCGATGTAGATGATGAAAAAGCGTATTGCTCTTACGCTTGCACAAACGGATATACATATCAATCATACAATGAAGGGTGCATTTCTTGTTCGGATAAAACTTCTCGCAGAATCAGTGGTGATACGGTTTCAAGAGATCAGTGCTTGGCTTGTGGAGAAGATAGATTTTGGTTTCATTCACAAAATGGAGTATTTTTTTGCGCATCAACCGAGGAATGTCGGGAAAATGAGTTTTATGATACAGCAAATGCAAAATGTGTGCCCTGCGACAGGGATTCAGGGGCATATCGGGCACGGCCATCAGATCCATTTTCTTCCAATATCGGATATGATTATTTCATAGATTTATGTGACAAATGTCCAAATAGAACTGCAAGAGCTTTTTTGTGGGGTTCAACCTTTTGTGTTGTTGATTGTCAACAGCCAGCAAATGCTCCTGAAAAATGCAATGACCCCTCATCTTGCAACCGAGTATGGCAAAATTATGCAAGTAGTTGTTTAAGTTGTGATAATCTCAAAAATTCAAATTTGATATATGTAGGTGATGAGGAAGGAAAGAAAATGTGCGAGGCATGTGGTCGTAAAGTGGTAGCACGTGATAGTGTGTATGCTTATTGTGTTTATGAAGATGCATGTTCCGAAAATCAATTTAAGGGAAAAGATGGAAAGTGTTATTCATGCACCCAAAATAGCAGTGTATTAATTACAGAAAATGATATGACGTGTGAAACAAATTGTAAAAACAGTTTAGTGCAACGGCAAAAAATGAAAGATGATGAGGGAAATTGGAAATGTTATCCTATTTGTAAATCGGGAGAGATTCAGGATGATAGCGGAAAGTGTAGAAGTTGTGATGGAAATGATATTTTTACGCCGTTAAATAATGAGGATTGTGAAAATATCTGTGATGCAACAAGAAAGTTATATATAGCAAATTCATATTCTTATTGTGCTCCTAAAAAATGCTTATCTGACGATGCTCAATATAAAGATAATACAGGAAAGTGTTATTTATGTTCCGGAGACGATTTCCCAAGCGTTAAAGATAATGATGAGGCAAAATTAAGTTGTCTGGCCTGTGGTAATCGAATGATTGTTGACGAAAAATGTGTAAAAGTAAATCCTGGAACAAGTGGAATATGCAGTAGCATTGATGGTCCTATCATCAGTGAATTGGATAATGATTTAAAATTAAAAGCTCAGCCTTATTTAGCGGGTGAATATGATAAAGAATTATTTCGAGGTACCGATTACAAATGTTATTCCTGTTTTGATAAAATCAATACTCCAAGTGCAACAAGTGAACAATGTAATTCTTGTGGAAATAGAAGACCAGGAGAATATCCGTTCTATCCTTGCCAATACGGCAAATGCGAAGAAACACACCAGTTTTTAGATACAAATAATACATGTCGTGATTGTTCGGAAAAGAATATTGCCGTGAATCCAAATGAGGATAACCTCTGCGATTCTTGCGATAATCGCCGTGAAATGACGCTTGGCAATACTGCAACAAATAACCTCACGGCAAAATGTGTAGAAGAATGCACGCCTGGCTTGTGGCAAGATTCCAACGGGAATTGCTTGTTATGCAGTGAGGGCGGTAATCGCGCTATCGGGACGGATAGCGAATCCGTTGCATTATGCAATAGTTGCGATAACCGCGAGGCCGTTGCTTCTACAAATGCCGATGGCGTGATTACGGCTTATACGTGCAAACAGCATTGATACTTATTTAAGCATCAACACTTATTAGATATAAAAATCCCCCGCTCGTGAGAGCAGGGGACTTTTTTTCTGAGCTACCGCTTATTTCTTTTCGTTGCGGACTGCTGCTTGTGCAGCGGCCAAACGTGCGATAGGAACACGATACGGTGAGCATGATACGTATGTCAATCCGACACGATGACAGAAGTCAATTGTCTTCGGATCACCACCATGTTCGCCACAAATACCGAGTTTGATGTTCGGGCGTGTTGCTTTACCTTTTTGAACGGCAATTTCAACCAATGCGCCAACACCTTCTTGGTCTAATGAAGCAAACGGATCTTGCTCGTAAATGCCTTTTTGAACATATTCAGGCAAGAATGATCCGGCATCGTCACGGCTCATACCTAACGTTGTTTGTGTTAAGTCGTTCGTTCCGAAGCTGAAGAATTCTGCTGTTTCGGCAATCTTATCAGCTGTAATGGCAGCGCGCGGTAATTCAATCATTGTACCGACATGATACTCAAATTTCTTACCTTTTTCTGCCATGACGGCATCAGCAACTTTAACGACAACAGCTTTTGCCATATCCAATTCTTTTTTCGTGCCGACTAACGGAATCATGATTTCGGGGACAATTGTTTTGCCCGATTTTTCCATGACTTCTACGGCAGCTTCAAAGACGGCACGTGCTTGCATTTCGTTAATTTCCGGATAGGTAATTCCTAAACGGCAACCACGGTGACCTAACATCGGGTTGGCTTCGTGCAATTTAGCTGTCCGAGCAGCAACTTCTTCCACTGAAACACCTAATTCGCGTGCAATTTCTTCTTGTTCTTCGCGTTTGTTCGGTAAGAACTCATGCAAAGGCGGATCCAAGAAACGAATTGTTACCGGTAAGCCTTCCATAATCGTGAACAAGTCGATAAAGTCTTGACGTTGATACGGCAATAACTTCTCTAATGCTTTACGGCGATCTTCAACCGTATGAGCCAAAATCATTTGACGCATGTGGTTAATACGTGCCGGATCAAAGAACATGTGTTCCGTACGGCACAAACCGATACCTTCTGCACCGAATTGACGTGCTGTTTTAGCGTCTAACGGTGTTTCGGCATTCGTGCGAACACCTAATGTGCGGATTTCGTCAACCCAACCCATGAATTCACCGAAGTTACCTGTCATTTCAGGTAATACAAGTTTCAAAGCGCCGTTGATTACTTGACCTGTTGTTCCGTCAATAGAAATCATATCGCCTTCTTTGATAACCGTATCGCCGACTTTTAATGTTTTGGCATCATAATCAATGCGTAAATCTTGAACACCAGAAACACACGGTTTGCCCATACCGCGAGCAACCACGGCTGCGTGCGATGTCATACCGCCACGAGCTGTTAAAATACCTTGTGAAACATGCATACCGGCGATATCTTCCGGTGATGTTTCAATACGAACTAAAATGACTTTCTTGCCTTCTTCGGCTGCTTTTTCAGCGTCTTCCGCCGAGAAAACAACTTGTCCGACAGCGGCACCCGGAGAGGCCGGTAAACCGGTTGTTAATACTGTGCGCTTTTCAGATTTATCAAACATCGGGTGCAATAATTGATCCAATTGCGGTGCTTCAACACGCATAATGGCTGTTTTTTTATCAATTAAGCCTTCTTTAACCATTTCTACGGCAATACGCAAAGCGGCTGTTCCCGTGCGTTTTCCGTTACGTGTTTGCAACATCCACAATTTACCGTCTTGAATGGTAAATTCCATATCTTGCATATCTTTGTAGTGTGCTTCTAATTTAGCGCGAATGTCGCTCAATTCTTTATATACTTCGGGGAATTCTTCTTCCATGCACGGCAAATCCACTCCGCGACGTTCTTTTACAAGTTTTGTCATCGGTTGCGGTGTGCGAATACCTGCCACAACGTCTTCACCTTGTGCATTCTTCAAATATTCACCGTAGAAATAGTTTTCACCGGTTGCCGGGTCACGCGAGAAGCAAACACCTGTTGCAGATGTATCACCATAGTTGCCGAATACCATTGTTTGAACGTTAACGGCTGTACCCCAGTCACCCGGAATGTTGTTGAGTTTACGGTAGTAAATAGCACGATCTACCATCCATGAACCAAATACGGCGCCGATACCGCCCCAGAGTTGTTCTTTCGGATCTTGCGGCAACGGATGTCCGTCTTTTTCACAGATTTCTTTGTATTCTTTAATGACTTCTTTGAGTTGTTCAACTGTCATTTGGTTATCAAATTGATAGCCGTTTTCTTCGCGAACACGATCTAAAACTGCCTCAAATTTTGAGCTGTGAACACCCATCACAACATCACCGTACATTTGAATGAAACGGCGGTAACTGTCATAAGCAAATTTCGGATTGCCTGATTTTTCGGCTAAACCAACAACTGTTTCATCATTTAAACCAAGGTTTAAAACCGTATCCATCATGCCCGGCATGGAAACGCGAGCACCTGAACGAACGGAGAATAAAAGCGGGTTTTTCGGATCACCGAATTTTTTACCCATTTTTTCTTCAATCCCTGCCAAAGCAGCCATGACCTGGTCTTTTAATTCAGGCGGATATGAGTGATTATTCTCATAATAGTATGTACAAACTTCCGTTGTAATCGTAAATCCCGGAGGCACAGGAACGCCGACACGGCTCATTTCAGCCAAGTTGGCACCTTTACCGCCCAAAAGATTACGCATGCTGGCATCGCCTTCTGCTTTGCCGTCACCAAATGTATAAACCCATTTTGTCATTACATTATCCTTTGTTAATTTAAGTTCACGAAAACCACAAACAAAACTTATTTGTGGAAAAATATATTTTTTTTCTTCATCCGTTTAGCATTTTTTTTCTTTAATTGCAAGTAATTTTTCATCGCTTTTTGAAATAAAATCATTGACAAAACATTTGTTTCGGAGTATAAATTTTAAGAATTGGAATGTGTAAGTCCGAAAAAGGAGAGGGATATGAGCGAATTGGTTGAATTTGAAAATCAAGAAGTATTCAATCTTATTGAGTTTGTAACGAAATGCGCTACAAAAAAAATGAGTTGGGCAGAAGTTAAAGAGGCTTATAATATTAAATTAAATTACCATCATTTTCTTTTAAAACAACAAGCTATGCAAACAGCTGATATTCATTTAAATCAAGGGCTACTTTATGATGTTGCGCCAAATAATTCCTTTATGGCTTGGGAGGCTTTGGAACCATCTTTTGTTGATAACTCACCGCTGATTGATGCCATTAATAATGATAATGCCCGTTTGTTTGAAATAATTATGTATTATTATGGTCGTGAGGTTTTACAAGAAAAAGATATTTTGAAAAAGGCTGCGCTTGCCGAAGGCAATTATCTAAACAAAATCATTGAGATGTATCCGAAAGCAGCTTTTCCGGCTGATGAGGTGTTTAAAGCATTTGAGGCTGTATGTCAAAATAATTCACAGAAAAGTTCATCTCGCGTTGAGGCGCTTTTAAATTTGTTTCCGAATCCTAAAAAATATCGTACGCCTGAGGGAAAAAATTTATTGATGGTTGCAGTTGAAGCGCAAAATGAAGAAGTTTCTGCCTTGCTGACCGAAAAGGGTTTTAATCCGTTGCAATATACAGATTCGCATTGCACAAAAACCATATACGGTTATTGTTATGAAAAATTGTTGAGAAGCGCTCAAAATCAAAGACTAAAACGAATTGTTGATGCGTTGCGAAAAGGCATTCAATCACGTGATGCAACACTCAAAAATTGGATTGAGGAAAAAGCTTTTAGAAGTTTTCAAAACCAATTGGCAGACCGGCGAAAAATGATTGTATTTACCGCAACTGCTACGCTTATTGCTCTTTTTGGATTACATACTTGCCATAATAAGGATAATGCAAATACGGAAAAAGCGAATCAATCTATAATGCCACAGGTAGGATTGGTTGTTAAAAAGAATACGCCCATGTTGAGTAGACAAAACCAACTTATCAGATAAACGGAACTATTCGAATGTTTTTTTGTTTTGTAAATAATAAGGAAAGCGACAAGAAAAATTAAAATAATCAAATCAATAAGTTGTTTTTTTGAAAATCGTGGAGAATAATTGAGAATGAAACTTTTTTTTATAGCTGTTTTACTGATTATGGCCATAAAAGGAGCAGGGTACATTTTGTGCCCGAAACTTATTAAGCGTATGTCTCAATTACAAATGGAAACACCCGAAACGCAGTTGATTGCATACGGCTGGATATTGGTTATCGTTGCTTTTATTGCGTGGATGGCTTACGTCAGATACATGCCGTTATAATAGTGCGGTGAGGCTGAAATGTCTTTTTATTCGGCAAAATTCTTCGATAATCCGATTTAGTGTATTTTTATCTTGTTTTCTCGCTTAATATGAGTTCAGATTTGCGTTTGGATAAACAGGTTGTAATAACTGCTTCCTCTTCTTTATTTTGCGCGCATCTGTCTTTTTGCATTTGTTCATCTATCAGGTTGCGAATATCCATATTGGGGTGACTTGCTTGCCACTTTGCAATGGACTTCTTTGCCAAGGTTAATGAAGTATTCGTAAATGTTAATAATGAATCTAACTGCTCCCAAGCTTTCTCAAAAGGCGGAATATCAATAATGAGCCGTGATAAACAATCTTCCCACTGCTGTTGGTATGCATCTTTGATATTAACGGGTAATCCATCTGAACCCATGCGATTCATAAATGTATCTTTATCTGTTTTGCAGGGTAAGTTTTTTGCTGAAAATTTATCCATGATGGCAACACCGATACCCAGTCGACGCATTTCGTTCATTTGCGGGTGATTCATTAAGTGAATGCAATCATATAAATCATTGGCGGAAATGCGTTCAAATAACGCTCTGATTTTTTCGGCAAATACATCCCTTAAAGAATAAGTTGTTGCAATTAAATTTTCTTCATTTGCCCCTTGTGCATAGGGATGAGATAAAACACGGTGGTACGGTTGAAATGCAACCTTTTCATCTGCCGTTAAATCTAATTTCAGAACAGGAGAATTGAACTTCGGATTAAACATCGGTCCTTTAAAATGAATATATCCGCGACAGTTCTTTTTATAGTGATGATCAACTTCTTGTTTCTGGTTTTCGTGTATCGGAAACGAAAATTGGTCAATTTCAAGTCCATGTCTCTCGTAAAGATAAGCGCCGATTTCGGAAAAAGTTTGTTTTAATTTTTCTTCATTCATCAAATCATGCGTTACTGTTAAATCTAAATCATTTGTAAACCGCGTTGTTAAAAGAATAGGTGGCGTTTTCTTCGGAAATGCTTTGGATAATGGCTTTTGGTAATTATAGCATTTATATATGGCGGCACCGCCCTTGATAAACATTTTATCCCGTGAAGAATGGCAGTGCGTAACGGCATCTAAAATTAAATTCATAACATAATCTTTTTCCAGAAGCTCCGCCCGTAATCCCGTTTTTTTTGATAGGGCACGTATTGCTTGCGAATCAATCATTACGACCTCTCATCATTTCATAAATCAACATTTCTTTTGATAATTTTTCAAATTTCTCTTTTGTGTCGGTTCGTGATGAAAATAAATTTTGAACGATTGAAGAATCTGATTCCTGCGGATTTTCTTTTAAGGGTTGGATATAGTGAGTTTCCGCCTCTTGAATACATTGTTGTGCGAATTTAACAATATAAGGCAATTCCTTGATATAAACGGAAAATTCCGGATGAATGGCAACTTGACGCTGGAATGTTTTTTGCCATGATTGAGAGCAATTTTCAATCAGAGGAATGCCGTTTTTCTTTTTATTTTGTAAATCGGATATTGAAACATGATAATCCATTTTTTTAAGGGCAAATTTCTTGATGACGGATAATCCGATATCTCGTTTCCGACATTCTCCCATCTCCGGATTTTTTAATAAAATACTTAAATCATAAATATCGCGCGGAGAACAGCGTTCAAACAGCGCCCGAACCTTTTCGGCAAACAAATCTTGCAGAGAATATGTTTTTGCGAGTAAAATCGTTTCTTCATCTTCATTTGCATACGGATTATATATAATCCGCTTATATGGCGGGAACAATAAACTTTCATCTGCCGTAATATCAAAGCGCAATGCGGGAGAATTAAATTTAGGATTATATAAGGGTCCTTCAAAATGAATATATCCGCGACAGTTCATTTTTTCGCGATCTTCAATCAGTTGCTTTGAGTTATTATGAATTTGAAATGAAAATTGATTAATGATCAATCCATGCCGATCATACAGGTATTCCTTTACCTCTTGAAACACACTGTGTAACGCCTCTTCATCCATCATTTGAGGAACGATGGTTAGATCAATATCATTTGAAAAACGCCCCTGTGTAAAATAAGAATATACGGGTTGTTGTGGGTCAAACATGTGTCTTGAAAAGCACTTATGAACGCAAGCTCCGCCTTTGAAAAAGAAACCGTTTGCTGCCGAGGGAACGTGAATAAATGAATCGAGAATTAAATTCATCACATAATCTCGCTCCAGCGTTTCGCATCTAATGCCGAATCGCTTGGATAAATTTTGTAATAGTTGCTTCTCAATCATTAGAAAAACCCCGTGTGTTAGGTTTGAAATTGATATATTTGTTTTAAATCATTCCCATTATATCAAATTATTTAAAGGCGGTCAATCTATATTTATAAAAAACGGCATGTTTTCCGTCAATTATGTGTGGAAGAAGATTGTGGGAGTAATTTGTATTTGATTAAGGAAGAAATAACGGATGGTATTTTTGTCTGCCGAGCGCAAGCATACAATATTTCGGGGTTGCTATCGGCAGATTGTAAATAATTATTAATGATTTCTTCCGTTACTTCCGTTCCGCCTGATAATTTTGTATCATAAATACAATCGATAATCGTTTGGTATACGTCAGCCATTTTATAACCGCCGTTCGGAGAAGGTATTTCCAAAATATGTTTTGTATCCGTATAGGGAATTTTTTTCAAATGAACACGCTGGTTATAAATCAAAACAACCTCATCTTGCGCGATATTCGGGGAAAATAAAATGTAATCTGTGGCACATAAATGCGTTAAGCCGTGTTCTTCGGCGCTCGTCCATGAAGAAAAATATGCTCCGGGATACATTTGGCACAGCGCTCCGCGGACATCTTGAAAAAATTCATCTTCACCCATTTATCCCTCCTTAACTTTAAAAATTATTTTAACAGATTATAGATTGTCTTGTCAATGAGTTATTTTATAAATCCTAAAATTGACAATGCATTACTTAATCACTATCTATCTGATTATTTTAATCGTTGCTTTAATTCGTTCAAAATAGTGTTACGGCGGGTTATGGTATTGCTATGAAGAGGATACTCAATGCTACAAAAATGGTTTCTTTTAAACGAAAAAATCAGATTTTTAATATTGGCAAGTTTAAATACGTTGCTTAGATATATGATTTTTGTCGGTATCGGCATTGTGACCGGTATTACGCACTATCAAGTTGTGTTGATTTTTTCATGGTCTTTATCTGTATTAATAGCTTTCTATTCTTATAAATATCTTGTGTTTTCAGGAACGGGGAATCATTTTCATGAGTTTGCAAAATCGATAATGATTTGGATATTCAGTTATTTCTTTAATGTGCTTTTATTAACTTATTTTGTTGAACAGCTCAAATGGAATGTTTATTTAGGGCAGGGGCTGATTATTGGTTTAATTTTCTTTATCAATTATTTTTTGTTTAAATACATTGCTTTCTCAAAGACAAATTAATAACGATTATGTTTGGAGCGTGCAATGGTTAAAACGTAAACGGCTTTTGCACCGTGTTTTTTCAGTGCTTTTGCGCAGGCTTGTGCCGTAGAACCGGTTGTTAATACATCATCTATCAATAAAATTGTTTTTCCGAAAATTTGTTTTTCATGTTTGACATCAAAGGCATTTTTCATATTTTTTATTCGCTCTGAGCCTGATTTGTTTTCTTGGCTATGGGTATGTCGCACCTTGACCAGTATATTGGACGCATAGGGCTTGTGAATCTTGCGTGCAATTTCTTCTGCCAAAACAGCAGACTGATTGTATTGTCTTTTTGCTTTTCGAAGCCAATACATTGGGACAGGAAGAATAATATCCGTTTTTTCAAATAAATCTTGTCCGGCTCGAATCATATAATGCACAAAGAAACGGCGCAAATCTGTTCTATCCGCATTTTTAAATTTTAAAATGGCAAAACGTGAAAAGTCATCATAGAAGAAAACGGCACGTGCTTTATCGTATTTCTTACGCTTTTTAAGACATTTTGCACAGAGCATTTTTTCGCCCGATTCAGCCTCCGTTATCGGAAGAGGCCAACCGCAACGGGCGCAAATCGGGCCCGTAATAAAATGAATTTTATGAAAGCACGCATCGCACATGATTTGTGAACGCTCAATAACCGTATCGCAATACGGACATTGGGGCGGAAACAAAAAATCAATCAAGTTCAGTATCTGTTTTTTAAAAAATGCAATCAATTTGCTTGTGTTTCGCATGAAAGTATATTACCTTAAAGAAACATTCAAATCAAGGTTAATATACATGAATTTAAAAAAAATAAAAAACAGCGATGCCAAAACAATTGCTTATACATACGATAAACGCAATACGCCCTGTATTGTTTATTTGCATGGATTGTGTTCATCGCGTCAAAGTGAAAAAGGAAAACGGTTAGCGCGGTTTTGCGAAGAAAATGGATATTCCTTTTTGGCGGTTGATTATACGGGGCACGGTGAATCGGAAGGTTTACCCTCGGATTTTAGAATTAAACGATGTTTAGACGATGTAATTCAGGTTTTGGAAACGGAACAACCGCAAGAAGATTTATATTTTGTCGGTAGTTCCATGGGCGCATGGGTTGCATTTTTGGCTGCCGAAAAATTAAAAGATCGTATCAAGGGGATTATCGCTTGTGCTGCGGGTGTTGATTTTCTGCCGATGGTATGGAAACACTTTTTTACGGATGATATTCGGAATGAATTACAAAACGGCAAGGTATTAGGCCCAAGCGAAGAAACATACGGCTATTGCTTTTCTTATGAAATGTTTACACAAGCAGAGCCTTATTTGCTTCTGAACAGAAAAATTCATTATACCGGACCGGTTATTTTGGTTCATGGGGATAAAGATACCGTTATTCCGTATCAAAATTCATTAAAAATAAAGGATGCTCTTGAATCGAAGCAGGTTTGTGTCCAAATTATCAAAGGAGAAGGGCACTCTTTAAGTGGGTTTCCGCTGGAGCGAACGTTAAAAT
Organism: uncultured Alphaproteobacteria bacterium; assembly: GCA_944392555.1. Taxonomy (GTDB): domain Bacteria; phylum Pseudomonadota; class Alphaproteobacteria; order CAAHEQ01; family UBA3637; genus RGIG4140. The sequence continues at coordinate 438,951 of CALXWZ010000001.1, read as the reverse complement.
TTTTTATTAAACAGGAGGAATAATGCGTAAGAGGAAGGAGCTGGAAGAAAATTTATCCATGAAGCAAATATGGATGCGTGCCGGAAGATTGTTTTTTATTTTAATCTTTGTATATGCCGTCGGTTTTATCGGATCTGCTTTTGTGACACCGGATCGCTTGAATTGGTATAATACTCTACCGCTTTCTGAACTGACACCGCCTTCTTGGGTGTTTAGTACGGTGTGGAGTTTGCTTTATTTGTTGATGGCGTTGGCAGCTTTTTTTGCATGGGAAAAAGCAACTCCGCGCTATTTTGCGCTTCAATTAATTTGTACGGGTTTGTGGCCGTTTGTATTCTTTTATATGCACAGTATTATCGGCGGTATAGTTGTTATTCTTTTGATGCTGTTATTTTTGGGGCTGGCGATTAAATCCTATTATAAAACAACCCCGATATCGGCGATACTGCTTGTGCCACAGTTTCTTTGGGGTATGTTTGCACTCTATTTGAATGTTGCTATTTTGTTTTAGTATACGAAAAGAATATAGTGAAGATATACAGCGTAACATAATAAAGGACTTCTCAATTTGAGAAGTCCTTTTTTCTTATCTCTTTTTATTGCTTCATATCTTTTAAATACGTTTTTACTTTTTTGCGCTTTTGTTTGTAGTGCTTACGTATTTTTCCAAAAGTAATTTTTGATAAAATTTTGTATCGGTAATAGGATAGTAATTTTTTAACATAATTTCTCATTTCACAGATACTTGCTTTTACCATGAATGGTTGATGTTCTTTTTGAGTATATTGCGTTAGAATCATTTCATAAAATGGTGTTTCTCTTGCATAAAGCCACCAGTATTCGGATAATTCAACAGAACAATCATTCCATGGCTTTATGGCGCCCGAAAAGTGAATGATAAAAGGATTATTGCGCGCCTCCATATAGTCCAGATACAATTGAGGTTTCAACTGTCTGTCTAAAACAGGAACGTAATAGGGAATATGCCATTCCACATTCCATTTTTGATCCAAGAAAAAAATATCCCCATCGAATAACGAGTTTAAAACACACTGATCAACATATTTTGGTGTTTGAATTTGTTGTAAGCGCTCCAAACATTTTTTAGTAAAATTAACTTGTTGTAATTTCTTTATATCTAACAACAAAACACCGGCTTGAAAATATTTACTCGGATTTTTCATCTGCAATGTGTTTTCTAAATAAGTTGCCATATTGCCTTCATTGATGAATAATGCTCTTTGCATTTCCGTATCCAATACGGCGCCAATGGATTTAGATTGCATATCCGTAAAAAATAAATCATTTAAATCATGGTGAATAACAATATCGCAATCCAAATATAAAATCCGTTCATAATCGCTAAAAATTTGTGGGATAAAAAAGCGAAAATAAGTGGAAATCGTAAAGTGTGCATTCAAAGAAAAAAGGGTTTCATCGTAATCTGAAAGAAAAGGCTTCATGTCAACAAAACGAACAGAAAAGTTTGATTCTTTTAAAAACTCTATTTTTCGTTTATTAACCGAAGAAATTCCCCCATCTAAAATACAAATATCATAATTTGTTCCTGAGAGATTATTTCTTTTAATTGATTGTAGTGCAACAGTTAGATAAGGAGCGTATTTATCATCGCAAGCAAAACAGATACAAATGCTTTTTTCATTTTGGTATTGCGGAGAAATACTTCTTTTTTCCTCTTCTTCTTTGAATTCAACCGGAAAAGATTTTACGGTATGATTGAATTGTGTGATAAATTGCCCTGTTAACCGTTCCGCCATGAACCCAGGCATGCGTTGATTGTAATAACTCATTTCCGAGTAATTTGTTTTTTCATGATATTTAAATAATTTATCAAATAAAAAAGAGCAATACTCGAAGAAAACATCTTTTTTCATGATAAAGATATTATAAAAATAACCTTCTTTTTGATTCATGTAGGATTCAAAAAGTGTTCTTTCATCTGAAGATAAAGTCTCACAAAAATGAATGTATGGATTTTCTCCATGAACAGAAATAAATTGTTCTTTAAGTGTATAAGGATAGGATTCCTCACAAGCAATAATTTCATATTCTTTATATGAAGCAAGAGCTTCTCTTGATAAATGGCGACGATAATGCATGAATCCGATATATTCGGGATTCCCGATTTTATCGTAATTTTTCCAAGCCCAATAAATACCTGTCAGTTCACTGAATTGTCGATTAAGTTGCGAGATATTATCTCCCGTATCATCTCCAATCATATTTTCAAGTAACCATTGATAATCTTTGGAATTTAATTGTCCGTCTTTTGACACTTGTGAGGCGACTGCCCGTCCTAAATGAATAGGGACAAATATATCCGATTTATATAGCTTTGAAGGCTTATGATAACCGACGAGTATTTTTATTTCAGACATTTATTTTCCTTTAAGAAATTGTTTTACTTTTTTAATTTTTGTTTTTAATTTTTTCTTCTTATTCTTATAGTGTTTTCTTAATTTTCCTATCGTCACTTTTGAAAGTAATTTTGAGCGATAATAGTCAAATCGATTTTTGGAATAACTTGCAACTTCTTTAATCAAATCATTATCGGCTGTTTTTGTTATTTGTTGCGTGATTTGTTGCGTTATGTTTTGAACTGTGCTCCCGATTTTAAGATTTTTATAAAGTATTTCTTCATAAAAAGGTGTTTGCCGTGCATATTTCCACCAGTAATCTGCCATTTCAAGAGCGGCATTGTGCCATGGCTTCTTGCTGCCGGCATAGTGAATGATATAGGGATTATTTCTGCTGTCAATGTATTCATAGAGTTCATTGGCGGGCATTGTTTGCATCCAATCAGCGTTCCAAATGGGAATATGATACTCTACATTCCAACGCGGATCAAGATAAAGCACTCTTCCTTCGCAAACTATGTTGAAAATATCTTGATCTACAAAACGAGGAGTTTTGATTCTTTCAAGCGTTTCAAACAGTTTTTTAATAGTTCCCTCAACTTTCATTTGTTTCAAATTAAGCAATAATACACCGGCCTGAAAGTAGTTGTGAACATTGCTTATGCCAAGGAAATGATTTAAATACGATTGACTCCAATTTTTATCTTTTGTTGCCAAACGAATAACTTCAAAATCCTTAACGGCTCCTAAAAGATATTGTTCATCAAGTGGTGTTTCATATAGTTCTTTAATGTCTTTATTAACAACTAAATCACAATCGATATATAAAACTTTATCATAATTTTGCATCAAAACAGGAAGGAAAAAGCGGAAATATGTTGCCAATGAAAAATGCGAGCGAGTGTAAAATAAACCATTTTTATTTTTTTCTTGAAGAAAATTCTGCATACAAACAAATCTAATCGAAACATTTTTCGTTGAAAGATCCGTAATCTTCTTTTGCATTGCAACGGGAAGTGTTTCATAAAGTATATTGATATCATAATGATAGTCAGGCGAAGCATTTGCAATGATTGACTGTATTGTGACTCCTAAATAGGATATATAGTTGATATCTGTTGAAAGACAAACGGCAATGTTCTTTTCATTAAATTGTGGCTTCAAGTCATAAGTGATTTTGGGGGATGTATCCTCAACAAATGTTCGTTTTAATTCAAGAGAATTAATATCTTTTGTTCTGAGAAGGTGCGTATACCAGATTCCGAAAAGCCATTCTGAAATATAGCCCAATGCACGTGCTTCGGCAACATTATAATCAGTTAAGTCAATTTGTTTTTCGGCTTCAAACAAAATCGGGAAAATCCAAGACGCATATTCATCAAACAGCTCTTTTTTCATAATGAAAATATTTGTAAAGTAGGCATAACGCGAGGAATTGTATATCTTAACGGATTCTTGATACTCGGGATACATCTTGTTGACAATATTGATGACCGTATCATAATCTTTAATATGGTTAATATTTGGATTAACGGTCAAATAATGATTATAGCAGTTCCCCGTTCCGATTTTTTCTAAATCGCATTTTTCGGCAACAACGATATCGTAATTTTTTACAATCTCTGTTATTTTTTCTGCCGTTAATCCATATTTTTCAATATATTCGTCATCAATCTTTTTGCTGGGGATAATTCCAACTCTGTTTGGAACTTCCTGATTTTCAAGATTGAAGCACAGATGGCGCCGATAATGCATTAAACCGATGTAATCAGGATTTCCTAAATTATCATAATTTTTCCATGCCCAATAAAGCGCTGTCAATTCATTAATGTTTCTGTTTTTTTCAGAAATGTTATCGCCGGTATTATCCCCGATGGTATTACTAAGCATCCAATTTAAATTAACTTCCAAACTCGTTCCTTTGCACGTATTATTTACAGCTAGCGCTCTGCCTACATGAATAGGTGTTAAAATATCATTCTGTATCAGGCTACACGGGGTATGACAAGCAACGAGAATTTTGATGTTTGGTTCATTTGGGTTTGTTGTTGATGAATTGATTTTGTCTTTCATTCTAGGTCTCCTTGATTATTAGTATTTCCAGTTGATATTGTTTTTGATGATTTTGGCCGGAATGCCGGCAATGACGACATTATTTGGAAATGTTTTTCCTGTTACAATTGCATTGCAGGCAACAACGGATTCATTGCCGATACGGGTGTTATTTAAAACAGTCACATTTTCACAAAACCAAACGTGATTTCCGATTATAACGTCCCCCGGAGCATTGATTCGTTCATTTGTGGAGCAGTCATAAATCGTATGATTATCCGTTGTGGTAATTTTAATGTTTTTGGCAAATAAACACTCTTTCCCGATTGAAATGGAGGTATTTTCCTCTCCGCATTCCAACACAATATTATCTCCGTTAAAGTTGCTTTTTTCATCAATAAATACAGAACAGTTGTTTCCTTTAAATCGTGGGCCACCCGGATATATGCTGATATGCAAATTGCGTTTAATTATCAAATTATCTTTGATATGGATAGTGTTATTATCACCGATAATCGTAATACGGATAGCGCCAAACAGTTTAATATTTGAACCGATAATGATTTTGTTGTTCTTTCCTTGCTGATTAATGATAATTTGCTCTAAATTTACATCATCAGGCAGTGAACAGTAGTTATTATTTTGATCTGTTTTTTCCATCGTATGTTCCTCAGTTGTTTACTTTTTTGACTCGCTAATCAATTTCTTTAATGCAAGTGCTTCTTGCGCAAAGTTGTGTCCGTTGCTACGCGCTTTTCTCTCTGCCAGAGATTGATCGGGAAAGTAGTGAGTGGCATATTCATCGGGAATTTCTTGGCAAAAGTTAAATCCGTAAAAATCAACATTTTTCAATGTCCCGAGTTTTTTCTGGAGAAAATAGATGAAGTTTCCGCCGGTTGTTCCAAAGGTCAGATTGAAATTGCTTTGGAATTCGCTCACAATATCTTGAGGAACATACATGCAGGGTATCTGTTTTTCTAATATAAAATATTTATAAAAATCATAATGATAACCCCAAAAATACCTAACATCTTGTCCAAAGATAACGGCTTTAAAATTCTCTTTTTTAAGCAGAACGTCATCACCGCCACAGCCGACTAGCCATACATCTGTTTTGCTCCCATAATCTTCCGCGTAGGATTTATCGGTTGCATAGTTGTTAATCCGAATAACAATGTCATGTGAATCTATCTCTTTTCCTTTTTTCTTCCCGATATGACTTGGTCCGTTCCCGACAATTGCGATTGTCTTGTTGTAAAAAAGATTTTCAAGACATTGTGAATTTTTAACAAGTTCAAACCGTTCATAAATTTTTGAAGCAGTTATAATGTTGGGATAAGAAGAGAATCCGTGTGTTGCTGCAAAATAGGCAAGATTCAGTTTCCGTTCAAAATCTTTGTCTTTATATTTTTTGACATAGTCATTTATCAACTCAATTGCTTTTTCTTCGTCTCCTGATTCAAGCACCATAGCCATATATAAAATTTGCATGGCAGTTTCATTCGTGTTTTTAGAAAAGGTTTCCGCAAGGTTGAGCATTGTCGGCGTTGGTCCGTATAGTGTGTATGGAAATACAAACTTTTTAAATGCGTAAATCGGCTTTTCTTGAATTTGATTAACCGTTTTTACAATGACTTCTGTTTTTGTCTCGCCTGTTTTAATATATGTTTGTTTTCTGAGTAATCCCCAAAACTTGGTTTCTAAAATCTCTTTATCTTTAACGATTTTTTTTGCATAAGGAATGCCAAAAAATTTCTTAATAACTTTATTGGCTTTTATTTTTTTCTTCTTGACGGGAATTCCCATAACATAGAGTGTCTTGCATGTCGGTGAAACAGTCTTTTGTATAATCCTGAACGTGTTATGGGTTTGTTTCGCCCATGGTGTTAAAGATAAATAATATTCGTAATCCCTTTTATACGGATGTTGGCTGTTCGGCAGCCACGGTTTATCCTTCCCGACAAAATGGACGACAACGGGATGTTTGCAAGAATATTCAAAATCCGCTTTATCAGTCGGTTTGAAATTCCCGAGAAGTTTATGAAATTTAAAAAACATATTATAACGATAGCTTATCAATTTTATATGGTCGTGAAAAGCATCATTTAGAGTATCTTGATCAGCTATATAATAATTCTGAGAATTTTCTTTAATTCGTGATGATATCACGTTATAGTAGTTATTTTTTAAACAGAGTTCATTATTGATGAGAAGAACTCCGCTGTTAATATATTTACTATCTGTTAATTTAATACATCTTGCTAAATTTGGAGCGTTAATATCTTCAACACCTGCAAACCATGCATCTTCCATATCCAAGTTGATTAAAGGATTTAAATCAGTTAATACGATTAAATCGGAATCCAGATATAATGATCTATCTAAATCAGGCAGCGATTGCGGAATCAAGAGCCTATAATAAGCACTCATACTAATGTGTTCCGGACGCCTGATTTTTTCAAAAATCTTTAACTTATCATCACTGATGGATACATAATTGATTGTGAACGGTTTAATGGCTTTTAGTTTGAGTATTTTCTTCTTATTTTGAAAAGAGATGTTGTTAGAAAAAATATAAAAATGATATCTATCCAATGCGTTGGCATTCGATAAAATGGAAGCTATTGCAACTGCCGTATGCTCAATATACCCGTTATCCGTTCCGAAGCAAATATGAACATCTCTACCGATACATCTTCTTGATTGTTCCGAGTCAGCGATTCTATACAGCGGAAATTTTTTTATTTTTAATGGGGTTTGTTTATTTTTATATAACACGAAAACATTGAGTAAAAATTCGGATAGATAACCGCATACGCGTTGTTGTGTGACATCATATTTTTCCCAATCAACTACTTTTTCCAGCTTTTTAAATACACCAAAAATAAAATCGGCATACTCAAAAAACAAAGATTTTTTCATTACGAAAATACCATACCAGCTGATTTTTTTCCTGTGATGAATAACTTCTTCCAAACTCTCTTTAAACTGAGGATAATCCGTTTCAATGATTTTTTGCATTTTTAGTAGGTCATCACGGTTATGCTCATAGGCATATTGTTCATAAATGTTATCAAGAAATACCTTTTTAGATTCACACCAAATGCCGAGTTCTTCTGAGAGGACTATATCGGTATCTTTGCATTCTTCAGCAATAAGATTGTCTGCCAATCCATTGAATTTTTTATCAGCAGTATCTTTTGAAAAATTAAGAAGTCGTCGGTAATGCATAAAACCGATATAGTCCGGATTACCAAGTTGATTATAATTTTTCCATGCCCAGTATAAACCTGTTAGCTCGGCGTATAACCTGTTTTTAGATGAAATATTATCTCCCGTATTATCTCCAACCATATTGTCAACTAACCACTGATAGTCATCGGGTGATATTTTTCCGTCTTTTGAAGCGGCCGTTGCTAAATCCCGTCCCAAATGGATGGGGGTTAATACGTTGTTTTTAAATAGAATTGTTGGCTTGTGATAACCAATTAAAATTTTGGCGGTAGGTGTTTTTTTCATTTAACTTCCTCAAACAATGTTAATACTCTGGCAATGGTTTGATCCATATTGTAATATTTGTAATCACCCAATCTGCCGATAAAATAAACGTTTTTTAGTTTTTCTGCTTCTGCCGTATACCGATTGTAAAGTTCTTGATTCTTTGAATCGGGTATAGGATAATAGCGTTCGTTTTTTCCTTCTTCATACGGGCAAGAATATTCATAAGAAACAACAGTCTTGTCCGATTTTTCATCCAGATAATATTTATATTCAACCGAACGGGTATAATCATAATTTTCGGGGAAATTAATTTGCGGACCCGATTGCAGATATTCACAGCCGTGTGTTTTAAATACAATATCCAAACTGCGATATGGTAAGTGCCCTAACTCATAGTTAAAGTATTCATCAATCGCACCGCTAAAAAATAAACGGTCAAATTCAATACTATTTGCAATATCCTTAAAATCCGTATTTAATTTAACTTTTATCAGCGGATTTTGAAGCATTTTTTCAATCATAGCCGTATAACCGTTTGCCGGAATACCTTGGTATTTATCTTGAAAATACCGACTATCTCGACTGATATATACAGGGACGCGACCACTGACCGATGCATCCAAATCCTCAGGTTTAACACCCCATTGTTTAACGGTATAGCCTAAAAAAACTTTTTGATACACATAGTCAGCCAAAAACTCTAAATCGGCATCTTGAGCTTTGCGCAGTTCTAAAATCGGTACCTTTTTGTTAAAACCAAATTTGTTTATTAATTTTTCTTCCAGCTTTTCAGCCATTTTGTGGGGAAAAACTTTATGCAAACTATCCAGATTAAAAGGAATGTTGACTTCAATTCCGTCCATCACCGCTTTAACACGATACATGAAACGGTGCCAATCCGTGAATCGGCTTAAATAATCCCATACGGCTTTATCATTTGTATGAAAAACATGCGGACCATATTTATGAACGGTTATACTTGTTTCTGCATCTTTATAGTCATAAATATTTCCGCCAACGTGATTGCGCCTATCAATAATCAACACATCTTCATTGCGTTCTGTTGCTAATCTTTCAGCCAACACAACACCGGAAAGACCGCATCCTACAACTAGGTTTTTTACTTTTCTCATTTTTAAAATCTCCGATTGATTTCCCAGTTCCAAGCTGTTTGAATAATATCTTTAATGTTTTTATAAGCAGGCTCCCATCCTAAAATTTCTTTTGCTTTACGATTGTCGGCAAACAGGCGGGCAGGGTCTCCTGCGCGACGATCTGCATATTCAACGGGACATTTCTTTCCGCTGACTTCTTCGGCTGCGAGAATAATTTCTTTAACGCTTGTTCCGATACCCGTTCCTAAATTGATACAACCGCTATAAACAGGCAATTTTTCAAGCGCTAAACGGTGCGCTAAAGCTAAATCTTCTACGTGGATGTAATCGCGAATACATGTGCCGTCCGGAGTATCATAATCTGTCCCGAAAACACTGATTGATTTTCTTTCGCCTGTTATGGCTTTAAGCACAAGCGGGATTAAATGCGTTTCGGGTGTATGGCTTTCGCCGATGCTCCCGTTGGCAGCACAGCCGGCAGCATTGAAATATCTGAGAGCAATATGCCGTAATCCGTAAGCGCGTTCATAATCGGCAAAAATTTGTTCAATCATTAATTTCGTGCGTCCATATGGATTGATGGGATTTTGCGGGTGCAATTCATCAATCGGTGTGTATTCGGGTTCGCCATAAGTTGCACAGGTGCTTGAAAAAACAATATCTTTCACATTATTTTCCATCATAACGTTTAATAGATTGACAGTGCCGACAACATTGTTGAAGTAATATTTTTGAGGTTCTGCCACACTTTCGCCGACATAAGCAAAAGCTGCGAAATGAATTACAGCATCAATTTTGTGCTTCCTAAATAGTTGTTGCAGAGAAAATTTATCCAGCAAGTCAGCGTGTTCAAAAACAGCTCGTTTATCAACCGCTTCGCGATGACCGTAAATCAAATTATCTGCCACAACAACTTGATAACCGTTATCAAGCAAATGTTTAACCGTATGTGAACCGATGTAACCGGCGCCGCCGAAAACTAAAATCATGTTATCTCCTTATTTATTTTATAAAAATTTTTTTTAACCAAGGAACCACTCTTTTTTCAACAATATGATATTCAAACACACCAATCGTAATAGCCAAACCGAACACGAAAAATAATGGCATCAAATCATGCCGGGGGGGTGTCCTTTGACAAATTTAACAAGCGTATTGGTAAAATATGTGCTAAAAAAATAGAATATGTATACCGTGAAATATACTTTATCTGAGATATTTGATTAAGGGTAGAAGATATATATCCGTAAGATGAATGAAATGATATCATTAAAATGGCGAATATGATCTCAACTTCCAGAAACGTGAAATGGGACTTTAATGGATAAATAATATATGAAAAAACAGAGAGTAATCCGAAAACTTCCACAAAAGTATAACAAATTTGCGTAACCGGTGTTGTTTTTAATGTAAGTTTATCGGCAATAAAAGCAGCCGTCATACCGATACCCATACTATAAATGCCGCGAATAAATTGATTCCCGATAACAGTGTAATATGTTTTCATCCAGCCTAAATCAGGGGCATTAAACTTTAAGCATAAAAGCAAATACATCACAGTGTATAGTATAAGGAAAGCTTGCTTCTTGCACGATAAAAATAAACCAATGAGAAAGCAACTACACCAAAAATAAGTTGCGACATACCAGTCTCCCCAACGGGTCACTTCTTTTGGAATTGATAATCCTGTTGTCAGAGTTAAAATAGAGGGAACTTTTTGAATGTTGACATGCGTAAAAATCACGCATAACAAAAAGACAAACAGGAGAGGAGGCATAAGCCGCCAATATGTTTTTTTTATTAAATTAACAGCACTACTTGTTTCTTGTATTCTTTTGAAAAGAAAAAATCCCGCTATAATGAAAAAAAACTCAACGCCAAACCAACCTCTTAACCCATTAGAATCAAAAAATGATAAAACTAATTCATTTGTAGCGGGAAACATGATCAATATATGTCCGAGAATTACAAAGAACAACAAGAAAATTCTTAAAAATTCAACTGAGTATAAGTAATTCTGCTTTTTACTTTCTTGTATCATATGCTCATCCAAAATTTAATAACTTGCTTATTTCCCGATGCCCTGATAGTTAAATCCCAATGAACGTGCTTTTTCTCCATCTATAAGATTGCGACAATCCACTATGTTTTTGTGTCGCATCAGTTCGGAGGCTTTTTCCAAATCCAATTTTCTGAATTCATCCCATTCTGTTAAAATTGCCAAAACATCCGCATCTTGCAAAACTTGATACATCGAATCGGCATACTCAATTTTATCGCCTAACAGATAACAAGCCGTTCCCATGGCTTTCGGGTCGTATGCCGTGATATTCGCTTTATTTTCAAGCAATTCGGCAATGATGTCCATTGCGGGACTTTCACGACAATCGTCCGTTCCGTTCTTAAACGCCAATCCTAAAACGGCAATCTTTGGATTTTCAATACCTTTAACGGCTTTCAAAATTCTTTCTGCCATTTCTTTTTTGCGCGCTGCATTGCCTGTAATTGCAGCCTTGATTAGCGTCATATCAACATCGTTTTGTCGTGCCATAAACGCCATTGCCATTGTATCTTTCGGGAAACAACTGCCACCATAGCCGGGACCCGCATTTAAAAATCTGTTCCCAATTCGCGTGTCAAGCCCCATCCCGCGTGAAACTTCATCAATATCGGCTCCTGTTTTTTCGCAGAAGTTTGCCATTTCATTAATATAGTGAATCTTTATGGCTAAAAATGCGTTGGAAGCGTATTTGATTGTTTCAGAGGAGCGACGTTTTACAAAAAGCATTTGTGTTTGCCCTTCAAACGGTTTATACAATTCTCGGATTACATTTTTTGCTTTTTCCGTGTTGGCTCCGACCACAATTCTATCCGGGTGAAAGAAATCGTGAACAGCGAATCCTTCGCGCAAAAATTCAGGCAATGAAACAACATCAAAATCCGCAAACGGATTCTTTTTCTTAATCAGCGCTTCAATATCATCACCTGTTCCGACGGGAACGGTTGATTTTGTTGCCACAACGGTATATCCATTTAAATAGACGGCTAGTTCCGTAGCTGCCGCATGAATATATTTCATGTCTGCTTCTTTTGTGACAGGGTGAGGCGGTGTGCCAACGGCAATAATAACCAAATCAGCATGTTCAACGCCTTCTTTCATGGATGTTGTAAAGTGCAGACGACCTTCTTTGACATTTTTATGAAATAACTCTTCCAATCCGTCTTCATACAATGTGATTTTACCGGCTTTTAACGCATCAATTTTCTTGGGCTCACGATCAATACACACAACTTCATTTCCGAGTTCTGCCAAACCAACACCTGTCGGTAAGCCAACATATCCCGTTCCGATAATTCCTATTTTCATGATTATTTCTCCGCTTTTTTGAATAAGTTAATTTGTGTTTTAAAATAAGCGATTGTTTTATCAAGTCCCTCATCTAATTGAATTTTGGGCTCCCAACCGAGCTTTGCTTTTGCCAAAGTGATATCCGGACGACGTTGTGTCGGATCATCGGAGGGTAAATCTTTATAGATAACCTTAGATGAACCCCCGATTTTTGCCACAACTTTTTCTGCCAGCTCTTTAATCGTAAACTCGCCGGGATTACCCGTATTAACTGGACCCGTAAATCCTTTTTCTGAATTCATCATGCGCACCATTGCTTCAATCAAATCGTCTACATAGCAAAAAGAGCGCGTTTGCGAACCATCGCCGTAAATGGTAATATCCTCTCCCGTTAAGGCCTGACAAATAAAGTTGGAAACAACGCGCCCGTCATTCGGGTCCATTTTGGGGCCGTATGTATTAAAGATACGAATTACTTTAATATCTACACCCTCATGACGGTGATAATCAAAGAATAAACTTTCGGCGCATCGCTTGCCTTCATCATAACAAGCCCGAATACCAATCGGATTGACATTCCCGCGATACGTTTCAACTTGCGGGTGAACTAACGGATCACCATAGACTTCCGATGTAGAGGTTTGTAAAATCCGTGCTCCGTGTTTTTTGGCTAATTCCAACATGTTTATTGCACCGAATACACAGGTTTTTGTTGTTTTAATAGAATAACTTCCTTGATAAGCCGGAGGAGAAGCCGGGCAAGCCATATTGTATATTTCATCAATCTTTTCATTATTGATTTCAAGTGGATCGCAAATATCATGCTTAATGAAACAAAAGTTTGGGTTGTCTGCAATTTCGGCAACATTCTCAAGGCGACCCGTATAATTATTGTCAACACAAATAACACGATTTCCTTCACGAACAAGACGAATACATAGATTTGATCCTAAAAAACCGGTTCCGCCTGTTACAAGTATTGTTTTCATTGTTTAACCTCCGCTTATACAACTGGATATAAAAAATATGATTTGCAATAATGTATTTAAAAATAAATATTATTTTATTCTTTCTTTATAAATTTTAGTTCAATCAAAATTTTTCAAGTAAAACTAACCATAATAAATCGTAGTAAATTTGGTTTTAACTGCTTTTGAATACTAATCATAGTTAAATCATCCCCCTTATATCATTAGATGATGAATCGGCTATCTTTATAAACTGTACTCACAGGTGTAGCAGAGGGGATTTGAAATGTCAACTAACTAATATAGATTTGGTAAAATTATTTTTTAAAATCAAAGTTTAATTTAAAATTAAACAAAATATTAAAGTTAAATTTAAATTGCTTCTTTTTCTTTTAATTTAGAAATAAAAAAAACAGTATACGGAGGCACTCGTGATTCTTTAATGAATAAAAAAGTTAATCCTGATTGCGTTGCAAATATCGGTGGAGAGTAACCCAAGAGCAACCGACTTCTCGGGCAATTTCCGCTTTTGAGACTTTCATTTTAAGCAGTCTTTTGATTTTTCCGTGCACGCGTTTGAGTTTTTTATATGATTTACCATAGGGTCTTCCAAGATGTTTGCCTTCATTTTTAAGTCGTTGCAAAGAGTTTCTGGTTCTTTCCGAAATGAGTTGACGTTCTATTTCGCTGGCCAAACCGAAAGCGAATGCTAAAATTTTTGATTGTATGTCGGCACCCAAACGGTAGTTTTCTTTGATTGTCCATATTTGACATTTTTTTTCTAATGCTTTTTGTAAAATTCCCATCACTTCAAGTAAATTTCGTCCCAGTCGTGAAATTTCGGTTGTAACAATAATATCTCCGCGTCTCAATTTTCGAAGGATTTGTCCCAGCTGTCTTTCATGGAGCGGACGGCGTGACGAAATCACCTCTTCAACCCATCTGCCGATGGTAATATTGTTTCTGATAGCAAACAGTTCAATTTCATGTTGTTGATTTGTCAAATTTTGTTGTTCCGTGCTGACTCTTATATATGCGTAAATCATCAATATATCCTTATTCGCTTATTTGTATACGATTGTATGTATATATAAAAACAGATAAAATGAAAAAAGGGAAGTGGTAAGTAAAAAATAATTTCAAAAAATAGTATTATTTTGAGATGAAGTGTAAATTTTTTATATATTTTATGATGAATGTATATTCAAGAATACGTTAAAAAAGAGTTAGCGGATACAGATAAAATTAATCGGATTAAAAATAGATGAGAATTAATTATTCCAGAGCCAAATTGCGCATATTATTACGAAAACTCATTAGCAAAAAAAAACCGCCATAAGAAGGCGGTTCTTTTAATGGCTGGGATACCAGGATTCGAACCTAGACTGACGGAATCAGAATCCGCTGTCCTACCATTAGACGATATCCCATCAAACGGATCTATTATAACGTATCCGATTTTGCTTTGCAAGCATTTTCTTTCTTTATTTCATCTTTTTAGTTTTCGGAATTTGGAGAAAGAGCAAAAAGAAAGGTTGTCAGGAAGCGAAAAAGTAAAAAATTTTGAGTAAGATAAAATGGATTGTCCCATAATAATATATTGTTTAATCAATATACTGGCGAATATAACGCGGGCCGTGACCGATACTGCTGAGCACTTCATATCCGATTGTTCCGCAAGCCTGTCCGAATGTATCTAAATCATACGAATCATCTATGAGTGTCAGATAATCAGCTTGATTCAGGATTGCTTCCGGAATATTACTTACATCACAAGTAATATTGTCCATAGATACGCGCCCGACAATCGGCGCCGGATAACTTCTGTTATTATACATTAAGTGCAAAATTCCCGTTGGACTGAAACTGCGAAAGACTCCATCTCCGTATCCGATAGAAACGGTAGCAATTTTTCGCTTTTCCGACAGTGTATATGTTGCGCCGTAACCGACGGATTCGCCGGCTTCAACCGTTTTTATTTGTAAAATCGGTGCTAACAGTGTAATACAATTTTTAACGGTTTTTTCTGCATACGGCTTTGTGTTAATGCCGTAAAGAGCGGCTCCCAAACGAACCATATCAAAATGATATGTTTTTCCTAAAAATACCCCATCAGATGCGCTGAGAGAAAAGGGTGTATTCGGAAAAAATTCTTTGAATTTATTGAACTCTTCCAGTTGATGAATATTGAGTGAATGTGTAGGTTCATCAGCGCATGCCAAGTGCGATAAAATGAGGGAAAAGGGAAGATGACGTATGGCAGAAATTTCCCGTAAGTGAACGCCCAAACGATTTAATCCCGTTTCAACCTGAACAGCGGGTGTTAAGCGATTGCGAGGATTTTCAAAGTATCGCAAGGCATCTTGAACGGTTGGCAATACGGGGCGCAGATTGTTTCGTTGAAAATAGGTGGCTTCTTCATGACCGTATCCTTGCAAAACATATATTTCCGCATCGGGAGCAACTTTTCTTAATTGCGCTCCCTCACAACCGTATGCTACAAAAAAGACGCGACATCCGGCTTGATATAAAACCTGCCCGATCTCCCGAATCCCAAGCCCATAGGCATTATCTTTAACAACGCACCCCGCAATACTCGGCGATACATAAGATTTCAAATAGGCATAGTTTTCACGAATATGCTTGCAGTTTATAATCAATTTGGGTCGCGTGTGATTTGCCATGTTAATTTTATTCCTCTTTTGCCATTCGGTTTTTAATTTTCATCCGTTACGCTTTTGGTTGTGTTTGATGCCTGTTTTTCAGCGTTTAATAAACGCGGCGTTTCTTGAAGCATTTGGTGCGGAACGGCGTGAATATTGGGCGTTGACGATTCATCCGATAATGTTCCCTCAACGGTTCTTAATTTTCTGTTGACGGCGCGTGTTCTTGTTTCGGCTTCATCCAGTGTTTTATGCGCCGATTCGATATTCTTTTTGACTTTTTCTACCCAAAGCGCATATTTTTCAAATTCCACTTTTACCTCGCTCAAAATTTTCCAGACTTCGCCCGAGCGTTTTTGAATGGCCAGTGTGCGAAAGCCCATTTGTAATGAATTCAGAAATGCCCCCAAAGTGCTGGGTCCCGTTACCGTAACGCGGAATTTGTTTTGAATTTCACCCGCTAGTCCGGGGCGTTTCATCACTTCGGCGTATAGCCCTTCCGTCGGTAAAAACATGATAGCAAAATCCGTTGTTTTCGGAGGATAAATATATTTATCCGAAATGCGTTTTGCCTCCGTTTTTATCCGTCGCTCCAATTCTGCCGAGGTAGCCTCTATTAAGTTCGTATCGGCATTTTCCATCGCCGTCATCAGGCGATCATAATCTTCAACGGGAAATTTGGAATCAATCGGAATTAATACATCACCGTCGGGCAATTTGACGGCAAATTCCACCACTTCCTGCGTGTTGGATTTAATATGTGCATTCTTGATGAATTGCTCGGGAGAGAGCATTTGTTCCAATAATGCACCGAGTTGCATTTCTCCCCACGTTCCGCGTGTTTTAACGTTTGTCAAAACCCGTTTTAAACCGCCTACATCGGAAGCAAGTGTTTGCATTTCACCCAATCCTTGATGCACTTTTTCCAATCTTTCGGATACAAGGGAAAACGATTCGCCGATGCGTTTTTCCAGTGTATCGTGCAGTTTTTCTTCAACGGTATTACGCATTTGATCCAATTTAAGCGTATTCTCCGTGCGCATTTTATCCATCTTTTCTTCCATAACCGTGCGCATTGAAGCTAAATTTTGCGTGTTTTCATCGCGCATTTTATCCATGCGTCCTTCCATTGTCTGACGAATGGAATCATTAAATTGTATCAACGATTGTGATAGTTCTTGACGCAAACGCATGGCATCTTCGCGATTCATTCTTTCCAAGCGTTCCAACTCGTTTGAGAGGGATTGTCTGTTCCCGTTTGCTCCCGTAAACATTAAACGAACAACCAATACGGCTAAACAAAAAGCCGTTATTCCCGATAAGATAATATATAAGTTTGTTTCCATGAAAAAAGCCTTTACAAACACTTTTGAAATTCATTATAATATATCAAAGGATTTTTAAAATGAAAACTTTTTTTTACGTTTTGTTCTGTTTTTTTTCTTTGCCGGCATTTGCCGTTTCGTTTGACAGTGTTTACGAAGCAAAGGGTTTGAATATGACTTTGCTTTCGGCGGATATGTCCATTGCGTCCGATAATTCCTCTTATGCGATTGAAACGCATTCTTATGCGCGGGGAATTCTATCACTATTCATTGATTCCGAAACAACTTTTCAAACAAAAGGGCTTTATCGAAAAGAGGATTTAAAAGTTCTGGATTCCGTGATGAAAAACAAAAACGATGGAAAAATCCGCACAACGCGCCAGAATTTTGAAGAGAAAGAAGGTTTTATTGATTATCAATCCGCCTTGATTGAGTTAATGCGCTTAACGGATGAAAAAACGCAAACTTTCTTGATTTCTGATGGGAAACGAGATATGAAAGTGGTATTAACCTATGAGGGGGAAAAAGATTTATCCTTGGTAGAACCTTCTTTAAGTGGTATGGCTCAGGCGTATTCGGTGCGTGTGGAAGTGATTGCCGGAAAGAAAAAAGGTTGGTTTTTTAAACGGATGCGTGAGGCCAAAGAGTCGCCTTTATGGCTTTATTTGCAAAAAGATGAAAAAGTGGGTGGTAAAACATTGGTCGCCGGAACGTTCGATACGGGAATACTCGGGACATTGCATATTATACGGAGGGAGATGAAAAATGTTCAAAATAAATAAACAAATCAATCGCTTTTTGGGCCTTATTAAATGGCCGATCGGCATTTCAATGGTGGCATTGATTGTGCCGGCTTTTCAAGCTGATTTTTATTTGTTTGATAAATATACGGATAAAGAGATTTTACTTGAATTCTTTTTCCCGTTCGGTGCAACCGTTATTTTCTTCCTAATTATGCCGGGACTTTCCGGTTCGTTTCTCACCATTACGGAACATGAATTAACACACATGCTTTTTGCCGTTTTAACTTTCCACAAGCCCCGAGCGTTAGACGTTAATCAAGGGACAGGTGGTTCTTTTTCGTTTGAAGGAGAAGGAAATTGGTTGATTGCGTTGGCGCCTTATTTTTTCCCGACATTTACCTTTTTCTTGATGATCGGTGTGAGTGTTTATCAAGCTATATATCATACATTGCCGGATTTTTATTTGATTTTATTCGGCATATTTATCGGCTACCATTTTATCGTAACGCTTTTTGAAATTCATCCGGAGCAAACGGATTTTGTTGTTGCCGGTCCGATTTTTACAATTTGTTTTCTGCCCGGTATCAATTTATTGATATACGGTATGTTGTTTGCGTATTTATTAAAAGGATGGGAAGGAATTCCAATGTATTATTACTTGCTGGCGCAAAAGATAACCGCATTTTTCTAAATGCAGATTCAATCCCGAACAAGTTCAGCCACATTATTGTTGCGTGTTGCTTCGTGGCGTTTGTTTCTTCGCTTGTAGCTTAAAAACAACATTAAAATCGGTAAATCCAACCCCTTATTTTGTGCGACCGAATAGTTTTTCAATATCGGTGAGTTTTAATTCAATATACGTCGGGCGACCATGGATACATTGCCCTGAGGTGCCACATAATTCCATTTGTCGGAGTAGGGCGTTCATTTCGTCAATTGTCAATTCACGACCGGCGCGGACAGATCCGTGGCACGCCATTCGCGCGCATATTTCTTTGATTTTGTCTTTGAGTAAAATGGTATCATCAAATTCTTTAATAGTGTCAATTAAGTCATTGATTAATGATTTCATATTTTCTTTTTGTAAAAGTGTCGGAATTTCGCGAACGGCAACACAGTCAT
The DNA here is from genome assembly GCA_944392555.1 of uncultured Alphaproteobacteria bacterium. GTDB lineage: Bacteria > Pseudomonadota > Alphaproteobacteria > CAAHEQ01 > UBA3637 > RGIG4140. Next base: position 419,735 of record CALXWZ010000001.1, on the reverse strand, counting down.
CTCCGAATGCATCTATTACAAAGCCTAACTCCTTTAATTCATCGGCGCGTTGTGTCAGTAAATCTATGTCGTCCGATTTCATATCAATAATTTCGGGAATTAACAGCAGTTGCGTTTCTTTCTTTTGCGCTAATTGTGCTGATAGTTTTTCATAAGTGAGGCGTTCATGTGCAGCATGTTGATCCGTTATAATGATACTATCGGGCGTTTGTGAAATAATATAGGTTTTATGTAATTGCGCCTTGGCCAACCCCAGCGGTGGACAAGTATCCTCCTTTACCTCTTGCGATTCGATTTGGGAAATTGAAATGGGGGAGGGCGTGTTTTGAGTTTCAAGACACCCTACATCTTTTAATTCGCTTAACGCATAATCAATTTGTTCCGGTTCTCGCATTTCTTCATAACGAGAAGATATGTGTGAGTCAATCGGTGTGTGTTGTGAGTATGTTTTAACGCTGTATCCCATCGGACGAAACATGGGTGTATGCGTTGAATGGGTGGACGCAACTGCCGAATCACTCAATCTGAATGGTTCGTTTGGATTAAACGATGGTTGTGTTGCAAAATTCGTTTGTTGCTTGGATAAATCCTGTGGCACTGAAAAGGGCGTTTGTTGCCCGGATATACTCGGTTTCTGCCCGAATACATTTGTTTGTTGCATAGAAATGTTTTGATGTTGGCTAGAAATATCTGAAAAAGTATCGCCTGTGTCTTTTTCATCAAAACGTAAGGGAAAAACACTTTTGCTTAATGCGTCCGCACCGATGGTTGTTGCTGTTTTATTGGCATGCTCGGCAAGCGCTTTTTTTATAGTCGAAACCAATATCCCGCGAATGCGTGCATTATCTTTGAAACGCACCTCTATTTTCGCCGGATGAACATTGACATCAACATCTTCGGGGTTAATCGTTAAGAATAATGCCAATACCGGATAAGTATCATGCCCGATTAACCCTTGGTAGGCGGCCCGAATGGCGCCGATAAGCATTTTATCTTTAATATAACGCCCGTTAACAAAGAGATATTGCTCTGTGCTTGTTGCACGGGTATATGTCGGCAGTCCGACAAATCCATTGAGCCGAACATGTTCGTATTCTGCAAATATCGGCAGGGCGTTTTCCGCAAAATGTCGGCCGATGACTTGCGAAACTCGTTGCAATAAATCATCAACGGCAGGATAATTTAAAATAATGCGTTTTTCGTCCGATAATTGAAAGTGAATGTTCGGATAAGCCATTGCAATGCGATTTACCGTATCTTTAATACATAAATATTCGCTTTGATTTGATTTTAAGAATTTAAGACGAGCAGGGATAGTGTAAAACAAATCACGCACTTCAACCGTTGTGCCGAAGCCACCGGGCGCCGGTTTAACCGTATGTTTTATTCCTGCATCAACGCAAATTTGCCATGCTTCATCTGCCTCTTTCGGGCGTGAGGTGATGGTTAATTTTGCAATGGAGCCGATTGAGGGGAGGGCTTCACCGCGAAATCCCAAAAAATTAATTTGAAATAAATCATCCGTTGGTAACTTGCTGGTTGCGTGCCGTTCTACTGCCAGTTTTAATTCTTCGGGTGTCATCCCTTTGCCGTTATCCGTTACGGAAAAATAGGTTTTGCCACCGTTTTGTATGGCAATTTCAATACGGGTACTTCCGGCATCAATAGCGTTTTCAATCAATTCTTTTAACGCTCCGGCCGGACGCTCAACAACTTCCCCGGCAGCGATTTGATTGATTAAATTTTGTGGCAGTAAACGAATGGGCATCTAGTTTCCCCTTTCTTTTTGTGCGGAAAAAGTTTTCTTCGGTGTTGCTTTTTGGGCAGTAATCCAAAGAGGCTTCAGCCGGGTTGTGTTCCTTCGCATACCTTTTAGCTGTTCGCGCGCCATTCTTTCTTGGGCGCAGGCATCTGCAACTTGTTGGAATGAAAGATTTTTGATTGCCTCGCTGAGTGCTTTTAATCCTTGCTTATATTTTTGCTCATCATATGCCGTTCGGAATGGTAAAGAATCTTGGGTGTATCCTCGTTTTAATTGCGGATATTTTTTACTCGTTAATTCAACGCATTGTTCGTAGGCCGTAAATGCGTAATGGGCAACCGTTTTTGCATTGATTTTTTCCGAATGTGGTGCCGCAATTTTAATGGCAACGGTTTGTAAATCTTCCGGTAACAGAGAACAAATCACTTTTGACGCCGTAGCTAACTTTTCATTCAATTTCGGTAAATGGTCGTTTGCGCAAGGGTGCAAAAGAATATAAGCCAGTTTTTCATCAGCTGTTTGAAGGGCGAAATAGTCATTGATATTACCCGCTAAAAAGTGAAAAGCACTTTTCTGAATGCTCTGAAAATCGGGTGCTTGTTTCTCTATCAATAAATCGGCAAATTCCTTGCGTTTATGTATATTCATCGGGATAAAAAGTTTTATAAAACGCCGTAAAGTTGTATGGGCTTCTTCCGTCAGCACAAAATCGGGAAATCCTTTTCCGTTTTGCATTTCTTGAAGGATGCTTTCGGAAAAGCGATTCTGTTGAAGCAGTTGTTTTGTCCTGATTGTCGGGCTTTTTTGCCAGATTAAACGGTAGCAGGATATTATCGGGTGATTGAGCTGGGTTGTGTTTGTTGGTTTCATATAATTGTTTAAACTCATCATATCCTCCGCAAGTTGAATTATCCGAAAACGAGCGAACGCATTTAATTCCTTTGTTTTTGTTTTCCGGCGTGGTTGTTAAGAATCGGAATGCGTTGTGAGGCAATACTCGTCAGCATCGGGCAACCATATCCCTCTGTCGGCATTGAAACGGTTGTCTGCACAGTTGTATTGTTTGCCGATTGTTTTAAATAAATTGCCTTGATTTTTGTTGAAACGCTCAAATCAGGTGCAGTTTCTTGACTATCTGTTATGTCGATTGATTGACGTTTTGGACGATTTCCTTTTGCAAAAGAAAACAGACCTAAAATACTTTCCTTTATACCACGACCTATATTTTTGGCAGTGCCAACGGCATATTCTTTTGCAAAATAGCATTTTTCCTTAAATGTATTTGGGCGAGAGAGTTCACTTAAAACAAACTGTAAGTCTTCGGGTAAAAGAACACACGTCATTTCGGCAAATGAAGTCGTCTCCCGTAACAACTTATCTTGATTTTTTATTCTTTTCGGCAGTAAATATGAATCTGATACTATTTCCGAGAAAGAAAAAGAAAATATCCCATCTGAGACTTCTTCCGTAAAATGTTTCATGATAACATTTTGCATAACATGCCGATTATTTGTTTGGTTTTTAATGAGTGCATTTCCCAATACTTGTCTTTGCGAGCAGGGCAATGTATGCGCAAATAACACAAATGATTGGATAATGCTTTTGGCTTTGTCTGTTAATAATAAATTTGGATACCCACGCCCTTCATCAATTCTTTTAATCACACTCCGTGGCAATGGAATATGCTCTTGAATGTAACGTGTGCGTTTATTCGGGTATTTTTGCCAACTGACTTCATAAAAACGCAATGTTTGACGGTAAAATCGTAAATCATTTTCTTGGTTAAAAGCTATATTTTGCATTGATTAGCCTCTTTGATTTTGTTCGCCTTGTGTATGCTGTTTTTTAACATCCTGATGCGCAACTTTAACAGGTGCATGCGTTGTTTGAAGTGTTGTATTTTCGGACGATTTTTCCGATAATGTTGCTTCTTTGACAGCGCGGACGGTATTTGATTGCCGTTCGGATAAATCAGCTGATACTGATGATTTATCATTAACAATACGTTCCGTGCGCAACTCTTTTTGGAACAACTTGCTTAAAAGTGTTTTCCCTTTAAAAGAAATTGACGCAGATAATTGATTGACTTTACGTGAAATCTTTTCAATTTTTGTATCCGGCTTACAAATTGCATCCGTCACTTGTTTTAATTCGTCTTCCGACATGATGAGAATTTGCGTTAGCGGATAACTTAACTTTTCTGCCAATTCATCCGGATTTGTTTTGGAAAAAGGATAATCCACGGCGTGCATTTTTTTATCACGATGAGATGCTGAAAATAACTGCGCAACAGGATAACCCGTAAGCATTCCGATAAGTTTATTGCCGAGCTTGTTAAATGAAAGATCGGATTGATTTAACATATCGGCAAATTGTTTCCGTTTTTTAAGTGGTAGACGACGAACTGTTGCGATAAGTGTGCGAACGGCTTTTTTAGATTTGCGTAATTTCATTTGTTTTTTGATTCCTTGCGGTAAATATCGCAGAGCACCGCGCATACCTTGAACGGCAAAATAAAGTTTGTCTTTCAATGTATCCGGCTCACAAATTTTATCATATACTTCCTGAATATCTTTATCATCCAATGAGCAAATGATTTGAATGGGGATTTCAACTTTATCTATTAATTTTTGCTCCTCGTTTTCCTTTACGGGGTGATTTTTTGCAAATTCAATCGCATAATTCATGGAATCAACGAGCGCTTGTTCAATAGCATTCGGCACCATAAATTCTTTGAGCGTTGTTTTAATGTAAAACGGCCCGTGTTCCCGCTCTTCCAATAAAAACATGGCAAATGTTTTGCGCTTATCCTCAGGCATTTGTCGCACAACATTGATAAATGATTGAACCGTATTTTGATCCGACCATTTGCTTAACCGTTGTTTTGCCGTGCGTGAAGCATAGTTAAGTGTTGCTCCCATCGTTCTCCTAAATGCACGTAAATTTTCCACGAATGTATTTTTTTCGCAGATGCGTTCACAAATTTGCTTTAAATCATTTTTGTTAAGCAAGCAGAGAATTTCCACAGGAAAATACATTTTATTTAACACGCTGTTTTTATTGCCGTTAAAAAACGGATAGCGTCTGTTAAATTCAAGGAAACCGCTCAATGAATGCAATAAGTGGTATTCAATGCGTGCGGGAAGGACAATACGTTCTAATTTGTTTTTAACATAAGATGATCCTTGCTCTTGACCCTCCTGTAATAACGCCGTTAATTCTCGACGTTTTTTTAATGGCATCTGTCTGATAAGAGCAACAAAATCCGCCAACACCTTTTCGCCCTTTCGATTGAGTAGATAAGTCGGATATTCTAAAGGAAATCGATTTCCTATACTGTCTACAGATGTATTGTTTTTTGAATCGCCTTCTTCACAGACAACATCAATATACGCCGAAAACGCACGTAAAAATTTTGGCACATGTTTATTGAAGCTGTTATTGAAACTGTTTTGTATTTGTTGCTTATCCAGTGTGAACATTATGTTTTCTCCGTATCCTTATCCAAAAAATCAATTCATTTTATTCGCTTTAATTCAGAGCGACTTGTTCTGATTTTTTCTATTAAAGCGTTTGTTGAAGAATCGTGATTAACTTCCTTATTTTTATCAAGAAGTTCGGGTAAAATATTCTTTGCTAATTGTTTGCCGAGTTCCACGCCGAACTGATCAAAACTATCCACTTTCCAAATAACACCTTGCACAAAAATTTTGTGTTCATAAAGTGCAATTAAAGCCCCGAACGTCCAAGGAGTCATCTTGTCAATCAAAATTGTGTTGCTCGGGCGATTCCCTTCAAACGTTTTGAAAGCAACCAAATTTTCAGGCACGCCTTCGGCACGCACTTCTTCTTCTGTTCTGCCACGCATGAGGGCTTCGGGTTGCGCCACAAAATTTGCCAGCAAAATATCGTGTTGATTCCCCGTTTCGTTCAGCGAATGAATTGGGGCAATAAAATCGGTAGGAATTAAATGTGTGCCCTGATGAATGAGCTGATAGAAAGAATGTTGTCCGTTTGTTCCGGCTTCACCGAATAAAATCGGGCCCGTCGGATAATCAACAAAGTGCCCATCTTTTTTCGCATGTTTTCCGTTGCTTTCCATATCTAATTGTTGAAGGTAAAGCGGTAATTTGCGCAAGTATTGATCATACGGCAAGACGGCATACGTCTCGGCACCGAGGTATGTGGTATACCAAATGCCCAACAATCCTAAAATAACGGGTAAATTTTGTTCAAAAGGCGTATTTTTAAAATGATTGTCCATTGCAAAGGCGCCTTCTAACATTTCAATGAAGTTGCGGTATCCGATACCAATCATTAAAGAAAGCCCGATAGCCCCCCATAAGGAATATCTACCACCTACAAAATCCCAAAACACAAACATATTTTCGGGGTTAATGCCGAATTCGGCAACGGCTTTTGTATTCGTTGAAACAGCCACAAAGTGCTTTGCAACGGCTTCATTCCCCAAGGCATTGACAAGCCATTTGCGCGCGGTGAGGGCGTTTGTAATCGTTTCTTGCGTTGTGAATGTTTTAGATGAAATAATAAAGAGCGTTGTTTCCGGATTACATTTCTTTAATGTTTCTGTAATATCCGTTCCGTCAATGTTGGAAACAAAATGAAAGTTAATCGTATCAGTTCGATAAAAGGCCAAAGCATCCGATGCCATGGCCGGCCCTAAATCGGAACCGCCGATACCGATATTCACAACGTTTTTAATCCGTTTTCCCGTTGCGCCGCGCCATTTTCCCGTGCGAACACTGCTTGAAAACACCTTCATTTGTTGCAAAACGCGGTTAATTTCGGGCATAACATCTTTCCCGTCAACGTAAATCGGGTGGTTATCACGATTGCGCAATGCGGTATGCAAAACGGCTCTGTTTTCGGACGTGTTAATTTTTTTGCCCTCAAACATATCGTTGATAGCTTCTTTTAATCCGGATTCCCTTGCTAACTCAAACAATAAATCCATTGTTTTTTGCGTGATGTTGTTTTTGGAGTAATCCAACAAAAAATGATTAAATTCGGCATGAAAGCGATTAAATCTTTCCGGATCTTCTTCAAATAATTTTCTTAAATGGGTTTGCTTTATCTCGTCCTTATGGGCAAGCAATTTCTCATAGATACGCATTTTTATTTACTCCGTATTAGTGATATATTATTTTGTTTGTTCTGCTAGTTGTGATGTAGGTTGTTGTGTTTTTGGCAATACATAAAATTCGGGAGGCATGACGATAGACTTGCCATCAACGATTTGTGTGGGAGCCAATGGTTCTTTATCGGCAGAACATCCTACCAAACAGAAAGCAGTTGCAAGAATCATACATAATTTTTTCATTTGTTATCCTTTGTCAATATCAGTTGTAAAAAAATCAAAAACGCGCCGAAACAAATAGCCGTATCAGCCACATTAAACGCCGGCCAATGGTAAGCGCCGTAATAAAAATCCAAGAAGTCAACAACGGCTCCGATGCGAATCCGATCCAGCACGTTTCCGAGCGCTCCGCCGAGAATTAAAGCGATGCCGATTTGATTGACTTTATTTTTTTCGTTTCTCAACCATAAAATTAATCCGCAACAGATAATCAACGACAGACCGCTCAATACCCATGGGCCGTAAGCTTCATTCATTGAAAAAAAAGAAAAACTGACACCTTTGTTATATGTTAAAAACAGATTAAAAAACGGCATAACTTCCACGGCCCGATGAAATACCAGATATTCTTCGGCACAAAATTTACTCAACTGATCAAGTGCAATCGTGAGTAATGCGATCAAATAAACCATTTTGTCAATCCTCTTTATTTATTATTTTGGGGTTCTTTTACCATATTTTTCTGAAATTGTCATCTGTTTTTTTATCATGACGGCTTGTTTTACGCATTTACATGTTATTTTGCGAGATTAAAATATCCCTCTGCTTAAAAATATCTCTATTTTATGTAAAAAAAGACTTCTTCGCTCGGAAGAAGTCTTTTAGAACATTCAAAAAAGAAAAATTATTTCTTCTTTTTCTTTCTTTGAACAGGAATGTTTTTCGGCTTTACAACTGCTTTTTTGGATGCAGTTCCTTTCGGTGACGCCGATTGGGGTTGGATTTTGGCATCCTCAACGGGATTTAAATTATTTGAAAAAGTTTCCCTCTCATTTGAATCCGTTGCTTGTTCCGATAAGCATGTTGCACCTGCATTTAAGGGGCAACTTACTGATTGATTGAAGGCAACAATACCGATAATCCAAGCCAACAATAAGGATACGAGGAACATATACGGGAGTGAGAGGAAAAACCAACCGAACATACCGCCTAACACACCGATACCCCAAACGATTACCCACGGCCATGCAAATGCGCGACCCCATGTATCAGCCGATATTTTGCGACCGATAATCAGACCGACAATAAGCAACGGAATATAGCCGACCAAGAACCCGAGTATGCCCGAAACAAAGATAAAGAAGCCTAAAATTATACCGGCGCCCCAAATCATTTTATTTACGGCTGAACGCAATACATCATGCGTAATCACCGTATTTGTCCCTTCGGGCAGACGGAATACACGCATCTGATTTCCATCGGATAAATAAATCGTGCGTGCCGTAATATAGGCGCTCACATCGCTCGGAATAACGTCAACATCATCAATCTTGGTATTGGCAATTACTTTGATATCATTTTGTGTATCTCCTGCGGAATCCGGAATAATCCAAACTTCATTATCGTAAATCGGATCAACGATTTTTCCGTTTTCTATCTTCACAATCGGCAATGAATTGATAAAAGAATCCAAGCTACCGTCAATATTCAACGTTTTTAAAAAGATAACCGGCCCCGAAACGGCAATAATCAAACTGATGAGCAAACCCACCAATGTGACCACTTTTAATCCGATACCACGCCCGTTTGCAACGTATCTTCTTATCGGACAATTACAACGACACATATTCATTTTTTATTTTCCTTTCATAAAAATGATTATCCTTTTTTATATATACGTCGTTTCAAAATATAAAGCAACAACTTATTTCATTTGTGGGTTTAAAATCATCTTTTAGATTTTGAGCTGAATCCCCATAATGCCGAAAAGAGACTTTTGTTCGCCGTTTATATTGGAAATAAAATCAAGTTGCCCGAGTGATAGATACCCTTCCAAATAGGAATTAAATGTATATTTATTGGAAAGCATGATGTGATTGTATTTATCTTTTTCATCATATTTGGCTTGAGAGTGAAGCCACGTGAGCGAAACGGCATATTTTTCAAAATGATGAGCAATGCCTAAACTAACGGCGCTTGAATCTTTTAAAGCCACTTTATCGGAAAACAGCATTCGCCGATAAGAGGCGCCGAACCGCCATCCTTTCCAACCGAGTTTTGAGCCGAGACTATATTCACGATGATTTGTATCTACCGTATTATCGGCCAGAAAAAAGCGGTTATCTTTATAAAAAGCCAAACCGCCGGAAAGGCCGAGCCATGTCTCTTCATTAAAATGGTGCAGATAACGCATACCGCCGATTGCGCCTTTCCCATGGTCAAATTTAACATTGTTCGGTGCAATGGAATCCGATTCTTTATCTTCTTTTTCCACCAGTGTTAAACCGGCTTGAAATCCACCGAAATCGGGTGTTGTATAAGTGATTTTCGGGTCACGCGAATCAGTGCTTAAATAAGTGAGGGTAGGGGCATAGAACCCTTTCGGTTTTTGATAAAAATAGGAAATATCCGAATCATCAACATCTAAACAACTCACATCAACCGAGCCTTGATGCATTAAATAAGCAACATTCAATAATTTGCCGATATCAATTTTGCCGTAAATTTTAGAATCAATCGTTCCGTAAAAATCATAAATACGCGATAGATTTTTGGATACAAGCCGATCATCACGCACAATGCGGTAAGCATATTTGGCACGTAAAGTCAATGTATCGGATACAAGATATTTTGCTGTTAATTCCGGTTGTGCTTTCAATACATTATTGTATTGATAACTTTCCAGTTTTCCGGAATAAACCCGAGCATATCCGCCAATTCCGATTTGCAAACGATGTTGCGGATTTAAAATATATTCGCCGTATGCCGTTGTCGCATGTAAGCCGATGAATGCAAGACTTGTTGCCGTAGCTACAAGTTTATATAATTGATATAAAGACATCATAACCTTTCTTTTTGGGAAGATTGCTCAAAAGGCAATCCAATTCTTCTTTAAGTTGTATAAGTGCTTTTTTTATACAGATTTTTATATTAAAATCAAGCAAAAAATAAAGCGCTATGTCTTTTTATTCGGCAATTTTAATGCGGGCAACACTTAACGGTGGCAATTTGTTTGCAAGTTCCTTATCAACGGGTATTTGAGCCGTTTGTCCGACATAACCGCAGGAAAGCGCTTCCACCGATTCCCCCGTGCGTGTATCAATCAGTTGATTGATCGTTATTTTAATCGGCTCAAATTGTGCGGGCGAAAGAAATTCCAACTCTGTTCCTTTTGTAATTTTATGCTTTATTTCCAAGAGTAATGAATTATCCTGATATCCTTTGACAACACCTGCAAAGCGCCATTTTCCCGTGCTGGCCGATACATCATAATTTTGTGCTTCCGGACCGGCATTTCCATCTAAAAAGCCAACGGTATAACCCCGCGATTGCAATGTTTCAATCTCTCTCATATATTTTTCGGATTGCCATGCTTGCGGGTCTTTAAACCAATCATCAATGGCATGTCGGTAAGTGTGCGCCGTTACGGCGGCATAGTACTCTGATTTGTTGCGTCCCTCAATTTTAAACGAATCAATGCCGATAGGTAAAATATCGTTTAAACGCGGTAACCAACATAAATCGCGCGAATTCATAATATATGTGCCGTGTTCATCTTCATCAATTTGCATCAATTCGTGCGGACGAGTTTCCTCCTCAATATAATAGCGCGTTTCATCTTGCGTTAAGGTGGAGATATTATGATAGGCCGGCTGTTCCTCCAACGTCGCTGTTTGATACGTTTTATAGCGCCAACGGCATGCATGCGCACAATTCCCTTTGTTGGCACTGCGTCCCGTCATAAAATTGGAAAGCAGACATCGCCCTGAATAGCTGACGCATAATGCCCCGTGAATAAATGCTTCTAACCGAATATCCGGACAATCCTTTCGGATTTCTTTTATCTCGGATAACGGCACTTCGCGACCCAACACGCACAGCGCAGCCCCTTGCTCTTTCCAAAAACGAACTGTCAGTGATGAGCAAACATTTGCTTGCGTGGAGATATGAAGCGGTATATTCGGCACTTGTCTTTTTATTTCGGCAAATACACCCGGGTCGGCAACAATAACACCGTCGGGGGATAAATTTGGCAACATGCCGATAAAAGATTCAACCCGCGCAATATCACGATTATGGGTAAACAAATTAACCGTCAGATATACTTTTTTACCAAGAGAATGAGCAAATTCAATCCCTTCTTTTAATTCTTCCGGCGTAAATGAAATTTTATTTCTGAGACAAACGCCCGGCATTCCCGCATACACGGCATCTGCACCGTAAAGAAATGCTGTTTTTAATCTTTCCAACGAACCTGCCGGCAAAAGTAATTCCGGCTTTTTTAATCCTGTCATTTTCAATCCTTAATTTATTTATCTGAATTTACGCTTGTCAGCAATCCGGTGAAAAATGTGGCGTCAGGTGAGGGCCGTTCTGCCAAAAGTCTTCCACTGCCGGTTTGCCCTTTTCGGCTATTATACGGTATTCTTTTAAAAAGTCAATCAATTCTTCCAAAGCCATCGGTCCGCCCAAAAAACATCCTTGTCCGTAATCGCAACCGGCGTTTACCAACCAACGAACCATTTGCAGACTGTCTACCCCGTCTATAATGGCATCGGCATGCAACAAGTGCGCCGTATGAATAACGGATTGCGTAATCAGTTGACCGCGTGGATTTTGAAAAATATCGGTTACGTAACTCTTATCTAATTTGATTTTATTAAACGGAAATTCCAGCAAATACGGATATCCGGAATAGCCGGAACCGAAGTTATCCAAAACTAAGCCGATGCCTGCACGTTGCAACATTTCTAAATTTTCACGCATACAACACGGACATCGCGGGAATTGCCTATCCGTCAATTCGCATTCAATGGTTTCGGGCGGCACATTCATTTTTGAAATCAAGTGCAATAAATTTTCGGATAACATACTCATCTTTAATTGATCGGGTGTAAATTTTATGGCAATTTTATAGTTCGCTAATCCGTTGAGTTCCAGTTGCGCCCGATCGGAAAGAATTTGCTCCGTCAGTAGTGCGAGTAAGTCAACTATTAATCCGGATTCTTCAAATATTGCAAAAAAGAAATCGGGGCCCAACATTCCTTTACGCGGATGTTTCCACCTTAATGATGATTCCAAACTTTCAATTCGTCCCGTTGCCAAATCCCATTGAGGTTGATACAAATATACAAACTCTTTTGCTTCCAAACCGCGCCGAATATCTGTTAACATCAGGCTTTTTTCAATATTCGTCATGTGATTAACATTATCGCGGAAAGATAATTGTTCCCATAACGGAATAACCCCTTTACGCCGTAAATCGGCAGGGGGTATCGGCGGTTGTTTTTTTGCTTTGACAATCGGATTTTCCTTAATAAGAAAAGTAATCAGTTGTTTCATTGCGTTTTCATCATCTTGAGTGGAAGAAAGTGGTTTTTCTTCATTTTCGGCTTCCGCTTCATCCCCGTCGGGCAGGTCGTTTATAATGGATTCCAGCATCTCTTGACGGGAAGCAAAACGATTTTCGCTTTCCGAATCAATTCGCGTAAAAGGAGGAATATCCGAGAGGTGTTTATTGTTTTTTTCAGTTAAATGACTTTTATCGGCCGATTGATTGATACGTGTTTTTTGCCGATGTTTTATTGGCTTTGATATTTTTGTTTTCTGATCGTTATCGGATATATCTTGTTCATTGTTTTTAGTAAAATCCATTGATTCCCCCCTCTTATTTATCTATCCCCTTTTTAATTTTTTCGTTCCGATATTCCGTTATATCCTCCCGCTATTTTTGCCTTTACTTTATCATTGTTATATATAATTCCGTTTATACAATCGCAGTGTTATCATCTGTTTGTTTCAAACTGCCTGCCGGAACAATTAAGTGAACGCAAGTTCCTTTATTTTCTATGCTGTCAATCGTTAATTCCCCGTTATGAAGTTGCATGATTTTATCACTCAACGCTAATCCGAGACCTGTTCCGTTATGCACGCGTGTCATCATGTTTTCAATTTGGGTAAACGGTTTGACAACTTCTTGGATTTTCTCACTCGGAATACCGATTCCGTTATCTTTGATTTGAATATCCAAGTTCCCGTTTGCCAATATATCCGCACGAATGGAAATACGTCCGCCCTCCGAAGTAAATTTAATGGCGTTTGAGAGAATATTCAATAACACCTGACGAAACAATTGTCTGTCAACAAATAATTGCACGGCATCCATTTTCCCGACAATATCGATTTTGCGTTCCTGTCTACCGGGATAAGCAATCGTCATTTGCAGTGAATCATTAATTAATTCAATCAGGTAAATCCATTGACAATGGAGTTTCATTTGATTGGCGTTCATTTTTGATAAATCTAAAATATTGTTTATGATGCCAAGCAAGTGTGAGCCACTTTGATAAATACAATCGGCATATTCTTTATAAATCGGATTACCGATGGGGCCGAATGCTTCACGTGCGGTGGCGGCAGAAAATCCCATAATGGCATTGAGCGGTGTGCGCAACTCATGACTCATATGCGCCAAAAATTCGCTTTGAGCTTTACGGGCTTCTTCGGCATGCAATAATGCGATGGAGAGTTCTTTTGTTTTTTTGCGAACCGTCTTTGCAAGTCCTAAATGCTTGGCTCTTGCCAATCGATAATCGGCAATCAGTAGCGGAATAACCGCCAACGGCAGAAAGAAATACGCAACGTAGGGCGGTAAGGTTGTTAATTCCCGCAACATGATAACGGCCGTAATCCAAATAATATAAACGAACACGGCTAATAACCATTGTTTTTTTGCTTTCTGTCGAGATACCATTTTGTTTCTTCTTTCACCTGTTGTTTAATGATAGACAGCCATTCACCTGATGTCAATCACAATCACATTTTATCACATTTTATCTTTTTTTTCGCAAATTGCAAAAAATTATTACACTTTTTATAAAAATTGTCTTATAATGCCCCTATCTATGATAAGGTTGCCGATTATATTCCATGAATATAACCAAATGAGGTATATTTGGGGCTTATGGACGGTGAACGCAGTGTTATCTTGATTTTTTTGATGAAAATATAATGAACGGAAAGGAAAATAAAATGAAACGTCAAAAACCGATTGTTTTATGTATATTAGACGGATGGGGTTATCGTGCCGAAAAAGAAAATAATGCCATCGAAATGGGGAATACACCCGTATGGCACCGCCTGATACAAGAATATCCGACAACAATGTTGAAAACATCAGGGCTTGATGTCGGGTTGCCGAACGGACAAATGGGGAACTCGGAAGTAGGGCACACCAACTTGGGTGCCGGCCGTATTGTTATGCAAGATTTACCGAAAATTGATCAATCCATTGAAACGCATACGTTGGATACAAATCCGGTATTGACTGATTTGATTGAAAAATTGCATCAAAGCAAGGGAGTTTGTCATTTGATGGGATTGTTGGGAACAGGTGGTGTGCATGCGCATCAATCTCATATTGTTGCGTTGGCACGTATTTTAAATCAGGCTCAAATTCCCGTTGCCATTCATGGGTTTACGGACGGACGCGATACGGCTCCCGATTCGGGTATCGGATTCGTGCGGGATTTAGAAAAATCAATTGCCGATATGCCGTATGTAAAAATCGCCACCATTTCGGGCAGATACTATGCCATGGATAGAGATAATCGTTGGGAACGGATTAAATTGGCGTATGAGGCGTTAGTAAACGGTGAAGGAAAACATTTTGCAACGGCAGAAGAAGCCATGCAAGATTCGTATAACGAAAAAGTGTTTGATGAATTTATCGTTCCGCGCGTTATCGGCGATTATACGGGTATGCATGACGGTGATGGCTTGATTATGGCGAACTATCGTTCCGATCGGGCACGTGAAATCACGCGGATTTTATTGCAACCGGATTTCACGCTTTCGGAGCGTTCACGCGTGGTGCATTTTGCCGCGGCCGTTGCCATGACAGAGTATTCAACTGATCATAATGCGTGGATGAAAGTATTATTCCCGCCCGAAAATTTAACAAATATTTTCGGAGAGGTGGTTGCTAACGCGGGTTTAAAACAATTACGTATTGCCGAAACAGAAAAATATGCGCACGTTACTTTCTTCTTTAACGGTGGAAAAGAAACCCTTTTCCCGAACGAGGAGCGTATTTTGATTGCTTCGCCGAAAGTGGCAACGTATGACTTAAAGCCCGAAATGTCGGCGTATGAAGTAACGGATAAATTGGTAGAAGCCATTAACGCCGATACGTTTGATGTGATTATTGTTAACTATGCAAACGGTGATATGGTCGGACATACGGGAATTATGTCGGCCGCTGTTAAAGCCGTTGAAGCCGTTGATAAATGCTTGGGTCGCGTTGTGGATGCCGTGTTGGCAAAAGACGGGGCAATTTTCGTAACGGCCGACCACGGCAATGCCGAACGCATGGTTGATGAAGAAACGGGTGCTCCGTATACGGCGCATACCAACACGCCCGTTAAGGCGGTGCTTGTTAACGGACCGAAAGATGTGGTCTTAAAAGAAGGGCGTTTGTGTGATGTGGCACCGACGTTATTGGCATTACTTGGTTTGCCACAACCTACTGAAATGACAGGAACTTCATTATTGGAACACAAATAATGTTGCGAGTGAGCCAATGAAGTTTTTCCGATTGTTTTTGTTCGGGTTATTGATATCTTGTGCCGGCGTTTCCGTTTCTTACGGTGCGCCGACACAGGACGATTTACGCCGAATAGAAGATCAGTTGCGTAAAGAACGTAAAACGCAGCAAGAAGCTGAACGTAAATCCAACCAACTTGCGGGTGAAATTAAAAACGTGCAAAAGCAAATGGTTCGCTCGGCAAAAGCCGTGCAGGAAAAAGAAGACTTGTTGGAAAAACTAAAAAATCAATTAGAGGATCTTCAAAAGCAAGAGGAAGAACTGAAAAAGAATTTGGCTCTTTCCGATAAGCAAATGGTTGAAGTCGTAACGGCGTTGCAAACATTGGCATTGCGTCCGAATGAAGTGGTGTTACTGGAACCGCAAAGCCCGATTATGCATTTGCGCAGTCGTATGATGCTGAATTACGCATTGCCGGTTGTTAAAACGATGAATGCGCAATTTTTAAAAGATTTATCCGATTTATCGGAAACAAAATCAAAAATTGAAGAGCAGGCGAATAAAGTAAAAACAACGCAAGCTCAGCTGAATGAACGCACATCGCAAATGAATAAGCTGATACGCCAGAAAACACTTTTACAAGCCCAGTATGATGCAACACATAAAAAATCAAAAAAACGGGTTGTAGCCTTAGCCAACCAAGCAAAGGATTTAAAAGAATTGTTGGAAAAGTTGGAGGCTGAAAAGAAGAGAAGAGCGGCAGAAGAAGCACGGCGCAAAGCAAAAGCAGAAGCCGAAGCAAAGAAAAAGCAAGCTCAAAATCAATATGAAGTAACGCCGGCGCCAAAATCCGTATCGCGTTTGCCGAAAGGCTCATTTAAAAAGGCAAAAGGCTCACTTTCTTACCCTGTCAGAGGTCGCATTGTTGAGAACTTTAATGATATAACAAGCGCAGGACTTCACGCCAAAGGGATTACGATTGAAACAAGCGGTGGAAATACGGTTATCAATCCGTATCACGGAACGGTTTTATTTGCCGGTCCGTTTAAGAGTTACGGTCAGTTGTTGATTATGGATAATGGCGGAGATTATTTAACATTGCTTGCCGGAATGGAAGATATTAATGTATCCGAGGGGCAAGAAATTTTGGCAGGTGAACCCGTCGGACGGCTCAAATCGGGGAAGGGCCGTTTATATATGGAAATCCGTCAAGATGGGCAGGCCATTAACCCGAAACCTTGGTTTGCAAAGCGATAAATATTGCTTTTTGCTTTTATTTAATTTTATAAAATATTTAATTAAAAATAAAAAAGAATTTATTTTGAAAACGAAAAATTTTTCTTGAATGTTTAAATCATGATTCGGGCATATTTTTATCGGTTAATGAAGAGATATTTAAGCGATATACAACACTCTTGTTTTGTCGGAGGATATTTAGATTGCGGTGTGTTGCACAACATTTTTTCTTTTTAGAAGATAGAAACAGGACAACTGATTATAGACTAAGTTTATTGCCGATAAAATAAGTTGATTGAAACTGTTTGAAGACGCATTATTCTTCTTTTCAAATATACCTTTTGCGTGGTAAAAGAAATTACTTTTTATGGTATGATTTGCGAGTTGAGGTATAACAAAGCAAACAATCGCTATTTCCCGTTTGAGCAAAACAATCAAACGAACAAATGGAAAAAAATAAATCTATGGAAATTTTTTACACTCAAAAATGGCGGATGGAGTGGGATTCGAACCCACGTTAGGCTTTAGACCTAAACACACTTTCCAGGCGTGCGCCTTCAACCACTCGGCCATCCATCCTTTTAATGGTTTCCTTTATATACTGCTCTTTTAGAAATTGCAAGAAAAAAATGTAATTCGTTTCTTTTTTCTTTTATTTTATACAAAACGTGTGTAAATCATCATGAGATTTTCGCCTAACCGAACAGTTTTGGAGGTATATTTTCTGAATTTGAGGAAATGTTTTAAAAGGGTAGGGAATTGATTCGTTGGATTGTGTTCTGCATAAGTTATGCGTATTGCACGTTAATCGCAACAATTCATCTTAAATAAGGCGATTTTTGTATGGTTTAGTATTCTGATAAGGAATAAAAGGTATAAAAAAAGCAATCAAAACAAGAAAATATTTGATTGCTTTTTTATTTCATCTATTGCAAAAATAAGGCGCTGAGAGATAGCCCTATATATTTAGACTTGACGAATTTCCGTTTCTTTAATCTTTAACATTTCATCCAATTGCTTAATACCGTCATCCGTTAATTTTTGAATTTCGGCTTCATAGCGTTTTTGATCATCTTCTGAAATTTCATTTTCATTTTTTAATTTCTTAATGCCATCCAATGCATCACGACGCAGATTGCGGACGGAAACACGCGCCGTTTCGGTATATTTGCCGGCAATTTTTGTCAGCTCAATACGGCGTTCCTCCGACAACGGCGGAATCGGAATCCGAATAACAACACCGTCATTCATCGGATTTAAACCTAAACCGGCTTCAACAATCGCCTTTTCAACTTTCTTTAACATAGATTTATCCCATACCGTAACGGATAACATTCTGGCTTCTGCAACGGCAACGTTTCCAACTTGATTTAACGGCACAATCGCTCCGTAAGATTCAACCATCACACCGTCCAACAAGGATGTTGTGGCGCGCCCGGTTCGTAAACCGGAGAAATCTTTTTTCAACGCTTCCTGAGTTTTCAGAAGGCGTGTTTGCATATCTGCTTTTATTTCATTATAAGTCATCGTATTTCCTTTTGTTATTGGGTTATGCCTCATCATATAATGTTTAAAATAAAATTGCAACGACTTTTTTCTGCTTTCAGTATGAAAAATGAATGTCTTTTCGGGAAAGGTGTTTTTCTTGAATTAAGTCAGAAATGAAAACCGATATATATTTTAATAATGGCTGAGGCTTGCAAAAAATATATCGTTCTTTTTAATTCTTCTTGTATTTCATTTGATACCGATATACAATGACCCGTTGAATATTTAACGGGTTGGTTATGTTGTATAAGGTAAAAAATTTCATTATTTTTGTTTTACAAAGTTTTTGGGAAGGATATAAATATCTCTTTTGCTGGCAAGGGCGCGCCAATCGCCTTCAATTTTGGAGCTTTTGGATTCTTTCGGCAGTAGGGTGTATTACACTGAATACACTTTCTTTTTATCTCGAATCATTTATTATTTCGGCTGTTTTTAACGTGTTTGTTTATCTGACCGTGTTTGCAAATATTTCGTATACCGTTCGGCGCTTTCATGACCAAAATTTACGTATTTATACACTCTTATTGATATGGGGTTTATTTTTGTTTTTCGGTAGCGGATATTTGACGGCATATATGCAACTTCTAACAATGGCATCTTCTGCCGAAATTCCCTCTGTTGAAACTATCAGCTCCTTATTAACAACGGCCTTTTTGTTTTTTATCGGATTTATGGCGGTATTTGCGGTGTATATATTCTTCTTGCTTCGTGCCGGAACAAAGGGCGCTAATCGATATAATGCTCAGCCGAAAGCAACGTGGATTTCTGCTTTTATAATGGGTGTTCTTATCTGTATTATTCCTTTTTATACTTTGCTTGAACAAAAGGAAAAAACAGGCTATATTTCATTGCGGGCATTGCTTATCGGTGAGGCCTCTCCCGAAATCTATTTGTTAAACGATGAAACGCTTGCTCCTGTTTCGCAAGAAGAATTATTAGATGCAATTTATAAAATCAATCTTGTTGATTAAATTAAAAAAGCGTTAATTCGTGTGCGCAAAATATGTAACGGGAAGAGGGTTCGTTAAACAGGATTTTTTTATTTTGAAATATAAAAGAATCAACGCGGTGTTGCAGGCGCAAGATTAAATTCGCAAGAATTTCCTTTTTGCTCAACTTGCGAAATGAGGCCGTTTTGAATGGTAAAGACGATTTCGCAAAACGGCATATTCCAGCGTGCCGAGTTTTCAAAGTTTAAGTTTGCTCCGTTGGAATTTGATGTGTTTATGGGTTGACCGTTTATCAGCGTATAAATCAAATATTGCATACCGTTATTATTGATAACTTGCGAGGGGCTTCCTTTTTCGGAAATCAGCGCAACGGGGGTTTCGCCAATCCAATCTTTCGGCGTTTCATTTCCCGAAAATTGTTCCGTTATGGATTCTTGACAAGCCGTTAATATCATACCGCTTAAAAAAAGCATTAGTAATCGCGCGTTATTTCTTTTCATTTATATTTTCCCTTCCCCTTATTTCTGCTGATTAAAAACTGAATAAGTTTCACAAATTCTCATTTTGTTTAATGTCATTAATATCGATTCGCTTGTTGCTGTTTCTTATGATTATGTTCCCCATAATACTTCATGAAGTGTTGTGTTAATCAAGTGTAAACAAATGCGTGTCGGGGCTGTATGTGCCAATCCTTCTAACATCAAAAAATCATGAATGGTTCCTAAAAAACGAACGGCAACGGCATTGACGCCCGCATCCGAAAGTTTACGAGCATATTCTTCTCCGTCATCACGGGTAATATCGTTTTCAGCCGTAATAACAAGCGTATCGGGCAGTCCTTTTAATTCATGCTCCGGTATTAACAGCGGGCTTGCAGGTGCCTGATTGCGCATATTTATATCGGGCAAATAACTATCCCAAAACCATTGCATTGTTTCTTTGGTAATCCAAGGGCCTTGCTTGAATTGGCGGTAAGAATCTAGACTAAGATTTGCATCTAATGTCGGATAAAGCAGTAGTTGATAATTAACATTAACGCCTTGTTTACGCGCGTAATTTGTTAAAACGGCTGCCATGTTGGCTCCCGTTCCGTCTCCCGCCATCACGATTTTATAGGGGTTAACGTTGTATTTTCCCGGATTATTTAAAATGGATTCAAAAACTTTCCAGAGCTCTTTTAGTTGCGTCGGATATCGTGCCTCAGGGACGCGTGTATATTCTGCAAAAATAACGGCTCCGTGTGTCCCTTTGGCAAGCGAGCGTAAGAGTGAATCGTATGTCATTCTGTCGCCGGCAATCCAGCCCCCGCCGTGAATATAAAAGATAATCGGTAAATCACCTTTTTTATCAGGATGACGGACAATTCTGATGGGTATTGTTTGTTCCGTACCAATTTGAATTTCGTAGTCGTTTCGTTCAACATCTTCCTCAAACTCTTGCGCGGATTGCAGTTGAGAAATGACGGCTCGTGCAGCCTCGTATGTATCATTTTCCAACGGTTTGATTGAATCGACGGATTTTAGAAATTCTTTTATTCCCAATGCGAAATTCGGATTTTTTGATGTTGATTGCATTTTTTATCCTTTCATCTTTGTATCGGTTATTATATATTTAGGAGTGACTTACATTGAAAATCAATGAACTATCAACTTTAATCCGCAAATTTGGAGAAATAGGAATTTTTTTCTTTCTTTTTGAGATAAAATAGTGTTATATGAAAAAAGCAAATGAATATATTAAAAAGGGTTGGGGAAGATGACAAATTTATTTAATACAGACACAATCAATCGGTTGGCAACGGGAACGTTTTACGGCGATATTTTTGCCGTTCTCGGCATGCACGAAGAAAATGAAACAAAATCAATTGTAATCCGCACGGTTCAACCGCAAGCGAAGAATGTATATATCGTTAGAAAAGATAATCGCGACACATTTGAAGCCGAGCGTGTTCATTCGAACGGCGTTTTTGTTTGCCATACACCTTTCAATACGTTCTTTGATTATTTTTTGCGCATTGAAATGCCGAACGGCTCCACTTATGAAACGGAAGACGCCTACCGCTTTTTGCCTGTTTTGGGAGAAATGGACTTATATTTATATAATGAAGGCAATCATAAAAACATTTATGAAAAATTGGGTTCTCATCTGATATCTCATCAAGGTGTTAACGGTGTGGTTTTCGCCGTTTGGGCACCGAATGCCAAGCGAGTCAGTGTTGTCGGTAATTTTAATGATTGGGATGGCAGACGGCATGTTATGCGCCCGCGCGGTAGTTCGGGAATATGGGAATTATTTATTCCGCATTTGCCCGAATGGAGTATTTATAAATATGAGTTAATCGGGGCTAACGGCGAGTTAATGCCACTTAAAATTGATCCATTCGGAAATGCGTTTGAAATGCGCCCGAAAACGGGAACGCTTGTTTTTAATGAAAAGCGCTATCAATGGCAGGATTCAAAGTGGATGGCGCAGGGCCGATATAAAGCCAATGCGTTATCCGAGCCGATTTCCATATATGAAGTTCATGCCGGCTCGTGGCGGCGCAAAGCCGATGAAAAAAATCGGTGGCTAACGTATCGTGAATTAGCCGAGCAACTTCCCGCTTATGTGAAAGAAAACGGCTTTACACACGTGGAATTTTTACCGCTTTCGGAGTATCCGTTTGATGGTTCTTGGGGGTATCAGGTAACAGGGATGTATGCGCCGACAAGTCGATACGGTACGCCTGATGATTTTAAGTATCTGATAGATTCGCTTCATCAAGCCGGTATCGGTGTGATTATGGACTGGGTTCCGGCGCATTTTCCGAAAGATGCATTCGGCTTATCGTGTTTCGACGGCACGGCGCTTTACGAGCATCAAGACCCGCGCAAAGGGGAACATAAAGATTGGGGAACAAAAATATATAATTACGGGCGAAATGAAGTTGCGAACTTTTTACTTGCTAACGCACTTTACTGGATTAGAGAATATCATATTGATGCATTGCGGGTTGACGCGGTAGCAAGTATGTTGTATTTGGATTATTCGCGGAAAGAGGGCGAATGGGTACCTAATGAATATGGAGGCCGTGAAAATTTGGAAGCCATTTCTTTTTTACGCCGTTTGAACGAATGGGTTTATGCGGAAAATGCCGGTGCCACCACATTTGCCGAAGAATCAACCGCATGGCCGATGGTTTCAAAGCCAACGTATGTCGGCGGTTTGGGTTTCGGCTATAAATGGAATATGGGCTGGATGCATGATACATTGGATTATATGCATTATGATCCCGTTTATCGCAAATATCATCACAATGAATTGACATTTAGTTTTTTATACGCTTTTTCGGAAAACTTTACATTACCGCTTTCGCATGACGAAGTTGTGCACGGGAAGGGGCCGATGTATGATAAAATGCCGGGTGATGATTGGCAAAAAATGGCTAATTTAAGGTTATACTATGCGTATATGTTTATGCATCCCGGGAAAAAATTATTATTTATGGGAAATGAGTTTGCAGTTAAGCGCGAATGGAACTATGCCGATTCGCCGGATTGGGGATTATTGGAAAAAGAGCAACACGCAAAATTACTCCATTTGGTGCGCACATTAAACCATTTTTATCGCACGCATTCCGAGTTGAATCAAGATGAAAGTAATCCCTCTTGTTTTGAGTGGATTAACGGGAATGATTCGGAAAATTCCACCTTTACGTTTATGCGGAAAAATAAAGCGGGCGATTCATTGATTATTGCTTGCAACTTTACACCTGTTATTCGTGAAAATTATAAAATCGGCGTGAATGAAGCGGGAGAATATGCTGAAATTTTAAATACGGATTCCGAAGAATTTGCCGGAAGCGGTATCGGGAATCAAAATCCGTTGAAGACTGCGGACGGATGGAATTTTAAACCATACGCCATTACAGTTACATTGCCACCGCTCTCGGTTGTTGTTTTTCAAAAGAAAAAAAATCACAAGGAGGGTGAATGACATACAAAGTATTAAAAGGTCTTCCGTATCCGCGCGGTGCCAGTTATGACGGAAACGGTGTGAACTTTGCTTTGTTTTCATCCACTGCCGAACGTGTTGAATTATGTTTATTTGATAAAAACGGAAAAAGCGAAGAACGCATTGTTTTGCCCGAATATACGGATGAGGTTTTTCACGGATATGTTCTCGGTTTGAAACCCGGTCAACGTTATGGATACCGTGTTTACGGCGAATATGCGCCCGAAAAAGGATTGCGGTTTAATCCGAATAAATTATTGTTGGACCCATACGCCCGTCAGATAACGGGGCCGTTGATTGCGCATAATGCATTATTGGGGTATAATCCCGGCTCCCCGAAGGAAGATTTATCTTTTTCACGGATTAACTCGGCGCCGTATATGCCGAAGTGTATCATTGTGGATGATAAAGCATTTGATTGGGGCGATACAAAACATCCTTATGTGCCATGGGACGAAGCAACGATTTACGAAACGCATTTAAAAGGTTTTACGGCCGGCAATCCCGAAATTGATGCCGCACTACGCGGAACGTGTGCCGGTATGTCATGCCGAAAGGCGATTGATTACATTAAATCACTGGGTGTGCGTTGCGTTGAATTTTTGCCGATTGCGGCTTTTATGACATCCGGCTTTTTAAAAGATAAAGGATTAACGAACTATTGGGGGTATGATCCCGTGTCGTTTATGGCGCCACATGCCCCGTATTTATCAACGGGAAAGCTGGATGAGTTAAAACAAATGGTTCGTGTGTTTCATGAGGCCGGAATAGAGGTTATATTAGATGTTGTTTATAATCATACGGGCGAGGGCAATCATAAGGGGCAAACACTTTGCTATCGGGGTATAGATAATCAGGCTTATTATCGATTGAATAAAGAAAACCCGCGTTATTATGATGATACGACGGGGTGTGGGGCTTCTTTTAATCTCGGGCATCCGCGTGCCTTACAATTAGTTATGGATTCATTGCGTTATTGGGCCAATAAAATGCAAATTGACGGATTTAGATTTGATTTGGCCACAACCTTAGCGCGCGATGATAATAACCAGTATGCCATTAACAGCGATTTTTTAACAACCGTTCAACAAGATCCGACATTGCAACGATTAAAATTGATAGCCGAACCATGGGATTTGGGTTGGGGTGGTTATCAAGTCGGTTCATTTCGTCCGGGTTGGGCAGAGTGGAATGATAAATTTCGTGATACCATGCGTCGGTTTTGGAAAGGGGATATGGGGCAGGCGCAAGACTTTGCCGCGCGTTTGACTGGTTCAGCGGATGTTTTCCGTTATCGGGGACGAAAGCCTTGGGAAACGGTAAATTTTATTACGGCACATGATGGATTTTCGCTTTATGATTTAGTTTCATATAACGAAAAACATAATGAAGCGAACGGGGAAGAAAATAAAGACGGCACAAATAATAATTGGTCGTGGAACAGCGGTGTTGAAGGAGAAACGAAGAATAAAGTTGTTTTGAAAAACAGAGAGCGACGTGCGAGAAGCTTAATGGCATCATTATTGCTATCATTCGGCACGCCGATGATTCGCGCAGGCGATGAAATTCTTTTGTCGCACAAGGGAAATAATAATGTATATGCGCAAGATAACGAAATTTCTTGGCTGAATTGGAAAGAAATATCACCTGCCGGAAAACGCATGTTGGCGCTGACAAAGTCATTACTTGCCTTTCGCAGAACGCATGCCGTTATGGAAACGGGCGACTTTTTTAATACCGATAAATGCACATGGTATCGGCCCGACGGACTGGCGATGACTGCGGATGACTGGCAGGGATTTGTTCGCTCTATTTCCTGTTTAATTCATAATAATAACAGTGAGTTATATTTTGTATTTAATGCGTTTGATAAAGAAATAAAATATCAACTTCCAACTGTAAATAATAGTGTGTGGCGTTTGCTGTTAGATACATCCGATACCTTGCGCACAAATGAGATTTATCGGGAGTTTATGATGCCGGCATGGAGTGTTGCGGTTTTTGAAACGGTGGCGATGAAGCAAGCAGACGTTATAAAAACACCTCAGCAAGTGACGAAACAAACGGCTCCGTAAATGAAGACGGGCGATATTTTCGCACCCGAAACGGTAAAATTAAATAAATAGAAAAAGAGAAAAAACGAGTAAGAAAATGGCGTATGATGAAAGTAAATTAGATGAATTATCCGACAAATTGGGAATAATCCGTTCCTTTTGTGATAAAAATACGGGTATTATTTATACGGCGGATAAAAAATCAAAGCAAACAATTTGTAAAGCGCTCGGCTATTCGGCTGATACGAATGAAGCACTGATGACGTCATTGTCGCGCCTGGAAGAAGAACGCTTTTTAACGGCTGTTGCGCCGAGTATTGTTGCAACCGTACCGGAATTACAACCGCTTATTTTTGAAATGAGTTTAGAAAGTGTATATGATGATGCGGAAATTCAGTATCAAATCAAAACGGAAAATGATGAAATAATAAACGGGCATTTTTGGTTCCACGATATGCCCTTGATTGAAGAAAAGGATATAAACGGAATTCACTATAAAAGACGGCGCGTGTATTTGTTTATGGATGTGCCGATCGGGTATCATCAAATTTCATTTATCATTACGCCCCGAAAAATTGTTCAATCATTTTTAATTGTTGCACCCGATTCATGCTATATGCCACCGTTTTCCGAGCAAGAAAAGCGTGTGTTTGGTTTCCCAGTGCAACTTTATGCGTTAAAATCATCAACAAATTGGGGAATGGGCGACTTTGGGGATTTAGTTAAAATAATTGGTGTTGCAGATAGATTAGGGGCATCCTTGGTGGGGGTTAATCCTTTAAATGCGCTGTTTCCCGATACACCGCAAGATGCCAGTCCGTATTGCGCTTCTTCACGGTTATTTTTAAACCCGCTTTATGTGGATATGGAGTGTATTCCGGAAGCAAGAACCAGTCGAAAATTTCAAGCGTTAAAACAAACTCCTTCTTTTCAAAATGATTTGAAAGAGGCAAGAGAAAATAACCTTGTTCAATACGAAACGGTTGCAAAATTAAAGTATGAATCTTTTAAAGTATTACATGAAGAATTTTTATTAACAAACTTTGATAAAAGCGGAAATTCGATTACTTCTCGCGGTAAAAAATTTGAAGCATTTAAAAATTTAAAAGGAGATGAGTTAACGCTTTTTGCAACTTATCATCTTTTACGAAAACAATTTTTATCGCAGGGAAAATCGGCAATTTGGCAAGAATGGGATAGCGCCTTTCAAGATAAAAACAGTGAGGCGGTTCGCGCGTTTCAACAGAGTCATCAAACCGAAATCAGCGAAATTGAATACCAGCAATTTGTAGCATTTGAGCAATATGAAAGCGTAATAAAAGCATTTCAAACAGCCGATATGCCGTTGGGTTTGTATACGGATTTGCCGGTCGGCGTCGGGAGCAACAGTGCCGAAGTATGGAGCAATCGTTCTGTCTTTATGCCACTTGTCACAACAGGTGCTCCGCCCGATATGTTTAACAAAAAAGGGCAAGATTGGTCACTTTCACCGTTCAATCCGTATGCGTTAGCAAAAGAGGGATTTTTATCGTATCGCAAGGTGATTGCATCCGCGATGCACGGCGCAGGGGCTGTTCGGTTAGATCATGCATTCGGATTGGAACGTCTTTACTTGCGTGTTAACGGAGCAACGGGAGCTTATTTAAAATATCCGTATAAAGCGATGATGGGGATTGTTGCGCTGGAAAGTCATAGAAATAAATGTATGGTTATTGCGGAAGATTTGGGAACAGCACCCGACGGTTTTCACGAAAAAATGTATCATGCCAAGGCATTATCATTTAAAATTGCGCATTATCTGCAAGAAAACGGCGTTTTGTTATCACCCGAGAAATATCCCTACTTATCTTTAATGGCAACGGGAACACATGATTTGCCTTCCTATTCGGCATTTTGGAAAGGGCTGGATTTGGAATTGGGCTATCGTATGAAAACAATTACAAAAGCCCAGTATCAAGCCCATGTTCAAAATCGCAAGAATGAGCGTAAGGTATTTGCGGAAACATTTTATCAAAACAATTTGCCGATGCCTGAGCGCAGTATGTTAAATGATGAAACAAAAACCGTTCCGGATTGGTTTATTCCAAATACGTATGCGTTTTTGGCGCGCACGAGGTGTTTGTTGCTGTTGGTGCGATTTGAAGATTTGTTGGCGCAAGATGAACAATTAAACTTACCCGGCACATATTTGGAATATCCGAATTGGCGGTATAAATTACCGGTATCGATTGAAGCATTGGAGCAAAATAAAAATGTAAAAACAATCTGCCGATTGATTGCCAAAGAGCGTTGTTTTGCCGAAAAAGAAAAAGGAGAAAATGAAAATGGAAAAATATGAAAGACACTATGAAATAGCCAGTTATGAATGTAATGAAAACGGTCATTTAAGATTGCGCAGTCTGTTCAATTTATTTCAAGATTCGGCAGATACACATGCCAATATCATCGGCGTGGGATATAGTTATTGTAAACAAAATCATTTAGGTTGGGTCGGTGGCGGATATCATGTCGAAATTTTGAAAATGCCGGCATGGCGTGACAAGGTGATTTTGCGCACATGGCCTTCAAAAACAACGGCGGCAACGGCTATTCGCGAATTTGAATTAACAGATGCTAATACAAACGAAGTATTGGTTCGTGCCAGCAGTCAATGGATTTTAATTGATGCAACAAAGCATCGCCCAGTCTGCGTTTTACCGCATTTGAAAGATATGGAACCGATAGCGGAAAGGAGCGTGAATACGCTGTTTGAAAAATTGCCGGTGCCGGAACGTTTTGATGTGATTGCCGAAGAAATTGTGCGCGTTGATGATATTGACCTCAATCAACACGTGAATAATGCCGTTTATCCTTCCTGGGTTTTAGATGCTTTGCCGGCGGATTTTACTATGCGTCGCAAACTAAAAGAAATACAAATTCAATATAAATATCCCGTTCAAAAAGGAGATACGATTAAGGTTAAAACTCAAATGGATGAAAATACGGGGTTGCATGTTATTACAAACGGGAGTTCAACCTTGGAATTTGCACGCATTAAAACGGTGTGGCAGTTCAAATAATTTCTTGCAAAAAATATAGGAAAATGCTAAACTTACGTAAAATTAAGGAGAATAAAATGAATAATAGTAATGAAGAAGCATTTTTAGCAGAATTAAAAAGAACGGAAACATCTATAACCGTTTTTTTGCTGACGGGAACAAAATTGCAAGGTATTTTGGCAGATTATGATGATGGGGCATTATTCCTTCGCAGAGAAGGGCATACGCAGATGATTTTTAAACATGCCGTTTCAACCGTTATGCCGAGTTTGCCACTTCAATTCGGCAAAAAAATGAAATAGATTTTTTGTTAACGTATATGTTTGACAGAGGATTTTT
Source organism: uncultured Alphaproteobacteria bacterium (assembly GCA_944392555.1). Classification (GTDB taxonomy): domain Bacteria; phylum Pseudomonadota; class Alphaproteobacteria; order CAAHEQ01; family UBA3637; genus RGIG4140. Next base: position 390,953 of record CALXWZ010000001.1, on the reverse strand, counting down.
TGATTGAGCAATACACTTGTTTTACTGCCGTATCTCAAATCTGAAAAAGATACCAGAACGCCTGATTCACAGTTGGCGGAGGCAGTTGCTTTAACAAAAGCGATTGATTTAAACGTGGTAGAAAGTGCGCTTGTTCCGTTGCGAGAAATTAAACCGGGCACGTTTATCGGTAAAGGAACGATTGAGAAATATCGGGAAGTCATTAAAGAAAATCAGATAGAAGTTGTTATTATGGTGTGTAAGCTTTCGCCATTGCAACAGCGTAATCTGGAAAAAGAATGGCATACAAAAGTTATAGATAAAACGGCTTTAATTTTAGAGATTTTCGGACAGCGCGCTCGCACGAAAGAGGGTGTATTACAGGTTGAATTGGCGCATTTAACATACGCCCGTTCGCGTTTGGTTCGCTCGTGGACGCACTTGGAACGCCAACGTGGCGGTGCAGGATTTTTAGGTGGTCCGGGCGAAACGCAGATAGAGTTGGATCGGCGCTTAATTGATGAAGATATTATCAAAATCAAGAAAGAGTTAGAAACAGTCAAAAAAACACGTGAGCTACACAGAAAAGCACGCAGACGGGTGCCGTTTCCGATTATTGCACTTGTGGGATATACGAATGCAGGGAAGTCAACCCTTTTTAATTTGCTGACAAAAGCTGATGTGTTAAGTAAAGATATGCTTTTTGCAACGCTTGACCCAACGATGCGACAAATTAAATTGCCGAGCGGACAAATTGCTATTTTATCGGATACGGTTGGATTTATTTCTGATTTGCCGACAGAATTGGTCATGGCTTTTCGGGCAACATTGGAAGAGGTGATGGAAGCAGATGTGATTGTGCATGTGCGTGATTATCACCATCCGGACACACGTGCTCAAAAGAAAGATGTGGAAAACGTTTTATGTGATTTAGGGTTAAAAGACGCCGTTGATATTGAATTGGTAGAAGCACTCAACAAAATTGATTTGTTTGATAAAGATGATCAGGAAATGATACGTAACCAAAAGCAACGCAAACCGAAAGAGTGGCCGATTTCAGCCGTTACGGGAGAAGGGGTTCAAGAGCTTTTGGAATGTGTTGAAGCAACCTTAAATCGGGACAGAAAACAATTTAAATTGATGATACCGATTGAAGACGGCAAAACATTGGCACGCATCTATCAAAAAGGACAAATTATTAAACGGACGGATAATGAAAAAACGATTACGCTGATTGTAAAACTCAAAAAAGAAGATGAATCCTTGTTTGCACCGTATATTCAAAAAAAAAGGAAGAAAAATGGTTAAGAATTTTACACGCAAAATAGAGGATTTTGATTGCGCAGTTTGTGGCACGCACGTTCACGGAAACGGTTATACAAATCATTGTCCGAAATGTTTATCAAGCAAACATGTGGATATCCAACCGGGCGATCGAGCCAACTCCTGCGGAGGGATTATGCATGCGATTTCCTATGAAGTTCGTAATGGAAAAGAATGGATAGTGCATCGCTGTTCAAAATGTGGCTTTGAGCGGAAAAATCAAGTATCTGCGCAAGATTCTCGCGAAGCGATTCGAGCGCTTTCATCCGGCAATATTGAGATGTTTTTAAAACAATATATCGGATAATAAAATCCTTTTTTTACCAGAGATGAATGCACTTTATTTATTTTGTTTTTTACTTATTTTTTAATGAATTAATTTTTATAGTTTAATAATAAGATAAAGATAAAAGAAACGCAAAAACTTTTTGCAATTACTCTCAAAATTGTTTTGTTTACAATGAGGTTATTAGCGCATAAAAAAGGTAGCTTGCTGTGCAATGAAACCGCCGGATTTAACTATCTTGATGAATGAAGAAGTGGCCTTTATTTTTTATTTAAGCGTTGATTGTAATATATCCGCCGGAAATAAATTAATTGCCTTGCCCAAACAGATGTTTTTTGAAGATAAGAAGAAAATTAAAATCCATTCAACAAAAGCAACACGCAAAAAGCCACCAAAAAATATGGTGGCTAAAAGTTAGTTATTAAAAACTGGCGTTCCCGGAGGGAATCGAACCCACGGCCTCAGGATTAGGAATCCTACGCTCTATCCTACTGAGCTACGGGAACACCTTTGTTATTTGTTGTAAGAAATTAAAAATTCGCAGAACATTCTTAACAGAATGAACTCAACCACAACAAATAATAAGCTGATTATGGCAGCCGACGGGCTTGAAAACAGCATAATAATTCCGCCCAATACAGAAATAGCCAAAAGCACTAACCCGACCAGGTAGATTATTTGTGCATAGTTCTTCAATTTCGGTGCCAATTTTTCAACAAAAAACGGTTCTTTTAATTCTAACATTTTTTGTGCATTTTGTTTTAATTCTTCTTGATTCATTGTCCTCTCCTCTTATTAAAACACACTTTATCATAATTCTTGTTTTTCCAAAACGCAAGCATTATTTCTTACGCATTGTCGGGAAAGCAATAATATCGCGGATGGACAGAGATGAAGTTAAAATCATAATTAATCTATCCAACCCAACGCCTAATCCGCCCGTCGGTGGCATACCGTATTCCAATGCCGTAACAAAATCTTCGTCCATCATGTCTGCCTCATCATCGCCCGCTTCGCGCGCTTTGACTTGTTCGACGAAACGTTCACGTTGATCAATCGGATTTGTCAATTCCGAATAAGCATTGCATAATTCCCATGTATTGATAAACGTTTCAAATCGTTCAACCAAACGCGGATCTTGACGGTGTTCTTTCGTCAATGGTGAAATAGATTTCGGATGATCGATTACATGGGTTGGTTGCACCAGATGTTGTTCACATTTTTCTTCAAAAACGGTGGCCATACAATGCCCCCAATCAGCCGTTTCATCAACGGGAACATTTAGCTTTTTACAAATTGCGCGAGCATCCTCATCCGTCTTAATGGATAAGAAATCAACTCCGGTATATTCTTCCACTAATTCGGCCATTGTTTTGCGCGGGTAGGGGCCTTTTAAATTGATTTTTTTACCATCAATTTCTACTTCGGTTGTGCCGTTTACTTTTAATGCTGCCGTTTCAATGATTTTTTCAACCAATGTCATCATATCGGTATAATCGTTATATTGACGATAAACTTCCATCATTGTAAATTCCGGATTATGGCGCGTATCAATTCCTTCATTACGGAAATTCCGACCGATTTCAAAAACGCCTGCCATACCGCCGACGATTAAACGTTTTAAATACAATTCCGGTGCCACACGCAGGAATAAATCCATATCCAACGCATTATGGTGCGTAATAAACGGCTTAGCTGTTGCTCCACCTTTAATGACATGCAAAATCGGCGTTTCAACTTCCAATAAACCTTCGTTTAACAAAAGCGTGCGAATAGCCGTAATAATTTGCGAGCGTTTAATTAATGTGGTAGTTGTATCGGGATTTGTAATCATATCCAGATACCGTTGCCGATACTTTGTATCCGTATCGGTTAAGCCGTGAAATTTTTCGGGTAACGGAAGCAATGCTTTTGCCAGCATTGTGATTTTTTCCGAACTGACGGATAATTCGCCCCGTTTTGTGCGTTTAACTTTTCCTTCTACGCCGATAATATCACCGATATCCAACAAATCAAGCATTTCAAGCAATTCGGGAGAACTATGTTCTTTTGACGTATAGATTTGAACTTTACCCGTTGTATCATATACATCAATAAACATTCCGGAGTTGCGGATTGCTCGGATTCTGCCGGCAACTTTTACCGTATCTTCCGTTTGTGTATCGTTCGGCAACTCGGCGTATGTTTCGGAAAGTGATTTTGCCGTTGCCGTCGGTCTGTAAATTTGCGGATACGCATTGATTCCTTTTGCTTCCAATACTTCTAATTTTGATAAACGAACTTGTCTTTGCTCATGGCCTGCATTTTGTGTATCAGTCATATTCCCTTTCCTTCCTAATTAAACCGATAGTAATTTACTTTTTTTTTGTTTTAAAGTCAAATAATTTTATTGACAGATTCGCACAAAAATGGTATTTTTTCGAATAATTTTGAAAAATCAGATATATCAATATATTATATGAGTTGAAAAGATGGAAACAAATTCAGGTGTGCCCGTTTGTCGGCATTTTGGAAAATGTGGCGGTTGCTTGTATCAAGATTTGCCTTATGAAGTTTACATTCAAAAGAAAGAAAATTTCATCAGAAGAGCTTTTACGGATCAAGGAATTGAAGCTGAAATTAATCCGATAATCAGTGTTCCGTTCGGCACGCGTCGCAGAGCAACATTCGCTTTTCGCAAAGGGATTATCGGATTTAACGAAACAAAGAGTCATCAAATTATCGGATTAGATGCTTGCCCGGCATTAGTGAAAGAATTATCTGATTTTTTAATTCCGTTGAAAGGGTTGGCTCAAAATTTAAAGGGGAGTGGAGATATTGCCGTTTTATCAACACCCTTCGGTATTGATATGCATATTAAGCGAACGGGAACTGCTCCGACATTGGCTCAACGGGAATTTTTGGCTGATTTTGCGCTCAAACATCAAGTGGCGCGTTTATTATACAACGGAGAACCGATTGTGCAAAAAATCAACTTGCCGTTTGCGCCTGATTCATTTTTACAACCGTCGGCAGAGGGAGAAAAAGTTTTAGTGGATTTAGTAGTGAAGTGTGCAAGCGATGCTCGAAATGCCGTTGATTTATTTTGCGGTGCGGGAACATTTACACGACCGCTTGCCGAGCAGGGTATTAAGATTATCGGTTATGATATTGCATCGGATAGTTTGCATGCTTTGGGTAATCTTGGAAAAGAACGCGATTTGTTTCGCAATCCGTTATTGGCGAATGAGTTTCAACAGGTTGATACGGTTGTTATTGATCCTCCGCGAGCAGGAGCTCTGCAACAATGTATCCAGTTGGCGCAAAGTGCCGTTTCAAAGATTATCATGATTTCCTGTAATCCGACAACCTGCGCGCGCGATATTCGTATTTTGATGGAAAAAGGTGCATACAAATTGAATCCGATAACGCCGGTAGATCAATTCGTTTATACAAATCATATTGAACTTTTTTGTTGCCTTTCTCGCTAAAATAACGCAAAAAAAACAAAATGTAAATTAAGGTATATATAATTATATGCCGTATTTGATTGACAACGCATTCTATTTTATGTATACTGTTCAAAAACATACAGGTGTATATATATTAAATGGGTGAGGGTAACAAAATGTCGTCAAATGAGCGGGAAGAAAACGGAAACCTATTAAAATTGGTAGATGAATATATCGGCGCAAGAATCCGTATTCGGCGCAATTTATTAGGTATGAGTCAAGATCAATTGGCGCAAATGTTGAATATTTCTTTCCAACAACTTCAAAAATACGAAAAGGGAAATAATCGGATTGCGGCCAGTCGAATTTGGCAACTTGCAAAAGCCTTGAATGTTTCCGTTTCATATTTTTTTGAGGGAATTGAACGCAGTTTATCCTATAAAGGAATTGCATTTGAAAGCGGTTCCGGCGCATATTTGTGTGATTCGTATGATGAAGAAGAAATGCCTGATATGCCGAGCGAAATGGAATTAAGTGTTAAGGAGTTGGTAGAAGCGTTTATCAGCATTAAAGATCCGGCCGTTGCCAAACATATTTTAGGTTTGGTAAAAACATTAGCTGTTCAAAATCAATCCGTAACGGCCACTATGGCAGAAAACTGGGAATGATGTTCTTAAAAGTTTTAGATAAACTGAGAGCAATTAATGGAGCATTCAATAAAAGCGATGCCTATCATTTTAAATAAAAAATGATTTTTTATGTGTCCCAAATACAATCTCTCCCAAAAGAGATTTCTACGATATCAGTATAGAAAAGACCGAAAAATAATACATAAAACAAAAAGCGCCTTTTAAACAGGCGCTTTTTTATGGCGGATGGGGTGAGATTCGAACTCACGGTAGGGTTACCCCTACGCCGGTTTTCAAGACCGGAGCCTTAAACCACTCGACCACCCATCCTTGTTCACAAATTTTAAAAAGCCATTATCACTTTCTAAGCTTTGCCGATTTTGAGTTGCCTTGCTCGGCTGAGAGATGTTATGCCACAAAAAAAATAAAAAATCAAGTGATTTTTTGCAAAAAATGTTTTATAGTGACAATATATTTCTGATATGAGGGAACCATGAAAAAAAGATTTGCGCTGAATTTGTTTAAAGTTTTAATTGTTATCAATATATTATTTGCTAATATTCAAGTTAATGCGCAAGAATCTTTAAATAAAACAAATTCACAGGTGCAGAGCGAATTTGAAGAATGGAAACAAGATTTTCGCAAAACAGCCATTCAAAAAGGAATCGATTCGGGCTTTTTGGATGAAGTTTTACCACAGATTTCATATTTACCGCGCGTTATCGAATCGGATAAAAAACAAAGCGAATTTTTGCTGACATTTTGGACATATACCGATCGCGTCATCTCTGAAAAGCGGATTCGTGAAGGAAAGAATATGATGAAAAAGTATAAAAGTTTGCTTCAAAAAACATCTGCAAAATATGGTGTTCAACCGGAGTATTTGGTTTCTTTTTGGGGGCTTGAAACGAACTATGGCACGTATAAGGGCGAAATAAACACGCTGAATGCTTTGGCAACCTTGGCTTTTGATAAACGACGCCGTGCTTTTTTTACAAACGAATTGATTACATTGCTCAAAATAATGCAGGCGGGTGAGCAAACGGCTTTCAAAGGTTCGTGGGCAGGGGCTTTCGGTAATTTTCAATTTATGCCGACAACATACGCAACTTATGCCGTTGATGCGGATAAAGACGGCAAGAAAGACATTATTAACTCTCTGCCGGATGCCTTTGAATCGGCCGCCAACTATCTTTCCAAAATGGGATGGAACGATTCGCAATCATGGGGTTCGGAAGTTGTTATCACGCAAAAATTAGATTGGAAAAAGATTCATGACAAAGGGAAAATGCCAGTATCCGAATGGGAAAAACTAGGTGTTTTGCGGGCCGACGGTAAAGCATGGAATGCAAAAACAAAACCCATTATGGCGCGATTGGTATTGCCTACGGGTATAGAAGGACCGGCCTTTTTGGCTTATCGCAATTTTGATTTAATTATGCGGTGGAATAATTCAACGCTTTATGCTCTATCGGTTGGTATATTGGCGGATAAAATTAAATATCATCACGCACCGATTTATGCAAAACCGCAACAAAGCGTTATTTCAAGGAATGATTTAGCAGAAATTCAAAACCATCTGAAAAGCAAAGGATATTATAAATATGAAATAGATGGAATACTAGGTAAAGGAACGCGCAAAGCCATTCGAGATTACCAAAAAACAATCGGTTGGGATGAGGATGGGTATCCATCGCAAAAATTATTAAAGCATTTACGAAAAGAGGGGGCAAAATGAAATCGGGAAAAACGAGTATTTTTGTGTGCTTGGTATCCGCAGTAATCGGCTGTTCATCTTGTTCGGATAACGGAATATTGTTTCGTTCCGTCGGAAGTTATGATAAGGCGACAACCGACCGAAGCTTTTATTTAATCGGAAAACCTTATGAAGTTGACGGAGTCACTTATACACCTGCCGAAAATTATGACTATTTTGACAGCGGAGATGCGTTCTGGTTTACCGTTGATCCGGATCATCCGTTTACGGCCAACGGCGAGCGTAATGACGGCACACGCTTTACGGCAATGCATAGAACATTGCCGTTGCCATCCGTTGTGCGTATTACAAATTTAAATAATCATGCGTCCGTATTGGTGCGTGTGAATGATAGAGGGCCTTACGATAACGCGCGATTAATTGATGTATCGGAACCGGTTGCGAAATATTTGAATTTTTCAAAAACAACCGTTACGCCGGTGCAAGTTGAACTTATGGTAGCGGAAAGCAAGGCTTTAAAAGAGAAAATGCAACAAAAAGGGGCCGATAACAGAATACAAACCGTTTATTCGGATAGCCGAGATATAACTAATTCAGATAAGGATAATTTGGATAAAGTGGATAATCGTTATTCCTTAAACGTTGATAACACAACAATGCCGGAAACTGACCAAAATCAAAACACAACGCAATCCCTTTCCCAAGCCGGTGGCGAGAGAGTTATTAACGCTGATGAAATTTTATACCCCGGGATGAGTTCGCAAGATATTCAAAACTTAAAAATTCCGCAACAATCATCAAGTAAATCATCAAATTTCGGAAATAAAAAGAACGATACGTTTGCAACAGCCGTTAAGGCAGACAGTAGCCGAAATACCATCTATCAACAATCAAATCTGCACTCGGGAGCAACGAGCTATTACATACAAATCGGCGCCTTTTCAAAACAATCTTCCGTGGATAATATCTTTAAAAGATTAAGTAATTATAATAACTTATTTGTGAAAGATAAAATAAAAAACAATCAAACCCTGCATTATGTTCGTGTGGGGCCGTATTCATCTTATGCAATGGCGGAAAAGGTGCTTGACAAAATACACGCGTCGGGTTATGTTGAATCAAAAATCATACAAGAATAGAGGAAGGAAACATGCGAAAAATACTTTTTTTATCAGGAATCGGTTTATTGGCGTTGAGTTTACATGCCGAAGCATTTGAAACGATGGCAAAGAATGCTTTGTTAATGGATGCCGAAACGGGTTATGTTATTTACGAAAAAGATGCAGATGTGCCGATGCCACCGGCTTCCATGAGTAAATTGATGACGGCTTATATGATTTTTGATGCTTTAAAAAGCGGTAAAATTACGATGGAAGATGAATTTACAACATCCGAAAATGCATGGCGTAAGGGCGGGGCAAAAAGCGGTAGTTCCACCATGTTTTTAAATCCTTATGAAAAGGTAAAAGTGAAAGATTTATTGCGTGGTATTATTGTTCAATCGGGAAATGATGCGTGTATTGTTGCTGCCGAAAATATGGCGGGAACGGAAGAAGCTTTTGCCGAATTGATGAATGAAAAAGCAAAAGAACTCGGTTTGAAAAATTCAATGTTTGCCAATGCAACGGGATTGCCTGACGACAATCATAAAATGAGCGCCAAAGATTTGGCAATACTTGCTCAGGCACTGATTAACAATTTCCCCGAGTATTATCCGATTTATTCCGAAAAATCTTTTACGCATAACGGTATAAAACAAGGAAATCGTAACCCGCTGTTATACACGTTGGATGGAGCCGATGGATTAAAAACAGGGCATACAAAAGCCTCCGGTTACGGTTTAACCGCTTCGGCAAAAACACCTGACGGCAGACGGTTGATTATGGTGTTAAACGGAATGAAGTCAATGAACGAACGGCGTGAAGAATCGCAAAAATTAATGAATTGGGGTATGGTTGGCTTTGAAAATATAACGGTTATCAAAAAAGGGCAACCGATAGAACAAATCCCTGTATGGCTCGGCACGAAAGAAACGGTGCAAGCCGTTGCTGGTGAAGACTTTAAAACAACCGTTCAAAAGGGAAGAAAATCGGTAACCGATATGAAGTTGATTTACAATTCACCCGTAGAAGCTCCCGTGCAGAAAGGGCAAAAACTCGGAACGTTGATTGTATCAACCGTATCAGGGAATCACGGCGTTGATTTAATTGCCTCCGAAAGCGTGGAAAAAGTCGGCTACTTTGGGAAGATTAAGCATATTTTGCTCTCATTATTTAAATAGAGACATCAGCGGATGAAAAAGGGTCTGTTTATTACTTTTGAAGGCGGGGAAGGCGTTGGGAAATCAACGCAAATTAAACTTCTGCAAAAATATCTGGCAGAAGAGTGCGGATTGCCTGTTTGTATCACGCGCGAACCTGGCGGAAGTGTCGGCGCGGAGGAAATTCGGAATCTTTTGCTGAAAGGCGATACTTCGCGATGGGATAGACTGACTGAACTTTTACTTTTTTCTGCTGCCCGACGGGATCACTTGGTCAAAACAATTTGGCCGGCAATAGAGCGGGGCGAAATTGTTTTAAGTGATCGATTTGCGGATAGCACCTTAGCTTATCAATGTTTCGGATACGGTTTTGATGAAACGCTTTATCATCAAATAACATCACTCTATCAAATGATTGCAGGCGATTTTAAGCCGGATATAACATTTATTTTAGATTTAGATGCCGAAACGGGTTTGATGCGTAGTCGTCAACGAGCAGGGAATGATGAACAACGATTTGAAGAAATGCAGTTGAAGTTTCATCAAAATCTGCGCAATGGATTTTTAACCCTAGCAGAAAAAAATCCCGAACAATATGTGGTTATTGATGCTTCTTGTTCGGTTGACGATGTTCATCAACAGATTGTTCGTTATCTCTCGGAGAAAATCGCAGTATGACACCGAAAGAGCAAATTCTTCAAGCCGTTCAAAAGGGGAAAATCAGCGGTTCATGGCTGATTTCGGGTCCTGTTGGCTCAGGAAAAAGAGAATTCGCTGCTTCATTGGCATCTTTTTTAACAAACGGCGTTTGGAAGGATGAAAAGGTATATAACAAAAACGTCAAATGGATAGAATGCGGATTAACGGATGATGCCAAGAAAGAAATTCAAAAAATGATTTTGGCCGGTAAAGCCGTTGAAGAAAATGAAAAAACAACGGCTCGTCGGCGCGAAATAACGGTTGATGATATCCGAGAGGGTATGCAGTTTTTATCTTTGAAAGCCGCCGAAAATGAATATCGTATCTTGATTATTGATTTAGCTGATGACATGAACAAAAATGCGGCAAACGCTTTATTAAAAATGCTGGAAGAGCCGTATGAGCGCAGTATACTATTACTCTTATCCGAAAATACGGGCAAATTATTGCCGACGATTTGTTCCAGATGTCGCAAAATTACATTGCCTCTTTTGGGGTATAACGAGATGATTCAAAAGCTGAAAGAGTTGTATCCTACGTGCAACTATGTTGATTTATTGGCCGATTTATCCGGTGGTTCGCTTGGATTAGCTAAAAAGATTTATGAATTAAATGCCGTTGGAATATATCAAAAAATCACCGAGTTTTCAGCTTCCATAGCAGAATTGGATATGGAAAAAGTGAACGATTTTGCAGAATCCATCAGCAAAGAAAGTGAGTTATTTGCTTTATTTACAACTTTTTGGCAGATTCACTTATCGGCATTAATTAAGAAAAATCTTTCCGTCAATAAAAATAAAACCGAAAACTTATTGGATTTATTTGAGGAATCTCAAAAATTGTTTCGTCAGGCTGATACAATATATTTGGATAAGAAACAGCTAATTATCAATTTAATTCTCTTATTAGCCGAGGAGGTTGGCGATGATTGATAGTCATTGTCATTTGGGAATCGGGGAAGAGTGGAAAACGAAGGAGTTGCAACCGTCTGTTTTATTGGAAGAGGCGCGCGCCGTCGGCGTTGAAGAGATTTTAACGGTTGCTTGCGGATATGATGATGTTGCGGATTTAAAGGGAATGTTGATGTATCCAAAAGTGTTCGGTGCTTTTGGTATTCATCCCGAAAATGCTGATTCTTTTGATAGTGCACACGTGAATGATATTCTTGATTCTATGCCTGAAATTGTCGGCTATGGAGAAATCGGACTAGATTATTTTTACAGTCCCGAAAATCGCCAAAAACAAATAAAAGTATTTGAAAAACAAATTGAAATAGCGTCGGAAAGAAATTTGCCGATTATTATTCATACGCGTGATGCGCAAGACGATACCATTCAAATTTTATCAGCAGCGGCTAACGGCGGTTTACTTAAATCCGGTGGGGTATTGCATTGTTTTACGGGCAGTTTAGAATTGGCGGAAGAGGGGCTGAATAAGGACTTTTATATTTCGGCTTCGGGGATTATTACTTTTAATAAAGCAACCGAATTACGCGCAACATTTCAACAGATTCCCACAGAAAAATTACTGGTTGAAACCGATGCGCCTTACTTGGCTCCCGTGCCGTATCGCGGGAAAATGAATCAACCAGCTTATGTGGTTGAAACGGCGAGACGACTTGCCGAAATTAAAAATTTAACTTTGAACGAACTGAATAGTATTGTAACACGTAATTTTGAGCAATTATTTTTGGAGAGAAAAAGATGAAAGTAAGAGTGCTGGGATGTGGTCCGTCAAACGGAATTCCGTCATTATCGCGCGGGTTTGGGTTGTGTGATGCACATAATCCGAAAAACACAAGAACACGCAGTGCCGTTTTACTGGAAACAAATGACGGTAAAAGAATTTTAATTGATTCGGACCCGGAAATTCGCTTGCAGTTACTAGAAGCGGGAAGCCCAACCATTGATGCCGTTATTTACACGCACGGGCACTATGATCACATGGGTGGAGCCGATGATTTGCGTAGTTATTCGCAAGATAAAAATAAATCTTTGCCGATTTATTTAACAAAAGATAATGCTGAACACTTTAAAGAATTATTGAGATATTTGTTCAAAAACGATAATCAATCGCACTTGTTTGATTTGCATATTATTGAGCCGTATAAACCATTTTATATCGGCAACAATGAAATTATCCCCATTCGCCAATATCATGGACTTGATAGGGAGGATCCGAATTGTCTTTCAATGGGATATCGCATTGGTAATTTTGCTTATTCAACGGATGTGAAAGAAATGGATCCCAAAGGATTTGAATTGTTGCAAGGTATAGACACTTGGTTGCTCGGAGTGGTGACAACGCGCGAAAACAACAAACATATTCATCTATCAAAAGCATTGGAGTGGATTGATTACATAAAGCCTCGCCAAACTTATATGACGCATATGGGTCTACGAATGGATTATGATACGCTCTGCAAAGAATTGCCCGAGAGCATTCGCCCGAGTTATGACGGATTTGAATTTACCGTATAGCGATAATGCATTAAATAAAGTTATCTAATACTCAAACTATCAAAAAGAGAGTAGGGATTTTTATACCCAAAATAAATTGATTGAAATAAGCTATCGGATTAGATAAACTAACTTACTATGTGCATCAAGAAAAGACGCTGTTTGAAGGATGAAAGAGTGCTATGATGCGAAAAGGGTAAATGATTCGCCTGAAAAACGCTGTTAAAAATCATAAAAAATCAAAAAAAAGAATGAAATTCAAAGGAATAAGAGGAAAGTCAAAAAAATTTTAATTGCCTTAAAGCAAATAAGAACGAGAAAAATAACGTCAAAATGCGTCAAAAAGCGTCATGAGATTGACAACAAGCGAAAACACTCATACCATAACACCAGAAAATACGATGATGATTGTCGGGGGAAGGGAGTATCCAAAAGAGAAAACGAATAGCTCGATGAATCAGGCTGAACGAGAAAGATAAAAGCTAATTTGTAACTTTGGAGCAATAAAAATAAGCCGATACGATAGAAAAACGAATAAAATTATTCACTTTTCGGCAAAACCCTTAAAGAACGGCACATTGTAAAGCAAGTTATAAACAGAGTTATCCACATAATTTATAACATTATGAAATTACATAATTATTTCTCTTTTTCTTACTATCGTTTTGTCGCATAATTTCTATTATGTATAGTTAATAGTAATAAAAAAGGCAGGAAATTAAAAACCGTTTATTCAGCTATTTTATTCATTTAATGAATACCGTTTTGTTTCAGATTGATTTTATTTTTCTTTATTTCGTTATAGCGTTTGAAATGCAAAATTTGCTTAATCCGAATGGTTCATTTTTTAATTGATGTAAAAATGAAAACATAGCTTCAATATAAGGCGTTTATTGTAGCCCCACACATTCTCTGTTGATTTAGCTCCCCCAAAAAACGTTTCCGTTGCTTTTCTTTTTTTCTTTTTCATTTTGTTTTATTTGATGTTTTTATAAAAATAAGCGTTTTTTTGATTATGGGTTTCTATTTATCTTTTTGCGTTTTCTTATGCCGATTACTTTTATTATCGGATTAAAATTTTGAGTTTTTTATTTTAAATCACTTATTTTACAAATGGTTATTTATTATTTTCTCTTTTTTAAAAGCGATTTTTAAGCAAATTTTCTTTGATAAACGTTTAATTTCACGTTGATGGCTTTTTTAATGCGTTTTTTTCCATTCTTTGGATTGCTTGCGTTTATCGTTTTTCTTATCTATTTATTTTATATGATGCGATATTTATTTTTGGCAATGATGTTTGTTATTAAGAGTGTTTATGCGCAACCTCTCGGATCTTGCATTCCCTACTCTGTTTTGTATGGAGATAATTTGATTTATGATTTGAACCAAAAGCCCCTGCTCGCTTCTTTGGAGCAAAATTTGGCTAATTCCGACTTGTTGGGAAATATACCTTCCTTTTCGCTGTTTCAACAATCAACGCAACCGCTTTATTACCCGAACGGTAATACGTTGGTTTCATTTGAGGGAGTTATGGGGTCGGGACAAGGCGTTCAGAATATCTTTTACGAAAACGGCAATTTGTTCACAAACATCCCTTTTAATAACAACCGGATTTCCGGAACCCAAAAAATATACTATGATAACAGCGTATTATTTGCTGAAATTCCATATACAAGTGATGAAATTGATGGTGAATTGCGTGCCTACCATCCAAACGGCAATCTGATGATGCAACTGACTTACAATCATAATGTTCCCGTCAATACGGGCAAAATGTTTCATCAAAATGGCAATTTACAACTCACACAAACATATCACAACGGAACGGTTGATGGTATTCAACGGCGCTATTATCAAAGTGGTGTATTGCAGTCCGTTCTTCCTTACTCTGCCGGTGTTATTAACGGAACGGTTTCCCTTTATTATCCGGATTCAACCTTGCTTGCCGAGGTTGAATATGCAAACGGAGCGGTCGTTTCTAACAAATGTTATACACAAGTCGGACAAATATCCTCTTTAAATGCCATTGGGCTATATCAATTGGAAAACGGCATGGATAATATCACCTGCCCCTATCAAAATGAAAATATACCGAATAATTAAAACTGTTCTTGACAATTTGCCCTGATTTCTAATACACTTTCCCTACTTTAAATTGAGCTTAATTGCGGAAAGGAAAATCTATGCATTCTATTTTAGCAAAAGCTATGGAAACTCACACACTTTCAAAAGACGAAATTGTATTTTTGTTGGGAAATGCGTTACCGTTTGAAGAAGTTTGTGCATCTGCGGATATTGTGCGACATAAATATGTGGGCGATGCTGTTCATTTGCGTGGATTAATCGAGTTTTCAAACATTTGCAAGAATAATTGTTGCTATTGCGGATTGAGACGCGATAATAAAAACATTGAGCGTTATCGAATTGAGGCAGAAGAAATTATTCAAATGGCAACGGTAGCCGTGCAGGAACTAGGCTTGAAGACGATCGTATTGCAATCAGGCGAAGATATGTATTTTACAACTGATAAACTTTGCTTTATTATTCAAGGAATAAAAAAACTCGGCATTGCTTTAACTTTAAGTATCGGCGAAAAGACATTGGAAGAATATCAAGCTTATCATAAGGCGGGTGCAGACAGATTCTTATTACGCATTGAAACAACGGATAAAGATGTATATGCACGGAACGACCCCGGTATGAGTTGGGAAAATCGCGCGAATTGCTTAACAAACCTACGCAAAGCCGGATTGGAAGTTGGCTCCGGATCTTTGATTGGCTTGCCTGGGCAAACAGTTGAATCATTGGCGGATGATATTTTGTTTTTCAAGGAAATTGATGCTGATATGTTGGGTTACGGTCCGCTTATTCCTCATCCGGATACACCGCTTAAAGATGTGCCGAAAGGTGATTTTGAGTTAGCTATTCGTGTGATGGCCGTTACGCGACTTTTACTGCCTGATATCAATATCCCCGCAACAACCGCGATGGAAACACTCCGTCCGGACGGTCAGAGAATTGCTCTCCAAGCCGGTGCTAACGTGATTATGCCGAATGTAACACTCACAACTTACCGAAAAAACTACGAACTTTATCCGGGTAAATCAAATACGGGCTATACCCCCAAGAAAACATACGACGAACTCGTAAAGAAGATTGAATCAATCGGTCGTTATGTCGGCACGGACTGTGGCTTTCGCGTTAAACGGCAAGTAATCGGAGAGGATACAACGTGCCGTATGTAAGCCGATTTATTTTGTTATTGCTTATGTGTTTGCTGTGCGGACATGCTTTTGCACAAAACAAAGAAATAACTTCTCTTACAAAAGCAAAGCGTCTTTTGCGAGATGATATTTATTCGGATTACTTTCAAACCATTTATTGCGACGCAACATACGATCCTAAAACAAAGAAAATTATCGCTTATCCGAGTGTCTTTAATGAAACAATCATTGCTAACCGTGTTGAGCGGATCGAATATGAACATATTGTGCCTGTCTCTGCATTTGGGCAAACATTTCATGCTTGGCGAAAGGGACATAAAAAGTGCGTTTCAAAAGGCGTGCCGTATAAAGGCCGTAAGTGCACCAACAAAGTTAATCGCGAATTTAAGTTAATGCAGGCGGATATGTATAATCTATATCCCTCTGTCGGCTCGGTTAATGCTGTTCGTATGGATAGCCCCTTTGTTGATTTGCCACGCAATATCGGCTCCTATTTCGGGCCGATGTGTTCGTTTAAAGTGGCAGATAATTTGGCTGAACCGCCGGATTTTGCCAAAGGCATTGTTGCCCGCACTTATCTTTATTTTGCGGAAACTTATCCGAAACGATTTCACTTAACGGGGAAACAACTGCATCAAATGATTGATTGGCATATCAAATATCCCGTTTCAAAATGGGAATGCACCCGAACGGCCCGCATTGAGGCTATTCAACATTCCGAAAATTTAATTACCAAAGAAGCCTGTAAACACGCTGGATTATGGATAAATCCGAAAGAAAATAATAACTTTAATAATCCAAAACAATCTACTGAAAAGGAAGCGAAATGATTAAAATAGGAGCGCATTTATCTGCCTCAAAAGGATACATGAGTATGTTAAATGAAATGTCGGCCATGGGGGCAAATACATTTCAATTTTTTACACGAAATCCGCGTGGCGGTACTGCAAAACCCATAGACTTGGAAGATACAAAAAGTTTTATGCTTGCCCTGCCCGAGCGACAAGTTAAATCTGTTTTAGCGCACGCTTCTTATACCATTAACCCCTGCTCCGATAAGCCGGAAACAAGGGATTTTGCATTGCAAACAATGCTGGATGATGTTAATCGGTTATCGTTTACGCCGAATCAATTTTATAATTTTCACCCGGGCTCACATGTCGGGCAAGGTGTAGATACCGGCATTTCTTATATTTGCGATTTACTGAATCAGGTATTAACTCCGGATATGAAAACAACTGTTTTGCTGGAAACCATGTCGGGCAAAGGAAGTGAAGTCGGGTCAACTTTCCAAGAGTTGCGTCAGATTATTGATAGATGCCGTTACGGGGAGTTGTTGGGCGTATGTTTGGATACGTGTCATATTTATTCTGCCGGATATGATATTGTGAATAATTTAGACGGTGTATTGGAAGAGTTTGATAATGTCATCGGGCTTCAACGGCTTAAATTTATTCATTTAAATGATAGTTTAACGCCATTTAACAGTCATAAAGACAGACATGCCAAAATCGGTGAAGGAAGTATCGGCGCTGATGCACTTGTGCGGTTTGTGAATCACCCGAAATTAAAACATCTGTCATTTGTGTTGGAAACGCCGAATGAGTTTGAGGGATACAAAAAAGAGATTGAATTTTTTCGTAAAAACACAGATTAACAGCCCGTTTTTGTGTTAAATAGGATTGTTTTAAATCAAACAAGAAGTTGTCATCGGTTTAGAGCCGGTTATTTTAATGCATTAGAAGCAACTCAAAACACATTGATTTTAAGATGAATTAAAAATTTTCAAAAAAAGAGATAAAAACTCTTTTATTTTTAAAAAAATTGTGTTATATGATAACACCTGAGAACAGCGGGCGTGGTGGAATGGTAGACACGACGGTCTTAGAAGCCGTTGCCAAAAGCGTGGGAGTTCGAGTCTCTTCGCCCGCACCATGTATAAGATATAAAAAGGATTTTAAAGATTATGACAAAAAATAAATTAGCGCATTCTTTTACGGTTGTTATTCCGGCAAAGGAATTTGCGGATAAACAAACCGCAAAATTGGAAGAAATTCGCAAGGAAGCTAAAATTCAAGGTTTCCGTCCGGGTCAAGCTCCGATGAACATTATCAAGGCAAAATATGAAAATGCCGTTAAAGGAGAAGTGTTGGATGAATTGATTCAATCTTACACAAATAAAACATTTGAAGATAATAAAATTCGCCCTGCTTTGCGTCCGAAAATTGAAATTAAAACGTTTGAAGACGGAAAAGATATTGAGTACACGATTGATGTTGAATCACTGCCCGACATTAAACCGGCTGATTTTTCAAAATTGAGCATTGAAAAATTAGTTGCCGAAGCTTCTGAAAAAGAAGTGAATAATGCGCTTGAAAAATTGGCTGCCGCACGCAAGACAACGGAAGTTGTTGATGAAAAACGCGCCACAAAAACGGGCGATGTTATCGTTATTGATTTCGTCGGCTCCATTGACGGTGTTGAATTTAAAGGCGGAACAGGTAAAGACTATTATTTGGACTTGGGTTCAAATACATTTATTCCGGGATTTGAGGATCAATTAACGGGTCATCAAATCGGTGAAAAAGTTGATGTGAACGTTACATTCCCCGAAAACTATCACAGCAAAGACTTGGCGGGCAAAAAAGCTTTATTTAAGGTAGATATCAAGGAATTACGCAAATACAAAACGCCTGAAATGAATGATGAATTTGCCAAATCATTCGGTTCGGAAACAATGGACGCCTTAAAAGAAATGATTAAAGCCGAACTGAATAAAGAGTATGCAAATGTTGCTCGAATGCACACGAAACGCGCTTTATTGGATGCTTTGGCCGAAGCACACTCATTTGATGTGCCACAAGGAATGGTTGATATGGAATTTGATGCCATTTGGAAGCAATTCGAAGAAGCTAAAAAAGCCAATCAATTGGACGATGATGAAAAAGCAAAATCCGAAGACGAGCTGAAAAAAGAATATAGAGATATTGCCGAACGGCGCGTGCGCTTAGGTCTTTTGTTAGCCGAAGTAGCCAATGAAAATAAAATTACATTGACGAAAGAGGATTTAACAAATGCAGTGATGGCGGAAGCACGTCGTTATCCGGGTCAAGAAAAGATTGTTTTTGAATATTATCAAAAGAATCCGCAAGCTTTGGATCACTTGAAAGCGCCGTTGTTTGAAGAAAAAGTTGTAGACTATATCTTGGGTGTTGTTCAAACAAATGAAAAGAAAATGACACCGGAAGAGCTGTATGCCTATAATCCGGATGCCAAACCGGCAAAGAAAACAAAAGCAAAAAAAGCTGAATAAACAATAGGTAAAAAGCAGGAGTTTGTCAAATGAATGAATGGATATCCCCCTCAATGAATACACTTGTTCCGACGGTAATTGAACAAACCGGTCGCGGAGAACGTGCTTTTGACATTTATTCCCGTTTATTAAAAGAACGCATTATCTTTTTAACGGGTCAAGTAAATGATGAGGTGGCAAGCTTAATTTGTGCACAACTCCTGTTTTTGGAAGCCGAAAACGCAAAAAAAGAAATTTCTTTTTATATCAACTCACCCGGAGGCGTTGTTACATCAGGATTGGCTATATTGGACACAATGAATTACATTAAATGTCCGGTATCAACCGTTGTGATGGGGCAAGCTGCCTCCATGGGGAGTTTATTGCTTTGTTGCGGAGCAAAAGGCAGAAGATTTGCTTTACCGAATGCGCGTGTGATGATTCACCAACCATCCGGCGGATTTCAAGGGCAAGCAACGGATATTGAAATTCATGCAAAAGAAATTTTGGCTATCAAAGCGCGCCTTAATCAAATTTATGTTGAGCAAACCGGCCAAAGTTTGGAAACGGTTGAACGTGCCATGGAGCGTGATAACTTTATGACGCCCGAAGAGGCTAAAAAATTCGGGTTGATTGATGAAGTGATTAAGTGCCGCCCGGAAGAGTAGATTTTTCAAATTGACACCGTTGAAAAGGACTCAAAATGATAAGAGATGATAAAAACACAAAAGATACAGACTTAAAATGTTCGTTTTGCAACAAAAGTCAAAATGAAGTGCGGAGCCTGATTTCCGGAAAGCCAATGAAGGGTCCGGACGGAAAAGATCACATGGTTTTTATTTGTGATGAGTGTATTGAACTGTGTCGCGGAATGATAAAAGATGAGCCCGCAAAAGAAAAAAATGCGGTTTCTGATGCAAGGGAGTCTGCCGAATCAAAGGGGGTCACGGAATTAAGTGTTGAAAATCTTAAAACACCGCAAGAATTGCATAAAATTTTGGATGAATATGTAATCGGTCAAAATCGGGCCAAAAAAGTGCTCTCGGTTGCCGTTTACAATCATTATAAAAGATTGCTTTCGGAATCAAATGAAAATGGTGTTGAGATAGAAAAATCAAATGTTTTGCTTTTGGGCCCAACGGGGTGCGGTAAAACTTTATTGGCAAAAACATTGGCACGATCGCTGGATGTTCCGTTTGCCATCGCCGACGCTACCACATTAACGGAAGCGGGTTATGTGGGCGAAGATGTTGAAAACGTTGTGCTTAAATTATTGCAAAATGCCAATTACGATGTTAAACGTGCCGAAAAAGGCATTATTTATATTGATGAGATTGATAAAATTGCACGCAAATCGGATGGTCCGTCCATCACGCGGGATGTTTCGGGCGAAGGTGTGCAACAGGCTTTATTAAAATTAATTGAAGGAACGGTTGCCTCCCTACCCCCGCAAGGCGGACGCAAACATCCTAATCAAGAATATATTAAAGTGAATACGCAAAATATTTTGTTTATTTGCGGTGGTGCATTTGCGGGGCTTGAAAAAGTGATTGAACGCCGTGAAGCGAAATACGCAATCGGATTTGGTTCAAACAACACCTCGGGAGAAGAGAAAAAATTAAGTGAGCTGTTGGAAAAATTGGAACCGACAGATTTATTAAAATACGGGTTAATTCCTGAATTTATCGGACGTTTACCGGTTGTCGTCAGTTTAGAAGAATTAGATGAAGAAGCGCTTGTGCGCATTTTAAGAGAGCCGAAAAATGCTTTGATTAAACAGTATCAGGCATTATGTGAAATGGATCATGTGAAATTGACATTGACGGATAATGCGTGTCGTGCAATCGCAAAGAAAGCCATTGAACGCAAAACGGGTGCTCGCGGATTACGCTCCATTATGGAAAATTTATTGTTGGATATCATGTATGAACTGCCGACAATGAAAGATTTAAAAGAAGTCGTCATTGATGAAAATACGGTTGAAAAGAAAGAAAAGCCAACATTTATTTTTGATACGAAAGAAAAAAAATCCGTTAAGGCATAAAAATTAACTTGTGGCTCTTTACATTTCTTGCAACGCTACATATATCTTTATATGCAATTTATAGTTGAAGGAAAATAAATATGACAGCGATTACTGATGGTGTTTATCCGGTATTACCGTTGCGGGACATAATTGTATTCCCGCATGTTGTTGTGCCTTTATTCGTGGGAAGAGATAAATCTGTTGCCGCGCTTGAAAATGCAATGGCAAACAATAAGCAAATTCTCTTAACGGCGCAATCCGATGCACTGATTGATACACCCTATACGGGTGATTTATATAAAATCGGTACATTGGCAAACATACTGCAATTATTGAAATTGCCCGATGGGACGGTAAAAATTCTCGTGGAAGGCGTTGCGCGGGCACGTGTGGTTGAATGGGTGCAAAATAATCAATTTTTTGAAGCCCATATTGAAATTTTGCAAACCGAATCGGGAAATGAATCCGAAATAGAAGCGTTGATGCGTTCGGTACGCGAACAATTTGAAAATTATGTTCGTTTGAATAAACGGCTCGGGCCGGAAGTTCTTGTTGCAATCAGTCAAATTACGGATGCCGAAAAGTTTGCCGATGTCGTGGCAACGCATATTCTTTTAAAAGTTGATGAAAAACAAAAACTTTTGGAAACAAACTCCATTCAGCAACGCTTGGAAACGTTATATACCGATATGGAGAAAGAAATCGGCGTATTGCAAGTTGAGCGAAAGATTCGGAAACGTGTGAAGCGTCAAATGGAAAAATCGCAACGCGAATATTATTTGAATGAGCAGATGAAAGCGATTCAAAAAGAACTCGGCGATTCCGAAGATGGTGGCGAAATAAAGAAATTAGAAACAAAAATCAAAAAGTCGGGGATGCCGAAAGAAGCCCGTGAAAAAGCAATGGGAGAATTGCACAAATTGCAGATGATGGGACCAATGTCGGCTGAATCGGGTGTTGTTCGGAACTATTTGGATTGGTTAACGGCAATTCCTTGGCGCAAAAAATCTGTTTTACAAACGGATTTGGCGGAAGCAAAACGTATTTTAGATGAAGACCATTATGGTTTGGAAAAAGTAAAAGAGCGCATTTTGGAATTTTTAGCCGTTCAGAAGCGGACAAATTGCATTAAAGGCTCTATTCTGTGTTTAGTCGGCCCTCCGGGAGTTGGTAAAACATCACTCGGGCAATCTATTGCCAGAGCAACGGGGCGTCATTTCGTGCGTGCATCGTTAGGCGGTATGCACGATGAATCCGAAATCAGAGGGCATCGCAGAACATACATCGGTTCATTACCCGGAAAAATTATTCAAGGGATGAAAAAAGCAAAAACAATCAATCCGTTGTTCTTGCTTGATGAAATTGATAAATTGGGAAATGATTATCGGGGCGATCCTTCTTCTGCTTTGTTGGAAGTATTAGATCCTGAGCAAAATACAACCTTCAATGATAATTATTTAGAAGTTGATTACGATTTATCAAATGTGATGTTTATCACAACAGCAAACACATTAAAAATGCCACGTCCGTTGTTGGACAGAATGGAAATCATTCAACTTTCAGGTTATACGGAAGATGAAAAAGTTCAGATTGCAAAGCAGCATTTAATTGATAAACAATTAAAATTGGCCGGATTGCAACCCGAAGAGTTAACAATTACCGATGATACCCTACTCTGTTTAATTCGCAAGTATACGCGAGAAGCGGGTGTGCGGAATCTGGAACGAGAAATTGCAAACATTGCCCGTAAAGTTGTGAAGGAAATTCAAACGGATAATGTTCAATCCGTTACGGTTACGCCCGATAATTTAAAGAAATATGCAGGCGTTGAGAAGTATTCATTCGGCGTTGCCGAAAAAGAAGATCAAATCGGAACAACAACCGGTTTGGCTTGGACGGAAGTCGGTGGAGAGATTTTATCCATAGAGGCTGTTGTCATGCCGGGAAAAGGAGCAACGCAATTGACGGGACAGTTGGGTGACGTTATGAAAGAATCCGTTGAGGCGGCACGTTCATTCATTCGGGCTCATGCACACGAGTTCGGTATTAAGGATGAAATGTTCGAGAAAAAAGATGTTCATGTTCACGTCCCGGAGGGAGCAACACCCAAAGATGGTCCATCGGCCGGTATTGCGATGATGACATCACTTGTATCGGCTTATACGGGCATTCCCGTTCGGAAAGATATTGCCATGACGGGAGAAATTACTCTTCGCGGACATATTTTGCCGATTGGCGGGTTAAAAGAAAAACTTTTGGCAGCATTGCGAGCCGGTATTAAAACGGTTTTGATTCCGGAAGAAAATAAAAAGGACTTAGAGGAAATTCCCGATAACGTTAAAGAGGGAATGGAGATTATTCCCGTCACGCGTGCCGAAGAGGTTTTGAAATTGGCTTTGACTAAGCCCCTGCTCCCATTGAGCAATGATGCTGATGAGCAGGATAATAAAAAGTCGGGCAATAAAAAACCGAGAGATAAAAAAGAGGCGTAACTTTTGGAAAAAGAGTCTTACTTTATGTTTAAAATATCGGAGAGTTTCTCCGATATTTTATTTTTATCGTAAAAATGCTTGACGCTGACAATGTTTCCCCTTATAACTATAAAAAAAGAAAGGGAGTGGATGAAAGAAAATATCGGCTATATCAGTGGCATTTCCGGAAGCGTTGTGGAAATTGATTTTCCCAAACAATTACCTCCGCTATACGGTGAATTGCGTGTGCAAAACGAACGCGCCCAAATAACACTTGAAGTGCAAGGATTTTTAAGTGATACGAAAGTAAATGCATTGGCATTCGGAAATACGCAGGGACTCGCGCGTAATATGATTGTGCAAGATTTACAGCACCCGATTTGCGTGCCTGTCGGTCCACAAACGCTCGGCAAAATGTTTAATGTATTCGGACAACCGATTGACGGCACTTCTTTGCCGAAAGATACCCCTACTCTTTCCATTCATCAATCTCCCGTTCCGATTGATAAGCTCTCGGTTTCTTCGGAGATATTCGTAACGGGTATTAAAATTATTGATTTGTTAACGCCTTTGGAACGAGGCGGTAAAGCGGGTCTGTTGGGTGGTGCCGGTGTCGGGAAAACGGTGTTGATTACCGAAATGATTAACAATATGGTTGGAAGATACGAAGGTGTCAGCATTTTTGCGGGTATTGGCGAACGTTCACGGGAGGGAGAGCAATTATACCGAGAAATGCAAGAAGCCGGCGTGTTAGATAAAACAGTTATGGTGTTCGGTCAGATGAATGAGGCTCCCGCCGTGCGTTTCCGTTTACCGATGGCAGCTTTAACGATGGCTGAGTATTTTCGTGATGAAAAAAAGCAAGATGTTTTGTTGCTGATTGATAATATATTTCGTTTTGTGCAAGCCGGTTCAGAAGTCTCGGTCTTGTTGGGACAAATGCCCTCTCGCGTGGGTTATCAACCGTCCCTCGGAACGGATATTGCCGAATTGGAAGAACGCATTTCAAGCACGAAGAACGGTGCAATTACTTCTATTCAGGCTGTCTATGTGCCGGCGGATGATTTTACGGATCCTTCTGCCGTTCATACGTTTGCGCATCTTTCGGCGAGCATTGTATTATCTCGTTCTCGGGCATCTCAAGGGCTTTATCCTGCCGTTAATCCGCTGGAATCCGGCTCCAATATGTTAACGCCTCAAGTTGTGGGCGAACGCCATTATCGCATAGCAACAGCTGTTCGGCGAACGTTGGCGGAATATGAAGAGCTAAAAGATATTATCGCTATGTTGGGGTTTGATGAGTTGCCGGAAAAGGATCAGCAAACCGTTTTAACTGCGCGTAAACTTGAAAAATTCTTAACACAACCTTTCTTTACAACCCATCAATTTACGGGTATGGAGGGAAAAACCGTTGATTTAGATGATACATTATCGGGCTGTGAACGCATTTTATCCGGTGAGTTAAATGATATTCCTGCCGATGATTTTTATATGATCGGAACGGTTGATGAAGCCATTCAAAAATTTCAACAACGTGAAAAGGAAAACGAATGATAACATTACGTATTTCTTTGCCGTTTCAAATTCTTGTGAATGAACAAATACAAAAAATAACCGTTGAATCGGTAGATGGATTTCATACACTTTTACCTAAACATATTGATTACGCAACAGCGCTAAAAACAAGCATTGTGCAATATATCAATAAAGAAGGGGTTGCGTGTTATGTGGCTTGCGATGAAGGAATTTTGATTAAAAAAGGAGAAAATATTTCTTTAAGCGCTCGTTTAGGAATTAAGAGTAATAATTTGAAAGAATTGAAAGAAATAATAGAAACAACCTTTAAAAGAATGGAAGAAGACCGAAAAGAAACAAATAAAACGTTAACCAAATTGGAATTAACACTGGCGCGCGGATTGATGGAATTGAACAAAGGGGAAAACGGATGAGTAAATTATTTGATCCCGAAAATAAAACCGAAAAAACGCTCATCCAAAAAGCGCAGAAACTCGAACGCGGTAATTCGGGAATGAATTTTCGGGTTGCTGTATTAAGTGCTTTCGGTTGGTATATGTCAATTCCCGTTTTGTGCGGTATTGCTTTCGGGCATTTTATGGATAAACACTTTCCCGTTCAGGGATTTTCATGGATATTGAATTGCATTTTTCTCGGCTTTGCCGTAGGTATCGGTTGTGTTGCCTATTGGGTGCGAAAAGAAGGATTATTACCGTTTAAAAACAGTGAGAAATCTACCCTTACATCCCCTTTATCGGAACACACACATAAACAAAAAAGTAATCATTCGTTTAATTGTGAGGATAAAAAATGAGTCAGATGGTATTAACAGGAACGGATATCGCAGTTTCATTAGGTATCGGATTGATACTTTGCTTAATCTATTTTTATTTGCTGTGGCAAACAATCGGTATTTCGCGCAAATCAAGCCGTCCCGGAATTATTTTGTTTTTATCGGCAACATTACGTATTTTTTTATTGATTTTTATTTCACTCGTTTTCAGCCAAAACAGCGTCGGTAAGTTTTTGTTGATTTTCTGTGGCTTTTTCTTAACACGAGTTATTTTACTAAAAATCATGAAGCCGTCTTTTAAAAAGGAAATCCAAACAAGTGAAATCGTTTATCATGACACGCAGGCACCGGTTACAAAAGGGAAAAAAGGAAGTCAAAAGCCGTCATCCTCAAAACAAAAGAAGTCCACAGGTTCTCGCGCTAAAAACAAAGGAAAAAAGAAAGCTGATATATGATTGAAAATTTAGATTCTCTCATTATTTTCCGAATTGGGATGTTTCAAGTAAACGCCACCTTGTTTTATACATGGATTGTAACGGCGTTATTAGTAGGTGGTTCTTGGTTAATGACACGTCGGCTTAAAACGGGGCTGTATGTATCTCGCTGGCAAACAGCATTGGAAATGATTGTGATGGGAGTTCGCAAACAAATTTATGAAGTCAGCAACGATAATCCTGCCAAATATCTGCCGATTATCGGCACGTTTTTCCTCTTTATCGGATTAAGCAATTTATTAACGATTATTCCGATATTCAAAGCGCCGACTTCATCACTCAGCACAACGGCGGCATTTGCTTTATGTGTGTTCCTGGCTATGCCGTTTTACGGCATTAGAAATGCCGGATTTATCGGATATTTGAAAAAATATATTGACCCTACTCCCATCATGTTGCCTATGAATATCCTTAGCGATTTTTCATCTATGTTTTCTTTGGCATTTCGTTTATACGGGAATGTGTTAAGCGGAGCTATTATCGGTTCTGTTTTGATTACGCTTGCGCCGTTTTTATTACCTTTGCCTATGCAAATTTTGGGATTATTAACAGGAACAATCCAAGCCTATATTTTCGCATTGCTGGCCATTGTTTACATTTCGGCAGTGAGCCCTGAAACAAAATATATTGATAAATTTCAAAATGATAAATATATAAATTAAAGAAAGGAGAGAACAAATATGGATGCAATTACACTTATCGGAGCAATGTCGGCTTTAGCGGCCGGTTTATGTATCGCAATCGGCGGATTGGGTTCAGGCATCGGAGAAGGAAACGCAGCGGCTGCCGCTTTACGTGCCATGGCTCAACAACCGGACGAAGCGCCGACAATTACACGAACTTTATTTGTTGCCATGGCTATGATTGAATCAACGGCAATTTATTCATTCGTGATTACGGTTTTATTACTTTATTTCAATCCGTTTTGGAATTATGCCATTGAAGTGGCCGGAAAATAATTAACGGGATATAGTATTTATGGGATTTGATACGGTTACCTTTATTGCGCAAATTATCAACCTTGCCGTTTTGGTATGGCTTTTGAAGCGGTTTCTTTACACACCGATCGTGCGTGCCGTAGATAATCGGCAAGCCTATATTCATCAAAGAATTAAAGAAGCCGAAGATGAAAAAGCGCGATGGGAAAAAGAAAATGAACTTCTGAACGAACAACAAACACTTTTTGCTAAACGTCAAAAAACACAGTGGGATGAAACGTTGCGTCAAAATAAAGAATTTCAGCTTACACACGAGCAAGCATTTAAAGAGGAATATCGCAAACGGTTAGATATTGCCAAAGAAGAATTATTGCATAAACGCGATATTGTTTCGGCGCATATTCAATCCGTTGCAGAGTTGTGTGTGGTTGATTTGCTGAACAAATTAGCAACCGATTTTGCCGTTGATTCGTCGGTTGATAAAAATATCAATCTTTTTCAAAAGGCGCTGAAAAAAATGCCGTCGGTTGATAAAAATAAAATGCGGACGGCATTAAACGAAGGTGAAATCCCTGTTATCTATACACCGCATACACTGAACGGCGAGCAAAAAAAAGAAATCACGCGGATTATTGCAAATGCGCTGAACAGTGACATTCGGCAACTTAAATTTTTAAAAAACGATGAATTGATTTTCGGATTTCGCCTTCAAATCGGTGCCTATTTTGCCGATTGGAATGTGAAAATGTATTTCAGCGACATTCGCCGACAATTTCAAGACAGAACGTCAACTTTAATTGATGAAGGATTAAACACATGACGGAAAATACATCTGCTGGCAAAATCAAACAAGCCTTACAAACGGCATCAGCCAAAATACAAACGGGTGAGCTTGGCGTTGTTAAATCCGTTTCGGCCGGAACGGCGGAAATCAGCGGATTACCGAATGCCGAAATGAATGAGGTTGTTGTTTTTAAAGACGGTATGCGCGGTATGATACAAACATTAACCCAAGAAACAATCGGTGTTGTTTTGTTGACACAAGCCGACGCACTCCAACCGGGAGATATTGCCGAACGTTCGGGAGCAGTATTGAGTGTACCCGTCGGCGAAGCCTTACTCGGCAGAGTGATAACACCTCTCGGCGAGCCTTTGGACGGAAAACAAACGCCTGCTTGTGCGCAGTCCTTTCCAATCGAACGTCCGGCAACGCCGATTATGCATCGGGCACCCGTCAATGTGCCGTTGCAAACAGGTATTAAGGCTGTTGATGCTTTTGTGCCGATTGGGCGCGGACAGCGCGAATTGATTCTCGGAGACAGGCAAACGGGGAAAACCGCTATTGCCGTTGATACCATTATTAATCAAAAAGAAACGGGTGTTATTTGTATCTACTGTGCTGTCGGACAACGAGCAACGGCAACGGCGCGAGTGATTGATGAATTAAAAACAAACAATGTGATGGAAAACACGATTGTGGTTGTAGCGGGCGGTGATGCACCGGCCGGATTACAATATATTGCCCCGTATGCGGCAACCTCCATCGGGGAATACTTTATGGAAAAAGGAAGAGATGTTTTGATTGTTTACGATGATTTAACGGCACATGCGCGAGCATATCGTCAACTATCCCTCCTCTTACGCACCCCTCCCGGACGTGAGGCTTTCCCCGGAGATATTTTTTATATCCACGCGCGCCTTTTGGAACGGGCGACGCATTTGCGTGATGATTTCGGCGGAGGATCGTTAACGGCTTTACCGATTGTCTCCACGGAAGCAGGCAATATCTCGGCTTATATTCCGACAAACATTATTTCCATTACCGATGGGCAAATTTACCTTTCTGCCGAGATGTTTCAAAAAGGTATCTTGCCGGCCATTGATACGGGGCGTTCGGTTTCGCGTGTCGGCGGTGATGCGCAATTACCGGCATATCGCTCATTAGTCGGGGCTTTAAAATTATTTTACGCACAATTTGAGGAGTTGGAATCATTTGCGCGATTTAGCACACAATTAGATGCCGAAAGCGAGCAACGTTTAAAACGCGGACGAGCCATTCGTGCCGTTTTGCAACAACCGCGCTGTCAACCGATGAGTGCACCGGAGCAAATTGCCGTATTCACTGCGGCAACCGACGGATTGTTTGATAACATACCGGAAAAAAATATGAAATCCGCGGAGCAAGCCGTTGCTACCTTGATGAATACGGAATTTCAATCAACGGCACAAGAAATCCATCAAGGAATTAAAAAGTTCGGTGAAGAAACGAAGCAACGTTTAAAAGAAGCCTTTATACAAGCCGTTCAGCCGTTTCGGGAAGAAAGCGTATGACACTTGAACAACTCAACAAACGTATTCAAACTACAAGCGATTTGCGCAATATTGTTTCCACGATGAAGATGCTTTCATCCGTCAGCGTTGCGCAATATACACGCGCCGAAACGGGTTTAAAGCATTATACCGATACACTTATAGAAGGATTTAAAGCATTGGCCGTAAACGGCGCGTTACCATTCCAAAAAAACACTTCCGGGCAGAATTCTCCGGCAAACGGGAAAACACTTTTGCTTTTAATCGGCTCGGATAACGGGCTTGTCGGGTCTTTTAACAAAGGGATTTTGTTAAAAGCCGATAAATTTATAAAAAGCAATCGGCTGATACGCCCCGAAACCCCTTGTATTTGCTTGGGAAGACGGCTGTGCGGTATGGCAGAATATGAAAAATTTAATCTGATACATAAGTTCCCGATTGCGCATAATCCGGACGAAATTGCCGGCAGTGCCTCGCACTTAATTGCTTTAATTCAAGATGAAATATCCCAAAGAGTAATTGAACGTGTTGAGATTTTTGCGAATAAAAAAATTGCCGAGACGGCTCATGTTTATCAAAAAACACTTATTCCGTTTACTCTCCCTGCCCTTACAAGTAAACAAAAAATTTGGGATGGTCCCTCATTTCCGATGTTAAGTATGCCGTATGAAGAATTACTAAAAGCGTTAATTCATGAATATATTATGATTGTTATTTCAAAGACGATTGTTTCTTCATTAGCCTGCGAACACTATACACGCATGATACACATGCAACAATCCGAAAAGAATATAGATGAGAAATTGGAAGAAATGAATTTAATCTATGCACAAGAGCGTCAAACGAATATCACAAATGAATTAATTGACATCGTTTCCGGTGCAAACAGCGTTAAAAAAAAGAAAAAAAGCCCCATTTCCGCCTTGACAAACATAAAAAAACAAGATAAAAACAAAGGCAAGCAAACAAACCGAAAAAAGAAAGGAGTTCACTATGATTAAATCAGAATTGGTTGCGAAATTGGCAGAACAAACAAATTTAAGCAAATCCGATTCGGAACGGATTGTTTCCACGGTTTTTGATGAAATTACAAAGGCATTAATTGCCGGCAATCGTGTTGAGTTGCGTGGTTTCGGTGTATTATCCGTTCGTGAGAGAAAAGCACGCCAGGGCCGGAATCCGAAAACAGGTGCAAAAGTCAGCGTAAACGCAAAACGCGTTCCGTTTTTCAAAGCCGGCAAATCCATTAATGATGCATTAAACAAGAAGGCATAAAGAAATGAATTGGTTGACTCGCCTGACGCGTCCGACGGTAAAAGTTGCGGCAGCGCAGAAGGATATACCGAATAATTTTTGGGATAGATGTCCTGATTGCGGTGCAATGCTTTATCATGCCGAAATTGAAAAGTCGGATTATGTGTGTCCGTATTGCGACCACCATTTCCGTCTGCCCGTTCTCAGACGCTTGGATATGTTGTTTGACAGACAGGAATATACTCAAATTCAGCTTCCGAAAGTCAAGGAAGATCCGCTTAAATTTGCCGATATTGAAAAATATACCGATAGATTAAAGCGGGCACGCAAGAAATCAAAAAACGAAGATGCCATTGTTGTGGCACACGGCACAATCGGCGGTCATCCGGCTGTTGTCGGTGTATTTGATTTCGGATTTATGGGCGGTTCAATGGGTACGGCTGTCGGTGAAGCAATTGTAACCGCTTCTCAGTTGGCGCTTTTGCAAGAAGCTTCTTTAATTTTAGTGCCTGCCTCGGGTGGTGCACGGATGCAAGAAGGAATGCTTTCTTTAATGCAAATGGCACGCACAACGATTGCCGTCAAGAAATTACGTAGCAAGAAATTACCCTATATTGCCGTATTATCCGATCCGACAATGGGTGGCGTGACGGCTTCATTTGCCATGCTGGGTGATATCAGTCTTGCGGAACCGGGAGCAGCTATCGGATTTGCAGGAAAACGGGTTATTGAGCAAATCGTGCGCGAAAAACTGCCTTCAAACTTCCAGCAGGCAAGTTATCTTCTGGAACATGGGATGATTGATCAAGTTGTTCACAGAAAAGATTTGCGCAATACGATTATTAATATTTTAGACTTATTGCAATAAAGTAAAAACTACCGATTTTAGTCGCCGACATGTGAAGGTAATTTTATCGGTAGTTTTTTTATGCTTGTTGCACCCTTCCCTCTTGCATTTATAAAAAAAAGACCTACATAAAGGGAACAAATTGAAAGGAAAACCAAATGAAGAATATACTCTTTTTTGATGTTGATGAAATTTTTAAACAATTTGCCGAATTACATCCGATTGAAGGATTAAATTTTGTTTTGTTTGAAGAAAGTTTAAACGGCATTTCTACCAAAAAAATTGAAGCTTACCGTGATTGCGAGATTATCTCATTGTTTGTTCATTCCGAAACGGTGGATAATACGCGTTTAGATTTATTTCCGAATTTAAAAGTGATTGCAACGCGTTCCACAGGGTTTAACCATATTGATTTAGATTATTGCAAAAAACGGGGTATTGTTGTTTTAAACGTGCCACGTTACGGTGAAGCAACCGTTGCAGAATTTGCCTTTGGTATGCTTTTGGCACTTTCACGCAAAATCATTCAAGGACGCAATGCTATGGCTCATAATCACATTGAAATTGAAAAATATATGGGCTTTGATTTGCTTGGAAAGACAATCGGTGTTATTGGAACCGGCTCTATCGGACGTCACATGATTAAAATTGCACAAGGCTTCGGCATGAAGATTTTAGCGTATGATCCGTATCAAAATCCGGAATTAAAAGATTTCTATGTATCTGATTTATCTGAAATTTACAAAAATGCAGATATTATTTCGTTGCATGTTCCGTCAACCCCGCAAAACTTCCATTTAATCAACAAAGAAGCATTTGATATGATGAAACGCGGTGTTATCATTGTGAATACGGCACGTGGCGATTTAATTGATACGCAAGCGCTTTATTGGGCATTAAGACAAGGCATTGTCGGTGGTGCAGGATTAGATGTCTTGGAAAACGAAGACTTCTTATTGCATGATGAAGTAGATACATCGGGACGCGTGAACGATACAGACTTCTTATTAGATTCGGCAATGAATTTAAAATTATTACAATTTAAAAATGTAATTGCCACACCGCATATTGCCTTTAACTCCATTGATGCCATCAACCGTATCAATCAAACAACCTTTGATAATATCAAGAGTTATTTAGACGGTGTAATTGTCAACAATGTTGTAAAGTAAATAAATGCAATATAAGTAAGAAAAGTCGCAAGCGAGCAAGCCTGCGACTTTTTTGTTTTATCATTATTTTTGTTAACGAGGAAGATTATCAGCGCTTTTCTTATAAAAAAACTCTTTAAAATTTTTATCAAATCTTAAAGAGTTCATTGGTGGGCGACTACGGATTCGAACCGCAGACCCCCTCGGTGTAAACGAGGTGCTCTAACCAGCTGAGCTAGTCGCCCGTTTCTTCTTGTGCTATAAGCTATACCATCTTTTATTTCCCTTGTCAAGAAAAATTTTTTACTTTTACACTTTTTTATATTCCTCCCACTTTTGAAAGCTTTTTCTTATTCCGCTTCATTGTTCAACACAGTATCTATGATTTGACACACACTTGTTAATGTCTCGCAGGCAAATTCATGTGGCAACGTTTTATCCGGCTGATGCACTAGAATGGATCTTGCTCCCATATTGCGTGCCATCATCATATCCGAAATACCGTCACCGATTAAAATTACTTTCTTGGGTTTAAATTGGTCCAATATCGGCGCCGTAAAGGCTTTATCTGGTTTCCCGAGGGGGCCTGTTGTGCCTTGTATACGTGCAAAATAGGAAGCGACACCTTGGCGTTCAACTTCTTCCAACAACGCTCCTTCATGTTTGTTGCTTAATACAATTTGAGGAATATGCTTTGCTTTGATATAGTCAAGTGCCCATTTCGTATCGGGAAACAATTTAACAAGATTACCGTGTGTCCGATAACTTTTAACATAATATTCTATTGCTTCCGGCACATTTTCACCGAAATTTTTTTGCCAAAATAAGCCTCGGTGTGAAGTCATTACATTTAAAACATCCCCGTCCGTAATCGGCGGTAAACCGTAAAAATCAGCAACATCTTGCAAACCGGCTTTAACAGCCATGCGCGTATCTGCCAGCGTATTATCCCAATCCCAAATGATTAAACAATTATTTTCCATTTTTTCTCCTATCTCACTTTTTATTCACTTTTAGTGAAGTTATTCGTTTACAATGTATGTTTTTAACCATCCGGCAACTTCTTTCAGATTATTAAAACAAAATTGGGGTGTTATATATGATTCAACTTCTTCTTTTGCTCTGATATACACCCCTGTTGCTCCAATCGCTTGGGCATATTCCATATCACACGTTCCATCACCGATCATTAACAATTGCTCATGCGGAATTTGCGCAATTACTTCCGCTCCGTAATTTGGCATAGGTTTTATTTTAGAGAAAGCATTATCGGCCCCAATATATCCATCTATTAAATGCTTAATGCTTGCCTGCTCAATTTCATCTTTTAATAAATCTTTTCGTTTGTTGCTGATAATAAGTTGTGCCGTCTTTGATTGATGCACAAAAGTTAAAATCTCTTTGGCTTCGGGAAATAATCGTGCCTCTAAGTGATTTGCTGAAAAGCGATTTAAGTAATAGTCCATGGCTTCTTGCGTATCGGAATCATACGTTCTTTCCCAGTAAGCCCCTTTGTGTTGGCTTAATACTTCCCTCAAATCGTGTTTTGTCGGCATTGGCGCGCCATAATGTTCTGCCGTTTCTTGCAGTGATTTAAAAATCATTGCCGAGGTATCGTTCAGCGTATTATCCCAATCCCACAAAATCAATAAGTTGCGCATTTATGGCCTCGGTTGATTAACAGATTGAATTAAAGCCAATACATCTTGTGGCACATAAGGCGAAACATCATGCCCATAACTCCATAATTCTCTAACCAATGAAGACGAAACAATATCATGAACGGCCCGTAAATAAACCGTCGTCAAATTTGGATTTAATTGATTGTTGACTTTGGCAATATCTTCTTCATAGGCATAATCCGTTGCATTGCGTAAACCACGCACTAAATATGTTGCACCGAGTTTGCGACACATTTCTGCCGTTAACAAATTTGACTCCAATACATCCACATTTTTAAGCCCTTGACGAATCATTGTTTTTTGAATCGCCTCAATCATTTCTTTTTGAGAGTAAAATTTCTTTTTTTGAGAATTGGTTGAGAGTAAAATTGTTACCTTGTCAAACAATTTTGAAGCTGTCAACACAACATCTAAATGACCGTTTGTGAATGGATCAAATGATCCGGGATAAACTGCATGTTTCATAAAAACTCCCCCTTTCCTTTCTATAAACCGTTTCTGCCATTCTTTTCGTGCATTTTTTGAAGCAACGCGCGAAGCCGTAATTTTTCATCTGTTTCTTCGTTTGATTTATTATCCTCCGGTCGTGAACGATTTTGCTTTTTTTGCTTATCTTTATATTTTTTTTCATACTCCGTTATAACCGCCCGAATATTTGATACCAATTCATTATCTTTGGGTTGCTTTTCACAAGATTTAATGAAACTTTGAGCCAAATCCGGAGAATTCAGAATTGTAGCAACGGCTTCCCGCTCCGATTGATCCAAAACAGCGATAATGTTCCGCAATAACGCGTTATCTTCGCGTGTTAAAACTTCCAAACCCAAGTTATCCAAGCAATCTGCCAGTTTTTTTAGCGTTTTTTTTGCATTATCAACTTCTTTGGTGCCACACTTGCCACTTTTTCGGGGCAAACCGTATTTATCATTTTCCAAAAACAGACGATATTCAACACACAAATAAATATGCTTATCTTTCAATTTGCGCAAAAAAGGGCAATCTTTCGGACAATTCCGCTCTAAATCCCAATATGTAATTGCTTCATCCATCAACGCTCCCAATCGGTAAAAAGCGTTTTAGCGTTATTCTTCGCCAAATCGGTTATTGATTAAATTTACAAGTTCTTTCATAGCCTTATCGGCATCATTTCCGGTAATTGTTAAAGTTATTTCAGCCCCCAAAGGAACTGCCAACATTAAAATATCCATAATAGATTTTCCGGAAACAGTCATCCCTTCCTCATTTGTGATTTGTATATCGCTTTCAAAAGAGGAGGCAACCTTTACGAAAGCAGAAGTTGCCCGCGCATGCAAACCTTTTAAATTTTGAATTTCAACTTTTTGAGTAAGTGTCGGCATTTCATACGTCCGTTATACAGGCATCAAAGTAAATTTGAGGCAACGTTTATGTATTTTCGTCCGGCTTCTTGCGCGTGCTTGACGGCTGTTTGCATCGTTTCGGAACGTTCTTCCGCCAACTTAATCAACATAGGCACATTCATACCCGAAATTACCTCAATATTACGTTCTTCCATCAAAGAAATCGCCAAATTGGAAGGTGTGCCTCCAAACATATCCGTTGCAACGATAACACCGTCACCCGTATCAACCGAAATCGTTTTATCCAGTATTTCATGACGCTTTTCTTCCATATCATCCGTATCCGCAATACAGACATACGTCATTCCCTCCGTGTTGCCGACAACATGTTCTACAACTGCCAACATTGCTTTCGGCAATTCACCGTGTCCAACCAATACGATTCCTAACATTCTTTCCCCTTTCCGGATAAACAAATTTTTCTTTTTCGTTATGCAGTTATAACGGTTTTTAGCGGTATTGTCAAGTTAATTTAAACCAAATTCACTTTTTTTAACCAACGCTCTTTTTCTTTTTGCATTATTTCGGCACGTAAAATGACAATATGCTAGGACGACATATCAGCGGCAATAATCGGATCAACATGTATTTTACTGATTAAATTCACTTCATCCGCCTCACGCACAATATAATCCGGCATTTCTTTCGCCGGCTTTATGGATGCGCGTTCTTTATATTCGGGAACTTTGTTATACAAAGGTGTTGCCGCTTGTATCGGCCGGTTTAGATGTCCCGCATATAACACGACTTGCTTTTCGGGAACCATACTTAACACACCCGATCCACCGATAACCGTATCAGCCATTGTTTTTGTTTTTCGTTTAATCGGCAAATACAAATTAAAGTCCTTCCATATCCACGGGGACGACGAATTAGGAATTAAATCACCGCTGAAATCAAACCACCCTTGTCTTGAATCATAGGAATGTACAACTTTTGTTAACGTTTCAATTCCTTTTAACAATGGCGCACGGGTATCGGGATTGTTTTGTCTTTTGATGATTTTTGCCGCCGTAGAACTCATGATGACGGTAGATGTTTCTTCATCATATTTGGAAATAATCTGGTGCCAATCTTGAACGCAAACCAAAAATTTGTTCTGCTTTGTGCGACCAAATACAATCCCGTCCGTAATACTGGATAAAGAGGGCATATGCTGGAACTCGTCCAAAATAAATCCAACCGAATACGGGCCGGCTTGCCCCTGCCCCGGGCCGAATTCCATTAAATATTCGGTTGCCATATTAATGAAAAGCGTGCTGATGAGAACAGAAGCTTTTAAATCGGAAAACGGTACCGACATATAAATGGTTATCGGTTGATATTCGCCTGTTTCGGGGTGACGCATACCACGCAGTTGTTCGTAATTAAAATCGTTCATGGATGTGCGACATCTGACGGCGGAGTTTTTGAAGATATTGACACCCGACATAGCCATTGAAATAACCGAACCTCGCTGTTTGTCGGGTAAACTTAATACTTGATTTAATTCAAGCAAAGTCCGTCGCCCATATCCGTAATAAGCCGTTTCCAGCACAACATTTTCAAATAGCATTTGCCAGGCATCTAAATCAATAGCCGTCATATCCTGATTACGTTGACGCTCGGCTATTTCGGCATTATACCGTATTTGAGCGGAACTGATAATATCCAACAACATTGCAAAACAAGCATCATGCCCTTCCCAACTATCCGGAATTAAATCCCATGTGCCTATCGGCAAATAATTATCAAGCGTTATTTCTCTTTTTACAGCCAATTCTTTGGCTTTTAAAACTTCGGGGAAATCACGCATGGCCTCATAATATGAAACAAGTATCTCATAATCTTCCTCATCCAGTATGCCGTTTTTAATACGCGAAAGAAAATAATCGTTTGCTTGTGCCTGCTCCACTTTACCGCACAAATAGCCCGTAAGCCCCGTTAAACATCCACGCCCCGTCTTAACCCAATAAGGATCTGTTCCCGATGGACCGTCAGGGATTAAAAAGGTAATTAAATTATCAATATAACCTTCTCTGCCTGCGCTTAAAGGCGGTAAATTTCCGCCTCCGATCGGATTCCATGAGGGCCATCTTATCCCTTTTTCGGGATCATCTTTTCCCATCCAATTCATTTTAAAAACCGGCCCGAGTGTGGCACGATAACCGCTTGTCAATTTAGCAATTTCGCCTTTTGGATCATGGATAATCAACGTTGAATTTTTATCTTCTAAAACAGCCGGAATAATAACGCCCATCGTTTTTCC
This sequence comes from uncultured Alphaproteobacteria bacterium, assembly GCA_944392555.1. Classification (GTDB taxonomy): domain Bacteria; phylum Pseudomonadota; class Alphaproteobacteria; order CAAHEQ01; family UBA3637; genus RGIG4140. The sequence continues at coordinate 352,546 of CALXWZ010000001.1, read as the reverse complement.
CGAACCCGGAGCTCCGATACAAAAAACCGAACGCGTATCAGGCATTTTCATTTTTCTTTTTTTCTTACCTTGTAAACCGATTAAAAGATGTTCACCCGCAAAGAGTCCCATTTTTTCAACATCAGAATCCGTTGCCACACGCCCGTCACCAAATCGTTGCGGTAAAAGGTGATAGGGATTATAATGAAATAAAATAAGATGATAAAATACAAAAGCCATGGTCGGTATCAGCATAATACGCCAGGCGAAATAACTATACCAATTATAATGCAACGGCTCATGAAATAAGTATCCCCAAATCCAAGTGCCGTAATTGCGAAACGGTAAAAGGAAATCGCCACTGAACACATTTAAAATATACCGCGGAATTAACGCCCATGATTCAATGGAAAGATGATATGAAATAACAACGGAAAACGGTATGAAAAACAAAAGCATCAACCACAGGAAACCAAAACCGGCCAATGCTCGCCACCACCACCATTTCAGGCAATCTCGGGTTGATTGTTTTTCGGGAGCCAATCGTATGACCATTCTTTCGTTACCCTTTCATTTTATGATTAACTTTACGACCTTTCGGGGGTTTCCCCATTACTTTAAGAGGCCCTTTCTTACGCAGAAAATCCGCAATTTCTTCCGTTGATAATCCGGCATTTTTTAAAGTATGAACAGTCTCTTCCTCATCATCCGATTCCGGTTTTTGTAAAATAGGTTCTTCTTGCGATTCAGAATCTTCCCGTTTTTGAAAATATCGATATTGAGATTGCGGTTGACGAGTTGAATTTCTATTACCCTCCTCTTTGCGCTCCGAAGAAGTGTTTATTTGTGTATCGGTAAATTCTTCTGTTGCACTCGGTTGCTGTTTTTCCGTTTCCGTATGCGCGATAATAACAATAGGTTCTGATTTTTCAACCATTACTTTCTCTGAGGGATTCAAACTTGCCTGCTCTGCACTCAAATTATCGTGGGACTCTGCCTTATCAAGAATCAGATTTTCTGCGGTATGCTCTTGAACATATTTTGCCGAATTGAAATCTGAAACAGATGACTCGCTCTTTTGCTCTGATTTGATTTCCTTTGAAACAATGCTGAATGCCGGACGCGTTTCCAGTTCGGAATCCAAGAAGCGAATACTCTCTTTCGTTACGGGAATACCGATAGAGATACCATCTGCTTGATTGCTGACGCCTGAAATATGCGCAAATGATTGGGATATTGATTTATTGTCATCGTTTTGACCTGCATATTCTCTTTTGTAGGCTTCATAAAGTTCTGCCTCTTTTTGCTCTTCTTGTTGTCTCTTAGTAGCTTCTTTCTCTTGCATTTGTTTAAATTCCGCGCGTGCTTTTTCAATTCCCCAAGCGCGTGTTTCTTCCGTTTCTTGTTTTTTCGGTAGCGGACGCGTAAGTTTCTTCGTGCGGATATCATCATTCATCTTCTTTTGCGCGCTTGCATACCGTTCCAATGCTTCTTGTTGCTCCGTCATCACTTTACGGCACAATCGCTCCCGCGTTATTTCTTTTGTTTTGCGCAAATCAATGCAATAACTGTTCCATCCTTCCAAACTCATTAATTGCTTGGGATCAATATATGTGCCCGACAAATTAATACCGTCTAATGCAAACATGGATAAATCCAAATCTTCCAAATCTATTTTTGAAAAATCAAGCCGGCGAATATCTAAATTGATTAAATCTGTCTGTGCAAGCGTGCGAATATCTAATTTTCCTTCTTCTATCAGACGAATAATTTTCTCTACCGCCGTCAGATATTTTTCGGCTTCCGTATCCCGAAATGCTTTTTCCCATTTATTGTTTTTTGAAAAAGTCCGCCTGAATGAAGCACCCGTAAAATCGCAACCCGTAAAATTTGAGTCTTCCATATAGGCCTCATCAAAACAGCACCCCGTAAAATCAGCCGTTTCAGCATTTGTTTTGTAAAATACAGCTCCTTTAAAGTTGCATTGGTTAAATATACCACTCGATATGTCTGCGCCTTTTAAATTGATACCCGAAAAGTCCTGCTGTGATAATTTTTTTCCGTCTTGAACGGCACGCACCAGTTGAACTGCCCGCATATCGGAATGATAGTCTTCTCGCTGAGAGGGCAAGATAAATTCACTGCGATCAATCCCCAAAGAAAAGTAAATCATATCCTCCTCTGACACTTTGGCCGAGGCATCTTTCCTTTCTGGTCGTTTGAATTCTGTTTTCATGCGTCCATTATATCACATAAAAATAAAAAAGAAATAAAAAAATGTCGCCGAAAACAATTAAATCACATTCCGTCACACAAATTCAGACAACAGATTTCTTAAATTTTCTCTGTATTAATACCTTGTTGCAACGGTGTTATCAAAGCATTCTGACAAATAACGCAACAAGTCCCAAGAATTGCCCGCAACGGCTTGCTTCTTTGCATGCTTTTTATGTCCCTATACACCGATTACCTTATCTATCATTCTGCTTTTTCTTAACTAGATGAATCTTTTTACATATTCTACGCAACATATAAATGCTGTGCAATATAGCTCCATGATTTTTATGTTCACAGATTTAATCATTTAAATTCATAAACACAAATGCCACATTAAATATCACATAGTCATCATAATCCGCCTATCAATTTTTAAATGAGCAATATGAGGCTCGAATTGTTACATAATAGCTCATTTCCAAAATAAATTTATAATTATTCAATCAATGGCAAACCCATCTTTCCTTATTCATTTAAGTCACCTTGATTCACCTTGGCATAACGCTCAATGATACTGTCTTAACAAACCAACCAATCGTCCCTGAACAGATACTCTGTCAGCATCCAATATACGCGTTTCGTATGCCTCATTTTCGGGAATTAAGGCAATCTTTTTACCTTGCATACGTATCCGCTTTAATGTGACCTCGTATCCATCAACCAAGGCAACCACAATCATACCGTTTTGTGCCGTATCGGCTCGTTGGATAATCACCGTATCCCCATCCATTATGCCGATGTTTTTCATAGAATCGCCCTCTACCGTGAGCGCATAATGCTCTCCCGCACCCATCATTTGTGTCGGTACGCAAACCGTTTCATTTACGCGAACAGCCTCAATGGGTGTTCCACAGGCAATTTTACCACACAACGGAATTTCCGAAAGATTATCATTTGAAATATTTTTTTCAATTTCGTGCATCCGATTTTTTGTAAATACCTGATTGCTTAAAACGCCGGCTTTTTCTTCCGGCATAATTAAAACTTCCAATGCTCGCGCCTTATTCGGTAACCGCCGGATAAATCCCCGCTCTTCCAACGCTTTAACAAGACGATTGATACCGGACTTGGAATGCAAACCTAAAAATGCACACATTTCTTCATACGATGGGCAAACGCCCTTATCCTTTAAATTGGATGCAATAAATAATAGTAAGTCGTGTTGTTTTTTTGTAAGCATAGATACCTCCGATATCAAATTTTCATCTTTTGTTCTCATTTTTACCATAGAGATAATCGCCTGTCAATCATTTTTTTTGAAAAACAATCAAAAATTTTTTTGAATTAAAATAATATGTTATCATCAATTTTTTGTATTTTGATTGACAATGAACATAAAATAGCATATAATGATAGAACAATCTATCAAAGGAGGAGGCCTATGCAAGAAATTGAAAATGCTTATTTGATGTTGGCCCGACAAATTCAACAAGCGATTGATAATGATGATTTAGTCGCTTTGCGAGATGTTTCTGCTCTGATGGACTTGAAACGGTTGAGTTTTGTTGAGGCGGATGAGGATAACGGGCGCAAAGTTGCAAAGCCCGTAACGGTTTATGCTGCCGAACACGGCTCGGTTGACATTATGACCTTTTTACTTGACGAAGGTTGCGATGTCAATGCGCGAGATTCTTATGGTAATACACCCCTGATGTGCGCCGTTAATGCGAATAAAACAGAAATGATTTCTTATTTATTAAAGCAACCGAACGTTCAAATTTCAATAAAGAACTACTACGGGGAAACCGCCGATTCAATTGCTCATTTAAATAATGATGCCGATACAATCGCTTTCTTTAAGAAATTACACGCAACGGTGGAAGTCTTTTCAACGAATGCCGATAAGCAATCGGATGTGATTTTACCGCCTTCCGGCATGATTTGTTGATTATTTTTCTGTTCTTGTTTTGCGTGTTTGATTTAAAAGCGTTTCTCATTTATGTCACACACAAATCTTTTTTTCACATAACAGATACGACGATTCGTTGCTTTTTTGATTATATATTGATTTTTATAGATGAATTAAAATTATTCGGAAATTTTTCTTTCGCACGATTTCTGTTTCATTTTTGAGTAGCGGTTGATTTTTCGAAAAAAATTATTTTTTTTAAATTTTTATTCAAAAAAACCATAAACATGTCCCAACAAACACGGAAAATTTTACAAAAAAAGACAAAATTTTGTTCTTTTCCGCCTAAAATTTGAAAAAGTTTGTTGACATTCATATAAAATCCCCGTTAAGATGAAATTGTTCAGGGGAAGCCTTGTACAACCTAACAAACACAAGAAATTCTACAAAGGAGTTTATTATGAACAAACAAGAATTAGTAGATGCAATTGCAAAATCCGGTAACCTCTCAAAAACAGATGCAGCCAGAGCATTGGATGCTACGGTTGACGCCATTGCCGGCGCTTTGAAAAAAGGTGATGAAGTGCGTATTACAAACTTCGGCACATTTGCCGTTGCACAACGTGCCGCAACGGAAGGTCGCAATCCGCGCACGGGTGAAACAATTAAAATTCCGGCTTCAAAACAACCGAAATTCCGTGCCGGTAAAGGTTTGAAAGATGCTGTTGCTTAACAAGCAGTATTTTTCTTGAAGATAAAGATGCTCTTTATGAGCATCTTTTTTATTCTGTTTTAATTCGATTTTTGTTGATTCTTTTTGATAATTATACTATATTAATCTCAGAGATAATCACAATAAAGGAGGTAAAGTATGTCGGAAGAAGCACAATACACAGACTATGTGCCTGAATATAAAAGCAGATCACGATTGCCGATTTTAAGTCGCTATCGGGATTTAATTATTCTTGTTAAAAATGCGTTTTCGGATAACGTTATCACGGATACCGAATTGCAGGAAATTGAAACACTTGAAAAGGATATTTTGCTTGAATATCAAATTGCTGCCGATATTTTCTTTAAGTTGGATTATAGCTCGCCACAATATGCCGCCACACAAAAACTATTAAATCACTTGCATCGGTGTAATGTGTTTATGCAATTTGCCTATAAACATGCAAAAGAGAAAAATGCCTCAGGCATGATGTCTGTTCCCGAGCGGGATAGATATCAAGAAGCAATCGCTTTGAACGATGATAAAGTGATTCAAATTACAGCCTCTATGGCGGGAATTAACTTGCTCAAAGAATTAGATACACCGGAAAAACGTATTCAAGCCGATTTACCGCGTATCCGGCGTGATTTATCACGTTTAACACCTGAGGAACGGTCAGAATGGGAAGCGAAAATTAACGCTATGATAGAACAGTTGCAAGAAAGACAACTTGAACAACTTTCCGTCTACGAATTGAACCGTCTCATCGGTTTAGAACACTACTTGATGGATGAAAAAGAGCGTGTGCGCGATATGTAGAAGATTGCCAAATTCAGCACGCGATTTTAAAAAAAAGCACCCGTTACATTTTATCAACGGGTGTTTTTTGATACATTTAGTTTATTTTACTGATTTTTCTTTTTTGGTGAATATTGAGTGTATTAAAGCCTCACGAGCATAAGGCAAATGCCCTAATCCGGCATGCATTGTTAAAAAATATCCCGTTAAAGCAAATCCGTTCAAAATATCATTTGTTGATAATGCCCGCTCTTTTGTAAACCATAAAAACCGCGGTAATTTTAACAGCTTATCATGATACGGCAGTCCGACTTCTCGGCTGACAACTTTGCCCGTCTTTGGAGAAACATACGTCGGGATACCCTGTGTTTCCTCGTTTTCAAAAGAAGAAAAATCCAACCCGAACCCGATTGAATGCAATAAAAACAATTCCCAGCGAAGATATTGTTCAACAAAAGAATCTTCTTCCAACTGATTTAACAGTGTTAATGTATGGTCGTAAAGTAATTCGTAGGCTTGTCGCTCGGGCAACAACTTATTTAACAGTTCACAAACACCGAGCAAAACATTCAGGCGTTCTCTATCATCCAAAAAGTTTACTGCAAAAGAACGAAAATCATCCAAATAGTAAGTTCCTACTTGTTCTTCCAATCGCGCCTGCCAACGAGCATCTACAAACGATGCAATATCGGGAATTTTTTTTGCTTTGATAACGCCGAGAAAACGCCCCTTTTCGCGCGTAAAAAGAGAAAGCATATAAGACTTTTCACCCAACGGTCGCGTTTGTAATAACAAAGCGTTTTCTATTTTAAATGAAGGCATTTAATCAAATTTCCTATACGTTATAGTCCAATCCCCATTCGCTGAATCGTGCCGGATCGTCTGCCCAATTTTCTTTAACGCGAACAGTTAAAAACAGATGAACCGGCTTTTCAAACAGACGGGAAAGTTCCCGCCGAGCCGTTTCGCCAATCTTACGAATCATGGCTCCGCCTTTTCCAACAACAATCGGCTTAATCCCTTCCCGCTCAACAAAGATTGTTTGTTCAATGCGTATCCCTGTTTCTTTCTCTTGCCAATTCGTTGTTGTGACAGCGATGGTATAGGGTAACTCTTGTTGCAACAGCATAAAAAGTTTCTCGCGCGTGATTTCGGCAGCAAATAGTCGGTTGGGCAAATCCGAAAGTTGATCGCTCGGAAACATCCACGGCGATTGCGGGGCATGTTCTTTTAAATACGTTTTTAATTCATTCACATTCTCACCCGTTTGGGCCGAAATCAGAAAGGTATCCGTGAAAATACCGGCATCGTTCAGCGCCTTAATTAACGGTAAAAGTTTTTCTTTAACAATTAAATCTATCTTATTGATAACTAAAATTGTTTTCTTTTTATTTTTGATTAAGGAATCAATAATGTCTTTCGTATTCTTATCAATGCCTTTTTGAGCATCAACAACTAATAAACGCATATCGGATTCATCTGATTCCGTCCAAGCCGAGGCTACCATTGCCCGATCAAAGCGCCGTTTTGCATGAAAAATACCCGGTGTATCTACTAACACGAGTTGTGCGTTTTCTTCAATCAAAATACCGCGAATACGCGATCTGGTTGTTTGAACTTTTGGGGAAACGATTGATACTTTTGCACCAATAAGTTGATTGACAAGTGTAGATTTTCCCGCATTCGGCGCCCCTAAAATGGCTACAAAAGCGAAACGTTGGTTTGATATATCAGGTAAAATATCCGTCATACTTATTTTGCTCCATGATTGCCGGTATAATGACTTTTCTTTTGTTTTTTTCCTTTGGGTAACGCGGATAAGAGTTTTTCGGCAGCAACCTGTGTTGCTTCTTTTTTGGAACCGCCCTCACCGATTTGTGAGCCGTATCCCTCAATGCTGACTTTTACGCGAAAATGTGGTGCATGATCCGGCCCCGTTCGCTCTATTAACTCATACTCCGGCAAAATACCGACTTTTGATTGCGACCATTCCTGTAAAGCCGATTTAGCATCTTTAATTGTTTCGTGATCTCTGTTTAACAAAGGCATCCAGAGATTTTCAACAAATTTCTTGGCTTTTACAATTCCCTGGTCTAAATAAATCGCCGCAATCAAAGCTTCCATGACGTCTGACAGAACAGATTGATTCTCGCGCATGGAGTTATCTTCTGTAATTAAATAAGCGGGTAATCCGATTTTTTGGGCAACTTCTGCTAATGTTTCTTCACGCACAAGCAATGTAAAGCGCATCGCCCAATCACCCTCTTGTTCGTTCTTAAAATGACGATAAAGCATTTCGGCAACAATCAAACCCAATACGCGATCGCCTAAAAATTCCAATCGTTCATATAATGCTTTTTTACGATGATTTGCTAACGTTAACGCCCTTTCATATAAAGGCGATTCCGTATTGATGTCAGCCGGTAAAAACGGTAATTTCATTTCTTTCTTTGTGTCCTTTTAATATCTTGTTTAAATTAAATCAATTTGCGGAACAACCGATCCGTGCGAATAAAGTCTTTCCATTTCCAAAATTGCCAGAAAAAGCCTTCACCGTTATTTGAATAAAAGATAAATCTGGCTTTTCCCTCTAAATTAACCAACGGAACGGGTCCAAAAAAACGGCAATCCAATGAGTTATCGCGATTATCGCCCATTGCGAAAAAATAACCGTCGGGAACCGTGATTTTTTCGGTATTATCGGCTTGTAAATTATCGCTGATTTCAAAAATAACATGTTGAACGCCATTTGGCAGTGTTTCAATATACTTTGTGTAAGTTATCTCCTTCCCTGATTCAAGTTTCATCTTTTCTTCACCGATTTTTGTGCGCTCAACCAAAACATCATTAATATACAAACGTCCGTTTTTCATCTGAACGGTATCGCCCGGCAAGGCAATCACGCGTTTAATATAATCAATGGAAGTTTGCAAAGTCGGCTGAATTTCGGGCGTCATCCGAAAAATAACAATATCACCCTGCTTCGGCATTTTTTCAAAAATACGTCCCGACGGGATAATCGGCAACGAAAACGGGAACGAATGTCGCGAATAGCCGTAATCATACTTTGTAATGAATAAATAATCCCCAACAAGCAACGTCGGAATCATAGAACCGGAGGGGATATTATACGGTTCAAACCAAAACGCTCTGATACCGAGTGCTATCATCAACGCCCAAAACAACCCCCAAAAATTACTCCAAAAACCTTTCTTTTGTGCTTTTTCCATTGAAACATTCCTTTTTATATGATAACATACCTGAAATTAAATTGGTTGTATCACAGAAAGAGAAATTTGTCCATGCTAAAATTTGAAATTCACACAATAAATCAAAAAGCGCGTCGCGGAACTTTAAAAACGGCACACGGAAATATTCAAACACCGGCTTTTATGCCTGTCGGAACGGTTGGAACGGTTAAAGCCATGATGCCCGAATCGGTTAAAGAAACGGGAGCAGAAATCATCTTGGGCAACACCTATCACTTAATGCTACGTCCGACGGCAGAACGCGTCGCCTCTTTTGGCGGACTCCATAAATTTATGAATTGGCCCGGGCCGATTTTAACCGATTCGGGCGGTTTTCAAGTGATGAGTCTTTCCGGATTGCGCAAAATAACGGAAGAAGGCGTGACGTTTCAATCACATATCGACGGCTCTAAACATTTTCTTTCGCCCGAACGCTCCATGGAAATTCAGCATCTGTTGGATTCAAATATTACAATGGCATTTGATGAATGCGTTAAATACCCCGCAGAATATAAGGTGGTAAAAAAATCTATGGAACGCTCCATGCGGTGGGCAAAACGCTCCAAAGAGGCTTTTGTTGATAGAGAGGGTTATGGCTTATTCGGTATCGTTCAAGGGGGTATGTTTGAAGATTTACGCAGACAATCCATTCACGATTTAACCGAAATCGGATTTGACGGTTATGCCATCGGCGGATTAGCCGTCGGCGAAGGGCAAGAAATGATGTTCTCGGTTCTGGACTATACGGCCTGTGCGCTTCCGGAGGATAAACCGCGGTATTTGATGGGGGTCGGTCGACCGACGGATATTGTGGGTGCCGTCTATCGGGGTGTTGATATGTTTGACTGTGTGATGCCTTCACGCTCGGGAAGGACGGGTCAAGCTTTTACCTCTCACGGCGTTTTAAATATGCGTAACGCTTGCCATATTGACGATCATGCACCGCTTGATGCCGAATGCACCTGCCCCGCTTGTCGAAATTATACACGCGGTTATATCCACCATTTATTCCGCGCCGGCGAGATATTAGGCAGTATGCTTCTGACCATGCACAATATTCATTTTTATGAAAATTTAATGAAGCAAATACGTGAAGCAATCAGCGAAAACAGATTTGAAGAATTTCATGATCGGTTTATGTCGCGTTTTCAAAACGAACGAAAAATGTAAGGATCGGCACTGAAATGACGGATAAAACAAGCGTCGGGAAATCATCTATCGGGACACGGAGGAAAAAACGCGAAACAAAAACGTATGCACCTGATGAGCGCGCCTTTGATAAGGGCGACGATTTACATGATGCGCAGGGATTTCGCAAGCGCACGTTTACCGGCCCCGAGCGACTGACATACGAAGTCAAATCAATCGCTAAAAAAGTGCTGACAACTCGCGGTTTTGCCGGACTTGATATTATTGAATGTTGGGATGATATTATCGGTGAAGATATGGCAAAAGGGATTCGGCCCGAAAAATTAACGTTTGAAAAAGATTCCAGAACACATGGAACATTACACGTAAAAAGTGCCGGCGGGGCTTTTGCGGTTTTATTTGAGCATCAAAAAAATCAAATTATTGAGCGAATCAATACGTTTTTCGGATATCCGGCCGTTTCCAAAATTCACATCAGTCAAGGCAAATTACTTTTTCCGCGCGCCGAACCAATTCGCCCAATTCGTAAACCGACAAAAGAAGAAATTCGCCGGCTTGAAGCAAAAGTCAGCCATATAGAAGATGAAACGCTCCGAAACACAACCTATCATATCGGACTTTCTTTATTGCAAAAAGAGAAATCTTGATTTTTATCTTGATAAAATAAAAAACATGATGTATATTTATAAAATAGGCAATAAACTTGACATAATTGCACCATTAAAGCGAATAAAAATGATAGACGATATAATTCATTATTTTGGCACAAACAAACACTTTTTGGTTAAAAATCAAACAGTTTATTTTTCTCTTTATAATCAAAGCGAGCAAGAAAAGAATCAAATAAAATGGTTTTTAGAACAATTAGGCATTCAAGCAAAATTTCAAATCAAGAATGAAGTAGCCGAGAAATTGCTTATTTCCGCCGATGATTTCAAGATGTTACAACACGCCTGTAAGCAATTTCAAGGCGCTTCACATGAGACTATGCCTGTTACATCATTGACAGAGTGGTATGAACAATATAATGATATAACGGCAGAAGAATGGCAACGGATTCAAAATCATATTCATGTCAAATATGCTTATGAGGCACCAGATGCTCCGCAGACGCAGCGCAAGAAACATAAAGCCGAGAAAAACGCTGAAGAACTCGTTCAATATTTAAAAGAAAACTTACCGTCACTACCGATTATCAATCGTATTTTTCATGAATTTTTAAACGTGTATGAAGAGATTAATAAAGATACACCGAATAAAAAATTAACGATTGATATGTCCCCCTTTGCCGAACAAAGCCTATATGACCAAGGAGCAGACGGCGGTGTTTTAGAAAATAACGGACAACTGATAATTAAGGTTTTTCCGCTTATTTCAAAAAATTCTCCATCCCGCATGTTCACATTTCTGCATGAACTACGACACGTGTTGCAATATCACTATCAGTTATGGGGCGATAAAAATAAAAAGAACGTTGAATCGGTTGCCAGGAATATGCTGATGGAAGCCGAGGCGGAATCTTATTATCTTCTGACTTTTGAACATAAGTCAAAAGCTATCCAGTCTTTGATACAGCAATATCAACGCAATGTTTTTAACGTGTTGACCAAAGAAAACGAAACTATTCCCATGAACAGTCATATCTCACTATCGGAAAAAATTGCTTCGGTTCAACGCTATATCCAGGCTCAAGCCGAAGAGCGCTGTATTCAAACGCTCTGCGATTTTTTACTATCCAAATCTCGGCAACACGCTTACAATTCGTTAATTAATAAACATATCTACCTCAATCCGACTTTATTTAATCAATTTATGGATGTAGTCGATTACTGGAAAGATTTATATTATTTACCCTCCATTCCACAGATTTTATCGGATAACACCCCCTCTTCTACAACCGTGATTATTGATTTTAGCGATATAAATACGCAGTGGGCGCAAAAAACAAAGCTCAGGCTTTCCGCTTCACCGACGGCAATATTTACAAGTGATTTTTTAAAAGCTGTCGGAACGGATGAATATATCGCAATCACCGCTGATGAAAAATATACGGATTTATCTTATGAATATACAGGCATTTCAGCCAAAAGCATCAAATTTGCGCAAAAAAGCTTTCAAGATCAAAAATTTCAAAATGTGTTTACAGCCTACAAAAGGATTCAAGCATATAATCCTTATTTTCCTCCCGTTTCTACTCTTCAACACCTTTCCACTCCGGCAGATCAAGTGGCACAGAATATCATCAATGCGATGATTGCCATGAATGAACATAAAAAACCCTGCGAGGTATTGAAAAAATTAGGTTATGGGTTGGATGATAAATTTAAAGTGCAATCTCTTAACTTTTCCGCATATAAAGTGCAGGAAAATTCCACTTCTCACTCAGCATACAGGCAAGATTTAATCAATAAAGTATTACTAAAAGATTTATCAAAATAACTTTGATAATTAAAGGTATTTTTTATCCATAGAAATAAAAAAATACACTCATCAAAATTGATTCATTTCAATAAAGGAACGCTTATTTTTTGAGCATTTCATTCTTGCGAATCTTTTGAATCTTTGGTATCATCTACATCGGAATGCTTTTTAAAGGTTTGTGTGCTTTTCAAATCATCCATTTCAAAATTCATTTCCAGCACGAGATTAGCATTTTCATCGTAAACTTTTGCCACGCCGTTTTTCTTTCCCTCTTTAAAATGCGCTTCGGAACGCATAACGCCGTTTTCAAAGTATGTTCTGCTGATACCGTCTAATTTATTGTTTTTATATTCATCCTCGCTTTGCAATTTGCCGTTCGGATAATAAATTCTTTGCAAACCGTGCATTTCGCCGTTGATGTAGGCCGCATCAATATGCAGAGCTCCGCTCGGGTAGTATTCTTTAAATTCCCCGTGAGGTTTATCATCAAGCAAATTTGTGCGTGAATTTAATTTACCGTTTTCATAAAACGTGGCAAATTCACCGTTTTGTTTTCCTGCTTTATATAAAACGGTTGTTTTTACTTGCCCGTTTTCATAATAGGCAATGGAAGGCCCCTCTTCCAGACCGTTTTTAAATGTCTTTTCAAGTGATAATTGCCCGTTTTCGTAATACTCTTGCACTTTACCTTCCGGTCTGCCGTTTTTCATGACGGCATGTGATTGCCAATTACCGTCAGGATAATATGTATTCATCTCCCCTTCCGGCAAATCGTTTTTATACGTCAACGCCATTTTTAATTGCCCGTTTTGATAATAAACTTTGGCAGGCCCTTCTTGCTTTCCGTTTTTGTAATTTAATTCTTTTTCAAGACTACCGTCGGGATAATATGACTTACTGACACCGTCAATCAAATCAGCAATATATTTTTCTTCTTGTTGCAACTGTCCAAAATCATAATACGTTTTTGAAAATCCGTTTTTCAGCCCGTTTTTGTATTCTTCTTCCGTTTGTAATTGACCGTTTTCATAATACGTTTTAACCGTTCCTTCCGGTCCGTTCGGACGAAAAAGTCCTTCGCCCTTTAATTTACCGCTCGGATAGTATTCCTTTACTTCTCCGTTCAACTGATCTTTTGTAAAACGACGAATCATAAGCAACTGACCGTTTTCTGCGTATATTTTGTCTTCGCCGTCTTTCATCCCCATATTATAATTTGTTTCAAAGTGTATTTTACCGGAAGGATAATAAACCTTAGAAACACCATGCGGACGTCCCATTTGAAAGTTTGTTTCATTTTGCAACTGTCCGTTATCATAGTAAGACCGCGCCGTATCAACCAAAACACCTTGGTAATAAATTTCAACGGTTTGAATTTGTCCGTTTGTATAATAGGTACGGCTTTCTCCATGTGGCAACCCGTTGAAGAAATGCGTACGCGCCAGCAACTTCCCTTCCTTGCTTTTTTCTTGCACGATACCCGTTAACGGTTTTTTATCGGCTTTAACGAAAAATACACCGTTATTAAAGAAAATTTCATCTTTTGTATACGTCGGTAATTGCATTTTTTTCTCGGCTGCCGGAACGGCCTGCACAACCGGTTTTAATCCGGTCGGTTCATTGGACGAAATATCCGATATTGCCTCCACGGTATTATGTTCTTGAACGGTCGGTTGTAAAACGGGAGCCGGACGAGATGCCTGCTGAACGGCGCTGGCGCCTAATGAAGCGGCAGAAATAACAGTCGGACGAGACGCGGTAGCTTTCTGCTGGCCGACTTGAGCTACTGCCGACGGTTGTGGTGATTGCACCGGTCGCGCAGTCGGACGCGATGCTCTTGCAGCTTCACGCAATGCTGCCGCATTACTCGTTACTTGTGCCACAGACGGCAAAGCCGTTCCGATTGCCAAACATGAGGCTGAAACCAACCATAAAAGCTTTTTCATCTTTTTCTCCTATTACCGATAATATGGGTAATTTAGCAAAACACCATTCAAAAATCAACCCTTTTTTATATTTGTTTAATTGATTTTGATCGGATAATCATTTGCATCAACTGAAACGGGCGATATTTAACTGCCTTATTGAGCTCAATAAATCATTTCTTCTCATAAATTATCGGGAATAAGATTCGTTATCTATGAGCGGACACCGCACATATCTTTGAACAACCTTTATTTTTTCTTTCGGTTTTAATAATGAGTGCGTGGCACGATTGCCGGACAGATAATCACCGATTACTTTATGATAATAATACGTTGAATCATATTCATCATACAATTCGGCTCGTTTATATCCGTTGGCAATAACCACGCGCGGAGACAAATAATTGTAAGCAGAGCATTCTAATTGAATTTCATTGATACCGTGTTTAAAAATTTCGCGTTCTGCCAATCGCAACGCTTCCGATGCATAGCCTCTCGCGCCAGAATCCTTATCTACCAGTATATTGAGATGCGCCACATCTCCCCTTGTGCAACATTCCAACAGTCCGACAAGTTTCTCTGCCTCATATATGCCGTATCTGACGGAAAGCATACTTTCCTTAAAATTCATTTGATTTTTAAGGAAGTTTTCTGTTTTGGGAAGCGATGCGCATTCTTCTTGCCACACAGGTAAAAATCTTTCCGTCTCGGGCTGATTTCTTTGTATCAACTCAAAAACATCTTGGATTTCGGTTTCCCTTCCCTTAATTCTACGCATTGAGAAGAAAGAGCCATTTAAACCAATTTTTTGTGGCATGGTTAATCGCATCATATATTGTTTGGAATGAGATAATTTTTGATATGCGTCTGGTCTTGTTTGTGTGTATACCAGCGATTCTTTTTCTTCTAGCTGAGGGGAAAAGAAACGGGCTTTTTTGTTTCTGACTTCTTGATATACACTTTCATGCAGTTGCTCGTGATAGTATTTAACAAAAGCCTCTTTAACGGCTTTTAAAGAATAATCACCCGTCAAATAAGAATCCCAACAATATTCAATTTCCATTGTAGATGGATTGCAACAAACTGGTTGAATAGAAATAACGCCCAACACGTCCTCATTTCCCTTTTTCGCAAGATATAATGTTTTCATCTCTTTTTTGCCGACACCGATTTGATGAAATAATTGTTGCACAAAATGCAAAACATCCGTATTCTGCGCCACATTTAACAAAAGCAATAAATCTTCTTGATTCGGAGAATCGCATTTACTTTTTAATACCGCAATATCATCCATCGTAATCAAAGAATCTTTCAGTTCAATAAAATTTATCATCTTTCCATCCATTAAATCATTATCTGCCAAAGGCTTGTTTATTTTTTTCGCTCGTTTAATTCCATCATCTATTTTTTTATCCACTGCGCACTAACTCCAATACTCAATCCATTACCTATTTTCGGTATTATGAACGAAATGGCGTATTGAAGCTGTGTATCAGTTAAGAACGTGATTTACTTTTTTCTTCCAACATCTGTCTCGCACAAGAAGATAATTCGGATTTTTTGCCTTCTTCCTGTGGCAAAAAACTTTCTTTACCGAATTTTCCAACAGCATAATCCGACAAAGTTTTAAAATACGTCTTTGCTTCGGGGCTTTCAGTGTCCAGATGGTAGAATTGGTCGGAAAAATGCGGTTGTTCTGCCGTAGCACGCCGATAAACATTGTTTGTTGCAATAATCGGCGTTTCACGATTATACCCGGAACACTCTATACGAATTTCTTCCGCGCCTCGTTTAAATAATTCTCTTTCCAGCAAACGTAAAGCTTCTGAGGCATAACCCTTCCCCGTCATCGCTTTATCTACCAACATATTAAGATGAATTGTTGTATCCCGTGGGGAACATTCAAAAACGCCGATAAATGATTCATCTTTAAAAAGCCCATAGAAAACGGATGGATTTTTATTCCCCTTTTGAGATTTTGCTTTCAAAAACGAAACTGTTTCCTGCGGGTTCGCGCATGAATCGGCAAGTTCCTTCCAAAACGCATTTACCGATTGATTGTTTCTTTCCACAAATTCCGAAAGCCAAGTTGCGTTCGTTGCAGTCGGGGTTAATTTTTTCACGCCGAAATGCGATTGCCGTAAACAAATACCCGACGGCATTGTTTTTAAAAGCGTTTCCATATATGAAGTTCTGAGATTTTCATATTGCTTTTCCGATAACTTAATAGCAGAGGTCAATTTTTCGCCGGCTGACGGCACAAAAAAGCGCATCATTTCGGATGAATTATCCGAAAACTCGGGAATCAGGCGAAGCCGTTGATTTTGCTCAAACATAGAGCATAAACGCTTTGAATTGCCCGACGCACACAAAAGCGGTTCAAACGCATATTCCGCTATACCCGTATACGCATCTTTCCGCACGGGAATAACAGAGGCTACTCCCTTTACGACTCCTTCATCATCTTGCATTAAATAAACGCTTTTATTTTCGGCATTCCAAGTCTTTTGACGAGCAAAAATTTGTTGCACGAACTCTTTTTCTTTCATCCCTTTTTCAACATTTAATAATAGAGAAGTTTCTTCATCCCCTTTAAAATCATATAATGTTTTCAGCTGGATTAAATCATGCGGACTAACCATACCGATACGAAGCGGTATAAAATTAACAAAATTGCTTTGCGGATAAGTCATTTCCTTCCCTTTCCCTTTTATTTTTTTATATTTATCTCATATTTACCACGATATTAAATTCTTGTCAATTCTTTTCTTTATATTTTTTCAACGAAACATCCGAAAGCGACTTGTTTTTTTAGAGGTAAAATGATAAACTGCATCAAAATAGATTTTAAAAGGATAAAAGATGCAACAGGTTATAAAAATTCGTGGCGCTCGCGAACATAATTTAAAGAATATTGATGTGGATATTCCTCGCGACAAACTGGTTGTGATTACGGGATTATCCGGCTCGGGCAAATCATCTCTCGCATTTGATACGATTTACGCGGAGGGGCAAAGAAGATATGTGGAAAGTCTTTCTGCTTATGCGCGTCAATTTTTAGATTTAATGAAAAAGCCCGATGTTGACTTAATTGAGGGATTATCTCCCGCCATTTCCATTGAACAAAAAACAACGGGTAAAAGCCCGCGTTCCACAGTTGGAACAGTTACGGAAATATACGATTATATGCGGTTATTATGGGCCAGAATCGGCGTCCCCTATTCGCCGGCAACGGGATTACCGATTGAAGCGATGACTGTTTCGCAAATGGTTGATATTGCCATGAAATACCCTGAATCAACAAAAATTATGGTATTGGCGCCCGTTGTCAGAAACCGAAAAGGCGAATATAAAAAAGAACTGGCGGAGTGGCAAAAAAAAGGCTTTACACGCGTTAAAATTGACGGGGAATTATATGAAATAGATAATACACCCGCTCTTAACAAAAATCAAAATCATAAAATTGCGCTTGTGATTGATAGGCTTGTCATTCGCGAAGGAATTGAATCTCGTTTAGCCGAATCTATTGAAAAAGCCCTGTCGCTCGCCGACGATTTAGTTGTTTTTGATAATCTGACGGTAAAAGAAGAAAAAATCCTTTCGGCAAAATTGGCTTGTCCCGTCTGTGGATTTACGATTGCGGAATTAGAACCGCGCTTATTTTCTTTTAACAGTCCGCAAGGGGCCTGCCCCGATTGTTCGGGATTAGGATTTAAACAATATGTTGATCCGGCGCTGGTGATACCGAATGACAAAAAAACAATCAGACAAGGAGCCATCGCGCCATGGGTCAGCAAAGGCGGAGAGATATTTCATTGGTTTGATGCTCCTTTGCGATTATTGATGAAATATGTTGATTTTAACGAAGATACACCTTGGTATCAACTGAGCGAACAAACCAAAAACGCCATTTTATACGGCACGCCGAATTTTGAGGGCGTTATTCCGAATATGGAAAGAAGATATTTAGAAACCGATTCGGAATGGATACGTGAAGAAATTTCAAAATATCAAGCCGTTTCGCCCTGCGAGGCCTGTAAAGGACAACGGTTAAATAAAGAGGCATTATCCGTGCGGGTCGGCGGAAAAAACATTTCGGAGGCAACGCATGTTTCCATTGAGGAAGCGTTAAAATGGTTTTCAGCGCTTGAAGAAACCCTCTCACCGCAAAAGCGGGAAATTGCCAAACGCATTTTAAAAGAAATTATTAACCGATTAACATTTTTAAATAATGTCGGACTCGGGTATTTAACATTAGACCGTATCAGTGCTACGCTCTCCGGCGGAGAGGCACAACGGATTCGTTTAGCCAGTCAGATTGGCTCGGGGTTGACGGGTGTGCTTTACGTTTTAGATGAACCCTCAATCGGATTACACCAGCGTGACAATGATAAGTTGCTCGCAACTTTGACGCATTTAAGAGATTTGGGAAATACGGTTATCGTTGTGGAGCACGATGAAGATGCCATTCGTTCTGCCGATTATGTGTTGGATATCGGACCCGAGGCAGGCAGATACGGCGGGAAAGTTGTTGCAAAAGGAACGCCTCAGGAAATTATCGATAATCCGATTTCCACAACCGGACAATATCTTTCAGGTATGCGCAAAATTTTAATCCCGCAGACAAGGCGTCCCGGCAACGGCAAATTTATTCAAATTGAGGGGGCTACGGCTAACAATTTGAAAAATGTATCCGTTCAAATTCCGTTAGGCACGTTTACGTGTGTCACGGGTGTCAGCGGGGGCGGAAAATCATCTCTCGTGATTGAAACACTTTATAAGAATTTGAATAAAATTTTGAATAAATCCGCCGAAAAAGCCGGCCCATGCAAAGCGATACACGGATGCGGATACATCACAAAAATCATTGATGTGGATCAATCCCCCATCGGGCGCACACCACGTTCAAATCCGGCCACATATACAGGCATGTTTTCCACCATTCGGGATTGGTTTGCCGGTTTGCCGGAAGCGCAGGCGCGCGGTTATAAGCCGGGACGATTTTCGTTTAACGTTAAAGGCGGGCGTTGCGAGGCTTGCAATGGCGACGGCGTTTTAAAAATTGAAATGCACTTTTTGCCCGATGTCTATGTGCAATGCGATACGTGTCGCGGTAAGCGGTATAATCGCGAAACGTTGGAAGTAACATATAATGGAAAATCCATTGCCGATGTATTGGATATGTCGGTAGATGAAGCGGCCGAGTTTTTTAAAAATATCCCTTCATTGAAAGAAAAATGCAATCTATTGCAAAAAGTCGGCCTCGGATATATTTCTTTGGGACAATCTTCCGTCACTCTTTCGGGCGGTGAAGCACAACGCATTAAACTTTCAAAAGAGCTATCGCGTCATTCCCAAGGCAAAACACTTTATATTCTGGACGAGCCGACAACCGGTTTACATTTTGCCGATATTCAAAAGCTGTTGGATGTATTGCATACATTGGTAGAACAAGGAAATACCGTAGTCGTGATTGAACATAATTTAGATGTTATTAAAACCGCCGACTACATTATTGATATGGGTCCCGAAGGCGGTGATGGCGGTGGTATGGTTGTCGCAACGGGCACACCCGAGCAAGTGGCTGAAAATCCACGCAGTTATACGGGGCAATATTTAAAACGCATACTCAAAAAGCAATCAAAGGGGGCATAAATGAAAAAAAAGATTTTCGCTTTTTTAACAGGATTAAGTTTTGTATTAACGGCACAAAACGCAGTTGCGGGTTCTGCCGAACAGTGTATGGCTGATTTACCGCACACCGTCTCATTTGTTCACATACAAGACCCGATGCGAAAAATCGGAGGGATGGTTAACTATGAACATCAATATCCGGGGAAAGGATTAGGATACAGCCAACTCTATCAAAACGAATTTTGCGCCGTTTCCGTATTCCTTTACAATTTGAATTTACCCAGAATTTCAGCGCAAGATGTTGCAAACCAACAAACAATATCCGAACGAGATATGGCAACCTCAACGGCAGGTGATACAAACTTTGTTCATCAAGTTTACATCACCTCTTTCGGTAATTACTTTTTAAAATTGCGCACAACATGCGGAATACTTTACTCGGGAGATGAATACAAATACAATGATATGTTGGCAACAACGGTTTCATCAACCGTTGAAGAAAGCGTTGTCCGTTCTTTGAACAGGTGCATGCGCTAACGCATTTCCCCTACTCTTATTTCTGCAACAAAAGATCTTTTTTAATCAGTTGCAAAGGAGCTGTTGTTTTACCGAAAAATAAGGATAAAAAAATATCAGTTTTGTGCTTATTTTTGTGGATTTTTAGAAAAAATACTGTTATGATACCCAACATGTTTGGGAATAAAACAAAAAAAATTTATGAAAACCTTTTAAATGCCGAAGACGATGCCCGCCAAATTCGGTCGTTTAAGAACAAACTGATTGCCGGAAACGTAAAGGGAAACGAGTTATTCGGCACAAAGGAAAATCCGTTTTCTTTTTTAAATGAAGCCGAAGATACACAAAGCGTTCAAAAATTAGTTGATGCTTTTTGCTCTTTTTCATCTATTGAAACGGAAATCAAAACACCGGATGGTATTTTTCAAATTTCAATTCGTAAATTGCCGAACGGAATGATGATTGTTGCCAAAGATAAAACGCCCGAATTTGCCATTCACAACAGTATCGTGAAGCAGTTAGACTTTATGTCGGACGTGTTAAGCACCTTTATTCACCCCGTTTACTTAACCGATTCAAACGGTAAATTGGTATATGTCAATCGCGCATTTTGCGAGTTGTTTCAAGATGAATATAAAAATATTCTCGGGCATTTATTCGCTGAATATATTGATGAAAATATTCCTGATTTTCACGGAATATGGCACGGAATTACCCATTTTAAGTTAAAAAACGGCGTTATTCCGTATGAAGTCAGTCAACGCCCGTTTGAAATGGGTTCTTCCGTTTTTTATTCTGGCATTATTGAACCGTTGCGAACGGTAGCCCCGTCTGTTGATGAGCATATTTTTCAAGAATCTCCCTTACCCACAATCGTGGTTGATGCTTTGGAGCATCGGATTGTATATGCCAACAATGCGTTTTTAACGGCATTTCGCAGTGATGAAAATGAATCTTTCAATCATATTAACGTGAATACGCTTTTTTCCGAAAACACACAAGAACTTTTGGAAACCAGATTTAGCAAACTGCTGGCGGGTTCAACAAAAAACGAGCGTTTGGAAATGATGACGGCTCCCAGATTCGGCGGAAAAACGTTTAATGTTTTTGTGGGGTTCACAACAAAAGAAAAAGATGCGTTTATTCTTTACCTGATAGACGCAACCGAACGCAAGAATTTGGAAGTTCAATTTGCACATGCGCAAAAAATGCAAGCCATTGGCCAGCTGGCGGGCGGTGTTGCGCACGATTTCAATAATCTTTTAACGGCAATTATCGGCTTTTGCGATTTGCTTTTACAACGCCATAAAGTGAATGATCCCTCCTTCTTGGATATTATGCAAATCAAGGGAAATGCAAACAAAGCATCGGGGCTGGTCGGTCAACTGCTCACTTTTTCGCGCAAGCAACCGAGCAAAATTCAAGTGTTAAATTTCCATGATGCGTTTGTTGATTTATCCGCTTTATTACAACGCAGTATTGCGCCATTTGTGACATTGAAAACGGATTTAAAGCGTAATCTCGGCTGGGTTAAAATTGATCCCAACCAACTCACGCAGATTTTTTTGAATTTAGCCGTTAATGCCAAAGATGCCATGAAGAACGGCGGTATTTTACGAATTACGGCTACCAAAGAAAAACTCAAAAAGGCAAAAGCCTGCGGTAATGATATGATTCAAGCGGGTGATTATATCAAAATTATTGTCTCCGATACGGGATGCGGTATTGCTCCCGAGCATTTACCGCATATTTTTGAACCGTTTTTCACAACAAAAGGTGGATCCACGGGTTCGGGAACGGGATTGGGGCTTTCCACCGTTTACGGCGTTATCAGAGGCGCAGGTGGTTATATTTCGGTTGATAGTGAAAAAGGCATCGGAACAACATTTATCATCTACCTGCCCCGCATTGAGCAAGACCCCGTTATTAAAACCGAAAATCGCCCAATGCGACCCGTGTTTGCACCCGTTCAAACACCTTCCATTTTGCTTGTAGATGATGAAGACGGTGTGCGTCTTGTTGTTTCGCGCGTATTAAAATCAAAAGGCTTTAAGGTAACGGAATGTGCCAATGCCGAACAAGCCCTCACAATTTTAACCGAACGCTCGGATTTTGATTTATTGCTGACGGATATGATTATGCCGGGCATGGATGGCGAAACGCTTATCAAAAAGGCAAGAGAGGCCTATCCGAATATGAAATCGCTTTTAATGAGCGGTTATTCGGAAGATATGGCGCGCCATGGGTCCTCTGAAAATAAAGACCTTGATTTCTTGGCAAAACCGTTTGAACTCAATCAATTATTAGATAAAGTTAAAGAAGTGCTACAAAAATAGAAAGGATAAAAAAATGAATGAATCAGAGCTCTCTTTTGGAATTGAAAGCATTGTCCCTGCCAACGGACTAAAAGAAAAATTGGAAATGGCAAAAAAAGAAAATCGTCCGCTGATTATTAAATTCGGTATGGACCCGACGGCACCGGATTTGCATTTAGGGCATGCCGTCGGGCTCAAAAAAATTCGTGAATTTATGGAGGCCGGACATGAAGCACACCTCATCGTCGGCAATTTTACGGCATTGGTCGGGGATCCCTCGGGGCGCAATACAACACGTCCACCATTGACACCCGAAGAAATTGAGTTTAACGCCAAAACATACGTTGAGCAACTTTCAAAAATTTTTGATACGAGCAAAATTCATATTCATTACAACAACGATTGGTTGGGCAAAATGAATTTTGCCGATATTTTAAAACTTCTTTCGCGCGCAACGCTTTCGCAAATGATGCAACGCGAGGATTTTAAGAATAGATATGAAAATAACATTCCCGTTGCTTTACACGAACTGATTTACCCAATTATTCAAGGATATGACTCGGTAGCCATCAAAGCAGATATTGAATTTGGCGGACGCGATCAACTGCTCAACTGTTTATTTGGGAAATCGTTGCAAGAAAGCCTGGGTATGCCGGGGCAAACGGTTTTAACAATGCCTTTGTTACGCGGATTAGACGGTCATATAAAAATGAGTAAATCCAAAGGAAATTATATCGGCTTAACGGAACATCCAAATGATATGTTCGGAAAAACAATGTCAATCCCTGACTTTTTAATTCCTGAATGGGTTGAATTAACAACAAGCTGGACAGCGGAAGAAAAAGCCAATGCGATTGCCGACTATAAAAATAACACGGTTAATCCAATGGAAATCAAAAAGAAGATTGCCTATAACATTGTTGAGCAATACCATAGCAAAGAAGCCGCGGAAGAAGCCGCCTTATTTTTCTATAAACAAGTGCAACAAAAAGGATTTGATACAAAAGAATTTAAACCGATTTCGTGGCAAGATTTACCGCAAACGGATTCTATCGGCTTAGTGGACTTGGGCGCATTTTTGTTGGAACAAAGCAAATCAAACATTCGTCGCTTAATTGAAAGCGGAGCGGTTTCGGTGAACGGCGAAAAAGAAACAAACATTACGGCCCAACTTTCAAACACCGGAGAAGAAATCAAATTAAAATTCGGAAAGCGCGGATTTTTCACTTTAAAATAACGGCGTTTGCATTAAAAAAAAATAAGATAAGGCTTTGGATGAATTTCAAAGCCTTATTTGTTGTAAACATTCATAAAAATACATTTTATTTTTTGGAAAAATCTATATAAAGATACCCAAGGATAACGTTTGATAAAGAGCGAATAATTTATCCGATTAATTGATGAATACGCTCGACCATGGCATAAAATCCGTTTCTTCTGGTGGGCGAAAGATTATCCGACAACCCCAATTCATCAAAAACGGCCTCTATATTAACAGCTTTAATTTCCGCGGTTGTTTTATCGTTAATCAAAATCAGCAAAACAGCCTCTAATCCACGCACAATATGCGCATCGCTGGTTGCCGAAAAGCAGTGCTTATTTCCTTGCATCGTATGTAAAAACCAAACTTGCGACATACAGCCTTCCACCTTATTTTCATCTGTTTTGGCTTCTTCGGGAAACGGAGGTAACATATCGCCGAGTTCAATTAAATACCGATATTTATCTTCCCAATCCGTTAAGTATGAGAAATTTTCTCTTAATTCTTGTATATCCATATTTTTATCCCTCATCAGTTGCGTTATGGCAACGGGCCTTCCTTGCAGTTGTTTCTCTTAATATCTTGATACTCCTTAAAAGAAGCCTCTCAAAATCCGCCCAAAGAGTGTTTAATCGTGTTCGGCATTTTCGGGGAATTGATCTTCCATATCGCTCGGAGCAACCGTTTCCGGTGGCAACTGACTTTCTTCAAGCGCTTGTTGTTCTTCCTCCGTCGGCATATCACGCATAGCTTCTGTTTGAGCCGTTTTTTCATCTTCACCCGATAGCGCCGACCAAATACATCCGATTAACACCAAAATACCCAAGCCAATCAGTATTTTTCTTATCATTCATTCCTCCGTTCATTTCGATTTTTTTAATATATCTTTAAAGTTATGCCGAAATCAAGGTTTTTCTTTGCTTTTTTGTGAAAAATATGCTATGTAGACAACAAATGAACTGGAAATACTATTATTTTAAAGAAGTTAATTCTACGAACGATGAGGCACTTAACTATCCCGTCGGATCGGTAATTGTTGCCCAAAAGCAAACGGCCGGACGCGGGCGCTATGGCCGTCAATGGCTGAGTGAAGATGGGAATCTGTTTTTGAGCGCCGTGCTTCCCGATTACGGTAACGATAGCCCGCTTTTAACATTTGTTGCAGCCGTTTCCGTTGCCGATTCGTTAGCAGATTTCCCCGTGCGGATTAAATGGCCGAACGACATTTTATTGAATGGCGGGAAACTGGCCGGTATTTTATTGGAACGAACGGATGATAAAGTAATTATCGGCATCGGCATCAATCTTGTCAGCGCCCCAACGCAAAACATGCTTTACCGCACAGCCTCTTTAAACGGGAAAGTAGCGAAAGAAGATTTAATTATGAAATTAACCGCAAACTTGGCTCATAACGCTGAATTATTGGCGCAAGACGGCTTTGCCCCCATTCGCGACAAATGGCTGAAATACGCCGTCGGAATTGGTGAAACAATACGCGTATCGTTGCCCAACGAAACACTTTCGGGCATCTTTGAATCATTTACGCCTCAGGGGGCGATTTCCCTGAAACAAACAAACAATACCGTTCGGCTTATCACCGTCGGAGATGTATTTTTTGAACAAAATAAAAAAGGATAAAATATGAATGAATTAAATGAAAACAATACAATAAATGAAGAACAAAACCTAACTGTTCCGCAAAATAAGTTAGTCTTTATTCCGCTCGGCGGAGCTACGGAAATCGGTATGAACTTTTTTGCTTACGGTTATCAAGGGAAATGGTTGTTGGTTGATTGTGGTGTCGGCTTTCCGGGAGACGGCTTGCCGGGTGTTGACGTATTATTGCCCGATCCCGCATTCTTGGCCGATAAAAAGCAAGATATTGTCGGGTTAATTTTAACACATGGGCATGAAGACCATATCGGTGCCGTCGGCTATTTATGGCATCAACTGCAATGTCCGATTTACGCAACACCGTTTACGAAGGAATTGGTTGAGGGGAAATTAAATGAAGCCGGCTTGCTCGGTCGGGCAGATGTAATCATCGTCAATCAGGGAAGTGTGGTTGAATTAAATCCGTTTGAGGTTGAATTTATCGCCATGAGTCACTCTATTCCGGAAGCCAGTGCATTAGCCATTCGCACGAAGGCAGGCACGGTTATTCATACAGGCGATTGGAAATTGGATGATGATACCGTCGGGAAGCAAAAAACAGATTTTAAACGCTTGAAAGAAATCGGCAAAGAGGGCGTGCTTGCACTGGTGTGCGATTCAACGAATGTGTTCGGCGAGAAAACGAACGAAACGGAAGCAGATGTGCAAAAATCGCTCATTGATTTAATCGGGCAATTTCCGAATAAACAAATTGCCGTCGGTTGCTTTGCGTCAAATGTCAGCCGTATTAAAAGCATCTATCAAGCGGCTGTTGCCAATGGTAGAGAAGTTTGTTTAATGGGGCGGAGTTTATGGCGCATTGATGCGGCTGCCCGTGCTACGGGATACATGGCGGATATTCCCGAATTTCTGTCGGAAAGCGAAGCGCTGGAACGCCCGATCGGAAGCGTGTTGTATATATGCACGGGAAGTCAGGGCGAAACATTCTCTGCTCTCAATAGCTTATCGGCTTTAACACCGCAAAAAAACAGCGTGTATTTTGGTCCGGACGATGTGGTTATTTTTTCATCACGCATTATTCCCGGCAACGAAAAAGCGATTGCTTTATTACAAAAGCGCTTCAAAACAAAGGGCGTACAAATCATTACAAACCGCGATGCGCTTGTTCACGTATCGGGGCATTATGCCGGGCCTGATTTGGTTGAAATGTATAAGATTGTTAAGCCGAAAATCGCCCTACCCGTTCATGGTGAGGCACGCGAATTAAATGAACATGCTTCTTTGGCTAAAAAATGGGGAACACCGTTTTCTTTTGCGTTGGAAGACGGAGCCTGTTTGGTATTAGACGATAACCCGCAAATTTTAGGCACGGTGCCGACAGGCATTTTGGCAGTAGACGGCAAAAAGATTTTACCGCTTGGCGCCGAAGTGATTCGCAAACGGCGCAAAATGATAGAAGACGGCACTTTTGTGATTACGATTGTGTTAAACGGCGAAGGAAAAATTCTGGGTGATTTACATATATCAACATTCGGATTGCTTGAAGCCGGCGGAGAAGATGAAACATTGTTAAAAAATAAAATCATGGCGGACGTTAATGACCTGCCAAACGACCATAAACAACGCGATGACGTGGTTGAAAATGCCGTTCGCACGAGTATTCGTCAATTCTTAAAAGAATTTTACGGGAAAAAGCCGTTGATTGAAGTTCATTTGGTTCGTGTTTGATTTTACTTGAACAAGATAGCGGAATGTGCTACATCAAAGAGAGATTGATTATAAAAAAGGAGTGTTTATGACTCAAAAATATAATGTTATTTGCATCAAATGGGGAACGGGATATCCTGCCGAAGATGTTAATAAATTGTGTTCCATGATAAAGCGCAATACAAAATATGATATTGATTTTTATTGTTTTACGGAAGATCCGACGGGATTAAGAGATGATGTTATCGTCAGACCCTTACCGCAATTTGAAAATGTAAAAAAAGGGGAAGAGGAATACACGCAAAAATATGCCTATCGTAAAGAAGCCGCTCTTTGCGATGACAATTTGGGCGGATTAACGGGGCAACGCGTTTTCTTCTTTGACTTGGATTCGTTAATTGTGGGCAATTTAGATGAATTTTTTGAATACCCGCAAGGCGATAAATTTTATATTATTAACGATTGGAATACAAAAGGCGACCATGTGGGGCAAGCAAGCTGTTATTCATTTGTTGTCGGCACACTCGGATATATCAAGCGATACTTTGAAGAGCACCCGAAAGAAATGGTGGAAAGATTCTATACGGCATCGCAGGAATACCTCTCCTATAAAGTAATTGAGAAATACGGGCACTTAAATTTCTGGCCGGAGAATTGGTTTAAAAGTTTTCGGTTTCATTGCTTGCCGAAGTGGTATTTGAGGTCTTTTGTAATGCCGAAGATTCCCGACGTGCCGGGGTTAAAGATGATTGCTTTTCACGGGTTGCCCGGTTTGGAAGATGCCCGAAAAGGAATCTGGTGTTCCAACAAAGCCGATCGGAAATATCCGCGCGGAATTAAGAAAATTTACAAGCATTTACTTCCCTGCCCTTGGATTGATGACTACTGGAAGTAAAGAAGTTTAACCGATTCGTATATTAAACCAAAAATGATGAACAAGTGACTTAAAACTGTTCATCATTTTTTTATCATACCGATGATAGGATTATCGCACAAAACAGAGAATGTTTTTTCACTCTACAAAAAGGTCCGTCTAGATGATATAGTATAAAGAGTATTATAAAGGTATTTTTAAAATAATCAAGTAAAAATTTAAATATGAATATCTACCTGTAAAATAACAATTTTTTAAAATTTCATTTTGCAGGGCGATTTTGCGCTGTTTCCCCTCTACATAAACGGACGTTTATGAAGAATGGGGAGAAGAAAAATGAAAATAAAACAAATAGTTAACTTGGCTTCTTTTGATGCAAAAAAAGTAAAAAACAGGGAATTTGAGGCGAATCGTGCCAAACAAGAGGTAAAATCGGCGGATCAAACATCCCTCACACGCTTGAAAAATAATCAAAAAACGGAATATTCGGAACAAATTAAACCTCAATCCAGATTGAACGGATTAAGGGGTATGTATTTAGCCGAATACGGGCGAAGCATGGTAGAAATGCTGGGCGTGTTGGCGGTGATTGGCGTCTTATCGGTTGCGGGCATTGCAGGCTATCGGTATGCCATGGAAAAATATCGGTCAAACGATATTATCTATGAAGTGAATCTGCGGGCAACGGATATCTGGAATCGGTATCAGCGAATGCCGTTACCTGAACCGAGCGAGAGCGGGAAAGATTTTTTAGAATTTGCGCAAACGACGGCATCGGGCTTTCCGATTTATATGAAATCCATACCCGATGTTGCTTTTCGGGTGTTTGTGGGCGAAGTGAGTCCGCGGATTTGTAAAAGCGTCTTAAATATGCCGTTGATTAACGTGATTAAAGGATTGCAGTTTGTGCAAGTCAATGATGTTAAATATACGGGCAATGTTGAAATTTGCGGTGATATAAACGGGAATATTCAAAATGAAATGGTATTTACAATCTTTTTGAATAGTGAATCGGATTCTCTTGTGAATGAAAATTGTGTGGAAGATGCAGATTGCAGTTCCTGTTGCGGAACGCCGACGTGTGATGAAAATACATTAACGTGTCGCGATGAATGTAGCGGAAATGCAAGCACGCCTTACTGCAATCAAGAGCAATGCGCCTGTGTGGAGTGTTTAACTCCGAAAGACTGCGCCGAGAAAGGCACAAATTATACGTGTTCGGAGATAACGAACACCTGCGTGGAAGTGCCTACGGAATGTGCGTTTGGGAAAGAGTTTCGCACGCCAAACGGCGTTTGCGTGCCATGCAATAATCCAAATAATTTTCTGGTGAGTTTAACACCGATTGAGAACAGTGCGTTAAATTTTAAGGATACAAAATCAGGGAAAGAGCAATGCGCAGCGTGCAACAACCCCACAAGATTTTACGGAGATGTGGATGATGAAAAAGCATATTGTTCTTATGCCTGCACAAACGGATATACGTATCAAGCAAGCGACGGCGCAGGCTGTGTGCCTTGTTCGGATACAGATATTCACCTGATTAGCGGAGATTCCGTTTCAAAAACGCAATGTGATGCTTGTGAAGATCATTTTTGGTTTCGTTCTAATGATGGCAGTAGATATTATTGCACCTCAACGAAACACTGCTCTGAAAATGAGTATCAAGAATCCAATCAAGGACTGTGCATAAATTGCACATCAACCTCGCCCCAAACAGCCTATGTTGCAAACGGGGATATATCAACAAATGTAAGTAAAGATTACTTTATTGATTCATGTAATCATTGCACAAATAAGAAAGCACGTGCATTTAATAAGGGATATATGTATTGTGTTCCGGATTGTCAACAACCGGAAAATGCGCCGGAAACGTGCGATAATCCTGAAACTTGCAATCGCGTATGGCAAAATAAATTGGGACAATGCCTACCATGCGACAATATAAAAAATTCCGCTGAAATATATACAGACGATGAGGTTGGAAAAGCCTTGTGTCTTGCTTGCGGGCGCAAGTTGGTTGAATATACAACTTTGATGATGTATTGTGTTTATGAGCAATCTTGCGAAAACGGTCAATTTAGAGGAAAAGATGGTTTGTGTCGTTCTTGTAGCTATATCCCCGGAATTGTGGTAGATGAAAGTGATACAACTTGCGAAACAAACTGCACAAGTGAAACAATGGAACGCGAAAAGCGTTTAAATAAAAACGGTCAATGGTATTGCGTACCTAAATGTAAAGAAAATCAAATCCATGATTATGAAGGGTATTGCAAGGATTGCGATGACTATAAAGAATTTAGTCCTTTTGTTTTAAGTGATTGTGAAGAAAAATGCCCTGGAACAAGAATGCTGTTCGGAGAATATTGCGGTCGCACAACATGCCCCGCAGATGGTGTTTATTATAAGGGACAAAGAGGTGCATGCAACCTATGTGCTGATGAAACAACCGGAAATGTCGGGGCTAATACAATAGCTATTGAATCTTGCTTAGCTTGCGGGAATAGAATGATAAATGGACATTATTGTTACATGGTCAACCCCGGCGTGCGAGGAATATGCAGTAGTTTAGATGGCCCCTTAATTGATGATTTAAATGATGATATCAAAGCTAAGGCTAAGTCTTATCTTGACGGCGATCATGATGGCGAATTATTTCGTGGAAACGATTATAAATGCTATTCTTGTTCGGATGAAAAGGTTTCTCCGGGTGCCGGAGTTGCACAATGCAATTTATGCACAAACAGACGGTATAGCAACGGGTTGTGCCAATACGGCAAATGCGAAGAAACACATCAGTTTTTAGATAAAAATAATACGTGTCGAGATTGCTCGGAAAAGAATATTGCCATTGACCCAAATGAGGATAACCTCTGCGATTCTTGCGATAATCGGCGTGAAATGACGCTCGGTAATACTGCAACAAAGAACCTCACGGCAAAATGTGTGGAAGAATGCACGCCTGGCTTGTGGCAAGATTCCAACGGTAATTGTTTGCTATGCAGTGAGGATGGTAATTTGGCTATCGGGACGGATAGCGAATCCATTGCATTATGCAACAGTTGCGATAATCGCGAGGCTGTTGCTTCCACAAATGCCGACGGCGTGATTACGGGTTATACATGTAAAATCATAATAAACTAATTCTATTTGAAACCCTTTCGTCACCCTCAAAAAAAAGCATTCATCGCCCAACACGTTGAATGCTTTTTAAAAATTTTACAACCCCGATGGCAAGTTGTTAATCGTCCAAATGAATCCGCTCAATGACAGCCCCTAGCCCGCTGAGTTTAGATTCCAGACTATAATACCCGCGGTCAATATGATATATCCGCTTGACGATTGATTGCCCTTTTGCAACCAGAGCCGCCAAAACAAGTCCGACACCACCCCGCAAATCAGAAGACATCACCGTTGCACCCGATAATTCGGAGACACCCGTAATCAAAATCGTATTGCCGTTAATGTTACGCACATGAGCACCCATACGTTGCAACTCGGGTATGTGCATAAACCGATTCTCAAAGATACGCTCTTCTACAACGCTGTCTCCCTCCGCAATCGCTAATAATGAAGTCATCAGTGATTGCACATCCGTCGGGAATCCGGGATACTCGCACGTGGTTATCGGCGTTGCTGTCAACTTTGCATTAGTGGCGTCTACCAACACGCCCTCTTGTTCTTGCGTTATCTCAACATGGCTTACCCGCAAAACATCGGCAACGGCTTCCATTAAATTCAGCCTTGCCCCTTTCATAAAGATACGCCCACGTGTCATGGCTCCTGCAATGGCAAAAGTGGCTGCTTCAATTCTATCGGGAATAATCTTGTGTTTGCATCCGTGCAATTTTTCCACACCTGTAATAATCAACGTTTTGGTGCCGATGCCTTTAATATCCGCGCCCATTTTAACAAGCATATTCAATAAATCAATTACTTCCGGTTCTAATGCCGGATTGTGAATCACGGTTTTACCGGGCGTTAAAACAGCTGCCATAACGGTATTATGCGTTGCGCCTACGGATACTTTCGGGAAAAATATCTCTGCACCGTGCAAAGGCCCCGTTGCACAAACATAACCGTTTTCAATTTTAATCTCTGCCCCCATTTCACGCAAGGCCATCAAATATAAATCCACGGGTCTTGTTCCGATGGCACAACCCCCGGGCAATGAAACTTCTGCCTTATGGAAACGCCCGAGTAAAGGCCCTAAAACCCAAAACGAACCTCTCATCTTTGATACATATTCATAATCTGCATGTGTTGAAACAATATCATCCGCTCTTAATGTAATGGAATCGGTTTCGTTTTGTATTTTCATACCCATACTGTTTAACAGTTGCGATAATACTTTCACATCCGATAAATAAGAAATATTTTCTAATTTTACAGGCTCCGCCGTCAATAACGCCGCGGCCATAATCGGTAAAATGGCATTTTTGGCTCCATTTATCTCAACCGTTCCGAATAAACGATTACCGCCTTGTATTTTAAATGCATACATAGCCGTTCCCTTTCATACGTTATTTTTGTTCGGTTTGTAATTTGGCATCTTGCCGAGCTTCACGAGCTTCCTTTTGGCGCTTACGTAATGCAAGATTTTTTTGCAATGCCCTTGCCTGTTTTGCAAAAGATTCGGCTTTTTTTGCCGTTAAATGCAAATTTTCCATAGCCGTTTGTTGAATAATATCGCTCTGTTCCGGTGATGATTTTTGATTATTTTTCATGGTCTTGACTTTCCAAAATAAACGTGGCCGGGCCGTCATTTTCTATTTGAACCAGCATTTCAGCCCCAAAAATGCCCGTCTGAACGGGAATCCCGTATTCTTGAACAGAAGATACAAATAAATCAAATAATTCCTTTGCTCTTTCCGGAGTGCCCGCATTTGTAAATGAGGGGCGTCGTCCCGTTCTGCAATCGGCCGACAATGTAAATTGCGAAACAATTAAAGCCGAACCGTTGATATCGCCGATTGATTTATTCATCTTACCGTTTTCATCCGAAAAAATGCGCAAATTAACAACTTTTTGCGCCAAGTAAGAAACATCCTCACGGGTATCGTTTTTTTCAATACCGACAAGCAGACAAAATCCCTTGTCGCATGAACCGCAACATTCTCCCTTAACCGAAACAGACGCTCTTATAACGCGTTGCAAAACAATTTTCATTTTCTATCCTTGTTCAGTTTTTTTCAGTATAACGAGGTTTCAAATGATGTCAAGCATATTCCGCTTTCGGATAAAAAAAAGCAATTTTCTTATTAAAAAATGTTGAAAAAAATCTAAAAACATGATATACTGCCAATAAATAAAACAAGAGAGGTTACAACGATGGAAAAGAATATTCAGATGACTTTTAGCGAAGAGAACACGGGCAATACGGCAGATGCACTTACATTAACCGCCTTAAATCAAGAGATGAATGAAGAAACAGTAACAGTATCGGCAAATGATGAAATCAGCGGTTCGGTTGAGTTGCATGTATCAGATATTGAAAACAAAACAAACGAAAACAAGCAAAAAGCCGTTATTTTTGTTCGCGATATGATTACAAAGGAGTCATACGATACGGCTTATGAAATTTTAAAACGTTGGCATTGTGCAAACGAATTATTGAAAGACGGCAGTAGCTTATTGGATTATTGCGCCGGCATTTCATCACTTAAAGGCACAAAAGTGCTCTTAGAGGCTGGTGCTGACCCCACATTAAAAACATTGAATCATTTTTCGCCGTTATACCGCGCTGTTCGTTATAACAAGCCGGAATTATTGCAACTTTATTTTGAGCATTTAAAGAAAGAACAACTGCGAGAAATTAAAAAAGATAATGATTACGTTGATAATAACTCCCTTTTACATATTGCCGTTTTGTATGCCGGTCCAAAAGTTATTCGCACATTGCTGACGCATCATTTTGATCCGAATAAACAAAATATAAATGGAGAAACGGCTTTGCACTTATTAGATTATCAACATAATATTGAAAGTGCTAAACTCTTTTTCAACACACCGAGTGCCATCGCACCCGATTTATCCGTTCGAAACAACAACGGCGAAACAGCCGAACAAGCTGCTCACAATCAAGTAATTCGTCGTTTCTTACACCAAGAACGGAAGAAAGAACTTCAAGCGCGTCAGTCTATTCCCTTTGAGGAACGGCGCTTAATGTATTTGAAAAAGCAAGCACAAAAACGAATTTCTGCTCAAAAAGCCTTGCGTGAATTAATTCGTAGAAACGGTGGATTGAGTCGCGTTTAATTACGTGATTTTAAAATATAAAACGGTGCAAAATTTTTTGTTTTACTCTGCTTAATCAAGCATGGAACGATTTATTTGGGTTGAATTGTGCAAAATATATTTGCCGAAAGTATTTACTAAAAAGCAACGGAACAGATATTCTATCTCAAATATCACTTTTCATTTTTTTGTATCTTATGTGTCATAACAATACACTTCTATCTGTCTAACACATAACGATTTTAATACCTTTCATCAAATAAAACGCCCCGTAGATGAGGCGTTTTATTTTTAACTAAGGCTCTCAAAACCGTTAAGCCTCACACCCGATGAATCACTTACTGACGCACGGAACTATCACGCCCGCCGGCATCATAACGCCCGAAGTTTTTAATCAGTTGTTCCATTACGGATAGCTCTTTGCCTTTTACCCGCGTAACTTCTTCATCAAACGCAACTTTATTACCGTCTTTCAATGTTAAATGCTGAATATCGGTGACGATGCCTTGTTGATTAAAGGAAATAACATAAATATCCCGTTCAACCTCTTTCGGCTCAAAAAACATTTGGCTCTTTTTAATGACTTTGGAATAAATATAAAAATCATCAGCACCGATTTTATTCTTAAAACTCGGCTCGCCTAACAAATCCACCGTCTGGGCTTTCGTAAACCCCGGCTTCATTAAGTCAAGCCGTTTTTGACTCGGCAAATCACCGCTTTGATATGTTTCCAATCCGCAACCGCCTAATAAAACGGCGCTTAAAATAAAAGATGTGTAAATAAGTTTCTTGAACATTGTTTTCTTCTTTGCTATAATGAACCTATCGTTATATATAAGCCAAAGAAAGGGCATTCGTCAATGGAAAAATCAACCGTTTTAAAAAAAGGTATCTCGTATGTGCTGGATGCACGCAAAATTTCACCGCAAAAAACATCTTTTTCGTTAGAAGCGACGAAAGAGGAATGTCAGGCGCTCGCCGAGTGGTATGAAATTCCGGCCGTTTTATCCGTTAAAGCCGATATAACCGCTTTTTCGGAAGGAAGCGTTATTACCGTAGAGGGGAAATTATCCACCATAACACGCCGTGAATGCGTGATTACGGCAGAAGAATTTACACAATCCGCAACGGGAGATTTTACGGTTTTATTTTCCACCTTCCCCATTAAAGAACAACAAAAACCGGATATTGATTTAGATGAAGAACCGATTGAATTTTTACCGCGCGGACAAATTTATTTTAAAGATATTATTACCGAACAATTCGGATTACTTCTGGATCCTTTCCCGAAAAATACGGACAAGCCGTTTGAATACCGTGAAGAAAGCGCTGAATCAGGCAAAGAAAATCCGTTTTCCGTTCTTAAACACTTGACAAAAGATTAAAAAAGAGTAAAATAGAAAGAAAATAAGGAGGCCTTTATGGAAGAAACGGAAAATAAATCAACAACGGAATTGGAAACAGCAGACGTTACGCCAGAAGAAACAGAACGGGAAAATGAGAATGAAAACACCCCGGAAAAAGAAGAAAAAGCCATTAACCTGCAAGCAGCACGTTATGCTTATATCGGGAATTTGGAAAGCAAAATTTTGGCTGATGACGAATCGGTTTCCGAAAATGATTTAATGGATGTTTGTAATTGCAAATCGCAAATACTGGTTGAATTGGTCAGTGTGGCAAACTACGCCGAACACTTACCGGCTGATAGTCCGCATAAAAAAGCTTCCGAAGTGCTGACAAAGCATTTATATAAGTGCTATGAGAAAATAGAAAGAGTGCAAGAGCGTGTGCGCCGAGCCAGAGAAAAATCAAAATATATGGCTGATGTTAAGCAAGTCGGATTTGAAGAATTACCTCGCAGACAAGCCTCGCAAAATATTATTACGGATGAGCAACTGATGCCGAATCGCAATGTTATCAATTTAACGGGTATCGGTTTAACAACGGGCTATATTGCCATGTTGAGCCAACTCATCAGCAATCCCGTTGAATCAATTAAGGCTCAAATGCCGAATTTAATTGAAGAATTGCAAAAACGTCTGACAGGTGATGATAAAATAGCATCCGATAATTATATCGGGAAATTACTGACTGAAATGACGGGATTAAAAACCGAAAAGGCCATGACTAATGCTCTTGAAAACAGCAATCTGACGGCGCATATTATGTCCATGGTCGGAGGAAAATCCATCTAAACAATCTCCAATCATTTTGTTCGCACCGCCTCTATTAACTGTTTTGTTCAATAGAAGCGGTGTTTTTATATAGGTGCGCTTTCCATTGTTTTTAAATCCTTAAATTTTAGGGCAAGAAATTTAATTTACACACGCTTATCTGCCATTGTGGATTGCAATACATTTTTTATACCCGCTTTTATAATAGCAATTATCAGCATAAATCAATATAGGGAAATCACCTTATAAATTCATCATCACAAAAAGCGGGAAAAATCTTCCCGCTTTCTATTTGATATAAAGGCATTTTTGAATTAAATCACAATATATTTTCTTCAAATTACTTTGATAGCGTCACGCATTATGATTTTACATGCTGATTACAACCATTCAAACTCCGAAGAATTTCTATCCTCACTTTGATAATCGGCTCAATACAGCAAAATCTATCATAGGATACTTTTCCTTTTTGAAGTGCATCTCTTAAAAACCAAGCAGCTTCGCTAAACTTTTTCTCAGCAATCATCTCAAAAACGGTTTTATCGTCATTATTCGCCAACCGTAAATTTACACCGTTTTTCAGTAAAACTTCAAATCCTTTCACTTCGCGAAGATTGATAGCATGCATGGCTGCCGTCCACCCATTAACATCTTTTTTGTTAACATCGGCCTTTGCGTTAATTAATTGTTCGCAGATTACTCTATTCTCTATGCCGATCATGAGAGGTGTTAATCCATTATTATCTTGTGCGTCAACATCGGCACCCAGTTGAATTAATCTCTCCGATACAATTAATTTTCTCTCGCGAACGGCATACATCAGTGGCGTTTCGCCATTTTCAGCCCGATGATCTATATCAACACCCGATTCAACCAAATCTTGCACCAAAGACGGATTTCCCGAATTGCACGCATACCACAATAAATTTCGCCCCATATTATCCTCAACAAACAAATCATCTTCTTGTCTGTTCAATGTATCAACGCATTCTAAATCACCGGATAATGCAGCATACATAATAGCATTTGCACCATTGTTATCAGTTGCATATCTATCTGCATCTTTTTTTAAAAGCATCTCCACCAGTTGAGGATATCCTTTCCATGCCGCATACATTAACGCCGTCCGACCGAATTTATCGCGTGCTGTTGTATCAGCTCCCCTGCAAAGCAAATAATCAACCATGCGGTTGTTACCCGATTTTACAGCATGAATCAAGGGCGTTTGTCCGTTTTTATCAGCAATATCAATCCTTGCGTGTTCCTTTGTAATTAAATGATGGACTGATTTTATATCTTTTGCTCTCACTGCATGCATCAAAGCCGTTAATCCGTTTACATCCGGTTCGTTGGCTGATGATTGATTAATTTGTGGTATAATCGGTTCTGCTTTCTTCTTATTCCAAAACATATTTTCTCCTTTTCACGGTGTAATACTTTAAGTGTATCACAATTAATAAATATGTCAACTTATTTTTTGATTTTAGTCGTCTTAAAAATACTACTGCCGAACTACTCTCTGATATGTTGCGTCTTTTGAACAGGGTGATTTGTTCGTTGAGTAGCAATTCTGATAGGACGATGTGACGGTTTAGGGAAATCAACAAGAGTATAAGAAACCGAGAGATATTTTTGCATAACAATATCCGTTTCTTGCGAATTGATTGTATAACTTGGGTTTGGAGATTTTAATATGCGAAAATAACGCGTTATTGTGCAATATTAACGCGTTATCAGAAAAACTCGGTTCTTTCCCAAAAGAACTTACTCTTTTACTTTGAGGAATGAAATTTCGGGATTATCTTCCATTGACTTATTTAAATGCCAAGCATTGCGGGCTAAAAAGACATAGTCGCCATCATGATCGGTTGCCATGGTAGCAACATTCATATCCGCAAATTTTTTGACTTTTGACACATCCCCTTTCAGCCAACGCGCCGTGTAGTAAGAGGTTGCTTCAAAAATAACAGGCACATCAAATTCCGTGCGAATACGATCGGCCAACACTTCAAATTGCAAGGCGCCGACAACGCCGACAATCCACTCAAATCCATGAATGGGCTTAAAAATACTCGCACCGCCCTCCTCTGCAATTTGTTCCAACGCTTTGCCCAAATGTTTTGCTTTAAGAGGGTCAACCGCACGCACTTTTTTTAATAATTCCGGTGCAAATGAAGGGATTCCTTTGAATTGTAAATTTTCACCCTCGGTAAAGGTATCTCCGATACGATATCCGCCATGATTCGGCAATCCGATAATATCACCTGCGTAAGCATCTTCGGCAAGTTCTCTATCTTGCGCCAAAAACATAACAGGATTATGCAATATCATCTGTTTTTTTGAACGCTCGTGAAATAGTTTCATACCCCGCTTAAAATGCCCCGAACAAACACGCATAAAAGCGATTCTGTCGTGATGTTTCGGATCCATATTGGCTTGGATTTTAAAGATGAATCCCGTTACTTTTGATTCGTCGGGCATAATGGTGCGCGTGGGGGTTATTTGCGGTCTGGGCGCCGGCGCAAAGGCTACTAACGCATCCAACAATTCCCGCACACCGAAATTATTAACAGCCGAGCCAAAGAAAACCGGCGTCATAGAGCCGTTCAAATACGCTTCTTTGTCAAATGCCGGACAAAGTCCGCGCACCATTTCAACTTGTTCACGCAAAGCCGATACCTGCTCTGCCGGCAACGCAGTATCTAACTTTTTATCATCAATGCCGTTAATTGTTTCCCCGATTGTCGGTAAAGATGACTTATCAGCCGTTCTGTCAAAAAGATTCAATCTATCGTTTAATAAATCAAAGCACCCTTTAAAATCGCGCCCCATACCAATCGGCCACACGGCGGGCGAAACATCTAATGCCAACGTTTGCTCAATCTCTTCCAATAAAGCAAACGGGTCTTGCCCCTCGCGGTCAAGTTTGTTGATAAAGGTAATAATCGGAATATCCCTGAGCCGACATACTTCAAATAACTTTTTCGTTTGTTCCTCAATACCTTTGGCGCAGTCAATCACCATCACGGCCGAATCGACTGCCGTCAGCACACGATACGTATCTTCCGAGAAATCTTCGTGCCCCGGTGTATCCAATAAATTAAACGAACACCCGCCATATTCAAAACTCATCACGGAAGACGCAACGGAAATACCCCGTTCTTGTTCCACCTTCATCCAATCGGAACGCGCTCTGCGATTTTCCCCGCGCGCTTTGACGGCACCCGCCTGATTGATGGCACCTCCGAATAACAACAATTTTTCGGTTAATGTTGTTTTACCGGCGTCCGGGTGCGAAATAATTGCAAACGTGCGTCTTTTAGATACAATGGTTGATAACTCGTTCGTCATTTTAACTTCTTTCTTTCCTTTTCCTTTATCAAATGCGCAGAATATACCAAATTTTTGCCTTAACTGCAAGAATTTTATTCATGATATCATTCCTTTGTTTTCCCCTGATGGCTAAAATAAAGTGTTTTACCGATAAAAAGTTTGTTTTTTTATGTGGCAGACATTCATTTTTTTATTCCTTTTTTAAAGGAAGTGTGCTATACAATCTCCTATCTTTAACTATAAACGGATAGGAAAGAACCATGGAACAAAAAATTGAAGAAATGAAACCGGCTCTTGTAAAAGCCATTCAGGAAGCCGAAACGTTGATTGCGCTTGATGAAATCCGCGTTAAAACACTCGGGAAAAGTGGCTCCGTTACGGAGTTAATGAAAGGTCTCGGCAAATTAAGCCCCGACGAACGCAAAACAGCGGGACAAGTTTTAAATACATTTAAAAACGAAATCAGCACGTTGATTGAGTCTAAAAAACAAGAATTAGAGCTTAAAGAAATGAACGAGCGCTTGGCAAGCGAAAGTGTGGATATTACCTTACCCGTTCGTCCGAACACGAACATGGGGCGCATTCATCCCGTTACCCAAGTGACGGAAGAGATGCTCACGATTTTTGCGCAAATGGGATTTGAAGTTGCCGAAGGACCCGATATTGAAGACGATTTTCATAATTTTGAGGCGTTAAACATTCCGGCTGCACACCCTGCCCGCCAGATGCAAGCAACATTCTTTATGGAAAATGCCGACAATATTGTGTTGCGCACACAAACCTCGGGCGTGCAAATCCGCACGATGGAAAACAAAAAACCACCGATTAAAATTGTCGCACCCGGACGAACATATCGGCGCGATTACGATATGACGCATACGCCGATGTTCCATCAGATTGAGGGGTTGGTCATTGATACCGAAACAAATCTCGCGCACTTAAAATCAACGCTGATGGAGTTTATGAAACTCTTTTTTGAAACGGACGATGTAGCATTACGTTTCCGCCCGTCATACTTCCCGTTCACAGAACCATCATACGAGGCAGACGTGGGATGTTCACGCGAAAACGGCGAGTTTAAAATTAAATCGGGTGCCGGTTGGTGCGAATTATTGGGTTGCGGTATGGTTCATCCGAACGTATTGCGCACATGCGGGCTTGACCCCAACGTTTATCAGGGATTTGCTTTCGGGTGCGGAATTGACCGCTTTGCGATGCTTAAATACGGTATTCCCGATTTACGCAGTTTCTTTGATGCCGATATGCGCTGGATTAAACATTACGGCTTCTTACCATTGGATATACCGACAATTACAAGCGGATTAAGTTTAAACGGAGGATTAAAACGATGAAAGTTTCTTTACGCGCACTGAAAAAATATCTGGATACAACTGCAAGTGTGCAGGAAATTGCGGATAAATTAACATCTATCGGTTTGGAGGTTGAAGAAGTTATTGATAACGCGGCTTCTTTGGCGCCGTTTAGCGTTGCCGAGATTAAAACGGTTGAAAATCACCCGAATGCCGATAAACTCCATGTATTGGGCGTTTTTACGGGTAAAGAGATGTTGCAAATCGTTTGCGGTGCACCGAATGTTCGTGTGGGGATGAAATCTATTTTAGCGCAAGAGGGCGATTTAATTCCGCTTTATAACGAGCGATTGAAAAAAGGCGTGATTCGCGGCGTTGAAAGTATGGGCATGCTCTGCTCCGAAAAAGAACTCGGTATCAGCGATAATCATGAAGGTATTATTGATTTAAATACGGATATGCCTGCGGGCACACCGGCGACGGAAGTTTTGCCGAGCGACGTTATTTTTGATGTAAATGTAACTCCCAATCGTGGCGATTGCTTCGGCGTGAAAGGCATTGCAAAAGATTTATCCGCTACGGGAATCGGCACATTTATCTCGCACGATGTTGAGCCTGTAAAAGGAAACTTTAAATCCCCGATTAGCGTTCAAATTACGGATGATGATTGTCCACAATTTACCGGTCGCTATATTCGAAATGTGAAAAACGGGCCAAGTCCGAAATGGATGCAGGAATTTCTCATTTCCATGGGTATGCGTCCGATTTCCGCCCTGGTGGATATTACAAATTATTTAAATGTGGCCGAGTGCCGTCCGTTGCATGTTTTTGATGCCGATAAGCTGACGGGCAACATAACGGTTCGTAAAGCGCACAACGGCGAAAAAATTATGGCACTCAACGAAAAAGAATATACGTTGACGGATGATATGACGGTTATCGCCGATGAAAGCGGTGCGCGCAGTATTGCGGGCGTTATGGGTGGCGAGAATACGGGTTGCACACCCGAAACGGTCAATGTCTTCTTGGAATCAGCCTATTTTAACCCGATTTCCATAGCCAAAACAGGGCGTGAATTGAATATAGATTCCGACTCACGCACCCGTTTTGAACGTGGCATTGATCCCGCCTCTCAAATTATGGGAAATGAAATTGCCACGCAGTTTATTTTGGATATATGCGGTGGGGAAGCCTCCGAAATTATCATTGAGGGGAAAGGCGTTCAAACAAGCCACCAAATTGAATTTGATTTCAATTTAGTGAAACGCCTCTGCGGTTTGGAAATTCCGAAAGAAACAATGGTTGAAATTTTGGAAAAACTCGGGTTTAACGTCAACGGCAATCAAATTTCCGTGCCGTCTTGGCGGTTGAACGATGTGAAAGAAGGGGCTGATTTGGTGGAAGAAATCGTGCGCATTTACGGTGTGGACGATTTGCCGATGTTACCGCTTCGTCCGAAAGACTTACCGCACGGAATCTTACTTCCGCACCAAAGACGGGAAAGTGCCGTTACGCGCGCCTTGGCAGCCCGCGGATTAAATCAAGTAATTACATGGTCGTTTATGGACTCAAAATTAGCCCGGTATTTTGATTCAAAAGGGATTAAAATCGCAAATCCGATTGCGTCTGATTTAGATGAAATGCGTCCGTCGCTCGTGCCGAATTTGCTTTCTGCCGTCAAACGCAATCAAGATAGGGGCATTAAAGATGTGCAATTATTTGAAGTCGGGCCGGAATTTTATTCTCTTGTTCCGAAAGAGCAACGAATGGTAGCTTGCGGGGTTCGTGCCGGCAACTTTACACCCAGACACTTCCTTGAAACAATGCGTTCCGTAGATGTATTTGATGCCAAAGCCGACGCATTGGACGGTTTATACGCCTCAGACGCTCCGCAAAATATGCAGGTTGTGCGCAAGGCACCGAGTTGGTATCATCCGGGGCGTTCGGGGGCTTTCACGCTTGGGAAGAATGTGATTGCATATTTCGGCGAAATTCACCCGCAAATTTTAAAACTTTTTGATATAAAAACGCCTGTTGTGGCATTTGAAATTTATTTGGATAATTTGCCACAAGCAAGAGCAAAATCAAAAGCGCAGAAACTTTTGAAGATGTCAAACTTAATGCCGTTGACACGAGATTTTGCCTTTGTTGCGGATAAATCCGTTGAAGCAGGC
Source organism: uncultured Alphaproteobacteria bacterium (assembly GCA_944392555.1). Taxonomy (GTDB): domain Bacteria; phylum Pseudomonadota; class Alphaproteobacteria; order CAAHEQ01; family UBA3637; genus RGIG4140. The sequence continues at coordinate 309,039 of CALXWZ010000001.1, read as the reverse complement.
AAACTGCTTTCAACGATTCAGAATGTGGATAAAGAAAAAATCACGAACGTTGCCTTGTTTGACGTCTACGAAGGTGATAAATTACCTGAGGGCAAAAAATCAATTGCCGTTCAAGTGACAATTTGGCCGACAGAGAAAACAATGACGGATAAAGAAATTGAAATTCTTTGCACCCAAATTGTCAATATGGTGAAGAAATCAACGGGCGCGGAATTACGTTCGTAATTTTGCAGTTATTCCAATCCCCAAAAAACCGTGAGCAAACCGCTTGCGGTTTTTTATTTATTTCTTTCTTATCAATGTATACGCTGTTTTTTATAAATACAAAAAAAAGCAGACTCTACATAAACGTCCGTCTAGATGATATAGTATAAATCAGATTATAAAGGTATTTGTAAAATAATCAAGTAAAAATTTAAATATAAATATCTCATTGTAAAATAATGATTTTTTAAGATTAATTTTTGTGGGGCGATTTCGTGCTTTATTCCCTCTACATAAACGGACGTTTATGTAGAATGGGGAGAAGAAAAATGAAAATAAAACAGTTAGTTATCAAGTTATCTCAATCAATAAAAAGTCTTAAAAACGGGGTGTTTTACACGAATCGCTATTTTTGCGGAAAAAATACCGCGCAAAAGATGGAAAATTTATCTATGCAAAGCACCGAGAATTTACCCGCACAATCGGCCGAATACGGGCGGAGTATGGTAGAAATGCTGGGTGTGTTGGCTGTTATCGGCATTTTGTCCGTAACGGCGATTTTGGGGTATCGTTATGCGATGACAAAATATATTGCGAATGAAACGATTAACGAAATTAATCTGCGCGCACGCGATATTTCTTTTGATATGGAAGCTATGATTGAAAATAATTATAACGGTGATATAGAAATGAAAATGGGACCCATTACACGCATGGGTTATCCGATTACGGCACGAACGAGCCCACAATACATAGACTATTTTGAGATATTTGTAAAAGAAGTGCCGACGGATGTTTGCAAAGAACTGTTGCGAATGCCATGGCAAGCGCCCTACTCTATCTTTGTTGGGGTAGAAGAATTTGAGGCAAGCATTAATATTTGCGAGCAAGCGGAAACAGTAGAACTCGCTTATGAATTTTATAAAGATATGTCCTCAAAAGATGAGATTGATGAGGACAACAGACATGAAATCATGCGATGTAAACAAGATAATCATTGTATTTGCGGAACATGCAATACAGATACAGGGCTTTGCGAATCATATTGCTTAGATACACAAACATGCAAAAAAGATTACGATGACCCACGTTGGATGGTGTGTTGCGATAAGGATTATATTATGGGCGATTTTTGTTGCGCGTCAATTACGGCGGACGGACAATGTTGTAATCGTGAGGGAACCTGTTGTCCGCCAGAGAAACCATTACAGGATAAAGATGGGAAATGTCATTCTTGCGATGAAATAAATGGTGTTGATGTTGGGGAATATGCGGGTAATTGTGCCACTTGCCCTAAACGTTATCTGGGTGGGGGTCATGATGGACGGAATTATTGCTCTTTATGCGGCGTAGAAGGAACACCAGTAGAGGAAAAGCCGTTATTTAGGGATGACGTGGGACAATGTATTGATTGTGAATATAATAATGTTGTTTATCAAGCAGGTGTTTATGATAATTATTTGTGCGAAAAAGTTTGTCCAGATAGAGAACTTGTTTATGAAGGAAGTTGGGCAAGATGCTCGGTAAGATGTGATGCGGGAAATCCCTTACGTTCTGGATTGAATAGCTGTGTTCCCTGCGGCACTCCAGATGCGGTTTCAACACGATACTTTAAAGAGGAATGCGCAACACTTTGTCCAAACAGAGAAGAAAAAAACGGATATTGCATACTTAAAACTTGTCCGAACGATAAACCTCTTAAAGATAAAAATGGTGAATGTTACAGTTGTTCTGAGATTACAGGGGTAAATGTCGGCAATTATCCGGAATACTGCGATGTATGCCCTGAACGTCATTTAGAAACTGTTTCAGGTGTTCATTATTGCACGCTTCCGTGTGGACTTAAAAATTCTGCTTATGAAAATAAACCGCTTGTTGATAAAGAAGGAAACTGTCATGCTTGCAATGAGCTTAATGCGGATACAATTTCAACATATCTTTCGGTTTGTTCAAATCAATTCACGACAACCGGTTATACAAACAGAACATGTTGTTCCATTTGCGGAATCCCAGAAACATCCACAGAGAATAAACCACTGCAAGGAGCTAACGGAAGTTGTTATGCTTGTGATGAAATCAACGGGGTTGATGTTGGAAATCATCCCGAATACTGTGATGTTTGCGCAAAATACGGTCGTTATTTAGGCGGTGGTTGGAACGGTAAGAATTATTGTACATTATGCGGTGTAGAGGGAACACCTGTGGAAAATAAGCCATTATTTCGTGATGATAATGGCACATGCAGGTCATGTGATGAAACTTCTATTATTAATCAAGCTGGCATATATGACGAGTACCTATGTGATAGAGTTTGCTCAAACAGAGAACTCGTATACGAGGGCAGTTTGGCAAGATGCGTGGTGAAATGTGATGCAGAAAATCCGCTACGTTCCGGATTGAATAGCTGTGTTCCCTGCGACATTCCCGATACAATTTCAACGCGCTTTTTGAGTGCTTCTTGTGCAACACTTTGTCCTAATCGGGAAGAAAAGAATGGATATTGTATCTTAAAGACTTGCCCGAATGACAAACCATTAAGAGATAGCTCTAACGCCTGCCATAGTTGTGATGAAGGCAATCCGATTACACTTTCAGATCCGACTACATGCTCATCAATCTGCCCGAATAGATTTTTAAATAATTCGGTTGATAAACGTTGTATTGCATGCGGTTCAGAAGGAAGTGAAGTTGAAGATAAGCCTATTTGGGATAATTCGGGAAATTGCTATTCTTGCAATGAACCCAGCAATGTTGATGGCGGTTCGTCCACAACCCAACAACAAGCAACCGCTGAAAATTGCAACAAAGCCTGCTCTAACCGTGTGGCAGAGGGTCAGTATTGTGTGCGTAAAACGTGTTTAACAGGCACTTTCCTTGCTTCGGATAATAATTGCTATGAGTGCAACATCTCAACTGCTTACAAATCCACCGAAGAAGAGTGTCAAAAATGCCTCACTACACGCATATATGAAAATGGATATTGTAAATTAAATTACTAATCTATCTTTTATATTCCCACAAAAAAATCCGTCAGATTTTATTCTGACGGATTTTCCTTCTTCGCGTTTAAAGCTTATTTTAAACAGCTGTTGACTTCGGCAGCAAAGTCTTCTTCTTTCTTTTCGATTCCTTCGCCTAATCCAAAACGCACAAATCCTGCTAATTCTACCGGTGTGCCCAATTCTTTTGATGCCTCTGCCAAAATCTCTTTTACCTTTTTATCCGGATCCATAATGAACGCTTGTTCCAAAAGAACAACTTCTTCATGGAATTTACGAATACGTCCTTCTACCATCTTTTCAATAATGTTAGCCGGCTTGCCCGAGGCTTTTGCTTGCTCTTCATAAATGCCGCGTTCGTGCGCCAATGTATCGGCATCTACATCGTCTGTCTTTGCAAAACGCGGTGCAGCAGCAGCAACATGCATGGCAATCTTTTTACCGAATTCGTTTAATTTGCTTTCGTCGGCCGTGCTTTCCAATGCAACTAAAACGCCGATTTTACCTTGATTCGGAACAATAGCCGTGTGCATATACGGAACAACAACCCCGTTACTGACCGAAATGTATCCGGCGCGACGCAATGTCATATTTTCACCGATTTTGGCAATTAAAGCTGTTAATGTATCGGCAACGCTTTTGCCACCCATATCGGCTGTTTTAATGGCTTCAATATCGCCTTTTTGCGCTAATGCCACATTCAAAACATCACTTAAAAATCCTTGGAATTCCGCATTGCGGGCAACAAAATCCGTTTCTGAATTTAATTCAACAATCGCCCCTTCTTTGCCTTTAACAACAACACCGACTAAACCTTGAGAAGCCACACGTCCTGCTTTTTTCTCGGCAACGGATAATCCTTTTTTCCGTAAAAAGTCAATTGCTTCTTCAAAATTACCGGCTGTTTCAGAAAGGGCTTTTTTGCACTCCATCATACCGGCACCCGTTTTTTCACGCAGTTCTTTTACCAAACTTGCTGTAATTTCTGCCATTTTATTTCTCCTTATCATAATCAATAGAATGAGGGGAAACACTTGCAACACAAGCATCTCCCCAAGTTCACTTTGTGGACTTTATTCTGCTGTTGCTTCAGAATCTGCTTGCGCTTCCTCAACCTTTGTTTCTTCAACAATCGGTTCGGCAATGGCGCCCAAATCTACACCGGCAGCTTTTAATTCGGCTTGCATACCGTCAAGAACGGCACTGCTCACCAAGTCGCAGTATAAATTGATTGCGCGCAACGCATCATCATTGCCCGGAATCGGATAAGCAATGCCGTCCGGATTTGCGTTTGAATCGCAAATGGCCACAACGGGAATCCCTAATTTTTGGGCTTCTTTAATTGCCAAATCTTCTTTCGGAACATCAATGACGAAAATCAAGTCCGGACGTCCGTTCATATCCTGAATACCGCCCAATGATGCAAACAATTTTTCGCGTTCACGAGCCAAGTTCAGTTTTTCTTTTTTCGTCAATCCCTGTAATTCGCCTTTCTCCGTTTTTGCATCAATTTCTTTTAAGCGTTTGATGCTGGAAGAAATGGTTTTCCAGTTTGTGAGCATACCGCCCAACCAACGGTGATTTACATAGTATTGTCCGCACCGTTGTGCAGCAGCCGCAATCGGTTCCTGCGCTTGAATCTTTGTGCCGACAAACAAAATCTTTCCGCCTTTGGATGCAACTTCACGCACGGCTTCCAATGCACGAGCCAACAACGGCTGTGTTTGCGTTAAATCCATAATATGAATTCCATCGCGCGTGCCGTAAATATAAGATGCCATTTTCGGGTTCCAACGACGAGCGTTATGTCCGAAATGCACACCGCATTCCATTAATTGACGAATACTGATATTCGGAAGTGTCATTTTATAATCCTTTCTTTTTTCCGGTTAATCCTCTGCAAGGTAAGATATGGGCTTCATCACCCACACCGGAAGCGACATTTTTCGGAACACCTCTAAAATGCGCTCTCCTCGCATGTGAAATACGCCCCGAATCGGAGCGTATTATTTATACGATTTTTTTTCTGAAATTGCAAGTTATTTTTTTAACCGAATTCAACTTCTTTTTACTTTTTCTCTATCATATCAATCTATCGGCTTATCCGTTGGATTATTTTTGCATACAAAACAACTTACTGATACCTTAACGCTTCAATCGGATCAAGTTTCATTGCTTTTAATGCCGGCATCAATCCCGATGCGACTCCAACAATTACAGCTACCATTACGGAAATAATCACCGACCAAATTGAAATCGGCACATCTTTATCAAAGATAACACCGCCGATTTGTGAAAAAATCACACCGACAACCATACCGACAAAACTGCCCATAAACGAAATAAGAATCGATTCGGCTAAAAACTGAAACATAATCCATTTATTCGGCGCACCGAGTGCTTTACGCGTGCCGATTTCACGCGTTCTTTCCGTCACGGAAACAAGCATCATATTCATAATGCCGATACTGCCGACAATCAATGAAATAGACGCAATCGCCGCCAATAAAGCCGATAAAATAAAGCCGATACTGCGCACCTTTTCAACCATTTCCGTCATCAATCGCACGGTAAAATCATTCGCAACACCGTCTTTGAGACGATGCCTTGCCCGTAATTCATACTCTACTCGATTGGCAACGGCCTCCATTTTATCTTCACTGACCGCTTTTACAAATACAATGCTGGCGTAATTATGACGGAAATAAGATTGTATCCGCTGCCTCAATGTGGTAGCAGGCATCAACACAATGTTATCTTGGTCATCACCCATCATCCCGTCACCTTTTTCTTTTAACACGCCGATAACCGTAAACGGTTGACTTTTCAACCGAATAACTTTACCAATCGGGTTTTGAAGCCCAAACAATTCATTCACAACCGTTTGCCCGATAACAATATACGGTTTTCCCGATTTATAATCGTGTTCGGTAAACATCTGACCTTGCTCAATCTCCCAGTTGCCGACATTCAGATAACTCGGCGTTGTGCCGTAAATACTCACACCGTAATTATTGGAGCCGTAAACGGCCTGCGCTGCCGCATTAACAACAAAACTGGCAGACTCCACATCTTTGAGTTTCTTCAGCGCATCCACTTCGTCAAACGTAACCGTCGGCTTTCCGCGCCCGCCTCTGACACCTCCGCTGACCGTTTCTCCCGGGCCGACAAGGATTAAATTCGTGCCCATTGAATCAAATGTTTTGGTAATTTCATTTTGAACCGTTTGTCCCGCCGATACCATCATCACAACAGCCGCAACACCGATTAAAATACCCAGCATTGTTAAAAAAGTGCGCAACTTGTAGGCACTGATGGAGATCCACGCTTCTTTCAGAATTTGTATAATCATACCCCTTGATTCTCCTTATAATCGGCACGCAGTCCATCATACGCTTTCTCGCCATCCATAATTTTAATCATGCGTTTCGCATAGTCGGCAACATCATCTTCATGCGTTACCAAAACAATTGTTATCCCGTGTTCATTTAATTTTGTGAACAACATCATAATTTCATCAGATGTTTTGGAATCCAAATTTCCCGTCGGTTCATCGGCAAAAATAATTGAGGGATTATTTATCAGCGCTCTTGCAATGGCTACCCGTTGTTGCATACCGCCCGAAATTTGGCTGGGGAGCCTATCTTCATAGCCTTCCAAGCCCACCTTTTTTAACATTTCAATAGCCCTTTTGCGCCTTTCTTCATCACCAACCCCCTGATAAATCAGCGGGAGCGATACATTATCCGCAATCGTACGCTTCATCATTAAATTAAAGTTTTGAAACACAAATCCGATTTTTTGCCCGCGCACGATTGCCAACGCTTCATCATCCTTATCGGATACATTTTCACCCGAAAGCTGATAGATACCGCTTGTAAGCCTATCCAAACAGCCGAGAATATTCATCAGTGTGGATTTGCCCGAACCGGAATGCCCCATAATTGCCACAAATTCACCGGGATAAATCGTAAACGAGATATGTTTTAAAACCGACTGACTTAATCCGCCCGCCATATAATAAGTTTTACATAAATCGCATACCTCTATGACAGGTTTTATTTCAGCCATTATTTACGCCTCGGTTGTTGCAAAAATTCTGTTACGACTTCATCTCCCTCCTCCATGCCGGACTTCACTTGAATGAAAGAGGCATCCGATATACCGCGTTCAAAAATAATCGGAATCAGCTTGCCGTCTTTGAACTGATAGACCATTGATTCCGTTGGTTTTAAATCAATCATTCTTTTTTCAATAAATTGTCGCAAATACGCATTCGGCTTAAATTGCAAAGCGCTGGTAGGCAACCGCAAAGCATCTTTTGCTTCATGAACAACAATATTCACAAAAGCCGTCATCCCCGGCAATAATTTACGTTGCGAGTTATCAACCTCAATGATAACCGTATACATCACCACATTCGATTCTTCCGTCGGCGATAAGCGCACTTGTTTAACAATGCCGTCAAACGTATCATTCGGATACGCATCAACCGTAAATGTTGCCGGCATACCCTTTACAATAGAGCCGATATCGGCTTCGGCAATACTTGCCTCAATTTGCATTTTTGATAAATCTTCGGCAATCGTAAATAATGTCGGTGTGCTGAAACTGGCAGCCACCGTTTGCCCCTGCTCCACTTCTTTGGAAATCACCGTTCCCGAAACGGGCGATGTAATTTGCGCATATCCGTAATTTCTTTCCGCTTTATTCAAATCGGCCGTTGCCGTTAAAACTTCCGCATCGGCTTCCGCCAAGCTGATTTCTACCTCTTCCAATGAAGCAAGCGCAATTAATTTATCTTTATATAGTTTTTGATACCGATTATAATTGAGCTGTGCCACTTTTTTGCGCGCATTTGCCAAATCCAAGCGAGCCTGCGCATCGTTTTGCGTTTCCGTCAGCAATGCCGTATCCAACTGCGCTAACAGTTGCCCTTCTTTCACTTCATCGTTGTAATCGGCCAAAACGGTTTCCACAATGCCGGAAATTTGCGTCCCAACGCTGACCGTGTTAATTGGTTGAATTTTGCCGGATGCCGTTACAGTTTCGATAATATCGCCTCTTTCAATGCGAGTCATAACGAACTGTTGAGCCGTTAATCCCTTATCCATACCGAAGAAAACCCACGATAAAATCGCAAGCAGTGTAAGCAAGATACTGTATCTTAGCCATTTTTTACGCCAACAAGCCGATAATATCGCTTTGATTTTGCTCATTTTTAAAATCTCCCGATTGCCCGATATAATGTTGATTTACTCTTCAAAACACCATAGAAAGAAACAATAACCTCTTTACGTGCGGAGGCAAGGTTGGCACTGGCCGTCAACAATGTTAAAATATCTCCCTTACCGACTTGATACATGGCAAAAGCCACGCGTTCCGCTTCTTCCGCGCTCGCTAAAACCTGTTTACTGATTTCATATCCCGTTACGGCCGTTTTATAGTTTTGATAAGCACTCCATACTTCGTTTTTAATGCTTTCTTTTGTTTCTTCAACCGAGAATTTGGATTGATTATATTGATATTTTGCCTGTGCGATGTTGTAGGTATTTGAAAAGCCCGTAAACAACGGCATTGAAAGACTTAAACCGGCCGATGAGCCATATTGATACGGATTATCGTATTTCCAGTCATCATCGTATGCAAACCGCCCTGTTGCGGAAATTTTCGGCATATTCAAAGCCTTGGCAACATCAATGTTTTCTTTTGCCGCTCGCATGGCGCTTTCTGAACTTTTTAATTCCGGTCTTAAATCCAACGCAATTTGCATTAACTCCTGAACGGAACGATCACCGCTTTCCAACTTTGCAATATCTTTGTCTTTCGGCGGGCGTTTTAATTTAAACGGTGTATCCGGCGATAAATTTAAAATCACGGCCAAATTTCCTTGATTTTGTTTAACGGTATTTTGTGCCGTTACAACTTCCAAGCGCGATTGTTCATAACTTGTTCGGGCTTGTAATTTATCGCTCAATGAAACAAGTCCGAGTTCATACCGACGTGATGATTCTTCATAAGATTTTTTATAACTTTCCTCACTCGTTTTAGCACTTTTTAACACCTCTTCACTGCTTAATAATTCCAAGTAAGCCGTATGGATGGATAAAATCGTATCATGCAATGAAGCGTTATAAGTAAATTGCGTTTTATCCAAATATGCTCTTTCGCGTTCCACGCGGGCGCCCCGACCGCCGAAATCATACAACAACCACGATAAAGCAATATTACCGCTGTACGGGTCTGATTTAGATGAGCCTTCCGTTTCATGCTTTGAAAAAGTATCGGTTATACTCCCCGAAACGGAAACTTCCGGCAGATATTCGGATTTAGACTTCCCGAAAGAAGCCTCTGAGGCTTTTACTTCCATATAACCGCGATTTAACGCCGGATTATTACATAAACCGATTTCTATTAACTCGGGCAATCCGATTTTGCCTTTTCCAATATCTTTATCCACACAATTTTGCGGGGCTTTTGCCCGATATACTGAAAAAACATCAATCGCTGCCTGACTTGGATATGTTACCATCAAACAAACACTCAATAATAAAATTGATTTTATCTTCATATAAAAAACTCCTTCATTCGCTGGAAACGATGAAATATATGGATTGTTCATTTTTTTATTTTGATAGAGGTATTTTAGTCGGGCAAAAATGAAAAGTCAATTTTTTTTCATGGTTTCGAAATAAAAAACTTGTATTTAAGTGCAAGATTGTTTACAGTTTCGAATATAAATATAAGGAGAAAGAAAATGGAGCAGAATATAGATCAAAAACTCAATCGATTATCACATCTGGCAGAAACAGCGGAAAACCCAAAAATTTTGTTGGAAGAAATCCGTCTTGTATCGGCAGAAGCTTTTCAGTTGCAAGATGATTTGATGGCTTTATTGGATGAAGCCGAAAAAGTTGAAACGGATATTGAAACCGTGCAAACACTGTTTGAAACACGCGAAAGCGTTTGGGATGTTATCAATAAAATTGCTTTGCGAGAAAAAGAGATTAAAGAATCGCATGCTTCGCGTGAAGCATTCAAACGGCATCAATCCCGTGAGAAAGAAAAAAACAATGCCACAACCTGTTGTTGCAAACATCATGGCGAACACGAGGAACACACGCATGAATGCTGTTGCAGACATCATGGCGAACACGAGGAACAGGCGCACGAATGCTGTTGCGGACATCATAGCGAACACGAGGAACAGGCGAACGAATGCTGTTGCGGGCATCATAAAAAAGGACACAAGAAATGTTCGCATCAAGAACAACGCGCTCCATCGACAGACAAAGACTAACCAAGCTAAAACGGATGATAAATCTAATCGTCCGACAAAAGTAAATAACGCAAGTATCTGAAAGGAAGATAACATGAGCGAAAAACCCATTGAAGAACTCTCTTTTGAAGAGGCAATGAACGAATTGGAAGCCGTTGTGCGTCGGTTGGAAAACGGGCAAGTAAAATTAGAAGAAGCCGTTCAAGCGTATGAACGGGGCGTTAAATTAAAAAATATCTGCACCGAAAAGTTGCAAAACGCCAAATCGAAAATTGACTTGCTGACGATTGAAAATGATAAACCTGTCGGGATTGAAAGTTTTGATGAGCAAATACGCTAATAATATTTTTGTGTAACAAAAGCAACACGCAACGAATGAATCTTTTTGAACGAAAGAGAAACGGAATGACGGATTTAAAAACAGAACTGGCAACCATTCGCGCACAATTAGACATTCGGTTAAATCAGGCCTTACCGCTTCCGAATGATTTGACGGCTCGGGTAATTGAAGCCATGCGCTATTCCGCTATCGGTGGAGGAAAAGCACTTCGCCCCTTTTTAATTCTGACTACCGGACGATTACTCGGTGTCAAAGAAGAAGATTTATGGCCGATTGCCGTATCGCTTGAGATGATTCACACCTATTCACTTATTCACGATGATTTACCGGCGATGGATAACGATTCGCTTCGTCGCGGGAAACCATCCAATCACATACAATTTGATGAAGCGACAGCCATTTTGGCGGGAGATGCTTTACTGACAAAAGCGTTTGAGATTTTGTCCGCGCCAGATTGGCAGATTGATGAGGGCAAAAAATGCCGTTTAATTTCGCTTTTGTCCCACTATGCCGGCACACAAGGCATGATTGGCGGGCAGATGATTGATTTAATCGGTGAAAAGCAATCCTTAAACCTATCGGAACTCAAACAAATGCAACAGCTGAAAACTGGGGCATTACTTGAATTTTCCTGCATGGCGCCTTGTGTATTGGCTTCATGCGATTCGGAAAAAGAAACGGCACTGCGCCGATATGCGGGTTGCATTGGCTTATTGTTTCAAATGACGGACGATATTTTAGATGAAACAGGGCAAGAAGCCCTTGTCGGAAAAACGCTCGGGAAAGATAGAAAAGCCAAAAAGACAACGTTTATTTCATTATTCGGACTGAACAAGGCTCGCGAAACAGCCCGTCAATTAGAAGAAGAAGCCGTTAAAAGCGTTTCCGTTTTTGGCGAAAATAATTTGCTTTCGGCGATGGCTCATTATATTTTAATACGAGAAAAATAACACGAGGAAAATAGTTAACATATTATCGGAATAAAATTTTTATAACGGAGAAAAAACATGGGATTGATGACAAAAGAACAACGAAATTCTTTTTTTTCGGCACTATCAAAAGCGTATCCGGATCCGCGTTGCGAGTTGATTTGGACGAATCATTATTCTTTACTGGTTGCGATTATCTTATCCGCCCAAAGCACGGATAAAAATGTAAATAAAGTCACAAGCGTTTTATTCCCGATTGCCGATACACCCGAAAAGATATTAGCGCTCGGCGAAGACAAAGTGCGTTCGTATATCAAATCAATTAATTATTTTAATAATAAAACAAAATCAATCATTCAACTGGCTCATGTTATCTTAGAAAAATATAACGGCGTTGTACCGTCTGATTTTGATACGTTGATTACGTTGCCGGGTATCGGGCGGAAAACAGCCAATGTTTTTTTAAACGTTGCCTACCATGCTCCCTCCATCGGCGTGGATACACATGTGTTTCGCTTGTGCCACCGTCTGAAAATCTGCACGGGAAAAACACCGGCGGAAGTTGAAGCCAAACTGAATAACCTTGTGCCAGAGGAATATAAAAAAGATGTTGCCTTGGCACTTGTTTTACACGGGCGGTATGTTTGCATGGCTCGTAAACCGCTTTGCGCTCGGTGTCCGTTGTATGAGGTGTGTCTGTCAGATGAAAAAATGCCTTTGAATGAAGAAGAAAAGAAAACAGGGAACACCTCTTCAAAAGCAGGCAAGAAATCTGTCGCTCCAAAGAAAGCCCAACAGAAAAAAGAGGAATAAGCTGATGGTTGTATTGACCGACACCTTGAAACAATCAACAACTTCCTTTGAATTGAAAAAGATTTCGTCTCACTCAAACGGTTAAGGAGAAATAAATGAAAATTCGGCTTTTACCTTTTTTATTGCCAACGCTGACGATGTTCATTTTGCTGACTGTAAGCAACTTGGGCATTGCGCAAACATCCATGCGTGGCGGGAATGTTGCCGAATCGCTTAAAAACACTGAAAATTTACTGGATATATCCAAACGCAATCAACCGGCATTCGGCATCTACAAAGGTATTCCTTTCGTTAAGATTGAGCGGACGGTCGGCTCACAACCCGAAGAACAAAAATCAGGTTGGATGGATGAAGAGAAAAAGCGTCTTTTCGGCACAACGCAAATTACGAAAACAAATCTCATACAAAGTACCGTCATTGCCACACCTGCGCCGAAGCCGATACCATCCGTTGCCGAAATTACCTACCGAACACCGACGGGGGCTACCGCAAGTGCACTCAACGTTCCGCATACAACTGACTTTATTTCCATTATTCAAGTAATTGATAATCAAACATTATCCGTTGAAGAATTTATCCAAACAATCAATCCGAAAGGCAGTTTGTTTGCGCGCACAATACCCGCAAATGAAAATCAATCATTTTCTCAAAATTCATTTGAGCTTCTTCGGGCCGAAAATAACGGCAAGCCGTTTTTGCTTGACGTGCAAATCAATCCTCGAGAAATTCGGCTTTCTTATCCGAATTATTTATCGGCAGGCGTCCAATCATTTTATCTAAAATACATCATTAAATCGGGCATTTTTGTGAATCAAAAAGGGCAAGGCGTATTGGATTATCCCGTAACGGGATATGATTGGCCTTTGCCGATTAACCGATTTCATGTACTCGTTTCATTTCCTTCCGAAACACGTGTTTTTCAAAAAAACATCTTTTTCGGCAAAAACGAAATGAGCGTTCAAAATTCCTTTACGGAACAAACGGATTCAAACGGCAATACGCTTTTTACCATGAATAATCCCCTGCCCGCTTTTGCATCGGTTAAAATTTATGAAACGTTTGATAATGAATTTTTAAATCACAATCAGTTTGAGCAATTTTTAACACGGCATATCGGATGGTTTATTGCTATATTAACAATTTGTGCCGTATTTATTTACTTATGCCTCTCGGCATTCATTTTGAAACGCAAAAAAAATGAAAAAGCAATTATGAAAGTCGTGCAGTCTTACAGTCCAAATACGCTTTGTTATTTAAAATACGGCAAATTAACAGAACGCTATTTAACGAAATATAATCTCTTTTTAAAGAATAAATCAAAATGCTACCGCCTTTACCGAACAAAAAAATGGAAATACGGCATCAAACAAATATATAACGGTATCATGTATTTTAAACTATCGGGTAAATACTGGTTGACGGTTTTGTTGATGATTGGCGGGATGATTTATTTATCTTACGGGCAAAAGATTTATTTGACTTTACCGCAATACGGTGTTATTTTGGGTGTGTCGGGGATACTGACGTTTTTCTTTTTTCAATATCGGGGGAGAACGGCGTTGTTAAATGAAACGGGTCAATACTGTCGGAATCTATTGCAAGAAAAAACCTTTTACGGATTAAACGAGCAATCGGCAATGAATCTGTTTTTGCAACATTATCCGCGTTTTTTGGCGCTTGGTCAAGATGATAGTTGGCTGAAATTGGCCGAAAAAAGCTGTCCCGAGGTTAAAGAATTACCATTTTTAAATCAATCAACGGGAGGGGGAAAATAAAAATGAGAATGCAATTCAAACAGTTTTGTTGTGCAACGGCTATTTTGTTGGCATGCGGAGGTATTCATATCGCAAATGCGCAAACGAACACAATTACAACCGATCATCAAACGGAGTTAAACGTTGCCATTTATAATGCAAACATAGCATTGATTAAAGATACACGCTCGGCAGAATTAACACGCGGGCACAATCGGATTGCGTATGAAAATATATCGGCGCAAATCATTCCCGAAAGCGCTTTGTTAAACGGAACGAATATTGCCGTTACGGAACAAAATTTTAATTATGACTTGATTACGAATGATTCGCTTTTGCAAAAAGCCGTCGGTGAAGATGTTATTTTGCAAACTATAAATCCGAAAACGGGCGAAAAAGAACGGCAAGATGCCAAGTTGATTGCTTATAACGGGCAACCGATTGTTTCCGTTAACGGTGAAATTTACACGGATTTCAACGGAGAAATCCTGTTAAAAGAAATGCCGACAGGTCTTATTTCAAAGCCCTCTTTAACGATTGATTTAACTGCACAAAATTCCGGCGAACAATCGTTGGGATTAACCTATTTAACGCGTGGATTATCTTGGCAGGCAAACTATGTTGCCGAATTTAACGAGCAAGAAGATGCTTTGAATTTAAACGGATTTATCACGCTCTCAAACCAATCGGGCACAGATTTTAAAAATGCAAACATGCAACTTGTGGCAGGTGATGTAAAAGTTGTGCAAAACGTTATGCCTCGCTTAATGAAAGCGGCGCGAGAAAATGTAAATATGGTTGCCATGGCAGCGTATGATTCAGCAATGCCGACCGTTGAAGAAGTTTCTGATTTTTATGTCTACACATTGCCGTTTACAACATCCGTTCAGTCACAGCAAACAAAACAAGTTTCGTTATTGAGCGCCTCCAATGTGAAAGTCAAAAAGGAATATGTGTTTGACAATCGCCTTAAACCTTATAATTCTCCCTATGAAAACATTAAGCCGATTGTTTCTTATCAATTCAAAAATTTGAAGAGCAACGGGCTGGGCATTGCGCTTCCGAAAGGAACCATTCGTTTATATAAAGACGATCAAGCTGATAAAACCATTTTCCTTGGCGAGAATCAAATTCAACACACTCCGAATTTAGCAACCATTCGTTTGCAAATGGGGGAGGCTTTTGATGTTTTCGCCAACGCAAAACGCACGGATTACCAAAAACTCGGGAAGACAACCACAATTTCGGCATACGAAGTTGTTTTTAAAAACGGGGCCGAGACACCGAAAGAAGTCACAGTATATGAAAACTTCCGCGGTAATTGGAAAATCAGTGAGGAAAATTATCCGTATACCAAAGAAACGGGAACACGCGTCAAGTGGGTTATTCCCGTTCCGGCAAACGGCGAAAGCGTATTAACATATCGGGTTCAAATAACAAATGAATAAATACACGAATACTTTTTTTCTACTTTGTTTTATTTTTACTTTTGCAAATGCTGACAAAGCAGTTGCCGATACGGCAACTGCTTTGGCTCGCAAAGAGATTCCTTTAAGTGAATCGGCACGAGGCGGAGAAGAAATCTTGCAAAATTCCACGCAATCAAATCTCTCCGTCACAGCACCGAGCGCAGAAGAAATTCAAAAAGAAGTAGCTGATTATATAGAGCAAAACAAAGAATTGCTTGCGGATGATACATTACTGGCTAATCTACTGGCACTTCCGTATGAAAAACGGCAGTATGTTTTTCCCTATTTGCACGAGCAACCGTTTTTATCGCACAAAATAAAATCTCACCCGCAGATAATTGTGTGGAAAGGGAAAAAACCGACGGTTATTGCGCCACAGATGCAGTCATTTGCCGAAAAGTATTTAGACGATTTGCCCGCCGTATTTTATTATTTTCTGGATCCGGATTATTGGAACGGCACAACGCCGAGCGAACAAACCGTTACACAAACCCTTCTCAACCCAAATGTGCCCGAAACAAAAGCCAAAAGCGCTACCGAGATTGCAAATTATGCCGTTCGCTCTCTGTATGAAGTCTATCAGCCGAGCGATGAGATTAAAGAAAACTATAATCAAACCATTTTATCCCAAAATGATGTGATGCAACTTGAAAATACGCTTTTGAAGTTAAATGACTTTGTGGATAAGTACCCAAAAGCGCTTTCAATTCCGTCTGCATTACGGGATTCACTCGGCACACGTGTTAAAGAAAGCGTTGCCGCGCCATTTGAAGAATGGGTCAAAAACGTTAAAAAACTGGGATTATCCGAAGATTTGCGCACCTTTTTAAAACAGCAAGGCTGGCAAGATGAAAATGATTTTGCAAAAAAAGCCGATGTGATGTTACGCGCCGTTCGTGTCAACAGAATGCCTTTACCACAGGCAATGGCTTTCAGCGAAATGCGCCTCAAATATTATCCGATTGACGAAACAAAGCCCCTCACCTCCACGCAAATGTATTTAAAAATGCACGATGCAAAACCGGGCGATGCGTTGTTTATTGCACCTTACGCCGATGAGTTAAAAAAATCGTTTGAACAAGGGAAATTTACGCGAATCGGCCTGCCTATTTATATTGACTAACGCAAAAAAAAGTTATATACTGTTTTCACTCGGAAATCAGAGTTTCTGTTCGGAAGTAAGAATGAGATTGAGATAAAACGGAGAAAAAGAAAATGTCGTGGACACCGGAAAAAATCAAGCAATTAAAAAAATTATGGCAAAAAGGAAAAAGCACGGTTGAAATCGGTAAAGAACTCGGAATGAGTAAAAATGCCGTGGTCGGAAAGGTTCATCGGTTAGGGTTGGATAGTCGCCCTTCTCCGATTAAGAAAGTGAATGAAGCGCCTGCAAAAAAAACAAACAAAGTCCAATTATCCGAAAAAACACATGGGATTATGACGTTGTTGGATTTAAAGATGAACTCTTGCCGTTGGCCCATTGGAGAGGTAAAGGACGAGAATTTTCATTTTTGCGGAAAGGAATGTCAAACAGGCAAGCCGTATTGCCCCGAACATTGCAAAATTGCTTATACGTCATTAAAAGAATTAACATTGCAAAATGCCAAAAATAAAAAAGAACGCGAAGCATTAAACGCTCTCCCCAAAGCAATTGCGGAAGATGAATCCGTCATAGAGGCAAAGGGAGAGCAAAAAGCAGAAGGAGAACAAAAAAAGGCCTCCGTCAGCGGTAAAAAAGCCTCAACGAAGAAAGAGAAATAGTCATGGTAGCGGAAAATCCTAACACCGTTTGCTTGATTGACGGCTCGGGTTATATTTTCCGCGCATTTTACGCATTGCCGATGATGACAAGACCGGACGGGATTCCTGTTAATGCCGTTTACGGATTTATGAATATGTTAATGCAACTCATCGGAGAGAAACGTTGCGCGCATATTGTGGTTGTTTTTGATGCAAAACGTAAAAATTTCAGAAATGAAATTTATCCCGCTTATAAGGCAACGCGTCGTGAAGTTCCCGAAGAATTAATCCCGCAATTTCCGCTTATCCGCGATGTTTGCCGTGTATTAAACGTTCCTCAAATTGAAATGGAGGGGTATGAGGCCGATGATTTAATTGCAACATACGCCAAACGCGCCACCGAAAAAGGGTGGCATGTGCAAGTGATTTCGGCCGATAAAGATTTAATGCAGTTAATGCGGGAACAAGTTTCACTCTATGATCCGATGAAGCATAAAGAAATCACGCTTGCAGATGTAGAAGCAAAATTCGGCGTTTTGCCCGAAAAAGTAGTTGATGTGCAGGCGTTGATGGGGGATAGCACCGATAACGTTCCCGGAGCCAACGGAATCGGCCCCAAAACTGCCTCAGAATTGATTCGCTCATTCGGCTCAATTGAAAATCTTTATGAGCATATAGATGAAATTAAGAGCAACAAGCGAAAAGAAACACTGTTAAGAGATAAAGAGCAAGTTTTTATCTCAAAAAAACTCGTGGCATTAGATGATAACGTTCCCGTTCAAACACCGATAGAATCATTCGTTGCAAAATTACCGAATCAGGAGCTTCTTCAAAAATTTTTAACCGAAAATAATTTTAAAAGTCTCATCAAAAAAATGAACGGATGGATTCAAAAACAAGCTGATTTTCTATCTGCTTCACCTTTAAAAGAAACTCCGGGAAACAGTGAATCAGCTCACGATACAACGGAACTCATAACGGAACAATCACTTGATTATTCTAACAAAATAAAAGAAAATCTCCAAGATTTTTCAAGCGATATTTTGCAAAAGGGTCATACTTCGCATACCGACACGCATACCCCGCTTACCGAAGCAGTAAATGCTTGCGGTGAATTGCCTTTATTTACCTCAACGGCTTCCAAAATTAAATCGGACAAAGAAGTAACCACTGCCGTTTCTGAGATACCGACAAATAACGTTATCTTTATTCAAACGCAACAGGAATGGGCAAATTGTTGCGCGCAGTTGAATCAGGCAAATGAATTTGCATTTTTAGTGCATACTCTCCCCTCCGGCGCAACAAATCAATTTGTTTTAACGTTTTTTTTAGGGAAAAATATATTTTATGTGCCATTAACGGAAAACACATCGGAAGACGGCGCAGATTTATTTTCCTTTCAATCACAACAAACTAGCGGGATAACACAAGAATCTGCTTTCAAACAATTAGCGCAATGGATTTCTCATCCCGCCATACACATAATCACTTACCGTTTGAAAGAAACGCTCCATTTATTGCATCAAACACTTCATCAAGTTGTGATACCAACTCATTTTGATGATATTTTGCTTCAAAACTATGTTTTAAACGGCACGCGCAATTCCTCAAAGTTAGCCGATATGGCAACACGAGAATTGGATCTTGAAATACCTCAGCCGATAAAAGGCAAAGGCAAAAAAGAGCCGGTTATTCTTTCGTTGGAAGAACAAACGGCTTATCAACAAGCCGTTATTTCCGAAATCAATGCAGTTTATCATCTTTACGATTTATTTTATCGCCAATTAAAGCAATGTAAATCTGAAACGGTATATACTAATATAGAACGCCCGCTTTTACCCGTTTTATTTCAAATGGAAACAGCCGGTATTTTAATTGATAAATTGCATTTAAATCGTTTAAGTTTCCAGTTCACACAAGAAATTGACCAAACACTAAATCAAATTTACGAATTGGCAGGAGAAGAATTTAACGTCAACTCGCCTGCTCAAATTGCCATGATTTTGTTTGATAAAATGGGTTTGCAAGAGGGACGAAAAAGTGCCAAAGGGAATCTTTCAACCGATGTTAAAGTGCTTGAAAAATTAGCGAAAGACGGTGTTGAAATTGCACGTTTGATTTTAAAGTATCGTCAATTCGGAAAATTAAAATCAACGTATGTAGAAGCCTTGTTAAAATTGGCGGATAAAAATAATCGCGTTCATACAACTTTTTTACAAACCGTCACGAATACGGGGCGACTTTCCTCTGCTGACCCGAATTTACAAAACATTCCCGTTCGCACGAAAGAGGGAAAAGAAATTCGCAAAGCATTTATTGCTCGCCCCGGATATAAACTCGTCTGTGCCGATTATTCGCAGATTGAACTCAGGTTAATGGCTGATGTTGCTAACGTAACGGAACTCAAAAATTCCTTTATTCATAATGAAGATATCCATGCCCGAACAGCCTCACAAATTTTCAAAATTCCGTTGGCGCAAATTGATGCGGATACCCGTCGCCGTGCAAAAGCCATTAACTTTGGTATTATTTACGGCATTTCGGCATTCGGATTATCCAATCAATTAGGAATTTCGCGCGCTGATGCTGGAGCTTATATCAATGCGTATTTTGAACATTATCCCGAAATTAAGACGTATATGAATCAAGTTGAAGCATTTGTAAAAGAAAACGGGTATGTTAAAACACCTTTCGGACGCATTTGTTATATTCCCGAAATCAATCAACCCAAACTGCGTTCTTTTGCCATTCGCGCTGCCATCAACGCGCCGATACAAGGCGGTGGAGCCGATATTATTAAGCTGGCAATGAAAGCGATTGATACCGCACTAACAGAAGAGAATTTAGAGGCAACTCTCCTACTGCAAGTGCATGATGAACTCGTATTTGAAGTTAAAGAGAGCGATGTAGAACACGTAATGCAATTAGTGAAAGAAAAAATGGAAACGGTTGTTCAACTCTCTGTTCCATTAATTGCCGACGTTCGTTGCGGTTCTAACTGGAAAGAAGCGCATTAAAAATAATCATAGCTCTTGTATCTGTTGCAAATTATCTTTCTTCTGCCGATAAAAAACATCGGAACTTTTTCTCAACCATTGATTGGAAAGCTAACGCACACAAAAAGCATTATATTTCTTTCGCAAATTGCATAATATGTCTATCAAATTTCCATATTTTTTCGGGCGTATTTGTTTCTTTGAACCCTTGCTTTAAATAGAAACCGATAGAGGGGCCGTTTTTTATTGTCCAAATAATCAATTTACGAAAGCCCTGCTCTTTTTTCTCCTGCCACACTCTATTTACCAACAAAGTGCCTATTCCTCTTTTTTGATAATTCGGATGAATATAAAGGGCTTGAATTTCTATCTCTTTTTCGGCAGGGACACATAACTTCGCAAACCCAACAACTTTCCCCTCGCATTCCGCAACAAGGTATTCATTTGTTTTGATATGATTTTGTGTTCGCTCAATAACCTCGTCATCAAGTTTCAGATTATCCAAAAAATCATCGGGCAAAAATCCACGATAGTTTTTTTGATAAGCCGATACATGAACTTGTTTAATCTCTTTTGCATCTTTTGGCTCTGCTTTGCGGATAATAACCATAGATTTTTCTCCTTAAAACTTTATTATTGATGAAAGTATCATGTATTGCAAATAAACACAAATAAAAATAATTTGAATTTCGAAAAAAATTGTTATTTTTATAGGAAAAAGAATATTGATCATCAGAATTGATATTATATTTAGAAAAAGCAGATGAAAAAACAAAAAAGCGATATTAAAATATGGCTGAAAAGAAATTGAAGCAAACCTCGTTAACGGAGAAGAAATCACCGCGCTACTTAGTAAGCATAAAACCTATTGAGAAATCATAGAAGAAACACTAGTGTGGAGTAATTTCTCTCAATACTGTTATTCTTTCCACTTCTCTAATATCCATGAAGAAGAGTTAGCCTTATTTTCTCCGCCGATACCAAATGCTAAATCTATGTGACACTCATTGCAAACGGGAACTTCAGGAATATTATCTTTCCCTCTATCTCCACCGTTGGCAAATACCAAATGCGCATCGGGATATTTTTGACGTACTTTTCTGATACCGTCAGATGCCGAATTATCAGAGTCGTCAAATTCTAAAACATCAATAACACCTTTTAAGTTTTCCAAAATAATTTTTCTTGTTTTAAGGGTATAAAAGTTCTTTCCTTTTTTGCGACACAACCATTCATCGGAATTGGCTAAAACAATAACTCCGTCAGAATTTTGAGCCGACTGTTTAATCATTTCAATATGCCCCTCATGGATTGGATCAAAACCACCGCTGACAATGTAATATGTTTTCATTTTCTTCTCCCTTATACGGCAACCTAAAAATCTATATATCCGGATAAAGACTCCTTCACGGCATTTTCCGAAAAATACTTATCAATAAATTCTTGTGATTTTTTTGAAATAGTATTTAAAGAATCCATATCATTATATAATTGATGAGTTGCATCAGCAAAATCGGGAGCTGTATCTTGAACGGAAATAAGTTGTTCCGTATTGTTAATTCCCTCTATACCGATAGAAGTTGTTATCACGGGGACTTTATGATAAACAGCCTCAATAATTTTACCTTTCACACCGGCTCCCGTTCTTAACGGAACAACAACCAAACGCATTTGTGTGTATAATTCATCCAGTTCTTCATCCGTAACAAAGCCTGTTACAATCACATCATCCGATTTTAAATTTAAAACCTCTTGTGACGGATTAGAACCGACCAAATATAATTTTATCCCTTTATTCTTTTTCTTAATCTTCGGGAAAATTTCATTAACAAACCAAACGGCTGCATCAATATTCGGCGTATGTTGGAAACCGGCAACGAACATAATATTGCACCGTTTTTCGGCCTGATAATCAAAATCTTTCATCTTTTCAGAATCTAAAATATAAAGCGGAATTTGCTTTGCATTCACATAGATATCTTCTTTTTGAATTTCATTAATTTCATCAAAAGAGAAAGAACACACTAAATCCATTTTTCTAAAAACTTCAAATTCCTCTTGTTTTTCGGTTATCAAACATGTTTCCGCTTCTTCTTTATTTGTTAACAATCTCGTGCGATACTGCCGTAAATAATGCAAATCATGGCATTGATAAATAATTTTCGCTTTCGTATATGTTCTTAATAAATCAATATAGTATGGGGCAAGATTTGGTCTGTTTAAATAAACATAATCAAATTGAGAGCCATACAATTTAATATATTCTTCAAAACGCTCTGAAATAACTTCAATACCATCATTTAAATGCCGCTGTAAATAATCATCTTCTATATACCAATCATGCGGGAAATACTTAACGTTTAGCCCCATTTTTTGAAAAAACTTCATGTATTGATACGTTGTGCGTGATCCTGTATCTTTTGTAAAAGAGAGTATCTTCCAGTCAATAACTAATATACTTTTTCTATTGACGGCATGATCACGCGCTAAAAAATTATTCACTGTCGGCGTTGCATGGTGTGCAAACAATTCTTTCTTCCACTTCTCAAAAAATTTACGGCGATTGATAACTTGGTATCTTTTTTGTCCCGAAGAACAGTCAGTTCCGTTTGATTTTCCTTCAAAATGGATCACAACAGAACGCGGAACGTAAACAACTTTCAAATGCTTTTCATATCTGACCCGAAAAGCTAAATCCGTATCTTCATAATAAGCCGGTACAAACGTTTCATCAAAACCACCCAATTCTTCCCATAGGGTTCGTTTGAGCATAACTGCCGCACCTGATATATAATCAACTTCTTTTACATAATTAAATTTTAACTCATTCGGATTTTGATTTCTTCCGTAATTACATCCCGTAGCATCCCGATAAATAATACCGCCGGCCTCTTGCAACGTTCCGTCCGGATATACCAATTTTGAACCGACTAACCCTATTGTATTATCAGCCTCAATTGTTTCATATAGATATTTAAGCCAGTCTTTTTGAACCTGCGTATCATTGTTTAGAAATAAAATATACTTTCCCCTTGCTTTTTGGGCAGCATGGTTGCAATTTTTGAGAAATCTTAAATTTTCTTGATTGCGAACAACGGTCACATTCTTTACGTGTTGTTTGATATTTTTTGTTTCATCATTAGAATTATCATCACCGATAATCACTTCATACGAAATTCCTTGCGTATTTTCTAAAATGCTCTGCAAGCATAACATGGTGTATTCATAATTATCGTAAACAGGGATAATAATGCTCACATCAACTTCCTCAAATTTTGGGAAGTTAATTAAATCAGGAATTTTCTTTTCTACACAACGATTGGAAGATTCTGTGGTTATACATGCCAAATCGATGAAACGTTTTCTCTTCTTTTTAAACTTTATCCCAAATAAACTATACTTAACACAATCACTTGTCTTTCCTTTTGAAAAGCAAGTAATGCCCAGCAATTTATATTTTTTGACAACGCCGGTAGATTTTCTTTTATTAATCTTTTGGTAAATTTTCACTTGTATACTCCTTCGCTCAAATACCACTCAACCGTTTTGACAATTCCCGTTTCAAATGTTTCATCTGCTTGCCAGCCGAGTTCTGATTGAATTTTGCTTGCATCAATGGCATACCGAAAATCATGCCCTGCCCGATCCTGAACAAAAGTAATAAGTTCCTCATATTTCTTTCCGTTTTGACGCGGCCGTTTTTCATCTAAAATGGCACATATTTTGCGAACAATTGTTAAATTATCGCGTTCATTATGACCCCCGATATTATAAGTCTCACCGGATTTTCCGTTATGAAAAATCAAATCAATTGCCTTACAATGATCCAACACATACAACCAATCTCTAATATTTTGCCCATTACCGTATACCGTTAACGGTTGCTCGGAAAGCGCTTGAAAAATCATATGCGGAATTAACTTTTCATGATGCTGTTTCGGACCGTAATTGTTAGAACAATTTGAGGTTGTTGTATTCATGCCGAATGTATGGTGATACGCTCTCACAATAAAATCCGAACTTGCTTTACTCGCTGAATACGGGCTATTCGGAGCATACGGTGTTGTTTCCGAAAAATAACCCTCTTTACCCAATGTCCCATAAACTTCGTCTGTTGAAATATGGTGAAAACGGCAAGATTCATATCCTTTTTTCACTTGAAAAGGCCCATCCATCCAATGATGAAAGGCCGTATCAATTATATTAAAAGTCCCCTCAATATTTGTTTGAATAAAAGCCATCGGATTTTTGATGGAATTATCAACGTGACTTTCTGCCGCAAAATGAATGACGCCCCGAATATCATATTGAGAGAACAGCTTCTCAACCAATTCCCTATCACAAATATCACCCTGAATGAATTGATAATTTTTCATTCCTTCACATTCTTTAACATTACCTAAATCACCGGCATACGTCAATTTATCTAAATTAAGAATGTGATACATTGGATATTTTTCACAAAAATAAGGCACAAAATTTGAACCGATAAAACCTGCACCACCTGTTATGAGAATTGCTTTTTCCCTCATTTATAACCTCATCTTTTTATTTTTCCAAACATTTTTTTAAACCTGTTTCCCAATGCTCGATTTGAATACCGAACACCTCTTTTATTTTTGATTTATCCAGCACGCTGTAATATGGGCGTTTTGCCTTTGTCGGATACGCTGAAGACGGTATCGGTTTCACCAAACACGGCAATTTTGAAAGATCCATAATCTTGTGCGCGAAATCATACCATGAACAAACACCTTCATTCGTAAAATGATATACGCCACTCGTTTTCGGCGTCATTTGGGGTAAAATTTTGCAAATTGCATCCGCCAAATCTCCGGCAAAAGTCGGCGTTCCGATCTGGTCAGACACAACACTGATACTTTCTTTCTCTGCACCTAATCGTTGCATTGTTTTCATAAAATTATTACCGTATTGCGAATAGAGCCACGCCGTGCGAATAATTACGTAATTATCGGCATATTGCATTACGGCTTGCTCTCCTGCCAACTTCGTTTGCCCATAAACCGAAACCGGTTTGGCTTCATCAGATGGAGTATAGGGCTTATATCCTTTCCCATCAAATACATAATCTGTTGATATATGAATAATTTTTGCCCCTGTTTTGGCTAAATTACGCGGACCGTCAACATTGATTTTTGTTGCCAAATCAAGGCAATCTTCTGCCTTGTCCACCGCCGTAAATGCGGCGCAATTAACAATCGTATCAATCTGCTTATCTTGAACGAATTTGAAAACGGCCGATTCATCCGTAATATCTAATTCATTCACATCCGTAAAGACGGCATCACTCAATCGCGCTCTTAAAGACGTGCCGAGTTGACCGTTGCCACCCGTTACCAATATATGCTTATTCATGGTAAATATCCTTTAATTTATGTGCCGAACAATCCTTTTCGGAAATAATAATTTTATCTGCCGGAATCTTCCAGTCTACTCCGATTTCGGGATCATCATACCGAATACCGAACTCGCTTTCTTTACAATACAAATTATCACATTTATAAGCAAAAACTGCTTCTTCGCTCAAAACGGAAAATCCATGTAAAAAATGGCGCGGAATAAATAACTGGCGTTGATTTTCATCCGATAATTCCACGGCAACATATTTACCGAATGTGGGTGATCCCTTGCGAATATCAACCGCCACATCCAAAACTTTCCCTTTTAAAACACGCACGAGTTTTGCTTGGGAATGTTCTCCCAGTTGACAGTGCAATCCTCTGATAACACCATAAGAAGACTTGCTTTGATTATCTTGAACAAAACGAGCCGTTATGTTGTTTTTTCTAAATTCCTCTTCGTTATAGCTTTCAAAAAAATAACCGCGTGAATCCTCAAAAATTTTGGGTTCAATAATATACACGTCCTCTATTTCAGTTTTAATAAATTTAAAGCTCATTGCGTTCCTCATACACCTTTTGCAGATATGTTTTATAATCACTGCTGTTTAATTCCGCAATCAAATCATGCAACCTTTTTTCATCAATAAATCCGCGACGATAAGCAATTTCCTCAATGCAGGCAATTTTTAATCCTTGGCGCTTTTCAATCAGTTGCACAAATTGACCGGCATCCATCAAACTATCCGGTGTGCCGGCATCAAGCCAGGCATTTCCCCTTTTCATCGGAACAACATTCAACCGTCCCTCTTTCAAATAGAGATTATTCAAATCTGTTATTTCTAATTCGCCTCTTGCCGAAGGCTTTAACGATTTTGCTTTTTCAACCACGTCTTTCGGGAAGAAATAAAGCCCGACGGACACATAATTCGACTTTGGATTTTCAGGTTTTTCTTCAATGGAAACAGCATGTAAATCTTTATCAAATTCAATCACGCCGAACCGCTTCGGATCAGATACGTGGTAGGCAAATATTGTGGCACATTCACCCTCATTTTTCTTCACCTCATCACGGAAGAAATGCAGTTGTTCACCCATATAAAAGATATTATCACCCAAAATCAAGCAAACGTCTTCATCACCCACAAAATCTGCTCCGATAATAAACGCTTCCGCAATACCGTTCGGCTCAGGTTGAACGGCATAAGAAATATTGAGGCCCAACGATTTGCCATTTCCGAAAAGTTTTTCAATATCGGGCGTGCTTTGCGGTGTGGAAATAATCAGGATATCTTTAATTCCAAACAGCATTAAAGTTGAAAGCGGATAATAAATCATCGGTTTATCATAAACCGGCAATAATTGTTTAGAAATTGTTTTTGTCATCGGGTTCAGGCGCGAACCTAATCCACCGGCTAAAATAATACCCTTCATTCCACGCACTCCTTCACTCTAATCGTTAAAAACGGAATATATTTTAACACGCCTTTATACATGTAGCCCGTTGTTTTAAACTTTGCAACGGGAATCATGTTAAATAGCTTGACACGCACAATACACGGCACTTCTTCACAAACTTTTTTCCAGATATTCGGGTTATCATGCCGAACAAAAGCATGAATTTTTTCCGTTGCGCGTTTCATTTTCTCTTCTTGGATACAACTTGTCTGCGTATCGTGCATACGATAAAGTATCAGTGGCTCGGGAATATTATAAAACTTTGTTTTACCGATGAGCCGTGCCCATAAGGCATAATCTTCGGCAGGTGTAAATTCTTCTTCATATTCTATGTGATTTTCTTTTAAAACAGAGGCTCTTATCATTGATGAGGGATGATGAACGGCGCACCCCATCATAAGCGCATTTTCAATCAAATCCGAAGAAACGGGCTTTTTTGTGATTTTATTTTTATTTAACAATCCGAAAAATGAACCGCAAACACCCACTTCGGGATGTGAATCCAAATAAGCAACCTGTTTTTCAAAACGCAGGGGCAAAGAAACATCATCATGATCAAATACGGCAAAATATTCCCCTTTTGCCATCTTCATCAATTTATTACGCGATTTGCTGATACCCATATTCTTTTCATTTTTTGCATAAATAATCCGTGGATCATTGTATGAAGAAACAACATCATCCAAATGAGTATTATCGGGGCTATCATTTAAAATCAGCAATTCAAAATTTTGATAAGTTTGCGCTAAAATGCTTTCAATTGCTTCACGAAGGAATTTCTCATTTGTATTATATATGGGCATTAATACGGAAACTTTTACGGGTGTCATCCAAAATCCTTTTGTTTATATTAATAAAAAGCAACCTACTGGCGTCATTATATTTGTGGAAGCGCCGAAAGTCAATCAATAAAAGGTTTTTTTAAAAAAAATAAAAATTCAAAAAATATAAAAAAACATAAATTTAAAATAAAAATCCACCGGTGACAGCGATGCAAATAATCTCATTAATCTAAAAATAAGCAAAAAAAATCTGAGCAAAGCACAAAAAATTCAAACAAAAAAGTTTGCTTAAACAAAAAAGGACTTCCACGAAGAATGAAAGTCCTTTAAATGGTGCGGAAAGCCGGGGTCGAACCGGCACGGGAGCAAAGTCCCAACAGATTTTAAGTCTGTTGCGTCTACCAATTCCGCCATATCCGCTTTATCACCATACGATTTCAAAATTGTGTTGCAAAAAACACTTATGCTTTCGTATGTTGAGCATTCCGCCAAAAGAAAAGTTTTTGAAGACCTTTATTAAAGTCAATTTTTTTAGCTTGTTGAATCACATCACTAACTTCCCTATGGCTATACAAACCGCGGATTATTGACGAAGGAGTTTTTCCGGCGTTATTTTTAATTCTGTAATCCGCTTTGGCATTTAAGAGAATTTGAGCTATATCAAATGCGTTTAACTTTGCGGCCAAATGAAGAGGCGTGTTCCCACTATAGTTCCGAGCATTGACATCACAACCAAGTTCAATCAATGTTTTCACAATCTCTTGAGACGCTACAGGCGTTCCGTAAGTAAATTCCGGCACAAGCCAAGAATCAACGGCAACCCATTTAAAGCTATCAAAAGGCTCTCCTGCAGAAATAATCGCAGTATGTAATGCCGTGTTACCGAACTTATCCCGTTCAAATAAAGATACTCCTTCTTTCGCAAGTAACCGAATAACGCCACAAACTTCGTCCGGACTCACATAAAAAGCTTCCGTCGCCTTCATTATCAAATTTTTTCCTCTTTTATCCTTCGCTTTTAAATCGGCTCCGTGGCTGATTAAATATTTGACAATATCCAGATCACTTTCACGAACCGCTGTATGAATAATAGTCTCACCTCTTGCATTTGTTTTCTCAAGGTTTGCCCTATTTTCATGAAGAAAAATCGCCACCGATAATTTTCCATGTAAAACAGCCAGATGAAAAGGTGTATTGCCTTCTTTGTCTTTTGCATCCATATTAGCTTGTTTTTGGATCAATGCCTTTACAACTTCTAGCTGTCCTTTACGGGCCGCAACATGCAAAGGAGTTTCGTCATTATTATTTCGTGCATTTATATCTGCCCCTTTTTGAATCAACAAAACTGCCAAATCGGGCCGTCTTTTTTCCATTGACTTAAAAAGCAACTTCTGCATTTGATTTGCAGTCATACCCTCCTCTATCCGTTGTTCTACCGAGTCAACTGATTCTTCAGTGAATGAAAGATTAAGCATTGCATTTCTTAGCATCGTTTTGTAATCCATAATTTACCCCTTATTAGTTCTACTCTTCCTTTGTGTTTTTTAACGTAAAAAGAGACAAAAATCAAGAGAAAAATCTGAGCAAAGCACAAAAAATTCAAACAAAAAAGTTTGCTTAAACAAAAAAGGACTTCCACATAGAATGAAAGTCCTTTAAATGGTGCGGAAAGCCGGGGTCGAACCGGCACGGGAGCAAAGTCCCAACAGATTTTAAGTCTGTTGCGTCTACCAATTCCGCCATATCCGCTTTATCAGTAGATGATGTTCGTCACTTTACCCGAAAAATTTCTGCTCGTCAAGTCTTTTTTTTCGTTTTTTGCATTTTTTTTTGATATTAAAAATAACGCTTGCGAAAATCTTTTGTTTTATGCTACTCTACCCTAAACTTTTTTAAGGAGCCAAACTATGGATGAATTTGATAAAATCAGAGAAATTTCAGAAGATTTAACACATCGGCGCGAACCGACTTTTACCCAATTCGGAAAATCTCCCGCCCCTTCACAACAACCGCCGACGCAACAAGCACCACTCAGCGGAACCCAATCATCAGACGGACTCTCGCACACGCATGATAACACCCAACGGATGAATAACATTCATTCATTTTTGTCTCAACCTGCAACCGGAGCCACATCTGCCGATTCGGGATTTAATCCTTTGCACGATTCGCCGGCTGATGAAATTGATTTTTCCAATATGGACCCCGTTCATGAAAAACCATTTGCTTCCATGAAGTTACATCTTATCGGCATTACCGTTTTTGCGGGAATTTTGGGCATCGCCCTCGCCGGCTTTTTCTTTTGGGGCGATGAGCAAGACAGCATTGATGAAATCGTAACCATTACAACCGCTCCCGAAACTATCAAAGAATTACCCGAACAATCCGGCGGTATGAATATTCCGAATCAAGATAAATTGGTCTATAATCGGATTCGCTCCAATAATGTGACAACTAAGGTTGAAAGCCTGTTCCCCGAACCGGAAAAACCCGTTATGCCACAAATTTTAAACATAGAAGAAAATTCACCTGATACGGAATTTGTGAATATGGATAGTGTTAAAGCCGTCAATCCGCTTGATGAACCGGCAAAACCGAAAGTGGCTCCTCGCGCCGAATCGGCTCCTGCGCCTACATCTTCTGCGAATACAGCCAAAGAAGTAACAGAGCAAAAAGCCGTATCGGCACCCGAAACGCCAAAAGTAGCTGTTTTACCGTTAAAACGGGAATCTTCCCGCACCGAAAGTGCTACAAAAGAATCCAAACAACCAACAATTAAAGAGGCCAAAAAAGCCGGCAATGTCTGGCGCGTGCAGTTGTTCGCCTCAAATAATAAGTCGGCCGTTGAAAAAGCTTGGAAACGCATTTTAAAAGCACATAATGCGTTATTATCGGATATGTCTTATACCATAGAATCCGCACAAATCAAAGGGAAAGGCACGTTTTATCGGTTAAAAGTCGGGCAATTTTCATCACGCGATATGGCCGCCTCACTTTGCGCGAAACTCAAAGCGCGGAAGCAAGATTGTGTGCCGGCTAAATAAAGGAGTGCTTAAAGAGGCAGTTGCTATCTAATTTTGCAGAAGCAACTGCATCGCAATTCTTTTTGAACCAAAAAGAATGCACGCGGAACGGCTTGCGCGATTCGGCAAAAAGGTATCTTGTGCCTTTAAGAGCCTCAACGGCAGATACCTTGCCGAGTAAATTGTCGGCAAAGCAACCTACGGCAAAGACGAGTGCATTATGGCAGTATACATAAATTGCGTGATGCAGAGGAGTAAAAACAAAAACGCAACCGACAAATGACAACGAATAAAGATTAACGCATAAAAAATAAAGGATAAAACGAAATGGCATTGAGTGAAATCATTTATAATCTGACAACTTGGATATTCCCTTTATTGCTAACGATTGTATTGCATGAAGTGGCGCATGGGGTTGTTGCCTATCAGTTTGGCGATTCCACGGCAAAACGCGCCGGGCGATTAACCTTAAATCCGTTGGATCATATTGATTTATACGGCACAATTATTATTCCGGCATTTTTATTGATTGTGCAAGCCCCTGTTTTATTCGGTTGGGCAAAACCGGTTCCCGTTAATTTTAATGCCTTAAATAATCCGAAACGAGATATGGGAATTGTTGCGTTGGCAGGCCCTGTTGCAAATTTTGTATTAGCCATTTTATTTGCCGTTATCGGAAAGTTCTTGCTGATGATGTTGCCTGACGGGCTTGCACTAACGCGCTGGGTTTTTGATAATATGCGCAACGGTATCGGGCTATCTTTGATTATCGGGATATTTAATTTATTACCGATTTTACCGTTGGACGGCGGTAGAATTGTTGCCTCTTTGTTGCCAACGCGGTATAGTGAAATTTATCAACGCAGTGAGCCATACGGATTTATGATTTTACTGGGCTTATTGTTTATTTTACCGCTTATCGGCATCAATCCGATTCAATGGTTTATCGGCACACTTTATCCTTATTTTGCCGGTATGGTAGAAATTTTTCTCTAACATTGGCATTATATAGCCAATCCACACATCCTACACAATCCTGATATAGAACGCAAAAACGCTACCGATTTGATAAAGAGATTACACAACTCGTCAAAAATTTTAAAAATTATTTTGACAATGCCTTCAAAATGAGGTATAATGACACTTATAAGTGTTTTTCAAAACCGAATTACAAGGAGATTTGAAAATGGCTATGATACGGCAACAAGCAAACTCAGGCAAGCAAGATATTTCTGCCGGAACGGAAGAACTGAAAAATCTTTTAAATCAGATTGAAGTGCTTTCTGCCCAAGCCAAGGGGGGGGGAACAAGATGTTACTGAACGTACGAGCGAGATAATTGCTCAAATTGCCGGACTTAATCTGCCGAATGATGTTCTAAGAAAAGAAATAAGTAAAGCATCGCCTGCTGTAATTAAAACACTCAAAGAGAGTTGGTCATCCAAAAAAAGTTCAAAATCCTACAGTGATACACCGCCCTATATTGCACTGGCGCAGTATAGCGCGGAAGAAAAGCGATTAAAAGAGTTGCGAGCCATTTTTGCATCGGAAGAAGCGATACGCAAAAAATACTTGGAACCTCTTAAGAAGAGCACGGAAAACACTTTGAGCCTCATGGACGATTACATCAAAAATCCGCCCCAAACACCGGAGGAAGAGAAGAAGAGTCAACAAAAGCTAGATAAATCTATAGGAACTAGTGTTGGAATGATTGGAAGAGCAATGGCAGATTCCTATGCGATCTTGCAAGATCCGAATGCCTCCCCTGAAGCAAAAAGCAATGCACATAGAACTATTGCGGTTGCCGAAAGTCAAATTGAAGAACTGCGAAAGAAAGCAGAAGGAAATCCCAACTTGCAGAATATGGTAGAACAGAATATAAGCGAGCAAATCCCAAAATCTTATTTATATGAGCGTGTAGACAAAAACGCTACACCAAATATGACTTATCATCTCGATCGTGTCAGCTTATCTCAAAATAAGGCAAAATTAGCTAGTTATTTATCTGAGAACATTGCACTCAATAAAGCCGAAGCGGGTGCAACAAATACTTATAATGTCGATCATGTTCAAGATGAGGAAACGCCATCCGTAGGTTATATGCATGTGTTACCCACAAATACAAGGATAAGTGATGGCATCAATGATGCAATTGCTCAAGCCCAGAAAATATATCGTGATATCGAACCATCCCTTGAAAAACCTAATGACAGCAATGACGGTATGACTACAAATATGTTCGGCACCGCAAAAGGAATAGATGCACAGCCGGCTGACACATCATCTGGGCTTAACCAACTCCTTGCCTCCGCTCAGGATAGCTCATCGCAAAGCAAGGGCGCCGATGAGAACGACGTTGCCACAGACATAAATTCACCGAGAACTCCATCCTCTGTCAAGAATCAGTTAGCACAACACGCTCACAAAGAAGATGAAACTGCAATTTATGGCTACAATATGTTTAATCAGGTAGAACGCTCTGCATAGCAACTCAAAGAGCGCTGAATACTTTGCTCATCGCGAACATAAATCACGGTGAATTATGTGTGTATTCCTTATTTGCAATGATAAAAAAACAAAATCGGGAAGAATGCTTTGACAACGCCTCAAAAATAGTGTATAATTTTGTTTATGGTGTATATCTGAATTCTTATCGGAGGATTTATGGTTGAACGGATGAAAGCAGATTTAAAAGAGTCAAAACAATTTGATGCTAAAGACTATGGGCCGGCATTAAAAGAACTTAGGTCCTTGTTGAGCGAAATCGAATCACTTTATATGGGAGCAAAAGATAGATCAACTCTCCAAAAATCCATTAGTTTGATGGGGCAAATTTCTGCATTGGATTTGCCTATAGAAATGAAAATTGCCGAAATCACAAAGGCGCCTAAAATCGTAACCGAGGGATTAAAAAAAACATGGGCAATTTCTAAATCTTCCAAAACATTTTCTCGCCCTGCTCCACGAGCTATGATGGCTCAATTTCAGATTAATCCTGATGACTTGGTTATCTTAACGCCTGATATAATGTCGGCATTGTTATCTGATGAAGGCATGAATAAACGCTATATAGAACCATTGAAACAAACGGTTGAAATTCGGGATAAAATGTATGGACGCTTCGTTCATCGCCCATGCCGTAACGAAAAGGAAGCCCTTAACATCGTTCAAGAAATGGATGCTGCTGCGGCAAAAGGGCGCCAAAATTTTACATCCGGCTGTATAGAACTTGCAAAATTGATGAAAGATCCTCGTGTTACTCCGGAAGAAAAAGAAAGAATACAAAAATGTTTTCAATCTGTTGTAAACCATGCTCAGATTATGAATAAAAAGTTAGATGATCGCATTAAGGTTGCTGAGGAAAAACTCAAAACGGCAACGGGACCCGAACGAATCGTCTTGTTGGCCTATTTAAGAAACTTAAACATTGATAAGGGGCTGACAGATGCCGTTTTAGAGCGTGGCAAAGCCAATGGCGTTACTCCGCAGAAGTTAGCCGTTGCTCTGCATCCGTTCAAAAAGAAAACGGGCATTGCCAAACGGCAAGGATTAAAAATGCGTAACGATATGTTGGGGTTACTTGAAAAATACGGCACGAGCATTTCTGCCGATACAGAGTCAAATGAAAGCGCAAACGGTCAATCCTCTATCTATATGCAGGCACGCGAAGAGGCTCGCTGATTGCGATATATTACGCTCAAAAGCGATAAATCAGATAAAATCTGAATGTTGGCGCTAATGCAAGTTGCATAAAGCGATTTCAAACGCTTTTTTAAGAATTTCAATAAACCTTTTTATTTACTTTCCGATTTTTTTCGTTGAAGGGTTTTCATTCATTATATTTATGCCCGCCTTTTTGGAATTAAAAAATTGACAAATATGAAAGAATATATTATCTTTACCAAAGGAGAGGAATAAAAAAGATGTTAACACCGCAAGAAGCAGATGATTATACGATTGTCAAAAAAGCAATCCGCAGTTGCAAAGCGAATTTATCCGTTTTTCGGATTGAAAAACAATTTGGAAAAGAAAACTACACTTACTTTGTAAACAACTCGCTGGTTGTTCGTTTTTTTAAAAATCCTTTTATTGAAAAAGAGGTGCATAATCAAAAAAAAGCGTTAGAATTTTTGCAACCGAGAGTGCCGTTTGAAATCCCGACTTTTGAAATTTTCCATGGCGATTTTCAAAACGCTCCGTTAACAATGACAGTTTCCCAACGAATAACAGGAAATTGTATCGGAATATCTGCGTTTAGAAGTCTAACTCTTTCGCGTAAAAAATATATTTTTGATCAGCTGAGCGATTTTATGCACATTTTACACAACATCCCTAAAAGCGAATGGGGGCATTTACCAATTCGTCCGCAAAAATGGCATATTGCAAAACGATTCAATAAATTTCCGTTCTTAAAATTATTTGTCAACCGTGTTTTTTCATATTTTCCGAATGAAGATTGTTTAACCCATAATGACTTACACCCCGGAAATTTTAACGTTAATTCTTCTTTTCAAATAACGGGCATATTTGATTTTGATACACTTGCTTATGGCAACAGAACAACCGAATGTTCCCTTTTCCCCGCCTATTCATATCAGGATTGCTGTATATTAAAAGGGAGCTATGAACAAAAATCAACCGATACGCTGAAAAAGTTTAAATCAGCCCTCTTGCTCCGAGCGCTTTTTGCTCTTGCTTACATCGGACCGCAAAAAGATTACTTTCCCTTTCCGCAAATTATTACACGCACGGGAAAAGATATTTTTAAGCAACATATTTTGTCACACGTACGCGAGTAATACGTAATAAAATCAAAATAAAATCAAACTCAATCCCATCACATACATACCCATAAATAAACCCCACATTGTTTGATGGTGTTTGCCATAACGCCGAGCCGCCGGCAATAACTCATCTAATGAAATATACACCATAATCCCGGCAATCGCAGCGAATACAAATCCCATTAAACCATCTGAGATAAACGGGCGTAAAAATAAATACCCGATAACAGCACCCAACGGTTCCGCAAGTCCCGAAAGGAACGAATAAATAAATGCCTTTTTCCGACATCCCGTTGCATAATATATCGGCACCGAAACGGCAATTCCTTCCGGAATATTATGCAAAGCAACGGCAAAAGCAATCGGATACGCCAATTCCTTAGCCTGCGTTGCGGAAATAAATGTTGCAA
Organism: uncultured Alphaproteobacteria bacterium; assembly: GCA_944392555.1. GTDB lineage: Bacteria > Pseudomonadota > Alphaproteobacteria > CAAHEQ01 > UBA3637 > RGIG4140. The sequence continues at coordinate 272,700 of CALXWZ010000001.1, read as the reverse complement.
TTCCTTCGGGGAAATTATGCAAAGCCAACGCGCCGGCAGTAAAGAAGCCGATACGCAACAAGCGATACGGTTGATTGCGCTCTTTTTTCAGCGCTTGCATTTCGGATTTATTTTTTTGAAACTCGTGCGGATTATCCGTATTCGGTATCAAAACATCAATCCCTGCCGTTAAAGCGATACCTATAAAAAAGGCGGTTAAAGAAAAAAAGTCCGCATACGGTATTTGTTGAGAACGAAAGAGATTTTCCGCCGTCGGCAACAATTCGGAAAAAGAAACAAATATCATTACACCTGCCGAAAATGAGAGTGTTAAAGCCAAAAATTTAGTTTGTCCGCGCGGGGCAAAAAAGGCTATGCACGAACCGATACCCGTTGCTAAACCGGCTAAAAGTGTGAGTAAAAAGGCAAAACCGATATGTTCCATTTTAAAAACTCCGTAATTTTCTCGCAGAAAATGGTTTGCGATAGAAAATTTTTATCTTATATAATAATCAGTTAACCAAAGTAAACAGCGAAAAAGGAGTTGTGTCAATGGAAATTTACTTTTCTGCCGGATGTTTTTGGGGCATACAGTCATTTTTTAGCGAGATATATGGCGTGGAAAAAACAGCAGTCGGCTATATGGGCGGGACCAAGGAAAATCCAACGTATCGCGATGTTTGTTCGGGTGAAACGGGACATGCCGAAACGCTTCGACTTATTTACAACGAACAACAAATTTCAACCGAAAAATTGATTAACTTATTTTTTATGTGCCATAATCCCACGTTATATCATCGTCAGGGGCCCGATATCGGCTCACAATACCGTTCAGCGCTTTTTTATACCACATCTGAACAAAAAGAAATTGCGTTGCGTTTAAAAACATTCTATGAAGAAAAACTCAAAGAAACATTTACAACCGAAATTTTATCGGCTCAAGAATTTAAATTTTGGCCGGCAGAAGAATATCATCAACATTATGCTGAAAAAACAGGACATCACTGTCCGATTTATCCGAGCGAAAAACTCTGGAAAATAAAACTTTCCGAAGAAGCCTATCACGTTATGCGCGAAAAAGGAACGGAACTGCCGTTTTCGGGAAAATATAACAATTTTAATGAAAAAGGCGAATATGTTTGTGCGGGTTGCGGACAAAAACTTTTTAACTCGTCGGCAAAATTTCAAACAACTTGTGGCTGGCCCGGATTTGATCAATCCGAAGAAAAAGCCGTTCAAATACGTAAAGACTTTTCGCATTGGATGATTCGCAACGAAGTGATTTGCTCGCGATGTCAAAGTCATCTGGGTCATCTGTTCAATGATGGCCCCACAAAAACAGGCTTACGCTATTGCATTAATTCGGTTGCATTGGAATTTAAGCCAGATTCCAACACTCAAAACAAACAGCAAAACGAGCATAACGGTAAATAAATTCTCTTTTACCCTCCTCTGGTGCAGATTTTTTTGATTGAGCCGAAAAACATCAAGGAATAAGTTTTACAATTCAATCAACAAATAAAGAAACCCTGTTCACTATCCAATCACAAATAACGGGAAACGGGTTTTGTAATATAAACAAAAAATGGGGAAACGGATAAATATGTTTCCCCTAATTGCGAAAAGAAGTGTTGTCTTTCCCAAATAAATAAATTATCAAAAGCGCTTAGAAAGAGCGCTACCTCTATTCTCCGACTCTTTTACGCATTCGGATAATGAAGCCGATAGACTTGCCATGTTGTGCGAATAATGTTTTCCAAATCGCTCTGTTTGGGCGTCCAATGCAATAGTTGCTCCGCTTTATCGGATAGCGCCATCAATACGGCGGGATCACCCGCTCGACGCGCAGATATTTTGTAGTTCACCTTCTTCCCTAGCACTCGTTCAGTTGTTTGTATCATTTCCAACACACTGTTCCCTTTACCCGTTCCGAGATTAAGCGATTGGCTTTCATTTCCTGCCGATAAATAGCGCAGTGCGCGAACATGAGCATCTGCCAAATCGGATACATGGATATAGTCACGAATACAAGTGCCATCGGGCGTATCATAATCATCCCCGAATACAGACATTTCTTTTCGCTCACCGACTAATGTTTCCATAATCACAGGCAACAGATTTTGTGGTTTCTTCTCTAATCCGCGCACATCTCCTCCCGCATCATAACCGACGGCATTAAAATAGCGCAAAGCCACAAACTTTATTCCTTTTAATCTATCATACCACTGCATTAAGCGTTCCATTTCTAATTTCGTAAAGCCATAGAAATTAATCGGATTGAGGGGATGATTTTCATCCAGTTTCGGATACTGTGGCATACCGTAAACTGCTGCGGAAGAGGAAAAAACAAGGTATTTAACACCCTGCTTTGCCATGGCGTTTAATAGGTTGACGGCACCGATTAAATTATTTTCGGCATACAATTCAGGGCGTTCCATGGATTCTCCGACGGCTTTTTTAGCCGCCAAATGCACCACCCCATCAACACCTTGCATTGCTTTTTCCAAAGCATTTGTGTCTAAAATTGACCCCTCAACAAATTCCGCCTTCGGGAAAAGATTGATACGTTGCCCGGTAGATAAATCATCAAACACCCGCACATCCATTCCTTCATCCAGCAGAGATTTTACCACGTGGCTACCGATATAACCGGCTCCGCCGACAACCAAAATACGCATTTATTCCTCTGTTTTTTCTAAATTTTCAGCTGCAAATGACCAATTTAACAAATTATCCGTTACTTGCTTTAAGTAATCGGCACGGCGATTTTGTTCATCCAAATAATAAGCATGCTCCCAAACATCAATGCAAAGCAAGGGCTTTTGTTCGGGATTTGTTAACGGCGTTGCGGCATTAGATGTTTTCACAACTCTGAGCCCACCGTTTTCCAAAACAAGCCAAATCCAACCGCTTCCGAATAAGGTCAAACCTTTACGGACCAATTTAGCCTTCAATGCTTCAACGGAGCCGAAATCACGATCAATCAGCTGACGTAACGAATCGGGAACGCTTTGCGGTTGATCCGCCGGAGTCAAACTATTCCAATAGAAGGTATGATTCCAAACTTGTGCGGCATTGTCAAACAAAATACCCATCGTGCTGTCCGGTTTCGGAGCCGACATCAAAATCAATTCTTCCAACGATGCATTCTCATACGGTTGACCGGCAATTAATTCATTTGTTTTTTGCACATATCCGGCATGATGTTTACCGTAATGGAATGAAATCGTCCGTGCACTGATAACAGGCTCCAATGCATTCTCGGCATACGGCAGTTGAGGTAATTGTATTGTCATTTTACATCCTTTCACAATTTTTAATTACATACGATTAATAACCATTAACATCTTTAAAAATACAAAAGAAAAAAACTAAATTCAAGAGTTATAAACACAATAACACTGCAAAAAACACACCCTTGGATGCAAAATAAATCATACGACAAAAAAATGCATAATATAATAACTTGTAAAACAACGGCAATTTGAAACATTACCTCAAAAATTGCTATCCTTAAAAAGGCGCAAAAAAATTTTTCCTTTTTAAGAGAAAAAAAACTTGATTTTTTAAAAACTCTTTGTTATCATATTTCATACAATGCGGTTATGGCGGAATTGGTAGACGCTCAGCGTTGAGGTCGCTGTGGAGAATATCCGTGGAAGTTCGAGTCTTCTTAACCGCACCAATAAAGACGCCTTTTTCGGCGTCTTTTTATTTTTCTGTATCACAAGTTAATTCTTTTTCTTTCAATATGCAAATCACCTAATCCATTATTGCAGAACAACCTAACGCATTATTTGATATAATAAAGCAAACAAAATCAAACAGTTAAGATATATGATTCGGTTGCACCCTCAGCAAAGAGTATTTGATTTAAAATAAAAAAACAGCAATCTTCCCCTCGCGGAACGCCTTGCTGTTTTTTATTCGATTGCCACAAATCAAACAAAAGAAAAGATTATTCTTTTGTATGCTCGTTATGCATTACTTTCGGCATTTTTGATGAAACAACTTTCGTTTTAAGATGCTGATTCAAATAAGTTTGCATAAAATCCGAGCCATTTTGATACTCAATGCCCGCGAATCGTGCAGCCCGTTTATCGGATTCTTTGTAGCCGAGATACAACACATGAGCATCAGCCGGCAATTCCAGTTTCTGCAAAACAGCACACAAAGCAACCGGTTTATCCAAATCCTTATTTTGGGCAGATCCTTCTTTTGAACCATAAATCAAATCAAATGAATTGGTTAAGGAAAGGCGTTCAACTTCATGTTCCATCGCCGTTTGGCTCTTTGCACCGAAACACACAACAGGCACTTTTGGGTTCCACACCTTAAACATCGTTAAAAATGATCTTGCATTATCATTTAAAAAGAGATGATTATTTAAGAAAAAATTATAGGCATTATAAAAGATTTTCTTGGCTTCTTTCCCCTGCCCTTTCCATAAAGAATCATCCGCCCAGATTTTATCGGGATTTCTGCCCGATTGAGCAACTGTATCTCTTTCACTCCAAATTCTATCTGTTTGTCCGAGTTGATGAAATGTTTCACAATACGCCAAATGACGCGCTTTTTCCGTTGAAACGCAAACACCGTCCCAGTTTACAATTAAACATTTAATCTCTTCCATTTTTATTCTCCTCTTTCAAGAAAAATCGCTATTGACTGCAAATCCGCAAACGCATAATCCGGTTTGTCATCTTGAAATTCCGGGGTATTCGGATCTGTCCATACTAAAATGCCATAGCCGTTTTCATAATTATGTCCCATTTTTATATCTGCTTTTCCGTCACCGATACTTAAAACTTCTTGGTATGAGAATCCTGCCAACGCAGCATCCGTAAACGATTTGGAGGGTTTATCATTCGGTGTATCCTCTGCACCGATAATGCGATCAAAATAATGATCCATATTCAACGTATGCACTTCGTTGCGCAGAATACTTCCTGCCTTATTGCTGGCCAAAATATTGATATAGCCGAGTGATTTTGCTTTTTCCAAAACATCTATGGCACCGGGCTTTAAGTTGATGGCAGTTGCATTTTGCGTATACGCTTTTAAATAAATCTGGCGCGCCTCTTGCGCCCGTTCTTCTCCGACCAAATCTCGAATCAAGTTTCTGCCCGATGTATTCATGGCTGCTTTTGCTTCGTTTTTTGTCCATGTCGGCATACCGTAAAAGCGTCGCATCACATTTTGAGCCGATAAAATCGCGCCGAATGTATCAACCAACGTATTATCCCAATCCCAAAGAATTGCTTTCTGTATCATAAATACTCCTTAATTTACTATGAACAATCAGTTTATTTCAACAAAGAAATAAAGTCAAGAAATTTCTTTCATATATTTATTAAGAGATAAGCAAGTATAAACCAAACTTTCTACGAAAATCCGATAAAAGCAATCCTCTTTCTTTTTTCAAGAAATAAAACAGCCATTTCAATATAAAAAAAGTGTGCCACAAAGCACACTTAAAAAGATTGGTGGAGTTAAGGGGGATTGAACCCCTGACCTCCGCATTGCGAACGCGGCGCTCTCCCAGCTGAGCTATAACCCCATCAAGCAGATGAATGGCATATTACACCTCTTTCGGCGTTTTGTCAAGAAGCAAATTGCAATATTTCGTTTTTTTTGCATTCGCCCCAGCACAAACGCCGAAAGCACAAGACAAAGTTAAAATTTTTCAATATCTTCCGGCAAAATTGACATATTCCAATCGTATGAAATTTCACCATCATCACTGTTTTTATAAATAACGCCGATAAATTCTTTACCCACATAAACCTCTGCCGGGGCATCTTTTCCCGTGCCGGTTTGCACGTTAATTTCAGGATTCCAAAAAAGTTGTTGCAAATACGTTTGAACTTTTGACATTTCATCGGGAGTCAGAGTCATAATAATTTTTCCTTTCTTTTTTTTCTTTCTTTTTTTCTCAATTAAATGTATTATAGTCAGAACATGCAAAATATACAAGAAAAAAACATACCTTCATATAAAATATCCGTTGCACCGATGTTGGATTGGACGGATAGACATTTTCGCTATTTCTTGCGTCTTATCACGAAGCGCGCATTGTTTTATACGGAAATGGTAGCGGTCCCTGCTTTAATATTAGGTAATCGGAAGAAATTACTTGATTATTCACCCGAAGAACATCCTTTGGCATTGCAGGTAGGAGGCTCGGATCCGTATATGATGGGGCAATGTGCCGAATATGCCTCTGACTGGGGCTACTTGGAAATCAATATCAATGCGGGATGTCCCTCCTCGCGCGTGCAAGCAGGCAAATTCGGCGCAGTTTTAATGAAAACGCCCGAACTTGTCGGAGAATGCGTCAATAAAATGAAAGAAAAAGCAACATTGCCCGTTACGGTTAAAACACGCATTTCTTTAAGTGATGTTGAGGGTGATGGATTTGAAGCTTTATTTCGGTTTGCTAACACTGTCAAAGAAGCGGGATGTTCAAAGCTCATTGTGCATGCGCGCAAGGCAAAACTTAACCTTTCGCCAAAAGAAAATCGCGGGGACAGATTGGGTTTAAATTACGATGTTGTTTATCGTTTAAAAAAAAGTTTTCCCGATATGCCGATTTTGATAAACGGAAACATTCTTTCTTATCAAGATATTGCTACGCATTTAGAGCGGATGGACGGCGTTATGATCGGTCGCTGGGCATACGGCAATCCGTATGCAATGCGCGAAATTGATGCACGATATTATCACGATTTTCACCCGATTCCGACACGATGTGAAATTCTTGAAATGATGATGCCGTATTTAGAGAAGAATCAAGAATCTTTATCGGTTATTTGCCCCCACTTAATGGGCTTATTTCATGGGCAACCCTATTCTAAACTTTATAGAAACATCTTAACGGCGCGCGATTTGTCTTCTCTTGCTTCATTTATAAAAGACATGAGCGAATCGGATTCGCGTGAGTAAGAACACACACAAATCGACTCTTCTTTTATCTTCAAACAAGATTCATGATCCGAAAAGCAAAATCCATCTGAATAAACATAGATTTTTTGTTAGATGAAATTCAAGTTGATTAAGATAAAATGCAATATCCATTTTCATATTTGCGGTTAATACATTTTTTGCAAGCATCTTCTGTTGTTGGAATAGTTACGGTTGTATTGCACGGATAACATTCTCCCGATAAGTCTTCCAAAGAATTAAGATTAGAGCAACTTTTACGCACACAACTGAGTCCCTCTCGCTCACGATTTGGACAAAGTGTTTCACAGCGAGAATTATCACCCCATGTACCCAAATTTATTACTCCGGAATAATCACAAGAATAACAAATCCCATCAATGTTGGCCAGCGGTTTTCCTTCCGTATATGTCCCCGAGATATTGCAATTAAGCATACATTTGTCTCCAAAGTTGAAGCCAAGTGTGCGATTACTGCATTTGGCACATTCTGTTTGCGTTGCAACAGTATAATAATTACCCGCATCATCGCATAATTTACAATCATTACTTGTATCTCTGAAATATCCATCCGAACATTCTTTAAGAACGCAATAATTGCCACTGTTTTCTCTTATTCCGTTACAAGCAGTGGAACATTTTGCCTGTTTGGGCAATGCCGTAGGATCATCACAAGAAACACATTGATTATTACTATTCAACAATGGCTTATCAGATGTGTTACATTTGTTAAGCATACAACTTGATCCAACCAATACTCTATTCGGACAAAGCGTTTCACAGCGAGAATTATCGCCCCATATACCTAAACCGATTGATTCGGGATAATCGCAGGAATAACAAATTCCATCAATGTTGGGCAACGGTTTTCCTTCCGTGTATGTCCCCGGGGTATCACAATTAAGCATACATTTGTCATTTTTATTAAAACCATAAGTGCGATTACTGCATTTGGCACATTCCGTTTGCGTTGCAGATGTATAATAATCGCCTGCATCATCACATGATTTACAATTATTACTCGAATCTCTGAAATATCCATCCGGACATTCTTTAAGAACGCAATAATTGCCACTGTTTTCTCTTATTCCGTTACAAGCAGTGGAACATTTTGCCTGTTTGGGCAATGCCGTAGGATCATCACAAGAAACACATTGATTATTACTATTCAACAATGGCTTATCAGATGTGTTACATTTGTTAAGCATACAACTTGATCCAACCAATACTCTATTCGGACAAAGCGTTTCACAGCGAGAATTATCGCCCCATATACCTAAACCGATTGATTCGGGATAATCGCAGGAATAACAAATTCCATCAATGTTGGGCAACGGTTTTCCTTCCGTATATGTCCCCGGGGTATCACAATTAAGCATACATTTGTCTCCGTAGTTGAAGCCGAGTGTGCGATTACTGCATTTGGCACATTCCGTTTGCGTTGCAGATGTATAATAATTGCCTGCATCATCACATGATTTACAATTACCGTTTGAATCAGCAAACTCTCCCTCTTTACATGAGGTGCAATAACTCCCTGAAAGCGTCCTGTTCTCACAGACTCCACAATTCGATTCAACTCCTTGCACATTTATGCCTTTTTCTTCATTACAGGAATAACATTTCCCATCTTTATCCATCAGCGGTTGATTTGAGGGACAGCATTGTCCATAAGAATTACAACAACCATCTTGAGAATCTTTTGAAACACAGCATAATCCACCGGAAACATCTTCATTGGAGCAACACCTCCATAATGCCGGATTATCTATATCTCTCACGCAAGCTTCTGTTTTTGCACAATAGCTTTTACACAGGCCATCTTCGCAATACCCACATTTGCAATCATTCTCATTATTGCACCGATTAACTTCATGCCGATTATCCTCGTCAATTTCATCTTTTGAAGACATATCCTTATAAAATTCATACGCGAGTTCCACCCTTTCCGCTTGCTCGCAAATATCAATACTGGCTTCAAATTCTTCTACACCGACAAATATGGAATAAGGCACCTGCCACGGCATTCGCAATAGTTCCTTACATACCTCCGTCGGTACTTCTTTTACAAATATCTCAAAATAATCTATATATTGCGGGCTTGTTCTCGCCGTAATCGGATACCCCATGCGTGTGATAGGCCCCATTTTCATTTCTATGTCTCCATTATAATTATTTTCAATCATGGCTTCCATATCAAAAGAAATATCCCGTGCGCGCAGATTAATTTCGTTAATCGTTTCATTCGCAATATATTTTGTCATCGCATAACGATAGCCCCAAATCGCCGTCACGGATAAAATTCCGATAACAGCCAACACGCCCAGCATTTCTACCATACTCCGCCCGTATTCGGCTAAATACATACCCCTTAATCCGTTTAATCTGGATTGAGGTTTAATTTGTTTCGAATATTCCGCTTTTTGATTATTTTTCAAGCGCGTGAAGCACGTTTGATTCGCTAATTTTATCTCTCGTTTTGCGCGATTCGCTTTAAATTCGCCGTTTTTTACTTTTTTTGCATAAAAAGAAGCCACGTTAACTATTTGTTTTATATTCATTTTCTTTCTCCCCATTCTACATAAACGTCCGTTTATGTAGAGGGAGAACAGCACAAAATCGCTCCCAAAAAAGAAATCTTAAAAAATTATTATTTTACAATAAGATAATCATATTTAAATTTTTACTTGATTATTTTAAAAATACCCTTATAATACTCTTTATACTATATCATCTAGACGGACCTTTTTGTAGAGTGAAACCTTGCTGACCGTAAAATCCGTGATTTTAGATAAAATTCATTACTCCATTTCCCCGTTTTAAACGCACAAAAGCCCTTATCGGGAAATAGCTAAATCCGATTGTGCGCTTTTAAAAAAGTGAATTTAGGAGCCGAATTTATTGCTTCTTGGGAAACCAACCGGCGGGAATTTGCCAACCGTTGCCCGTTTAGCTAACCACAGATTGATATTGCGCTCTACCCGTGTGCCGTTTCCACTCGGGAATGATAGACCGTCCTCCAAATTAAAGAACTTGGCATCCGATAATTTGGCTTCCTGATACCGCTGTAAGATTACACCGCTACCGCGAGTCATTGTCGGAATCTCATCGGCCGAAAACACCACCATTTTGCGATTTGTGCCGATAACGGCTACATGTGTTCCGTTGGCGGGTTTACAAAGCAATGCCTTATCCCCCTCGGCCAAATTCAAAATAATCTTGCCAGCCCGTGTTTGCGCAATTACATCGTTGCTGTTCACAATAAATCCTTTTCCGTTTCGCGATGCAACCAGCAATTTTTGATCGGGTAGCCACGCAAACATCGTTACAATCTCGGCATCCTCCGCCACATCAACCGATAATCTTAACGGCTCGCCATATCCGCGTCCTCCCGCGATATTATTGCCCAAAATCGTGTAAAAACGCCCGTTATCGGCAAATAATACAATGTTATCGGTTGTATACGTCTTTAAAGATAATTTAAGAGAATCGCCCTCTTTAAATTTAACATCGTCGGCCGAATCAATATGCCCTTTCATGGCGCGTATCCAGCCTTGTTTTGAAAGAACAACCGTTATCGGTTCTTTTTCAATCATCGCTTCTATGGAAATTTCTACTTCTTTCGGCGCTTCGGCTACAAGTGTCCGCCGTTTGCCGAGTTCCGTTTTCTGCCCGAATTTCTTTTGTATTTCTTTGATTTCTTCCGCTAATTTATTCTTGCGCAACTCCTCATCGGCCAGTAAAGCTTCCAAGCCCTCTTTTTCAATTTCCAAATTCTTATATTCGGTTTTAATTTGCTCTTCTTCTAATTTTCTGAGTGAACGCAACCGCATGTTTAAAATGGCTTCCGCTTGAATATCCGAAAGTGAAAACTCTTTCATCATTACAACTTTCGGCTCATCTTCATTGCGAATGATTTCAATCACACGATCCAAATTCAAATATGCAATTAAAAACCCTTGCAATAATTCCATTCGGTGCGCAATTTTATCGAGCCGATACTTTGATTTGCGGATTAAAACCGTATCACGATGCTTTAAAAAGGCAGTCAGTACCTCGCGTATATTCATAACGCGCGGTGTATGATCTGCATCCAACACATTCATATTTAAGTTGAAATTAACTTGTAAATCCGTGTTTTTAAACAGATGCTCCATCAACTGTTCCGGTTCAACCGAACGCGATTTCGGCTCCAACACCAACCGCACGACATCCGATGATTCATCACGAATATCCGCCAACATCGGCAACTTCTTTTCCGATAATAACTTGGCAATGCGTGCCACCAAATCCGATTTTTGAACTTGATACGGAATTTCCGTTACAACAATCTGATATTGCCCATGCGAAAGATCTTCTTTTTCCCATTTCGCACGCACTTTCATTGCCCCACGCCCCTCCGTATACGTTTTAACGATACTTTCGTGACTTTCGGCTAAAATACCGCCTGTCGGAAAATCAGGACCTTGAATAAACGTCATTAACCGCTCAATTTCTGCATCCGGCTTTTTCAACAAATATAAAAGCGCATCACATACTTCACCTACGTTATGCGGTGGAATGTTTGTTGCCATACCGACGGCAATTCCCGACGCGCCGTTTGCCAGCAAATTCGGAAAAGCAGCCGGCATAACCATCGGCTCTTCTTCCTCGCCGTCATACGTCTTTTCAAAATCAACGGCATCATCATCCAACCCGTCCATCAGCGCAACGGCAACAGCCGTCAACCGCGCTTCCGTATAACGCATGGCGGCGGCTTTATCTCCGTCTATGTTACCGAAGTTACCCTGCCCGTCTACCAACGGATACCGCACGGCAAAATCTTGTGCCAAACGCACCATTGCTTCATATACCGACGAATCCCCGTGCGGGTGATATTTACCGATAACATCACCCACCACACGGGCGCATTTCTTAAAGCCCGAAACCGGATCCAACTTTAATTGCCTCATAGCAAATAAAAGCCTCCGATGCACAGGTTTTAAACCGTCTCGCACATCCGGCAACGATCGTGCCACAATCGTGGAAACGGCATACGCCAAATATCTCTCGGAGAGGGCATTTGCCAGTTTTGTTTCTCTGATATTTTCCGTTATAACTTCATTCATTTTGCTTAATTACCGCTTAATTATACTCTGCTTTTGTGGTTTATAAAAATACGCTGTTTGTGTGCGGATTATAAAACATCTGTTTTTAAAACGCAAGTTTTTTTTCAGAAAAGATTCCCTCATTTCCTCGGCACATTTCTTACAAAAACACCTTGTATAAAAAAATAGGGTAACGATGGATTTTGCCTTGCTATTTTGTTTTCTTTTGTGTAGACTCGTTACCATAATTAAAAAGGAGAAATTATGAAATTTTCAATTTTGTGCTTTGCACTCATTACGCTTGTTCCGATGTTTTCCGCCCCGAGTTTGGCGCAAGAAGACGAATCAACAGCAACGGAAGAAAGCGATATTCAACCACTCGGACATTATTCTGCATGGCGAATTTATACGGCAACGCAAGACGGCGAAAAAGTTTGCTTTATGGCAGCCTCACCGCTCTATGCCTCGCCGACAAAAAGAAAAGATGCTTACTTAATGATTGCCAGGCGCCCGGCATTTAAAGAATACAATGTTATTTCGGTTATGACGGGGGTGGATTACCCCGAAAAATCAACGCCGACAATCGGGGTAGATAATAATAAAGTGTTTGCCATGTTTGCCCAAAAAGATACAGCATTCATTAAAGATTCCGCAAAAGAAAAAGAACTTATTAAACAGATGATTGACGGGAATATTGCCCGCACCGTGGGAAAATCAAAACGCGGAACAACGTTTAAAGATTCTTATTCACTGAAAGGATTTACGAAAGCACTGGATAAAATTACGAAGGAGTGCCCGTAAATTGCAAGGGGTCTGCCCGCATTATCTTGGCGTTTTATGATACCGATAATATAGAGGAAAAGAAAATGAAAAAAGAACTTGTGGGGCTTTCAAAAGCCGATTTGCAACAAGAAATGCTTGCGTTGGGAGAGAAACCGTTTCGCGCCAAACAACTCTGGCACTGGATTTATAATAAAGGTGAAACAGATTTTCACAAAATGACAACCCTTGCCAAGCCGTTTCGCGAACAATTAGATACACTTTATACCGTTTCACATCCCAAAATCATAACGGAGCAAAATTCCGTAGATGGCACACGCAAATGGCTGATGGAATTTGCCGATGGGAAACAAGTTGAATGCGTCTATATTCCGGAAGCCGACAGAGGCGCCGTTTGTATTTCCACCCAAGTTGGGTGCGCACAAGGGTGCAAATTTTGCCATACGGGCACACAACGCATGATGCGGAATTTAACGGCCGGCGAAATTGTCGGGCAATTTATGACAGCACGCGATAGTTATGGCGAATGGCCGACGCCGACAGATGAAACGCGCTATTTATCCAACATTGTGGTAATGGGTATGGGTGAGCCGTTATGCAATTTTGAAAATTTAAAAACGGCGCTTTTAATTGCCATGGACGGTGACGGACTTGCCATTTCAAAACGGCGAATTACCGTTTCAACCTCGGGCGTTGCCAACCATATTCCCGAACTGGCCGATTTAGGCGTTAAGTTAGCCGTCAGCCTGCATGCACCGAATAATGAAATTCGGGATAAAATTATGCCCGTAAATCGTAAATTCCCGCTGGAAGTTTTGATTGAAGCTTGTAAAGAATATCAACGCAGATGTGAGCGACGTCAATTTATTACTATGGAATACGTTCTGTTAAAAGATATTAACGACCAGCCGAAACATGCGGAAGAATTGATGAAATTGGTTGATGGGTTGGAAGTGAAGTTTAATTTAATTCCGTTCCATTCATGGGAGGGAGCGCCGTTTGAAGCATCAAGTAACAATACAATTCATCGCTTTTCAAAAATTTTGGAAAGCAACTGGTTTGCGGCGCCCGTTCGCCGTTCACGCGGGGAGGATATTATGGCCGCCTGCGGGCAACTCAAATCAGCCAAGGGAACAGACGGAACCGTTTCGCGCTCACAGCAACCGACGAATGAGGCAACGGAAAAATAATTTGCGCATTTTGCCCTATTTGCCGTTGTATTTACCGATATATATGCTTATGTAAACAAAGAACGAATTGTTATTGAAAAATTGGGACATTGAAAAATAAATAAGGAGGGGAAAATGAATATTGAAAATGCTATTTTACAGCGTCGCTCAATTCGTCAATACGAAAAAGGGGCCATGTTTCGCAAGATGATTTACACCGCATTTTGCGTTCTGCGATGTATGCGCCGAGCGCTATGAATCGTCAACCATGGGAATTTTATGTGGCAACGGAAGAGTCTCTTTTGCAAAAAATTCAGACCATTCATCCGCATTGTGCTTTCTTGACAGATGCCGGAACCGGTATTATCGTTTGCATTGATACGGAAAAAGAATATGCCGGCATGGGCATTATTGATGTCTCTCTTGCTTCTCAAAACTTAATGTTGGAAGCGTATGCGCTCGGCTATGGCACCTGCTACTGCGGTATCAGCGAAGAACAATCCGTCGCCTTACAACAGTTGCTTTCCATGCCGAAAACAATTAAACCCAGCGGATTGATTGTTCTCGGAAAACCACTCAATGCTACCGAACATACACCGCACGAGAGATTTAATCCAAATGCCGTGCATTTAAATAAGTGGTAAAAAAAACGAGGTGAATTTTAAAAGTTCTTCTCACCGAAAGCCCCGATTGTGCGTAAAGCCAATCGGGGCGATTTTTTTATTCTATATCACACATTACTTCTTTGACTCTCGGTCAGCCGTAATCTCTGCTTTCGGTGCCGTATTTTCTTGGGCATTATCTGCTTTTTTCGGAGATTGTTTGGCCTTTTTCAAGACAGATCGCCAATTTTGAACATTCTTTTGATGCCCGGCATACGTTTCCGAAAAGTTATGCCCACCTTTACCATTCGCAACAAAATAAATATACTTTGTTTCTGCCGGTTGCAAAACGGCTTGAATGGCGGCGCGCCCCGGATTTGAAATGGCGCCTTTCGGCAATCCCTTGATATAATAGGTGTTATACGGGCTGGGATGCTTTAAGTCTTTATAAGTTAACGAACGCTTTAAATCATACTTCCCGTTTGTCAAAGCATATAAAACCGTCGGGTCGGATTGAAGTGGCATTCCTTTATTTAAACGATTTACAAAAGCCGAAGCAATAAGTGGTCTTTCTTTTGCCAACGCCGTTTCTTTTTCAACAACGGAGGCTAAAATAATCGCCTCTTCCGGTGTGTCAATCGGTAAATTTTCCGCCCGTGTTTCCCATAATTCCGCTACCGTGCGTTGCATGGCATTTTTCATCCGTGTAATCATACCCTCTTTGGTATCTCCGTATGAGTAATGGTATGTATCGGGCAACAAAGTGCCGTCTTTCGGAACTTGCGAAACTTCGCCCGTTAATCCTTTTGCTTTATCTAACAGTGCAACGATTTGATGAGAACTTAACCCCTCGGGCACTTTGAATTTACGAATATACGTTTGTCCGCCCACTAAAATATCCATCACCATTTTGGCACTTGAATGTTTTGGAAACGAATATTCACCTGCTTTGATTTTACTCAAATTACCGCTGGCTCGCACACCCAACATAAAAACGGACGGGCTTGCAATAACACCCTCACGATAGAGCAATCCGGCAATCTGTTTCAATCCCTTCCCTTTGGGAATATAAACTTCCTTATGCGCCGTCAGCGGTCCTTCGGAAACAAATTGCGAGTAAGTTGTAAAAACGCTCCCCCCGATAAGGGAAGCTAAAATAAAAACAATAAAAAAATAAATAAAAACTCTTTGACGCATTTAAAATCCTTTTTGTATCCTTCTACCATATCTTTCCTTAAAACGCAAGCAAAATCCCGCGTATTCAACTTTAAACCGTTGTAGACAAAAATCCGCCCAGCATTCTTCTCGCCCCGTTTAAAACAAGAATGATACGCAATAATTCTCTGTTTTTATTATACGATTACGAAAACAACTTGACTTTTTTAAAAAAATATGTCAATTTAATTACCTATTCATAAGGAGGAAAAATGAATATTCAACCCAATTGTTTTAATGAGATTCAACAAGCCTGTTTTAAAAATGCCGTCCTGAAATTTGACAGCATAAGCCTATTGCAAACACTGCGCACCGGCTCCCCGAATGCCGTAAGTTTGGGCATGGGCGATACGGTTTTACATCTTTATGTCCGCGGTTATGCCAGCGGTAAATTTAAAGATATTATTCCGGAAGATATTTTAAATCATAAGCCCCATATCAATCCCTTTATACGCAATAAAGAGGGGTTAACGGCTTCAACACTTTTAAAGGTTTTACTGGCGCATCAGTCTATCAATTATCAGAAAGATCAACTCTATCAAACATTAATCTCATACGAAAAATGCTTCATGGAAAACAGATTGTGTTTAAAGCCGAATTTGATGAAATACCGTTGCGAGCAAAGAGAGCGCGATTGCTAAAATACTGCAAACAGTTTTGTATATATCGCAAAAAACCGCCCGTTTCCAACGGACGGTTTTTCATTTATTCGGGTGTTTTTTTTATTAAACGCTCAAACAACAAATGCTTTTAACGGCGGTTAATAATCCGTTGCACTTCTTGCGTTACAATTCGCTCCACGATTTCGGGCAAATTCGCATTCAGCCACTCGCGCAACATCGGACGCAAAACGGTTTCAACCTGCCCCGCTATCGGACTTTCTTCCTTAACCGCTTGCAATTTATTCAATGCTGCCTGCGTGCGAAGAGCCGTTTCGGAATCAACCAGCGTTCCTTGCGATACCTGCATTTGAGGCGTTAATTCAAAAACAACGTCATTTTGTTCATTATCCACATAAGATTTAGCAGTCTCCTTCGGGGCTTCGCTTTTTAACGTGGCTGCCTCTTTTGAGAGCACTTGACGAATGGACGATAAAATCTCGCTGACTGACTGTTGCTCTTCTTGCATATTCGCTCCTTAATCTATGTTAAATCCAATCCACTTATTTTTGATTTCATCATAATATTTCGTCGGATCATACGAGGGCACATTTAAATTTAATCCTTCCGGATTTAACTGCCCGATGGCCGACAGCAATGTAAACGCAGAAACAATTTCATCCCGATGCACTTTAACGAGTGATACTTGGTTATCTAAATGTTCCTGCTCGGCATCTAATACGTCTAACACCGTTCGCGATCCGACTTGCGCTTCCCGAATCACGCCGTCCAAAGCAATTTTAGAGGCCTTGATTTGGGCTTTAATTGAGTTAATCTGCGCTTTGTTAGAGGTGTAGTTCTCCCAAGCGCTGATGGTTTGGGAACGAACGGTTTGCCGAATTTTAGAGAGCAAAATCCGATATTGATTTTCAGTGTGTTTTGCCGCCCGAATTTCGGAATATTCACTTCCCGATTGATACAACGGCACCCGCATATTCGCCATCACTTCCCAGGTATCATTTCGCTTAAATGTGCTGTTATCATGCTGTTTTGCCGCGGCAGCCGACACATCAATTTGTGGCGCCAACGCACCTTTTTTTGCACTCACTGTATAGCCTGCTGCTTTTACGGCATACTCATAGGCTTTCACTTGCGGATTATTGGCCAACGCCAGTTGAATAGCCTCATCCAATGATTTGGGCAACCGAATAGTTGAATCGGATACATCATCCATTTGTTCTGCCGGCTCTAACCCGACAACATCAAAATAATTCGCATTTGAAACTTGTAAATTTCCCTCGGCAGCAATCCGATTAGCCGTTGCCCCCGATAACCGCGCTTCCGATTGCGCAACATCTGTCCGCGTCAACTCACCGGCTTTAAATCTTTTTTGATAAGAATCCAAGTGCCGACGTAAAACCTTTTCATTATTAATTTGCAACTTTAAAACAGCCTTATCGCGAATCACATCCATATAAACGGAAATAGCATCAAGCAATGTGGCTTGTTCCGTATTGTTTAAATTGGAGCGCGCCGAGCGAACTTGACTTTTGGCAGCCTTAACGGAATTGTATGTTGAAAGCCCCGAAAACACCGGTTGAACAAAGCTGATTGACAAGGCATTCGGATCTAAATCCTGATCCATTTTATCACCGCCGAATTCGTTATTATAAATGCTTTGAACATGCGAACGACCGATATTTCCTTCGCCGATAACCGTTGGACGATAACCGGATTTTGCCTGTGCCACGGATTCGTCAGTTGCCTTCAATCCTGCCCGTTCGGCATTAATGGTTAAGCTGTTTTCATACGTATACGATAAAACATCAGATAACGTTTCCGCCATAGCCCCGGAAGAAACAGTTGATAAAATTAAAGTCAGCACACTGATTTTCTTGAACATTTGTTTTACTCCTTATCATTTTGTCATTTCAAAATAAAACATTTCAAAAAAAAATTCAAGAATTTTATTTTTTTTCTTGACTTGTTTTTTAAAATTAGATAAAAGAGATTTATTCTTTGAATGGCCGGTTGGCAGAATGGCTTATGCAGAGGACTGCAAATCCTTTTATGTCGGTTCGATTCCGGCACCGGCCTCCACTCAAAGAACAAGGTATTCCAGCGTAGCTCAGTGGTAGAGCAATCGGCTGTTAACCGATCGGTCGTAGGTTCGAGCCCTACCGCTGGAGCCATTTAAAAGTCCGCATATACTGCGGGCTTTTTTATTATTTCACTATCGGCAGTTTGGTTCACTCACCTTTGGTTCGCTATTGATAATTGATTTACGGCTTTTTATCTTCCGTTGTAAAGACCGATGTATTTATGTAGCCAAAAATAAAGCGCATTCTTCATAGAACACGCTTTCCATAATAACAAAATCATTTTTCAATCGCAAGGCTGGCAGTTTAATCCCGCACATTTTCATGGTTCAGTTTTCGAAAATCTCTCATTCCGATATTTTTCCATTCCGCAACCGTCAATGTTTTCCCCTGTGCTTGCAGATTAAAATTCATCAAAAATTCGCTTCTAAGCCTCGCTGCCTTAGCCTTTATCTCGGCAGTTGATATATCTCCATCCGTGTCAAAATATGCATTTCTCCATTCATCAACCTTTATGAATTTTGCCGGCATCGGAAGCATTGCTTTTTCTTCTTCTGCTAAACGATTTTCGTTTTCAATACACGCCTTAATACCGCATGCAATCAAACCACCCAAAACGGCTAATCCCGTTATCTTACCGGCTGTTTTCAGTTTCCCGCGGGGCGTTATATATTCGTGAGATTTCAGATCCGAATCCCAAACTGTATAAGAATCAGAAGTTATATCCATAATGCGATATACTCTCTCGGCGTGAGGCATCACAATGCCTTCACGTGTATACAACGATTGTCTCCAATCACGATGTCTTACTAAGACATATTTATCTATCATTTTAAACTCATATATATCATTTGCAATCACATTATCATTCTTGTTTCGCCACACATATAAACCTGTTTCTTTATCCTGTTGAATATTCAATATTGTCATTTTAAATCCTTTTTAATATGCTTCAATTCACGCACAACCATGCAAGATAGCAAGCATAGTATCTTTTTTTTGATATATTTGTCAATAATTATTTTATAATTTTAACAATGTTTGCAAAACATCGTTTGGTGTTTGAGGAGAATAAACTTCAAACCCCTGCTCACGATAAAATGAATCACTGATTAAATCGTTATCAATTAAAATACAATCTTGTGGATTCAAGGCATTATCAGCCATAAATTTCTTAAAAAACGGGCGTGTTCCGTCAGGTAGCGTGTCTGCCTTTAAACAACCGCTTTCGGAAGAAGAAAGATACCCGTCAAACACCTTTTCCAGATGATGATACGGATAAATATATCCACCGAAAACATCAAAATAATCGGCAACCACAATAACCCGATACCCCTTTTCTCTCAAACGTTGAACAGCCGGAATAAACTCGGGTAAATCAGGCCGATGCGCCGATAAATCCTGCATAAATGCCGCCTGCACAACCCCTTTCGGGATAAATTTATCCTCAAAGAAATGCCAGACATTACAAAAACGCGTATATCCACGCATCCAATCCAGCGTCAACTCGGGGTTTTGTTCAAATAACACCGTTCGGATTTGATGAAAAAGCGCCGAATCCGTTTCTTTCAAGGAGTCCCACAAAAAATGAGAACACCATGTTTTATACCAATTTATCAAAATAACACGACGCATCTTTACTCTCCCCTCAACATCTAAATCCCAATGAGTTGATTATAGCAAAGGCATTTAAAAAGTCAAGGCATTTTCATATCGAACAACGGCGTTGCAAACAAAAGTCAGCGCCGAATAGGAGTATAAGAAGGAGTGGGTTATCGGGAAATTAACCCCTCTTTTATAAAAAATCGTTTAAAAAACAAAAAGATAAAAAGTGTCACAAAAGTGTCATTTGATTTTTAACAAAAGATTTTGTATAAAAGGAACACGAATTTATGTGTATTTTGTTAGATGATGTAAGAAGGAAGGAAAAAGATAATGAAAACAGGAATTATGGCAGGCAAAAAAGGCCTGATTATGGGTGTGGCGAACGATCACTCAATCGCATGGGGTATTGCAAAAGCAATGGCTGACCAAGGTGCGGAAATTGCCTTTACGTATCAAGGTGAAACATTGGAAAAACGGGTGCGCCCGTTAGCTGAATCCATCGGATCGGATATTTTAATTCCGTGCGATGTGTTAAACAGCGAATCAATGGATAATGCTTTTAAAATGATTAAAGAAAAATGGGGAAAGTTGGATTTTGTTGTCCACGCCATCGCTTTTTCGGACAAGAACGAATTAAAGGGACGGTATGTTGATACATCAGCAGCAAACTTTTCAAATTCCATGTTAATTTCATGTTATTCATTCACGGATGTTTGCCGTCGCGCATCAGAATTGATGGTAGATGGCGGTGCATGTTTAACACTCACATATCTCGGCGCTGAAAGATACTTGCCGAACTACAATGTAATGGGTGTAGCCAAAGCAGCATTAGAAGCTTCTATTCACTTTATTGCATTTGATTTGGGCCATCAAAACATTCGTGTGAACGCTATTTCGGCGGGTCCGATTCGCACATTGGCCGCTGCCGGTATCGGCGACTTCCGCCAAATTTTGGGCTGGACGGAAAATAACTCCGCTTTGTGCCGGAATGTGACGATTGAAGATGTCGGCAAGGCAGGCATGTTCCTCTGCTCCGATTTATCATCCGGAATTACGGGAGAAATTGTGCATGTAGACGCAGGG
The DNA here is from genome assembly GCA_944392555.1 of uncultured Alphaproteobacteria bacterium. Classification (GTDB taxonomy): domain Bacteria; phylum Pseudomonadota; class Alphaproteobacteria; order CAAHEQ01; family UBA3637; genus RGIG4140. Next base: position 251,541 of record CALXWZ010000001.1, on the reverse strand, counting down.
TATAACAAAAACGCCATGATTAACCCGAAGAATGCACAAAAATCGGCGGAATTATTAGCTTCATTTAAACTTTCGGAATAATCCGCTTTTGGCATTTTAATTGTATTCAAAAAGCAACTCTTGCTCAATGCAAGGGTTGTTTTTTTATTATGGGCAAGGATTATTCCCCAAAGCGCATTTATAAAAAAGCAGAAAAAAAACGGATTTGAATTCGTTCCGCGCCAAAATTTTATTGACGAAATGAATTAAATTTTCTAAAATGCAAACACTATTTATCAAAATTAACACAATGGGGTGGGAATGAAAAAATATGCATTTTTTTTAAAAGGGAAGATACATCGGCTACATGAATTATTGATACAGCGCCGATTTCGGCATTCTCAAACCGCGACGATTAGTCAAGCCAACGAATCGGGGCGATCCATGGTGGAAATACTGGCGGTGTTGGCAATTATGGGGGTATTAGCCGTTGTGGGGGTTGCGGTTTATAAATACGCCATGGATAAGCACCGCGCCAATACGATTTTACAAGATGCACATCTCGGCTTTGCCTCTATCAGAGGTACGCGTGCCGAACAGTTTGACTGGACGCCCGTTAATTTTGAGCCTAAAAGCGGAAAGCCCGTTGATGTTTTGCGCGATTCCGATAGAGATGACTATGTGCGTGTGCAAGAAATTGAACTTTCGGTTTGCAAACAAATTTTATTGATGGCCGTGCCGGGGAAATTGATGTTTTATGATGAACAAGGCGAAGATATGCTTACCTGCCCCGATGAATTAAACACGATTATCTTTGCGTTTGAGGGCACACGCGCACCAGGGGTCAACTGCGAAACAGGCACCGACTGCGAGGGCGAAGGCGAAGGCGCATATTGCAATATGGATAAAGGAGTTTGTCGCACCTGCCCTGTGGAAGAAGGATTTGTTGTCAGCCCGAACGGAGAGGCTTGTTGGCCTGTTTGCGATGAAGATACCGAAACAACCTGTATGACGGACACCGAACGTTGGTGTTGTGATAACGAAACCGAGCTTTGCGGAGATGAAGCAGGCGTGTGCGAACTTTCAAGCGGTGTTTGCGAATATCGGTTAAAATCTCAAACAAGCGAAAAAGAGGCTGATTGCAGTTATCGGTATGAAAACCAAACCAGTAAAAAATATTCTGAGTGTGAATGCAAATTTACAAACCAAACTAGTGAAAAATATGCTGATTGCAGTTACGAAAGTTCTGGCACAGCCGAAAATTTCAAACTGAACCTCATAAAAGGGTGTCCCAGTGGACAATATTGTTATTTGGCATACTCGGACGACAGTTGTGAAAATTCACTGGGTAGCGCAGGTGCTTCAATCATGCATGGCACATGCACGGCTTGGGCAATGACAAATCCGTCGTGCCGTATCCGTTCATTGGGGGATGTGTTGTCTTCGTGTACAACATGTCCAAACGGGCAATATTGCTATCTAGCATACAAGGATGATCAGTGTGAGCAAACTCTTGGCAGTGAGGGTGCAGCCACTATGTACGGAACATGTACGGCTTGGGCAATGACAAATCCAACTTGTCGTATTAAAGAATTGAGCGGGGTTGTTACACCAATTCAAACGTGTCCAAACGGGCAATATTGCTATTTGGCTTATCAAGATGAAGGTTGCGAATCCTCACTGGGCAGTACCGGAGCGGAGATCATGTACGGTGCTTGCACGGCTTGGGCAATGACAAATCCAACTTGCCCAATTAAATGGTTGGATACTGATATACTGACGCCCGTGGAAAAATGCCCAAGTAGTAAGTACTGCTACTTAAAATATGCGTCACCCGGTTGTGTGGATCCTGTAGGTTCAACCGGTTCAGACCCAATTTATGGTGTTTGTATTCCAGGAAACTCCAATAATGCAAACTGTCCTAGTGAGAGTTCAGAATAATGTCTTCTCGGAGTGAACTTTTACCGATATACATAGCCTGTTACCGTTTAACGCAGGAAATTTTTTCGTGTACGATAAAATTTCCAAAAGAGTATAAATTTCTCTTAGGACAGTCATTAAATGAAAACGCCTTAAATTTATGCTGTTTAATTTCTCGCATAAACCAAATGACACAAAAGGGAACGTATTTTGAGGACTTTTTTGCGACATTTGAACGTGTGCGGATAGAATTACGTTTGAGTGCAGATTTTAATTTACTGAGCTTAAAAAAACAAGCGCATCTGGCAGTTATGCTTGAAGATATCCATACTCAAGCGCTTGCTTGGAGGAGAAGCAACTTAAAAAAGGAGGAAAAAACGATTACATAATCGGCCGGAGTCAGGGAAAATTCCGAATTATCCTGAGTGAGCCATATTTTAATTTTAAAAGGGTCAGTCACCAAATGATGTTTAGTAGAATTAAACGATATTTGGTATATATAATAGTATTGACTTATTCACGGAAGATTTTTATCTTCTATAACGCCTTAGGCGTTAATCTTTCTTCCGGAGATGTGAACAACAACAACCGTAACAACACTAACTACGCAGTTTGTCAGTAGGTTAGGCGCCGCTTTTAAAATTAAAATTTAATAAATTGATATGGAACAGATTGATTTTTTTAACTTATTATCTGATTTAACACTTGAAGATGTATTTCAAGCGTATTTTGAGTGTCGCCGAAACAAAAGGCGCACGCTATCGTCTTTAAATTTTGAAATGAACTACGAACAAAATTTAATTCAACTATGGAAAGACATAACGCAAAGGCGCTATCAAATAGCTGATTCTAATGCTTTTATTGTAAAATATCCTGTCCCACGAGAAGTATTTGCAGCACAATTTAGAGATAGAATTGTTCATCATCTCGTAATTGGACGGTTATTACCGCATTTTGAAAAAGCTTTTTCAGATTATTCATATAGTTGCCGCGCTGGGAAAGGAACATTGTATGGCATTCGTGACATAGAAGAAATGCTCAAAATTTGCTCTAAAAATTACACAAAAAATTGTTTTGTTTTACGTTTAGACATTGAGGGTTTTTTCTTCCATATCGACAAACGAATATTGCATAAACAAATTATATCACTTGTTAATAATTCCTATTTTAAATCAAATAAATCCACAATACTCTATCTTATTGACTTAATTTTAAACGATAAACCAACAATTCACTGCCAAAAAAAGACGCCGCAAAACAGTTGGAAAAATTTACCAAGAACAAAAAGCCTATTTTATGCAGATAGGGATTGTGGCTTGCCTATCGGAAATTTAACAAGCCAAATTTTTGCAAATTTTTATTTAAACGGGTTAGACCATTACATCACACAACTGAATCCGGAATTGTTCTATGGCCGGTACGTGGATGACATGGTGCTTATTCATTCCGACAAAGAATACCTGTGCCACGTAAAAAACTTAATTCAAACTTATCTTCATAATAACTTAAACCTTAATTTACACCCTAAAAAAATAGTCTTACAACACTACGGAAAAGGCTTTTTATTCATTGGAGCATACATTCTTCCAAATCGAACATATCCGTCCAAAAGGCTACAAAAATCTTTTTATAGGCGAATTTCATATCTGAATAACCTGTGGAAAAATAAAAATATGAATACAGTTGAAAAAGAATTGGTAAATAAAACATTATGTATCTTAAATTCCTATTTTGGGCTACTTAGGAACTTCAATTCTTGGCGTATTAAACTGAAAGGTTGGAATATGCTTTCTCCCGAAATAAGAGAGGTTTTTTTTAGTGACTTAAATTTTTCAAAAGTCAAAATGTGCGATAAAATGAAAGAAAGGTTTAGAGTTGAGGCACGTAACATTCTGCAGCCCCCGCTAATGGGGCTGCAAAATAAAACCGCCTTTTTAAAAAGGCGGTTTAAGAAAAAATAAAATTAAAAGCGGCGCCTAACCTACTGACAAACTGCGGAGTTAGAGCGGTGTTACGGTAGTTGCTGTACACACCTCCGGAAGAAAGATTAACGCGGTACGCATTTGTAGTACCAGACCCTAAGCTAGACCAAACCCACTTGTCCGGTCCCATACTGACTACATTTGGGCAACTACCGGAAGCAGATCCTCCCAACCAGCGTTCCTCTTCACTAATGTAACAAATATCGTCCATTGAAGCCAATTTCATTCCTTGTGATTCACACCATGTGAACGCACTCCACCAGTTCACACTAACATCACTCACACAAAAGGTTTTGCCGTTTTTACCGGTAAACATTTCGCCATCATTACAAGTGCCTGCCCATACGGATTGAGATACCAATACGGTATAAAGTGTTAATCCAAGTAACCAAATATAATTTTTTCTCATTTCATATCCTTTTCTTCTTTGTCGTTATAATAGTTCTGGTTCATTTTACCTGATTTTCCTATTTTTTTGCAAGTATTATTTCTGTTTTTTTGAAAATTTATGTTTGCACTGCTCATTCGCGCACCGCTCTTAAAAAAGTGACAGTCTTTCTCTATATATAACACCTGCCGACACAGCAGTCGATTGAGCCACCTTTGGCATTTTTACGGACAGCGCTAATCAACTCTCCGCATTCTTCCGCTAATAAACAACATTCATAAAAACAATCGGTTGTATTAAATCCGCGCGCTTTTTTCATTTGCAATACATACGATTGTATTTCAGCCAACGTAGGTTTTTCGGGTAAATCAATCATTTAAGCCTCCTTCTATTCTCCACATAAGCATTTTATACGATTCATCTTTTAATTTTCAAGTAATTCATCAAAAAAAACTGGATTTTTACACATAAGTGTGTTATCTTCACTTATACACATATTAAAGGAGGCGATGATGGACAACAATAATCCTATTTTCTTACCTGATTACGATAACAGCATTCTTTCCGTATCGGCATCACTGGCTGCTTATTATCAAATTCCGACCGATTACAAAACAAATCCGCTGATTGATTCTGCGCTTCAAAAAGGATATAAAAATGTTATCTTATTCGTTGTGGACGGATTAGGCAAAAGTATTCTGTTTAACCATATGCCCGAGACGGCTTTTTTGCGCCAAAAATACCGCAAAACAATTTCCTCCGTTTTTCCGCCTACCACCGCTGCAGCTACCCGAACGCTACAAACTGCTTTACCGCCGATTGTTCACGGCTGGCTCGGTTGGTCTTGTTATTTTCAAGAGTATCGGCATGTTATGACGCTTTTTACCGATACTGACTATTATACGGATTTGCCCGTTCCCGATTTCCCCGGTTCGCGCAAACTTATTCCTTTTACCTTCTTTTGGCAGAAAATCAATCCTGCGCTCAATATTCAAACACATATCCTTTTCCCTGATAAGATTGACCATAAGGGCATTGTGAATTTACACAAGATGAATAGAAGAATAAAAGAAATTACGCAATCGGATGGAAAACATTTTATTTACGCTTATTGGACCGAACCGGATCATACATCTCACGCGTATGGTCCCGATAGTGCGGAAGTGGCTAATCGGGTGCGCTTAATCAATCGCCGTCTGCGTCAACTCCATGCCGATTTGAAAGATACCCTCTTAATCATTACGGCTGACCATGGGCAAATTCCCGCTTCGGAAACATTACTCATTAACCAATACCCCGAACTTTTGGATTGTTTGGCGTGTCCGCTCAGTTTGGAGGGGCGAGCCGTATCAGTATTCGTAAAACCGGATAAAAAAGATATATTTGAACGCGAATTTGCTAAACATTTAGCGCAAGATTTTATTCTTGTTCCACGCGAGGAGGTTATTAAGAATGCCTTGTTCGGAAAAGGAACTCCGCATCCAAAAGCGCATGATTTTATCGGCGATTATCTCCTTATTGCCATTACGGATAAAATTTTGGAGCAGACTTACCCCGAGGACAAACGCAATTTAATTCTCCGCGGTGCCCATGCCGGAATGACAAAAAAAGAAATGGAAGTGCCGTTGATTATTGCGCCCTCCAAAGATAAATCTTAATTTTAGGATTACTTGCTGCAACGCTTATTCTTCATACAAGCATTGGGGTAATGATTCATCAAGTTTTATTTGCATTATCTTTAAAAGTGTTGCGCCCATTTCAATAACGGCGTTGATTGGTTGCTTGCATTTATTCCAATAAGACATTGCCTCTTTGCGTTTATCTTCCGAATTAAAAAGCACCTTCTTTTTGGGAGGTTTGTTCGGTCGGCAATTTTAAAAGTTTATATAACGGCACAATACTGAATGCAAAGGCAATCATATACACAATAAAAGATTGTTCAAGCGTAATACCATCTAACACAAACTTAAACAGAATCAACATCACCCCTGCCATAAAACGCGAAACCAGATTTTTAACCGATGATGCCGTTGAGCGCGTTTCGGAAGAAACCAGTGTGTGCAAAAGCGCCGTTGAACCAAGCGTAAACGTGAGTTGCATACCAATGGCAACGCAAATAAACGTCAGCAATATCATTCCCACAATCGGATTAGCCACCTTAATCACAACAACGGAAGCTATGAATGACAGAATAAATAAAATATACGTGAATTTCCCGATTGTTTTTAAAGAAAACAACTTCACGGTTTGTTGCAAAAAGAAAGAGGCTCCTGCTCGGCAAAAATGATTAATAAAGTAAATAACGCCAAACAGCGTAATCGGAATCATGGATATTTGCATCAACGGCTGAAAACTCCATACAAAGACCATCGTTGTTGCGGCGATAATACCCGAATACATAATATAAGGGCAAAGTTGTGGGTTGGAAAGCGTATCTTTCGTAATTGTATACAATTCACGATATTTTGCACGCAACCCTTTTGTTTTATGATGAAAAGCAGGCACATTCGGCAACAAAAACAACAATAAAATGGCTGATGAATTTAAAACAATTTCCATAAGAATCAAAACGGGAAATCCATACGCTTTATAGAAAAACGGCCCGACAAGTGATGCCAACGCCGTTCCGAGCGACATCCAAAAATTCAACTTCCCATATCCCGAAAGCATCTTTTTTGTTTTGCCTTTGGATTTTAAGTAGTCATATATATATCCGTCCGACACCCCCGAATAAAACGCCTTTGACATGGAATATAAAATTTCTCCCGCCAACACAATCCAATATCCCCGAAAGAAATACCATAAAATCAACCGCATTAAAAATAATAAATACGAGAAAATCAAAACATTCCGACGCGGAAAAATATCGCCGATATAGCCTGCCGGAATTTCAAATAACAATGCGGTTATGGAAAATATCCCTTGAAACAAAAACAAATCCCCTGCCGTTAAGCCATTCTCTTCATAAAAGAGCAGCATAACGGGCAACATCAAAATTTGCGTTTGTAAAAAGGTTGATATATTAAAAATTCTTAAAGGCTTCCGTAAAGTCATGTCGCTTTATCCCCCACAATTCATAACGACAAGTATTTCAAACCCTGCTTTCTTTCCATCTGAAGCATCTTGCAAAATTAGCTGCTGTGAGATTAATAATCTTCATTTGAAATTAAAGCATTCTTGTTCTTTTTAACTACTTTACGCGGGCGACCTTTTAACTCGGGCACCAACTTTGTAATTACCTCTTGCACCTCATTTAAATGATTTGAATACACATGATCCGCATTCGGAATTACTTTATACTCAACGCGCAAATATCGATGACCGGATAATTGCTCTGCCAACATAGATACCGATGACTCCGAAACAATCGTATCTTTTCCGCCTTGAATAATCAAACCTGAGGCAGGACATGGCGTTAAGAAATCAAATGAATACGCATCCGCCGGCGGTGAAACAAAGACAAATCCCTTAATTTCCGGCCGACGCATTAACAGTTGCGCCGCAATCCAAGCGCCGAACGAATATCCCGCAATCCAGCAGACACTCGATTCGGAATCAATGTTTTGCAACCAATCCAGTGCAATAATCGCGTCCGCCAACTCGCCGACGCCCGTCCCATCAATCTCCCCTTGCGAATTTCCGACTCCTCTGTAATTAAACCGAAGAACGGAAAATCCCATATTAACAAAGGCTTGAAACATAGCATAAGTAACGCGATTGTTCATTGTACCGCCTTGAGCCGGGTGCGGATGTAATATCAAAACAAGTGGCGCTCTCGGATTTTCCGATTTGTGAAAACGGCCTTCCAAACGCCCTGCTCCCCCGTTAAAAAATACTTCTGCCATCGTTTTTTCCCTTTCAAATCAATCAATCAGTCAGTATAAGAGCGATTTTAAAATATTTTTTTTAAAAATGCAATCTTTTTTATTGACATTCCTTTTTTTTAAGTGTATATATCTTCTTATCCGATGGCGGAATAGCTCAGATGGTAGAGCGGTGGAATCATAATCCATGTGTCGGGGGTTCGATCCCCTCTTCCGCTACCAGTTTTAAAGCCACAGTTTCTGTGGCTTTTGTTTTAGGCTATCAGTGCGCAATACGCTTGGGGGAACGGTATGAAAACGCTGCATAAATCCATTCACCATTTACGGAATGCCGTTCGGTTTTCTTTTTGCGGTATTCGCGCCGTTTTTCAGTCCGAAATTGCGTTTCGGCTTGATTTAATTATTTCTCTTATCGTTTTTTTAATAACAATTTTTCTGCCGATTTCTCTGATTGAAAAAGGTTGGATTATTTCTGCCCTTATTTTTATTTTGTTTGCAGAGCTTGCCAACACGGCGATTGAAACAATTATTGACCGCATTTCAACCGCTTATCACGATTTATCTAAAAAAGCAAAAGATATTGGTTCCGCGCTTGTGTTCTTATCTTTTATCAATTTATTGATTGTGTTGATTTGCGTGTTGTTTGCTCACGTTGAGTCATTCACTTTTCATTGATTTTAAAGCGCTTTGATATCCGCAAATCGCGCCTGAATACACTTGGATAATGTTATCGGATTTATCCCGATTGATACACCGATTTTCCCCGCACTCAAAAATATCTTTTCAAACCGTTCGGCGCTTTCATCAATATAAACGGGGAAAGGCTTTTTTAACCCAATCGGAGAACATCCGCCGTGCATATACCCCGTTACCGGCAATAACTGTTTCATCGGCAACATTTCCAAATTTTTTTCTCCGCAAACACGCGCCCCCTTCTTTAAATCCAAATCATATCCGGCCGGCACAACAAATACATAATACTTTTTGGAGTGACCGACAGTCACCAATGTTTTAAAAACCGTTTCGGGCAATTTTCCTATTTTTTCAGCTACTTCGTATACATCCAATAATCCGTTTGGATTATCATAAGTTAATACATCATACGCACATCCTTGCGTATCTAAAAAGCGCATGGCGTTTGTTTTAATCATCGTTTCACCAAATTTGGCGCGACTTTAAAATCAGCCTCGGTTGTCGCCCGAATTGTCTCCAAATCGGCATACGGACTGATTTCAATAAGCGTAAGCCCGTTCTCATCGCGCGTAAAAACACCCTTCTCGGTAATAATCATATCAACTTCCTGCGAGGCCGTCAACGGCAATGTGCACCGTTTTAAAATTTTCGGTTCGCCGTGATTGGTATGCTCCATGGCAACAATCACTTTTTGCGCCCCGACAACTAAATCCATCGCTCCGCCCATACCGGGCACCAACTTCCCCGGCACCAACCAGTTGGCCAGATTCCCTTCTTCATCTACTTGTAAGCCCCCTAAAACAGTTGCATTGATGTGTCCGCCCCGAATCATGGAAAAAGAAAGAAAACTATCAAAATAAGCACCACCTTCTTTGATGGTAACCAACTGACCGCCCGCATTCGTTATGCGCACATCAGCCGTCAACTCATCAGGCATTTTGCCTACGCCTAATATCCCGTTTTCCGACTGTAATGTAATATGTTTATCCGGACTGATATAATTAGCGGCAAGTGTCGGTAAGCCGATGCCCAGCGTTACCACATCTCCGTCATGAAATTCCTCGGCAACACGTCGGGCAATAATTTGTTTAATCTCATTTTTATCCAACATGTTGTCCCGCCTTATCAATAATATAATCCACCAATAACCCCGGTATCACAACTTCATTCGGATCCAATGCCGTTTCCACATACTCATCGGCTTCCACAATTACCGTTTTACCGGCCGTTGCCATCACCGTATTAAAATTGCGCGTCGTGCCGTAAAAAGCGATATTACCGAACGAATCAACCTTTGAACCGTAAATTAACGCCACATCAGCCGTCAACGGTTTTTCCAACAAATATTCTTTGCCGTCAACAACCATTTTTTGCTTACCGTCTTCCACAACCGTTCCGATACCGGTCGGCGTTAAAATACCGCCCAGCCCCGCACCGCCGGCGCGAATACGCTCCGCCAACGTGCCCTGTGGCACTAACTCAACCTCTAATGTCCCCTCGTGCATTTGTCGGCCCGTTTCGGGATTCATACCGATATGCGTGACGATAGCTTTCTTCACACACCGATTGGCAATCAATAACCCCTTATCCGAATCAATAAAAGAAGTATCATTTGCAATCAAGGTTAAATTTTTGCGTTCCAAGAGATGCGGTATTACGCAAACAGGGGAACCACACTTTAAAAAACCGCCAATCATCAAAGACATACCGTCTTGAATTAATGCGGCCGCTGCTTTTGGCGTTGTCAATTTAGATTTTTTCGTCATAGTATGTTCATACAAAAAAATTCATCATCTGTCAATCCGAAAAACAAAATGTCACACGGGTGTCATAATAAATTTGCAAATTTAAACAATATTTAAGCAAATAACTATTTATAAATAAACAGAATTTTCAATAAAAACAAACAGATATCAATTAAAAATTCAATTAATTGACCTGATGAAATGAGCGATAAAAAGCAACGTATTTCAATAAAATATAATTAAGAACCGCAATAATAATCAAACAAAATATTTGCGCCACATACGGATTTAGGGAGAAAAAAGACGTAAACATCAGCAACAGTCCGGCATTCGCAATATACGAAACACCCCAAGAAGCCAAACATAAAATATATTCACGCACATAATTCCCGCGCGTATTAAACACATAAAATTTTTGCGTTACATAGCTATTCACGGAAGAAATCAAGAAACTTAAAAGTAATGAAACCTGCGGATAATTTCCTTCTAAAAAATAAAGGCATACAACATAAATGAAATAGGAAACAACCGTATTATATCCGCCAACCAATAAAAACCGTAATTTTTCGGGAAATTTCATCCAGAAACGAAACAGCACCAGATAGAACTCAACCAGATTTTTCATTCGGCACAACTCCCATTCAATCAGCAGAGGCCCCCGCAAACCCCTTTTTCGTTGAATTAACACAACCGATTGCCTTTTAACACACAACAATCTAACCCGTCAATCCAAACAAAAAAGCCCGACTGATTGAGCCGGACTTAAATGGTGCCTGGGGACGGAATCGAACCGCCGACACAGGGATTTTCAGTCCCTTGCTCTACCAACTGAGCTACCCAGGCGATGAACAGGATTGTTTATACACGAATAAAAAGAAAAAGTCCAGCCCTTTTTGCAAAAAAATTAATTTTTTTTATAATCTACTCTTTTTCTTCATCAATTTTATCGGCAAAATCCGTTTCTTTCGGTCGTTCATCCGTATGAATCACATACGTTCCTTTCAACCAGCGCCCCAAATCAATATCCGCGCATTTTTTTGAGCAAAACGGATGATATGCCTGCACCATCGGTTTTCCACAAATCGGACATTTCCGTTCTTTAACTTCGTTTTGTTCGTTTTCTGCCATTTTCTTATCCTTTCACTTCAAAATAATCCGGGGCAACATTGCCGTTTGTTTGAACATCGCAATAAGCCGATATATCTTGTGGCAAATACGGCAACACACTAGGATGAACAATCAATACCGCTTTCCCGCTTTTAGCCTTAAATACGGCGCGCATAATCATCGGAACCAACGCCGTAGGAGTCATATACCCGCCGGGCGTTAAGAATAAATCAATCAGGGAAGCCGTTGTGCACATACGTTTGAGTTCCAACAACTTTGTTCGTGTAAACCCGTAAATCGTTGTTCGCTTATCGCTCTTTAACAACCGCTTGATTTTCAAGACAAGTTCTTCTTGTTCTGCTTTACTTTTAAATCCCGCAAAGTCAATTAAAATAATGCCTGATAAATTCTTTAAAATAATTTGTTTGACAATCAACTCCACCGCTTGTGCGTTAATTTCTCGTAACGGTAAAAGCGAAGTTGCCGAATCAACATCTATACACCAACATCCGTTTGTGCGCTCAATATGTATTTCGGCACCCCGTGCCAAGCCAATATCCGCTTCAAGCGCTTCTTCAATGAGCGAATCCGTCAGATTCGTCGTATCGTTTTCAATACAGCTGATTTCTTGCGGTAAATTTGCCGTTATATCCGGTAAACGGCAGATGGTTTCATCCGTCAAGCGCCCCGTTGCATCTTTGCCGAGACGGGCTTCCTTTGTGATTTCAACAAAAACCGAATCGCCCTCTTTTAATTTTTCATTCGTTGGGATAAAAACCGAGCAACACATATCAACGCGCGATTTTTTATCCGTTTTCACAAAATAACCCCGAAGTGTTTCATTTTTTTGAATAACTTTACCCGAAATCACTTCACCAAAATTCAGCATATTCTCACGCTGAATCCTAAAATAAAACGGCATTCCGTCATTTTCCATAACGGTTAAGATTTTTTGCCCGAATCCGGATTGAAGAATGGCTTTCATTAACCGAGTATCCCGCGCAGAATGTGAACAACATCATAAACGGGAATACCCACCACACTATCGTATGACCCGTTCATCCGATGAATAAATGCACTGATAATCCCCTCTATCCGATATCCGGCAACATCTTTCCATTCATCTGTTTTTAAAATAAAATCAATATCTTCCTTTGATAAACGTTTCATTTTTACGGAAGTGGAATTAACTCTGGTTATCGCACGCCCGTCGGGAGCAATCACACACAATCCCGTAATAACCCGATGCGTTCTGCCCGAAAGCAATTCCAAATGCGCCTTTGCCTCCTCTACCGTATGAGCTTTTCGGATAACACGTCGGCCGACAGCCAAAATCGTATCAGCCGCCACCACGCATTTGTTCGGATGTTGCTCAAAGACGGCGCGGGCTTTTTGAACGGCGATTCGTTTCACATATCGCGCGGGCAATTCGCCTTTTTGCTCGCATTCGTCAATATCGGGGGATACAACGGCATCCGGCTCCAAATAAACGCTTTGCAACAAGCGCCTACGTTGCGGAGAACCGGATGCCAGAATAAATCCCTGCTTTAACTGCCAGAAATTACTATTCATTCATCTTCGCTTTTATTATTCGTCGGCCTGCGTTTTTTCTTTGCGTTCGTGGCGTTCCTGCGCTTCAATGCAGAGCGTTGCAACCGGACGCGCCTCTAACCGTTTCAACCCGATAGGCTCGCCTGTTTCTTCGCAATAACCGTATGTGCCGTCGGCAATACGCGCCAACGCGCCGTCAATTTTCTTAATCAACTTACGCATACGATCCCGCGTGCGCAATTCAAGCGACTGATCGGCTTCATTGCTGGCTCTGTCATTCATATCGGCAGCGCGCAGATTTGTTTCTTTTAAGTCTTGCAACGTAAAAGCCGATTCTTTCAACAATTCCTCTTTCCAAGCCAGAAGTTTCTGTCTGAAATATTCCAGCTGTTTTTCGTTCATATATTCTTCATTTTCAGAGGGAACATAATCGGGTGGTAATGTGATAATGGTCATAACTGCCTCCTTTTTTGGTGTTGATGATTCTTATAGATAGCGAAATTATATCTAAATGTCAAGGTTGTTTTTTTACTTGCCATTCATAAAACCTTTTGTTATGTATAAGAGTAAAGAGTTAAAAGGAGTAAGATAATGAAAATCGGTATTTTATTGATGGGTTGTTTTTTGGCATACACGCCGTTTTCCGCTTTGAGTGCCATTCCGGATAATTGCGAAACACTTCTTCGGCAAGCCGAATCATCAGATATGGCAACCATACAAAATTCAGCCGAAAATCCTTATGACTTATGCGGATTTAACGATGAAAAAATCGTTTGGGAAACTTGGGCGCCGTTTGCCTCGCAAAACAATTTAAAGCGAGCGCTTTATGAAATCTGCGTGCGCTTTCCGGAACATATTTACCACGACACATACTGCGAAAAATCGGCAGAACTCGGATACGGCCCTGCCTTAGCAATCAAAGCGGAAAATTTAATACAAAAGGGAGAAATACAAACCGGTTTATCATGGGCAACAAAAGCCATTGAAACAAATCAACTTTCAACGGAACAAACGGGCAAGTTATTAGAAGTTATCGGCGTTAATTATTTTCAAAATAAAAATCCGCAATATCAAGCCTATTTAGAGCAAGCTGCTTTACGCCGTTCTGCCCTTGCCAATCATTTGTTGGGCGTTCTGGCGTATGAGAAATCCGAAAATGATAAACAACAAGAACAAATGGCTTTTCAACTAATATGGCGCGCTATTTTACTTGATTGCCCGAATGCTGAGGAAAATTTAGGATTGTTTCATTTAAAACGACAAGGTAAAATTCCTTTTGATACGGCTTTACGCATGATGCAAGAAAAAATGATGACGTGTCAGCCAACCCCGCAAGATTCGACTGCTTCGGATTCAGATGATAAAGAATTTTATTCCTGTCGCTGTAAAACAGCTATTGAAACAGAAAAAAGATACCGCGAAAAGCCCTATTTACTCCTCAAAACGGAAGGTGAACGAGCCTTATTGCAAGATGAGAGCGGACAAGAGTATCAAGTATCCGTTAAAGATAACCTGCCCAATCAAGGAACGGTTGCCGAGATTCGCAAAAGCGCCGTTATTTTGACATATCCGAATGACCGCGTTATTTTAAACTTATATAAACCCAATAAATGTGCCGAATTTTGCACAGAAAACAATATTACGGAAAACTTAACACCCGAAGAAATGGAAAAGCGTTTAATGGGAGATGTCGGCCTTATCATTAAGCCCTATCATCTTACGTTCACACCGCAAGAATGTGAAACAATTCTTTATTATGCGCCTGATTTAGTGGATACGAATTTACCTTTTGTCGGGAAAGAAGAATGCGCAGCCGCTGTCAGTGCGGAAAGCGAAAATAGCATCTTGAATCAAATTTTATCGCGTGAAGAAAGCAACACGAAAGAATCTTTCAATTCGGCACAAAGCAGTGATACAATTGAGTCAGAATCAACAGATATTACGGAAGAAACCAAGCGCAGACTCAAACAATTCGGCGCAGACTTGATAGAATAACGGCACCCATACTGCCGTTTCAAATAAAGATTCAACCAAGCCGACGCCACGATGCGAAACCGATAACAAAAGCGCACCATTTTAAATTTTAAAAATTTGCCGACACCCTCTGTGCAAAAAGTTCAAATTCATTTACATCGGCAAAGATTTTAAGAATGCGTGTATATATTTCTTTGAAAGACATGATAATTTTTTCGAACCATGCCCGATATCCGGCACGATTTTAAGCTCGGCATTATCCATGGCGCGGTATAAATCGTATGCTTGCGAAACAGGACACGTCATATCCAACCGATTATGCACAATCAGTGTCGGAATATGCTTAATTTTACCGATATTTTTAAGTAATTCGTTTTCTTTTAAAAACATACCGTTTCGTTCGTATTCCAAAGTAATCTTTAACGAGTTGACTGAATTATCATACAAAGCCGTTACCGGCTTAAAAGCAGGATTCACTTTACCTAAACAGCGTTCGTATGCTCCGTAATACTGCATAGCCGTTTTCATTTGCTCATAATTACCCGAAAATAATAAACGAGCATAGCCATCTAATAAATTCTCTTTCGGTTTCAGAACGGATTTCATCTCTGCCATCAAATCGGGATAAAATAAGGCGCTTGTCTCATCTGCCCAATCTAAATCTGTTTTCCGCGCCAAGAAAACGGATTTCAACACAAGCGCTTTGACCAATTTCGGATTTTTTTCGGCAAACAATAAAGCCAATGTTGATCCGTAAGAACCTCCGGCGACAATAATTTTCTGATTCGGCACCAGTAGTGCAAGTAGTTTTTCCGCATCGCTGACAGCCTCATACGACGTATTATTTTTGAGTAAGTCGGTATAGCGAGATTGTCCGCACCCGCGTTGACTGAACAAAATAATATGATATGCCGATAAATCATACGCACTTGCTTGCGCCGAGCGCAAAGATCCGCCCGGTCCGCCGTGAAATTGCAATAAAGGGATTCCCTTTGGATTACCAAATTCCATATAATGAATTTCGTGTCCGTCGCCGACGGGCAAAAAACCCTCGTTAAACGGTTTTGGGTCTTTTCTAAAACATTTAACGAACAGAGATAAAAACGTGTTTTCCATATTTTAAATTCCTTTATTCTGAGTAAGGCACACCAACCGTTTTTTGAATCTGAATACCCACCACACCCATTTTTTCTTGGGCATCAAACGAATAGATAGAGCGCATTGTTTTCACGAGTGCTTCCTTATTTGAAAATCCTGCCGTTTGTGGCGAAATCATTTCGGATAATTCCCCGAAATTCTTGGCGTGAATCAGGCTTATGACGGTTGCGGGAAATGAATCATTCGGATTTTCTGCTTTCAAAAAAACGATGGTATCCCCCGCTTGGATTTTTTGACGCTTTTCATCCCATAACCGCAATTCAATCGTCTTAACCCCTGACTTCAACAAGTGATAATAAGGCTCGCGGACAGATAATTGATGAATGATTCTTTTTTGCATTCTTTTATTACCGATTATTTATTTTGTTCCCGATTTATTTCCCACTTTGAAGATAACCCATTTTTGAAAGAGTTGCAAGAAAATTTTATGCATTGCTTCTCCAATATATATTTATCCGAGTGATATTTATCCGATATATTACTTATCTCGGCCGGATTATTTATCCCAGCCGTTCGCTGAGATTGAGCCATATTTCTTCTTGCTCGGCGATTTTGTTTTCAATTTCTTTCAGCTCATTTTGAATTTGCAGAATCTCGGCACCCGAAAGCGGTGTTTCAAATTTTTGTTGCAGTAAATGTTGTTGCGCTGTCAATTCCGAAAGAATACGCTCCGCCTGCCCCATTTTCGCCTTGATTTGCCGGATTTGTGACGCCGAAAGACGCGTTATCCCTTGCATGGCTCCCGAAGATGTTTGAGAAGAACAAACACCTGTATCAGTCATATTCTCTGCCGAGTGATTTGTTTTTGGGGGAAGTGTTGTTGATTTTTTTTGTTTTTGAGCAAGCTGTTCATTTTTATTTAGCAAAAACTCGCGGTAATCGGATAAATCGCCTTGATACGGTAAACACCGTTCTTTATCAATCAGCCATAATTCATCGGCAAACAGTTCAATTAAGTGGAAATCGTGCGTAATCAATAAAACAGAGCCTTCAAATTGATTCAAGGCTTCCAAAAGCGCCTCGCGACCTTTCATATCCAAGTGATTAGTCGGTTCGTCCAAAATCAGAAGCGCCGGCTTTTCGCGCGCAATTCGGGCAAAAATAAGCCGTGCTTTCTCACCGCCCGAAAGATATTTAATCGCTGTCAGGGCTTTATCGTTATTGATGCCGAACGTTGCCAAATAAGAGCGAACGGCGGTAGGCGTTGAATCGGGCATCATGGGTTGGAAATAAGAAAGTGGCGTTTCATCAAGGGGTAAATCCTCTTCTTGATGCTGAGCAAAATAACCGATTTTCAAACGCGACAGACGATTGATTTTGCCCGTAAAAGCGGGTAATTTACCATCTAATAATTTCGCAAACGTGGATTTTCCGTTTCCGTTTTTCCCAAGCAATGCAATCCGTTCGTTCAAACCGATACTGAGTGTTAATTTTCGCAAAACAATATGTTCACCGTAGCCGGTTGACACATCGTCCAATGAGATAAGCGGCGGAGATAATCGTTCAGGCGTCGGGAAAGTAAAATGATCATGCGATTCGGCGCCGAGCACTGCAACATCTTTTAACTTTTCAAGCATTTTTAAGCGACTTTGCGCCTGTTTTGCTTTGGATGCTTTATAACGAAATCGATCAACATACGCTTGTAAATGGGCGCGCTTTTCGGCAATTTTGGCGGATTGTGCCACCTGTTGCGCGCGCGTTATGTTCCGTGTTTCTTCAAATGTATCATAATTACCGCGATACAAAATTAATTTTTGCGAATCAAAATGTAAAATGGTATCACATAAATCATTTAACAGCATTCTGTCGTGACTGATGAGCAAAAGCGTGCCACGATACTTTTTTAAATGCGATTCAAGCCAAACGGATGCCTCTAAATCCAAGTGATTTGTCGGTTCATCAAGCAACAGAATATCGGAATACCGAAATAAAGCCCCGGCCAGAGATAACCGCATACGCCACCCGCCCGAAAAATCGGAAACGGGTCGCGTTAAATCTTCATTGGAAAAGCCTAGCCCGTCTAAAATCTGCGCAATTTTTCCTTCCGCACCATCTGAATCCAGCATTTTCAACCGTTCGTGAACCTCGGCTAAATCGGGTGTATTCGGATTTTCGGCCAATCGGCGCAAATTCATCAATTCCGTATCTTTTGAAAGAACATACTCCATTACCGTAAGAGCGGTATCCCCGATTGTTTGCTCCACATAAGCAATTTTCGCCGAAAGCGGTAATTGAATTTCATTATTTATATCTCCGTCCGAGTTTTTACACGCATTCAAAATCGCTCGAAAAAGCGTTGATTTACCACACCCGTTTTCGCCGACAATGCCGACTTTCTGCCCATCGGCGATATGGACGGAGGCTTTATCCAATAAAACCCGCGTTCCGATTTGAAGGGTTAAGTTTGTAATATCAATCATTTTACACTCAAAATATCTGAATTATCTTATCGGAACATACCTGATATTTTAAAAATAATCAACCGCTATTTATCATTTTTACACGGCATTCATCTTCCGAATATATGCGTGTGGAGGAATTTTTATTTTCCCGAAAAAAGAGTCTCAGAAATAATTGCTATCCGAAAAATATAATTTTTTATGTATTTTTTGATGGACATTTGATTTTGTTTCTTGTATAAAGGGCTCATCATATTTTAATGATGATGAAAGGAAAGAATATGTCTGATAAACCAAAAATGAAAATGTTGGATGCAAACGAAGCGGCTGCTTTGGTTGCTCACAAATTAAATGAGGTATCCATTATTTATCCGATTACGCCGTCATCACCGATGGGCGAATGGTCGGATACATGGTCAGCCGCCGGTGTGAAGAATATCTGGGGCAAAGTGCCGGAAGTGTTGGAAATGCAATCGGAAGCCGGTGCTATCGGTGCCGTTCACGGTTCGTTACAAGCCGGTTCTATCACAACCACATATACGGCTTCACAAGGCTTATTGCTGATGATTCCGAATATGTTTAAAATCGCAGGCGAATTAACACCGTTTGTTATGCACGTTGCCGCACGAACGGTCGCAGGTCATGCGTTATCCATTTTCGGCGATCACTCCGATGTGATGGCTTGCCGTCAAACAGGATTTGCCATGATTGCTTCCAACTCCGTTCAGGAAGCACAAGATTTCGCAGCGATTGCGCAAATGTCAACTTTCCTTTCACGGATTCCGTTTATTCACTTCTTTGACGGATTTAGAACATCTCACGAAATCAACAAAATCAACTTGCTTTCGGATGATGATTTAAAAGCATTGATGGCTGATATTCCGACGGACTTTACATCAAAACATGCTTTAAAGCCCGAAGATCCGAAAGTGCGCGGAACGGCACAAAATCCGGACGTTTATTTCCAAATTAAAGAAGCGGCCAATAAATACTATAACGCTTGCCCTGCCATTGTGGAAAAAGCAATGCGTAAATTTGAAGAAATTACGGGTCGCGCTTATCACTTGGTAGAATATCATGGTGTGACAGATGCCGAACATATTATTGTGGCAATGGGTTCCGGTGTTGAAACTGCCGAAGAAACAATCAAAGCATTAAATGCAAAAGGCGGAAAATACGGCGTTATCGGTATTCACTTGTATCGTCCGTTCCCGAAAGAAGCATTTATTAACGCTATGCCGAAAACGGTTAAATACGTTTCTGTTTTGGATAGAACGAAAGAATCCGGCTCTGTCGGTGAACCGTTGTATTTGGATGTTGTGTCTACATTGGCGGAAGGTGTTGCAAACGGAACGGTTGCTTCTATGCCGAAAGTATTGGGCGGACGTTACGGTTTATCTTCAAAAGAATTTACACCGGCAATGGTTAAGGCCGTTTTGGAAAATACGCAAAAAGCACACTTTACGGTCGGTATTGATGATGACGTAACAAACTTGTCATTATCTTATGACCCGACGTTTGATATTGAAGGTGATGATGTAAGCCGTTGCATTTTCGTCGGACTCGGTTCGGACGGAACAGTCGGTGCCAACAAAAACTCTATTAAAATTATTGCCGACGGGGACGACTATTTCGGACAAGCTTACTTTGTGTATGATTCCAAAAAGTCGGGCGGTATGACAACTTCTCACTTGCGTTTCTCAAAGAAACCGATTAAAGCTCCGTATTTAATCAGTCAAGCCGGATTCGTTGCCTGCCACCACATGCCGTTCTTATTTAAAACGGATATATTAACATACGCAAGCAAGAATGCCGTTTTCTTGATTAACTCAACGGAACCTGCCGATAAAGTATGGGATAGTTTGCCGATTGAAGTGCAACAAGAAATCGTTGATAAAAACATTAAATTATATGCGATTGACGCCGTAGACGTTGCGGCAAAAACGGGTATGGGTCGTCGGATTAACACGATTATGCAAACATGTTTCTTTGCCATTTCGGGCGTATTACCGCGTGAAGAAGCCATTGAAAAAATTAAAAAAGCTATTCAAAAAACATACGCACGCAAAGGTCAGGAAATTGTTGATGCGAACATTAAAGCCGTTGATGCCTCTTTGGCTCACTTGCATGAAATTAAAATCGGTGAAGTGAACTCAATTCACAAACGCCAACCGGGTATTCCGACAACGGCTCCCGAATTACTGCAAAAAGTAACAGGGAAAATTATTGAAGGTCGCGGTGAACAATTACCCGTCAGCGCCTTTGAATGGACGGCAGACGGCACATGGCCGACAGATACGGCAAAATATGAAAAACGCCGGATTGCAACGGAAATTCCGGAATGGGATCCCTCCGTTTGTATTCAATGCGGTAAGTGTGTATCGGTTTGTCCGCACGCAGCCATTCGGGCAAAAGTCTTCTCACCGGACGAACTCAAAAACGCGCCGAAAGGCTTTACATGCACCGATTATAAAGGTAAAGAATTTGCGGGAGATAAATATGTGGTTCAAGTAGCACCGGAAGATTGCACGGGTTGTTCACTTTGTACACAAGTTTGCCCGGCAAAGAACAAAGCAAATCCGGAGAAGAAAGCCGTTAATATGGTTCCGATTGAAACACACTTGGAATCCGATATTGAAAACTTTGATTTCTTCTTATCGTTACCCGATGTGGATCGCACAAAATTGTCGCCGAAACAAATTAAGTCGGTATCATTGATGCGTCCGTTATTTGAGTTCTCGGGAGCTTGCGCCGGTTGCGGTGAAACTCCGTATGTAAAGATGATGACGCAATTATTCGGTGATCGATTGTTGGTTGCCAACGCAACGGGTTGTTCATCTATTTACAGTGCTAACTTGCCGACAACGCCGTATGCTAAAAATGCGGAAGGTCGCGGGCCGGCTTGGGCAAACTCTTTATTTGAAGATAATGCCGAATTCGGTTTGGGTATGCGCACATCCGTTGATGCCAAAACAGTCTTTGCTTTGCAATTATTGGCTGAAATGAGTGCTGATTTAGGTCAAGAACTCGTTGATGCGATTGTTTCGGCCGATCAATCAACGGAAGAAGGCATTATGGCACAACGCGCCCGCGTTCAAACGCTCAAAGATAAATTAACGGCGATGAATACGGAAAAAGCTAAATTGTTGCTTGATAATGCCGATTATCTCGTTAAGAAATCCGTTTGGATTTTAGGCGGTGACGGTTGGGCTTATGATATTGGCTACGGCGGATTGGACCACGTATTGTATTCCGGAAAGAATGTCAACATTATGGTTATGGATACCGAAGTTTACTCCAATACGGGCGGACAGCGCTCAAAAGCAACGCCGATCGGCGCATCAGCAAAATTTGCCATCGCCGGCAGTGAATTACCGCGCAAAGATTTGGGTATGATTGCAATGTCATCAGGCGGTGTATATGTTGCCAGCATTTCGCTCGGAGCCAAAGATGCTCACGCTTTGCAAGCCATGAACGAAGCCGAAAGTTTCAATGGTCCTTCATTGATAATCGCATACAGTCATTGTATTTCACATGGCTATGATATCGGTAAGATGGGTCTTGAACATCAAAAGATGGCTGTTGAAACAGGTTTATGGCCGTTGTATCGGTTTGACCCGCGTCGGGCCGAACAAGGTTTAAATCCGTTCCAATTGGATAGCAAGCCAACTCGTCCGGTTGCTGACTTTATGGCAACGGAAACACGGTTCAAAGCCGTCAAACAAAGCAATCCTGCTCATTATGAAGAGTTGGTTGCCAAAGCTCAGGCACAAATTGAACAACGCTTCAAATTGTATAACAGATTGGCAAACAGCGCCGAATAAACGTTGTTGTGAAAAAGAAAGTCCCTGCCCTTTACGGCGGGGACTTTTTTTTAGAAATAACAAGCAAAAAAATTTTTCACGAGAAAAACAAAAAAATTCCCACTCAAAAGAGGGGAATTTTTTAATTGAAGCACTTAACCGTTGCGATAGCTTAATTCGTGCATCATTTTGATTTTTATTAGCATCCTCATTTTTACTAGCATCCTCTCAAATAACGCACAATTTCCAATATACCGTAAACAATTAAATAAATACCGATAAGAGCCGTAATCATAACGGTTCCGATAATCGGATAAGCAAATATTAAAAATGAAAAAATCAAACCACCGATACCTCCCCAAAATAATATCGGCCAATTTTTATCATGAGATTGTTTCATCTCAATACCCATCACAATTTCGGTTATACCGTTAAATAATGTCCAAAGAGCAAATACAATCGGCATACTGACGGCCGTAATACCGATATTTGCCAAGAACAGAACACCGATAACCAAATCAAGAATACCTAACGCAAGCATCATATATGAATTGCTTTCACGAAAGACCAGCAAATATCCTGCACCAAGTAAAATAAATACCAAGCCGATAAACATGGCAGAAGCCAATAAAGCCGTTATCGGGTTAAAAATCACGTAAACACCGCTCAATACGAGCAATGCCCCCAGCAATAAAAGCCATATACTTCTTTTAGCACACGGCAAATTAGTTAAGATATTTAAATCACTTTCAATTTCTGTATTTTTGTTTAACATATTTCCTCCTTTTGTTTTATATACTCTATATGTTGGGAGGAGATGTTCAAAAATCAAGAAAAATAATTTAAAATAGGTATTGACTTTTGTTTTAAAATCTTTTATTCTTTCATTATACAAATATATTGCCAAATTTTTATCACAAAAGGAGCTCAATATGGAAGAAAAAATTCAAGAAAATGAATCGCCACTTGTCTCCGTTATTATGCCCGTGTATAATACGAGATATGATTATTTAAAAATTGCCATTGAGAGCATTTTAAACCAGACATATAAAAATCTTGAACTCATCATTGTTGATGATTGCTCGCAAACCGATATTTTTAACGACGTTGTTCGCGCTTTTCAAGATGAGCGCATTCATTTTATTCGAAATGAAAAACACATCGGTTTAGGGGCTTCACATGCGCGCAATATCGGTATGTCCTATGCGAAAGGAAAATATATTGCTGTTTTGGACAGCGATGATTATGCCTACCCGACGCGGATTGAAAAACAAGTCGCCTTTCTTGAAAAAAATGAAAACATCGGCGTTTTAGGAACGAAATATCGGCAAATTCCCGGCGATTTTGTTTACGATAAAACGGGAAGCAATGAGTATTTGAAGGCATTTTGTCTTTTAATCAATCCCCCTTTCGGTCATTCAACCGTTATGATGCGCAAATCCGTCTTGGATGAAACAGGCCTTTTGTATGAGCCAAATGTTATTTGCGATGATTATCGTTTATGGTTAGATTTAGTAGATAAAACAAATTTTGCAAATCTTGATGAAGTGTTGATAGATTATCGGTATCATATAGATAATATATCTCACGATAAAGAAGCCGATTTGGAATGGGATGCCCGCCAATCGCAAGTCAGAACGGCATATCGTTTAATGGATAGAGAGCTATCTCCCGAAAGTGAAGAATTACTATGTCGCTTACTCACTTCGCGCACGCTATTGCCGCCGGAATTAAACAAGGCTCTTTATTTGCACCAAAAAATTGTTAATTATTGTGAAGAAATGTATGGTACAAATGCAACAGATAAAGCCCTTAAATTATCGTATTTTGCGCGCTTGCAATCAATTATTGACCCCGAATATCAAGCCTTATGGAGAACTCCGCAAGTTCAGGAAGCATTCCATATTCCGGAAGATAAACAAGTTTGCTCGTTCAAAGAAAGCTTGCTGAAACGCTATCTGCGTCGCGATGAACGGAGCCGTTAATCACAATCTATCCGTTTTATCTTATACCAACAATAAAATTGCCGTTGAAAAGCCGACGAATATTTCTGCCCACTCTGTCGGCTTTTTAACGTATCCCCAATCATACAAATACCAAAAAACCGCATATATATTTGTTAGAACAATTCCGGCAAAAGCGAAAGACGGCTTCATTAAAATGAGTGAAATCAAAACAGCCGGCCCCGTATATCTGATAAGCATAATAATGTAATCACAACCAAACCCATATAATGCCACATTCGGGATATACTTCTTCAGATATTTCCAATACCATAATTGCTCATAGCGAGATTTATCCGGTTGGGTTTGCCTGCCTAAATCAAAGCAACACCCATGTGAACGCGCCCAAAATAGCCCTTGCAAACAAGTTGCCACACATAATATTTGTAATTCGTGATAATGATTCCAATATAAAACACTCGCACAACATATAAAGCCAATGATATGTTGTAAAAAGCGATTATCGCCCAAAAAATCAAACCCACCGCCAAACCAACGACGCCAACATCCTAAAAACAATATATATATTAAATTTATCATTCTTTCATTCCCTTTTCATTTCTGTTTTGACACATAAAATATCCCGCTTTATATGCTTTGTAATTCAGCCATAAATCTCGTATGGTTTGATTTTCGCGTTCAATTACCATCGGACAGGTATTTTCATAAACATATCGTGGTTCACTGTGGCAAGCAGTCAGAAATATCAGTATCAAGCAACTGCTTACAAGTTGGTTTTTCCCGAATAACATTTTCAAGATTTTTCTCCTCTTTTGTTTGGAACACACATAATGCTTCCGTATGTTGCCGAATTTGATACAACAAATGACGCGATAAAGTTTGTTTTAATTCTGCTTGAGTAACAGCCGAAACTCTCTGTTGCTCTTTAATTCCGTAAAAATAAGCAATAAAAAGGGAAGCAATCCAGATTACAATAGTATAAATTATCCGCCTCAAACTATGCCTCTTTTCATCACATCAGCTAAGGTTTTTGCGCGGTTGCCCACTTGCATGGCCCATTTACTCGTCAACATTTCTTGCGAAGCAACGGCAAAATTTCCCATTTCAACGGCTTTTAACATTTTTTTAAATGCTTTCAAGCGTGCCAATCCCAAATTAAAGCACATTTCACATATAACACTTTGACGTGCTTCATCTAAATCGGCATACCAAGAAAATGATAATAAACATTCTCTATGGCATCGCTGTAAATCATTTTCCAATAAATAGCGAGCCTCACTTTCGGTAATACCCACATCGTCCAAATTTCGTCCGATACCGATGGTCAACTTCCCTGCCGTGCACCGATAAGGTTTTAACTTTAAGCCTTCATGACGAATGATGCGTTCAATAAATTCTTCTTTCATGCGTTTATTCCTTCCTATTTAAACAAAAATGTGCCGATTTCACCAACCGAAACACCAAATGTAGCGCACAGCAATGTAATCAAAACATAAATAAAAACCTTGTTGCTCAACACTTCTTTTAGTGTAGCGGTAATACTGGCTCGATTGGTGCATAATTCTAACACTCTATCTATTTTGCCATCTAATGTTTCAACTTTACGTTCAACCGCATCTACTTTCTTTTCTAAATCAGTCATCCTATGTTCCAATTTTGAAAAATCTTCACATTGTTTTTCATGTAATAAAATGGCGGCTTTTGATAAGCCGCCCTTACGTGGTTGTCCTAAAATTACATCCAGAGCAACCCTTTGTTCACACATTTTTTTCCTCCGATTCATTAACATCATGATTTATATTTTCCCATTCGTCAAATGTTTGAATTGCAACGTTCGGAAATGCCTCATCGCTCGGCAAATCTCGTAAGTATTGCCGATATTGTTTATAGGCTTCTCTTTCTTCTTCCGTTATCGGATAATCGGGAAGCATATAAATA
The DNA here is from genome assembly GCA_944392555.1 of uncultured Alphaproteobacteria bacterium. Taxonomy (GTDB): domain Bacteria; phylum Pseudomonadota; class Alphaproteobacteria; order CAAHEQ01; family UBA3637; genus RGIG4140. The sequence goes on along the minus strand of CALXWZ010000001.1, from coordinate 225,116 downwards.
TCTGTTGATTGCAAAATAACATCACGCTCAGCTCGCTTTTCCGCTGTTTGCAATTCAATCGGTTTATCAGGAGCATAGCCCGATATATACCAACTGCCGTTATAACCTTGCTCTACATCTTGCTCAATCATTCCGATTGATTGATAGAACTCTGCATTTGTTCCTATTCCAACCGAACATTCTTTTGTTTCTTCGTTAATTATTTTCGCGTATTTTAGCATATTACCCTCTAATAAATAAATGATGAATAATTATTCGTTATGGTTGCATTAAGTGATTCTATATATATGCACGTTCCCAACTTCACATTAAATGTCATGGACGAAACACCTGCCCATCCTGAACCACCTTGTCTACCCCCATAAAAACTTACCCATTGAGTCCCTCCATCCATTATACAAACAGCATAATCTTTATCATTATTTGCATAATCTCTTGATGAGAAAACACATTGACAATCGTAAGGAGCAACCCAATAAGCGGATGAACTATTATATTGAGCCATAGATATGGATACGGTTGATGTATAATCAGGCATTCCCCACCCGACAACCGTTTGTTTTCCTGTTGACGTAAAGTTATCTGCATTGACACTTGCTTTTGTTGATAAACTTGATTGAACATCACTTGCATTCGCTTTTGTTGATAAACTTGAATTGATTGTATCAATAGTTCCACTCAAAGCATTTGATTCTTCTTGAAATTCAAATCTATCAAGCGCGTTAAATACTTTTTTGATATTAAATGTTGTAATTTTTCCCGCAGATACATCAACCGTTCCAATAATGCACGAATTGCTTTTAACTCCATTATTTTCGTTGATATTCAATTCATAATTATATGTATATCCACTTGACAGCAAAAATACATCCCCTGCATTTCCTACAACGGTATATCTTCCTGTATATGTTGTCCCGCTGGTTCTGATAATTACATTATTTACTTTATATGTGTAATTATTTAATGTCCCGTCCGAATTTCGCCCATTCGGTATTAAACCCTCAACATCAGGTAATGCAAAAACAGTATTGGCTACATATCCAAAGCCATTAAATACCTGTTTTATTGATGTGGCGTTTCCGTTTGTCCTTTGATAAATGCCTATCGGTAAAGATAATTCCGTATCAAATGTTCCATTAGCATTTGCGGAATACATAACCTTATTATTTGTTGTATCAAACCAAACATAATATCCTGAACCGGGATTGGAACTGTTTGAAATACATTGTGAAGATGTAGCCCTTGCCCCCAAGCCTCCCGAAGTATTACAGAAAATAAAAAATGAATCGGTAGATGAACCGATTGTTCCCGAGTGAAACACAATATCACTGTTTATATTGATTGCCTTTCCTGTTCCCGTATAAACTTTACTTCCTGATTTTAAAGTTAAAGTGCCGTCCTTTAATTCAAGGTTAATATCTTGTGGAATTGAAGTGATACAATTTGTTGCATTGCGAAAGGTCATAACACCTGAGGCCTGAACAGATTCATTAAATGCGTTTGTCTTATCTGTTGCGTTTTGATTAAAAGCATTTGTTGCGGTTGTTGTTAATGTATTTAAGCTATTCGCAGCACTCGTAGCAGATTGTGCTGCTTCTTGTGCTTTTGATGTAGCAATAGATGCTTGGTTTGTTGCCGTTTGAGCAGATACCGTTGCGGATGAAGCACTGTTTGACGCACTTGTTGCGCTGGCAGAAGCCTCATTTGCTTTTGTTGTGGCGGTGCTTGCCTGCGTCGTCGCTGTATTTGCATATTCTTGTGCAGTGTTGACAAGTGGTGTAATAACCGTATCGGCTACCTCATTTATTTCGGGAATAATTGTATTCTCAATATATTCATCTACCGTTGGTTTGGCAATTTCATTCACAATCTGCGAAACAAGCGGTTTTGCCTGTGTTTCAACATAATCCGTAATTTCCGGCTTTGAAACGGTATCAACATATTTTTGTATTTCAGCTTCCCCGCTTTTGATATATAGCAAAGAAGCATTATTATCAATATGTGCATTTTCTTCGTAATACACCTGAATTGCATCATCTTGAACTAAATTGATATTGACTGTCTGCGCCATTTCAACCTCACTTTGTTATTTGTTTTGTAATTCGTAATATGCCCACCTTATTAACGTCCGACGGGAAAAATGTATGCACACGCCCATCCGACATTTGAAACTGAATATCGGTATTATAGTCGCCAATGGAAATGTTCGTATCTGTCGGAGTGAATGTGAAGCAAAAAAGCCCCTTTTGAATATCAATCGGTTCGGCTGTTTTTGTTAAAACGGGCTCTTCGCTTTCGTTTACCGCCTGCATTTTTATCACGCTGTTTGTCATATCAATCGGCGCTCCGCAAGACGTTCTAAATTGAAAATATAAATCATAACTATCGCCCTGACGAATAGTTATCATATTTGATAATGGATTTATTTTTCCCGTCATTTACTCCTCCAACTCGTTAATTTCCGAGCGCCACGCTTTACGCTCTTGAATTATACATTCATATTCTTCTTTTGTGGCTGAACCTTCTGCAATTTTGGCTGCAATATAATCCGTATCTGCCAGTTTTTTCTTTAATTCCGTAATACGCTCGACATTACTTTCTTCTTGCGATTTTTGTGGTGCATACCCTACAAGATACCACCGTCCGTTATATGCTTGCTCAACATCGGCTTCTTGCATGCCCATTGATTTATAAAGTTCGCTGTCTGTTCCAATTCCGACCGAACATTCTTTTGTTTCTTCATTCGTAATCAATACATATTTTTTCATATTATTCTCCTATCGGATAAAACGTTGCACTCACCAAACCTGAAAATGTAATTATCTTATTCTTACCTACCGAAAAAGACGCATTATCGGGCGAACCATAACTGGCACCCCAAGAGGAGTCAAATACCCTGACGGAGCCAATATCCACCCATGACGTGCGATTATTTCCCGATGCCCGAACAATCAGTAATCCATTAGATGGCGTTGTATATCCTGAGCCAATGGAAATTGCACCCTCATAATTAGGAGAGCCCTTTTCTTTAATAAATGAATTTATCCAGTTTGTTGTGACAATATCTTGACCATCACTGTTCAAAGCAGGCGTTATCGTGCGGGCATATACACCCGTCTCTTCCGAGTATCCCAATATAAGTGCTTCGCCCTTACTTTTATTTGTTTCGGGATTATAAACAACTCCTACCGCTTGCATGGCATTACCGGCACTTTGAGAAGCGTTCAATGTAAAAAGCGTTGTTTCTCCCTCTCCTGTTTTAAATTCAATAGAAGGCGTTTGAATCGTTTCACTATCATAAATTGATTCGCTTTGAATCGTTATTGTCGATTCATTTGCAACAATACCGCCATCAAATTGTTTGATACCCGAAGCTGTTTCATCTCCGGTTTTATGCAATGCCGTATCAAATTGGCGTTTATTAACGGCATCGCTTGCAACAGTCCCATCGGCAACATTTTTAATTTGAAAATTATTCATATTTAAACTACCGCTTAACGGAACACGTCCGTCACGCAAAAACGCCAAATTTAATCCATTGGCAAAATTATCATCTTCTTCATCATGCCTATCTGAAACAATATCAATTTCATTCACACGATCTTCTTCCCATGAGTGTATTCTCGTAAAATTTCCCTCACTATCAAACGGCATATTTTTTCCTTTCTTAACAATTAAAAAATATCATTTATAAACAAACAATTAAAAAATATCATTTATAAACAAACAATTAAAATTTATACTTTAATAATCAAATTAAGTTTTATTCTTAATCAATTTATCAACGCAACCGATTAAAATAAAATCATTTGACCCATCATAAATCATACGTTTATACGCGCTTATCTACTTAGAGCCAAACAAGCGAGAAATCCCGCTGATTAAAGAATTTGTTAAAGCCAGTTGATTATTCGCTGCTTGTTGTTTTGAAGCATAGTTATTTGCCGCAATGTTGTTAGCTGCCGCATAAATATCCATTTGCTTATCATATTCACTGAGCGAACCGTTCAAAAGCGATTGCAGTAAATTCACATAATTTTGATTTGCCGTTGCCGTATAATTACCGGCATCAATTTGATTTGCTAAACTTTGCGTGAATGCATCTTGTCCATTCAAAACAGATTGATAGGCAGCTTGATTTAATGCATCATTTTGCGATGATTGCAAATCGCTCATTGCACGGCTATATGCCTCAGATCCGACAGGCAACCCTTTATTTTGCAATGATGTTGCCAAATCACTTGTTTGATTTTGAAATTGAGGTGTTAATTTATCCACATACGCTTGATATGTAGCATTTTCAGCGCGCTGACGCGCTGCATCACTGCCATCAACGTTAAACGTATAATTCCCGAGTGTATTTGCTAAATTTTGACTCATGGAATTGGCTGCCGTTGTCATATTTGAAAGTGTATTATCTACGTTTGAGGTATTGATACCCTGTAAATAGTTGATTAAATTTTGCGCCCCGCTGTTATCATATTTAACCGTGCCGGTACCCGTAATACTCTTAAATGCTTTACTCATTTTTTCCTCCATAAACATTCTGTTTGTAATAATCCGTAAACAAAGCAATCTTTTCCGTTTTCACGAAATTGACGCAGTTTACCCTCTTGCTTAAATCCGATACCCGATAATAATCGAATACTCCTTTCATTATCCGTATCCACCAATGCATTCACACGCCGACAATTCAAACCCTCAAAGGCAAAGCCGAAAATAAGCCGTAATATGCGACGCGAACACCACTTTTTATCAATGCTGTATATTGTCATCCAACAATCTTGACCGAACCGAATATCGTGATAAATAATTCCGGCAATCAAACGTTGATTTAAATAAATGCCCAAAGTTGCGTGTTCACCGACCCAATTTGTCGTTTCATTCAACCCATCACATACCCATTTAAGAATTGAATCATCCGTATCCGCAACTGCCGTTAATTGAACAGATTGCATTAAACCGTTTTCGAAAGATTGCCGAGTCATCTTCTTTGCCGTCATTTATGTTTCTTTCGTATAATTTTAACAAAAATTTTTTTAAAAATTAAATTTATTTACAATAAATTATTTTCATATATAAAAGTGATACATTAATTTATTTTTTTTATTTTTTTCTTGTGTAAAAAGCTACATAATGCCCGAACCGAGCTCATAGCGAATACCCGTATCATACCATTCAATCACATTCCCTTTTGTCTTTGTTTTAAAAACAATACTCACCTTATAGCCTGTTGCACTATCGGCTATCCATTGCGACTGGATTCTCGTTGCAGCCGAGGATGACCATTTGGTGCCGATAGGCGCTACCGAAGACGACCATTTGGCCTCATTCCATTTTGTCTGTCCCACCTCTCCGACATTTGCATAGTATTCAACCGAGCGTTGATCAAAATCCATATTTGTATATATAACCAACTGAAATGGTGTTGCCGAACGTGTACGCGGATTCAGCAGTTGTATTTTTTTAAGGTTATCTGTTCCTAAATTATTAAACGCTTGCTCAATTTTACCTTCAATCGGTAACCCGTTATCAGAATAACCCGTATCAAATTTATAAACGGCGTCATCGGAACCAAAATAAAGATCATCTTCATACAGCGCCCAGCATAATGCCCGTATTCCCGTGAAGCGACACCATGCGCCCGTATTGATATTGATAACGTGTTGCTCAAATTGTTGTGCAACGGGAACATTAAAAATTGCATAACCGCATTTTGAATAAATAATGCCCTGCCAACCGTTTTTATTTTTATTTTTTGCCGTTCTGTCTAAAACAAGTCCGCGAATGGCATCACTGAACGCAACGGCAGATGTCCCCGTATTAGAAAGACTGAGAGATTTCCCCATTGGGATATACCCATCTTGACTAATGATCACAATATCTCCCTGATACGGCAATACACATTGATACCCGATTGGTTTGCTTAACTGATATGAACCTTTTAAAGACCAATCATCTGCATTGTTCGGATTGGACCCCGAATAAACCAATGCTTCTCCCTCCGATGTAATAAATACCGTTAAATCATCTATTCCTTGACCACCATCCACCGTCCAATTCGCAACGGCAACCAAGTATCCGCCACATTTTACAACCTGCGATAAATCAAAAGAATATAAATCACCCGAAATGTTGCCTGCTTCGCTTGCATACCATACTTTCAAGGTATCTTTTTCAATAAACCATAAAAACTCTTTACTGACGGCACCGGAAATAATACGTTCCGATTGTAAATTTTCACCCGAAAAACTCCATTCTTCAAAATGCTCAACCCCATCGGCATCAATATAATAAACTCGCGGTTTATCCGAACCGTTCATCAAGTATAAATAATTTTTATACTGAACCTGTTGGCAATATGAATCCGTAAAAGTAATATCGTATTGACGCACCAATGCACTGCTGGACACATTATAAGCGTGTCCGCCGGCAATGGCAATTAAGGCACTGTCGCCGGGTTTGCGATACGCCGCCAATGTTCTCACGGGGGCCCCGATGGAGGCATGCATTGTATATCCCGGACGCAAAGCAATTTTGTTGTCTAAAGGGATATAATTATCCATCGTTTTGGCAAAGAGCGGTTTCATTGTGCTTAATGAATCTCGGGCATTGAGTCCCAATATGGGCGCGGATAATATATAATCTTGTGATTTGACACCGCGATTAACTGTTCGTTTCATTTCATTATCCTTTTCTTGTAAAACAATAGGTTATTTAATTTACTTACATTAAAGCTAAAACATTTTTTGAGTAATTATACCAATTAAGCAAACATCACTCTTTGCAAATGTAGCTTAACTCAACAGGAACTTCCCGTTAATGAATGAATAACAACTCCACCCATCATATCATCAAAAACCGGTCCCCCGATGGCAATATCGCGCGTTGCCAAACCGGTGCCGAATTTCTTTTTGAGTTCTCTTTGATATTCATTATATTCTTCCGTATAATCCATTCCGTTGCGTTTCAACCAACGGTAAGTGATACCGAGTTTTACAACATATTTATCAAAAATAGGAATATCGGTATTTTTGCTCAAAACGGATTTTTCGTCCATCGTTTCGGCATCCGTGCAAATGCAGTTTGAACGATATTGAAACACAATTTTAACACCTGCCGGAGGTGGCGTTAAAAATTTAACGGCATTATTTTGAATCTTAAAACGCACACCGATCGGCGCACAGTTAAAATACTTTTCCCGCATCCACTGTTCCGGCGTAATGGAACCGATAACTTCTTCCGCCGTATCTTTCACATAAACGGTATTGTTCAAAATACAATAAAAATCAGGAACAATTTCTTCTATCGGATAAACCGTTCTATTCGCAACCGTGTATAATACACCTTCTTTTGTTAAATCTTGCCAATTACCGTATCGCATCAAACTATCTAATTCATTTTTGGCAACACTGAGAAAAATAGCACTATGTTGTGAATTTTTATCAAATAAATCCGTCGGTCGTTGGGTTGCAGTAACATCCGCTACTTCCTGACAAATTTCCAAAATACTACTCATTTGTTTGTTTCTCCTTCAAAGTTCGGATATTTGATTTTAAGGCTTGTATTTCCGATTTTAATTGATGAATTTTATCTTGATATTCTTTTTCTTTTTTTTCAAAATCGGAAATGGCGAGATTATTTTTTTGAATGGCTAAAAACTTTTCTGCTAATTTTTGCTCTGCTTCCAATCCGATTAAAGCAACCTTTTCTGCATCTAATCCGGCCAATTCCTCAACGGTAAAAATGCCCCGATATTTGCAACACTCAATTTGTCCCGCATCCAAAAATGCAAACAAATTAAGCGGTGTGCCATTTTCGGAACGCTTTTTTTCTTGTTTAAAAATCTGATATTCATACGGGAATCTGATAAAATCGCCCTCTTTTGCCGGCCGATCCACAACATCATTCGTATCCTGAATACGAATTTCCACAAACGGCACTAATTTTATTTCGGGCAGTCCGTTATCAGATATTTTTCCTGTTTTAACGGCTCGCTCATAAAAACGAGCAATCACGTGCGTTTCGGGCATGGGTTGATGAAAATACTCAAACGACATTTTTCTTCCTTTCACAATTATATTTATATTGAATGAATACGACTATCTCTTTCCGATAATGAATCGGTTGCTGATTTTGCTTCTTTCATCTTGAAATTCTTATTTCTTTATCGCGTTTCTTTATCATGGCGGGCAGACGTTGATCCATCGCCTGCCCGTTTTTAAAGATCGTTATCCGAGATGATTTTTTAAATACGCCAATACCATACGAAATTCATCATCCGAAAGCGCTACACCGTTATCGGACAATTCATTCGCACCGGCCTTTTTTTCATCCGAGCGTTCTGCTTGAATAAACGAATTGTTTGCATTCATCTGATTATCTCGCAATGCCAATCCCTCAGACACGAGATTCGGATTTTGAATAATATCATTTCTGTCATACAAAATACCTTTATCTGACGGACGACTATCTTGCAGAAAATCATTCTGCAATGACGGCATTGATTCAATAATGGATTTTGTATCTCTCGGCGAAATTCCGGATGCCTTATCAATCAATTCCTCCGATTTATCGGCTTGTTTAACAGAGGCATACTCTCTCGGTTCAATCATACCGCTACGTTCCATCAATCTTCGAATTTGATTAATATCATCAATACCGTTAATTTCCCGTGTTCTTAATATATAGTTACGAATATCTTTTGCTTTTTCTTTCAGTTCGGCTTTTTCAAATAAATCTTCCAACATTTTTCTGTATTTATTCATTTCTGACCCTTTCATTTCCATATCAGTTGCTTTTTCCTTAAACAGGAAAAAAGCCATACTTACTCGTATGGCTTTTCCTTGTTTACAACTGCAATAAGCTATTCGGCATTGTTAACCAAAACACCTTGCAAAGCAGCGTTGGACATTGTTAAGTTCCCTGCCCAACCGATTAATTTATACAAAGCATCTTGATTGATTGCCAAACGATTACCCTCAATAGCGCGCATATTCCGATCTTTATGCGGTCTTAAATACAAGTAGTTCGTATTTAAAAAATACATGTGATCCGCAGGGCATGCACCGCCTTGCCCGCCGTCAAACAGCACATCGGCGCCTTTAAATTTCAAAGAAATGATACCGCCATCGGCAACGGCCGGATTGGTAAAGCGTTGTAAATCCGTTAAAGAATCTTCAAACATGGTATAGAGTTTATCATCAGCTACAATCAAATCCGGTTTATCCACACCGCGCGAACATTTTAAATATAAATCGTTCATCTTTGTGCGGATATTCTCTTTCGTTAATGTATCCGTCACGGCTTGATTTCGCCAAAATTCATTACCCGTTGTGGCGCGATTAATGTTACCGACGGTACCTGTTGTCGGCGTATCGGCAACCAACAGTTTCAATCCGCCGATAGATTTACCGTCATTTTCCGTTCCGTCACCGTATAAAGCCATAGCCATTTGATTGGACATTGCTTTTTCCGCATTATTCAAGCGTTTTTCAAACAAATCAATCATCCGTTGCGAACCGGCATTTTTCAACATTTCTTCACCTGTGATAGAAACGGGAACGGCGCACATTTTTAACGGATATTCCGCAGCCGTAAATAATTGTTTCGGCGTATAAGTAATCGTATCATAACCCGAATACCAAATCACATCACCCAATCCATACTCTAATTCCTCCAAGATTTTTGTTCCGCCGTCAATCTCTTTGATTTTATCTTTTTGACTTAAACGCGATAATAACACATTGTTTTTCGTTACGTTATCTGCCATATCCTTAGAGCGATGTTCAACTGCGGTTGTAAATAAATCATTATAGTTTGGATTACTCATTTATTTTTCCTTTCAATTCATTGTGTTAAAAAGTTCTTCAAGCTCCTGCCGAAATGTTTTCTTTGATTTTGATTCGGCGCTTGCTTTTGAGTGCGGCGAAAACGAAGCCTCTTTGGCCTTTTGAGCCGCCGCCGCTTTACGGTTCAATTCATTATCGGCATAAATGGCGAGTAATTGCTTACGCACGTTATTATCCAGCCAAATGGCTTTTTGATAAGCATCATCAATATCATCTGCCATTCCCTTCCGAATTAAATCGGCCATAGCGGGACGGACAAAATCAAAATACGGATGTTTATAACTTCCGTTATCATCTTTTTCCGTCTGGTAGGCCGCCACCTTTTCACGATATTTAAAATTCGGTGTATACGGCATGCCGACGCCGTATATCTCACATAACTCACGAATGATTCCTTTGGGATTTTTTTCCATTTCATCATCCATTTGCGTTAAGAATAAAAAATAATCATGCGGTGTTTTAAATCCGATATTCTCCAATCGGGTCTTTCGGTTTAAAAACGCTTGCTCTACCCAATCATACGGATTTATTTTTTCAGTTTCTTGACGCGCGAGCTGACTGATTTTATTCGTCATCTTTTGCTTTTCAATCACGGCATTTTTATCTTTTAATACGCTTTCCGGAGCTTCTTTTTTTTGAGTCGGCTCCTTTTCTTTTTGAGATTTTGCAGACTGTTCCACCAACCGCTTCACAGCCTCCATAAATTTAAAAAAATCGCCCGGCTTTACTTCGGCGGACGATTTTGTTTGAGATGTTAATTGATCACATTTGGATTTTTCATCACTCATACCAAATTCCTTTCTTAAACAGATGAATAATATCAGCCCGCAACTTTGCGCGCTGTTTTTGGGTTTCCCGAAACCGAACATTATCCAGATAAGCTTTTGAATAATCACCGGCCAATGCGTTACCGGAGCGTTTTAAGTAGCTATCAATATCGGCATAGGATTCGGCAACACTGCCGTCGGGCAAACAAATCGGTTCTTTAAGCATATTTTCCGTCCTCATACTTCACGCTATACGGCAATAAAGGTAGTTTGTTTAATTTATCAGCAACATTGGGTATGTTGCTTGAATGCAAATAACCTTTCATTAACCCGGATTTAATACATTGGCTAATTCTTTGCGCCTGCTCTCATCATACATTTTTTCCCATTTTTTTTGTTTTAATAATTCTTTAATTTCAGACCATTTTTGCCCTTGTTGATAATTTTGAATTATTGCGTCAAAATTAACGGATTGCCCTTCTTTTACTTTCGGTCGCGTTAACGTGCCGATTTGTGCAATTAAACCGGCGCTGTTTTCTTTTAAATTCATACTCTTTCTCCTTTCAAAATGTTCTTACTCTATCCGATATGGATGATTAACTTATGATTTATCATTCAACTTTCAATCGGTGTGAGCCATATATTTCATCATATCATCGGGAGCAATTTTTTTTCTTTCTTGAAAACGGCGATAATAATCAAGCCACTGCTCAAACTGCTCACGCGGAGAGTCATCCATAAATCGTTTCAAAGACTTTTCTTTTTTATGCGGTGCAGTTATTGAATCCGTTGCAGAGGTTCTTGTTTCTTCGTTAAAAATTTCATCCGATAAACCGCCCTTACCGGCTTCCTCAGCCAATTTTTTAAGCAATAAATCAATGTAAGCTTTTTTAGCTCTTTCACTTGTAAATTGATTTTTATAATACATTTTTATTCCTTTATGAAAAAATAGACCCGATAATCAATTCAAAATTATTCTTTCAGCTCGGTTTCAATTTTTTTAAATACTTGCCCGATAACGGGTTCATATTGACGTGCCGTCGGCATTGTCATTGCGATACTCTCTAACATTTTTTGATATAACGGCAAGAGTAAAGGCTGATTGGAAACAACCTCAAATGCTTTAATGATAATTTCATTGATTAACGTAACGGATTCCAATGTGGCTTTTGCCGTATTTTCGTTTTGGTAGGATATATCCGTTTCTATTCCAAGAATCATCCCACGTAATTTATCTGTTTTCAGTAAACGAATAGCCTCGTCAACCGCTTCTTGATTTGATAAATCTTCCGCCTGCAAAAACGAACGCAAGGAATCTTCCGAAAATAATTCGCAAATCATTTCGGCTTTAATGCGCAATAAATCGGTTATAAAACGAAGCATATCGTTTTGTCTGTCTTGATTACGCAATGTGCCGAAATTGGTTTTTTTGGTAACGGCAGTTGCCGTTTCAGCCTGATTGGACGTGCCTCGCATAATATCCGAAACACCCGTAATTTCATAAATTTGTTTGGATAAATCTTCCCGTCGTTGTGCCAAAGCCTGCAAGGCTTCCACATATTGCGTAATCGGAATAAAATCTATTGCACCGCGAATACCGCCCACTTCTTTCAAGCGATCAAATTCCGGAATGGAAACAAGTGTGACATCTTTTTCAAAAATATCTGCTAACCGGCTAAATGAATTATCATATACTCCGCTTACTTTTAACGCTTTCATTGTTAACCGCATGCGCTCATTGATGCCATCCATTTCATTCAACATTGTTCGGATTTGAACAAAATCGGGAACAGGCACCAATCCATCATTTGCCAATGTTGCAAAAATGGGCTTCGGGAACGGGAAAAAGCCGTCTAAATGCAAATAGTCTTCAATGATTTTTAAAAACCTGTTCGGCAGCGATTCCGTTAAATATTTAACGGTTCTATCCGTTTTATCCCAAATTTCATAAACAATAATTTGATTTTTATCATCGCCCGAAAGAGATTGAAAAATATCATCACCGAATTGTTCACGCGCTTCTTTAACCGTCATATTAATTTTGCGGGCAATCCAGGAAACATCTTCCCAAACATTAACATTTTCCGTATCAATCAAAAAATCTTTCGGAGAAACATAAACGGTATCCACTTGCTCCGTTTCAATAATATCCACTTGCCTTTCTGCGTCCAATGTTTTAAAGACAGGTTGATATTTTTCATAACAAACACCCATACCGACTAACAAAAAATCATTTCTTGCATATTTGATAACACTATCAAAATCAAAATGTGATAAATTCCAATCAAGCGCGCGTTCCATTATTTTACAAGCCAATCCCGCCGATTGATTCGTTGATTTATCTTTTCTTTCCACATACGGCTTTGGCGTTTTAAAATATAAAAACGGTTTAAGCGTTTCAATAGAAGACCAAAACAAGTTGTTGATATTTTTATTTTTATCATTTTTATAATAATTTCTTATTTTATCAATCAATTCATGATAATCTTTGTATTTTTCTTTTGACTTTTGAATTCTATGTAGCCATACATCAACCGCTGACGGATTAAACAATTTATCCTCTTGCATTTTTTTCCCTTTCTTTTTTTATTCGTTTTCATAAATGCCAAGTAAACTGGCTTGCCTTATCACAATCACATTCGGATCATACGTCGGCAATTCCTCCCATTTGTAAAACAAAACCTCATCTCCGGGTTTCACACATTGAACCATGGGGCCTACCGATTCCACAACTCCGTGTGTCGGCGCATCTTCCTGCGTCAAAAGAATACCACCGGCACTTTTATTTTGCGGTTGAATGCGCACAAATATACGATCCATCACAGCTTTTATCATTTGTTCAACTCCTTTCGCTTTTATGGATAAAACGTCAATTTAGGTTAATTTCTCAATGAAACATCGCATACGTTTTCGGATAAAAAACGATTGCCACACGCAACCGATGTTTTAACTTTCAAATTTATCATCAATTATTCTTTTCACCGAATGCGAAGAATATTTTTACAAATTACCACTCATTCCGCGATGAATGAGATAATCGATTGGCATCCGAAAACATTTTTTCTATGGTAATGCGTCCGTTACCGTAAAGTGTATCCTCGCCGATATCATAAACGGGTTCGGCAAATGTTAACGCAAGCGCATCGGCTTTATCGGGAGAGCGCCCCAGCCTTTTTTTAACTTCCTCTTTTTCTTCCAGTTGCAACCGACCCATTTTATCATATTTTTTGTTCACCGACACCAGCTCATCCAGCAAACTTTCATCATACGGCAGTTGAACATCCTCGCCAAGCCAAGCCCGAACGGAATCCCACATTTCGGCACGTCGATTCGTGTATCTATCAGCGTTCATGGCCTTTCCTCCGAAATAAATACCGCGCACAATCCTCCCATAACCCCTATCCTTTAAAATATCATAAACGCCGGCACCTTGTCCGCCGATATCCATAAAAACTCTGGCCGGATGATACTGTTGTATGAAATGGGTTGTCAAATTGGCAACTTCAACCGTATCATATTGATTGTAAACTTCAAAACGGGAGCAAAATCGACCTTTCCGAAAACAAAAAACCGTGGAATCATCCCCAAATCGCGCAATATCCAACCCGATAATCAATGGACTTGTGGAAGATATGATTTTAGCTTCAAAAGCGCGTCTGACCATTTCGGCATTCATCACTTTGGTATGCCCTTGTCGCACGGGTTCTCCCAACCAAATATGCGCATAATCCTCCGGGCTTTGTTGCCGGCATTTTTCTGCCTGTATTTTCAACTCTTCGGAACAAAACGGATTATCGCAATAATTCACTTTAACAACCAACGTTCGCTTATCGGGACAACTTCCGACAGCCACCCATATCGGATCATTCTCGGCCTCACGATTCATGGAAATCCAAATTTCGGAGCCGTCTTTACGAATAGTCGGTTCCAAAATTTCCCATGATTTTTTCGTTATGGTTTGTGCTTCCTCAATCCAAGCAATATCCGTTCCCTCCAACGATTTAATTTTTTGCGGATCTTGATCTCTTAATCCCTTAAAAACAATTCGTGAGCCGTTTTTTAAATTGACGATTTCATCTGCTTTAATTTGCCAATCAGGCAAGCCGTGCACCGAAATTCTGTCCGTAATCAATTTATATACCGAATCTCGAATTGAGTCTTGCACCTCACGTAAACAAACCGCAAATAGTTTTTTACGCGTTGCCCGCACTAATAACGCATCAGCAAACGCGTATGACTTACCACCGCCACGACCGCCATAATACAGTTTAATCCGATATTTTTTTGTAATCAACGGCAAAAACGGGCGGGCAATTTGAATATTAACCTGCATCTTCATAATCCTTTTTTATCATCGGATAATTTAAGAAATAAAACCGCTCTCAAAAGTTTCTTTATTGAGAAACAGTGTCCCTATTCACATTCGTTTCGTTAACGGTGTTATCTGATATTTTCACAGTCTTTTTCTTTGTGCTTTCTTTCTTCTTTTTAGGGCTTGCTGATTTTGCGTTTAACTCAACAACCTCAATTTTTATTTTATCGACAGATTCATCTTGCTCGGTTTTACCTTTCTCACCGATTAAATCACGAATCACCTCAAAAGCGCGAATATCGCCTCCTGAGGCTTTCTCAAACAACGCCTGCAATAAATTATTTTGAAGTTCTTCATTTTGCATCATATCAATCATGGCGGCACGCAATGTCCGCTTACCTTGTTTTACTTTTTTCATCACACTTCACTCTGGTTTTCTTCATTCAATTCAAAAAATAAATGATGCGCAAAAGAAATACGGATAGCCGTCTTCCGTTTGTATCGGAAAAGAAAATTTCAAGATAAAGTTATGACCCCCTATACCACAAGGTTCATTCAAATCATATAAATATAATATAAACGAAAATCCGCCACTTTGTTTGCATCTGCAAAAGCAAAGCCTTTTTCTGATGATTTATCTTTCTTATTTATATCAATCACCAAAATTAGCCTTTCACGCCGATTATATCTACTCTTATACCATAAAATAAAAAAAATGCGACAAGAAAAATGCGTCAAAATGCGTCAATGTGCGACACCTTACTTTCCTTGCAAGCAAAAATTATCAAAAAAAATATAAATATCAATAAATTACAAAAAGAACAATCATCTTAAAAAATCACTGAAAATCCGAATTAAAGCCCGAAAGAAAATTTTTCCCCATATTTTAGATATAAAAATCGGCAGGAAAATACCCGCATATTCACTTCGGTATATAATCCTGCCCTACTTTTTTAAGCGATAATATTAAATTGTTTTACGTTTTTCCATATCCTCTACCGAATCGCTCTACGAATCGGCACGAATTAAAAAGAGATACGCCGTTAAAACAATTTCACTCTATTTTTTAAACAAATTGCAATGGCAATGTCCCATCTCTTCAATTTCTTTTTCATGCTCACCACAGGGGCAATACCCGCGTGAAACATCACAAGGGCAACGCCCTTCGCACGCATTCAAACACCGATTGATAATTTTATCGGCAAACGGGGTCAACTGATAACCCTTCGCTTGTGCATAAAGTTCTAAAACATGTTTAAAGTGATTATTATTATTCAAAATTTCTTCATTATCCATTTGTGACTCCTATCTTGAAATTAAAACATAACAAAATGAAAACCCAGCAAAACCAATCCGGCATAAATACCGGCCATTACATCATCTGTCATAACACCGAAAGCATTATGCACTTTTTGATCAAAATATGATGCTGGCCATACTTTTACAATGTCAAAGAACCGAAACAAAGCAAATCCGATTGCATAATAATACCACGGCATCATAAAATACGAAACAAACAGAAAAGCAACGCTCTGCCCCGCAAATTCATCAATCACAACAAACCCGGGGTCTTGATTTTTTTGAATTTTTAAAATGCGGTAAGTAGCATACCATCCGCTCAAGTAAAAGAAGATTGATAACGCAATAATCCCCCACACGCCAAATTGTGCGCCACCCCATATCGGTAATAATGCGCAAAAAGAACCAACCGTACCGGGTGCTTTCGGGGATAATCCGGATCCGAAGCCGGTTGCAATTAAAAAAGCCATTTTATCTTTAATGGTAGCCTGCTTCAGAAAAGCAAATTTTTGTAGCATAATCTCTCTCATTCTTTTTCAATTAATGGTTAATATCTTGTATCTCAACAACACTTCTTCCGTTTAATTTATTTCTTATCATCCGGAGCAACGGCCGTCGGATTTGCAACGCGTGCCGATGGCATCGGCGCCCGCACTTTTTTAGGCAATTCCGTAACCGTTTTTTGAACATCATCATCTGATTTCACCTGAGATTTGGCTTCGGATATTGTCTTATCTGCCTTACTCAATAATTCATCTTTATCTTTGCCTTCAAGACGATTGCCCTCTTGTGTTTCTGTTTCGGCCTCATTTTCATCATCTTCTACAAAATAAATATCATCTATTTTGTCGTCATCGGCTTCATCTTGGGGTATCGCATCATCTTCGGCAACATCATCCGCTTCATCAAGAGCAGAATCCTGTTCCGTTAAATCTTCATCATCTTCTTCATGCGCTGATTCCTCGGCCCCACTTTCTTGCGAAACATTCGTTTCTTTGGACTCTTCGGCTACATTACCCGACGACTGTTTTGATTTCAAAGGAACTTTTTCCACAGGATGCGGAGCCGGATCCGTTTCACCGGCTTTTAAATCAAAGTAAGCACTCAAAAACGATGCTAAATCGGGTAAATCGGATTTCGGTTCGGCATTATTAAAACCGATTAAGAAAATTCCTTTTGATTTAAAATACTCAACGGCCTGTTTTGCATTTAAAATGCGTCCGTCCGTTACAACAATGGCCGAGAGAATTTCGGAATTCGGCTCAGACTTTGCCAATGATGCACTCGCCAACATCAAATCTTGCGCTAATTTATCCATAACGCCACCCTCAGAATACCAACTTCCTTGTAGAACATCATCCGTAAATTCAACTGACCAGTTCACATTCTTTTTATTGACAATTTCAATCAAAACGGCACGTGCATCCGTTGAAATTGCCATCGGAACTCTATGCCCTTCCAATAAAATATGTTGAAAAATTTCCACCTGATATTTTTTGGCTAACGTTGCAATTGAACGAATCATTTGAACGAGGTTTGTATGGCTCTTTGCCCCAGACACAACCTCCTCCGTCTGATTAGGCAATTTCGGAGCAACATAGCGTGTTGTTTGCACGGTTGAAGGCATTTTACGCGGCATGTGATAAATTTGTCTGTTCTCACGCAATTCAAATGTCTTTCGCACAACCGTTTTTTTCCGCGGTGCCGGCTTAAACTTTTTCCAATTTATTCTATATACATACCACCAACCGAGTAGCCAAAACGGAATCCATAATAACATGGCAAAAAACAAAAGTGTATCAAAAAGCGTATTAACCTGCCACTTATAATTGACGAATGCTTGATATTTGTTCTGCCATTCCGCTCCGGACAGGAAGTTAAAATCAAGCAACCATCCGATAATCGGCACAATGAAGCCAAAATACAAAGCGCTCCATAAAATACCCGTCAATATCGCTTGAACTATACTTATTTTCCCTTTTTTTGCCATGTTCCCCACCATTTTTATATATTGATACTATCACATCTCTTACATTCCGCGTTCAGGGCCTCTCGTTCGGCCTTGATTTTGTTGAGTTGGTTGCTGTCCGGCTCGACTGCGGTTAACACTTCGCATATTTTCATTTGTTTTTTCAGCACGTTCTTTTAACTCGCGGTTTTTTCTTTCAAGGCGACGCGCCTCCTCTTCCAGTTGCTCTTTTGTTGTATTATCCGCTGCCAACACGGTCCCATCAGGTAATGTAATCTTTGGGTTTTTGGGTGTTCCTGAAATTTTGACATCAGATAACGGTTCCAATTTCTTTAAGTCTTCCAACTCTTTTTGCGCTTCAACCTCTTCTTTACTGCGAATCGCCGTAGGCGCTGCAACCGCTCCCTCTTTTTCCACGCGCTCGGGCTCACTGCGTATCGGTGCAACTGCAGGGCTAGCCACTTGCGGAGCAGCAGCATTTTCCGTCGCCTGAACTTGTGCAGCTTTTGCTAAAAGCGGATCGGACACTTTCATCTGCGACGCGACTTTAATCTGGTCAAGTACTTCGCTACGCTTAATTTGAACACCCATCATTTCACAGGCATAATTCATCCATTTATCGGAAAGTGCATAAGCCGACACATAACGCCCGTATTTATTTTGCTGACTTTTCGACATCTTGCCCCAATCCAAATCACCGTTTTCTTTACGAGGCAACGATCTGGCAAAATCTCTTTTTTCCAGCATAGCTTTTTCATATTTGGTAAACGGCCCTTTGTCCGGCAAATGAGCATACCTCGGATCATTTAAAATCCAATCTTTTGCCTCATGTGCCAATCGCGAAACCAAGTCATTTCTGCCCAATCCCCTGTTTCTTAAGTTTGAATCTATCGCACTTTCACGATTATCCTTTAATCTTTTTGCAGATTCCTTTTTATTTTCACGACGTTGTTTCAATGCCTCGGCAGCAAACTCAACCGGCATTAATGCAACCGTATACATAACATTAATAATCAGGTCGCCGATTTCTTTTTCTCCGCCGAATTTTTTCATCGGATCTATAACTGTTTTTTCAAAAAGCGGTAACCAATCCATCTTTTTGGGATTGGCAAATTGCCAATCCCCCGCAAAGCCATATTCCCCTTTTGGCTGCAAATCGGATAAACTACCCGGCCCGACAGACTTCCCGTCACGCGCAGCCATCTGATTATTGTTGGCTTGAATATTCTCTTTCTCAAAATCCGAATCACCCGTGAAAGAATCATATTTATCGTTATCTTTAAAACCGCGATACATACCCGGTTCTTCCGATAATCTGCCTTTATCCGGAGCGTGTTCGCTTTCGGGCGTCATTTCATAATCTCTGATTACCGGCGCATCCGAATAAGAGGCTGTTGCCGTTTCCCCCTCATTTGCCGTTTGATAAGGATTTTTTTCTGCCTCAGGAGAAAAATGAATATCATTCACATCTGTTGCCGGAGTATAATCGGGAACGGTGGAATCAACATATCCCTCTTGTAAGGCTTCATGATCTATCGGATGTGTAACCGTAAATTTCGTATCCGTTCCCTCTTGAACCTGTTCATCTGATAACGAATTCTTCTCTGCCAAACCCTTCTCGTCCGTTTCAGCAAGCGAAGAAGCATCTTTTTGTTTATCCTCCGTTTGACCTTGTTCATTTGAAGAATTGCTGGCAGTTTTTTCGTTATCTTGCAACTGATGCTCTTGCTCCGCAACCGTTTGAGACTCTTCCTTGGCTTCGGGATATAGATTAAGCGCAAAATTAACACCGTTACGCAACTGCGCTTCTTGGCTTAAAAACTGTGCTTCCTGCGTGGTTAGCTTTTCAGACTTCTCTTTTTGTTTTAACGTATTAAATGCACGCGTCGCCTCAACAACTTGATGAATCACCAGATTCTTTTGGAAAGCTGCTTGCAACTTACTGACATCCACAATATTTAAATGACCTTGCATATTTTGCGCCAACAACTGCGCACGAGCCATATCATTTCCTCGGATTGCTTCCCGAAGATCCTCCACTTCTTTTTGAGGAAGTCTACCCGTAAACATCCCCAATTGCGCATCAAAATCCTCACCGGATAATTTTAACAATTGCTCCATTTGTCTTTCGGTCAGCATCTCTTCCGACATGGTTTTTTCCTTTCCTTATGCGTATCCGATAAAATATTATATTCGATGTTTGATTATAACATATTCGACCGTATTGTCAAACCTATATTTTCAACCCCTTTAAAAATTTTGCAAGTTTTGCATTTTCTTCCGTTGCCTCTTTGGGATTGAGCATAATATTACCCGCTGAGTCGGTCGTTTGAATCGGCGAAAAATATGCAGGATTCGTTATCAATGTTTCATAAGCTTTTTTTGCATCTTTGCGATACATAACAAAATAGGAAGTCATCAATTTATATCCGTCAACACAAAAACCAGCCTCCCGAATCTTGTCACCGAATGCCCGTGTTAATGTCTTACGACGATTTTCTTCTTGACGAATTTCATTTAAAACACGTGCTGACTCCTTCAATAGTTCAACATTTTGTTTGTATTGTTCTTCCTGTTGTTGACGCAACTTGTATTCTAAAAAATCCAAAATAACATCTTTCCAAAACGGTTGATTTTCATAATTACGCTTCACAATACGCAATACATCATTTACCGAAATATCATTTACATCGGCAACCCCGCACAAATAAGAAATAATATTCGTGCATTCCTTATCAGCCAGAGCTTCGGGAAAGGAATCTGACGTATATTCATTGATTTCAACCGTCAGTTGGGGGGCGGCAGTCAAAACGGCACGTTGGTCATATAATTTTTGATAAAGCGCATACAGCATCTCTTTTGCAGGCATTTTGCATCTCCTTATTTTTGAAACACGGAGTGAGTATAAACACTTTTTTTTAAAGAATCCATCAAAAAGTGTTGTTTTTTTCAAAAATGTGGTATAATAAAGAATATAACATTTATTTCTAAGGAGCGTTGCATGAAAAAACTTCTTTTTTCGAGAAAGATTTTGACCCTTATTTTAGTTGTTTGCACGCTGATATATGCCACGCAAGCAAACGCGGGTATCGGGACAATAACAGGAAAGATTTTCTCAAGTGTATTGGAGTTCGTCGGTTTTGGCAGTGGGGAAGACGGTTTTTGTTGGTTCTGTCCGTTATTTACGGTATTATTTAACACAATCAACACATTGGCTACAACTGTTGCAACACAGTTGACTCACGTTTTACTTGCAACACTAGGCGTCGGTATTTTGTTCTTTATTGCTTTCCGTGTCGGCGCAACGCTGATTAAATTACAGGAAGTGGACTTAATGCAGTTTTTGGGTGACTTGTTTAAGCACTTGGGACGCGCTATTATTGCTGCTGCGCTAATTGCAGGGACAGTTCAAATTTTCCATTATATTGTTTCTCCGTTTTTAACCTACGCTCTGAATTTATCTCTTACTTTTATGCAATCCGCTTCTCTTACGGGCAGTGCTGCTACGGATACTTATTTAAAAGTAGCGGTCGGAGACATCACCTCTACGGCGGAAAATATTTGTGCCGGTTTTCAAAGCGCTGCAACATCAACGAATACAACGACAGCATTTTCAAACGATTTGTTATATGCGTTAAGATGCATGCTGGCAACCGTCAGCGCCAACTTGGTTTTAGGCATGGTTGTCGGACTGGTTGTGTTCGGCATGGGATTGGTAGCAAACTTCATCTTCCCCGATGTGCAGATGACTTTATCCGGCGGTGTTATCTTTATTTCTTTCTTTATGATTTATCTTGCCGTTCCTTTCAGGTTGATTGATAACATGTTGCGATTGGCTTTTGTGGGAGCGTTAATGCCGTTTTGGGTCATTTTATGGGTTTTCCCCGCAACTGTTCAATATACCAAAAATGCATGGAATATGTTTTTAGCAGCTTGCGTTAATTTCATTGCCTTTGGTGTGGTGGTTGCATTAATCATGCAATTATTACAATTTATGGTGCCTGATATGGAACAAATTTTGGAAAGCATGATTCCGGGGTATGATTTAATCGCTGCCTCAAAGGCGTCTGTCTTTACGAAAAACACATTGTTAACATTAGCGCTTGGATTATTCTGCAAGAGCATGCTTCAAGCTCCGGAAGATTTCTCGGCACGTATTACACAATCCTATGGATTTAACGTGGGTCAAGGCTTAGAAGGGCAATTAACAGGTGTTGCATCAACATCCTTGAAGTTCGGTGCAGGTGTCGCCACAGTCGGTACAACCATGTTGGGCAGCGGTGTTGCTGCGGCATCTGAAAAAGTCAATCAAATTAAAGAACAATTTGGAATTAAGAAAGATGCAAGTCTGGTAGGTAGTTTATGGGGTGATACGTCAACAAAGGCTGCACCACATACCAGTTATAAGCCGGAAACAGGAGCTGAAAAGAGTGCAGGTTCGGCAGCAACGAGCGGTAGCAGTGGCGCAACATCGGCAAGATACGTTGCCCCCGCCTCCTCAACAACGGGAACGCCGACAGCGACGACTACCGAAGGCAGTACAGGTGGCACTTCTGCCACAGGTGGTTCAGGAACAACAAAATCATAGGGATAGCGTATCGGAGAAAAAATAAGCAAAAAGGAGCAACCATGATATTGAGTCAAAACATCAATATTCGATTTAAAGCCCTTATTCGGGGTATCGGTTGCTTCGTGCTGATTGGATTATTAACCGGTTGTCAAGCAGTGGATCCTGATTTGTTAACCGAAATGATCCAGGTCAAAAAAGAAAATTGCTGGCCATGCACGGGATATAAGGTTGTGTGGGAAGCACTCTCGAACTTGACGCAAAATGCATTTCCGAAAGCCTGCGAATGGGCATTGAATGTTTTAGGTGTTGCGCTCTTATTTTGGATTGCGTTTACGGTCGGGAAATTTGTTGTAGCTCTTAAAGAACCGAACATTAAAGAATTTATTACGACAATGGCAACCGTTTTATTTAAGGCAATGGTTGTCGGAGCCATCTTATTGACGCCGGATAATACGATGTCGGTTCTTGATATTGTTGCAACACCCGTATTGGCAGGAATTGTAGATTTAGCACGTGGGATTATGTTTGCGGATTCAGATATTGCAAAATACTTTTCGGCAGCCTCCACATACGATCCGATTTCTACCTCATCAACTTTATTCTCCTCCGATATCGGCAATCAATTACAAGATATTGTATACCGCATATATTTGGCTTTCAGTTCAGGTATCGGTTTGGGCGCACGTATGCTGATTTCCATGGATATGCTTTCTTGGGGATTGGGTTTATTCGTGATGTTTGTATTCTTTTACTTAATGCTTATTGTGCCACTTTTATTTATGGAAACTTTCATTATTATCGGCATTGTATTTGTTATGTTCCCATTTTTCTTGGTCAGCTATGTTTTCCCCTCAACCAAACAATTTATGAAAGTTGCATGGGATGCCATATTTGTTGCCGTATTGCAAATTTTAATCACGGCCGTTTATCTAACCGTTTTGATTTATGTTGTAAAAATTTATTCCGGCAATTTTTCTATCGGCAAGCAAATGACTGATGTTATGTTGCTGACGGGATTGAAAAGCATGACAACAAGTGCTCTCGCCTTTTTCGCACTCATCTATTGTATGTTTAAAATGACAAATGATATTCCGATGATTACCTCTTTTCTGGCAAATGCCGGCGTTAACAGAAGCCAAATTTTAAAATTTGCACAAAGTTTCACGTCATTAGCAACCAATGCGGGAAAATTCATTGCCGGAGCAGCCATGGTTGGGACAGGCGTCGGCAGCGGAATGGGCTCTGCGCTCATGGCGGATTCGGCCCGCGGTGTTGCAAAGTCAATGCGTGGAGGAATTTTCGGTATGGAAGGTGCCGGCACGGCAGACGCTTCGGGAACAACGGATCAAATGCGGGCGCAGGCGGGAGCAACACCGCCACCGAAGAAGTAGTAGTCGGGAGGAAAAGAAAAGATGAAGCAATTACTGAAAGGATTATTTCTTTTAATACTATTTGCTCTGACAGGTTCATTGACCCTGATGCCGACCTATGCCTATATTATTTTTCCGGCTTGTGTCTTTTTAAGCATTATTCTAGTGCTTTTCTCTTTCGGATATATTAAATTTGTTTTGAAGAAAGATTTATTTATTTGGATTGCGATTATTTTCCTTGCAATCCCCCTATTTTCGGCACCGATTTATGCGGCTGACGCAGCAGCAAAAACCGATCAAATCAGTCGACAAGAAAAAGAAAATTATATCAAGAAACATACATCCGAAATTTGCAATCTTGTGAATGAAAAGGATTCGGCAGGGAATACAAATGAAGCAGCAAAACAACACATGTATGACCCTGCAAAACTTGAAATTGCTCAAAAGATGTTGAGTTATGGGCTGGAACTGGGTAAAAGCGGTATCGCAACCGAAGGATATAAATGCGCTGAAAAATATGCAAATAAAGCCGGCGAAATTCAAAAAAGTTTTGCAAAAAAATGTAGCCCGATTACAACATTGGTTAAATCATATTTAAATCGTGAGAGTTGTTGGCCTTGTGATATAACGGCGTTGGTTATTGATGCCATTCAACGCGTTGCCGTTAATTCCTATGAGTTTATCAGAGAGATTGCTATTTCACTGCTCGGAATTATGTTTCTGTTTTGGTTGGCTTATGTAACACTTGTATTTTTCGGGAAGTTCGGATTTGCCCGTATTTCAGAGTATTTAACAAATGTTTTAAATAAAGCTGTTTTGGTTTTAATCGTTGCGGCATTGTTGCATGCTCCGCTGGTGTATGTTTATCGGATTACCGTCTCACCTTTCGTGCAATATGCAGCCGGATTTGCTTTGACTCTTTCAGATATCGGAAATCAACAAGTTCTTTCCGATCAAAGCCTCATTACAACAATGGCGCGTGTATTTGGCGGGAAACCTGAATGTAAGTGGTGCGATGATGTTGGCAATACAGGCATCGGAAGCGGAAAATTTCTGGATGAAGGCACGGTAAACGCTATGCTTTGCACCGTATGTTCCGTTTATAAACAAGTATCACCGATGATTGCTCTCGGGCAATCAATTACTTGCTATGCAACATCTGCCCCGAAGTCATTTGCAGCAAATCCATCCGTCTCGCAAGCCGGCTCATCTTTCTCCATTCCTTCCATGACCGGATTGGTAATGGGAATGGCTCTTGTTGTTCTGTTTTCTATTTTAATGGTAATTATCGGATTTTACATTATGGGCGCAACCATGAAGCTCGGCTTTACACTCATTTTAATGCCGATTTGGATGGTGCTGTTCGTATTCAAAGGAACACGCGCTTATACTTCCAAAGCATGGACATTGTTAGTTCATTCCATGGGAACATTGATTGCGATTTCATTAGCAGTTGCCATTATTTTAATCGGCTTTAATAATCTGGTACCAACCAAAACCCTCGTTGGATTCATCGTCACCTCAATTAAAAGTTCGCCGACGGAAATGCTCAGCTCATTTGCAGCCGTTTGGAACGGCGAAGATCCATTGTCCGGTAGCGATAGTTCAGATAGCGGTTCTTGGGCCAGCGGTCTAACGGATCATCTTGTTGACCTTGGGATTTCACAAGTAAGTGGCGGTTCAGCCATGCAAACAGTTATCTTATTCGCTGTTTTCGGGTTGTTATCCATACAATTGGTTGATAAATCCTCTGCCTATATTGAAAGATTGATTAACGCATGGATTAACATGGGGAATACGGGAGCCGAAGCTTTGGCCAAAGGAGCGGGAACAGGTCTTTCCGCAGTCAGTTCACTGGGCAAAACGGGTATTCATGCATCAAAAGGTGTATCCAGTTTTGTAGCGGGTGCGGCAGCCGGTGCAGTAGGCGCCTTTGCCGCACGTTCTGCCACACGCAGTGCCGAACGCTTTAAAGAACAAGAGTCGCAAAGTCAGGCAACCAATAGCACTGCTACGGAAAAGAGTAAGAGCGGAACAAGCACCTCAACAACGGGAACGATAGGCACATCTTCACCCTCGACATCAACTTCGGGATCTGATAAATCAACCACTTCCAAATAGTGATTGAATATCTGATGTTTTAAACGGCTTCCAGGTGTTTTGGAAATACCATATTGTGTTGTGCAGTGAGAATATAATGATAGCGGTATGATGAATTATAATTGTATCGGGGAGCAGAAGGCTTCTCCGATAATATCCGCAAAAATTCACGCGATAGCACTACATAATCAGTAGATAAATTTGAATATAATCCCCTCGTTTGATAGCACTTTCAGCACGTATTTGAAATCAATCAGAACGTTTAAAATACATAATCACATAGTATCTTATAACGTTTTCAATTCATTTAACCTATCTCAACATAACACATCAGGGGGAGTAATCAATCATCAAAATCATTAAATTTGTTTTCCGTATCTCAAAAATATATTCATGCCATATTGAACTTTTTTAAAGTAAAAAAACTTTCTTACTTTTTCTTTTCATTACCGCCGATAGCTTTATAAAATTGAATAACGTTTTGATAAACGGCCGCATTGGATTGAATGAGGTTGGTTTGCGCCTGTACACGTCGTTGTTCGGAATTTAATACTGTCTCATAAGAAACTAAACCGTTTTTATATTTATCCCTTGTTAAAGTAGCCGCTTGCGAAATTTTCATATAAGAAGCGCGCAATGATTTATTTGAGGCGCTTTCTTTTTCAATGGAAACAAGACTTGTTTGTATTTCTTTTGCGGCTTGCAGTAATTTCTGTTCATATAGAATCACACTTTCTGCCTTTAATTCTTTTTGCAAGGCAACATTGTTTTTAAGCGCGCCGAAATGAAATATCGGTTGTGTTAAATTCGGCGCAAGCGAATATCCATAGCTTTTATGATTCAGCAGATTATCGGCATGTAAACTTTCAAAACCAAAAAAAGCGGAAAGCGTCACTTGCGGATATAAATTGGCGATTGCCTCGCCGACGGCGGCATTTTGCGCGATTAAATTTTGCTCTGCCACCCGCACATCAGGGCGATTCTGCAATACACGAACAGGCAACGACCGCAAATCTTGTAGGTGCATCGGAAGCGGTTGCGTAATCAAATTCGTTTTGCTCTCAGCTAACAGTGTATCCAGTTCGCCAGGGAGTAATCCGACTAAATAAGTTAATGTATTTTTAGCTGATACGATCTGATATTCATATTGTGGGATAGTCGCTTTGGTTGAATCGACCAGATATGCCGATTGATTCGTATCAATGGCATTTGAAAGACCCGTTGCATATAAATCCGCCGTTAACTGATAAATGCTTTTTTGAATTGTTAAATTTTCACGCGCTTGTTTTAATAATTCTTCTGCCGTTCTTAATTGAACATAAGATGATGCGATTTCTGCCGACAAAGAAATAGTAATATTTTTAAGCGACTCAATCGCGCCGACTTCATTGGCTTTTGCTGCCTCAATCCGACGGCGCGTTCCGCCCCATATATCTATTTCCCACGACGCATCAAACCCTAAATTGTAATAATCTTCATTCACTAATGCATCCATATTACGGCTTTGTTTTTCAAATTGGCGTAAGCCCGTTATATCTAATGTCGGCCCAAGAGATGCCTGCGCAATTTTGGTGCTTAATCGTGTCTGCCGCAAACGAACCATTGCTAAACGAATCGTTGGAGCATTTTGTTGCGCCTTTGCGATTAAGGAACGCAATACGGGATCATTGAAATCAATTTGATAGGTCGGGGAATGATTCGTCGGCTTTAATTCCAATGCTTTTTCTACACGCTCATTTGAAAAGAAAACGGGTCGTTCATAATCGGGGCCGACACGACACCCACATAGTGCAAAGCAACTCAAGCAAACCAGCGTGTAAGCAAAAGTTTTCATTTGGTCTCCTTCACGGTATTTAAGGGAATTTCCTCCAACGGTTGACCGGTTTTTGTATTTAAGTTATTCGGATTTAAATTTTCCGCATTTACAACTTCGGTGTTTAAAGTTTCGGTATTTAAGCTTTCCTTATTGTCCGTTTCATTGTCAGCATTTTCAATCGGTTGCTCATTTTCTGCTTTCTCTGTTTCCATATCTGATGAATGAGCCGACTTATTTTGCATATTCGTCGGTGAAACAACTTCTGCCAAATCTCCGGCTAATGTATAAGCCGATTCTTTTGTATACGCTTTAACGGTTTCAAAGCATTGATGCAAAGCCGCATTCAACCCGTGCATAATTTTCACAAACTCACTATCTGCCTCATCCAATACGGTTATCCCCTGCGCCTGCGCTGTTTGAATTTGAGCATTTTTTTGCATTTGCGTGGCATCAGGCATTTCCGCACCGTTAAAATCAGACATCATCGTTGCCCCCATTTTATCAAATTCAGACGGTTGATTATGTTTTCCTTTATCGTCAAAAGACAAAATGAATAAAAAGACAACAATGCAAAAAATCAATGAATAAATAAGCAGTTTCATTTTTTATCTCCTTTACGATTAATCAGTTTGACGGGTATTTGAGTCATTTTGCCTAAATCAACGTGTGTTTGACTCTTTTTGGATGCAACAGACACAATTTTTGAATGCGTTTTCCCCGCTTTAACGGATAATGTTTTAAACAAAACAAACAGCGCCGGAATAAATAAAATACCGATTAGCACTGCTACCAACATGCCGAATACGACGCTGACACCCAACGCATGCTGACTGGCTGCACCCGCTCCGCTTGCGAAAATCATCGGCATCACGCCTAAAATAAATGTTAGCGCTGTCATCACAACGGCGCGGAATCGTTCCCCTGCACCTTTAATGGCTGCTGTGGCGATATTCATTCCCTGATTGGCATACGTGTTTGTGAATTGCACGATTAAGATGGCATTTTTGCTTGCCAATCCGATAAGAAGGACAATACCGAGTTCCGCATATAAACTCACGGGCAAATGAAATAGCCATAGTCCGATAAGCGCCCCCAATATGGCAAAAACATTTGCAAAAATCACGGCAAAAGCTACCAGCCAACTTTCATATAATGCTACTAAAAATAAATAAGCAAATATCAAGGCCGCACCGATTAAAATAAACGCGAGGCCTTGTGTTTCCACTTCTTGCAAACTCAATCCCGTCCAAGCCAAGCGATAGCCTGCGGAAAGATTTTTCATAAACGCATTGATTTGCTCAATAGCCGTTCCCGTGCTGATACCCTCGGCTACTTCAGCCGTCATACCTGCCGTTAAATAGAGATTGTAGCGATTGATTTCCTGCGGTTTCATAACCGTTCCGAATGAAATAAATTCTTTTAACGGCATTTGTTCGCCTGTTTGACTTTGAACATATAAATTGCCCACATCTTCCACGGATTGCCGATACCGATAGTCGGCTTGAATAATTACTTTATTAACTTGCCCCGATAAAATTACATTATTCACGTATAGGGAGCCTAAATTTTGTTGTAATACATTAAACACTGTTGAAACGGGTATACCGAACGATTCCAATTTTGTGCGATCAATACTCAAAAAGATGTGCGGTGTATCGGGTGTGAACGTGGAAAAAGCATATTTAAAATTCGGCGAACCGTTAATTTCTGCCAACAACTGATTGACGGCAGTTGTTAAATTTGTTAAATCGGCTGATGCAGAAACGGCGTTCAGTTGAAAACTGAGTCCGCTTGTCGTTCCGACGCCCGGCACCGCAGGCAATGCAAAGAAATCATTTGTTTGCGTAAATGTGCTTGGAAATTGACGCATTAACGTATCATTAATGGCATCCATGGATAAATTCGGCGTTGTCCGCTCGGACCACGGTTTTAAACCGATAACAAGCATTCCGATATTTTCCCCTGCTGTTCCC
Organism: uncultured Alphaproteobacteria bacterium; assembly: GCA_944392555.1. Classification (GTDB taxonomy): domain Bacteria; phylum Pseudomonadota; class Alphaproteobacteria; order CAAHEQ01; family UBA3637; genus RGIG4140. Next base: position 195,089 of record CALXWZ010000001.1, on the reverse strand, counting down.
AGCAAACTCTCACCCGCTATACCAATAACGTAATCAACACCAGGCGTTTTTAAAATTTTGCCGGTCATTTCATCTATGGAAGCCAGTGTTTGATTGATGGAAGATGTTTGCGGTAGTTCTATACTTGCAAACAATACGCCTTGATCTTCTTCGGGCAAAAAAGAGGTTGGCATTCGCATAAACCCGAACGCAATCAATCCGATAACACCGACAATAATGCAAATCGTGAGTAATAACCGCTCCCCCAACCAACCGACAATACGTTGATACTGCTTTGTTGCCGTGGCAAGCAGTGTATTAAAACGCGAAAATAAGTGATTCAGTCTGCCGATTGATTGCGGGACGGATGAATCCGACGACTGTTTTTCGTTTTTCAAAAACACGGCACATAATGCCGGACTGAGTGTCAACGCATTCACGGCAGAAAATAAAACAGCCGTAATAATCGTCACGGCAAACTGTTTGTAAATTTGCCCCGTTAACCCCACCATCATTCCAACGGGAACAAAGATAGCCAACAAAACCAACGTTGTCGCCACGATTGAACCGCCGATATCTTTCATGGCCTGCACGGCTGCCGATGTTCTGTCCATTTGGCGATACTTCATTAAATATTCAACCCGCTCTACCACAATAATGGCATCATCAACAACAAGTCCGATAGCTAAAATCATGGCAAACAAGGTAAGAATATTTAAATCAAATCCAATCAAATAAATAACGGCAAATGTGGCAATTAACGAAACGGGAATGGTAATAACGGGAATTAAAGTTGCCCGCCAATTTTGTAAAAAGACCCAAACAATCAACACCACCAAAAAGAATGTTATGAATAACGTAGAAACAATACCCTGGATGGAGGCGCGCACGAATTCGGTTGAATCATAAGCCAGTTTAAGTTCCATATCCGGCGGAAATGTTTGTTGCAACAGCGCAATTTCTTCTTTAACCGCTTTCATAATACCCAGCGCATTCGTATTCGGCAGTTGGCTGAGTGCAATAATGACGGAGGGAGAATTATTATACGATGCCTGTAATTGGTATGAATCTGCACCGATTTCGACGGTAGCAACATCTTTTAAACGCACAATACCGCCGTCACCCCCATGCGCAACAATAATTTCTTCAAAATCGGGAACGGAATTCAAAAGTCCTTGCGCATTGAGTGTTAAAACCAGATTGGCATTTTTATCGGCGGGAGCAGAACCGATACTACCAACGGCGGCTTGAATGTTTTGTTCTTCAATAGCATTCACAATATCGGCTGATGTTAATCCGAGCGATGTTATTTTATCGGGATTTAACCAGATACGCATACTGTATTGCGGACCGTATACATTCACATTTCCCATACCTTCAATGCGTTCCAGCGGATTTTGTAAATTCGCATATGCATAATTGCTTAAATAGAGTCCCGAATACGTTTTTTGCGGAGATTCCAAGACTAAAAATCCCAATATATTAGCGGATTGAACTTTAATATCAAGCCCTTCTTGATTCACAACATCCGGCAGAAGAGATTTGATTTGTTGCAATCTGTTTTCAACTTTTACTTGCGCAATATCGGCATCTGTTCCAATGTTAAAGGTAATTGTCAGCGTATACGTGCCGTTATCGTTTGCCGATGATGACATATACATCATATTTTCAATACCGTTCACGGCATTTTCAATCGGAATGGCAACCGTATTCACCAAGACTTCTGCCCCGGCGCCGGGATACGATGCCGAAACAATAATTTGCGGTGGCGTAATCTGCGGATACTGCGAAATCGGCAAAAGAGCCAACGCAATAAGACCGACAAGAACCATTACAACGGCAATCACACCGGAAAAACGCGGACGCTGAATAAAAAATGACGAAAAGTTCATACACTATCCTCCTGTTCGGAAGATGTCGTTTGCGAAACAGGCTCGCTTTGAACGGATTGTCCGATGAGTGATGAGGGCAGATTGCCGAGAATGAGAGCCATATCCTCCGTTAAGCCACTTTTAACATAATAGCGATTACCGATACTCATACCCAAATCAACCGACAAACGCATTACTTTACCGTTTTCAAGGGCATATACAAAGGCGCCCTTATCCGTTAAATGCACTAAGTTTTTATCAATCGCAAACGCTTTCGGTATCACTTTTTCCACATATACATTCACATACGCATTCGCCATTAATAAACCCTTTGGATTGGGGAAATCGGCATAGGCTGCAATGCCGGATGTATCGGGTGCAACTTGATTGCTTGTATATTGAAAAGCGCCTTCATATTCATACCGCTGACCGTTCGGCAATCCAAGATAAATACGCCACCCGTCAAATAAGGTTCCATCTTGTCCACGCGTTTCCAAATACTCCCGATTGCTCATCGTAAAAACAACCCGAATAGGTGATTGTTGAATAATCTCAATTAACGCATCACCTGCCGGAGAAACATAATTACCTTTCGTCACGCCCACATTGCCGACAACACCGTCAATCGGCGATTGTACTAATGTATAATCATAATTTACCTGAGCAACCGTTAATTGGGATTCGGCAGCCTTTAATTTGGCTTGCGCCGAAAGGAAATTTGTTTTGGCATCATCCAATTCCGTTTGAGAAATGGCTTTTGAGGGTGTTCGTTCAATCCGCTTCAAATAAACTTGTGCATTATTCAGGGCGGCACGTGCCGATTCAACATTGGCTAAAGCTACTTCTTTTTGAGCCAGATATTGCCGTTGCTGGATTATAAAAAGAATTTCTCCCGCCCGAACATTTTGTCCGCCCGTTACCAACACTTTATCAATAAATCCGCTGATATACGGCCGAATTTCCACACTCTGAATCGGCATAACAGTTCCGATAAATTTTTGACTTAATGTTATCGGCTCTGCGCGCACCGTTACGGTTTTAACGCTCGGTAATGCCGTATAATCGGATACAGGAATTTCTTGCTTTGTTTTTTGGAATTGATAATGCCATACTAAAAAACATATACACGATAATAATAAGATAACAATGATGCCAAAAAAAGTTCGCTCTTTTATCATTCCCGATCCTTTCCGTTTAAAATGGACATAGGAAAGTAAATGCCTTTTTTCAACTCAAAGAAGCCTCTTTCAAGCCATAAGTATACCCATATAAAAATTGAAAAAATGTTCGTTCATTTGAATGCTCATGCAACAAGCCCGAGATTATAGTTTATTTATCAAAAAAACAAACGGATAACCGTAAGGCAATCAAGAAACATTTATATCCGCCTGACGCATAAAAAAAGCCCGCCGAAAAAGCGAGCCTTTTAAATTATCGCTCTGCGAATAACCAATCCGCTTTTGCGTTTGTTTTAATCATCGTTCATATATTTGCGACCGGATTTCCAGTAATCATAACCTGTCATCACCGTCAAAACGGCGGCACCCCAGAGGGCGCATTGACCGACATAATAAAATACATTTGAAAACGCTCCGCTGAAACCCGGCTCCGAAACCATCAACATCGGCAAGGAACACATTTGACACGCCGTTTTCCATTTTGCCAACCGTGTGACCGGGCAACCGACTTTGATTTCCGCCAAAAATTCACGCAATCCCGAAACCAAAATTTCACGGCATAAAATCACTACTGCCGGAATAATGCCGTAATCTCCGAGCCGAGCCGTGTAAGCCAACATAATTAAGATAGAACCGATGAGCAATTTATCGGCAATCGGATCAAGCACGCGTCCAAACCGCGAAAGTTGGTTTAAATGGCGCGCCAAATAGCCGTCCATATAATCACTGATACTGGCCAAAATAAACAACGCTACGCCAATCCATGCCGCTGTTGCATTATTAAAGAAAAATGTAAATACGATAACGGGAATTGTCCAAATCCGAAACAACGTTAGCATATTCGGAATATTCACTTGTTTATGCACCTGTTTTAAGGTTTCAACCGTTTTGGGCGATAAAACACCCGAATCTGCTTTTGCTTTCGATTCGTTTGCTTCCCCTGAATTTTCATCAGCTACGGATTCCGTTTTTGTTAAAGTCTCTGATTGTTGCATTTTTTCTTCTTTATTTTCAATCGGTTGTTTTTTATCATTTTGAGTTACCATTCTAATCACCTTTATTTTTTACATACATTTACCTCAAAAAAACTCTCTTTTTTCTTTATAACCTAATCGTGATAAAATGTATAGATTTTTTTTGCGATTTTTTCACTTATTCCTTCCACGTGTTGTAATTGTGCCAAGGAAGCGCCGGCAATAGCGCGCGGAGAACCGAAATGGCGCAATAAGGCTTTTTTGCGCTTCTCTCCGATACCCTCAATATCTAACAATGTTTCATGGAACATATTTTTTGCGCGTCTGATACGGTGGGAACCAATGGCAAATCGATGCGCTTCATCTCTCAGCCGTTGGATTAAATGTATCAAATCGCTTTTTAAATCCAAGTGAATCGGCTCACTCGGACGTGTGCCGAGAAAGAGTGTTTCTTTTCCGGCATTGCGCTCCTCACCCTTGGCAACGGATAATAAAGCAATAGAATGAATCCCAAGTTCATCCATAATTTGTTGCACGGAAGAAAGTTGCCCTTTTCCGCCATCAATCAGCATGGCGGAGGGTAAATCATTTTCGGTTAATCCGCGTTTCAGCCGACGCAACATCACTTCGCGCATCATGCCGAAATCATCGTTTGTATGCGCAAGCGTGCCATCTATATTAAACCTTCGATACCATTTTTTTTGAAACCCGTCAACATTCGCGGCAATCATGGCACCTACGGCGGAAGTTCCTTGAATATGGCTGTTATCGTAAACTTCCACCTTATCCAACTTATCAATTTCCAATAATGCACGCAACTCGTCCCAAACCGATGCTTTGAATTGCGCTTCGTTTGTTTGCGCTTTGAAAGATTGCTCGGCGTTTTTTAATGCCTGCTCCATCAATTTTTTACGTGGGCCTTTAAAAGGCCCCGCAGAAATATGAACAGGATACCCTGCCCTTTGCGTCAACGCCTCACTCAACCCCTCTTCGGGAGATACGGAAATATAAATTTGACGCGGGGCCGGAATTTTATCGTAAATCTGCATTAAGCAAGAGGATAACGTTTCGGACAGTTGACTTTCGCTGACATCTGCCAATAATTGCACGATATTTCCCTCGGCATGACCACCGCGATAAAAAAACACTTGCAGACAACCACGTCCGTTTTTCAAATAAACGGCCACAAAGTCGGTTTGTTTAATAACAGTTTCGGAATCCGTATCTTGAATATGATTCAAAGCCAAGATTTTATCCCGAACAACCGCCGCTTCTTCATAGCGACACGATGCGGATAATTCATCCATTTGTTTTTTGAGTGCTTTTTGAATATCACTTGTTTCGCCCCGCATAAACGCCTTGGCCTCCCGCACGCTTTTCAAATAATCTTCTTTTGCAATACAGGCGCAACAAGGGCCACTGCACCGTTTGATTTGATAGAGCAAGCAAGGCCTTGTCCGATTATAAAAAGAGGCATTATTACACGTGCGCAACCCAAAAATTTTTTGCAATTCCGATACGGTTTGACGCACGGCCAACCCCGAGGCAAACGGTCCGAAATACGTGCCTTTTTTCCCGCGTTCACCGCGATACCGAATCAATCTCGGCATCTCATCATCCGTAATTACGATATAAGGATAACTTTTATCATCTTTTAAGAGAATATTATAAAACGGCTTGAATTTTTTAATTAAATCGTTTTCCAGCAAAAACGCTTCCGTTTCGCCGGCCGTTTCAATCACAACCAAATCGGCAACATGGGAAACCATTTGGCGAATACGATCGGAAAGGCGCTCGGTTTGGGTATAGTTAGTCAACCGATTTTTAAGATTTTTTGCTTTGCCGACATATAGAACCGTGCCGTTTTCATCCAGCATACGGTATACGCCTGCCCGATGCGAAACGGTTTTGAGTTTTTGACGCAATAATTCAGCGCCTTTCAACTTTTTTTGCGAATCATCCATACCTTTTATAATATAGTAATTCATCAAAAAATCAATTATTATTCATCAAGAAAGAAAAAAAAGAAAAAAGAGTGAATTTGTTTAGTATCTGTTAATCTTTTGTGTTGTATAAGGTGAAAAAAGGGAAGCGAAAAATGCGTCAGATTATCTTTTTTATTATATGCTGGTTTATGCTCGGCGTCGGTGTTGCCGAGTGTGCCGTTTCAACATTATTGGCCGATACGAAAACAGGTGTCATTATGTCGGCACGCAATTCAAAAGTGCAACAGTATCCCGCCTCGCTCACAAAGGTGATGACGCTATATTTAACGTTCAACGCCTTGGATAACGGGCTTTTAAAAATAGATGACGAATTGCCGATTTCACTGCATGCGGCCAAACAACCGGCTTCCAAACTCTATTTAAAAGCGGGCGATACCATTCGCGTTAAAGATGCGATTAACGCTTTAATTATTAAATCGGCCAATGATGTTGCCGTTGTGTTGGCAGAGGCATTAGCGCCGAGCGAAGCGGATTTTGCCAATATGATGACGAAAACCGCCAAACAACTCGGTATGAAAAATACGGTTTTCCGCAATGCTTCGGGATTACATCACCCCAAACAGGTAACAACGGCGCAAGATATGGCCGTTTTAACGATTGCGCTTATCAATCACTATCCGCAATACTACAAAATGTTTGATACAAACCAATTCACCTACCGCGGAAAAGTTTATAAAACGCATAATCGCGTCACAAAAAATTATAAAGGCGCCGAAGGATTGAAAACGGGATACATTGCTGCCGTGGGATATAATATTATTTCAACGGCAAAAAGAAATAATACGCGGTTAGTCAGTGTTGTTATCGGGCAGAAAACATCTGCGGTTCGCGATAAACAAGCCATCAATTTATTGGATAAAGGCTTTGCGATGGCCAAAAATCAAAAATCCGTTTTGCAAAAACTCAAACGCAACGGAGAAATATTGAACACCCGCATGGCGTTGGCGCAACCCAATATGCAAAATCAATTAAAGATTATGGAAAAGCGGTTAGCTCAAATTAAGAAAAAATCGGGTGCAAAAGACGAAATATTGTTGGCAAAAGCCGATACGGCGGGAAAAGAGACACTTGTTGCCGAAAAAGAGCCTTTGCAACCGGAGATTGAACAAGGCGACCAAGATGAGGGCGAAACGGATACAGATACGAGCGCTACCGCACAAGATGAAGTTGCGCAAAAATCAAAAGAAACTGTTGCAAGCAATACAACAATCTCCAAATCAAACGGACGCATTTTTTCTGCCGACAATCCCGTATTGGCAAAAAATGAGCTAACCGTTTCCGAAAAAGATAAAACGGTAGCCTATCAAGCCATTCCGGCAGGCGTAGGGCTTCAACCTTTCAAAACGAAAGAGGAAAAGCAATATGCCCAATCCGAAACAAAGGATAAAGCTATCGCACAGGCAAATAAAGATGTTATTGTTGCCGAGAATAATTTAATCAGCGAAAAAGAATACACATCGGCACTTGCGCTGGCGGATATAACGGCAACGGATTCTGCATTGCAAACGGAAGATAAATCATCAGCGCAAGCGATTGTTGAAGCGGAAAGCACATCGGCAAATCCACAAAAAATCGTCGCGACTGCCTCACAAGCAGATACCCCGCAAGCAAACGAACGCACATGGGGAGTTCAAGTCGGCGCTTTTTCAAGCAGTTCAGCGGCCAAGAAACAGGCAGATAAAGCACTCAAAATTGTAAAAGGAGCAGATAGATTTGTTAAAGTGACCAAAACGGATAAATACTATCGTTCACGGATTTACGGGTTTAAGACACAAAAGGCAGCAAAATTAGCCTGTCGGCAATTAAAGAGGAGCAAAATCAGCTGTCTGCCCCTCTCGCCGACGATGCACAGTATGCGTTAATTTTAATCAGTGATTTACGAGCCAAAAAAACGGAGGCGGACAGATGCTTCCGTTTTTCATATCTATCATTCTTGGCTAACAAGGGATTTATTTAATAATACGATATACGAAATCCTACCTTTTATTTAATACCATTGTTAAAATATGTAGTGTTTTTTGCATTGCAGTGCATTGCTACACACACAAAAAAAATTGGCAATACTGTAAATGCCCCTTTAAAACGGCTGGAAGTGACAATATAAGCGATGATTTCGGATTCTCTATCCTCAAAAGATGGAGTGTGCCTCTAATGTTGAAGCAACTTAAATTGATACATACTCACCCCAACCATGCTTTATCCGAGTAAATCCGAAATGCGCCACGCCTCAACCCGCTCCGCGCGAGCCACGCTCTGCCCAAACCACGCTCTGCCCGAGCCCCGCTCCGCCCGAACCATGCTCCGCCAAGTCACGCCATGCCCGAGCCCCGCTCCGCCCGAAACACGCCCACCCAAACCACGCTCCGACTGAGCGAATCAAAAATGCACCCTTTTTCAAAGTCCCTCACTCTTGCATATCAAGTGATAATACCGTGTTCACTTTCCACTAGACAGCGTTTAAAACAGCATTCGTAATGCTATAAGGCAAATATCTTTCATCCCCCAAAAAACAATAACAAAACGATTCACTCTGCTTGCTCAAAAAAATCAAAGAGCCATATTTTATATTCGGCAAATTAACGCAATATATTTTTATCCGTCCATTTCCTCAATTCAATCAAATCCGCCTCATAGATGACACGGCATTGATTAAGCTCAACAAATGTTAATTGATGTGAAACCTACTCGTTTTTTTGATGCTCATTTTGCTGTATATGCAATCGGCTACACGAATAATCAAACGGGATATGTGTTGCAACTTTCACGCCTTTAACCTCCGAGTGAGGCAATTTCACCGCCTCTGCTTCTTCAAGCCTTTGCTGTGATTCCGCTTGCACCTGTTGGTTTGGATAAAAAAGGGGATTTTCGCCTCCGCCCCAAATATATTTCGCTTTTTGCTTTAATTCAGCCATCACCGACAAACGATATTCTTTTGCCTCTTGACGATACACACTCAACGCTTCCGCCCGCCAATTTTCTTGACTTTCCCGCAGGTGTTGCCAAAAGCAATAAATTCTTTGAATATCGTTGGCAGACGGTCGCCGAACAGAGTTATCTGCAATTTTCTTCCGAACGGGCGTTCTTAAATAACGTTCCGTTTCATAACGCACCGTTTCTTTTGCAATCAAATAATCCTTTGTTTCCGCTAAAAATACATACGGTTGAAAGAGAAAATGGTAAAAATCCCGTCCGCGCAAACCAACAGACGTTTGCTCAAAAGAAGATTGTGTTTTTTGGCTGAATGAGGTTTGTTTATCTTTATTTTCTTTTTCTCTTATCGGCACTTGAACAAGATTCTCTATATCGCCCGAAATAAAAGGGATTTCTTCGAAACTATCCGTCGCGTTCTTTGATACCCTTTTTTCAAGAATATCTAAATATCTTAATAATCTTTGATGATGTTCAACCGAAAGCAACTCGCTAACAATGCTCAGTTTTTGAACAAGATCCGGACGTAAGTGTATATAAAATTCACGCAATCTCATCATACTCTTTCAAACAGAATGATGTATTTTATAGCATGAATTAATCAATTTGTCAAGGTTAACTCAACCGCCACACTCTGCCTTTTACGCATAGTGGCACAATCAATCAGCATAAAGAATGCAAAATTTATTAAGCCGCTTCAATTTCCGGCAACGGAATCTTGTCTGTTTGCTTAACCGTTGCAAAATACTCGCGAATGATGGCACTGCCTTGTGCTTCCACAATCAAAACAGAATGCGCATTGGTTAAATTCTCACGCACCATCGGATGAATATAGTCTAAAACAATCGTGCTCCCTTTATTCCGGTAAAGAAGTGCATGTTCTCCACCATCATAAACAACTTGCGGTTTTTCTTCGCTATCAATCCGCGCACGAATAACAATTAACAATTCTCCCGCAGGATTCCGCAGGATGTCAAATTTCTTTTCTTGTTCTATTTTTGATGACGTCATGTTAATCTCTCCTGTTTCTTGTAGTATTTCACAAATTTCCCCCAAAATCAAGCAGAAATATCATTTTTTTTGCGACAAAAGACTTGAAAAAACGATTTTTACCGAAAACACACTCTGTTTTTTTTATAAATTATTTACCATTTTTCCAAAAATATATCATTTTTGAAAACAATTTTTTGAAAAACAGCTTCTTTTATCCGACCTGATGCCGTAAAATCATTCCTTACTCAAAACGAAATAAAAAAAAACACACTACTAAAAGGAGTGTGTTTCTTTAAATCCCACATCTTTTTTTGAACAACTCTTCCATCAACTTTATTGCCGTGATTCCGGTGCTTTCATTATACTTGTTTTATTTCAGTGCTTCCGAGGCTTGTATTATACTTGCTTTATCTCACTGATTCCGGCAATATGTTGAAGTGCATCGAGTGTTTTGGGCGTCAGCGCATAACCTCCGCGTAACTCAATTTCTACTTCATACTGATTTTCGGGTATTTTTAAATAAATTTTGCTCCGGCCTTTTTCTTCTTTGTTCAATACTCCCGCCAATTCGGTAATGGCTTTTTGGTTATCAACCGAAATAATGAGTGTTGATACCGTTTTTGCCATAACGGCCGACAAGTATTCAACCGTTTGTATATTCATACGCACGGATTCATCATCAGGGCGTTTATCGGCACTTACCGTCATCAATAACGGTTGCCCTGATTTCAACTTTTCTTTTTGCGTTGCCAATAAGTCCGAAAAACACATCGCTTCAAAAGAGCCGGATTTATCGCTGGCCGATATAAATGCAAATTTATTTCCCTTTTGACTAATCCTTTCCCGAACGCTTGATACAAGCCCGGCAACCTGCACCCGCACGCTTCCTTGTATGGCAACCATACTCGGAATATCGGCGCAATTCACCACCCGCAAACGCTCCAAAGTTGATTCAAACGCATCCATCGGGTGCGCCGATAAATAAAAGCCCAGCGCTTCTGCCTCTTTTTCCAATTTTTCCAAATGTGGCCAATCGGCAGCATCTTTTAATTTCAATCCGTTTACAGCCGTTTCATTGGCGCCGAACAAACTGATTTGGGCGCTTTTTCGGCTTTGTGTGGCATTTGAAGCGTATGCTAATAAATTTTCTATATTTTCAAAAATTTTGGCTCTGTTCTTTTCAATGGAATCAAACGCCCCTGCTTTGGTTAAATTTTCTAGATACCGCTTATTCAGCGCCGATACATCTACACGCGAAAAGAAATCTTGCAACGATTGATATTTCCCATGCGCCTCACGCTCGGCAACAATTTGCGCCATACCGCCCTCGCCCACATTTTTAACCGCTGCCAACGCATACCTGATTTTGCCGTTTTCAACGCTGAAATTCACTTCGGATTTATTAATATCCGGCGGTAAAATTTCATATCCCAGTTGTTTAACATCATTCTTAAAGAAATCAAGTTTATCCGTGTTGGTTTTATCAAGCGTCATGGTTGCCGCCATAAATTCAACGGGATAATGTGCCTTTAAATACGCCGTTTGATACGCAATATACGCATACGCCGCCGCGTGCGATTTATTAAAGCCGTATGACGCGAATTTATACATCTTTTCAAATACTTTTTCTGCAACGGCTCTATCTACGTTTTTCTTTACGGCGCCCTCAATGAAAATGGAGCGCTGTTTTTCCATTTCGGAAGCAATTTTTTTACCCATCGCGCGACGCAATAAGTCTGCACCGCCGAGCGAATAGCCCGCCATGGCTTGCGAAATTTGCATCACCTGCTCTTGGTAAATCATAATGCCGTAGGTTTCTTTCAGAATACCCTCTATCAGCGGATGCATATAATCCGGCTCTTTTTCACCGCGTTTACAAGCGATATAATCCGGAATACTATCCATCGGCCCCGGTCGGTATAACGATACAAGCGCCACAATATCTTCAATTTTATCAGGCTGTAAATCGTGGAGAATTTTTTTCATCCCCGTGCTTTCCAACTGGAACACCCCCGTTGTTTGACCCGACTTTAATAAATCATACGTTTCTTTATCGTCCAATGATAAATCATTCACATCAAATCCGGCATGTCCGCTTTTTTGGATCAAGCCCATGGCTTTTTCAATAATTGTGAGTGTTTTTAAGCCCAAAAAGTCAAACTTAATCAAACTGGCATCTTCCACAAAATGCTTATCATACTGCGTAATCGGCATATCGGAAGACGGATCTTTATATAACGGCACAATTTGTTCCAACGGCTTGTTTCCGATAACAACGCCGGCGGCGTGCATGGAAATATTCCGATATAATCCCTCCAATTTCAACGCAATTTCCAATAGGCGCGCGATTGTTTCATCTTTTTCGGCTTCACGTTTTAACTCCGGCTCTTTATCAATGGCGTCTTGCAACGTAATTCCCAGCTCATTCGGAACCAATTTAGAAAGTCTGTCTACCACGGGATACGGCAACTGCAACACGCGCCCCACATCCCGAATGACGGCTTTGGCTTGCAACTGTCCCAACGCCAAAATTTGCGCTACGTGATCCGCGCCGTAGTGTTGTTTAACGTATTCAATGGTTTTATAGCGATTCTCCTGACAAAAGTCCACGTCAAAATCCGGCATGGATACCCGTTCCGGATTCAAAAATCGCTCAAAAAGTAAATTAAAGCGCAATGGGTCAATGTTTGTAATCGTTAAGCACCAAGCCACCACCGAACCGGCACCCGAGCCACGCCCCGGGCCGACAGCCACCCCGTTCGCCTTTGACCACTGGATAAAATCCGCCACAATCAAGAAATATCCGGCAAATCCCATTGTTTTAATAATGCCGAGTTCGTATTCCATTCGGTCGTGATATTTCTTCTTTTCTTCATCACTGCGGTCTTTCATACGCATTTCAAAACCGCGTTCCGACATATCTTTTAACACTTCATCTTCCGTTTTCCCTTTACAATCGTAATTCGGGAAAGCCGGCTTTTTCTTTCCTGCCAAAAAGAAGCACCGTTTGGCAATTTGAACGGTATTTTGAATGGCCTCTGGCAAATCATTAAATAATTCTTTCATCTGTGCCGGAGATTTCAGATAATGTTCGGGCGTTACACGTCGTCTATCTGGCACGTCAACATACGTTTTATCGGCAATGCAAAGCAACGCATCGTGCGCCTCATACATATCGGGCGTTAAGAAATACACCTCATTTGTCGCCACAAGCGGAATATCATGCTGATATGCCATATCCAAAAAAGCAGGTTCCGTCTTTGCTTCCGTTTCTAATCCATGCCGTTGAATTTCCATATATAAACGGTTGGGGAATGCTTCCTTCATTTTTAATAGCAACTCTTCGGCATACGCTTTGTTGCCGTTTAAAATTTGTCGTCCGAGAAGACCCTCTGCTCCACCCGTCAATAAAAGCAATCCCTCCGTATGCGTCAATAATTCTTCAAACGTTAAATGCGGTGTTATTTCACGCCCTACCCCCATATAAAACGAACGAAAGTGCAAAAGTAAATTCTGATATCCTGCTTCATTTTGAACAAGCACCACTACTTTATCATACGTTTCTTTTTGTTCAACAAATTGATTCACCTCTTTTTGCGGTGTGCGAATCAAGAGTTGACATCCTAAAATCGGCTGAACGCCTCCTTTCGGACATTCTCCGCCAAAATCCATGGCACCGAAAATGTTATTTGTGTCCGTCATGGCAACGGCAGGCATTCCCATTTCCGCAACAGCTTTAACCAGCGGTTTGAGCTTAACGGCACCCTCTAAAATGGAGTAAGCCGTATGAACACGTAAATGAATAAATTCGGGTTCCGTTGCCATATTATTTTATCCTCACTCTTGCTTTATCCTAACACTTTATCCTAACACGATTTTAAGCCACCGTTTTGTTTCTGCCGTTCACAATATCATTTTTTTTCTTTGCGTTTACTGTTATCGTTTTGGCTTTTTAATTTGACTTGCTGATATTGTATACCTCTTTTGTGCTGTGCGTCGTTGATTACTTTCGGCGCTATCACGACGCTGTTAACTCTTTCAAAACACCGTTTTGAACAGTCACTTGCCGATCCATTTGTTCCGCAAGTTCGGGATTATGCGTTGCAATTAAAGCACAAAGCCCGGTTTGACGCACGAGTGAAAGCAGTGTTCCGAACACGCTGTCCGCCGTTTTGGGGTCTAAATTACCCGTCGGCTCATCTGCCAACAACACGCTCGGCTGATTTGCCAATGCGCGCGCGATGGCTACACGTTGTTGCTCTCCACCCGATAATTGCCCCGAACGGTGCGTCATCCGACTTTCCAATCCGACCGCCGTCAGCAATTCCTCAGCCCGTTTGCGCGCCTCTTTTTGTGAAACACCCGCAATCAACTGTGGCAACATCACATTTTCCAACGCATTGAAGTCCGGCAACAATAAATGCGATTGATAAACAAATCCGATTGCCGTTCTCCGAAGACGCGTCCGTTCCTTATCCGATGCCTTTGATACATCTTTGCCGTTAACGATAATCGTTCCGCTTGTCGGCGTATCCAACAATCCGGCAATATGCAACAGCGTTGACTTTCCTGACCCCGACGGCCCGACCAAAGCAACAATTTCCCCCGCATAAAGTGATAAATTCACATCTGTTAAAATATCAAGCGCCGTTTCTTTTTTACCGTAAGTTCTACGGATATTTTTAAGTTCCATACATATCTTATTATTCATAGCGCAACGCCTCCACGGGATCGGTTTTACTGGCTTTGTAAGAAGGATATAGTGTTGCCAATAATGATAAAATCAAACTCATTCCCACCACAACGGCAACTTCGGTCAAATCAACCTTTGCGGGCAACCGCGAAAGGAAATAAATTTCTGCCGAAAAAAGTTCTCTGCCCGATAAACTTTCCAGCCACTCTTTAATGGCATCAATGTTGTAGCAAAAAGCAAGCCCCAGCAAAAAACCGGCCAACGTGCCGACAACGCCGACCGTTAAGCCCGACATTAAAAATACCCGCTGAATAGCCCCTTTACTCATACCCATCGTGCGCAAAACGGCAATATCTTTTGTTTTATCCTGCACCAACATAATCAAGCCCGAAATCATATTAAACGCGGCCACAATAATAATGAGCGTTAAAATTAAAAACATCACGTTTCTTTCAACTTCTATGGCGTTAAAAAACGCTTGATTGGTATAGCGCCAATCGTGAATTTGAGCCTCATCACCCATTGCCGTAAAAGCCTCGTCCACAATCATCGGGATGGAAGCATCGGGTGTGGTAAAAATCTCCAAGTGCGATACTTTATTTTGCGTGCCGAAAAACTTTTGCGCTTCTTCAAGTGGCATAAATACAAAATTGCCGTCATACTCGCTCATACCGCTATCAAACGTGCCGAGAACCGTGTAGGCTTTCATCCGTGGCAACATACCGAACGCCGTGCGGTTGCCTTTGGGAGAAATCATCGTGACATCATCCCCCGGGCGAACAGCCAACTTACGCGCCAAGCGATATCCCAGAATCACCTGTCCGTCGGTAAATTCCGTCAATTCAATCCCTTTATATTTACCGCCGAGCAACGGCCGTTTGGCGAAATCTTCCGAGCGCATACCGCGCACCATCACGCCGGCCGACGTTTCGGCAGAAGAAATCATCACCTGCCCATCCACTACGGGAACGGCTTGTGCCACACCCGCAATTTTTTCCATTGTTGCCACTCGATTATCCACATCGCCGAGCGTTGCACCCCAAGCGGGATAAACGCCCAACTGCCCGTTAATACCGAGAACGCGTGTCATCAACTCTTCCCGAAACCCGTTCATCACGCTCATCACGATAATCAGCGTTGCCACACCCAACATAATACCTAAAAACGAAAAACCGGCAATAACCGATACAAATCCCGTTCTCTTACGTGATTTTAAGTATCTGAATGCCAGCATTCTCTCTGTTTTTGAAAACATATCCTTACTCCACACTCAATCCGCACAAAAAGAGATTATCCCGCAGAAGAATCTCCCGTTATTTATTCAAATTTCCCGCATAGTCTACAAAATTTATTTTCGTTTCGCAAGGATATTCAACCAAATATCTTCAAAATAATTTCCGATGGCCATAATATCGGTCATAATATATCTTCTGGTAACAGCTTACCAAAATCCCCGTTCGCAAACGATAACCCCGCCGTTTACGCAAACAGCCCTATTGAACGGGTGCCGAAATAATCATAACCGGCCTATTCAACTCCTCTATCAGCGCTGTGGGAATATGATTCAGGCTACCGATAACCTCGTATGTGGGATACGAGGCATACGGATTATCCGAGGTGTAGGAAATAACCGTCGGTTGCGCAGAAACACCCCTTATGGGAATAAGGCGTCCGCGCGGAGCAACGGCTAACTCTTCACGATTCGCTTGAACTACCGTAGCTGTTTCGGAGGAGTTGATAATTTTAGGACTTATTGCCGTTTTGCCCGCCACGCCGTCTTTATCAGAAACCTCGGGAGTTTCATCCGCTCCGTTCGCTGTTTTAGAAACACTCACTGTTTTATGCGCCTCGCTCGCTTGGGTGCCTCTGCTCGTTTGGAGCACCTCTTGCGATTCTTGCACGGGCGCCGATCCACTTGTATCCGCCAACCCGTTATCGGCAGAATCCGAGTTGCGCTGTTGCATGACATTGGTAAATAAATCGTCCACGGCATTTTTAGCTTCTTCAAATGCCTTGGCTTCCGCTTGTTGCTTTTCCTCACTCATTGCTTCCGTTTGTTGACGTTTCGCACTCATTGCTTCCGCTTGTTGACGTTTCGCGCTCATATCTTGCGCCATCGCATTTTGTGCTTGCGTATCTTGCGCTACCTCGTGTTGCATCGCCTTATGTTTCATCGGCACGCTTTGTGCATCCGCATTTTGCATTGTTTCATTTTGTGCATCCGTTTGATGAATCAACATATTTTCGTCAGCCGAAAGCACTTTTGCCATTTTTTGCAAATCTTCTGTTTCCGAGTGCATTTGTTTTTGTATATCATTGACGTTAACAAATGGTAACAGTTTTACCCGTCCCGAAACAGTGTCTTCCTCACTTACTTGGATTTCTTCTTCGCTATTTTGAGTTGCCGATGCCGATAAATTATCCTCTTTCGGCAACAAAATCTCATCATTTGCCATATCGGCACTTGTTTGTTCTTTCATAGCCGTATCGTTTTGTGCGGATACATTTTGATTTGTATAATTGTTCATTATAACTGCGTCAGGCAGAGCAACGGGCGCCGTTTCCGTAAGCGATTCTTTTTCGGCAACCGTTCCCTCTTTCAGCGTTTCAGACTCAGCGCCCGATTCCGTTGTAGCCTTAACCGTTACTTTTTTTGCTTGCCCATTCTGCACATCTCTCCCTTTCGGCAATAAACGAACAATCGTTATTTCTGCCGGAGCCAAAAGACGCATTTCGGGACCCCATTCACCCGCACCCCGAGACACATATAATTTTCCGTTTTTTGTTTCATGCATACCACTTACATAACCGTTTTGCATCCATGCCAAAAGATGACCGGGGAAAAACTGTCCGCCATGCGTATGACCGGAAATTTGCAAATCAATCATATCGGGCGTCAACGTATCAATAAAAGTCGGCCGATGTGAAAGAAGTATCTTATAATCTTTTTCTTGCGCCGAAGATAAAGCGCGCACAACATCGGTTGTATCACTAATGGTATACACCAAACCGCTATCGGGAATTCCGGCCAGATATACCGTCGGCGTTAGCTGAACTCCCTCATTAAACAAGTATGTAAACCCGGCATCTTGCAACGCTTTTTTGCTTTTCGTATGGCCGACATAAAATTCATGGTTTCCCGCAACCGCATATTTCCCTTTCGGAGCCTGCAATAATTTTAATGCCTCTATATGTGGCTGTATCAATCGCACATCGTCATCAATAATATCGCCGACAAGCACAATTACATCCGCCTTCGCTTCATTCACTCGGCGCACAATATCTGCCGTGTTTGAAACAGCAAGTGTTCCACGCAAGTGCATATCCGTCAATACGGCAATACGCAATTCGCTTTCCACCTTATCTGTTTCCACTTCCACAACCCGCACATCCGGCGTTTTCATCCCGTTGTAAAGCGCCGTAACGCTCATCAATAAAGCAACGCCTAATGCCATATAGCCCGATAAACGCACATTTTTTACATTGTGCCAATCATATTTTTCGTTAGCAATGCCTTTTTTCTTTTGGTATAGATTAACACTTATCCAAATCAAATCGCGCATTGCAATCAAGCTAAAATACACGAAATTTAAAATAAAAACGAAATAAAGCGTGTGGTATAATGCCATACCGCTCCACCCCGAAAACACCCCGCGCATCTTTAAAAATAAAGGTAAAAGCCATATCAGCAAAAACGCGGTAAACAAAAGGCAACGCCAAAACACATTCATCGGTTTGACCTGCCAAATCCGATACGCCTCCCACATTGCTCCCATCAAAGCAACGGGCAATAACATTTCTGCCAACATCTTTTATCCTTTCGTAAATAATTATGAGCGACTTATAATATTCATGTATGATACACGAAAAAAGATACAAAAACAAGCAATTTATTTCATACAAACAGAAATGAAAATAATTTCAAAAAGTCAAAAAGTTAGAATATTTTTTTTAAAAAACAGCAATCGCTAAAAAAACAAAACCGACGCGCGCAAACCGCTCCCCATGTATCCTCCAAGAAGTAATCTTTGTAATATAATCAAAAATATATGTAGACAACCTCCTTTTTTTACAATATAATAAAAGTAATAACTGTTGGCAACGGAGGGACGCCATGGTGAAGGAACTTTTAACACAAAAAGAAGAAGACTTTCGCGAACAAACAGCGCCCGAACAAAAAGAGGGAGGTTCCGGGTTGCGCCGAATCTTAAACCAAGCCGGCGAACGAATTGATAATAAAGAAATCCCGAAATCCTTGAATTTAAATGATCTTCTCTCAACCAACTATAATAATACACAAATGGAATAGCTTTTTCTGTTACCCCTGAAAATAACCAAAAATATACCGATAAGATAGCGAATCATATTTCCGCGTTAACGTTTGGTAATTTTCTTATGCGTTTATAAAGCCGTTTAAGCACTCTGCCGTTTAGCAAAAATACTTCTGTTTTATCAAATTTGCCACGGTAAAATACATTGCTTTTTAGCTTTTTTTACATTAAATCAATCATCATGCAACCGATATACAGATACCGATACAACCGAAACCATGCAAAAAGAAACGCTATCCAAAAACCAACACGCGAATAATTCCGCCCAAATCTTTCACTTGCTCCCGACAAGTTAATTGATGCCGTTTCATAATCTGCACAACATCATTTTCTTGCCCCCGCCCGATTTCAAGGAAAATCAAACCGCCTTCTTTTTTCAGAGCCGACACTCGTTGCGCAATGTGGCGATAAGCGTCCAATCCGTCATATCCGCCATCCAATGCAATAAGAGGGTCATAACATTTAACGCTTTTTTCCAATGTATCAATATCATTTGTCGGGATATAAGGCGGGTTTGAAACGATAATATCAAAAGCCCCCAATCGGTTGCCGAAATCATCATCCGTAAAATCCGCTTGACAAAACTCTGCCCGATGAGCCGTATTTTCACCATTATTTTCTTGCGCAATTTTCAGGGCCGATAACGATTTATCCACCCCGATACCGCAGGCGTTCGGATATTCTCCCAACAAAGAAAGTAAAATACACCCGCTCCCCGTTCCGATATCCAGTATCCGATACGGTTCTGTTTGATCGGGATAAAAACGCAAAACCGTTTCTATCAAGGTTTCCGTATCCGGACGCGGATCCAATACGTCTGACGATACCCGAAAATCACGTTTCCAAAATCCACGTTTCCCGAGAATTTTAGCAACCGGTTCACCGGCTTTCCTGCGTTGAATAAATTCCGAAATTTGCACTTGCGTGGGATGATTGGAATAATGTTCATAAAAAAAGCGGGCATCCAAGCGCGGTGTCTGCGAACATTCTTTTAGCGCTGTCGCCAACTTTAAAACATCTGTTATCTCACCCATACCGCCCGCGCTTTCAACTGTTCAATCATCAACCGTCTTGCAATACTGAATTTCCCGTTCCCGACCTTAAAAAAGCCGTCATCAAGCATCAATCTCTGCCAGACGCGCCATTTGATCCTCGGTAATCAAAGCATCAATAAACTCATCCAGCCCGACACCGTCTAATACTTCCGCCAACTGATAAGATGTCTTGTTAATTCGGTGATCCGTCACACGCCCTTGCGGGAAGTTATACGTTCTGATTCGCTCCGACCGGTCCCCCGAGCCGACTTGATTTTTTCTGTTTTGAGAACGCTCTTTATCTAACGCTTGACGTTGCATATCATAAAGAGCCGTTCTTAATCGCATCATTGCTTTATCTTTATTCTTAAATTGCGAACGCTCTTCTTGGCACTCTACGGCAATACCCGTCGGCTTATGAAAAATCCGAATGGCGCTGTCCGTTTTATTAACATGCTGTCCGCCGGCACCTGAGGCGCGACATGTTGTAATTTCCAAATCCGCTTCGTTAATTTGCACATCCACTTCCTGCGCTTCCGGCAATACGGCAACCGTTGCCGCCGATGTGTGAACACGACCGCCCGATTCGGTTTCCGGCACACGTTGAACGCGGTGCGCCCCCGATTCGTATTTTAACCGAGCGAATACCGACTTTCCGCTGATTTGCGCAACGGCTTCTTTATATCCGCCGAGGCCGGTTTCGTTTAATGACAACACCTCAAATTTCCAATGTTTCAACGAAGCATATCGTTCATACATTCTAAATAATTCCGCACCGAACAAAGCCGCTTCCTCTCCGCCCGTACCGGCACGCACTTCCAGAATAACGTTTCTGTCGTCTGCTTCATCTTTCGGCAACAATAAAATTTGAATTTCATGTTCTGTTTGCGGAATTTGCTCTTTTAATGAATGCAATTCCTCTTGCGCCATTTCTTTTAAATCCGAATCGGCCGATTCATCTTGCAATAATTCTTCCGTTTCTTTCAAATCGGCCAGCATTTTTTTATATTTCATACCGACCGTATGAATTTCTTCTAACGAACTTAATTCTTTGGAAAGTTTTACAAATTCATCGCCCGTTGCTCCGCCTGCAAGTAATGCCGTTAATTCTTCGTATCGCGACATAATCGGATTTAACTTCTCTTCAAAATTCATCTTATTTCACTCCTGCCAACTCTTTATTCTAACTAAAAAATCATTCACTTTCAATCGCCATACCTCAAATACCGCGCACGATACCTTGATACGCAGGCAATCAAATTATCCGTTATTTGCTAATGTTTTTTAAATGTTTCGGGTTTCAATACAATATTGTTTTTAACCGTTTCGGTTTGCGAAAGAACACCCGTTAATTCGCCGTTAACATACACATTCAAGCCCCGTGCATTACCTGTTCGCATAATCAAATTATCCATATCGGCCGGCACAAAATAAGCATCCCCTTTGGATAATATCCGATTAAATAAAACGGCGCCGTTATCTTTCACATCCATCCAAACACGATCCGTTGCCACAAAAACAATCTTAGCGCCCAGCTCTTGTCCGAACTTTTGCCCCGTCAATCCCTCATAATTCGGCTCTTTTTCCGCTTCATCCGAAACAAGCGGTGCCGTATCGGCCGTATCACTTGACGTAACGGACTCAATCGTCGTCGATTGCGCTTGCGGATTTAACGACTCCGTCGGGACAACCGTATTCAATTCCCCTGCTATTTCTTCTATACTTTGATTTAAAATCATATCGCTTTCAATCGGCGCCGTCACAACCGGTTCGGGCACTTGCGTCATCACTTCGGCCGATGTCATAATCACTTCCGATTCCTGCGGACGTGTTATCACATACCAACCGCCCCATAAGCACGCCAACAAAATGAAACAAACAAGCAACGTGCCTTTTCCCGGCATCACATTATGCTTAGCCGGTATAGGCATCGGCGTATCACTTGCAATCAGATGATTTGTTTCTCTTTTAAACCGTTCGGTAAGGGGCGCAACCTCCAAGCCTAAAAATTGAGCATACGATCGCAAAAATGCTACCCCGTAAACAACGGCCGGGAATGCCGAATAATCATTATTTTCAAGTGCTTCCAAATACGTGCTTTTAATCTTCAAGCTGTTTGAAGCCGTTTCAATATCAATTTGCTTTGCCAAACGCGCCCGTTTTAATTCATCCCCCACCGTATCAAAAAAAGTTCTTTCTTCCGATACTGTTTTTTGTGTATGTCCCAACAGCGATTTACGCGAATTTTGCCCCGTTTTTTGCTCCATTTATCATCCCTTAACATTTGCGAAAAAAAATAATACACCCGTTATAAAACATTTTTTCGCGCTTGTCTACCATAAATTCATATAAAGATAAAAGAAAACCAAAATACTGGCAGCGCCGAGTGCCGGGCCGAAAGCCCCCGTTGTTTGCTTTTTATAAACGGAACATAAGTAAAAGAAACAAAACGATAAAATCAGTGCGTAATTCAGACCCAAAATGCCAAACCAGATACCGAGCGCCGTCAACATTTTAACATCTCCCGCGCCGAACTCCGCTTTTTTAAAAAACGCCATGATAAAAACGGTGACGGTTGAAAGCAAATAGCCGAACCACGCGCCCGCAAGACTCTCGGCAGGAGGTAAAAATCCGCTCGGCACAACGTATGCCGCCGTAATACCCAACAACAACAAGGGAATGGTAAAAAAGTCGGGCAACAAACAGTATTGTTCATCAACCGCCATAAGCATGGCAATTAAGAAAAGGAACATACAGCCGAACCAAAACATTTCGGGACGAATCACCAAATAGCAAGCCCCGAATAAAAGACTTAACACAACACCCCAGATGAATGAAAATAAAATCAATTTTTTCCATTTCTTTTTTAATAATCGCGTTCGTGCTTCATCAAACGGCACTTTCGGAAAACAAGGTTTATGCCATAAAGATGCACAGATTAAACCGGGATCGGCCGGCAAAATCTTTCCGAAACGACTGGCAACGGCCGGCACACTCAATCCCAGTAAAAAACCGACAACAAGAGTTATTGCAAACATATTTAACATTCCTCCGATAATTATTTTTTGAAATTTTACCCGATACGAATACAAAAAGCAACCGTTTTCCGCGGAAAAAAGTTTTTTTCACGCAACGATGTTTTTTTAACTTGCGAAAAATTTGTTTTTATTATACGCTTGCGAATGAGAGAAATGACTTTGTGAATTTTTGAAATAAGTTGTTAAAACAACATAGAATAACATAAAGTAAAATAACGTAAACCAAACGGAGAAAAAAATGATTCGCGAACAATTAAAAAAAGCGCTGATTGAAGCATTAAAAAACAAAGACGAAAAGAAAACGGCTACCATTCGTTTAATTAACGCCGCCATTAAAGATAAAGATATTGAAGCACGCCCCAAAGGCATAACCGACGGGATTGATGATACAGCCGTTATGTCGCTCTTGCAAAGCATGGTCAAGCAACGCAAAGAAAGCATTGAAATGTATAAGCAAGGCAATCGGGAAGATTTGGTTGCTTCCGAGCAAGCTGAAATTGATATTATCAATCAATTTTTACCGCAACAAATGAATGAAGAAGAAACAAAGCAAGCCATTGCTACCGTTATTCAAGAAACAGGAGCAACCTCTATTAAAGATATGGGGAAAGTAATGGGTGGTCTTAAAGCGAAATATGCCGGCAAAATGGATTTTTCAACGGCTTCGCAACTGATTAAAACGCTGTTATCATAATGCCTTTTCCGCCACGTTTTCTGGATGAGTTGCGTGAGCGAATTGCGTTGTCTCAACTCATCGGAAAAAAAGTAAAATTAACAAAACGCGGACGGGAGTATATCGGGCTTTGTCCGTTCCACCACGAAAAAACGCCATCGTTTACCATCAACGATGATAAGGGATTTTATCATTGTTTCGGGTGCGGGGCGCATGGTGATATTATCCGTTATCTGACGGACAGTGAAAAAATGCCGTTTTTGGAAGCGGTTGAATATTTGGCGCGTATGGCCGGACTGCCGATGCCGAAACTCAAAGAAGAATCACCCGAAAAACGGCAAGAATACCAAACCGAACTGCAAATAATGGAAGAAGCCTGCGTTTTCTTTCAAAAATGTTTATTTTCGGAACGGGGGCAACGCGCGCGCGCTTATTTTCAAAATCGCGGAATCTCACCCGACGTAGCAAAACAGTTTCGGCTCGGATATGCGCCGAGCGGGTCGGCGCTTTTAGCATATTTTACGGAAAAAGGACTTTCCGTTCAAAAAGCAATTTCTCTCGGGTTAATTGTGGATAAAACGGATTCACATACAAGGCACGATTATTTTTATGACCGCATTATGTTTCCGATTTTAAACAGACGTCGCCGCGTTATTGCTTTCGGCGGGCGATTACTGGAAAAAGGGGAGCCGAAGTATTTAAACTCACCCGAAACCTCGTTGTTTCATAAAGGGGAACAGTTATATGCGTTGCCGAATGCCGTTGATACCATTCGCAAAAAAAATCAAGCCATTTTAGTGGAAGGCTATATGGATGTGATTGCACTGCACAGTGCCGGGTTTACAAACGCCGTTGCCCCACTCGGGACGGCATTAACGGAAAACCAAATCCGCCTGCTCTGGCAAGGGTGCGATGAACCGATTATTTGTTTTGACGGGGATATGGCCGGTCGCAAAGCAAGTATCCGTGCGATGAATCGCGCCATACCGATTTTAACGCCGGGGAAATCGTTGCAATTTGTTTTTCTGCCTGAACCGTTTGATCCGGATGATATGATTCGCAAAAAATCACCACAGGCCTTTCAAGAAGCGTTAAATAATGCCAAAACATTGGCTTATACGCTCTGGAATACATTAACGGACGGACGCTCACTTGATACGCCCGAAAGACGAGCCAAACTGGAAAAAGATGCAACGGACATCATCACCAAAATTCAAAATGAGCAAGTTCGCGCTTACTATATGAAAGATTTAAAGAAAAAACTCTGGCAACTGGAACACCGAAAAAATGCACAACGTTCTTCACTTTCCTTTGGGGAAGCGCAAGGCATTTCGCGCCCTAACGCCGATTTGTTGGCCGGACGAATGTTGCTTGCTTATTTAATTTGCTTTCCGAAAGTTGTTCAAAATGTATTGGAAGATTTGGCGAATTTGGAACTCGGCGAAGCATCGTTGCAGCATATTTTGCAAGAAACGACTGACTGTTTAATCAACAATCCGGATATTACTTCGGAAGAGTTAATAAATACCGTTTTATCGGAGGGAGTAAAAACAATCCCGGAAATTGAAATGTTGCAAAAATCAAACCGGACGGAAGAAGACGTTCGAATCGAGTTAAGCAAGTGGATACAAGCCCTGCGATTAAAGGCGTTACAAACGGAACACGAAGCGAAATTGCGCGAATTTTCGCAAAATCCGACGACAGAATTGTGGGAAAATATCACAAAGATAAAAAAAGAGATTGAAAATTTGTCAACCCCCGACTAAAAATGATTGACAACGCCTTAAAAAATACATATAATAGTGTCAATTTTGTTTTTGTTTTTTCTTGAAATTGGTGTGTGCATATGACTCTCTATTCCGAAAATGAACATTTATCCGGCAATCGCGGCATTGCAACGGCAGATACAAAATCTGCAATGAGAAAGTTGATAGAAAAAGGGAAAGAGCGTGGTTTCATCTCCATGAGCGAACTGCGTAAAAATATGCCGGCAGAGTCGCAAAATGAAGAAACGTTTGAGCTCATTATGTCCTCTTTGACCGACTTAGGTATCAACGTGGTTGACAGTTCGGAAGATATCACGGATTTAACCGAGAGTTTATCCGGAAGCACAGCTTTAACGGCAAGCGAAAACGATGATGATTCGGCAACGGAAGTTGATACGAGCAGTCGGGTTAATGATCCCGTCAGATTATACTTGCGGGAAATGGGCGCGGTTGAACTGTTATCGCGCGACGGTGAAGTTGCGATTGCAAAACGAATCAGTGCCGGATTTGATGTGATGATGAGCGGGTTATCCGAAAGTGCATTAACGATGAAAGCGCTTTCCAACTGGAATCAAAAATTGCATGAAGGCACGATGTTTTTGCGTGAAATCATTGATTTAGAGGCCACATTTGAATCAAATCCCGATAAAGACGAATTAGAAAAAGCGGAAGAATTCCCCACAACGGGCGGTATTGGATTAGATGTATTGGAAAAAGCCAGCGAAATTTTAAGCAAACGCGTATCACCCGCCGAAAAAGAAAAAGAGAAAGAAAAGGGGAAAGAAAACGAAAAACAACGTCCTTTAGAAGAAGATTTTGAAGAAACGGAAGAATTGAGTGATGAACAAACGGGATTAGATTTACCCGATGAAGATATGGATGATGATATTTCGGATGATTCCGAAATTGAAGAAATTGATGATTCCATAGATGACGATAGCGATTCTACTTCCGATTCCGCCGATGAAGATGAAGACGATGATGAGTATAGTGAAAACTCGCTTTCTATCGGACAAATGGAAGAATCATTATTGCCGCGCATTTTAACACTCTTTAAAGAGACGGAAGAAATCTATCAAAAATTTGAAGCCGTGCAGTGCGAACGCATGAAATTTGTTCGGGAAAACAAACCCGTATCCAAAACAGTTGAAAAGAAATATCAAGAGCTTGAAAATGAATTAACCTCAAAGTTAAAAGAAATACATTTAAATCCCAACAGAATTGAGGAACTGATTGAACAAATTAACGAGGTGAATCAACGTTTAATCGTATTAGAGGGACGGCTTTTACGCTTGGCAATCGCCTCGCGCATTGATCGTGAAGACTTTTTGGATTTCTATCAAAACAGTGAAACAGATTCAAAGTGGATACAAAAAGCCTCTAAAAAAGGAAAAGCCTGGAAAGCGTTTGTTGAAAATCATCAAAAAGAAATTGAGGAAATTCGTCAATCCATCCGTGATATTATTGAAGAAGTCAAAATGCCGATTTCGGAATATCGCCGACTGGTGATGACGGTGAAAAAAGGCCGTCAAGAAACGAATAAAGCCAAACAAGAGATGATTGAAGCCAACTTGCGATTGGTAATTTCCATTTCCAAAAAATATACCAACCGAGGCTTACAATTTTTGGATTTAATTCAAGAAGGAAACATCGGTTTAATGAAAGCGGTTGATAAATTTGAATATCAACGTGGCTATAAATTTTCAACATACGCAACTTGGTGGATTCGTCAATCCATTACGCGTGCCATTGCCGACCAAGCCCGCACCATTCGTATCCCCGTGCACATGATTGAAACAATCAATAAAATGCTGAAAACGGGTCGACAAATGATGTTGGAAACAGGGCATGAGCCGACACCGGAAGAATTGGCTCCCAGAATCAATATGTCGGTTGAAAAAATTAAGAAAGTTTTAAAAATTGCAAAAGAACCTATTTCGTTGGAAACACCGGTCGGTGATGAAGAAGATTCGCATTTAGGTGATTTTATTGAAGATAAAAACACGATTCAACCGTTAGAAGCCGCCATTCAAACAAATTTACGGCAATCATGCACGGCAGTATTATCTACTCTCTCGCCACGCGAAGAGCGGGTATTGAGAATGCGTTTCGGTATCGGAATGAATTCCGATCATACGTTGGAAGAAGTCGGTTTACAATTTGCCGTCACACGGGAGCGGATTCGTCAAATTGAAGCAAAGGCCTTACGCAAATTAAAACACCCGACTCGCTCACGCAAATTGCGCAGTTTCCTTGAAGAGAGTTAATCGCGGAGCCACAAAATCCGTTGTGTTGA
Source organism: uncultured Alphaproteobacteria bacterium (assembly GCA_944392555.1). Taxonomy (GTDB): domain Bacteria; phylum Pseudomonadota; class Alphaproteobacteria; order CAAHEQ01; family UBA3637; genus RGIG4140. Next base: position 167,329 of record CALXWZ010000001.1, on the reverse strand, counting down.
GTAAATTGCTCAACGACCCAGTCGGGCAGGCAAATCTGCAATTTCATACATTAAAGGCACTGCCAAACTGCTCTATCTTGGATAAAATATTATCTTGCTAACTGCGCTCATTCTTGGGCGCATAAGCCTTGGGTTTTCCTCTGCAAACTCGCAACACAATTATTGTGCACAAGAGCCACCCTGCTCTGTTTTCGCCTTTCGATATTGCCGAATTCGTTGCTTTGTTTCTGCCGATATCCGTTTTGACTCGCCAATTTTTTGAATGGCTTTATTTTGTGTCCATGCAGAAAGGTGATTGTGTTTCAAAAAAACTTCCGTTTCTTTCGGATAATGAATATAAAAAATACTCACAGCCCATGCTACCGCCATTTGCGCGTAATATCCGGAATGCGAAACCATTGAGAGCAAATGTAAGCAATCAGTCAAGTAGCATTCTTCCGTATAATGTGTTAACAACATAACAACGGCAAAACGAACATAATACTCCCTTGAATCCGTTAAAAGTTCCCGCAAGAATGGCAGAAACAGAACTTTATCATCCCGTGTCATGGATAAAGCCACACAAAAACTATCGCATAACGACCAATTATCAATTTGATTCAAAAACATAATGAGGTTATCCCGATTTTCTTGCCGAAACGGATTCATAAAAGCGGTAATAAACCCAAATAGCATTTTTTCTTCAAAAGTCTCTTGGGTTAATTGAGATAAGAAAAATGCGCCCCTGCCCGAACGAACAATTTGTTTTGCCGTTTTTTTTAGTATCGGCAACCGAACACCTAAAAGAACAGTTCCTTTCGGCAATAACTTACGAGCAAAAGAAGCGTATTTTTCATCAATAAAGGGCGTGACTAATTGTGCAATATCGTTATGCATACATTCAATTTCCGATAATTCAGTTAATTTTCACGTATACAAATCCGTTCTCGATTGGACCGAACGGCACAAATAACCGCTTGTCGATTATTTGCTCGGCAAATCTTCTGTGGCATAACACTTGCTTTCACTTCCGTATTTGATGAGGGGTTTTGCTTTGCATACGTAACATAATCGGTATTCCCCAAATTCAAAATACGATTGTGCGAAACAGATTCAATATGATAACCTTGTTTTCTTAAATGAAACGGACGCGTTGTATCAATGCTATCCACATCAATTTTTACCGTAAATTTTTGAATATGCGTATCATTCATTAAGCCATGTTCTAACAGCGTCAACATTTCGCATTGTGCCGTATAATTATCCGCCGATGCAATCTGACGAATTTCAACACTGTTATCATTTTGCAGTTGCGCACTGATTATACCGACACATTCGTGAGTCTCACGATTGTATGCGAAATATAAAGTTTTCTGCCCATTTTGATGCAATGTGCGCTCTTTATTCAACCATGCCACTGCCATCTGTTTTGACCATACCTGCGATTGCACTTCTTTCGGAGCATGCTCAAAACAAGGTTTATTCATTTCACGCATAATAAAACGCACTTGCTCCTCTTCAAGGAGCAGGCTTTTGCCCGCTTGCATGATTTGTTGTGAAAGTAATAATTTTGAATCTTTTTCATCTATTTCTTCGGGTAAATTTAAAGCCATATTCAAATCCTTTCAGATAAAACGTTAATACGTTGGCAAGCCGATATCCTCCATTGCAAAAGCAAACGGATATTGGCTTCAACACAAATTAACAAAACAAAAAAAACAAAGAAAACAATAAAAATGGTGAACATTAAAAAACTCTTGGTATCAGGTTAAAACGAAACGACAAACTAAATGTTTGTAAATCGATAACCGCACCAATAGTTTTCAAAAAGATTGTTCAAAGAGCAAACAGCACACATGTCGCCACCATTGCGACACACTAAAAAAGAATAAAATAAATTTATGCTGTTTCTCATAAGCATAATTGTAGTATTCAAAAAACAGCCTGTCAAGCAAAAATAAATTTTTTTAGCAAAAAATGCAATGATAGCTATCAAACCGAAGTGATACTCGGGCAAAAGAGGAGGAGGAAAGAATCAAAATGAATCTACTCGCGCGTTTTTTCTCGCTCCGATTTATAAATACTCAATAATTTTAGAGATGAAGCATTTACTTTGTAAGGCGATATGGAATCTTTTTGTTGTTTAGACGGACTCTGTGTCCAGCTTTCTTGTTCTTTTAACCCGTTTTCGGGCGGTAAAGACTCTGGTTGAGGCGTCGAACTACGTGATTTTGTTGTTTCTTGCAACTCAACAATGTTGTTTTGTGCGGTATGTGGCTCTTCTCGGCCACATTTTGTTGCATACGTCATCAATCCTGCAAAAACACATATCACTGAAATAACAGCGCTTGCAAATTTTCGCTGCTGTTTACTTTCATTATACAACTTATCATAACGCCGAAAGGGGTGTTCCTTTGTTTTTCGCACTACATGCACCTTCCCGCCTTTTCTGCTTGCAACAAAATCAACACATTTGGCATAAGGATAAACTTCTCCATTCATATTAAATAAACTTTTCGTATGGTCTTCGTGAGTTATAACAATATCTCCCTGACTTTTTCTGCTATAAAAATACGAAATCCCCTCTGCAAATATCTTCCCACTTTTTGTTTGAAAAATATACGAGCCTTGTTCCGTCTTACGGATATCAAAATACTCTTTTTCTGCTTCATTCAGCATAAAAAACACCCCGCCTATATTATAAAATCACGCATACCGTTTCAAATTTTACTCCGCCCTGCTAATCGTGCCTCTTACAGCAGAGCCCGTCGGCGGTAAATCACGTGGCATAACCGATAAATCATCGGCGGAATCAAGCATCTCTGGTGGGGAAGAAGCAGTTTTGCCATTTTCTGTCTCGTCACCTAATTCAAATCCATCATTGGCCCGTGAAATTTTGCTTCTGATTCGTTCTGAGGAATCATGAACGGCCCCTCTGAAAATTTGCCATTTTTTCGTATCCTCATCATCGGCGGAAAGTGCGTTTATATCATTACTTGATTGCTCTTGTGTTTCAACCACTTTGGATTTCTGATTTTCCTCATCGGCATCCGTTTCATCCGAATTTGCTATTTTTTCAAAAATCTCCAAGCCCGTGTTCTCCGGAACGGTTAAGGATAGCGGTTGAATTGGCTTGACATTTGAATCAATATCAAAACGCAATACATATTGATACCCCTTTACCACTTTAACATACGCATCACGCGCTTTGCGCATCTGTGCATAGTGACTTTCATCCGTTTCATTCGGATTTGCTTCATCTGATAATTTCTGTAAAATATTGGCATATTCTGCCGTTGCCGGTGCTAATTTTTGCACGATTTCAATATCAGGATAGGCATCGCGAATCCGGATAATTTCTGATTGCATCTGTTGAGCACTGTCGCTAAATGCATGAAGTTTCTTTCTATCCTCAAAAAATTTATCGTTCGTTGCTTCTGCCACAGCCTCTTCTGCTTTCATTATCGCCAATCGAGACTGCTCCGTCAGCTGAATATACTCGGCATCCGTCAGTGTTTCTTTAACCGACATATTATTAACAACCGACAATGCATCTTGCGCATTTCTGTATAAATAAAGCGCTTTTTGGTTATCGCCCGTCGTCACTTTTATACCCGCTTGTTTAACAGCTTCTCGCGCCGATAAAATAGCTTCACGGATTTTATCTTCTCGCTCACTGCGAGCAATTTTCATTTCTTTTTCTTTTTCGGTTTGTTTTTTTTCAGCAAGTTGCTCGCTTTCTGCCTTAACGATATCGGCAACGGAAGAAGATAAATCCACATAGTTTGTTTGATATGCCAAAGCATCTCTTTTTCCACGAACCGTTAAAGCAAATGGCGGTAAATCGGCATAAGCCGAAAGTGTAATCGGCACCAATATATCAAACGAATCTTTTGCAATATCCCATTGTATTTGCATCGGATCAGAAATAAACCCTTCTCCGTTCAAAACAGTATTCATGGCTTTAAATTGACCATTCTCAATCGTAAAGGCTCCGTCAATTTTCTGAATAGGCGTTTTGCCGGAATTTAAAATACGATTCATTTCCTTATCAAATGTTTCTTTCGGAACGTGATTATCAATGGTGCGTTTCACAAGAGGCAACACTTTATCAATCCCCGTTCCGACCCAAATGCCGTTTTCAAAGATAAGTTGTCCGCTTCCTTTTAAGTTATTCAACATTTCAGCGGGAGATTTGCCCGTGCTTTCCAGATGCGCTTGATAACGTACCGTTCCTTCTCCATACGACATTTTTTTCATCGATAACAAATGCGGAGAAACTTCCGAATTGAATCCGTTAAAGTCTACCGTAAAAGTTGGCGTATTTCCCCAGTTAAACATACCGGAAGCCTTAAACGGCGCATTCGATGTGCCATAAGTTCCCGATAATTCCTTTAAAGTAACGGTTTTCTCACGCCCGGAAATAACCCATGACAAAATAGCGTTTTTCAATTCATAGCCATTATACAAAAGTTGTGCGGTAGAAATTTTAATTTGATGGTCTAATCCGTCAAATACACTCAAATCAAACGGTTTTTGCGCATTTATGCCTCTGAACTTTATATTTTTTAAGTCATTCCAAATATATTTGTTCACATTAAACGACGGTGCTTCAATATTCATTATCAGTTGCGCCTGCTTACCCGGCTTATAGGTGCCGTTCACACTCATCTGATTGGGACCGATTTTAATTTGTCCATCAGAAAATGCAACATTATCAAGCGAGCCGTTTAACACCATTTTGACAAGAAAATCACCATCCATTGCCGTATTAATCCCTTTTATATCAAATATTTCACGAGAAAAACGTCGAAAATCCGGATAAGAAAGAGAAACCTGCAAATTATTATATGTAGTACCGGCGTCTGTTGTTTTTAATTTACCATCCAGTGTCAACCCCAAATCGCCCACGACATTATTCATATCAATAGCCCACTCATCTCCCTGTTCGGAGAGCGTTAACTCTGTTTTAAAATCTTTTAAATCTTTCAGGGATTCTTCATTGGCCGTTAAACCGATTTTATCCATAAACAAACTTAGTTGAGGCGTCCCGAAATTCATCTTCAGCGTTGGAATTGATATCACTTTTTCATTTAATCCGCTAAAATCAACCGATCCGGATAAAGAGGCGTTGGCTAAATTTCGGATGTCTGCTTTTTTAATTTTTAACGTATTATTTGCAACTTCACCGTTTAAAGTTATTTTCTCAATCGGTGCACCGAAAAAGACAATATTATTACCTGCCAAATCAAATGTTCCAACATAATTCTTCAAAAATTTTAATTGAGAAACATAATTTTTCGCATTATGAATCAACGCAAAAACACTCACCTTTTCCTTAGGTTTCCGATAACCCGCATAATCATCGATATTCACATTTTGCGCAAATAGTTTAATGCGAATCGTTGGCAACGGCTTTGTTTCTTCATACCTCACATTGCCCGAAAGTTTCGTTTTATCCAAAGAAAATTCTTGTATTTCCAGGTTAAATCCATCAGCATAAATGGTTGTGTTTCCCTTGAAAATGGCGCTTTGAGCCAACACCTTCGGGAAATCAGCCGATGGAGAAACCGTTTTAAGCAATTCATCTAACCGTGCCGACTTTCCGGCCAACATTAAAACAAGTCCAACCTTGTCATTTTGAATAATCGATCCACCTTCAAAATTAACGGTTGTTTCACCTGTCGCTTCCATACTACCACCGTTTATTTGAAACTTATATCCGTTTTTCGCAAAATCGGCATTTACATTTTTAAAATTTTTACCCTGATAAACAAACGTATCTGCATGTAATTTCAGCTTAAAATCGGCAAACTCACCATCGGTTAAATTCTTCCAATTTAACTCGCTTAACATATTCTGCCATTGCGCATAATCAAAGCGATTAAAGTTAATCGTTGCTTTATAGCTGAGCTTTTGTTTTTTCTCTCTTTCCAAAGAACCTGTCATTGAAACGGCATTTTCCGTATCACCGAAACGAACGGTAAAACTCTTAAAAGTATCTTGTCCATTCGCCGACTCGTAACGCATATTACCGAAAGAAGGAACATTTAACGCTTCACTAAGCGGCTTCAAATCAAATGCTTTTAACAAGTCATTCGGTTTTTGAGTGCTGAATGAGCCATCGGCTACCATTTGGGTTGTTTTTGTCAGGCTCGGAGTTATCGTTCCGTTTAAATCCAAAAGAAAATTATTATCTTCACCAACTAAATTTAAAGAAAACGGAACTGCCGTATCTACTCTCAACTGCATAATCTTTAACTGGGCAGAAACCGTTTGTTCTTTAGATCGAAACGTTCCGTTAAATGTATAGGGGCCTTGCAACGTATCCATGGATAAATTACCGTTAATACTGCTGAGAACCCATTTTATCTGATTAAGGGCATTCGTGTATTCAATGGAACCACCACGTACGGAGACCGTATCAACACGAATGCTTGCACGTGTTGTATCCATTCCGAAATCATTTAGATTGGTTTTTGTTTCAAACAAAAAGGGGAAATTCCAATTAACATTTGTCTCATCCATTCGCTCTAAAAACACCGTCGGATTTTCTATATCAATCTTTTTAATCACCAACGGATTCTTTAATAAAGAAGCCCACTCTAACTCAACACCGACACGATTGGCGCGAACCATAACAGCCCGTTGCGAACCTTTAACGTTTGCCAACGTAATATCATTCATTACAATACGTGGCATCGGAAACCAGGAAACATATGTTGCTCCCATCACGTTAAATTCTCGCCCCGTCATTTCGGAAATACTTTCTACGATTTGTTTTTGAAATGCATCCGTATTAAATGAACGGATAATAAAAAATCCCAAACCACCTACGATTAAAAAGAATAAAAACAAAACGGTTAAGAAAAATTTTTTCATCTGAAATCCTGTTTGCCTGCATTTTCTCGATTATATTATCTTTTTATACACCACTTCTCCCAAAAATCAAATCGTTTTTTTTGTTTTTTGACTTTTTATATAAAAAAGTTTTGAGCAATCAAATATTCTTTTTCCAGAAAAACGGCACTGTTAAAACAAATACGGCAATAAATTCCAATCGCCCGATAATCATTAAAAATGCCAAAATCGTTTTTGCAGTATCCGAAAGTGCGGCAAACGTTTTATCCGGACCGATAACACTTCCCAAAGCAGGGCCGACATTGGATAGTGCCGTAATAGCACCGGATGAAGCCGTCACAAAATCCAGCCCGCATAACGATAGCATTAAAGATCCCACAACGGCGCTAAACGCATACAACCCAAAAAATACTAATACACTATTAACAATATTATCTGTTATCGGCTTATTTCCGTAACGAGCAACAAAAACGCCATGCGGTTGAATTGCTTTCTTTAATTGCGCATAAATCGTTTTAAACAAAATAGAAAACCGAAACATTTTAATACCGCCGGTTGTTGAACCCGTACACCCACCCGTCAACATAATCAAAAAGAACAGCATGGTCGCATATCCGCCCCAGCGTTCATAATTATCCACAATAAATCCCGTTGACGTCATAACGGAAACAATATCAAATGCCGTTGTGCGCAAAATATCGGATAATTGCGTGTTATCAAATGCCGCATCGTGCCAACGAATACCGGCCACAAATAAAATAATGCCCAAAGTAAACCAAAAATAAAGTTTAATTTGCTCATTATTACGTATTGTTTCAAAATGGCGTTGAAAAATCAAAAGACCCATCATTAACGGCAATCCGCCGACAAACATAAAGAACGTAATAATCCACTCTATTATGGGCGATTTAAAATAGCCGATTGATAAGTCGTGTGTGGAAAAACCTCCTGTTGAAGTTGTTGCCATGGCATGATTGAGTGCATCAAATGCCGACATACCCGCCAGCCACAAACAAATACCGCAAAGACTTGTTATAATTACAAAATACATCAATATCCCCGATATATTTTGTGCAATCATCGGCATATCACGATTTGATTCTCCGCTGGCCTCTATATTAAACAATTGCATGCCACCAATTTGCAAAACAGGCAATACCAATATCGCCAACACCAAAATACCCAAGCCACCCATCCATTGCGTCATTGAACGCCACAACAATAACCCCTTAGGAAGCGATTCAAGATTCGTGAATATTGTTGAACCGGTTGTTGTCAATCCGGATGATGATTCAAAAAAGGCATCCACGAAAGAAATCTCAATCGGTGAAAAATATATCGGCAAAGCACAAACAACAGAAAACGAAAACCAAATCATTGCCGTTGTTAAAAACATTTCTTTTGTTTTAAGCGGTGTTGGCTTCATATCAGCCAACATCCAGCCGATTAAGCCGACCGAACACGTTAACGCAGCCAACAAGGCAAATATGGAAGCAGACTGCCCATCACCATCTAACCAATCTGCCGCGGCGGGGAACATCATCATAAATCCGCCCAGCATAATCACATAGCTTACAATGGAAAAAATCAATTTAAATCGCATTTATCCCCTCAATAAAAACGGATACATCCTATCCGATTTGAAAACAAATTGCAACAATAAATTTGTTTGACCGTCAGGGTTCAAAAATCGCCATATTTTTTATTGTTTATTTGAAAGTTTTAAATTGTTATATTTTAAATTATAAATACATTGTCATTATAACTCATAATAAATATTTTATTATTTTTTATAAAAGTATTTGGATAACTCTGTTTTATGCCGAATATTTTTCAGGCATGGCTTTTTATTCAAACACTATTTATATAAAATTTATGAAAAATTTTCTTGATAAAACAACCAAAAATCCGCCCCGTTTCCGAGGCGGATTCCCGATTGGTATCAGCTCAAAATTAGAAGTTATACTTTAATTTTAACATTCCTGTTTGAGCAAAGTTACTGACACGCCATTCAACATCATAGCCTGCCGAAACTTCCATTTTGCCATACTTGGCCGTTAACCCGACACCTGTTTCCAATGCCGCACGATGCAACCGTTCTCCCTCAACGGAGTAAACCGTATTACCGCCGATGACACTGACATTTGCTGTTGAGTTATCTGACTTAAAGTCATACGTTCCCGCTAATCTGAATTCCGGTTTAAAGACGAGATTATCCTTGTATTGGAATTCTTTTGCAATGCGCGTACCGATAACGGCCGTTGCCACTTGCGAGCTCTTGCCTTCTACCCTATTCAAACCATTATCATAGTCGTCCGGATTGACATATACATAACGGATACCGGCATAATTATCGGCAATACCATATTGATAACCCGAGAATAATTGCGCTCCGTATGTATCAATACTGTAATCTGCGGACAAGCCGAGCGATTCGGATTTAGCCTTATTATGCCCGTAATTCAAGATAGATTCAACATACCATTTTGACGGTTGATATTTACCATAAACAAAATAGTTATCACCATTGACATGCGTTCTGCGCAAATCTTCTTTAACGGTTGTGGTCGAACGAGCATAACCTGCTCCCAACAACACATCTTCCGTCACCTGCGCATCCACACCGAACGCAAATCCATGTGTATAAGCATCAAATCCATCACCTTGCGAGTTATGATTTTTGCTGAACAACCCACGAACCCAAGGAGATAATTTTGCATCAGCCAAATCACCGCCACTGCGTCCTTGGCGTAATTGCGCCAACCGATCAGATGCCGTTTTAATCACTTGCGTATTAACTGTCACGGCTTGGCGAATCGGCGCCCGTGTCGGTTGTGTTGCTTTTGTCAATTCGGCTGCTTTTTGCTGATCGGCAATATCCGTAGATTGCGCCAAGTCCATAATTGTTGAGGCAATTACTTGAGCCTGTGGCGTTGTCGGGGTTGCTTCCACAATCGTTGCAATACCGGTTGCCGTTATCGGATCTGCCACCCCGGCTGATACAAATTGATCAACAACTTTATCCGCTGATTTACGATCAACAACTAAACTGCCGTCATCTTGAACCACAAGATCAAACAGGTTATTTTCCGTAAATGTCAAATCAGAGCCGTTTCCTTGCGTAAACACAAGCGATCCACCCACACTGCCTTGATCAAATACAAGATTCAAATTGTTACCACTTAACTCGGCAGCATCAAATCCCGCCGTTCCTGATAACAAGTTCGCACGCAATGTAGACCCATCTTTGATGCTGATTGACGAAGCTTGAATAATAGATGAACCGATATCCAACGTATCACCGTTGAAAGCGATTGTTCCATCACCCGTCACACCACCCGTAAACGATACATCACCGTTAAAGGTTAAGTTGCCTGTGTTATGCATATCGTTAGCAACGCCGTTTGCCGTATTGTTGGCAAAAACGGTATTACCGTCAAAGGTCATTTCACCCTTATTCAAAATAGCACCGCCGGATTCGGTTGCCGTGTTTCCGGTAAATGTTGTGTTCCCGTCAAAAACAACCGTTCCGTCAATGTTTGAAATAGCACCACCTTGAGTTGCACTATTTTCAACAAAAGATGAATTTCCTGCAATTGACAATTCACCGCTACTAAAGATAGCGCCACCTTGGAGTGCCGCTGTATTTCCTGTAAAAGTACCATTGGTGATACTCGTTACAGCTTGATATCCTTCCTCAGCATCGGTTGTAATATGAATAGCACCACCGCTGCCTGTTGTAGCCGTGTTATTGTTGAATTCAACATCAGTCAAGGTTAATGTTGTGTATTGTCCTGCAACAGCACCACCATTCAACCCAGCCGTATTATTCTCGAAAACAGAATTTTCTACCGAAACTTCGTTTCCTTCAATGTCGTAATAATTTCCAACGAACATTGCTCCGCCCCATGTACCGGCTTCATTACCACTAAATGTCGCAGAACTAATTTGTGTTTTGGAATCACCGGCATAGATAGCACCACCAAGCGCTCCGGCAACGTTATTCTCAAACTTTGCTCCCGAACCGATTTGCAGTTCTGATAACGTGGTGCTATCCGTATCTACATAAATTGCACCACCTGCGGCCCAGGCTTTTTTCCCTGTTTCAGAGTTATATCCGTTTCCTGAGAACAATGCATTTTCACCGATAATAACTTTGCCTGAATTCCAAGAAGCAATTGCACCACCGGCAGAACGTCCGTCTTTTTCTGTTGAATCCGGATTCGGCTGATTCAAAGCGTTATCTTTAAATACTACGTTGTTACCGATTGTGAGTGTTCCGGCCGTATTATAAATAGCACCGCCACCGTAATTTTGAGCAGTAGATGTGTTCCCGATAAATTGAGAACCATCAGCAACCGTCACGGTATCGGCATTATAAATAGCACCACCGTTTCCGGCTTTATTGCCTTCAAATAATCCGCCGACATTAGCCGTTCCGGCATTTTCTCCAACCGATATTGCACCACCGGCATTGCCAGCCTCGTTATTCTTAAAAATTGCATTTGTTGCCGTCAATGTTGATTTAATATCACCATGATCTTTCGAATCCTGCCACATTGCAATGGCACCACCAGCCTGATTAGAACCTGTCAACGCCTTATTGCCGTCAAACGTTACACCGTTTCCAAATTCTAAATTACCGTATTCCAAAGCAATGGCACCGCCTAATCCGGCAGAGTTTCCCGAGAATTTCGCATTATCGCCAAAACTTACAGTTCCATTTTCCGATAATTCTTCTCCGTTTGCCAACTTCACATATAAAGCACCACCGCCCCAACCGTCATTGGTTGCTTTATTACCGCTAAACTCAACATCACTACCAACCGTCATGCCGTTCATAACTTTTAAAACACCACCGGCACTTTTTTGTGTTTCGTTATTCAAAAATTTAGTACCGTCAACAACCGAAACACCTGTTGTATCATAGTTAATTGTTGCAACACCGGCTTGCGTTCCATTCGTATTAACATAGTCTTCATACGTTCCGCTCAAAACCGTATCATTTGCAACAACACCGAGCGGCGCATTCACAGCCATTGCCGATGTGGCAAAGAATGTCCCCGTCAATGCAATCATATTCAAAAAAGCGCATTTTTTTAATACAATTGCATACCGCTTTGTTAACTCCTTAATTGTTGTTTTCGTGTATTTCATGTCTCCTCCGTTTTGATTACAAAAACCCAATCAAAAAAATACATAATTAGTATATATTTTATCAATACAATTGTATTATAAATATATATTTTTAATAATGTCAAGCAAAAATACAATCATTTATACAAAAGCATATTATTGTATTGAAGTAATACATTAATATTTTAAAAAAAAGAAATAAAAACAATAATTTTATTTCATTGTAAAAAAAATGAGATTAATTAATAATCAAAACTCGGACAAATCCGCCATTCAAGCTTTTTTTTACGAAGTTTGATGCCTATATATGAGTTGTTCTCTATGTTAAAAAACGAAAGGAAAATGTTTATGAAAGAAGATATAAAAGCCATTGTATCCCAAAATATTAAGAGATATCGAAAAAAAGCACATATTACCCAGGCACAACTGGCAGAACAAATCGGTAAAACGGTTGAAATGGTTTGCCAACTTGAAAACAATGTTGCAAGCACAAAATTATCAACACTTGAAGCCATTGCAAATGTATTTGATTTAGAGCCGTATCAATTACTTTTACCCCGCGAATATCCCGATTACGAAAGATTTTCACCTGAATTAACGGATTTAATGTTAGAATTACAAGATCAACCCAAAGAGGTTTTGGAAGCATTTAAAATTCTGTTGCAATATCATAAAGCACGATAATTTTATATCTTTTTAATTATCGAAAATTTTCAGAGAGACACACTTAAAAACAAGCAGACAAGGAACGCAAATCCGTTGTCTGCTTATTTTATATATGCTGATACGATTTATTCTTCAAATCAATCTTTTCGGGTTTCTTTAATTTTAAAATCAAACTGTTGCTCGGAAGACTTATCTGATGAAGGGGTAATAGTCACTACCGAATCGTCTTTAATGCTTCCATCCAGCAACTTAATTGCCAACGGATTTTCAATCTGTTGCCGTATTACGCGCTTCAACGGTCGCGCACCGAATTCCGAATCATAGCCTTCTTCTGCCAATTCATCACGCGCCTTATCATCCACATGCAACTGTATCCGGTGATCTTTTAACCGAGATTCCAGTTTGGCAAGTTGAATATCCACTATTTTCCGAATATCCTCTTTTTGCAATGGCTTAAAAATGATAATTTCATCCAATCGGTTAATAAACTCGGGTTTAAAGAACCCTTTTAATTTATCGCGAATTGACTTTTCATCGGCATCCGTAACCAAGTTAGATGTCATAATCAAAAAAGTATTTTTAAAATCAACCGTGCGACCCTGACCGTCCGTCAATCGTCCATCATCCAACACTTGCAATAGAACATTAAACACATCCGGATGCGCTTTTTCCACTTCATCAAATAAAATAACTTGATACGGGCGACGACGCACGGCTTCCGTCAAAACACCGCCCTCATCGTATCCCACATATCCCGGAGGCGCACCGATTAACCTTGCAACGGCATGTTTTTCCATATATTCCGACATATCAATTCTTAAATACGCCGATTCTTCATCAAACAAAAACTCTGCCAACGCTTTGGCAAGTTCTGTTTTACCGACACCCGTCGGCCCCAAAAACAAAAATGAACCAATCGGGCGATTCGGATCTTTCAAACCGGAACGTGAACGCCGAACGGCATTTGAAACTGCAACAATCGCATCCTCTTGTCCGACAACGCGCCGAGCAATCTCTTTTTCCATACTCAACAATTTTTCACGCTCACTGCCCAACAATTTATCAACGGGAATACCCGTCCATTTGGAAACGATAGAGGCGATAATATCGGGCGTAACGGTTTCAATGGTTGAAGCATTTTGATTTTGGGCATTTAATGTAGCCAACTTCTTTTCCAACTCGGGAATTTCTTTATACTGCAACTCACCCGCCTTTTCATATAAGCCGTCACGCAATGCTTTTTCCACTTCCGCTTTGGCTTTATCCAAGCGCTCACGCACATTGTTTGCTTCCTGCAAAGCCGTTTTATGTGCATTCCATTGTTGCGTTTCGTCCAGCGATTCTTTTTCAAGCGTTTTGATTTGTTCTTCAATTTTTGCAAGACGTTCTTTTGAAGCAACATCCGATTCTTTGCGCAATGCCTCGCGTTCAATTTTCAACTGCACGAGTTTCCGATCCAATTCATCCAAATGTTCCGGTTTGGAATCAATCGCCATACGCAATTTACTAGCCGCTTCATCCATTAAGTCAATCGCTTTATCAGGCAAAAATCTATCGGTGATATAGCGATTAGACATAACGGCAGCAGCCACTAACGCCGCATCGGCAATCCGAACACCGTGATGCAATTCATACTTTTGTTTAATACCCCGCAAAATGGAAACCGTTTCTTCTACTTGTGGTTCACCCACGTAAACCGGTTGAAAACGCCGAGCAAATGCTTGGTCTTTTTCAATATATTTTTGATATTCCTTTAATGTGGTTGCACCGATACAATGCAATTCCCCGCGCGCCAACGCCGGCTTTAATAAATTGGAGGCATCCATTGAGCCACCGGTTGCTCCTGCGCCGACAACGGTATGCATTTCATCAATAAATAAAATAATCTGTCCGTTTGAAGAGGCAACTTCTTCCAATACGGCTTTTAATCTTTCTTCAAACTCACCGCGATACTTAGCACCCGCAATCAATGCACCCATATCCAACGCCATTAAGCGCTTATGAGCCAAGGTTTCAGGCACGTCGCCGTTCACAATCCGCAAAGCCAATCCTTCCACGATAGCTGTTTTACCGACACCCGGTTCACCGATTAAAATCGGGTTATTTTTAGTCCGTCTGGATAGAACTTGAATCGTATGACGAATTTCCTCATCACGACCGATAACAGGGTCTAATTTACCCTGTAAAGCGCGCTCCGTATAATCCGTTGCATACTTCTTTAAAGCCTCAAAGTTGTCTTCCGCCGTCGGTGATTGAGCCGTTCGCCCTTGACGCATATTATTGATAACGGCATTTAATTTCTTTTCATCAACACCGTAGGTATTCCCCATCAAAAGCGCTTGCAACAATCTTTCAACCGTCACATACGAATCCTGTGCTTTGGTTGCCAACTGTTCTGCTTTGTCCAGCACTTTTAAAAATGCCTGAGAAGCACTGATTTGAACACTTGACCCCTCCACTCTCGGTAAGGCATCTACGGCTTGTTGCACCTTTTCACGCAAACCGGAGACATCAGCCCCCGCTTGGGTCAGCCATGTGGCAGCCATACCCTCTTTATCATCCAACAGCACTTTTAATAAGTGCTCCGGCATTAAGAATTGGTTATTATTCCGAACGGCTAAATTTTGTGCCGCTTGAATAAAACCTTGCGATCTTTCCGTTAATTTTTCACTGTTCATCTTTCAGTATCCTTTCGGTATACATATAATAATAAGTATGAGAGCTTTCAAGAGAGAGCATCAAAAAAATTATCAACGGAGAATACGTTTTTGTTCTCAACGCATTTCTGATATAAATATATATTCCTACGGAAGCCGAAAATTGCCGTTTTTAACTAAATCGTTACAATTTTATCCGCGCACTTGATTCGGCACAGGGCTTCTTTGATCCAGCTTACCGAACAGCGAAACTTTAAATCGGCGAATAATGATAAAATAGCCAACGGTCACAATCATCGCACCGCCAATCCAGGCAATCGGGCTTGCATAACATATTCCGATATATCCGTATGCTACCGATAAATACCAAGCCGCGAATCCGCGCATCACAAGTTCAACGATCCCCGAAATGAGTGGCAACATTGGATATCCCATACCTTGCAATACTTGCCGAAACACAAATATCATACTTAAAAAGAAGTAGAAAAGCGTTGTTATTTTAATATAACCGGCTGCTTGATTCAACACGAATTCCGAAGGGTGATTTAAGAAAATCCCCGCTAAATCTTCCCCAAAGTGATAAGCAATAATCGCCATAATAAAACTAATTGTTCCCGAAAATAAAAAGCATTGTAAAACACCTTGTCTGATTCGGCGAATATAGCGACCGCCGTAATTTTGAGCCGAATATGTGGTGAGAGCCATACCGAGTGAAAACAACGGCATCGTCATAATTTGTTCAATACGTCCTGCTGAGGCAAATGCCGCAATTGTATCCGTTCCGAATGAATTGCAGATACTTTGAATAATAATCACCCCGATACCGATAACCGAAAATTGAATTGACATTGGCACCGCAATTTTAAGATGTTCCCACAAAAATGAAAAATTCAGCCTCCAATCTTTTTGTTTTAAGCGCAAAATCGGAAACCGCCAAAACAAAAAGCAAACGCAGAGCAATGCCGAAACGGTTTGAGCCACACCCGTTCCGAGTGCCGCTCCCGTCACATCCCAATGAAAATACGCAATCAACGGCACATTAATCGCAATATTCAATAAAGACGCAAAAATAAGAAAATAAAGCGGGGTGCGACTATCTCCCAATGCCCGCATAATACCCGCTAAATAGTTATAAAAGAGCGTTGCAAAAAGTGAGTAAGAAAGAATGGTTAAAAATCGTTTCGAATCATCATAAATATCTGCCGGCACATTCATTTTATGCAAAATCGTATCCATCATCAAGTGCAAGCCAATCATCACTCCGATACATAAAATAGCGGTTAAAAGAATACCACCGCTGAATGATTTACGCACACTGCAAATATCGTTAGCCCCGAATCGTTGCGCCGTAATCACACACAAGCCGTTCGTAAATCCGGTTGCAAACATAATTGTCATAACAAAAACAGGCGTCATTGCCCCTGCAACGGCCAACGCATGTAATCCCAGATAATGCCCTAAAATATATAAATCCGATAAGATATACACTTGCTGAAACAAGTTTCCGAGCATAATCGGTATGGAAAACAAGATAATCAATTTCAAAGGATTACCTTGTGTCATAGATTGAATCATAAAATCCCCCGTCTTGCAGGTGTTTAATTCGCCTATTTTGTTTTATTGTTCTTTTTTAAACAATTCGTCCCGACGCTCTTTGTAAAGCGATAAACCGGAAGCCCACACAATATATACCGTTAAAATACCGAATGCAAGCAAAATAATCATCCACCACATCGGCATGGCGTAAGCAAAAGAATTTTCCGTTGAATAACCAATCTGAACAGCAGGCGATACCATACGAACATATAACGCAATCCACCATGTAATCAACGATTTTTTCGTAGCAGTTAAGATAAAACTACCGATAATTAAAAATGTCCACGGCACCACAAGCAAGCGTCCCAACTGTGCAATGGTTAATTTTAAGCGCATGAATAAATTTAAGAAAATAACAATTGCGTATGTTAAAAGAAAATCAAAAATCAATGCTGTGAAAACAATAATCCCCAAGGCAATAGATCCTAACCCCAGCACACTCTTTACTTTTTGAATAGCTGCAATCGGGCTGAACACACGATCCTGAAAATGGCTGACTTTAACTTCACGATAGATACCGTTTTTCGTATCAATCGGCTGAGAAATAGCCCGAAATTGCATCGGAATAACTCTTTCATTCGGGCTTTTAACAAAGACCTGTGTTTGCGTTACATACACCATGGCATCAGTTATAAGAGCCTCCGGCGTTATAAAGGATACCGCCGTATTAAATTCCAATGTTCCCAGGATCGTCGGTATTTTTTTATTCGCATAAATCGGAGAGATAATCTGCCCATCCAACACAGTTATTTGCGGAATTTCCTTTAAACTCTCTTCCAGTTTATTTAAAGGATTCAGAGTGGCAACATAGGTTCCAATACCAATCAATAATGCAAAAAAACAAGCAACCAACAACGCAAAACGCATACCAATCCCTTGTCCCGCAAAAACATAACTGTTAATAATTCTCTTCATCTTACCCACTCAAATCAACTTAATTAAGTTAGAAAAACAACTAAGCCCACACACTCCGTGCAAGCTAAAAAAATACAGATATTCCGTTAACTCCCGCAATCAAAGAAGTTTCAGCTGTCAAACAAACCCCATTCATCGCTTTCGTCTCCCCCGCCAAACCATGAACTACTTGTTGCATTGCCCCCTGAACGCACAGATTGACTCATTCCTCCCATTGGCGAAGCATTTATTGCATTTTGTTGCGGAACAATGGTTGAGGCTCGGCCTTCAAATGCATCTGCCGGAACGGAAACAGAATTTCCTTGTATCACCTGCCCGCTTGTGACCATTACGCCGTTTTTCATAGACGCTGTTTGACTATGAACCTGCGGGTTATAGAAAGTTGATGCTTGCCCATGGAATGCATCGGCCGGCACTTGTGCTACACCCATTGCTTGATTGACAACGGCAGAATTACTCGCTGTATTCGTAGACTGCCGATAATAGGTGGCGGAAGCTTTTCCGTCAAACGCATCAGCAGGCACTTGCCCCGATATGCGCCCTGAATCGGAAGCTTTTCCGCTTATGGGTATCCCCGGTGTTGTCACACTGGAAATTTTGGAATAAGATGTTGAAGCCTTACCGTCAAAAGCATCGGCCGGCAGTTGTCGACTCCCTGAGCGATAAGTTGATGAGGCCGAATTTGTGCGGTATCCGTCGGCAGAATCAAACAACCCGGTATCTTCATAATAATCGTTGTTTCCGCCACGAGCATACTCAGGCAAATCATCCGCTTTTCGCGATTGAATCACGCAGGCCTGCCCGTCAGCCGACCAATCAACCACACGGTTATCAACCAATCTGAACTCCATCACGCATCCGCGCACGTAGCGATACGCCCAATCTTTCTCAATTTCCTGCGAAATGTAAATTAAAATACGTTCATTATCCGATATGCGTGTGGCTTTTGTAGGAGTCCCGAAATTTTCATACAAATCGGCGACGGGTTGCCCGTAATACACGGTTGAACGTGGCTCTTGCGAATGGACATATTCACTTGACCCGCAACCGGCCAATAATAACGGCATCATACCTGCTGCAATCCATTTTTTCATATCAGACTCCTCGAATCTTTAATTTATTAAATTCATCTACATCTATTTTCTTCACATTATCACGCCCTTAACCAAAAGTCAAACTTTCTTTTCAAAAAAAATAAAGTTTTCTGTCCGATAAAATCCGCTTGACAAAGCCCTTGCCGAATCGTATAACCGAGCATAACCCAATAATACACTGAGGAATGGTATGAAAACGGACATTTTTACATTTGATATGCCGGAATCTTTGATTGCCGATGCACCGGCAGAACCGCGCGATTGTGCACGATTATTGCATATTGACGCACATGGCGGTTTAACGGATTACACCGTTGCCGATTTAGATAAATTATTACGTCCCGACGATGTGCTGATTTTTAATGACACAAAAGTCATTCCCGCTCGTTTATACGGCATGCGCGGGCAGGCAAAAATTGAATTAACTCTTTTTAAACAGCTGGATTTATCTTGCTGGGAAACATTGATTAAAAACAGTCGTCGTTTAAAAATCGGTGATGTAATTTCTTTTACCGATACATTTAACGCCACCGTTTTAAAAAAAGAAGAAGCCGGACCCGTTGTGGTGCAATTTAACAAAAAAGGCGCTGAACTGATGGCGGAATTACACACAGTCGGCACTATGCCCCTACCCCCGTATATTAAGCGCAAAAGAGGCGGAAAAGAATCGGATAAAGCCGATTATCAAACCATTTATGCCCGTGCGGAGGGTGCCGTTGCCGCGCCGACGGCCGGATTGCATTTCACGCCGGAATTATTTGAACGCTTGGATAAAAAAGGCATTGAGCGATTATTTGTAACCCTGCATGTCGGCGGTGGCACATTTTTACCGGTAAAAGTGGATGATACGGATAATCATAAAATGCACGCAGAATTCGGAATACTCACACAAGATGTTGCCGATAAAATTAATCAAGCCAAGAAACAAGGTCGCCGTATTGTAACAATCGGCACAACCTCTCTCAGGTTATTGGAATCTGCTACCGATTCAAACGGCATTGTTCACCCGTTTGAAGGTGAAACCTCTATTTTTATCACTCCGGGATATCATTTCAAAGCAACAGATGTGATGTTTACGAATTTTCACCTATCGGGCTCAACGCTGTTTATGTTGGTCTGTGCCTTTGCGGGCATTGAGCGTATGAAGGAAGCCTACCGCTATGCGATTGAACATAACTATCGCTTCTTTTCCTACGGAGATGCGTGTTTGATTGAAACAAAATAATTGCTGCCAAAAACGGGTAATCTTTTTAAATCAACGCATAAAGGACATTTTGAGGTAAATATGCCCGGAAACTATCTTTTACCGTTATTATAGTGCGCCAAAATACGCTGTTTTTCCCGATTCCAATCGCGTTTTTTCATATCCTCGCGCTTATCCACCAAATTTTTACCGACGGCTAATGCAATCCGCACTTTCGCCTTACCGCGCGGATTAAAATAAAGTTCCAACGGCACAATCGTTTTTCCTTTTTGCTCAACGGCCCCCATAATTTTATTTAATTCTTTCCGATGAACCAATAACTTACGCGGACGTGATGCCACTTGTTTCACAAAACCGCCTTTGGCCGCGCCGTATTCCGTAATGTGAGCGTTAATTAAATATAACTCACCATCTTCAACGGAAGCATAACTTTCGTTAATCGTGGCATGCCCCGCGCGCAAAGATTTAACCTCTCCGCCCGTTAAAACAATACCGGCTTCAAACGTTTCCAAAATCTCGTAATTAAACCGCGCTTTGCGATTTGTAGCAACCGATCCGGTTGTAATCAATCCCTTACTCATATTCATTTTCCTTTTCGGGCATTATAATCAAATCGGCTTATCTTGTCAAGAAATCGTTTGAAACGCTTTAACAAACGGCAATAAAATCTCTTGCTCTTTTTGAGATAATTGCGGTAAAATCTGAGTCTCAATCCGTTGATGATAGGCTGACAGCCATTGCTTTTGTCGCACCGTCAATAAAGAAAAATCAACCAACCGATAATCAAACGGTATCAGCAATAAATTTTCAAATACCAATCGCTCCGCTTCCTCTTTCGCTTTTTGATTATGCACACTGCCACATTGATTTTTTGTTTCATCCGAACGCTTGTTATCCGAACACGTTTCATCAAAACGCATTTCATCCGAATCGGATACCGCCATCAGCATTGTTTCCAACCGAATACCGTATCCCTCTTTTTCATCATAAAATGCCGGTTCGTTTGAAAAAACCATACCGGCTTGCAAACCGTAGGTATCTTTCGGATGAACAACGGGTGGCATTTCATGAACGGCTAACATCATACCGATTCCGTGACTCGTGCCGTGATAATAATCTACCCCGTCCGCACGCAACCACGCATGCGCCTTATCGTCCAATTCGCCTGTTGATTGACCTGCTTGAATAGAGCTATCAGCCAAATCAATATGCCCTTGCAAAACTTGCGTATATCGTTTTTTCATTATGTCCGTCGGTTGTCCGATGGCAATCGTTCGCGTCATATCGGTTGTGCCGTTCAAATAATGCCCACCCGTATCAACCAATAAAAGCGGGGCACTTTTTAATGGCAAATTTGAGACAACATCCGCCCGATAATGCGCTCTTGCCGCATGTTCACCAACGCCGGCAATCGTTTCAAAACTATCGGCAAAATAGAGTGGATCTTCTTTTCTTAAACACTTTAATTTATCATCACATTGCATTTCATCAATCTGATTTTTATATTCTTCAACCCATGCCAAAAACCGGCAAATCGTTTTGCTTTCGGATAAGCAAGCTTGTCGGATATTCTCGCGTTCCGTTTGATTCTTAACGGCTTTCATTTCGTTAATCATATCGGGCAGATTTTTAATTTCGCACACATTCATTAAGCGCTCATATATGGCAAGCGGTGTTTGTGTTAAATCAAGCGCAACACGTTTGCCTTTTAAATTTTGTATGCCGGTTTCCGTCAGCGGTTCATAACAACCCGAAGTATCCACGACGCCCCGTTGAAAAACAACGGGATATTCCGGCACCGTCTTTGCCCTTAAATTCAAAAGCCACGAAACATTTTCGGGAGACATCATTATCAATGCGTCTAAATTTTGCGCTTTCAATCGATTGGCAATGGCTTGCTTTTTGGCATCCGCACTCAAACCGGCGTATTGCACATCATACGAGAAAACATCCGTTTGCACAAAATCATCATCACCGAACCAATCTATTACCGTCTGATTATCCAAGCCGACTAATTTTACCTGACTTTCCGCCAATATCTCCGACATTTTTAAAAACCACGTAACGGAATGTGTCCACGGATTAAACCCGATTTTCTTCCCCGCCATTTCTTTTTTAAGAAATGCGGAGGGAGTTGTTTCCGACGGCACTTCATACACTTGAAAATCCGTTTGGGCTTTAGCTTGAACGGTATACCGCGAATCCACAAATAAAATATCCTGCGTCGGCGTTATCAAGGCTAATCCCGCCGAGCCGGAAAATCCACCCGTCACCGTTTGAAGACGCGTTGCATACGGCGGGTAATACTCACCTAAAAACGAATCGCTTCGGGCAATCAAGACCCCGTCTAAATCACTCTCTTTTAGAAACGATTTAATTTTTTCATAAACAGCATTTTGTGTCATTTGACTTCCCCTGTATTTCGATTCTACGCCTTTTACCTACCGATACCACACTATTCTTTATCTTTTCCCACAACCAACGTGCTCCAACCGTTGACCCGATATTTCGCAATCAATTTCAGCCCGATATCCGTATGCGCTTTTAAAACCCATCGTTCCTGACGATTTAAAAAGCCCGATAAAATGGCTTCTCCGCCCACATTTAAATGATGTTTTAAATCGTTTGCCATATCCATAAGCGGACGCGCCAAAATATTGCATAAAATCAAATCATACGTATCCGATACTTGTTTATATCCCTCACTTTGCCAAACGCGCATCAAGTGAGCCACGCCGTTTTCCTTGGCATTTTGCGTTGCAACCCGCACTGATTCTTCATCAATATCCACCGCGTCAACGGGCTGATGAAACGTTTTGGCATAAGCCATGGACAAAATACCCGAGCCACACCCGACATCCAATACTTTTTTCGGCACAAAATCCAAGTAATTCAAAGCCTCCAAGCAACCGTGCGTTGTTTGATGTTCACCCGTTCCGAATGCCGTAGCCGCATCAATTTTCAGCGCAATTTTATCGGCAGGCGGTTCCTCTTGAATATGTGAGCCGTAAATATAATATTTTCCGATAACAATCGGCTTAAAACTTTGATAACACGCTTGTAGCCAATTCTTTACGGGCATTTTGCGAATATCCGCCGTAATCGGTTGTATTTGAGCCATCTGACAAGCCTGATTGAGTGCCGACTGAACGGCTTGGACATTTGGTTCGCCTTCAAAAATGGCCTGCATTTCCCACATTCCCTTATCGGGTCCGTGTTCAATCATCACGGTTAAGACTGCCGATGCTATTTCTTCCAACGCCGTTTCAAATACAGGTACAACTTTGGGTGGCAATAAAAATTTCATCTCATACGTTTCAACCGACGCCATCTCTTCCAATACATCCATTTTTAACTCCTTCATTCTGAAAAATACATGCCGTTTGAATCAATTTAAAAACAGTATCCGTTTTTTATCCTAAAAAAGCAAGTTTCTTTTTATACATAATAATATTTTCTTTTATCACAAAAGGCACCGTTACACAAAAAACCAACACACAAAACCGACCAATCGCTGACGATTGCTTCACCGCACACATTTCTTACAAAAAAAATAAAACTGCCCGATAAAAAAACAAAACGGCTTTATAATAAACACTAAAAAATCGGATTATACGCCCACTGCAAAAGCGCCTGACGCTGACGAGGGCGACAATTCATATCCATAACAAAACAATTTTTAAGAATCTGGGCTTGATGTCGGCGAAAAGAACGCCAACGTTTAATTTGAATTTTATCAATTTCTGGTAGCCGACGCCCCATATAGTAGCGACAATACCACTGGAACCAGCCCCGCACATCGGGCCCGATAATCCAACCTTTTTGTTGCCAGATTTGCAATGATTGACGCGACTTGACTTTAAAATAATTACAATTTTCGTTCGGTCTATCGGATAACTTGGCTTCAACAAACCAATCTGCCGGAAATTCAGCACGACAATCCGTTAAATAATGCCCTTCAAAAACACCGAGATTTAACATTTCTTTCGGTGTTAATTCCGGCGCAAACAGCGGGTCAAAATTTTCGCCCATCGGTTCAACGCAGTCATAGGCGTAGTTTTGTTGCATCTTATCGTTGACAATCATTTGCTTCTCCTCACAATTTAATTATGTGCCAAGAAACCCGATTTCAAGCACAAATCCAAGAAATCTACTTCTTCTTTTCTGCGTCTTCCTTGTCTTTCAGCACTTGATGATACTTCCCGTCCGGCTTCTTTTCAAAGTATTCCATACCGTATTTATCCCACTTTATATCCAAATATTTATCATCAAAGCGGATAATCGTTCCGTAATCCGTAAACTTACCCTCTACATCTCGATACAATCTGTTCGGCGAAATTTGAATAAGTGTATCCTCCCAATATCTGTGTTTTACGGGAATAGATACACGCTTAAATTTCTCGCGTTCTTTTGAGAGTTCTTCGGAATACTCCAAAATCAAGAATCCGTCTATATTACGAATTAAAGATTTCAATTTTTCAACATCGGGATTCACCTTGGCGGCCTCTTCAATACGCTTCATAAACGGTTTATCAATCAAGTAGAAGTAATCTTTTGAAGGCACAACCCCCGATAGAATTGCTTCCCGTGTTTCGTTGACTAATTTCTGCGTTTTGGCTGACGGACGATTTAAAAAACCGTAATTCACGTTTTTGTTATGCCGAATCGCCCAACGCCACATATCGCGATAATTTTCATTATGTGCAAAAATAAACACATTTTTATATTCTCTATCCAATCTATCCCATTCTTCAGAAACAAACGGTTCAGGCGGAATATACATTGTCATCGCAAAATTTTGTTTGAGCCGATAAGCCGGATACAAATCCCAAATTTGCACACACAACAAAAGCGGTAGCAAAATAAAAACACCCTTCGGGAAAGACCGAGCAAATTGTCTGATTAAGAAAAATGCCAATAAATACCAGATAGGCCAGAAGAAACGTCCCGAATACCGAAACACACTGCCCAACCAGTCAATTAAAGCACCCGGTTTATAATCCAAAAGAACGGTTGTGCCGCATTTAATTTGGGGCGATAAAGCAAATAAAACAAAACCGACTAATAATAAGCTGATTAACGCATGCTTTTTTAAATTTTCGGAAGCAAATAAATGCTTAACGTGCGGAAACATCCACACAAGCAAAATCAGCAACCCGAAGCCAAAATAATTATCGGCATCAAAATCGGCATCGGGCGTTAAATTTGAAAAGACTTGCGATGTGCTCCATATCGGATTAAACAATGCCGTCAAATTCAAACTTAACGAACGCCATCCGCCACTTGTCAATACTTGTTCGGTTGTCACCATTCCCAACAGCAAAAACCAAAAACCGAATACCGTAGCTAAAAACAAAATTCCGATAATGGCATGAAGCAACTTTACTTTTTTCTCAACAAAAACCTGTTGCAATATCAAAACGCCGAAGAAACCGGCTGTCATCGGCAAAAAATACGGGCATGTTAAAATGGCAAGTGTTGTAATAATGCCCATTTGTGCCCAGGTTTTTTTTGTCAGACGGTTATTCATCCAAAGCAAAATCGCCCACAGCAAAATGAAATGACACATCAAATTGATATGCACAAATACCCGCATCATCATAATCGGAGCAGCCACAAAAAAGAGCGAGGCTATAATAATCAGAAATTTATTTTTGAATGCTTTTCTAAAAATTAAAACAGAAAAGATAGCCTGCAAAACATAGCATATCAACATCCAGACGCCCACAAACTGCACATCGGCCGGCAACCCGAAAAATTTATGAAAAGCTTTAAAAATCAGAGAAAGCAATGGACTTCCGTCCGTTCCGTGAACGGAAATGCCGTATGGATACGCCAAATTCGTATGCGTCAGCAACGGCCAGCGCCATTCGTCCAACCGATAAAACACACTACCGAGATATGATACCGTAAAATCCCCACCCATTTGAACGAAATTCGTATCATAAATATTCAATACACGAAAACCGAACAAATATAAAAAAGCAAGAACGGTAATAAAAATAGTTACCGTGAAATCAATCTGTTGCCAAAAAGGGCCTTTAAATGACTGTTCGTTTTTTGGAAATAAACTTTTTAGTCGTCGCAAACCCGATAAAATATTCATACACTCACTCCCAAGAATTTATCGGATTTGTTTTATAAGATTTTTTTTGAATTGTAAATAAAAAAATCCCTAATGAAACATAAAATAATAAAAAAGAAACGTTAAAATCGGCACAAGCGATACCCCGATTGCCTGCGCATAATTTGTTTTACGAAACATGGCAAAACTCAATACCATGCACCCGAAAAAAATCGGTTCATTAAACATAGAAAGAATAAAATACGTCTCTTGCGATTTACGAGCAAAATCATTATCCCACAAAATAATGTAAAAGATAATGTCAGCACACAACGCGCCGAAATAAAACAGATACTTAAACACTATTTTAATAAATCTAAAAGCATCATCAGGAAATGGTAGACAAGAGCCAATCCGGCCGGAACGGCAACAATCCAATTTGCCACCTGATACTTTGATTTACAGAAGAAATAAAAACCAACCGCCAAGATACCGATAAAAATATAAAGACGATACGGAATTGCCCAACCGCTCATAATTTGCATGTAAAGGTAAATATTTGCTAAAAAGAGCGTGAAGTATACAACATATTTATCCATTTTAAACCTCTTAACAAAAAGTAAAGGTCAAAAGAAAAAGAACGGGACGGCTACCGAGCCATCCCGCCGTTTTTATTTCTTAAATCTTATGCTTTCGGCCATTCAGCGGCTTTTTCAGCATTAAATTTAATCCATTTTTCATCGGCTTCATCAGAAGATGAAATTGCCCCTTGCGGACATTCGGAAATGCAAACACCGCAATCAATACATTCATCCGGGTTCACAACAACTTGCGCATCGCCTTCATGGAAAGCGCCAACCGGGCAAACTTCCACACAACTTTTGCACATAACACATTTTTCACCGTTTACAACTGATGGCATATTAATCTCCTTATTCAAAAATTCAGTTCACGGTTTCATATTAGGCAAAAAAAATAATTATGCAAGCATTTTTTTATTTTCTTGACGAATATCTTTCAATTTTGTATCTTTAAAAGGTATTTTTAGCAGTAAAATTTATATCTATCGGAAAGGATAAATCATGGCGGTTAATTATAAAAGAGGAGATTTCGATTCGCGCCCTTGGGGAACATGGGAAGTTTTAGATGCCGGTGAAAGCCATATTGTAAAAAAGCTTGTCGTTCTGCCGAATCAAAGTGTTTCATTGCAACTTCACCATAAACGCAACGAACATTGGATTATCGTTCATGGAACGGCTACCGTCACTCTGGGCGATGAAATTAAAACGGTTAAGCAAGATGAAGCCGTTTACATTCCCGTTGAAACGAAACACCGAATTGCAAATTTAACCAATGAACCCGTTGTTTTTATTGAAGTTCAAACGGGCGACAATTTGGATGAAAACGATATTGAACGTTTTGAGGATCAATACGGGCGCGTGAACGGATAATAACCGCTTAAATTATCTGAATCAGCTTATTGCGCAGTAAGCCACAAACCCGAAACGAATCGGCTTGTAAATTATGG
The DNA here is from genome assembly GCA_944392555.1 of uncultured Alphaproteobacteria bacterium. Lineage (GTDB taxonomy): Bacteria > Pseudomonadota > Alphaproteobacteria > CAAHEQ01 > UBA3637 > RGIG4140. Next base: position 139,629 of record CALXWZ010000001.1, on the reverse strand, counting down.
ATACGAATAGCGGATTATATATTGATACAGGCGAAATACGTGAATCATTCGCATAAAGATAAAAGAAGCAACGTGCGAATAAGTAGATTGCTATACATGATTGGGTGTTTATAAGCCAAAAACTTAAAACATCTTGAAAAAACGCATTATCATTCCGATAATAAGTGAACATAATTAAGAAATAAACGCTCGAATATTATCTTTAAAACGGAGAATAATGCCATGAAAACCAACGCAATCTACGGCGCACTTTTTGTATTTATCTGTTTTGCCTCTTTTCAGGCACAGGCATCAGAGATATCTGCCGAAACTCAAAACAATTCATCTGTTTTGCAAACTGATGTATCGGCAAAAAAAACGGGATTATGGCGCGCGAACATTCGTCGGCTCGGATTGGAATTATCATCTGTTGAAGTCAGCAATGCGAAAGAATACCAAAATTCGCCCGTTTCGGCATTAAATGCGGATAGTCAAACGCTTGTTAAGGGCATTTTTGATTTTGTTTTGGAATATGAAACAGATATCAGCAGATGGGATAACAGTGTATTTCTCAATTACGGGAGAACAAAAATCAAACCATATAACGAGCCGACGGAAACTACCGAAAATGCCGATGAAATTTTGTTGACAAGTGATTACACCTACAAAATGTATCGTTTTAAAAATCTTGATTTGGGTCCCTTTGCCAGTGTTGCTTATCAAACGGAATTTACACGTAATGAAGACGCTCCGCGTATGAAAGTTATTCGGGCAAAATCGGGGGCAAAATTATTAAACGGTGCACTTATTAAAGAACTATATGTTGCCGGCGTAGCTGAATATGATTTCACGTATGCACAAAGTGTTACAAAATTAGCCGGCGAATTGGGTTGGCGTTTTGAAAAAACTCCGCGTGAAGGTATTCAAATTTCAACAGACGGTTATTTCAGAAAATACTTTATGTTCAGCCATTACATTGGAACGGATTTAAAATATGATTTGAATTTAACCGCACGAATGGATGTTAATATAACCGACACGCTCGCATTCGGTCCATACATTTCTTATCGATTAGCCAAAGCACGCGCCGCCACAAAATACGGTAGCAATTTTACAATCGGTCTTTCATTAGCCTATAAAAATTTATTTAATTTATAATATGAACATCAAATTTTAAGAATAATCACTATTAACATAGCAAGGAGAAAAGAATGAAAATTTTAACGGAATTTAAAAAATTTGCCATGCGAGGCAATGTGATGGATATGGCTGTCGGTATTATTATCGGCGCGGCATTCGGGAAAATCGTTGATTCGCTGGTAAAAGATATTATTATGCCACCGCTCGGTATTTTGCTCGGCAAGATTGATTTCGCAAATTTATTTTTTGTGTTAAAAGACGGAACGGGAAGCCCTGCGCCTTACGCTTCATTAAGTGCCGCGCAAGAGGCCGGAGCCGTCACGCTTAACTTCGGTTCATTTTTAAACACCATTATCAGTTTTACGATTGTTGCCTTTGCCGTTTTTATGCTCATTAAAACAATGAACACCGTTCAAGATAAACTGGATAAGAAAGAAAAAGAAACCGCGCCTCAAACGAAAGAATGCCCTTTTTGTTGTTCTCAAATTCCCGTTAAGGCAACCAAATGTCCGCATTGCACGGCAGATTTGAATCAGAATAAATAGTCTTTATTAGCAAACAACCTCGTCTTCATAAAAAAATACCGTATTGCATAACACAATACGGCATTTTTGGTATTCCCGAAACGATTATTTTTCAAGAGCTTTTAAAAACGTTTCTTTTAATGCAACATTGGAAGCTACTAATGTTTGGCTTTCCAAAATTTCGCTCAATTTTCTTTTTCCGCCGAAATCCGATGCAAATCCACCCGCCTCTTTCACGAGCAAATATCCGGCTGCAATGTCCCACATATTGAAGTGACAGGAGACATACCCGTCAAACTGCCCAGCCGCAACGCTTGCCAAAGATAATGTTGTGCATCCGTTAAAGCGCGTTGCTGCCAAACCGTTTGTTAATTTCGTCACCGTCTCTCGGTTTTTCTCCGAGCGGAATCCGCAACTACCGATAACGGCTTGCTCCAATTTGTTGCGAGCCGATACACGCAGACGAACAGTCCCCGTCGGCGTCATCACATAACTGCCTTTTCCTTTTTCGGCATAGTATAAATCATTCGTAATCGGATTAAACACTATTCCGGCAATAACTTCATCTCGCTCCAACAAAGCAATGGAAATGGCAAAAGTCGGAATAGCGTGAATAAAATTTATTGTTCCGTCAATCGGATCAATCACCCATGTATAGGGAGAGTTATTCCGCGCGGGAATTGTGCCGGCTTCTTCCGTAATAAATCCGTAATCGGGGCGATCATAACTTAATTGTTCAATCAACGTTTTTTCTGCCAACATATCGGCATTTGAAACAAAATCACCCGGACCTTTCCGTGAAATTTGCAAATTGGCAACTTCCCCAAAATCCCGCAACATGCGTCGTCCTGCTTTACGCGCCGCCTTCACCATAATCATTAAGTTCGGCGATAACGCTTCAATCATCATTTCTTCGCGCGTTTGCGGTTTATCTTTGCGAAACGTTTGCGCACGCGGTGTTATTTTCCGTTTTTCGGTTATCGGCATTATTTCGCCCTTTCAACATAGGAACAATCGGCCGTTGCAACCACGATTTTTTCGCCCGCCGTCACAAAAGGCGGAATCGTTGTGCGTAATCCGTTATCCAAAACAGCCGGCTTATAAGATGTTGTAACCGTTTGTCCTTTCAAATAAGGCTCGGTTTCAACAACCGTGCAAACAACTTGCAACGGCAATTCAATACCAACGATTTTGCCTTCAATCATATTAGCTACAACCGTCATACCATCTTGCAAGAAAGCAACGGATTCGCCCATAAAATCAACAGGGATTTCAATTTGATCATATGTATCTTGATTCATAAAATAAAGGGTATCGCCGTCTTTATATAAAAATTGGCAATCCACGTTTTCACTCGTTAATTTTTCAATCGTATCCTCCGAGCGGAAACGTTCGTTTGTTTTATTTCCGCTGGCAATATCGCGCATTTCAACTTGCATAAAGGCACCGCCCTTACCCGGCTTTGTTACCTGTGTTTTCATCACTGTCCATTGCTTGCCGTTATGTTCGATAATCCAACCCGGACGAATATTATTTGCTTGTGTTTTCATACTCTTTCCTTTTCTGCTATATGTTTACATATTTTTGATTTGAGAATGAACACACTATACGCACATTTATTTTCTTTTTCAAGGAAAAAATGAATCCGCTCGCAATTTTTCACCCGTCAGATAAAAATCCGAGCATTAAACTGCGTGCAAACAAGAAAACAAAAAAGGAAGGAGCATAACCCGTCTGTTGAAAACTCGGCTGCTTTCTTCCGAACCTGACCGGCTGGTTTTTCAAACGTCTATGTCCTTCCCGAGTGTTTATCGTAGTGGAGAAAAAGTTATTTGTCAAGTAAAAAATGCTTGCAATAAAACAACGCATTCGGTAGAATACACGTGTTTTGAAAGGAGAAAGAATGAATCTGTCATCTTGCATCAAAGAAAAAGTGGCAAAAGCTTATCAACAATGTGGCTACGATGAAACACAAACACTCGTTAAATTATCCGATAGGCCGGATATGAGCGATTACCAATCTAACGGCGCTCTGCCGTTGGCCAAGCAACTCAAACAAAATCCGCGTGCCGTTGCCGAACAAATCGCAGATGTTTTGCGTGCCGATTCATTTTTTTCAAAGGTTAGTGTAGATGGCCCCGGATTTATTAATATGACAATTTCCGACCATGCGTTGGGCGATATGGCTAACGCCGTTTTAAATACACCCAAAGGCGGATACGAACGCACCACACCGGCTCAAAAAGTTGTCATAGATTACGGCGGACCGAACGTTGCAAAGGCGCTCCATGTGGGGCATTTACGCCCTGCCGTTATCGGCGAAGCCATCAAACGCATTCACGCATTTGCCGGCGATGATATTATCGGCGACATTCATTTGGGCGATTGGGGCTTACCGATGGGGCTTTTAATTACAGAAATTCAAGAAAGACACCCCGATTTACCCTATTTTGATGCCACGTTTACGGGTGAATATCCGAAAGAAGCACCTTTTACGGTGCACGATTTGGAAACCATGTATCCGATAGCTTCACAAAAATCTAAATCGGATGAGGCTTATTTGGCTCGTGCCAAAGAAAACACGCATTTATTGCAAAACGGGCATCGCGGTTATCGTGCTTTATGGCAACATTTTATTGATTTATCGGTTGCCGAAATGAAAAAGTTATATGAACCGTTGGATATTCATTTTGATTTATGGCGCGGGGAAAGCCATGTGCATGATCGCCTGCAAAAAATGATTGTTCGCCTGCAAAAAGAAGGACTGATTGTTCCCGACGACGGCGCACAAGTCATCCATCTCGGCAAATCAAAAACAGGGAATGATTTACCGCCTTTAATTATGGTTAAATCAGACGGTGCCGTTATGTATGGGGCAACGGATTTGGCAACGATTGAAGAACGCGTGGAGGAGTTTAATCCCGATAGTATTTTATACGTGGTAGACGCTCGTCAAGCCCTGCATTTTGAGCAAGTGTTTGCCGGCGCCGAAAAAGTCGGATTAACGAAAAAAGTTAAGCTGTTGCATTTAGGATTCGGAACGATTAACGGAAAAGATAATAAACCGTTTAAAACGCGTGACGGCGGGGTAATGACACTGAAAATGCTGATGGAACTTGCAACCGATGCCGCCTTAAAGAAAATGAACAGCGGTGAAATGGGGCGTGATTTAACGGATGACGAGAAATCAAAAATATCCAAGATAGTCGGTGTCAGCGCATTAAAATTCGCCGATTTAATGAACGAGCGAATGAAAAATTATATTTTTGATGAGGATAAATTAACGAGTACGGAAGGCAAAACAGGTCCTTATATTTTATATGCACTCGTTCGAATGAAATCCGTATTGGAAAAGATGAATGAATCAGCCCTCATTACCGAACAAGATATTATTCGCATTCAAGAGCCGGCGGAGCGTCAACTGATGTTGCGTTTATACGGTATGCCGGATAGTTTGCAAACGGCGTATGATAATAACGCACCGCACGTAATTTGCGATTATTTATTTAAATTGGCACAAGATTTCAATTTATTTTATCACGATTGTCCGATAAAAGATGCCGATGAACAAACACGTCGTTCCCGACTGGCGATAACGAAATATGCGCTGGATATGGGCTTAAAAATGACGCATTTATTGGGTCTTCAAGTGCCGGATAAAATGTAGATGAAGGAGAAATGCGGATGCAAATACGAACACTTATTTTTTTGGGGTTGGCAGGAATCGCGTTAAGCGGATGCGGACGGGTATCAAATCCCAAAGCGCCCGATAATGCTTTTTATCCGCATACATACATTGTTCGCTCATCCGAAAACGAATTGAATCAACGTAAAACGGATACGGCGGGCGTGAAAGATACGGGCGAAAATAATGCCATGGTTCGCAATGCAACAACGCATGTATCTGAAATAAAAGAAATGAAGTAAAAGGAGGGGTTATCATGCGAAATGAAACAGGGCGCAGTATGGTTGAGATGATTGGGGTTTTAGCCATTATCGGTCTTTTATCAATCGGCTCACTGGCAGCGTATGACTACACGCGCGCGCGATCAAGAACGGCGAGTGTTGTGGATGTAGCTTCAAAGTTATTAGCTATTGCACGCGTTAAAGGGAAAGAAGTTTCAACATTCACCGAGAAAATGGAATACACAATTGATAATTATCAAATTGCCGGAACGGCGCGCATTGATGTGCCGGCAGGTGAAGGCGTGGTTGTGATATGCGGATGTAATATTGATGATAATTTTGAGGAACGTTTAGAGCAACAAAGCGGTGTCGGTATATCACAAGCCGAGCAACCGGCAAAATTAGATCGTTTGCAAGAATGTGGCGATGGAGAGCCGGTTCAATGTTTTGAAATGCGTTTTCCCGAGAAATAGAAAAAGCCCGCAATACAATGTTTGATTAAGATATTTTTATTTAATTCAAAAAATAAAAACATTTTCTCAAAAAAAATCTTGCAACCCGTTAAAAAGAGCGTATGATTAAGAAGTGAGGAGATTAGACATGAATGTATTGTTAATTAACGGAAGTCCGCACCCGAAAGGATGTACGTATACGGCATTGTCCGAAATTGCGAAAACACTCAATGAAGAACGGATTGATACAACGATTTTTCATATAGGTCCCCAAGCCATTCACGGCTGTATTGCATGCGGAAAGTGCCGAGAAACGGGCTATTGTATATACACAAAAGACAGAGTAAACGAATGTATTGATTACGCCTTGCGTGCTGACGGTATCATTGTTGGTTCACCCGTTTTTTATGCGGGGCCGAACGGAGCCTTATGTGCTTTATTGGACAGACTTTTCTTTGCAATGGGCGGAGCATTGGCTTACAAGCCTGCGGCAGCGATTACCAGCAGTCGACGAGCGGGCGGTCCGGCTTCATTTGATCGATTAAATAAATACTTCACCATGTCAAATATGCCGATTGTTTCTTCGCAATACTGGAATGAAGTGCATGGAAGCACACCGGAGGAAGTCAAAAACGATGCCGAAGGGATGCAAACAATGCGCACATTGGGACGCAATATGGCGTGGCTTTTACGTTGCATTGAAGCAGGAAAGCAAAACGGTGTACCGATGCCCTATCGTGAACCGTTAGTACGCACAAATTTTATTCGCTGAGTTTGGCTTTTTGTATCATCTGATTGAAATGCTCCCTGATATATTATTAACATACACAAATGTGATTATGTTGTGATATAGTTGTGTTTCAAAGAACACGGCTCAATAAATGGACTGATTGGAATATAGGGACTGTCTCTTTTCTGCTGATAACGAAAATTATAATCAAAAAGCATCAATAATCCATTGATAAATAATCCATTGATAAGTTATATGATAAATCAAAAACGGGAATTTATATAATCCCGTTTTTATTTTTGAAGAGTGAGCAAAATAGAAATTATATCATTTCAAGACACAATAATTGCCGTCCAATGTGCGTTCTTCATAGCATTCCATACAAGCATCGGTTATATTCTGAACATTCACGCGTTCTTCGGTATCACAGGGATAGCATTTATTATCCCAACCTCGAAGTGGCGCATCTGCCGGGCATTTTGGGACACAGTAGTTGTTATATTTATTACGGGTATCAGGGCAACGCTCACAACCATCATGTTGCACATCCCAATTATCTATGTTTTTTCCTTCATCACAAGAATAACATTTGCCGTCTCTTCCTGTAAATGTTTCATCGCTGCACGGGAGGGAACAATACGCATTGCCTCCTCCGTTTACTATTCGATTGGGACAATTCATTACGCAAACACTCTCAGCGCTCATAATTTTTATTGGGTTTGGATTATCACAATCATAACACACTCCATCATCACCTCTAATTTGACCTTGCTGACAATCAAGAATGCAATAATTTCCTACTTGGTATCTATTATTACACTGTTCACAACCAGTATGTTTCACACCTTGAACTGTAATATTTTTTTCTTCATTACAACTATAACATTTGCCATCATACCCCGTAAATGTATCAGCTGGACACGGTAACGAACAAAAATTATTTTGATAGCCATTTGCCATACGATTTGGACAGGTTTTAGAACACAAAGTCGGAGTTGCCATTGGAATGGGATTTGGTTCTGTGCACGAATAACAACCTCCGTCGTTTCCTCGTATTTTTCCATCTGGGCACAATAATATGCAATAATTATCTACCAATGTTCTTTCTGAACAAGTCTCACACCCTGAATGAGTTAAACCTAATGTTTGAACATTTTTTGGTTCACTGCAACTATAGCAATCTCCGAGTGTTCCTGTAAAGAAGCCCTCCCCACATGGGATAGAACAGTATGTGTTTCTTATTCCATTTGCTACCCTATTAGGACATATACTCGTGCATTTATTCACAGCATCATTCATTCCTATTGGCTTTGGTTCACTACAAGAATAGCATTTACCATTATCACCGCGGATTTCATTTTCCCCACACGGCAAGACGCATTTATTATTCCACACCTCTCTATTTGGGCAGGCGTTACAGTTTTCATTGACGCCTGTAACGTCTACACCGGTTTCTTCCTCGCATGTGTAGCAGTTGCCGTTTTTATCAATCAGCGGTTTAAACCACGGGCAACATTGGTCGCCTGCCACATTACAACAATAGCCGTTCATTGTGGACGGACAACAATACGGCCCCGCCCACCTATCACTCGTGCAACAGACTTGACTCCCCGTTAAAATATCTTGCCTACACCGTTCATTACTCCCGCAGATTGACACGCATACACCCTCTGCCGAACATCTTGCACATTTGCTCGCACAATCGTCATCATTGTGGCATTCTTGATAGGGCAACATATCGTCTTCCAAGTGCGCCCCGTATTGGAAGACCATCACGGCTGTTGTTGTCGGCTCGCCTGTTTCCGTCAATCCATCGCAGATACTTGTGTTCCCGTCGTAGGCTAAATCGCCCACTTTCATAATAATCGGCAACGTCCATTCCGTCCGCAAAATCATCTTGCATTCAGCTACCGGCACATTCTGCACTTCTATTTCAAAATATTTTGGGTCTTCTAACCAATATGCTGTTATCGGATACCCCAGATTCGTTATGTTGCCCATTTCCATGACGATTTCGGGATTCTCGGGATCGGTTGTATTATTATCCGCAATCGGGGCGATTGCATACGCCCGCAAATTAATTTCATGCACCGTTTCATTTGCCCGATACATTGTCATCGCATACCGATAGCCTGCAATTCCCGCAACCGACAACACCCCAATCACTGCCAACACGCCGAGCATTTCTACCATACTCCGCCCGTATTCGGCCAAGCGCACTCCCCTTGTTCGCACACCACTTAATCCACGCATACCCCGTAATCCGCACAATCCATGTTGCGTTTGTGAGTCGGCTGAAAATCTGGCTTTTTGATTGTTTTTCAAGCGCGTAAAGCTATTTTGATGCGCTGATTTTTTCTCTTGTTTTGCGCGATTCGGCGTAAATTCCCCGTATTTTACTTTTTTTTCATAAAAAGAAGCTAAGTTAACTATTTGTTTTATATTCATTTTTCTTCTCCCTATTCTTCATAAACGTCCGTTTATGTAGAGCGGGTCTCTGATAAATTGGCTCCCTATGTGGTCATTTTGGTTAACTCCCTATTTTTTCAGCGCTATTCTACATTTATTTTTTTTCTTGATTATTCTGAAAATACCTTTATAATCCCATTTATACTATATCATCTAAACGGACCTTTTTGTAGAATCCGTTTTATGGAAATCTCCCTTATCAAAGGGCATAGAACTAACTGTTTCAATTATAAAATAAATTCGCCAAATCCACACTTTTGCTCACATAAAAGTGCCGATTAAAATAACCAAAAACATAAATAACGCAATATAATCCATGATAAAATTCGTTCCGTTTTATCAAGCCGATTTTATAAACAGTGGCCTCTTACTCTCTGGTTAATTTCTTACCGCGGGACAAATATCATATCCGTTGTGCCCGAAGAATTACAGGTGTTTGATAACGAAACAAAGTGCTTTGTTCCATCCGTATTATTCAATTCTTCGCTCATCTGTTCGCATGCCGATTCCGGCACACCCTCATACGTAATCGTGTATGAATCCTCTCCGTCGGCCGCAACGGTAATATTTCCACCCCACCGATTCGTCTTGGAGGCTAATACATCTTCATCAACCAAGTCATCCGTTGTATAACCCGTCAAGCAATCCGAATAACTGCTGGACCAGGAACACATATCATCAATATCGCGCGAAACTTGATCTATTTCCAACAAAGTAGCGCTCGTTCTGAAATATGAATCTACATACGACATAGACGTTATTCCGCCAACGGCAATCACCCCGATAATGGCGATAACACCCAACATCTCTACCATACTTCTGCCCGATTCCGAAGATACTGCTCTCATTTTTTATCCTTCCCCTCATCTGGTTTTTTCTCATTATAAGACAAAAGTTTTTCAATGACAAGTCTTTTTTTCCGACTAAAATTCAACTCTACCCAAAATTTTTCCGCTCGTTGCATTTGTCGGTGAATTTCGGCACCTCGCCACCCCAAATCATATAAATCACTTCCCCGAATCGGAAAAACAGGCATCTTGATTTTTTTGAACTTTTGAAATTCTAATTCCGATAGTGAATGATTTAGTTGAAATATATGTAAATGAAATAAATAAGCCGGCTTTCCGATTTTCCATAATAAATAGCGGTTTTCGGCTTCCGTTTTCCCGATTTGAACCGTTGCACCGTATAAGCCGAGTTGCTTTCGCTCCGCTTTACTCCATTTCCACGCAACGTCTTTCGGAGAATCAACTAATGCCGATAAACGCATTAAACTATCAGCACGCGGATAACTTTTCAAAAATGCCTCCAAGCGCCCTACGTCGGCTTTCGGTAAAATAACGGATAACACGCCGTTTTCCTGCATCAAATTTAATGAATTTATCACATATCTGCCCATGAGCAACTTCATCATCTCCGCACGGATTCGTTCTACCGAGATACTGCACAAGCCGTTTTTATGGATTCGGCATGCCGATAACGATTCTTCATCAATCCTTTTCGTTCCGAACAATGCCAAAAATCTAAAATAGCGCAAAATACGCAAAAAGTCTTCTTGCACGCGTGCATTCGCTTCGCCGATAAATCGGATTCTACGCGCGGACAAATCTTTCAAACCGTTCGTATAATCGCTAATATTGCCTGCTTTATCCATATAAAGCGCATTAACGGTGAAATCGCGCCTGTGCGCATCTGTTGCATACGAATCCACAAACGCAACATCGGCATGCCGTCCATCGGACGAAATATCGCGTCGCAACGTTGTGATTTCATAAGGAATACCTTTATATACCGCCGTTACCGTTCCGTGTTTCAACCCTGTTGGGTAAACGGGAATATGATTTTGTTTTAAAAGAGAAATAACCGTTTTTGGACAAAGCGGTGTTGCCAAATCATAATCATTTACCTTTTTGCCGAGTAGATAATCGCGCACGCAACCCCCGACCAATCGAACATTATCATCAAAAATATTAAATAATTCAACCAGATCTTTTGTGATAAGCTCTTTTTTGTTCATCATTTAACTCCTTAATACTTGCTATACGCAATAATTGCTTGCAAATCAAGTAAAAAAAAGGTAAAAACATTCCCATGATGATTGAAACGACAGATGAATTGCAAGAGGTATGTCGGCGATTTGCAACATATCCCTATGTGACGGTAGATACGGAATTTATCCGCGAAAAAACATATTACCCCGATTTATGCCTTATTCAACTCGCATCACGAGATGAGGCTTATTGCATTGATCCATTGGCTCCGAACATAAATCTTTCGGCTTTGTTTGAGTTATTTCAAAATAAGAATGTTGTAAAAGTATTTCATGCCGGCAGACAGGATATTGAGATTTTTCTGCATTTAAGCGGTGAAATTCCCTCCCCCGTTTTTGATACGCAAATCGGCGCAATGGTTTGCGGATTCGGCGAGAATGTGGCCTACGGACAGTTAGTTCAAACACTGTTGGGCGTTAGATTGGATAAAAGTATGCGTTGCACGAATTGGGCAAGACGCCCGCTTTCCGAAGAACAGATTCAATACGGATTATGCGACGTTACATATTTGCGAGATGTATATGAAAAAATAACGGCGCGTTTGGAAGAAACAAAGCGCTTATCTTGGATACAAGAAGAACTGGCTGTTTTAACAAATCCGGAAACCTATAATCCAACACCCGAACAAATATATCGCAAAATTCATTACCCTTTTTCAAAACCGCTTGCGATTTTGATTTATCAAAAACTTTATTTATGGCGCGAGAATTTGGCAAAATCAAAGAATCGTCCGCGCCGATACTTGGTAAAAGATGAATTACTGGCGGAATTGGCACTCGTGCATCCCCAAAATACGGAGCAATTAAAGGAAATGCGCGGTATTCCGAGTAATTTTGAAAATTCCTCATACGCCAACGCCATTATTAAAATCATCAACGAAGCATTGAAATGCAAGTCTTCCGATTTACCGCATATCGAATCGGAGCGTGCTTTGAGCGTGGCCGAAAAGAACTTGTTAAGCATTTTAAAATTTGCTCTTACCATTGTTGCCGATAGGGAAGAAATTGCACCCTCCCTGATTGCTTCATCTGATGACTTGGCAAATTACGTGCGCGAAAAACAGGCCCCGTTTCTAACAGGGTGGCGCTATACGGTATTCGGGAAAATTGCCGAACAACTGGCGCAAGGCAACCTCGGCATTTATTTTGATGCCCAAAAAGGGGAAGCCATTATGGGCGAAATTCATAATTTGACGAAATAATAGACTTTTTTGTTGTTTCTTCTTGCAATACGGATAATCTTGTGATAAAATAAAGCCACTTATCAGCAGGAGGCAAATATGCAACAAGATAAAGGTGCCAAAACATACGTCAACGGCGGTATTGCTATTCAAAGTTCACTTGAACCGTCAAGCAAGGAAGATACACCGCTCATCAAGGCAATTCAAAAGCAAGATTACCAGCGCTTTGAAACATTGATTGGAACGGAAGATGTTAATGAACCCGGCTCTTACGGATTGACGCCGTTGATTGCTGCTTGCTATATCAATACTAAAATCGGCAGAGCCATGATTCAAAGATTACTCCGCTCTCCCGAAATCAATGTGAATCAAGAAGATGATCAAGGGATGTCGCCGTTGGGGGTGGCAATGGTCAGAAACAGCCGATTGGTTGTGGCTGCCTTGTTGCGCAAAGGAGCGAATCCGAATATCCATACTTACACCCGCTTGAAAGGCGGATATGATAGTCAAGGCAAAGATTATAACCGTTGGCGACAGGTAACACCGCTCAGTTTGGCTGCGCGTCGGCACGATAAACGCATGGCCGACGTTTTACTTAAATTCGGCGCATCGGTTGATTTATTGAGCGATTTGGATATTACACCGCTTTCCATGTCGGCACGCGGAGATGATGTTGATATGATGGCTTATTTCCATAGAAATGGAGCTCACTTGGACACCATGCCGACAAATTGGCAAGAATATACGAATCAAAAAGAAAAAGGTTGTCCGGTTGCATTGCGAAAAGTATTAAAATACGGGAGCATAAACTGTCTTAGATATTTAGTTACTGCCGGATTGCGTATTCCGAACGTTATTTATAAAAAGGGTGGCGAACAAATGCCGATATTGACTTATCTGCTTTCGCAACCGATTCCGTTTTCGGAACAAGCCAACTATGAAAGTTGCGCACGGCTTTTACTCGGTAGCGGATATGATAGCCTAAATACAATCCGCTTTACCGATAACCAAAAGATCAACATTGCCGATGTTGACTTTTTGGGCAGAAACGCACTCTATTATGCGGCTTATTCTTACGGAGAAGATTTATGCGCCCAACTGGCAACAAAAGAAACAATGTGTCGCCGAGATATTGACGGGGATACGCCTTACAGCGTTGCTATCCGACGGGGTGAACTCCCGATTATCCGCATGTTTTTAGGGAAAGGTGTCAATCCGAATGAAGCAGTGCACTATTATCCCTGGACGATTACGGAACTGGATTCATATCCGAACGGCATTACGGAACCGGGCATTTTTTATGCGATGAAGCGAAAAGATGAACGCTTGGCAGCGTTGTTAATTCAAAAAGGCGCAAATCTGGTATGGCAAAACTCGGAAGGCAAACAACCTGTTGATTATTTGGATGAAAACTTTTCTCCTGAATTCAAACAATTTTTTATGAAGCGCATGGAAATGCAAAAAGCGAATCTCAATGTTTCCGCACAAAACAAACAACTCAATACAATGGCGCGCGCTTTCATCAAAAAAGAACGCAGTTAGTAATCCATATACCGTTTTTTTTGCGTGATGCGAGGAGGATAGAACAAGTCACCATTTTCCGCAATACAAGCGATATCGGTATGATACGGTTACCGTAATGCGCGTAAAGCATTATTCTCTCCTAAGAACAGAAGAAGTGTTTTGCGATAAAAATGCGTTTTAATTCAAGAAAGAGAAACCCGATAAAATAAACTTGCTTAATTCAATTAAAAGATATATATTGAGCATATAAGGAGAAACAATGCCCGAGCAACTACCACCCAAAATTATGCAAAAAGCGGCCAAGGGAATTTCATATATTGCCCATCCGTTACGCTTACGCATTTTGGAATATTTAGATGTAAACGGCGAATCATCCGTTTCGCAAATCACAAAAGGCGTGAGCGAAGAACAAGTGATTGTATCGCAAAATCTAAAAAAACTGCGGGAAGCCAATTTAGTCAAAACCAAAAGACGAGGCATTTTTATTTTTTATGCCATTGCTGAAGAATATCCTGCCAGTATCTTTGTGTGCCTGCGTAAATTGTTTGGATATATGACGGATAATTTTTATTTTTTGCAAGAAAGTTATAAAGTTGCCCTACCTCGGGATTATACAACTATGGCAGCCAACCGAATTAAACTGTTTGCCCATTACGATAAAATGCGCATTTTGGAATACTTGCTGTTAAACGGACCGAGTAACGTAAATACACTGGCAACCGGAATTGGATTAGAACCGTTAAAAGTTTCTCAATTTTTAAAAAAAATGAAAGATGATGAATTTGTTACGTGCGTCAGAAACGGTCGTTTTGTGTTTTATGAATTACTGAACGGCGTGCATAAAACAGCCATTGAGTGTATTCGTAAACGATATAATGCGTTAACAGATAAATCTCTTTTCTAAAATTTTGATACATGGGAGCGAGTAAGTCCCAACCCTTTTTCGCACGAATTTATGAGTTTAACGCGAAACTTCACGATGCAACTTTTGTTGAACCGTTCTTGCCATTTCGGCAACATACATTTCTGCCGTTTTGTGATACGTTTTAAAAATTTTTTCATCACCCGGCTTTGTATCAATACCTTTAAATTCGCAAGGCGCATAGTTTAAGCGACGCAACCCCTTTTCAACGGCAACACATGAAGGGTTTCCGATATAAAATCGGCTGATAATTTCTTTAACGCCATTGGCAAACAAAAACTTTTCCATAACCCGACGCGAATCCTCATAATAACCTTTTCCCGTTTGTTCTACATCCGTCCAGGCGCTTGTTTCAACCACATTTCCTTGTTTTTTAAGCATTAAGCAACCCACGCATTGATCTTCTCCATGCGGATAAATATAATAAACAGCCTTGCTGTCTGCCTCAGCGGAACGAAGCCATCCCTCCATTGTTTCCTTCATCTGAACAACATCTTTAATACCGCAAAATTCATCTAAAAAATGAACGCGTCGGATATTTCGCCGTAACAAAACATAAAAGGCGCGCGCTTTTTTCACACTCTTTTCATTTTCGGACAGATTCGGTGCCTTGAAATTCAACTGTAAATCCACACGGGAACCACTTAAATGCGGTGCAAACATTTATTATTCTCTTTCCATACACGCTTTTTGAAACACAACGGAAAGTTTATCTTCCCGTTCACCCAATTTGACTAACCGAGAAATAATCGGTGCCGATTTCTTTAAATCAACCACCGCCCCTTTCGGAAATTCTTTTTGAGCGATCGCCACGTTTTCTTTCCCACACGCATAATGCACAACCGCTGCATATTCCGGGCCTTTGCGTGTTGCATCGGTATCAATCTCAAAATAATATACCCGTTCGGGATTATCGCATGTCCGAAAAGACTCAGCATCGGTTACGATCCCTTTTTGCGGAAAAATCTCTTGTTTTTGTGTTGTTGAACCTTGCCCGACACATCCCGTTAACCCGGCCACACCCATCAATAATGCAATATTTTTATTCATCTAAAACTCCTTTCGCATTTCATTGAAATCAGTGTATCAGAAAAAATCCTCTTTGTCAACTTTTATTAAACAAAATAATTGTTTTTTTAAAAAAACTATGCCATAATATAAAATATGGAAATAACAACAGATAATTTTTTGGGCGGAAAAATTCGTTTAATTCAAGAAGCAACCGGCTATCGAGCTACGTCGGATTCCGTTTTGGCAGCCGCTGCCGTGCGGGCACAAGCGGGAGAAAGCGTGCTGGATGTCGGCTGTGGGAACGGGGTTATTTTGTATTGTCTGAATGCACGTGTTCAAAATTTAACGCTTGTCGGCATTGAAAAACAATCCATATTGGCCGACTATGCCAGAAAAAACGCCCTTTTAAACCATGCCGATGCGCATATTATATGCGAAGATATCTTTCAACCAAGAACGCGCATTCACGGTATCCAATATCACCATGTTGTGACAAATCCCCCCTATTACACGGAAGATTTTATTCGCGCCCATCCGCAAACGGCAACGGCCTATCACCAAACAACCGATTTATCGCACTGGATTCGCTTTTGTTTAAAACACGTCCGAGCAAAAGGCACATTTACTTTGATACACCGAACGGAAGCCTTACCGGAAATTTTGAATATTTTGCAAAAATCACCACTCGGCGCCATAGAGGTTATTCCGATTTATTCCAAACAGACACAACCGGCTAAACGCGTTATTGTGCGGGGCATTTTGGGCGCAAAAAATCCGTTTATTCTGCAAGAAGGATTGATTATGCACGATTCGCAAAATTTACGCACGGATACGGCAGAAAAAATTTTAAGGTTCGGCGCATGTATCAAATAAAAACAACTTGACATTCTCATGAAAAAAGCGTATAGAGGAAAACATGGTCCCGTAGCTCAGCTGGATAGAGCAACAGCCTTCTAAGCTGTGGGTCGCAAGTTCGAATCTTGCCGGGATCGCCATATTAAACGCCTTTCGGGGCGTTTTTTTCATGTTTTTTCCATTTAGAAGATTATGTTATATTGGATTCGAATATTTCATTCCGTATCGGGGCAAAATGTATCATAATGAGAAAGGATTTTAAAGCGAATCGGTGTATCAGAAAGGTGAGCTTCATTTAAGCACAAAAAAACCACCCTCAAAAGGGCGGATATTTTAAACAACATTCTGAAAATGGTGGGTGTGACAGGGATTGAACCTGTGACCCCTACCGTGTGAAGGTAATGCTCTCCCGCTGAGCTACACACCCAAGTTCAATGGAATTGTTTATACAAGAAGAAATCAGCGATGTCAATAAAAATTTTTCATTTTTCTTTTTTTTATTGACAGAAGCCCGTTTGACTGCTAGCCTCCATCAAGGGAGTTTATGGAAAGGACCATAAAAAATTTTCAAATGAATCAAAGAAAAATTATTTTATTTATCCTTGTTGCCTTATTCATTATGGCGAGTAGTGCGGGGCTGTATTTCTATCATAAAAAAAGCAATTATCCGGTTGACTTAGTCTATCTTTGGGTTGACGGAGACGATATTTCCTGGCTCAAAAAGAAAATAACCGCCCAGGCAAAAGAAGCAAATCTTTCCGAAAATGCCGTTGATGAGGCGCGCTTTCGCGAGTTTGATGAATTAAAATACTCTTTGCGCTCCGTCGAACAGAATCTTCCCTGGATAAATCACATTTACATTATTACGGATAATCAAGTTCCGGAATGGCTTAACACGGATAACCCCAAAGTATCCATTATTGACCACACCGAAATTTTTCCCAAAGACGCCCTACCCGTCTTTAATTCCAACGCAATAGAGGCGCAAGTTCCTTATATTCCCGAATTATCCGAACACTTTTTGCTATCCAATGATGATTGTTATGTTCGTGTTCCTTTAAATAAAGATTTTTTCTTTAATGATAAAGGAAATCCGCGCGTTTATGTTAAATACAAAAAACGCACGTATAACTCCAATTTATGGTTAGCGCAAATTCAAAAGGCACACGAATTGATTGCCGAAAAATACTCATTGAATTTTGCCGTCACCCCATCGCACAATATAGATGCTTACCGCAAATCTTATTATTTAGATACAATCAACGAATTTCCAGAAGAATTCAGGGAAACAACCTATTCCAAATTTCGGCGGGAAAGTAATATCAACAGGATTATTGTCTCTTTACGTGACAGAATGCTAAACAGGAATGAGCTGTATGCAAATGAAACAGCACCTACCCTGCCGGATTCGTGCGATACGGCGTTTGCATTAATAGCAAATGACTATGAAACACTCTTTACTACGCGTCCTTGTCTATTTTGTTTAAACGACTATGAGGGAAAAAGCGATACAAGCCTTTCCGTTACACAAACGATACTTGAAACACTTTTCCCCGAGAAATCATCATTTGAAAAGTAGCAAAAAACGCGCAATCCAATAATGTCCCGATATAAATGCGCTCAAAATGAGGCGCGAGCCGAAGTCCAATGCATTTTTGCGGATAATTCCTTTTTGCAACATATCGGTAAATGTGCGTGAAGCGGTTTTAAAAAATTCACGACGCATTTTCGAATCACGGCATTTTTTAACCGGTTTCACGCCTATCATCCGAAAAGCATCTTTTGTTAAATCGCCGATAAATTCATCTTTCAGAGCATCGGGGACTCTTTTTTCTTTTATAAAGCAATCATACGAAGCATAAATGCGTTCAATCCCGGCCTTTTGGTATTTAGTCCAATTAACACATTGTGTCATGGAATGCTTATTTACACGCCAATAATAAAGAGGCTCGCAAACAATCACTTTTTTAGAAATCAAAGTGTGGATGATTGAATTATAAAAGTAATCATCTTCATACGTTAAATTTTCATTAAAACGCACGTTTTTGATTTTATCCCAAACATAGAGCTTTGATTTATTAATCCAGGCACCGAATTTTTTACGCGTTCGTTTCAGCAAGAAAGCCGACATATCAGTCAACACAATCGTATGAATATCTGTTTTAGGATTAATTTTTTGAAAATACGAAGCCGGTTTGGTTTCAAAGAAACGAACATTATTAATTTCCATTATATCGGCATTTGTTTCCTTTTGAAGATGAACAAGGATCTCAAAAGTTTGAGGATGAATACAATCATCGCTATCCAAGAAGAAAATATATTTATTTTTCCCGTCAATTTTATCAAGCAACGCATTTGATGTTTTCGTAACCCCCTGATTGGTTTGATGAAACACGTGAAATCTTGAATCCTTTTGAGCATAACGTTTTAAAATTTCATACGTTCCGTCAGATGATCCGTCATCCATGCAAAAACATTCCCAATCGGTGTAAGTTTGCGCCAAAAGCGAATCAAGCGTTTCATTCAAAACAGAGGCGACATTATAAGCAGGCACCAAAACATAAATTTTATTTTCGCAAGTAACAGATTTCATAAAAGCACTCCAATAATTAACATATAAAGGAATATGCACTTAAAAACCCTAAAAGTCAACGAAATAATGAAAGGGCACGAACTAGAAAGTAAATAAAAGAAAAAGAAAAAGGAAAAAGGTTATATTTTGGCAGATATATCAGCGAACGAGCGAAGTAAAGTCAAAGGTAAAACAGTAGTAAATAAGCAAGAAAGGGCAAAGGGCGCAAAAAAAAGGTAAGCGAAAAAGAAAATAATTCTTGCAAAATCAAAAAAAATCGGGTAGAAAGGTGGGTAGAAGCGAAACGGAATGTAGCGCAGCCTGGTAGCGCACACGTCTGGGGGGCGTGTGGCCGCGGGTTCAAATCCCGCCATTCCGACCATTTAGAGAAAGAGCCACCGTTTAGGTGGCTTTTTTTATAAATAATCGGGCGGGGATTGAACGCGCGGGGAAGCGGGTTCGAGTGCAGTCGCCGGCGGGCGAAGAACGCCGAACAAGCGACAAACTAACGCCGAAGGCGACCCCGAGCAACGCGAGCGGGTAAGTGTGGTATCACACGCATAAATCCCGCCATTCCGACCATTTAGAGAAAGAGCCACCGTTTAGGTGGCTTTTTTTATAAATAATCGGGCGGGGATTGAACGCGCGGGGAAGCGGGTTCGAGTGCAGTCGCCGGCGGGCGAAGAACGCCGAAAAAGCAACAAACTAACGCCGAAGGCGGCCCCGAGCAACGCGAGCGGGTAAGTGTGGTATCACACGCATAAATCCCGCCATTCCGACCAATACATAAGATAGTATGTAAGCTCACATACTATCTTATTCTTTTTTGGGGTAAATTATTAGTGCTTTTCCATCTTTTAACTTAATTTCCTTTTCTGGAACATTTTTTTCTTCTTCAAGCATATCCAAATACTTTAAAAAATCTGGTAAAATTGTCTTAACAAGTTCTTCTATCAATGTCATGATGACCTCCATATTTATAGCTATGTCTATAAAATAAAAAAAGTCCAGTTATTTTTATTAAAATTATCTCTATTTATTTAAGCACGTGTGCATCTTTCCAAATCCTATCAAACAGGGGTTAGTTTAGAAACCAGAAGCCGATACTACAATTTTCGTACACCTCTTAAAGCCTTATTTTACAAGAGCTTTACATTTTTAACAACTTGCACACATGGTCTGAAAAAAAAGTTATATAAACATAAAAAAGTTTGAATATTTATCAAAAAAAGTTGCTATTTCTTTTCTTTATCGTTAAAATAGTCGAACAAGGTATAATATGGTAGAATTAGCATTACAAAAGAATAATGAAATAAACTTTGCATCTCCTGTTTTAAAATGGGCAGGTGGTAAGGGTATGTTATTGCCTCAACTATCTCCAAAACTACCGAATAAACTTCGTTGTGGTGCAATCAAAAAATATATTGAGCCATTTGTTGGCGGTGGGGCTGTTTTTTTTGATATATCTAATTCATACTATTTTGAAGAAGCTTATTTGTTTGATATTAATCCGGAATTAGTCATTCTTTATAACGTTATCAAAAATAATGTGTTGGAATTGATTGATGAACTAGAACGCTTACAAATATCTTATTTTTCATCAACTGATAGGAAAGAATTTTACTATCAAATGCGTGAGGAATATAATTCGTTTGATAAAAAAATAGATGCTAACCATTATTCTTTATCGTTTATCAGACGTGCTGCATTAACTGTTTTCTTAAACAGAACTTGTTTTAATGGATTGTTCAGGGTTAACAGCAAAGGCCTATTTAATGTCCCGATGGGAAGTTATAAGAATCCTCGCATTCTGGATAGAGAAAATTTAATAGCTGTTTCAAAAGCATTAAGTAAAGCAATAATTTTACAGGCAGATTTTGCTAAAGCATTGGATTTTGCAGATAACAATACATTTATCTATTACGATCCTCCATATCGTCCGTTAAAGGATTCTTCTTTTACAACTTATGCCGTAGAAACTTTTGATGATAATGAACAAATCCGATTGAAAAATGTTTTTGAGCAAGCACATAAATTGGGTGCCCTGCAAATGTTAAGCAATTCAGATCCAACAAATGTTGGACCTGATCCATTTTTTGATGATTTATATCATGATTACAACATTTATCGTATTTTGGCAAAACGTTTGATTAATGCGAATTCGGATGGACGTGGTGAAATCAGAGAAATACTCATTACAAATTACGGCGTATGATGAAAAACTATCGATTATATCATGATGATTGTTTAAAAATTCTGGAAGAAATCCCAGAAAATACATTTGATATGATTTTTGCAGATCCGCCATATATGTTATCAAACGGAGGTATTACCTGTCAAAACGGAAAAGTCGTTTCCGTCAACAAAGGCAAATGGGATGAAAGTCAAGGATTTGAACAGGATTTCGAATTTCATAAAAGATGGCTATCTGCTTGTAAAAGAGTTTTAAAGAAAAACGGAACACTTTGGGTTTCCGGTACTTATCACAGTATTTATTCTTGTGGTTTTGCGATGCAATTATTGGGGTATCACATATTAAACGATATTTCTTGGTTTAAACCAAATGCTAGTCCTAATATGTGTTGCAGGTATTTTACTGCCAGTCATGAAACATTGATTTGGGCAAGAAAAGATAAAAAAACAAAGCATACCTTTAATTATGAGCTCATGAAAAACGGAGATTTTTCGTCTGACTTTATTAAAAAGCCTAATACGCAGATGAGAAGTGTTTGGGCTATTGGAACGCCAAAGAAAAGCGAAAAGACTTTTGGTAAACATCCAACCCAAAAACCGTTGGATTTATTAGAAAGAATTATTTTAGCATCAACAAATGAAGGAGATTTAATTTTAGATCCCTTTATGGGTAGTGCAACAACTGGAGTTGCGGCATTAAAACATAACAGAAAATTTGTTGGTATTGAAAAAGAAAAAAAGTTTGTAGAGCTTGCAGAAAAAAGACTTTCTGCTATAAAAGGAGGCAATAAATGAAACAACATCCAGCATATAAAAAGATTTTAAGTTGTAATAAAGAAGATGAGGTTTTTGCTTATCTTATATCTTCTCTGAAAGAAACTATTAAATCATTCGATTATTTTGTAAATTGGAAAAAAGTAATTAAAAATTATCAGGATGTTGAAACCTCATTAAATTTATTAAATACTTTGATAGGCAAAGAAGATGTTGAACAAGCTGCGTTAAAATTGTTACAGGAATATCCTAAAGTTATTGGCATAGTTCCGGCTCTTTTAGCGGAGAGAGATAAAAAAATCGCACTATTGACAAATCCTCAAAATTTTGATATTAAGCGCTTTGATTTTACAAAATCTATGTCAGCAGAAGATGGTGTTTTATTCTTGCAAGAAAGTGGATTTTTAGAATTACTATCAAATCGCAACATTAAATCTATCCCTGATTATTTTATTGGTGTTGAAGTTGGATTAGATTCTAATGGACGTAAAAATCGCAGCGGAACATCTATGGAAAATTTAGTTGAATTTTTTGTAAAAGATATCTGTGAACGAAACGGATATGAATATATTGCTCAAGCAACTGCTGATAAAATCAAGTCAAAGTGGGGGAAAAATATTACAGTAACAAAATCTTCAAAGAGAATAGATTTTGCAATTAATACCCCTAATAAGCTATATTTAATTGAAACGAACTTTTATGGTGGTGGTGGTTCCAAATTAAAATCGACTGCTGGAGAATATGCAGATATTTATCATCAATGGACTAATGATGGACATCAGTTTATTTGGGTAACAGATGGTTATGGATGGAAGAAAACACAGCGCCCATTACGAGATACGTTTAATACAATAGATTATATCATTAATCTTGATATGATTCAAAAGGGTGTTTTAGAGGAGCTGTTGAAGTGAAAACTTTATCTGATTTAGTGCAATATAAAGGTTTGGAAAGCATCGCACAACTTATAGAAACAGAAGTAAAATCTCTTTCTAATATTAAATTTAAAAGTCAAAAAAAGAATTTGGCTCAAAAATTAAATAGTATATTTAATGGTTATTTTTTAGAAAATTTCAAAAAGCAAGAGTATGGTAATTTCCTTTCAAGAGCACTAACTGCCTATATTTTAATGAAAGAATTTCATATTCCCGAAAATGAGGCTGCATTACACATAACAGATGATACAAATGATATGGGAATTGATGCTATATATTATTTTAATCATAATCTTTATTTGTTTCAAACAAAATTTTCTAATTCAATTTCAAGAGATAATATCAAAGATATAAAAATGGGTATTCATGCCATATTATCTTTAGATGATTCTTTAGATACTTTAAATCAGCACATACAAAATAAAAAATACGATTTACAAAAAATATTATTAGATGACGAACTTAAAATTGTACCTGTAATTGTATTTTTTGGACAACAAATACCTAATGAAATTACCTCTTTTTTAACAGAAGAAATTTTAAATAATTCGGAATATGGTGAATTTATTGAAAAGTATATAATAATCAATAATGAAAAAATTTTCGAATATGAGATACAACCCAGAAATGTTACAGAAATTTTCACATTAGATAGATATTTTTATAGAGACACTCCAATAAAAATGTACGTTGGATGTATCAAAATATCATACTTAAAACAATTGTATCAAAAATATCAAAACAATCTATTTTCAAAAAATATTAGATTTTTAGTTGACAATTCAGCTATTAATAAAAAAATTAAAGAGACATTGATTGAAGAAGCTGATAAATTTATTTATTACAATAACGGCATTACATTTGTTTGTGATAACATAAAAGTTTTAGCAAGTAGTGCATCGTCAAATAATTTAAAAACCTTAAAAGTTGAAAATTTAAGTATTGTAAATGGTGCTCAAACAGTATTGTCTTGTGCATCTGTTGAAAATATTACTGATGATGCTTTAGTTCAAATAAGAATAATTGAAACTTCATTGCAACCTATTGAGAATGGTTTATCATTTAAAATAACCAGATTTAATAACTCTCAAAATTCGGTATCAGCAATGGATTTAAGAACCCTAGATCCGATACATGATGAAATTAAAAAGTTTTTTATTAAAAATAATTTTTACTATACATATAGAACTGGAGAATATTCTGAAAATATAAGTAATATTTCTTTTGAAGACTTAATGATTGCTTTAGGTTGCTTTTATGGGTATTCGAGAATCGTTAAAAATAACAAAGGTGAATTATGGAGTAATGATAAATTATACCTTGAGTTATTATCTTTAAAAAATCTTCCATTATTTTTAGCTCTTTGTGAAATAAAGTTGTTAGTGGATAAAGAAATAGAAAATATACTAAAAGATGAGCGTAATAAATTTATAATACATTGGAATCGTTTGATTTTAGAATTAGTTTTTAAAAAAAATAATATATCTATTGGAAATTTTTTATTTGAAAAAAATAAAATTTCACGAGCTGTAGATGAGATCGTTTATAAAATTAATGAATTTATTGATATAAAAAATAAAAATAGAAACCTCTACCATAGACAACAAAATAGTTATGAAGAAATAAAAAAATTTATTTTCACTAATTCGTTATCTACAGAAACAGAACAACTAGAGTTAAATTTTTTACCTTTTTAAAGCCTTCCAAATAATATGGTTCACCACAGTTTGACAGGATTTGGAATGTTGCACACATCATTCCTTGATTTAAATAACTTATTGTAAAACAATAATAAAATTGCTTTATTAAATCTATTGTTTTAGCTGGTATATTTTTCCAGATTATCTCTGGCAATGACGACCATTTAAAAAAAGAGCCACCGTTTGGGTGGCTTTTTTTATAAATAATCGGGCGGGGATTGAACCCGCGGGGAAGCGGGTTCGAGTGCAGTCGCAGGCGGGCGAAGAACGCCGAAAAAGCGGCAAACTAATGCCGAAGGCGGCCCCGAGCAACGCGAGCGGGTAAGTGTGGTATCACACGCATAAATCCCGCCATTCCGACCAACGCGAAAAGCGGAAGTGCATATTTCCGCTTTTTTTATTTTTTTATAGCCCAATAAAAGCCCATTATCCGCCCTTGTTTTCCTCATCTGTTATTTAACTATTTTGTATTTTTATGCCCATTAAAAAGAGCTTATAAAACGACTCAATTTATCCATAAAGGTCATATTATTATAGATACTCGCCTGATTGAACGTTACAATGGAACTTTAGAAGGAGTTCAAAAAGGATCTGTTGTTATAGATTTCTCAGATCCAAACGAGCAAAGATTTAATATTGAACCGTTACCTGTATTCAGAAAAAGAATATATGATTTTTGGAATGATCTTTTACCTAAAGCTCAAAATAAAAATATATTAGTTGTTACACATGCCGGTGTTGGAATTTATAGCCAATGTTGCTTTAAAGGAGAGCCTCAAAATAATGACTATATACAATACATGATAAAAAAACTGTGACGTTATAAAATTTAACTTACCCTAATCCACTTTATTAAATTATTCTCAAAGACCACAAGAACGATAAATGACAGTTCTACGGCTGTTTTGTTATAATATGTTCAGTATAGGGTGGAAGTTTTGTTAATTTTTCTTTAAAAAAAGTTGGATACAGTTCGTATTCAGTTAACTTTTTTATAGGTATCCATTTTAAAACTTCTCTTACTCCATTCGTATAACTATTACTATTTAAAACCTGGTTTCCTTTGGGTTTCATCAGAAAATAAAAAGTTATCTCATGACACGATAATCCTTTTAACATCCCATCATTCCGTTTAAAAAAATTTTCATGTATAAATGCCAGCCTATCTACTTCATAAGAAATTCCTGTTTCTTCCAAAACCTCCCTCAAAACCGCCTCTTCAGCGGTTTCTTCTAAAAGAATCGCTCCACCGATTGAATAATAGTAATTTTCTAGTTCATTAGTTGCTGCCAAAACACAATCATTTTCAATAATTATCCCGGCGGCACGCAGACGAAAACGTTGCCCATTTTTATTTTGAAAACAGCAATCTTGAGTACGCATAAGAGCTTCATTTACCAATTTCATACCTTTCTCCCTTTCATCATTTGATTACTTATTATATAAAAAAATTTTTTTAAATCAAATGAAAATTTCATTTCTTGTTACGGTATTTTTAAAAAATATTATTTGATTTTTCTTTTAATCTATTTTTAGATTACCCGTGGATAAAAGAAGTTGATCCATTGAATTTTTTTATCTTTTTTCACCATTAGAATACCACACTATTTAACAATCATATTATTTTATCACAGAAATATTTTCATGTAAAGTTATTACAAAACCCAACCTTGAATATCGGTGATACTACGACAGATATTCCATCCGTTCTACACAGTTTTTCTATTTCATCCTTGGCGGTGGTATCAATCCGCATTTGTTCGAGGAAAAGCCTTTCTTCTGGTTCTTTTGGAAATGACCAAAACTCCCTTTTCAGAATCTAAAAGGCTGAGGTTCGTTTTTATAAACTTATTAATAGAGATTGTAACTTCTCCGGGGTTAAATACCAAATCTTCATTATAGGCAACGGCGGCTGGATTTATAGCCATTGCATCTAAACGATAGGGATATTGAACACTTATCTCATTTAAAATGGGCTTTAAATCTTCACATTTGAATGAATATAGCGGATTTAGCACCTTCGCAGCCGGATAAATCGGAAACCGATTTTTAGACATAATTACTCCTTAAATATTTGAATTTTTTTAACGTTTATTTTGAATATACCACTTTGCAAAATCATCAATCGCATGCCCCCAAAACTGGGCTTCATATTCATGATCAATAGAACGCAATTCACTTAATGTTTTTGTTTCACCATCTGGAATATAAAATTTGTCATGCCAGCGACCACGTTCTCCCTGAGCTTGAAGAGCAATTCGTCCGGTACCACCACCAGAAAAAACAACGGGCTCTTTACCCGGCTCGCAATAAGCGAAACAGTGCTCAATTTTTGCGGTTCTATTTTTTACATTTTTGAATAGTTCTAAAAACAAATCAACTCCAATTTGCTTGTCAAAGTAGGCGTTATACGGTCCCGGTAAACCACCTAATGCTTCAATGTACAAACCAGAATCTGATTTAAGTACCGGAACGCCTAATTTTTCAGCCCCATAGCGAGCACTAAATGCCACAACCTCAGAACATGTTTTGGCTTGTATTTCCAACACCTCAAATGTGGGATCCATAATTTCTATATTGAATCCATATTTTTTAATAAAAAAATCATTCGCTTCTTCCACTTTGTGAGGGTTTGTTGTTAAATATATTAATTTATCTTTCATGTCCTTTACTCCTTTGTAACAATAAACTAAAATCAAATTTTGCCATTTTAATCGAATGAGGCGCCATTTTCGAAATAATAGATTTCAACTTTTTCAAAAGCAATGGAGAATTATCTTTGTTCATAATATAAAAAGAATTTAGAGAGTTTTGTGATATATACCTTTTTAGATCCTTCAATCCCATTTTATTTTCTGCTTCTAATATCCCTTCAAATTCTTTATGAGAAAGACGAATATTTTCTCTTTTTTCATAATTTGATTTCAACAAGGAGTTTGGCGCATCTAAATAGATCAGAGCGTAATTTTTAATTGAAAAGGTATTTAAAATATATCCCACTCCAGAAATAGAATGACTTCCTGTGATTAACAATACCTGTTCAGAATGATTCCTTATAGCATCATTTATCTCTCGGCATAAAACAATATCTGAAAAATTTGAACCATATATTCCTTCTCCTTGATGCAACCAACCAAGAAGAGTTTTTTGAGGTTCTGCCTTTTGATGAACCCGTCGAATAACAGAACCTAAATCTAAATGCAACGCATTTAATTCTTTCCGTGTTTGTGTGGTTAGATATGTCTTTCCCACACCATGAGGGCCCACAATAAAGATAATTTTCTCTAACATGCTACCCCTTTTTTTATCTTAATCAAAAAACGATATACTTGTCAAGCAATAAAATGAAAAGTCTGAAGAAATTAAACTTTATAAGGATAACATTATGCTTGTTACTTCCAGTTATTATAATAAACGCAAAGAGCGGTTAGATAACTTACATAAAAGATTAGCAGATATTCGTAAAAATAAAAAAGATGCATTTGAAAATTGCGGGGATGGTTGGCACGACAATCCATTTTATCATCATTTAATGCATGACGAAAGAATGATCGAAAACCAGCTTATTGAAGAAAATCGTAAATTTTCTCAATTTCAATTATTTAATGAGAGTTCTGTTTGCGAACATCCTGATACAGTTGTTCCTGGAACAAATGTCAGGGTAATTGAAAAAAATTTAACAACCGGTACTCGTGTAGAATATATCATAGGAATTGTTCCTTTCGGTGCAGAAGATCTTCATAAGAAGATATTTGCATATTCCGCTCCACGTGTTCGCCCATTGATTGGTGCTAGAGTTGGGGATATAAAAACAGTTTCTATCCCTATCGGAACATTAAAGATTGAAATTTTGGAAATTTCAAAGTTTCCATTTAATTGTCAACCTCAATGTATTACGAAGCAAAATGCTATTACCAACGTAGCTCACGCAAAAAATAACGAGAAGGAAAAAGAGTAGTAGAAATTCAGCTTTTCATTTGACTTTATTTTCAATCTAATCCCTGTGAGGGTATCATAATCTCTGGCATTAATTTTGATTAACGAAAGAAGGTAAAATGAATAAAGCAGAATACGTTTCTACCATTGCGGAAGCTACCAGAGTGACAAAAACTCAAACAGCTCTTGTTGTTGATGCTTCTATCGCTGTAATTACAAAAGCTTTGAAAAAAGGTGAATCTGTTCAAATTACAGGTTTTGGCATATACGAAGTGACTAAACGTGCCGCTCGCACAGGTCGAAATCCTACTACCAGTAAAGCCATCAAAATTCCGGCTTCAAAAGCACCTAAATTCAAAGCCGGTGCAGTTTTGAAAAAAGCTGTGAAATAATTCGTTTTTAAATATAAAATCCGCCAATAATACTTGACGGGTATTTTTTATAAGAAACTTCCTTATCGTTATCTTAATAATTATTATTTTGTAACTACTTTATTCATATAAATTTTCTTTAACGTATAATTATCACTTGAAAAATTATATTTTCCCCGTTAAAAAAGAAAAAACATATTCATAATCAAAAGGTGAAAAATGATTAAGGTTGTATTTGTTTGTTTAGGCAACATTTGCCGTTCACCCATGGCAGAATTTATTTTCAAACAAATGGTTGTTGAACGCAGATTAGATGATGAATTTGAAATTGCATCACGAGCCACGGAAGAATATAATGAACTCTGTCATGCCGGTATTCATCCGCGCACGAAACAAATTTTGCAAGAAATGCATATCCCTTTTCAAGAACATTTTTCACGCCAAATCCGCAAAGAGGAATATAATCATTTTGATTATATCCTAGCCATGGATTCGCAAAACATATCCGATTTGCACCAACTTCTAGGGCCTGATAATCAGCATAAGATTTTCCGATTGCTCGATTTTACCCAAAATCCGCGCAATATTAAAGACCCGTGGTATACGGGGAATTTTGATGAAACATTCTGGGATATAACGGAAGGATGCGAAGCGTTTCTATCGTTTTTAAAAAATAAACATACGCCGAACGAATAAATTTTTAGAATTTAATTAAAAAAGATTTTGAAATTTCCTTGCAATCAAACAAAAGAAGAGTATAATAAAAGAATGAAAAAGTTTACGCTGCTTTTAGGTTTAACACTCTCATTCATCGGCACAAGCGCTTTTGCCGAATCGTTTTTATTGGATGAACAACGCATTTATACGCAAAATAACAAGTGTTATATCAATTATTTAACCGAGAAAAATACCAGTGGCTGGTATGCCGAAACGAATCGCGAAGAATGCGGTGAAAGCGGAGCCTTAACGGGGTATCACAACATTACGATATATAATGCCTTTTCAAAGCCGATTGAAAAGTTATACGGCTATTTTTCAAACGGCTATTGGACAGGGGATTCATTCTTAAAACAAGTGGAATTTAATCGTTTTTCGGATGAATTGGGGATTCAAAAGGCAACCTTTAAATTCCCCGGAGAAAATAAACCGAGCGGTATGCATTATATCGGTCAAATGGTTACGCAAAAAACATCATCCGGCACCTACCCTGCCTTTCGTGTTTGTTCGCCGATGCGCGTGTTGGGGATTGTAGATGATGTTAAGAAACTGGACGATCCGCACTTTTTGCAACGTATTTTTACGTATGTTGAGCGCAAAGTGCGGTTAATGTGTCCCATGGATGAACAAGTAATGCTTTTTTTAAGTTCCTCGGATAACCCAAAACAGGAAGAAATTGCCGTATTTGTGCGCATGAATTTGAAAAACAGACGCCATAAAATCATTCGCGCCGATGAATTGCGGGCCGTTCCGAAACCGTTAAGAATTAAATCCGAAAAAGGAAAAACGCTTTCCGTGTTCCTCGGGAAAACAAAGCCGAGCGAAACAACATCAGCAAAGGAAGCGGAAGATAAAATCATTGCAAATGCCGAATTGGTTGAAGCAGATGAGATTTCTTCGGAAGATATACCGGAAAGCGCCGTGGAAATTTTAACGGATACCGTAACGGAAGACGCACCCGATAATGAAACAACCGCATCGGATGAAACGGACACAACTGAAAAATCCGCAAACAAAGACAATACCGCCAAAACAGCGCAACAGAGGGCGACAACGGCAACGCAACAAAATAAAACCAGCGCCCAAAGTAAAAAGCCTCTTTCCTCAGCGGAACAAGCGGCACAAGACGCGGCAGCTTATTTTAATTCCGGCGGAGACGGCGAGCAAGGGGGGAATGCAACCGAGGACGAAACTTTCAGAATCCCACGGCCGAAAAAATCTTATCTGCAACCACTCAGGAAGAAAGATGAGCGCGGTTTTTCGGATAGATTTCAAGAACAATTCGCCGAGAGAGATATTTCAAAAACGATTGAACCGTTGGCAAACGTCTTCTTAATCAGCAAAGTATTGAATGCGCCCGTGATTGCACGTGCTGCCGTGCATGTTGATGCCATGAATATGGATAATACGGGATATGCGCTCCGCCCGATTCCAACGAATTTAGAAGGGAAATACGTGCCGGAAGGGTGGCACATTATTAAAGGATACTATTATGCTTATCCCGACGGAGAGACAGAATCAGGTCAAGGCGTTATTCGCATTATCGGCGCCGAAGAATGCACGCGCGCAATTTGCAGGGAGAAACTATGAAATCAACTAAAATCGTTTATATCTTTATTTTGATTTTAATTGTGGCATTCGGGCTTTTTGTGATGTATCAGCGATTAGCGGCGCAATCGGCTTTAAATGTGTTTTTAAAAGAGGCGAGATTAAAAGAACCCGATATTATTTATTCTTCCAAAGAAAAACCATTTTTAAACAGTGGATTAATTTTGTATGATGTTATTTTACCACAGTTCAAAATCGCGCAAAAAACAGATAAACTGATTATTCGGAAAAACGAAGACGATATTATTTTGCAATTTCAAGGGATGCGAATCAATGTGCCACAAACGTTGCGCAATCATTACGGCGCAAAAATCGTGCAAGCAGTTCAAGGCTATCAACCTTTTACGGATGCTCTGCGCAAACCTTTTATTTCGCTCGGCTTGATGGGGTTAGATACGATAACGGCCGATATTGTTTTAATTTTCAACCCGCAAGAAAGAAATAAGTTAATAGATGGGAAAATATCGCTCAGAGAATTAGGGGATATTCAGATTTCATTTTTAATTCAACCGCAAACGGATGAAGGGTATCGGAAAAACTTAATCTATTCGGGATATGGATATATTCCGCAAATCAGTGTTGATATTCAAGATACAGGCTTATTCAAGCGCTATGCGCGGTATTTACGTTCGCTCGGCACGGATGAATCCATGGCGTATGCGAAAGAATTGATGAAACACACGGGATTTGCCCGCCGTTTTCAATTTTCACAGCCGATAACATTAGCGCCATATTACCACACACAAAGATAGGGAGGTTTTTATGCACTTAATAGATTTGTTTAATGAACTGGGGCTTAAAACATATTCTCACAGGGCGGAAGATGCCAACTATCTTCGCTTTTGGAAAAAATTGCATAGACAGATGGGTGAGGAGAACGAAAAATCGGCCTATGCCTCGTATATCGTGCAAATCCTTACGAAGCATATTTCGCAACAGGCGAAATCCGAGAAAACAAATTCCGCACCGATTGAAATGAAGTTTCAGCCAAAGAGTGTTTTTTCGTTGACAAATGCCGACGAGTTTCCGCCTCTTCCGCTAACGAATGCCGTGTTGATACATTTAAGTGATTCTTACTATCAATTCTTAAGACATGCTCATTTTTCCACCCTTCCCAGCATTGCACAAGAAGATTCATTCTATCATAAGATGTTAACGAACACGGGGAAAGTGGAGGCCTCAACCGGTGACGATGATAACCCTTGGTTATGGAGAACATCGGAATCTTATCAGCAAAACAGAATGAGCAAATTAGCAACCTCTTTTCGGATAACGGCAAATGTTAATTGCACGCCTGAATGGGTAGACGCGATGGATGCGTTTGCCGAAAAATACGGGGCGAAATATAAATCTCCGGTAGATTGCCACACAACAAATCGCATAGATACGTTGAATGTGTATTTTGCAACACCTGAGAAGAAACCGACGCCTGAAATGATCAATGATTTTGTTCGGATAATGAGTCCCTATATTCGCAAAGAAAATAATGAACGGCTCATCGGCGGAAAAATTGCGGAAGGGATACACTGGTCACCCGAACATATTTCAACTGCCGAAAAAAAGCGGTTTGATGCGGAAGTAAATAAACAATTTATTCCTCTGGACACATCAACCGGATTTCCAAGAGCGCGCGAAGCAAGTAGGTTGCACTTTTTTGGTACATGTACGGATCCTCAACGCAGTGCCGCGCAAATTGAGGTGATGTATCAAATCAAGGAGTTGTTGGAAGGCGTGGTGTTAGAGCAACCGATAAGCCCCCGCGGAAAAGAAATGGTTGCACCGCCTATTCCGGCCGTGCGTGGCTTAACATTGCCCAAAACACCGAAACCTGCGGAACTGGCGGGCATAGGGGTAAAAGCCGGCGGGAAAACACCTGTTATGTCGCCGAAAACGGCCTATCAAGCAATGATGGACGCTCTTTACACACCGAATAAAACACCTGCGGAATTGGAACGTATGAGCAGTTGGCTCAACTTCGGCAGTGAAATTAACACACAAGGCTTTAAAACCAAAACAGCGCGTAGTACAGGAGAAACGGGAGCGCGATTACTTGAAGCCGCCGTTGAACACGGGCATGTAGGCGTTGTTGCCAATTTAATGAAGCAAGGGGCGAACCCCACACTATTGACGGGAAGTTTCGGCAATACTCAGGCAGGGGAAACTGTTTTTCATCTGGCAGCCGATAATATATACGATTCAGCCGTGATGAATCAAATGGTCAAGCAATTACTCACGTATTCCGATAAAAAAGCCGTTCAAGCTTTGCTCAATCGGCCCAATGCAAGCGGGATTACACCTGTCACGTATGCCATTTTGTTTAATCCGCGGAATGCCGAGGTGTTTATGCGGTATGGCGGGAAATATCAAAGTAATGCCGAATTATCGGCCTATTTCAAGAAATTTCCCGAACAGAAAAAACAATACGATTCCTATATGAGAAAACATTGCATTGCTTCATCATTCAAGTCCACAAAATCATACGCATGAGGGAATAGCTTTTGCTCCCTTTGAGTAAATAAAACAAATCGTTTCGGGCAACCTGAAAATGCGTAAGCCATATTGTGCCGAGAAATTAAAAACGCGCAAAATACAAGGCGCGAGTAATTAAACGATAACGAAACTATATGGTGCAGAAAACGAAACAATGCGCCAACTAAAAAATGTTGCTTGAAAATGAGCCGATGTGAGCAAAAGCGTATCTCTATCCGAGGTGGGGTTTGATTGAGATTTGATTGAGGTTAGCTCGGGCTTGCTTATGCGTGTTTTGGGCTTACTTGTGATTGATTTGGGTTAGCTCGGGTTTGCTCGGGCTTGCTTAGAGGTTTGTTTGAGAGATTACTTTACCTTGCAAGAAAAAAGCTAACTTTGCGGAAAGAAGCGAACCAAATCGGGGCATGTATTATCCACGCTTAACATAATCGTAATTGTTTTGCATATTTCCAACTGCTCTTGCGGGAACGACATTAGGATACTTACCCCATTTTCACAAATACCGCCAACACACTCTTTTCCACCACTATATGCCGTATTTAAGGCAATCCCGACGCCGTTAATTGAATCCATATTCGCAATACTCACGCCGGAATTGGCAAGCGTTACCGGTGTGAACCCGACAACTGAGCCACCATGCTTGGCTTTATAGGATTGAAACTGCATATAGACAGTTGAAGCATATTTTGAAGCAACATCTAAAACCAAATCAGCCCGATAGCGACGCATACCGAGCAAATAACCCAGCGTTCCGCCAATGGACAGGACGGCAATAATCGCCAAAACGGCTAGCATTTCCACCATTGAGCGACCTGATTCATTTGTTTTTTGCATTTTAATTCCTTTTATCTAACCCCGACCCGCACCCGAATCAGCCTTTTAAAGGCTGGCGATTCAAACTGACGATATCGGTGATAGTTCATTATACTGTTTTCAAATTAAAAGTTCAAGTTTTTTTATATCATATTGATAACTTTTTTAATTTATTCAGAAATCAAGGTAAAAAAGGGGGATAGAAAAATCATCATCGTGAAAGCGATAAGGTCAGTGCATGCAGGCGAGTGGGGGGGGGGAATAGTAAGCGGAAAAAAGTGAGGCGTTCAAAGCGAACGCCCCGTTGTTCAGAATGTTTAAAAACGAAATTCTTGTGTTTCGCTGATTAGCTGGCGCGTGAGCAAAACTCTACCTTACCGCCAGAACAATCTTCTCCTAGTGTTGAAGCTGCAGCTTTGCATACGTTGTCATTTCCATTAAAATTGATTACAATTTTAATACTCCGTGCAGATTGATTTTTGGTACTAGCAACTATTGGAGTCGTACAGGTTGTATCAGAATAAAACGTAGGAGTTTCAAATGTTGCTCCATTAATTACACTGCTCGTATACAACCCTGATGACGCTAAATCCGGCACATCTGATGTTGGTATAGTATCACCGTTGTGCATTGCCATATATGTTTCACGCGCCGAGAAAGCAACAACGGCCAATTTGTTTGCCATATCAATAATTTCGTTGGAACGATAGCGGTTCATTGCCATTGTGTAACCCGCAATACCACCAACCGATAAAACACCGATAATCGCTAAAACGCCGAGCATTTCAACCATTGAACGGCCTGATTCATTTGTTCTTTTCATGTTTCTCTCCTTTTCTTTTTCGTTTCCCGAAAGCCCCGTCTTCCCATTCCCCGAATGAGTCAACTCCCGTTTTGATGTTTATTTCGCATCGTTATTCTTTCGGATGAAGTGCCTTTTTCATCACTTCATACTTATTATTCTATTAAATAATTTTTAAGTTTGCAACTATTTTTTTATAAAAAATATAATTTTTATTTAAATTTTTGGGAAATTTTAGATTTTTTGGGTATTGGGGTTTTCTTTTTTCAGAAACAGCAAAATATAATCACCTGTTTGGCACGCACCAAAAAGTCAATAACCTTGTCTACGGCCTTTCCCCTAATCCAAAATCAAATTTGAATACATTGCAACGCCTTTTTCGGCATAAAAACCGCGCTTGCTTTTTGCTCCCACTTCTCTCGGCAGAGGGCAGTTATCACTTGTTTTTTTGCGTAAAAATATCGCGTGCTTTGCGCTTTTTATATCCTGCGCGAACAGGGTGAAAATGCAACGGCTTTTTATATCCCGCGCGAACGGGCGAAAATGCGACGGCTTTTTATATCCCGCGCGAACGGGCGAAAATGCGACGGCTTTTAGCGTTCCAATCGAACAGCGTTAAAATGCCCCGTTATTCGCAGTTTTTCAAACGAACGGCAAACATTTCTCAAACGGAGGAGTAAGATCACTCTCAGACTTGGGGAGAAAGACATCTCTCAGATTGAACAATGATATCTCGGGTTAAACAAAGATATCTCCGCCCGTTATCATACAAAAAGAGGCGTTCAAAACGAACGCCCCTCTTGGAATTTTCAAAAACGAAATTCTTATATTCAACAAATCAGCTGCTGCGTGAGCAGAATGTAACTTTGTTGCTTGCACATGTTGTGCCCAATGTTGAAGCAGCGGCTTTGCAGACATTTTCTGTATCAAAATTGATTTCCATTTTAACACTCCGTGCAGATTCAGTTGTATCTGCTACGTCTGTGCATTCTGTATCCGTAAAGAAAGATGCCGGATTTGTTAATGCCGTAAACGTTGCACCATTGATTTTATCACTTGTATACAAGCCAGATGTAGTCAACGAAGGCGGTGTAAAGCCATTGGAATCACCATTGTGCATTGCAGCGTATGTTTCACGAGCCGAGAAAGCAACAACGGCCAATTTGTTTGCCATATCAATAATTTCGTTTGAACGATAGCGGTTCATTGCCATTGTGTAACCGGCAATACCACCAACCGATAAAACACCGATAATAGCCAAAACGCCGAGCATTTCAACCATTGAACGGCCTGATTCATTTGTTCTTTTCATGTTTCTCTCCTTTTGTTTTATATTTACCGAAAGCCCCGTCTTCCCATTCCCCGAATGAGTTAACTCACGTTTTGATACTTATCTCGTATCGTTAATCTCTCGGATGAAGCGCTTATTTCATCACCTCATACTCTTTATTCTATCCGAGCTTCCCCTTCTTTGCAATCTTTTTTTCCAAAAAAACCGCATTTTTTTGCTTTTTTTTGCGAAAAATAATTTTAAAACTATTTGATTTTAAATTATAATTTAATTTTGTCTTTTTTTGTTTAATTTATTTTTAAATTGTCAAATCATATTTAAAAAATACTATCAAAGCGATTCTTTCTTTTTTCACTCTCAGCCATGTCAAACAACGCTCCTCAGGCTCAAAAAAATACCGAAAGCCAATCATCGATTCGTCGGCTTTCGGTATTTTGCTGTTGCGTTTATTACTTAAATGCTATTTTTGCTCTTTTTCCAATTCTTCAATTTCTTGCTTAATAGCTAATTTTTGCTTTTTATACTCCTGTATCTTTAACGAATCCGGCATCGGACGCGCATTTTCTTCATCAATTTTAACATCCAATTCTGCATGTTTGGCTTTTAATGAGGCTAAGTGTTTTTCAATTTTTTCCATGTCTTTCTCCTTATGTTGACTCATTTAATATAATCGTATTATTTTTAAATTGCAAGGTCTCTTTTATTTTCTTTCCATTATTCGCCCACATAAATGCCCAGTTGACGCGCCGTATATACCAATTTTCCTTTCGGATCAACCGGCGTATTCGCAATTTTTAAAATCGTATTCAATGCTTCATCTTTCACTTCGCCGTCTTTATGAATCACCACGCGATTCGTTTCGCCTTTCTCAATCAAATCAACAGCCCGCACCGCAAATTCAGAGGCTAAAATCCGATCATCCGATACCGGATTGCCTGCCCGTTGCACGTGGCCCAATACCGTGGCGCGCACATTGTATCCATCTTTTTGCAACTTCTCGGCAAAAATAGCCGATACACCGCCGAATGTTTTGCCATTCGTTGCAAAATGGTGTTTCCCCTCGGGCGACTTAATTCCTTCCGAAATCACGATCAAGCCGTATTTCTTTCCTTGCGCCTTTATCTCTTGTAATTTCTTTACAACACCCTCATACGTGTAATCAATCTCGGGGATTAAAATCACATCCGCATATCCCGCAATGCCTGCCGATAATGCCAAATGCCCTGCGCCTCTGCCCATAACTTCCGCAATCATCACCCGATTGTGCGACGTGGCCGTTGTGGTTAATTTATCTAATGAATCCATAACAACATTGACTGCCGTTTGGAATCCGATGGCAATATCCGTGCCCGGCGCATCGTTATCAATCGTTTTCGGAATACCAATCATGGAAATGCCTGCCCGCTTGCAGAATTTACTGATGATTGCCATTGAGCCATCTCCGCCCACAACAACCAATGCGCTGATTCCCAATTCCTTAATGCCGGATTGAAAGCGCTCATCCAATTCTTCATCCGTTAAATTTTCGGTTGTGCCGTCGGCCTTTTCCTGAATGTGCGGATTGCCCGAATTGTTCGTGCCGAGCATTGTGCCTCCCAGTGAGGCATACGGATAATCAAATTCCGAAATCGTGAGCTTTTTATATTTCATCGGACGCGAAAATAATCCATCGGTTGAATTATAAATGCCAATCACTTCCCAGCCTTTTGCAATCGCCGCAAACACAACACCGCGAATCGCCGCGTTTAAGCCCGAGCAATCTCCGCCACTCGTTAAAATACCGATTTTTTTTGTTTCTGTTGTCATTCTTCTCTCCATTACAAACACATATTTTTAAACAATTACTTTTAAACTATAATGTGAAATTTTTACCCAAATACGTTCTGCGCACATTCTCATCCGAAATAATTTCTTCCGGCGTGCCTTGTTTTAGCACCACCCCATCGTGCAGAATATAGGCTCTATCTATAATACTCAACGTTTCACGCACATTGTGGTCCGTAATCAATACGCCGAGTCCTCGGTTTTTAAGCTGTCCGACCAGCTCCTTAATCTCGCCGACGGCAATCGGATCAATTCCCGCCAACGGCTCGTCCAATAAGATAAATGACGGTCTTGACGCCAACGCCCGCGCAATTTCCAACCGCCGACGCTCCCCGCCCGATAACGCGCGCGAAGGCGAAAATCTTAAATGTTCAATCGCAAATTCTTTTAACAGCGAATCTAATTCCTGCTCGCGCTTTTCTTCATTCTTTTCCACAACTTCCAAAACCGCGCGGATATTATCTTCCACATTTAACCCGCGGAAAATAGAGGCTTCCTGAGGCAAATACCCGACACCGAGCCTTGCCCGCCGATAAACAGGGAATCCCGTAATATCTATTCCGTTCAACGTTATCTTACCCGTATCGGGCGAAATAAGCCCCGTCACACAATAAAACGACGTTGTTTTTCCGGCTCCGTTCGGCCCTAATAAGCCGACCGCTTCCCCTTGTTGCACGGATAGCGACACATCTTTTAATACCGTGCGCTTCTTATAGCTTTTACTTAAATTGGATACAACCAAACCGCGTTGGGGTATAATCATAGAACCTCACTTATTCTTTTTTCGTCTCAAAATCATTCGGGATAATCTGCCCTTTCACACGCCCCGCCTTTTTCCCCGTTTTGGACGCATGAAGCGAACTGATACCCGTTTTTAAATTTAAAGTTGCGTATTCCCCTTGTAATACACTTTCTTTCTCATGTAAAGAAACTTTTTCATAGACGCTGACAATTTTCGTTTTCGGCGTGTAGACACCGTTGACGCCATACACCCGTTGAGCGCCGTTTGTGGCCGATGTGTTGCCCAATGTAATGGCTTTTATCATTTCCGTTCCCGCCTTATTATACAACGCATATATTTTATCGGCCTTAACTGTGTTTACGCCCTCTTTAATAACGGCTTTCCCCGTTAAAACAATGACTTGCCCCGGTGTTTCGCTGACTTGAAATTCTTTATCGCTCGGCAAAGGCTTTAAGATATTCTCAATTTCCGCCTTATCCCGATAAATCACAATTTCGTCGCCCGTTGCCGTCTGCCCGCCACTGACGGCCGATGCTTTCCCGAGCGCAACCGCTTTGATGAGGTTTGAACTGCCCGATATGCCCGATTTATCCGATACCGCCGATTTGTTTTGTGCCGTTTCCCCGCTAATCTCGTTCGCATAAACGGCGATTAACTTTTGCGCCTTGATTGTATTTTTCTTTTCCGACACCGTTGCATTATTTTCCGAACTTTCCAACGTAATCACTTGCGATAAATTTTGCGCCGTTTGGGCAGGCACCGATGCCATCGGCACAGTCTGCAATACTTGCGCCATTTCGGCCGGTGCACGATAAACCGTCATCACCTCACCGGTTGCCGTCTGCGCCGGTGTTTTGGCAATTACGTTCCCCTGTGCCGATACTTTGCGAACCGATGTTTTTCCTTGCCCATCTCGCTCATAGTGCAAAACAAGATTATCCGATTCCAAATGTCCGTCATTTTGGTAAACGTCCACATTTTTTTGCGCCGTAATCGTTCGCGCAACCTGATTGATGATTAAGCCGTTTTCGGATGTGATATACACATTACCTTTATCTTCTTTCAAATACGATTTTTGCTTTTCAAAATCCAATGCGCTCACGGCTTCTTTCGGTTTCTCGGATTGAAACAGAAGGGTTGCCGTATATCCCTTAAAGAAAAGATAATTCCCGTTTTCTTTTATATAGAACCCGTTTGCCTGCAACATACCCGCCGGACCTTTGATGTATACATCTTGCTCACTCGCCAACGTGCCCGCATTATAATCGCATACGATTTTTTCCGAAATCGCTTGATACCCCGTATCCGTTGCACCATCAACACGGTTTTCAAAATACAAATATTTATCGTTTTGAAAAATCAGCCCGTAAGATGTTTCACCCGTTAAAATCACACCGTCCGACATCACATATTTTGCCGTCGGTCGTGTCAACGCAATAATCTTGCGCGTTTTATCCAGTTCGCGCACGGTTTGCGATGTAATCGTCAGCGGATTTTCTTCACTATCCTTTGAAAAATAGCGCACGGCCGTCATATCGGAATTACCCGTTTGAACATCGGTTGCCTCTTTCGTTGCCAACGTAAATTTATCTTTCTGTTCATTAAAGGCCGGCCAAGCAATCATCACGCTTGCCAATAAAAATGCAAACGCCGGCAGAGCGCGCTTAAATACCACAACCCGCCTTGAATGAATTTTTAATTTCAGCAACCGTAATGTAAACATGCTACTCGTTTCCTTTTCCGATAACCCTCTTGTTTGAACGGCTCACAAAAATCCGCCGACTTTCTTTTCCCTCTATGCCACGCCTGCCATCAATAATGAATGAACATGCAATAATCCGACCGGTTTATTTTCGCCGTCAACCACAAACAAACTCGTAATTTTCTTTGTGTTCATTAACCGCAACGCTTCAACGCATAAAATATCCGGCACAACCGTTTTCGGATTCAGTGTCATCACCGATGAAGCCGGTTGCTCTATAATGTTCGTCGACATGTGGCGCCGTAAGTCTCCGTCCGTAATCATACCGACCAGCTGACCATCTTCATCAACCACACCCAAACAACCCCAACTTTTCGCCGTCATCACCACAAGCGCGTCGCTCATCTTCATATCCGTCGGCACAAGTGGTAAATCATCGCCCGTTACCATCACATCTCTGGCTCTTAACAACACGTTGCCGAGTTTTCCGCCCGGATGACGATCATGAAATTCCTCGCGCGTAAAGCCTTTTTGTTCTATCAACGCAACGGCTATGGCATCGCCCATCGCCAAGGTTGTTGTTGTAGAAGTTGTCGGCGCCAATCCCAGCGGACACGCCTCGGGCGCTTCCTTCTTGGACGGAATTAACAACACCAAATCCGCCGCTTTTGCCATAGTGCTTTCGGGATTGCTCGTAATCGCAATCATCGGGATACCGAACCGACGCGAAAATGAAATAATATCGCCCATTTCTTTGCTTTCGCCCGAGTTGGAAATCGT
Organism: uncultured Alphaproteobacteria bacterium; assembly: GCA_944392555.1. Classification (GTDB taxonomy): domain Bacteria; phylum Pseudomonadota; class Alphaproteobacteria; order CAAHEQ01; family UBA3637; genus RGIG4140. The sequence continues at coordinate 97,636 of CALXWZ010000001.1, read as the reverse complement.
CAGCAATAAATCATCTTTCGTGAGCATTCCCAAATCACCGTGACTGGCCTCACTCGGATGCACAAAAAAGGCCGGCGTGCCCGTTGAAGCCAACGTTGCCGCAATTTTTTGCCCTATATGCCCGCTTTTACCCATACCGGAAACAATTAGGCGACCCTTAATTTTAGTCATCATTTCAATCGCTTTTACAAAGCTATCGCCGAAATTCTTTTTCATTTCTTCCAAACCGTGAATTTCCATATCAATCACGCGTCCGGCGCTTGCAATCAACTCTTCTGCCAACATTATTTACTCCTTGTTTTATTAATGCTTAAAAATATCCGGCTCCGCAAAATCCAGCAAATCCAATTTTGCACGCGTCGGCATAAAAGCGAAACACGCCTGCGCAATCTCGGAGCGATTTTCTCGAACCAATAAACCATCCAATATATTTTTCAAAGCATGCAAATATAATACATCATTTGCCGCATATTTTTGTTGCGCTTCGTTCAATACCTCTGCGCCCCAGTCAGAGGTTTGTTGTTCTTTCTCTAACTCAACGCCTAATAAATCCGCACAAAGAGACTTTAAACTGTGCGACGGAGAAGATGTGCGACACAACTTTGATGCAATTTTCGTGCAATAAATCGGGGCCGTTATCACCCCTAAATCATTTAAAATTTTTGCAACGTCAAACCGCGCAAAATGAAAAATCTTTAAAACGTTTTCATCTGTTAACAACCGTTTTAAATTCGGGCAATCCACACCCTTTACAATTTGCACTAAAACGGCTTTCCCGTCACCGGCCGATAATTGCACCAAACATAATCTATCGCGGTGCAAATTAAGCCCCATTGTTTCCGTATCAACGGCAACGGACGATCCAAACGAAACGTCCGCGGGCAAATCACCGCGATACAACGTAATTTCAGCCATCAATTCGGCTCCTTTCAAATAATATGTTTGCTGTTATACAACACGTTATTCAAAAAATCAACGAAAAAGATAACTTTTGCCCGATATACACCTTTTTGTCGCCCCAAAGGAGTTTTTTTCTGCCCGTTGTTTTTTCCCGATAAACGAAAAGCCTCAATCTTATTACACTTTGCTCCGTTGTTGCATTTCTTGCTCAACGCGCTGAGCAAAATATGTCCCGATTTTATTTGTGTTTCGCTCAATCACTTTTTTGATTCTGGCAATTTTTTGATGTGTTTGTTTGATATCTAATAAAGACTTTCTCGGTGTTTCCCTATCTTGATAAACATACGAATTTATCCTGCTGTTTTTGGGTAATAAATCTTTTCGGCCGATTAATCCCATATATCGGAATTCCACCCGCTTGATGTATTCCTCAAAAAATTGAGAGGGTTCGTTAGACTCTTCCGCTTGTTTCACACCTAAATAGGTTAGAAAATTTTTCTCAAAAAACCGATCATCACTTAAAACTTCCTCAACAGGGAAATTATTTTGTTCACAATACTTGTGTAAAAGCTGTCTGCACAAAAAATTACACGCAAAACTGCGATACATCACATTCACAAAAGCCTTATCCATTGTTTCAAATGTTTTTGCAAGAACATTGAGCGGTAAATGCATGGAACGAATTTTTCGCATATTAAGTGAACGGCTTATATTCTCTTTGCTTAGCTGTTTTCTGACAGGTTCCGGCATTTGCTTAACAAGACTTCCGTATGGTCTTAAAAATTCTTTCATACTTGTGCTCATCGACGCCACAGAAGCATAGAAGAATGCCCGTGTTAAACGCTCTCTTTCAATTTCCTGATCCGTCCACTGTTCGGGCGCCGATACGGGTTGCCAAGTTGAAAACAGTTTTTCAAATTTCGGATATTGCTGTTTCATGTGTGCCGTATGCGTACTGGAATACTCATACAACCCTGCCTCAAAAGCCAACTGTTTCGTTAGTGCGGCTTTCTCGGCTTCGTCAATGAGAACAAATTGCATCAACTCTTGTTGCGTTAAAGAAGAATCCCATAGTGCCGGAAAAACATCTCCTTCATTTACAGGCTGATATGGAAAAACGGATAATCCTGCAAACTCATGCCGATCAATGGTATGAGCCAGTTCATGACTCATGGTAAGAGCAATCATTTCTATTGTTTCGCTCAGTTTTTCTTTACTAATATCAATTTTATTACCCGCAGATCGTCCCCCTAATCCTTCGTCATCTTTTAAAATGCCTACTTGTATACCCCGCGGGATACGACGTAACCACAACCTTGCTGTCGGCAACCGATTAGCATACACCAATGCTTTTTGAATCACCTCCGCAAAACGCATTTGTTTCCGTTTTTCTTCTTTGAAAGATGTTTGGCACTCAATCATATAATCGGGTTCGCATATTTCAAAAGAATCATAAATTGCTTGAATTTCTTCATCCGTTAATCTTGGATTAATTTGTTCTTTCTTTTTGGCGTCAATTTTATCAACAGATTGATTCAATTCATAAAATACACTACTACATGGTGGGTATATCATATCAGCCTACTCCTTTTTATCTAAAAATATAATTGAGTATAACTGATAAATAAATATATGTCAATAATTTTTATAAATGCAGTTTTGTCAAAAAAAAGCGGAGCTAAAGCCCCGCTTTACGTTCAAAGAACGCCTCCCCCTTTGGATTATGCCAAAGATTTTTTTGTTTTTTGAGCCGAAGATGCTTTTGCTGTTTTGGAGGAAGTAGCATTTGCACTTTTCGCTTTTGTTGACTTGGTAGCCGTATTTGATTTACAGCTGCTTTTGCAACATTTTGAATTATTTTCGGCTCCGGCAGCAAACAATTGTTCGCAAGCCTTTATCCAACATTCCTTTTCTTGACCTTCCGGACGACCCGCTTGCTCCCAAATATAATAAGCGGCAACCCGAATATTATCTTCATTAATTTGATTTTTCATTTATAGACTCCTTATAGAATTCACGAAACCCAGGTTTCAATATAAAGCAGTTTATTTTGTTTTGCAATGCCTTTTTATTATTTTTTTCAAAAAAAACACTTATTTTTCACTTATTTTATCAAAAAAAGTCATCTATCATTATTTTAGCAATCACTTCAATTTCAAAAAAGCTAATATACCCCCGCAGAGTATACTATTTGTTAATATTTTAAACAAAAAGAAATAAAAAAATTCACGAATCGGAAGCATTAATAGTTTGGCCACCTATTTATATGATTTTTCTGATAAATTTTTCTTATTTTATAAAACGGACACTAACCGAGCAAAAAGAAGCACTCATAATTACTTATATTTTCAGAATTTAAGCTGATTTTTTAGAAAAAAAATATCCAAAAGTTATTTAAAGTTATCAAAACAGGTCGTCAAAATGGAGGCAAAAAGAAAAATGCGTAAAAAAGGAAACATTATTAAAAAAATCCCTTTGGCAAGTCGTGTCACCAAAGGGATTATCATTAAAAGGTGGGATTAAGCATTTGTTTGCGAATCTTTACCGACAAAGGCCATTGCATTTTCAGCACTTTCAAGCGTTGAGCCTTGGGTTTGTTGCGCCAATCGCTCCGTCATACTCATACCCGACTTCTCGGCTTCTGCTTCTTTTGCGTAAACAGCCTCATGACTTTCCGCACTGGCTAATGTTCCGAATACACCCTCTGAACCATAAACACTTGCCGTCATCAACGATCCTTGTTCTTTTTCGTCTGTTTTACTCGTTCGCTTTGAATTAAACGCCTTGTTTATCTTTTCCATTTTCTCTCGACGGTAATTCATCCCTCCGATACTTTCTAAAAGTTTATCCGGATTGACCTTTTTGATATTCTCGGGCGATACATATTGATTTGTGATAATAGCATGCTCCAATAAAGCCGCATGGATATAATATCTATTCATTGACTCGTTGACCGCATCACATTTTGCCGGCATTGATTGCAAAACAGCATCAAATGCTTTTTGCGACTTATCCATTTCTTTCAAAATCTCTTGTTTTCTTTTCTCGGTTGTTTCAGGCGAGCGATATTCTTGAAGCAAAGGCTTTCCACTTCTAACTATCCTATTATGCTCTTCAATTGCTTTAACAACGTCCTCATATCTTTCATAAGTCTGATTTTCAAACACACTCATCAACGTCAGATTAAATGATGTAAAATCTGTCTTCACACCATTCACAGTGCGCTTTGCATCAAAATCATAACCTTTTTTTACCAAAAAGTCGATATAGCCCGGTGAAAGAATGGCTGTCAACGGAACTTTATTCCAATCGATTTTCGCCCCGTTTTTTTCAGCAACAGCAAGAGGTTTATATCCCTCATCAACCGACATAAGCTGTTCAATCACTTCCTTATCCATTTGTTTCATTTTTTCCAAGGACTCGTTTTCTTTCTTACGATTCGGTGTTTGATACATATATTTTAAGTATTCAAGCCTGTAACACTTGTTAAACTTTTCACAATATGCCCCAATATAATTCAACAATCTGGTCGCATTAGATGGACTTTTCACCTCATCTGCGCACGAATTCATCATATCGGTTGAAACACCATAAACCGGGCTTACATCTAAAACATCTATTGCTTCACGAACTTTTGGCATCTTTATTTTCTCCTATACTTAATTAAAAATTTTTAAAATTATCCCATGGATCGATTAACCGATAAACCCGCAATATATAGACTTGAACTCAGGCTTAAATTCTCTCTAAGTCTGTTTCAAGCGGATAAAAATGTTTGTAATTATCTCTCCCCATGTTGCTTTTCATTTCTTAAAGATAGAAAATGCTTAATCCTTGCGGATTAAGCATTTGTTTGTGAATCTTTACCGACAAACGCCATTGCATTTTCGGCACTTTCAAGCGTTGAGCCTTGGGTTTGTTGCGCCAATCGCTCCGTCATGCTCATACCCGACTTCTCGGATTCTGCTTCTTTCGCGTAGACAGCCTCATGGCTTTCCGCACTGGCTAATAAACTTGAAACACCATTCCCCTGTATCAAACTACCAATTAATGCTAAACCATCATCAGAAGAAACATTCGTACTCGTCCGTTCTGTCGCACTAAATTTTTCTCTGATTTGCTTAACTGCATTCAATCGACCATTCATATACTCTATCCCCAATGATAAGTTTTTCGGGTCTATACGCTTAATGTTTTCAGGAGATACATATTGATGGTCCACAGCAACAGCTTCTAAGCATCCAGCATGAACGTAGTAACCGATCATTTGGCGCATAACCCGATCACAGCCTGTTCGCATTTCTTTTTGTTTTTTATTAAATTCCGGAACAATGGAGTTGAAATATCCCATAATTTCTTCTTTGCGTTCAGGGGATGTTTTTGGAGACTTGTATTCCATAGCATATTTTCTTAGACTATCCTCATATTTATCATATTCCTTTTTCTGAGCCAGTAAGTCATCATATGATTTTATCGTGTTTTTTTCCGCCATATAAAGATTGGCTAAATTATATCCCGTAAAATCTATTTCAACACCGTTAACAGAACGCATTGCATCAAAATCATATCCTTTTTTTGCCAAAAAATTGATACACTTTTTTGTTGTAATTGCTGTCAATGGCACACTATTCCAATCAACTTTCACACCAAATCGCTCTATCTCAGCGAGAACACAATATCCCTCCTCTGTTGCACAAAGCTTCTCAACAAAACTTTTATCCATTTTTTTCATATCATTAAGTGCTTTTTGTGCCTTCTTCTCATCGCGCATACCAAAAATACTATCTCGATATCCATGTTCATATAATTCTTTAAAATCTTTATAATAATCAGAAATCATATTATATAATGTACTCGCACATGCTTTCCGTTCCACATTCACCAGTGAGTTATACAGGACATCTGTGCGGTGAAAAATTTTACTAACCTCATCGGGCATCAACACTTTTGAAACATCCGCACTCTTTCTATTTGCCATTTTTATTTTCTCCTTTTGAACTTGAATTTATTTATCCATTCAACATAGATTTTTCTTGCAATACATACTGCATTATTAATTTTCCTTGATCATCATCATTTGAAACAGAGTTCCCAGCCAGCGTATTCTTCAAGGTACCACTTGTATTACTATCAACTCCATTTTTTTCTGGTGTGCCTTCCACAACTTCATCCACTTGGGGGATAATAGGTGAACGCTGAAGTATGGGTTCTATTACACTGCTTTCTTCAGCGTTATGACTTGTCATTAGCACGCTTTGAGAATGATCTTCTTCTCTCAACCCTCCTACACTACTTTGCTCTCTAGAATCAAAGAAATTTAATACATCAAATCCATTGCTTACATGCGTAGAAGTTTTAGCCATTTCAACAGAATCCTCACTCTTTATTTCTTCACTATCACCTCCACTCACATGTTCACTCGCATATTGGGAGCACACCGCCCTATTAACATTCTCATCATTCTCTTGTTTCGCTAAAGGTGTACGTTGTTGAGATGGATTTCTTACTCCTTTTTCAGAAATGCCTTTATCTGGCATTATTCTACTATCATCATTAATGTTATTCTTAATGTCATCCATCGCCTCTTGTTGACCAACATTAACCAGCTTGTCTATCAGATCCAACCTGGCTTGCGTTCGTTGAAAGCCGCCTATAATCTCTTGTAATCCTTGCATATCTGCGTGAGTTGTATTTATAGCTAACTGAATTTTTCGACATTCTTCAGGATCCGTCGTCCTTGCCATTAGCTCATTCAAATATCTCAAATAATCTTCTTTTTCTTTTATATGCTTTTCTATTTGTCTCTCTTGTTCTTTCAAATCCTCTCTAACCTTAGCCTTGTCTTCCGGTGACAGACTAGGATAATTTGAAACAGTATCTGAGCAATATTTATCAGCATGTTTCCTTCTTTCATCAAGCCATACCTGTTTGCGATGCAAGTACTCTGCTGCTCTTTCAGGGGAATAAGGGGAAGACAAAAATTCTGCATCAAGTCTACCAATTTCATTCTCAATCGCTTGCATCTGTTGCTCGTATACCTTGCGACTCTCCTCATACGCCGCTTTCGCTTCTAATTGTATCCGAACTTGCGCTTCCTCCGCTACTCGTTGCATTATCGCCGTCCCGTATGTCGCCGCTTCCGCTGAACGTGTTGTGCTCGTCCCTTGCGTTTCCAACGCTCTATGCACTTGCTCTTGCACTTGTGGCGGATATCGTCCCGCTTCCTGATTCTTGACTTCTTGCGGTAAATCTATCGCTGCTACATATCCCAGTAATGAGGCACATTTTGCCGCTATCTCCGGCGTCGGTGGCTCGGCTAACAGTGAATCTACTTGACTCAGCGTGTTTCGCAATTCCTCAAGATTCCGCTGATAGTTAATCAGCTCCGTCGCTCGTTCTTCCGTTATCCCCGCTTTTGAATCACTTGATAATGGCCTCGCTCGCGGGAAACCCGGTTGGTTTAAGATAATACTTAAAGACTCTTGCGCACTCACTGTTGCCTCCGTATTAAAGTTTATCTAGCGCTCAGAATATCATATTTATACGCAGACGTCAATTATTTTTTTATCCTTATAAATCAAATTACTATACAAAATAATTTAAAAATTGGTAAATTTTCCTCTTCAAAAAAGTTAATTTCATACCCTTTACAAACTGCCTATTTTTATATAATTTTTAATATAACAAATTGAATACATTAAAAAAATTTAATTTTGCCCGATTCGCTTCTTTTTGGCAAAAAAAAGAACTTCATGCGCCTTTTTTTGAAAAAAATGCGACAAAAGATTCGTTTTATTCACATTTTTTAAATAAAAATCAGTGTGTTATAAGAAATAAACAAGATAATACATTTTTTTGCAAAATTTCGTTTTTTTCACTCGACAACGCCCCTTATGCCCCGTTTTAACCGACAATGCGAACGAAATTCATACGAGTCGTTTATCAATTTTAGAAATAGCTACTACTTCCCGCTAATCCAACTTCCTATTTATCTTTTTGCGGATTGAATAAATCCCGCCCCATACACGCCAATGAATCTACGCGCTCATTTTCGGGATGCCCTGCATGACCTTTCACCCAATGCCATGTAATTTGATGTCGGCTCAATTGACTATCCAGCTCCTGCCATAACGCTTGATTTAAAACGGGCTTTTTATCCGCCTTTTTCCAATGATTCTTTTTCCAGCCCGAAAGCCACTTTTCGCACCCCTCCAATACATATTTGCTATCGGTATATAAATCAATTTGACACGGCTCTTTAACAGCCTTTAATCCCTCTATAACGGCCGTTAATTCCATTTGATTATTCGTTGTTTGCGCACTGCCACCGTAGTTTTCTTTAACGGCTTCTTTATAGCGCAACAGATAACCCCAACCGCCCGGCCCGGGATTTCCCGAACAGGCGCCATCCGTGTATAATTCAATTCGTTTCAGCATTGTCTCCCGTTTAGACTGTCTTATAAATACAAAAAGCCTCCCCGATTCATTGAATCAAAGAGGCTTTTTATACGAAATTATTCGTCGTCTTGATCGTTAGACGTGATAATTTGATATAATTCATCCACCGTTGTTGCTTTGCGTAAACGTGTGGCGATTTCTTCATCCCGCAATAAACGCGATAACCGCGATAATGCTTTCAAATGATCGGCACCCGCATCTTCCGGCACGAGCAACAGGAATACTAAATCAACTAATTTCCCGTCAACGGCCTCAAAATCAACCGGACTCACTTTAATAAATGCACAGAAAATCTTATCCATTCCGATAAGGCGCGTATGCGGTAAGGCTACACCATGGCCGACACCCGTTGTGCCTAACCGTTCACGCTCCGTCAGTGCATCTAATATCACATTTCTGTCAATCCCCGTCTTCGGTGCAGCAATCTCCGCCAGTTTTTCTAAAACTTGCTTCTTGCTGTCAGCCGTCACATCAGGAACGATTGACTCCTTTGCCAATATATCACAAATTTTCATATAACGACCTATTTGTTTTTCGGATCTACCCAGCCGATATGTCCGTCCGCACGGCGATAGACCATATTTAATCCGCCGTGTGCCGTATTCTTAAACATCAATGCCGGCAAGCCTTCCAAATCCATCTTCATCACGGCTTCACTGACTGTGCATACCGGTAATTGCGTTTGCATTTCGGCAATGATAATCGGGGCATCTGCCACCTCTTCCACTTCCGCCGGCGTTTCAATAACCGACATATCCACCATTTCCACAACCGGTGCTTTGTGATCCACAATCTTGTTCTTATACTTGCGTAATTGACGCGCAATCCGCGAAACGGCTCCGTCTAACGACGCATACGCATCTGCCGATGTGGCCGATGAACGAATGAGCGCGCCCGTTTTCGGGTGAACCGTTACTTCCGTTTTAATATCGGAGCCATCTTTCGTGACCTTCACATCAGCGCTGACGGCTTCATCAAAATACTTGGATACTGCCGCATCTAATGCCCCCTCGGCATAGACACGGAAGTTATCACCTAAATTGATTTGTTGTCCGGAAATTAATATTTGCATTTTCTTTTTCTTTCCTGTTATATAAATACTAAATTGAACCTAGGTTTTTTATCCTAGCGTGTTTTAAATGAAATGTCAAGGGGTGTTATGCAGGCTTTCTTTCGTCCGTTATGCGGTATTTATGTTCATTGGCCGTATTGTCTTTCAAAATGTCCGTATTGCGATTTTGCAAGCCGTGTATGCAAAAATCCCGATTATGATGCCTTACTCAAAGGCTATGAGCGCGATATTTTGATTTTTAAAGAAAAGATGCCCCATCCGCCCTTGATAACAAGTCTCTATTTCGGCGGTGGCACGCCTTCTTTAATGCCGATTTTGTTTTTTGACTCTTTTATGACGTTGCTTCAAAAAAATTTTTCTTTTGCTCCCGATATTGAAATTTCGCTGGAAGCCAATCCCGATGCCGTCACACAAGAAAAAATGCGCGATTTTAAACAAGCGGGCGTTAATCGGCTATCTATCGGCGTGCAAGCCCTGAACGAATCGGATTTGCGTTTTCTCGGTCGCCGACATTCACTTGCCCGCGCGCTTGACTGCGTTCATGAAGCGCAAAACGTGTTTGATAATTTGAATATTGACTTAATTTATGCGCGTCCGAATCAAACACTTTCAGATTGGGAAAAAGAATTAAAAGAAGCGTTAGCCTTAAATCTGCCACACTACTCTCTTTATCAATTAACCATTGAAGAAAATACCGTTTTTGCGAAAAAAGGTATTTTCTCCGCTACCGAAGAAACAGCCGTTGCGCTTTATGAGTTGACAAATGAACTGATGCGCACACATCACGTTCCCGATTATGAAATTTCAAACTATGCCCGTGCTGGGTTTGAGTGTCGCCATAATTTAACATATTGGCACTATGCGGATTACTTGGGACTGGGCCCCGCCGCCCAAGGACGAATCGCCGGATTTGAAACCGTTAATCCGCGCGCACCTGCCGATTGGCTCGCCAAAGGGCCGTCATTAACGAAATTAACACCGCTTGAAACGGCACAAGAACGCGTCATCATGGGACTCCGCTTAAAAAACAGCGGGTTTCCGTGCTCTCAACTGGCTCAAAGCGGGATTCAAAAGGCCTGCGAAAATGGGTGGGGCTATGTGTCCGATAATTTATTTTATCCGACAGAGAGTGGTTTTTTAATGCTCAATCAGCTGATTTTACTGGTGGCACCCGATTCGATTCCGACCGAACAATAAACTATTTCCCCGCCAACCAATCTGCCATTGCATCGGCAAATCCGTAGTCCGATAAATTATTATGCCCCGCTTTTTCCGTTGCAAAAAAGGTTTTCGGTTCAGATGCCTCATTATATAATTGCCAACCCTCTTCAAACGGGACAATTTTGTCTTTCTTGCCGTGCGCAATCATCAAGCGCGTGTTAATTTCCCCAATATACCGATACGAGGGATATTTATTTTTCAGCAGTTGCTTTACGGGAACCAGATTGTAAAAATATCGCTCACCGACCGATTCTGCCGAATAAAACGGGGCTTCCAACACAACACCCGCAAACGCTTCCTCTCGCCCACGCTTGGCCGACGTGTAAACCGATAAATAGGTTCCCATGGAATGCCCGTATAACACAATATCTTTATTCCGAATACCTTGTCCGTTCAAATACTTAACGGCTGTTTCGGCATCTTCTTCCATGGATGATTGCGAGGGTTTCCCTTTTAAATCGCCATATCCCCGATATTCGGGCAACAAAATGCCGTAGCCTTTCTCATAAAGCATTTTCACCGGCTGACGCAAACCGTGATGTTCAACATTATAAGCATTCCCGTGAAAGTATATCACCGTTTTCTTCCCTTTTTTGGCAGGACGATACCAAGCGTATAACTTTTCTCCGCTCGGCAAAAAATAAGAAACTTCTTTCATCTCGGGAAACAGAGCGGTTAATTCTGCCGTTTCGGAACCGCGTTGCATGGGATGATATAAAAATGAATCTTGTGTCACATACAAAATGCCCACAAAAACAGCATATACGGCTACCGCACCTGCCACAATCAATCCTACTTTTATCATCTCTTTAACTCCCGTTTCTACTTTTGCTTTCCGCTTTATTATCTTGTTTTCTGATTTATTATCCCCTGACTTCCTGCTCTTTCCGCTCTGCTCCGCATAGCCCTTGCGTTTGCCTCCCGTTTACTTGAAACCGACATTCTTGCGCCTGACAAATACACCCTGTTTTTATGCCATATCCGTTAGCGACATTTCTTCCAATTTCTGTATCCTGTCACGCAATTTGGCAGCTTCTTCAAAATTCAAATCATCGGCCGCTTTCAGCATTTGCTTACGCAACTTTTCAATAATATCAGGCAGATTTTCAATCACTTCTACTTCCGTTTGCGCCGTTGCCTCACTTTGATTACCACCCACTAAATCATTAAAGTCACGAATCAAATCAGGCACCGCTTTTTCTATGCCTTTCGGTTGGATATGATGCTCGGCATTAAACGCCATTTGCTTGGCCCGTCTGCGATTCGTTTCGCCAACAGCCGTTTCTATGGACTTTGTCATCTTATCGGCATACAAAATCACGCGTCCGTTCACATTCCGAGCTGCCCGTCCGATTGTTTGAATGAGTGAGGTTGCCGAACGCAAAAAGCCCTCTTTATCCGCGTCTAAAATGGCTACCAACTCCACTTCCGGAATATCTAACCCCTCGCGTAGCAGGTTAATCCCAACTAAAACCTCAAATGTGCCTAACCGCAAATCCCGCAAAATCTGGATTCGCTCCAAGGTATCAATATCCGAATGCAAATATCGAACTTTTATTCCGTTTTCCGATAAATACTCCGTTAAATCTTCCGCCATTTTCTTCGTCAGCGTTGTTACGAGCACCCGTCCGCCGTGTTGCGATACCTCACGACACTCCGCCATCAAGTCTTCCACCTGCCCCGCAACGGGGCGAATAATACATTCGGGATCCAGTAATCCGGTCGGGCGAATAATTTGTTCCGTAAAGACGCCTTTTGTCTGTTCTAATTCAAACGGTCCCGGTGTGGCCGACACAAAGATTGTTTTCGGCCTCATTTTATTCCACTCTTCAAATTTCAGCGGACGGTTATCTTTACAACTCGGCAACCGAAACCCATACTCCGATAACGTGCTTTTTCGCGCAAAATCGCCCCGATACATAGCGCCCAACTGCGGAATTGTGACGTGGCTTTCATCTACAAACACAATCGCATCATTCGGCAGATACTCAAATAATGTCGGCGGGGCTTCACCGGCCTTACGTCCCGTCAAGTGGCGCGAATAGTTTTCAATTCCCTTACATGAGCCTGTGGCTTCCAACATTTCCAAATCATACCGCGTGCGCGAGGCTAACCGCTGGGCTTCTAAAACTTTTCCCTCCGATTCAAAAAAAGCCAATCTGTCTTTTAACTCTGCCCGAATAGTCTTAATCGCCTGCGAGAGAGCGGGACGCGGTGTCACATAGTGACTGGCAGGGAAAACCGTTATTTCAGGCAATTCTAATTTCTTTTTCCCCGTTAACGGGTCAAATTCAAATATGGATTCAATCTCATCCCCGAAAAACATCAACCGCCATGCCAAATCATCATAGTGTGAGGGGAAAATATCCAACACATCACCGTTCAACCGAAAATTGCCCCGTTCAAAAGCAATATCATTTCGTTTATACTGCAACTCCACCAACTGACGCACAATATCCCGCGGATCAACTTCTTCCCCTTTGCGCAACGAAAACGCCATAGATGAATATGATTCCGCCGAGCCTAAGCCGTAAATACACGAAACGGAAGAAACAATAATCACGTCTCGCCGTTCCAGAATATGACGCGTTGCCGCATGCCGTAATCTATCTATCTGTTCGTTGATGGCCGAATCTTTTTCAATATACGTATCCGTTCGCGGAATATATGCTTCGGGTTGGTAATAATCGTAATACGAAACAAAATATTCAACAGCATTTTCGGGGAAAAAAGTTTTCATTTCGGCATATAGTTGTGCCGCCAGTGTTTTATTATGCGCCAAAATCAAGGCCGGACGTTGCATTTCGTTAATAATATGCGCCATGGTAAACGTTTTACCCGAACCCGTAATGCCGAGCAACACTTGATTTTTCTTTTCGGCGCGCAATCCCGCCACCAACTCCCGAATGGCTTCGGGTTGATCTCCTGCCGGCTGAAACGCCGATTTCAATTTAAATCCCGCATCGCCCGTCAATTCGGGCTTTTCATACATTGGTATCATCTTTTCATCCTCATAATATCGGATAAATTGTTTTTCTATGCCTCACCGATACTATTTTGCTTTTTTCGTCGCCCGCAATGGGTGGTTTTTTGTTATTTGTTTTTTGCTTTGTTTTATTTGGGCAGGCTTCTTTTGCGCAGAACGTGCCGATTTTGAATGCTTCACAACCGTTTTCTTTGATGGCGCAACAAAAGCGCTTGCAGATTGTTCACCTGCTCGCTCGGAAGATTCCGCACTCACTTTTTTACCCGAAGCAACACCATAACCGCTTTGTTCGGATTGAGAAGTCACTTCATCGGGCGCAGTTTGCAAAGCAGAGGGCATTTCCTTCTGTTGCGCTTGTTTCAAGGGAAATGTTTTGATTTCCTGCATAAGTGTTCGCCAGCCGTTTTGAGCATCTTTACCTAAATTTTTAAAAGAAACTTTCGTGGGATTACGCGTAAATCCGATAAACAAACCATATAAGATAATAACAGCCATCGCTAAACTGACGCCGAAATACTGCATGGAACTTTGCATTCCCAGCATACCGATAATACCCGTCAACAAAATAGCATAAAAAACCTTTTGAAAAACTTTTTTAACCGATAATTGTAAACTGAATGCCCGCTCGGTTAAAAATGGCACTTGCAACGGAAACAATTGCCGATACCGATATAAATTCAATGCACCCGCAATCACTCCTTCCATAATCGGATACCCCAACATAATCAACACATACGCCCCGTTCGGCATCACGGCCAACCGTATAAAGAAATAACCCGCAATAAACATAACCGCAAAAATCATCGGGAATCCCATCCAGAAAAAACCGACTTTTTTATATAAAATCAATGAAACGAGAATTAACGTTAAAACCGTTGCAAAAAATGAAAATAACCCGACGGGAAAAATACCGAATATACCGATGGACATCAGCAAAAAAAGCAAAAAGAAAGCCATACTCAATATATAACTTTCCATCGGCACCCGATCTGTTTCCGTGAAAAGAAGAATAAAAAACGTCCATACTCCGGCAAGCATAACGCGCACGAGCGCATCGCTCCACCAAGCCGTCAAACCAAACAATGGACTCGGCAATATAAAAAGCGCCATAAAACACAAAGCAAATAAACAAGCAGATTGTTTAACCAACGATTTGCCCAATAACATCGGCATTCCCGCAAGACCTGCCAACATTAAAAAGAAAACGGCCCACTCCTTCGGAAAAAGCGTCGAAACACCGAACCACAAGGAAACACCCTGTTGCAATAGCAAAGCCACCGTAAATAAAATGGCACAACCCCATGAGAACGGTAATAACGAAACCTCTTGCGTTCTTTTACGCAAAAACGGTATCAAAAAACCGCCGACACTCGCCAAAAATAAAACGCCGACCGATAATAAAATGCCTAACTGTGTATACACCGAACGCCTCCCTTTTGTTTATGGGCAACAAAATGCGCGCCGTTTCTTCACGCAGTTGCCGATTTTATGCTTTATGACGGAATGCAATACGCCCTTTTGATAAATCATACGGCGTCATTTCAATTTCAACTTTATCGCCCACCATCACGCGAATCCGAAATTTACGCATTTTTCCCGAAGTGTGCGCAATGATTTCGTGACCGTTTTCCAACGTTACGCGAAAAGTTGCATTCGGCAGTGCTTCCGTCACGGTTCCCGTAAATTGCAAAACTTCTTCTTTTGCCATCCTGACTTCTCCTCACATCTTCAAAATAATGAATAGTTAGGCGGATTATATATTTTTTTCTTTCTAAATGCAAGTAAAAAATATCCCCTCGCAAAAAAAGAAAATTGCGAATTTATTTATCAAATCACCGAAAATTACAAAAAAATACCCGTTTTTTTTACATTGTTAAGGCAATTAAAAACGAATACCTTGCAAGAGTCATCAGTCAGGTTTTCGTCCGATTGTGAGCGAAACGATGACAGCCTGCGAATTATCCAACCGCAATTCCTTGGCCAACGCCTCATTATCTACCAATCCGCGCACCACTTGATTTAATCCTGCCGAAACGCAATACAAAGCCGCATTTTGATAAGCGGAGCCGGCGTGCATACCGTCATATTTACCGCCATCACCCACGAATATCAATGTCAACGGCGCAACACCGGCATAAGCTTGCTTTTCAGCCAACAACGGGCGCAAATCTTTATTGGTTACTTCCACCAGTTTATTCCCTGTCGCATCGTAAAGAAAAGCCCCTTTCGGTGTCAAAGCATAAACACGCAGATTTTGCAGATTGCGCGCCGTTGGTATTGTGCGTTTACCATCGGGCGATGAAATACCGTAAGCGCTCCACAATATATTTGAAACGGTTTGCAAATCCAATTCTCTCGGAGAAAATGTCCGCTCCGAACGACGCGCACTGATAACGTCCATCAACGGCATACCTCCGCTTGTTTGCGGTGTCGGCAAAGAAATATCTGCCGCAAAAGATGTGGCCGTATACAATGCTACGCCCAAAATCAAAGCTGTTTTGTTTACAAGTTGTCCCATTGTCCCTCCGTTTAGTCATTAAACAAATTTATTTTCGGCAAATCATACCGATTGTCAAGTAAAAAAATATATTGCTATTCGGGCAGAAAGTCATTTCATCTCGCTCTTTTTGCCCAGAATCTTAAAATGCACACAAATAATCACAAAACACTCATCAGTTCAAATTTAATTTGACAAAAAAACTAAACTCTTTTATACTACCTATATTTTTATTTCACTTATAAAGCAACGTATCTATAAAGACCCTTGCCTAATAAGGGTAAAAATTGGCTTATAAGGGGGAAAAGGAAGAATAACAAACAAGGAAGAAAATGATGCACACCGCCCTACCCGATAACATCTTTACGCAAGCCGAAAGGCTGATTTTCGCGCGCAAAAAACTCGGTTGTTGCAATGCATGGGAGTTTTATCAAAAATACGGGCAAAACGGGCGCGCATTTTCTTACGCAAAATATCAAAAGCAAGAAAACGGAGAGCGTTCTTTAAGTGAAAAAGAGGCCGTTGCTTACGGCAAAATTCTTCGGATTGATTGGCAATGGCTTTTATGCGGACATCAAAATGAATCCGAATCCGGCGAAAACGTTGTTTTGGAAGTGATAGATGCCATTGCTTGTTGTGGCGACGGTCATTGTAATTTTAAAACACATGTTATCGGGCAACACCTAATGTCGGTTCAAGCCTTCCGCGAAATAACAACTGCGCGCCCCGAATTAATAAAAATTTTAAAAGTGGTTGGGGACAGTATGGAACCTACCATCAATAACGGGGACTTTGTATGGGTAGATATATCCTGTCAATCCCCCGTCGGAGATGGGATTTATCTGTTTTCCATCGGTGAAAAACTGGTTGTTAAAAGAGTTCAAATCAATCCGTTGGATAATTCCGTTCGTATCCTCTCGGATAATCCGAAATATTTACCGATTACGGCGGAAGACTATCGTTTGGTTCAAGTGCTCGGGCGTGTTATTTCATTTACAAAAATGTTGGGATAGAAAAATGAAACTGATTTATGCGGACAAAATACGTCATTTTATTTTACTCTGCGTTTATACGCTATGTCCGCCTTTTTATATGATGTCATTAACCTATTTGCTGGATACCTATCAACGCAACGGGCACTTTATTTTATCACAAATCATTCCTGTTTTTTGGAGCACGGTTTGGATACCGGCATTATCGGCCTTGCTTGCTAATTTCTTTTTCCGCAGACAACAATATTTACACGCAAAAGCACCCGACAAAATCAAGGATTCACCGCTGACGTTTATTTTTCTCTATGCCGTTTATTTCATTATTTTAGGGCGCATTTCATGGGGTATGGAATGTATGTATGGCGGTATCGGGGGATTGTTGGTGGTATTATTTGCCTCTTTATTTCGGCATTGTTTGCGCAAACATGTGGAATACTTACCCGTTCATGAAAAATTTTACGCCTATTTAATTTGTTTTTTCTTTCCGATTTTATCTTTGCTGATAACGGACATTATCTCAATAATACAACTCAATACACTGTATATGACCGTATTGCTTTCTCCCGTTATTTATATCGGCGGGGTATCATTATTTTTAGGTGCCTGCGCTCTTCTGCAATTAAGATGCATTTACTACCATATCTCTCCCAAAAAAGATACATTTTCACTTTCTTGGGTAATCTGCTTATTGTTAATCGGGCATAATGCCATGTTCATCTATCTGATTCCCTATATCGGGAACACATTGTTTGCTTCGGGCTTTTTAATGAGTATTTTATTATGCTTTTCCGAATACGCGCATCGACGGCATCGCTTGCTCAAACGATTTAAACCAAACTGAGCGGATACGTTTCTTCAACGGTATAATATTTCCCTTCTCCGTTTTCGCGTGCATGACTGGCGAACAAACAAAACGAATCCACTAAAAACGGTTTAGAGCGAAATAAATTATTCCGCTTGATATATTCAAATACTTCATCCATTGTTGTGCCTTGCAATTTGGCAAGTGAAACATGTGGCACAAATTTAAACTTATCGGCATTTCCCGCACCGGCACTGATAACGGCACGATCAATTTTTTCTTGCAATTCGCTGATAATATGCGGTGTGTCCACCCCTGTCCAAATATGGTGGGGCTGATCACCGTAAGCAAAATAACCGATTTCTTTAAACGCCATGTGAAATGCGGGAAAGCGAACATACCGCAACTCTTTTAATACTTCCTCGGCAACCGGTTCTTCCACATTGCCCACAAACCTCAAATTTAAATTCAACCGTTCTTTTGTGTGCCATTGAGCCCCAAACAGCCCGCCCCGCAACGCATATAACTCGTCTTTTATTTCTTCGGGCAAATCAATACCGACAAATAAACGTATCATAAAAAAACTCCTTTCCAAAACGATAAAAACAGTATATAATGAAAAAAACAAAAAAGGAAAGGAAAAATGGCACAATTAAAAATTTTTGAAATACCGCATACCGTTTTACGCCAAAAAGCCGAACCGGTTGAAGCGGTCACCCCTGAAATACAACAATTATTAAGTGATATGCTGGAAACAATGTATGCCACGAACGGCGTCGGATTAGCCGGCAATCAAGTCGGCGAATTAAAACGGCTCGTGGTGATGGATTGCGCCGGCGAAGATGAAAAGCCCGATCCGATTAAGATGGTAAATCCCGTTATTATTGAAAAATCTCCCGATATGGTTTTGCATAATGAAGGATGCTTATCCATTCCGCGGGAATATGCCGATGTGGAGCGATACGAATGGGTAGTTGTTCAATACACGGATGAAACGGGAAAAGTGCGCGAACGCAAAGCAACCGGATTGTTGGCAATTTGCGTGCAACATGAATTAGAACATCTGGACGGGATTTTATTTATTGATCATCTCTCACCGCTGAAACGCAGTCGATTGGTCAAGCATCTTGAAAAACGGCGACGGCGTGAAGCGGAAGAAAGCGGGGAATAACTTTGCTTTCCTGCGTTGCCGAAATCGGTTTGTTTGCAAAACGCAGTGCAATTAACCGTCGCGGTGCATTTTGCAAACGTCTTTTATTGACGGCATTCAGAGTTTGAGAAGTGGCGATTGAATTGAGATAAGCGGTTGGGTTGAGATTAAGTAGTTGGGTTGAGAAAGCGATTGGGTTGAGATAAGTATTTGAGTTGAGAAAGCGATTGCGTTAAGATAAAATAAACCGAATTCGGGTGCGCGCCGATTATCAACCGTTTAAGTTTATGATGATTGAAACGCCGAAAGAATAAATGAATGAAGAAAAAGGATATAGTGCAATGAACATTATTTTTATGGGGACGCCCGAATTTTCCGTGCCGGTATTAGAAGCCTTGGCACAACATCATCACGTCATTTGCGTTTACACGCAACCGCCGAGGCCATCGGGACGCGGGCATAAAGTCAATCCCTCTCCCGTTCAACAAACGGCCGAACGGCTCGGCATTCCCGTTCGCACACCCGTTTCTTTACGCAAGCCAGATGCACAAGCCGAATTTGCGTCGCTCAATGCGGATGTGGCTGTTGTATGCGCCTACGGATTGATTTTACCGCAACCTGTGTTAGAAGCGCCGAAGTTGGGATGTATTAACGTGCATGCCTCCTTATTACCGCGTTGGCGTGGTGCCGCGCCGATTCAACGCGCCATTCAGGCCGGTGATGCGGAGTCGGGCGTTACGATTATGAAAATGGATGTCGGGTTGGATACGGGGGATATGTTGCTAAAAGGCGCTTGCGCCATTACACCGGATACCACCGCGCAAATGTTGCATGATTCATTGGCTTCTATCGGCGCCGAGTTAATTATCAAAGCACTGGCCGATTTGCCGACACCGCAAAAGCAACCCACGGAAGGCGTCACGTATGCCGAAAAAATCCAAAAAGAAGAAGCATTGATTGATTGGTCTCTCCCAGCCATTCAAATTAAGCGCAACATTATGGCATTTAATCCGTTTCCCGTTGCCTACACCACATTAAACGGCGAACGCATTAAAATTTACGAGGCCGACGTATCGAAAGCAACAACTTCATTACCGGCAGGGACACTTATTGATGATACCCTATCCGTAGCCTGCGGAGACCATACGGTTTTGCGCATTCGCAAACTCCAACGAGAAGGCAAACGCGCCATGACGGCGGAAGAATTTATGTTAGGCTCTTCATTGAAACAAGGAGAGCGATTTGCGGTATAAATTATTGATTGAATATGACGGCACGCCGTTTGTGGGTTGGCAACGTCAAAAAGACGGGATTTCCGTTCAGGAAGTCTTGGAAAATGCCCTCAAAACGGCATTGCGTGCCGAAACACCGCTTTTCGGTTCCGGGCGGACGGATACGGGCGTTCATGCTTTGGGACAAGTGGCACATTTTGATACGGCAACACAAATTGATTGCTTTCGTCTACGCGAATCGTTAAATGCGCTTGTGCGCCCGTATCCTGTCAGCATTCATCAAGTTGAACAAGTGAGCGATACATTTCATGCGCGGTTTGATGCCAAAGAGCGCACTTATCTGTATCGGATATTGAATACACCCTATCCGCCGGCATTGGAAGTCAATCGCGTCTGGTGGTATAAATATCCGCTGGATGTTAATAAGATGAATGAGGCCGCGCAAATCCTCGTCGGCAAGCACGATTTTTCCACATTCCGCGCATCGGAGTGTCAAGCAAAGTCGCCGATAAAAACACTCAATTATATCCAACTGATTCGCACAAATGATAACCATATTGAAATGACGATTAAAGCCCGTTCCTTTTTACATCATCAAGTGCGTAATATCGTCGGAACGCTTGTTAACGTCGGGTGCGGGAAATGGGATAAAGCGGATTTGCAAACCGCTTTGGACGCCAAGGATCGCCGTGCGGGCGGACAAACAGCCCCGGCGCAAGGTCTTTATTTCGTGCATATAACGTATTAGCTCGCGCATATTCCTTATTTAAACGAAATACGACACATTGTATTTTAGCGCGATATTCGGATTTTGCATCGTCAAAGCGCTCAATCTACCAAATCAGCACATGGCATATTCGGGATTTTGCTTATTCATTTTCAACATAAAAACAGATAGCTATCAGCGCTATATACAAGCAAGAAACCCAAAATCCCAAACAGGAGCCATAGCCACTGCTTGTTTCTTTACATCAAGCAATCATAAATAGCTCAACAAATCCCAAAAATAAATAAATAACAAATAAGTAACCAATCAATCAGCGTTGAAACGGTAGCCCCGTGGCATCTTTCGTGATGGTGAAAATTTCAACCCATGTCCATACTACGCTGATTAAAAACGGAAAAATCAAGAAAATGCCGGGAAACGCGCAAAAAAGTTGTATCAAACCGTTGCGCGTGTATCCGGCATAAAAATTATGCACGCCGAGTCCGGGTAATAATAATGCCATTAAAATGTAAATCATTCTGCTTTTTTGGCTGTGTGCCTGTGGTAAAATACGCGCTAATGACGCACCGGATGCAAGTGATTCTTGCGCCGGATTGGCAGAAAATGATTGTTGATTTCTTTTGGTTTTACGGCTCATTGATTCTCTCCGAATATATTTTCTCCGTGCGTCTTTAAAAAATCATAAACTTGTTTCAACGCCTTACTGCGGTGCGAAATTTTATTCTTGATTTCTGCGGGGATATGCCCGAGCGTTGTTTCCATTCCCTCCGGAATAAAAATCGGGTCATACCCGAATCCACCCGTACCCGACGGAAAATGCGCCAACGTGCCATACATATTCCCCGTAAACGTATAAACTTCCGTTTCACTGACTGCCAAGGCAATCACGCAGGTATAGTGTGCATTTCGGTTCGGATTATCCCCCAATTCTTTGTTAAGCACATCAAAGACGGCCGGATAACCGCCGTTTTTCGTTGCATACCGCGCCGAACAAACACCCGGCATACCGTCCAGCGCCTCAATACAAATACCCGAATCATCTGCCATAACGGGTTTCCCCAGCGCTTTAAAGCCGGCAACGGCTTTTAATTTGGCATTATCTTCAAACGTAAGCCCCGTTTCTTCCACATCCGGCAAATGGCAATCATTCCCGCCTAACACTTCAAATCCGATGGGCGATAAAATCGCACGCGCCTCTTGCAATTTATGGGGATTATGGGTTGCCAATACAATCACTTTTTGCATTTTTTCCTCTTTGTTTCATTTCAGCGTTATTTATTTAAAGGGACAATACTTCTTTTTGCTTTTGAATCAACTCGCGGATTCCTTTTTGCGCCAACATTATCAACTGTTGAAATTCCGCCGGCGTAAATGCGCCGTGTTCTGCCGTTCCTTGAATTTCAATTAATGTTTCTTTATCCGTCATCACAAAATTGGAATCCGTGCCGGCATTTGAATCTTCAATATAGTCTAAATCCAAAACGGGAATACCGCCGTAAACACCGCACGAAACGGCTGCAATCATTTGCGTAATCGGCATTTCTTTTAATTTGCCTTGTGCCACCAATTTACGGCAGGCCAAATATAAGGCCACAAAACCGCCCGTAACGGAGGCCGTACGTGTTCCGCCGTCGGCTTGAATCACATCGCAATCAATTTTAATACAAAACCCGTCAATCGCCTGCAACCGAATACCGGCGCGCAATGCCCGCCCGATAAGGCGCTGAATTTCCTGCGTCCGTCCGCTTTGACCCTTTTTTGATTCGCGATCGGTTCGCGTTCCCGTTGCCCTTGGCAACATACCGTATTCCGCCGTAACCCAACCCTGTCCGGAATTTTTAAGCCACGTCGGCACCTTTTCTTCAACGGTTGCCGTGCACATCACTTTCGTATCACCGCATGTTATCAAACATGAGCCTTCGGCGTATTTATTCACATTGATTTCCATTTTCACGGGTCTGAGTTCATCAGCCGATCTTCCTGACGGTCTTGCCATTTTATAACTCCTTAAACTTTAAGAATGTTGTATTGTATCTTTTTTTTCATTTAATTGCAAGTATTTTTTATCCAAACATTCGGCAGAAAAATAGAATAACAATTCCGAAATCCGTTAAAATTTCCGTTTTGCCTCTTGATTTTCGCCTCAAATCATTCTACATATAAACATATTCTGAATGCTGGTATTAAAAATGTGAGGAAAAAGAAATGAGTCATAAACATCATAACAAAAAGCCAATGGATTTAAATGAAAAATTACAACATGCAGTAGAACAAAGCGATAACATTATGGCAGATTCGATAAACGAAGAATTAACAGATGAAACCGCAACAAACGGTAGCGAAAATGAAACGCAACAAGATACCTTGTCGGCACAAGCAAGCCCACAAGATTCTGCGGAGTTGGAAGCGGAAGTTGCTCGGTGGAAAGATGTGGCCATGCGCTCGCAAGCCGAGATGGAAAATTTACGCAAACGCACGCAAATTGATATTGAAAAGGCTCATCGGTATGCCAACGCCTCTTTTGCCAAAGATTTATTGCCCGTTGCCGACTATTTGGCAGGCGCCATTGATTGCGCACAAAAAGAAATTGAAAAGGAACACAATGAGGGAAAAGCCTGTGAACCGTTTTTAGTTAATTTGCTCAAAGGTGTTGAAATGACGCAAAAACAACTTCAAACCGTTTTTGAGCATCACCAAATTAAAAAAATGGATACCGTCGGTTTGGTTTTTGATCCCAATTATCATAAAGTAATACAAGAAGTGGAAGATGCCGATAAAGAACCGGGCACAGTTCTCCAAGAACTTCAAACAGGTTATACCATCGGCGGTGATAGAGTATTACGCGAAGCCATGGTTATTGTGAGCAAATAAAAAAGCATTGATAAGGAGGGGCGGAAAGTAATTTAGCCCAATCATCCTTAACCAGAAACATACAACAGGTATTTGCTTCAAACACAAAAGAAGCCTTTTAAAACAAGGCTTCTTTTTTATTGTCACAAAAAGTTCATATTTTTATAATAAAATGAGATTGTTTTCAAAAAAGCATTGTCAATATCGCAAAAAATCTTGCTTATTTTCGGGAAATATATATAATAATTCCTGACCGCAAAAAAATTCTATTATTAACAACTTATTATGGAGGACTTATGGCTGAAATTACCGAAGAACAAAAGCAAACGGTTGATGCCCTTGTTGCACGCGTCAAAAAGGCACAGGAAGCATACGCTCGCTTTTCGCAAGAACAAGTAGATAAAATTTTTAAAGCCGCCGCTTTGGCTGCCTCATCGCAACGGATTCCGTTGGCGCAGTTGGCCGTTAAAGAAACGGGTATGGGGATTGTGGAAGATAAAGTCATTAAAAACCACTTTGCTGCCGAATATATCTATAATGCTTATAAAAATACTAAAACGTGTGGCGTTATTTTCGAAGATAAAGAACAAGGATTTACGCAAATTGCGGAACCCGTCGGCGTGATTGCCGGTATTGTGCCGACAACAAACCCAACCTCAACAGCCATTTTCAAAGCCTTGATAGCGCTAAAAACACGCAACGGCATTATTTTTGCACCGCACCCGCGTGCCATTCAATGCACAAATACGGCAGCACGCGTTGTATTGGAAGCAGCCGTTAAAGCGGGCGCACCGGAAGATATTATTGCGGGATTAGATGAAATTACACCGGCCGTTACGGGTTATTTGATGGGGCATAAAGATATTTCTTTAATTTTGGCAACAGGTGGTCCGGGCATGGTAAAAGCGGCGTATAGTTCAGGCACACCCGCCATCGGCGTCGGCGCGGGGAATACACCCGTCGTAATTGATGAAACAGCCGATTTAAAGATGGCTGTCAGCAGTGTTATTATGAGTAAAACATTTGATAACGGGATGATTTGCGCTTCCGAACAATCTGTTGTGGTGCTTGCTTCCGTTTATGATGCCGTTAAAGAAGAATTTATCAAACGCGGATGTGTCTTTTTAAACAAAGCCGAAACGCAAAAATTAAAAGACCTTATTTTTATCAACGGAAAACTGAACTCGGCGATTGTGGGTCAACCGGCTTATAAAATTGCTCAAATGGCAGGCATTGAAGTGCCGTTTACAACGAAAGTGTTGTTGGTTGAATCGCATACGATTGACGATTCCAACCCGTTTGCGCATGAAAAACTCTCCCCGATTTTGGGATATTTCAAAGCCGACACATTTGAACAAGCCGTTGATGAAGCCCAAAAACTCATTGTTTTAGGCGGTGCGGGACACACCTCTGTTTTATATACGGCAGAATCCAATAAAGATCGGATTGATTTATTCCGTAAAACCCTCACAACGGGGCGGACACTTATCAATATGCCGTCTTCACAAGGCGCTATCGGAGATTTATATAACTTTAAACTGGCACCGTCGCTCACACTCGGATGCGGGTCATGGGGTGGCAATGCCGTCAGCGAAAATATAGGAGTCAAACACTTGTTAAACATCAAATCTGTTGCGGAACGTCGCGAAAATATGTTGTGGTTTAAAACGCCCGAAAAAATTTACTTCAAACGAGGCTGTTTGGATTTTGCCTTGGCTGAATTACAAGGACATAAACGCGCCTTTATCGTTACGGACAGAACGATGACGCAAATCGGCGTAACGGACCGTATCGGCAAAATTTTGGAAAAGAACAGCATGACGTATCAAGTTTTTGATGCCGTAAAACCGGATCCTGATTTAACAACAATCGGCTTAATTTTGGAGCAAGTGAAACGGTTTGAACCGGATGTATTTGTTTCGCTCGGCGGTGGTTCGCCGATGGACGCGGCTAAAATCGTTTGGCTTATGTATGAACAACCCGATTTGGCGTTTGAAGATATTGCCATGCGGTTTATGGATATTCGCAAACGGATTGTTGACTTCCCGCATTTAGGTCAAAAAGCCAAAATGGTAGCTATTCCGACAACATCTGGAACGGGCTCGGAAGTAACGCCGTTTACCGTTATTACGGACGATAAGACAAATCAAAAATATCCGATTACCGACTATTCTATTTTGCCGAATATGGCGATTGTTGACCCTGATTTGGCCATGAGTATGCCGAAAGGATTAACGGCGTTTTCGGGTGTGGACGTTTTGACGCACGCTTTGGAAGCTTATACTTCCGTTATGGCCAACAACCTCTCGGACGGACAAGCCCTTGAAGCAGCGCGTTTAGTCTTCAAATACTTACCGCGGTCTTACCAAAACGGTGCAAACGATCCGAAAGCCCGCGAAAAAATGCACTATGCGGCCACTTTAGCCGGACAGGCATTTGCAAACGCTTTCTTGGGATTATGCCACTCCATGGCGCACAAACTCGGCGGCGAATTCCACGTGGCTCACGGGTTGGCAAACGCGTTGTTATTGCCGTATGTTGTTAAATACAACGCAACGGATGCGCCGACAAAACAAGGCACATTCCCGCAATATCGTTATCCGTTTGTGAAACAACGGTATGCGCGTTTTGCCGATATGATGGGCTTAACGGACGGATTAAATGCCGATCAGGTTGATGAAAAAGTCCATCGTTTGGTTGATGCCATTCAAGACTTAAAGAAAGCCGTTAACATTCCGATGTCCATAAAAGACGTAAATGTAGATGAAACGGCATTCTTGGCTTCATTAGATGCCTTGTCGGAAAAAGCGTTTGACGATCAATGCACCGTCTGCAACGCCAGATATCCGCTCATCAGTGAGATTAAAGACTTATACTTGGCTGCCTACTACGGCAAACCGGTCTATGAAGAGGAAGAGAAAAAATCATCCAAATCAAGCAAGGCAAAAAAAGCCTAGTATATAAGCATAATCAAAAAATAAAAATCGGGCTTCTTTTGATAAGGAGTCCGATTTCTTTATTTTTCACCCAATTTTTTTCTTTAAGGTATCCGCGAGGGAGATAAAAAAACGAACGCCCGAATAAGGCGTCCGATTTTTAATAGCTTTTTAATAGCAAGTTTTAGTATCTATTACTCTCTCACCATCATGCACTGAGTAAAAGTATTACGCGCGTTGATTCTCTTGCAGATATTGCGGAATTGTTTGCTTGACTTGCTGATTCTCCGCTCCTTGTATTTTAATTGGTGCAGGCTGAACCATATTACCCTGTTGAGCAACTATTTGCTTTACTTGTTGTAATGTCTGTTGATATGCGGCTTTCTGAATATTCATAGCCGCTTGTTGAACCGTCTCTTTTCCTTGATTCGCACCCAAACTACTGCCAATCCAAACCCCTCCTAAAACCATAGGCCAAACACCATAAAATTTGGCAATGTCTCCAAAATCTTTATCTTTACAAGCAAATTTAACTGCTACACAACTACTGGCAACCATTAAAACGCAAACCAACAAGCTTAATACATCTGCTTTTATCTCTTTCGCTTCATCCGTGCGGTTATCTTGAATCATGTTGCACGCATTCGGATTCTCTATCACTGCACGAACAAGTGGTTTTGCTTCTTGTATCCATTGTTCAGAACCGACATTATGATATACATAAGCTCCCGCAAAATGATTCCAAACATCATCCGTCATTCTTCCTGCTTTGGATGTTTCATCAGTTAGCTTTTGAAATAGTTTAATATTCTTATCAAAATCAATCTGTTTAATATTTTTTTCAGCCTGCTCTTTATCAAAATTGCCTTGACTATCTACCGGCACACGATATGATACGGCTTCTTTGACAGACGACGTTTGTTCCTCTTTTTCACATCCCGTCATCAGCGGAATCATACTTGCCATACAGCTTAATGCGAGCATTTGTTGATTTAATTTCATATTTCATCTCCTTAATTTAAATTGTGTAAAAAATCCTTATTCCCCATACTGTTGTCTCATTCTTACACACAAAAACAAAATTGTCAATAATTTTTCAAATAAGAAGCGATCATTTAATAAAAAATCAAATAACTCTTATTTTATTCCTTATCATTGCACAACATTTTCGATGTTTTGCGAAAAAGCGTTACGCAACGAGTAAAAGCATTACGAGCGTTGATTCTCATGTAAATGTTGCGGAATTGTTTGCTTGACTTGTTGTAATGTCTGCTGATATGTGGCTTCTTGCATTTTAATGGCTACCCGTTGAACCGTATCCCCTTGATTCATCACCAAACCGTATGCACTTCCAAACGCTCCGACCAGTGCCAATGGTGCACCAATGTATCTAACAACTCCTCTTTTAAACTTTTTATCACTACAATTTGCTTTAGCTGCCATACCGGAAGCGATAACTAACGCAACCGCCAATCCATATAACAAACCATCTTTCGCTTGTTTCATTTCATCCGTTCGGTTATCTTGAATCATACTGCAGGCCTTCGGATTCTCAACTACGGCGCGAACAAGCGGTTTTGCTTTTTGTATCCATTGTTCGGAACCGGGATTATTGTATTCATAAGCCACCGCAAAACGGTTCCAAACCGTATCCGTCATTCCGCCCGCTTTGGAGGTTTCATCAATCAACTTTTGAAATAACGGCAAATTCTTATCAAAACCAATCTGCTTAATATTTTTTTCAGCCTGCTCTTTATCAA
This sequence comes from uncultured Alphaproteobacteria bacterium, assembly GCA_944392555.1. Taxonomy (GTDB): domain Bacteria; phylum Pseudomonadota; class Alphaproteobacteria; order CAAHEQ01; family UBA3637; genus RGIG4140. The sequence goes on along the minus strand of CALXWZ010000001.1, from coordinate 69,053 downwards.
AGTTGCCTTGGCTATCTACCGGCACCCAATACGATACGGTTTCGCTGGCAGACGACGTTTGTTCTTCTTTTTCACATCCCGTCATCAGCGGAATCATACTTGCCATACAGCCCAATGCAAACATTTGTTGATTTAATTTCATGCTATATCTCCTTAATTTATATTATGCAAAAAATCCTTATTCCCCATACTGTTGTTTTATTCTTACACACAAAAGTAAAATTGTCAAGTATTTTTTTAATAAAAAATTATCATTCAATAAAAAATCAAATAATCCTGATTTTCAAATTGATAAATTTCTTATCGCTGTGCAACATTTTCGGGTTTAGAAAACAGGCGCTTTTGAACGATTTTTTCACTTTGACCCTTTTCGGCAGGCGACTGACGTTCCCAATCACGTGTTTCAACAACGGAGGTCGGCCTCTCCATTCTCTGAATCTCATAATATGCTTTTTCTTGATCTCTTGCAATCGAGGTTTCCAATGTCGGTACCGATTGATTATAAATACCAAACGCAACTCCCGTTGCAAACAATGCTATAATAACCGAATTTTTGTTTATATACACTTCCGGTTTTATAGGCTCATCATAATGCTCCAAATTCATCTGCGTTTTCAGTTCAAGTATATTCAACATAGTTGATACCCAAACATCTTCGTTTTCGCAGTTCTCCTGAGCCGCCAATATACTGACCGTAATATAGACACTCGGATGCGTCATATAACGTTTTAAATCTTCATAATGATCATATAACTTACCCGCGAGCAATAAATCCTGCTCTTTCACGTTTGTTACCAAACGGGCGAAATCCTTATCGCGCCAATCGTTTTTCTCAAACGATTTTGCAAAATCATAAAAATATGAATATACTTTTTTATTTTTCTTATAATACCGATAAGAATCCGTTGCGCCCGCCACTAACATTAAAAACGAGCCACCCAATAACGCAAACGGTAAATCTTTTTGCCACCTGCGTTTATTCGTTCTGCCGGCATCAATGGCTTCTTTTATTTCGGAAGATTGCGTTATAGCATAAAAAAGCGGTTTTGCTTTTTGAAGCGTCTCGGGCTTCACGTTTGCCGTTTGTCGGCACACCTCAACAAATTGATTAAACGCATCGTCGCTCCATCCGTTTTGTTCAACCGACGCAGTTAAATTTTGCAAGGGCACAATTACTTCCCCGAGTTTAAGTTCGTTCAACAACTTTTTAACGCCTTGTCTGAATTCCTTAGGATTCGGGAGATGATTCGCCATTTCCAAAACAGCCGATTGATTTTCGGCTTGTTTCGTTGTATCAATGAATTGAATATAAGCCTCTTCTTGATTAGGATTGACACTTTCGCTCCTTATGCTCTCACTCTCTTTGGAATCGGAAGTATCATTTTCATTACCGATAGTAAAAAATCCAACTGCCGACAAAATCATCATTGCTTGAAGCGTTAAGAATCGGCACAATTTTACCTGATAGCTATCCGGATTAGGAAATAAAACCGATACCGTTTGGATATTCACTTCTGATTTTGCTTCTTCATTCAATTCAAACATATCACTCTCTTTTTTATGTCAACATTCAATCTTTTTACTTTTGATTTTGCAATAATTCATTGCGAATCACTTTAATTTTAGCCTTATCAATCTGCATACTATCATTGAAAATTAAAATTGTCAAGTATTTTAATAAAAAAGATAACAGACATTCTTGCAAGATGTTAAAAAACGGTTCAAAATTTATACCCTCTATTTTTCCAAAAAAAGAAACTCCGCTGAATTCAGCGGAATCTCTCTCATTCATAACCAAAACCTAACGGTTGCATCACCGTTACGCTTTAATCGCACCGCAACAGTGCTTATATTTCTTTCCCGAGCCACACGGACACGGTGCATTCCGCGGAATTTTGCCACCCGTCATTTCAAACTTCGGCGTTTGCGGTTCCGCCTCGTCTTCCTTTTCGGCATTGGCAACATTTTCAGCTGTTGCCTGCTCCGGATTCGGGTGTGATTCCTGCATTTCTTGTGGCTGACGTTCGGCGATTTGGAATTGCATGTGTCCCATTAATTGCGTGATTCTCTCACGCACACGGCTTAATAAGTTTTCAAATAAAATAAACGATTCGCGTTTATATTCATTGAGCGGATTTTTCTGCCCGTATGCCCGCAAACCGATGGCTGTTTTCATAAAGTCAAGCGTTTGCAAATGCTCTTTCCACGATTGATCAATCGTTTGTATTAACAAACTCTTTTCAAGGTTGTTGCGCATATCCGCCGGCAAAATTGCCATCTTGTTTTCCATCGCTTTATCGGCTTGCTCAATCAACCGCTCAATCATCGTTTCGGGCGACATACCCGGCTCATTGACCCATGCCGTAAACGGCACCTCTATACCCAACAACTTTGCCGTTTCCGCCGATAACTCTTCCGCATTCCAATTCTCGGGCACGGATTTTGCGGGAGCCAATGTATAAATCATACTGCGAATACAATCATCACGCATATCTTTAATTGTATCCGTTACACAATCGGCAACCATTAACTCTTTGCGTTGTTCGTAAATTACTTTACGCTGGTCATTCATCACATCATCATACTTCAACAGATTTTTACGCACGTCAAAGTGATACGCTTCTACCTTCTGTTGCGCAACGGCAATCGCTTTACTAATCCACGGATGAACAATGGATTGCCCTTTTTCCATACCGAGATTCTTTAAAATTTTCTGGATTCTGTCGGATCCGAAAATGCGCATTAAATCATCTTCCAACGAAACATAAAACCGTGAAAGCCCCGGATCACCTTGACGCCCCGAACGACCGCGTAACTGATTATCAATCCGTCGGCTCTCATGCCGTTCCGAACCCAATACGTAAAGTCCGCCAGCTTTCAACGCAATTTCTTTCCCTTTGGCAATTTCTTCTTTGATTTGGGCTGATAATTCTTCTTTATTTGCCTCCGGATTTTTTGCCAATTCCTCCGCTAACCGCATTTCAAAATTACCACCCAACTGAATATCCGTTCCGCGACCAGCCATATTCGTTGCAATGGTCACAGCCCCCGGCACACCCGCTTGTGCAATAATTTGCGCTTCTTGTTCGTGATGCCGTGCATTTAACACATTAAACGGAATCTTCGTTCGCTTGCTTAATAAATCCGCTAAAATTTCCGATTTTTCAATGGAAGTCGTGCCAACCAAAATCGGTTGTTTGCGTTCGTGCGCCGCTTTTATTTCTTCAATAATGGCATCATATTTTTCTTCCGCCGTTCTGTAAATCACATCGTTTTCATCTTTGCGTTGTGAGGGGCGATTTGTCGGGATTTCAATCACGTCTAAATGATAAATGCTGTCAAACTCGCCGGCTTCCGTCATAGCCGTTCCCGTCATACCCGCTAATTTCGGATACATACGGAAGTAATTTTGGAATGTAATGGATGCAAGCGTTTGGTTCTCTGCCTGAATTTTAACACCCTCTTTAGCCTCAATCGCCTGATGCAACCCGTCCGAATAGCGACGACCCTGCATCATCCGCCCCGTAAATTCATCAATAATAACTACTTGCCCGTCTTTCACAATATAATCTTTATCTCGCGTGAATAATACATGAGCTTTCAACGCTTGGTCCACATGATGCACAAATGCAATGTTTTGCGTATCATACAAACTGCCTTGAATTAAACCCTGCTCTTGCAACAGTTGCTCCACATATTCCGTGCCGGCTTCCGTCAATGTTGCCGAGCGGTGCTTTTCGTCTTTTTCATAATGCTCGGGGCGAATGTTGCGCATCAGCTTATCCACCGCAATATATCGCTCCGACGAATCCTCCGCCGGACCCGAAATAATTAACGGCGTTCGCGCTTCGTCAATTAAAATGGAGTCTACTTCGTCAACAATCGCATAATAAAACGGGCGTTGAACCATATCTTTTAATTCAAAGCGCATATTATCCCGCAAATAATCAAACCCGAGTTCGTTATTTGTGGCATACGTAATATCGGCATTGTAGGCGGCACGGCGTTGTTCCGTTGTTAAATCATGCACGATACACCCGACCGACAAGCCCAAAAACCGATAAATTTGCCCCATCCATTCACTATCACGCTTGGCAAGATAATCATTCACCGTAACCACATGCACGCCTTTCCCCGTCAACGCATTTAAGTAAACGGGCAATGTTGCCACCAATGTTTTACCTTCACCCGTGCGCATTTCGGCAATCTGTCCGTTATTTAATATAATACCGCCCAGCAACTGCACATCAAACGGGCGCAATCCCAACGTTCTTTTAGCCCCTTCTCGCACACTCGCAAACGCTTCCGGCAAAATACTCTCCAAAGATTCACCGTTTTGAATACGCGTTTTATATTCCTGCGTTTTATCCCTTAACTGCTCATCGCTTAACTGCTCGTATATCGCTTCAAGTTCATTAATTTTATTGATTGTTTTTTTAAATTTGCGCAAATATCTGTCATTTGCGGAGCCAAAGAAATTTGTAAATAACATTATATTCCTTTCAAGTTATAAATTATCTCTATCAGATAATTCATTTCCACCTAAAAGTCAAGGAAAAGAAACGGATTTTTATATATTATCTTATGTAGTATCATCTATACCCGCGAACAACACACCGTTAAAGAACTTTTTTACGCCGACAATACAATATCGTATACCGACACTTTCCTCGACTCATATCGGGTTGAATCAAAAACACTCAATCTATTCGCGCATCAATCCGTCAGCCAATTTGCGCACGTCTTCCGCCACAACCGAACCGGGGAATGCCGTTAAAAGCGGTATTTGCATTTTTAAACATTCTTTTACATGCGAATCTTGATGAATAATCCCGCCCAAAAATAAATCCACATTTAAAAAGTTTTGACACGCTTTAACCAACGTTTGAAAAGTTCTTTCGCCCTCTTTAACGGTGTTCGCCTGATTCACAACGATTTTAATGCGCGGGGCATTATCCGCCGATGAAATAATTTTAATCAAGGCATACGCATCTGCCAATGATGTCGGCTCATCATTGCAAATAATCAAAACCGTGCCACTGCAACCGGCTAAAAACGTCATTGACTTTTCAATTCCGGAACCTAAATCCAATACAACCCGATCGTAATTTTGTGCCAAAATATATAAATCATCGCATAAAAGTTGCAACTGTCCTTTTTCAAGACCACATAACGATTGCGTTCCGAGGTGCCCCGCCAACACCTCAAATTCCAATTCATTATCCCGATAAATAGCCTGATTCATCGGCAACTTACCGCTTAATACCTGCTCTAAATCCGCCGTTGCGTTAATGCCGAGTTGTATATCGGCATTGGCCAAGCCCAAATCGCCATCAAACAACAATACGCGTTCGCCTTTTTGCGCAAATGCCTGAGCCAACGTTACGGAAAGCCACGTTTTCCCGACACCGCCCTTTCCCGACGTAACGGCAATCACGTTTTTACCGTCTAACCGCCGATAAACTTTTTGCATATCACTGACTGCTTCGCTCATTCTTCTTCTCCCTCACCACTGCCGTGTTTTAATAATTGCGCCAAATTATCGGGTGTTGCTTCCGTTAAATAATCCGTTATTTTTCCCGATTTGGAAAAACCTGCGAACTGAAATGCACTGAATGCCGCACTTTGCAAGAAACCGCCATAACTGGCAGAAGCATCCGTTTTCGTCACCAACAATCTGAGACACCCGCCTTTTGAAAACACTGCTCCTTGTGTTTGCGCTTCATGGCAATCCATACCGGCTTGTTGCACATATATCATATCCGCATCTGCCACTTGTGTTTTAATAACGTTCAACCGCCCCGCATCTTCCGTATTATAGGGATTTAACGCGGGTGTATCAATTAAAATCAACCCGTAATTCAAGCGTAACACCGTTATGGTTTCATTTAACTTATGCCAATCATCCAATACGGTGCACGGCATTTCCATAATGTGTGCATAGCGCATCAATTCGTCCGCACCGCCGACTTTTTGCGTATCCAAAGTAATCAACGCCGTTTGAATTTTCTGCGTTTTGGCATGGAATGCCAGTTTTGCCACAGCCGTTGTTTTACCGCATCCCGACGCCCCGACAAAAGCAAATAATCCGCTTCGTTTAATCGGTTCCAATGATTTAAAAGAATATAACTCCGCAATGGCGCGCGATAAAAATTTTTCTTCGGATATTTTACTGCCCTTGCGTGCCAACGCATTCACCAAGCGTTCAATCATCTCATCGGATACCTGTCTGGACGCGAGGATTTTTTTAAAATAGCGTCGCCGTTGCTCGTTTTTATGATATTCATCCCGAATCAAACTGCCGGATTGTTCCGCCTCTTCTGTGGCAACAACCAATTTTACGCCTTTCCCTTTCGTGCGAAAAGAAGAAACAATAACAGCCTTTTCGCCGAAAACACGGCGAATTTCACTCATCGCTTCGGGAATACTATCGGCAAAAAACGTTTTCAACTTCATAAACTGCTTCCTTTGCACTTTTTACTTTCCACCAACTGCCGAGCAATTTGGATAATGGCGCGTTGAGATATATCTATATCTTGAATTTTGCCCATCGGCAACTGATTAATTTTCTTTAACATGGCGCTCCATTTTTGCGGATTGACAACGCGTGAGAAAGCCTCCTTCGTTTCATCTTTGGCATTAATTAACGCCGTTATCAATGTTTTGGAATCAATATGTTTTAACAACGTGCGCAAATCATCACCGCTCCACGATGCCAAATCATCAAAGCAAAAAACGCGCTTTGCCAATAAGCCGGCCGTTTGCGGTGATACCTTTTCCATGGATGACATATATTTGCTTTGCGTTTCCGAATCCAGCAAACTTAAAATAGCCGATGCTTTTTCTTCACCCACACCCACCGGGGCGGACAACAAAGACTCAATTTGTTTTTCCAACTCATGTTCAATCATCCGCACGTTATTCGGATTCAAATACTGCAAGGCGCTCAACCTGATTAAAATGCGCGCACCTGCCCGTTCATCCATTTGCGTGAGCACTTCCGCACCTTTTTCCGTTGATAAGTGGTATAAAATCACGGCGGCCGTTTGCGGATATTCGGAAGCCAAGAAACAACTCAACTTCTCACTTGGCACAGTACTTAATTTTTCCCAAACGCTTTTGCCTTTTGCAACGATTTTCATCTCACTTAACAAAGCCGTTGCCTTATCTGCCGGCAAAGCATTCCGAATTAAAGATTCCACCAGCGGTTTCGTTTCGCGAATATCTTGTGGCATTGTCATTGACTGACAAAATGCCAACAATATCGGTTGAATATCAATCGCCTTTACCTGCCCTAACGATGCCATCAAGCGCGAAAGCGAAAAAATCTCGGCATCGGTCATACACCGAAACACCGTTTTAATCCCTCTTTCGCCGATACACAGCAAAACAATGGCCGCTTTTTGCGCAGGCGAAAACAAATCGCCCCGTCGCACGCCTTTACTTTCTTCGGCAAGCCAATTTCTTAAAACATTCACGGCCGCTTCCGGCATTTCAAGGCACAGAGTCTGCGTTTTCATCATTAAATTATCTTCAATATTGCCGATAATTTGATACCGATACATATCTTTCGGCTCCTGACGCAACACCGGCTCGGGCAACGGATGAATCCGTCCGAACCTTACCAACAACCAAGGAATAAGCAAAACGGCAACAAAAAATACGCAAGCCATACAAATCAGCGCCACCGCTACCATTTGACGGATTTGCAAATCATACGCACCGAATAATTTATTTTGACTTTCCGACCTCGGGAACGCAACCAGTTGCAACGTATCGCCACGCGTTTCGTCCAAACCGATAGCGGTTGCCGTCATTTTTTTCAAATACGCATTTTCTTGCAACGGCAAACCGTTTTTTTGCGCCTCGTGCGCCACAAAAACCAGTGCATTTACTTTTTGCACATCATAAAAAACGGCATTGGTGCGTGTTGTTTCGGTTGTATAATCAAAAACGGTATTTTTAACGGTAGAGCCATCTTCCTTTTGCTCCGTCCGCTCCTCTTTGACAACGGCGGAATCCTTAATAATCCTATGTTGCACCGTTTCTTCACGGCGCACGGCTAAATCCGCTCGCACAACGGCGCGCACGTTCTCCTGCCCGACATATAATCCGATCACACGTTCCAACGCGCGCGATAAATAAGCATCATACGCCGGCAAAGCGCCGATATCCGTATTTGGGAAGTGCTCTTTAACCACTTCTGCAATAAAGCGTTCTCTATCATTTTCAAGCGAGGAGTGTTGCATTAAAGCCGGTGCAAAATAGCCGATACCGGCCATCAGTCCGATACCGATGCCGATAAGTGCCGTCTGCCGTAAAAATTTTCTGGTTTGGCTCACTCATTCACCTTTCACAAACACTTGTTTCATTCTCGCGAAAAAGTATGAAAATTTCGTTAATATGATACTTTTTTATTCATTTTTTTTGCATTATTTTTGCTCTTTTACCGAATAAGCCGAACAGAGATTCGTTTTTTATTGAAAAACAAAAAACGCACAGTATTTACTTTCATCAAAACACTTTATTTTTTCATTCTATTAGCAGGCAGAGAACTTTTTGCTCACACCGATTTGCATCATTTTTATTCGGAAAACTTCGTTTTTTGGGTTGCAAAAAAAATTCATTCTTGTATAATGGGAAAAACTTTTAACGATTCGAAAACAATGCAAAAAAAGAGAATAAATTTAGTATCCTGCATAAAATCTTTTAGGCATTTTTATTTTGCTTTCGAATCTTTCTCCCCTCAAACAAAATCTTTTCAATATCAAGAACAATCTGTTCTCTATCAAAAAGGAAGTATCAAATGACAAAATATATCTTTATTTTGGGCGGTGTTGTTTCATCATTAGGCAAAGGGATTGCCTCCGCCTCCATCGGGTGTTTACTGAAATCGCGCGGATATTCCGTTCGGATGCGGAAAATGGATCCGTACTTGAATGTAGATCCCGGCACAATGTCGCCTTATCAGCACGGGGAAGTTTTTGTAACGGACGACGGCGCCGAGACAGATCTTGATTTAGGACACTACGAGCGATTTGCCGATTTGAATTGTCATAAGACGGACAGTATTTCCGGCGGACGAATCTATTATAATGTCATCCAAAAAGAACGGCGGGGAGATTATCTCGGCGCTACGGTTCAAGCCATTCCGCACGTGACGAATGAAATCAAAGAGTTTATTCGTTCCGATTTGCACGGCGAAGATTTTGTATTATATGAAGTCGGCGGAACTGTCGGTGATATTGAGGGGACATTAATGTTGGAAGCGATTCGGCAATTTGCAAACGATGTCGGGCGCGAAAATGTATTATTCCTGTTTTTAACGCTGTTGCCTTATATTGACAGCGCCGGAGAACTCAAAACAAAGCCCACGCAACATGCCGTTAAAACGCTTTTGGAGGCCGGCATTCAAGCGGATATTTTGTTATGCCGTTCCAAAATGCCACTCGGGATTTCAGAAAGAAACAAACTCGGGTTATTCTGCAATATTCCGGCGGAAGATGTTGTTGTGGCGTTAGATGTTGATAATATCTATAAAGTCCCGCTCGCTTACCACGCAGAGGGGCTGGATGTGCAAGTATTAAAACACTTTCACATGTATGAATCCTCCCCCGAGCCCGACTTATCAAAATGGGAAGAAATCGTGCAAATTCTTTCCAACTATGAGAAAGAAGTTAAAATTGCGGTTGTCGGAAAATACTGCGGATTATTAGAAGCGTATAAGTCTTTGCATGAAGCCTTGGCGCACGCGGGGATTGCCAACAGAGCCAAAGTAAAAATCAGCTGGATTGAATCCGAGCAACTGGAATCATTGAGTGATGAAGAATTATCTGCCACGTTAAAACCGTTTGACGGGATTTTAGTCCCCGGCGGATTTGGTGTGCGTGGCATACAAGGGAAAATCCGCGCCATTCAATATGCGCGCGAAAACAACGTGCCGTTTTTCGGCATTTGTTTAGGTATGCAAATGGCGGTAATAGAAGCCTCACGGCATCTGCTCGGTATTGAAAATGCCTCATCTGCCGAATTTGGCACGAAATGCGAGCCGGTTATTTCCAAAATGAAAGTGTGGGAAAAAGACGGCGTGCAATATATCCGTCAAGATAACGGCGATTTAGGCGGAACGATGCGATTAGGCGCGTATCCCTGCGTATTAACTGAAAATTCGCTTGCCGAAAAGATTTACGGGTGCAATCAAATTCGGGAACGGCATCGCCATCGCTATGAAATGGATATTGCTTACGAAAAGCCGTTAGCGGAAAAAGGGTTTATTATTTCGGGGAAATCGCCCGACGGACTTTTACCTGAAATTGTTGAAATTCCATCGCATCCGTTTTTTATCGGCGTTCAATTTCACCCGGAGTTCACATCGCGCCCCGGCAAACCGAATCCGATTTTCAAAGCATTCATTGAAGCGGCATTAAAAAACGCCTATATTTTCTGAAACGGTTGATTTTAAAACGGTGTATCATTTACACGCATTATGGCAATTATCGGCATAAAAAACGGGTTTAAGCGAATAAGCGTAGACCCGTTTTTATGTGGTATACGGCGAATTATTCTTTTAAGACACAAGAGTCTCCATCCAGTATGCGCTCTTCATAACATTCCATACAGGCATCACTCATTCTGAGAACATATACACGTTCTTCGGTATCACAAGGATAACATTTATTATCTCTGCCTCTTAACGGTGCATCTGCCGGACATTTCGGAACACAATACTCATTATACATATTACGCGTATTAGGACACTCTTCGCAACCATTATGTGAAACACCGGAAATAAATATATTTTCGGGATCATCACAAGAATGACACGTTCCATAATAACTTGTAAATGTTCCTTTCAGGCATGGTAAAGCACAATATCTATTAACCCAACCGCTTCCAATCCGATTTGGACATGTAGTTTCACACACAGTTTTTCCATCTTTTATATAAATTGGATTAGGTTCACTACAACTATAACAAATTCCATCATCTCCTCGTATTTGTCCCTTTGGGCAGTCCAATATACACAACCCACTGATTTGATGGCGTTCTGAACATTGTTCACAGCCTGTGTGTTTCACACCATCAATACTAATATTTTTTTCTTCACCACACGAGTGACATGTGCCATAATAACTTGTAAATGTTCCTGCCGGACAAGGGATAGAACAATATCTGTTTAACCAACCATTTGCGACACGGTTAGCACAACTCCTTGTACATGTTTCTGCTGCATTTTTAATATAAATAGGATCATCTACATTACAGTCATAACACTTTTCGTCATCCCCACGAAATTGTCCTGTCGGACAATTTAATACACAAAACTCTCCTATCAATTCTCTATTTTCACATTGCTCACAACCATCATGGGAAACACCTTCCAATTCCACATTTTTTTCCGTATTACAATCATAACATTTTCCGTCACCGCCCGTAAAAGTTCCCTCACCGCATGGAATTGAACAATAAAAATCCAGCCATCCATTAGAAACACGACCGGGGCACAAACTACTACACTCCGTTCGTGCTGAATCTCGTAGATAGATAGGATCTTCTTCATCACAACTATGGCATTTTCCATTATAATCTCTGATTTCATTTTCTCCACAAGGAAGCACGCATTTATTATTCCATATCTCTCTACCTGGACAAGCGTTGCAGTTTTCATTGACACCCGTAACGTCAACCCCGTTTTCTTCCTCGCAAGTATAGCAGTTGCCATTCTTATCAATCAGCGGTTTAAACCATGGGCAACATTGGTCGCCTGCCACATTGCAACAATAGCCGTTCATTGTGGACGGGCAACAATAAGGCCCTGCCCATCTATCGCTCGTGCAACAGACTTGACTCCCCGTTAAAATATCTTGCCTGCACCGTTCATTACTCCCGCAGATTGAAACGCACACACCTTCTGCCGAACATCTTGCACATTTGCTCGCACAATCGTCATCATTATGGCATTCTTGATATGGCAACATATCGTCTTCCAAGTGCGCCCCGTATTGGAAGATCATCACGGCTGTTGTTGTCGGCTCCCCTGCTTCCGTCAATCCATCGCAGATACTCGTATTTCCGTCGTAGGCTAAATCGCCCACTTTCATAATAATCGGCAACGTCCATTCCGTCCGCAAAATCATCTTGCATTCATCTACCGGCACATTCTGCACTTCTATTTCAAAATATTTTGGGTCTTCTAACCAATATGCTGTTATCGGATACCCCAGATTCGTTATGTTGCCCATTTCCATGACGATTTCGGGATTCTCGGGATCGGTTGTATTATTATCCGCAATCGGGGCAATTGCATACGCCCGCAAATTAATTTCATGCACCGTTTCATTCGCCCGATACATCGTCATCGCATATCGATAGCCCATCATTCCCGCAATCGATAAAACACCAATCACTGCCAATACGCCCAGCATTTCTACCATACTTCGCCCATATTCGGCAAAGCGCGCGCTTCTTAATCCGCGCACACCGTTTAATCCGCTCAATTCAGACAACTTACGCAACCCGCTCAATTCATCCAATCCATGTTGCGTTTGTGATTCTGCTGAACATTCCGCTTTTTGATTGTTTTTCAAGCGCGTAAAGCTATTTTGATTCGCTGATTTTATCCCTTGTTTTGTGCGATTCAGCGTAAATTCCCCGTTTTTTACTTTTTTTGCATAAAAAGAAGCCAATTTAACTATTTGTTTTATATTCATTTTCTTTCTCCCTATTCTACATAAACGTCCGTTTATGTAGAGGGAATAAAGCACGAAATCACCCCACAAAAAGAAATCTTAAAAAATTATTATTTTACAATCAGATATTTGAATTTAAATTTTTACTTGATTATTTTAAAAATACCTTTATAATCCTGTTTATACTATATCATCTAGACGGACCTTTTTGTATAGGCAGCCTATATAGCCCAAAACAGCGTTTGTTTTTTAGCTTCGTGTTGTGCCTGATAACTAAAACCGCACAACTTTTTTTGTTCTAATAGACTTATCCGCAAATCTTACAGCGTGTATTTCTCAATCCATTCATTCATATTTCCCTAACTCTTACATCTTTATTTTTTATCGCCATAATAAAAGGCGGTATACCTTATTCAGATACACCGCCTTTTTCTGATCGGACATATTGTCATCTCAAAACAAATGTCTTTTTCCCCTGCTGAACATCACTTTTTTTTGCCCAACAACAGGATGACACCTTTTTGAACGCCAATCACCAAAGCCTCGTCACCGGCTTTAAAGTTTTCGTCCGTTTGCGCAAGCCAAACCGTATCGCCCACGGCAACTTTCGTCTGCCCGTTTTGAACATCTGCCGTCACTTTAACCGTTTTACCCACTAACTGCGCCGAACGGTCATTCAAAAACGGATGATTCGTTTGCCCGTCTTTTTTCAAATACAACGCGTATACATAAAATCCGATGCAAACCATCACAACCGAAATTAAACTGAATGAAAGCAGTTGCACGGTTAACGTTAATTCCGCATTAAAGAATGTTAATCCCGCCATAACAAGTCCGGCAAAGCCAAACCATATCAAATAAACGCCGGGAGCAAACAGCTCTAACAAAATTAACAAAATACCGAGTGCCGACCATTCAATATATGACATTTTTCCTTATCCTTTCTTCTTTTCATGCGTTCCGAGGACTTCTTTTGCAATTTCGGCAATACCCGCAACCGAACCCATTACATTGGCCGTATCAAGTGGCAACATAAGCAATTTTTGATTCGGTGAAGTAACAATTCCTTGCAACGCTTCAATGTATTTCTGACCGAGGAAGTAGTTAATTGCCTGCACATTCCCGTGCGCAATGGCATCCGACACCATCTTTGTAGCATTCGCTTCCGCTTCCGCCGTCCGCTCCCGTGCTTCTGCTTCACGGAATGCCGCCTCGCGTTTACCTTCCGCATCTAAAATCGCGGCTTGCTTTTCACCCTCGGCTTTCAAAATCTCGGCTTGGCGATAGCCTTCCGCATCCAAAATATTGGCCCGTTTTTCACGTTCGGCTTTCATCTGGCGCGCCATGGCGTCAATTAAATCCCGCGGTGGTGTAATATCTTTAATTTCCACACGCGTTACTTTCACACCCCAAGGAATTGTCGCCTCGTCAACAACTTGTAATAACTTATGGTTAATCATATCACGTTGCGACAACAACTCATCAATTTCCATACTACCGATAACGGTTCTGATATTCGTCATAATCAAATTCAAAATCGCCAACTGCAAATCACCGACTTGATAAGCCGCATTCACGGAATCTTGAATTTGGTAGAACAAAACACCATCTACCCGAACCATCGCGTTATCTTTGGTAATCACTTCTTGCGAGGGCACATCCAGCACTTGTTCCATTTTGCTTAACTTTGCCCCTACCTGTTCAATAATCGGCACCAAGAAGTGCATACCCGGGGTAAGCGTGCGCGTATATCGCCCGAAATTTTCCACCGTGTATTCATATCCTTGTTGAACGATAACAAGCGATTTAAAAATAACAAACGCTACTAAAACAATTAAAATAATTGCAACCGTTACACTCATAAATTATCTCCTTACATCATCGGGATCCATTTTGCTTTTTCGGACAAGCAACAGCTAACCGCTGTCGGCTTTCATTGTGTCCCCCGAAATAACACATGAATGTCCGCAAAGTAAAATTGATATGGTGTTCAACCTACTTTTCTGTTTTTAAGACTGAATGAAAACAATCCGAATGTCAATTTATTTTTATCAATGACTATTAAAATTTACGGAATAATATGGATACCATAGTCAATTAACAAACTTACCCTGCCAGAAACGAATCTGAAAACGTGCCTGTAAATACCGTTTCGGCAGGCCCGCTCATCTGAACGGTATTATAAAACGAATCATACGAAATCTGCAAATGCCCGCCCAGCAGTTCCACATCCACCGTATTATCCAAAAATCCCTGATCTATGCCCGACATAGCCGCCGCACATGCCCCCGTTCCGCAGGCGTATGTTTCCCCGCTTCCCCGCTCCCATACCCGCATTTTAATATGCGTTCTATCCCGAATTTCCACAAATTCAACATTCGTTCTGTTCGGGAAAAAGGGATTGCGTTCAATCAACTGCCCCATTCGTTCAACGGGGTAATCAAACACATTTGCCACCGGCACGACAAAATGCGGATTCCCCATGGAAACGGGCTGTCCGAAAATATCCCGATTATCCGGCAATGAAATACAAACGGAAGGCTCAATAATCGGCGTTCCCATATTTACCTGCACCATCACGACGCGACTATTTTCTACTCGCAAAAATAATTCTTTGGTACCCGCCAACGTTTCTATGAACAAATGCGTTTTGCGCGTTAATTTATTTTCATAAACATATTTCCCGACGCAACGAATCCCATTACCGCACATTTCACCCTCTGAACCGTCGGCATTAAAAATGCGCATTTTAAAATCAGCCGTTTTGGAAGGGAGAATTAAAATCAGCCCATCGCTCCCCACGCCGAAATGCGGTTGTGATACTTTTTTTGCCAAAAACGCCCAATTATCGTAATGCTCTTTAATGGCATTGATATAAACATAATCATTACCCAATCCGTGCATTTTGGTAAATTCCATAACTAACCCTCCGTTCGGCACTGCCAACCATAAACTTGTTTTCATCATATCAGATTTTCACAAACGGGTCAATTAAAATCCGTCGGATTTTTTCACATTGACAATTTGTTTGTTGATATGATAATATGGGACGCATAAGAAACGGAGGCAAAAAATGTTTTTAAAAGTTAGTTCATTATTTTTGGTGGCATTATTATTGACAGCCCTGCCCGCACAGGCACGCAACGGCTATTTCGGCGTGCGTGGCGGTATCAGCGACGTGCATGAAAAGGATATTATTGACGATTATGTTTCGGGCGGTTTCGGCTCGGGATACATCGGATTTTATTCGGGCGCCTTTCGCGGAGAAGTTGAATATACCTATATTTCACGCGCAGATTATGACGATAAACAACTGGATTTAGATGCCGATTTTCAACGGGTCATGGCCAATGCGTATGTAGACGCACCGATTACGCGATATGTTCGGCCGTATCTCGGCGGTGGTGTCGGCACGGCGATTTATTCCGTGAAAGATAATTTAACGCATATAAAAGAATCCGGCAGTAATTTTGCTTGGAATGCAACCGCAGGGCTCGGGATTAAACTCACCCGCAATTTAACGTTTGACAGCGGTTATCGTTATGTTGACATGGGCAAAGTTGAACTCGGCGAGGATGATTTGCGTTTTGTAGCGCATGAAGTCTATGCCGGTATGCGGTTTTTGTTTTAAGAAAAAGAATTGTAAATTGAAAGAGGCTGAAAATGGAAAAAGCACCGACGGGCTTGCGTAAACGCATTTGCATTATCGGCGAAACGAATGTGGGAAAATCTTCACTTTTTAATGCGCTCCTTCAAAATAAAACATCTATTGTATCCGATACGGCGGGCACCACAACCGATTCGGTTTCCAAGGCGTATGAAATTTTGGGTTTCGGGCCGGTTATTTTTTGCGATACCGCGGGATTAAATGATAACACCCCACTCGGACAAGAGCGCGAGCGTGCAACACTGGATACGCTGAAAATCAGCGATTGTGCCGTTATTGTGCGTCAATCCGCCGAACTGAACGAAGCCGATAAACGTATTTTGTCCGTTGTTCATGAACGTCGGATTCCGTTTATTATCGTTTATAATAAATGCGATTTATATACACCGCCCGTCGGTGCGCTTCAAGTCAATGCCAAAACAGGCCAAGGGGTTGACGAGGTAATAGAAGCATTACGTAAAGCCTTAACAGGCAAACAACCCGAACGTTTGCTGGACGGGTTGGTGCATGCGAAAGAAAGCGTTTTGCTTGTAATGCCACAAGATGCGGCGGCTCCCGTCGGACGGTTGATTTTGCCACAGGTACAAACAATTCGTGAATGTTTAGATAAACATGCGATTGTGAGCGGTGTTACACCGGAAGAATTACCCGATGCGCTCAAAAAGCAAGATTATGATTTGGTTATCACCGATTCAAAGGTGATTAAGGAAGTATTGAGTGTTGTGAAGCCAACGCAACGCGTTTCCACGTTTTCCGTTTTATTTGCGAAAGCAAAGGGTGATTTTGAAACATTTTTAAAGGGCGTTGATGTGATAGATACCCTGCAAGACGGCGATTTTGTGTTAATTGCCGAAGCCTGTTCGCACACAACCATAGAAGACGATATTGCCCGCACGGTGATTCCGAACCTGTTGAAAAAATACACACAAAAAACATTGAATATTGAATTTTCCAAAGGCAGAAAGTTGCCCGATGATTTGAGCAAATATAAATTAATATGTCAATGTGGCGGTTGTATGCTCACGCGGATGGAAATGATGCATCGCATCGAATCGGCCGAGGCACAAGGCACGGCCATTACAAATTACGGCTTGACGATTACAAAATGTCAAATGGGCGATATTCATCGGTTAACGTTTTAATGCGTGTTAATGCGTTTTAATCACAGGTAGAAGAGAGGATACATTCCGGTTAAAGCCTACTTTGACCAAGTGGAACGCAAAAGGGATAATGAGGCTCCCGCTTCATGCAAACGCAAATAAAAAAAGCGTCAAGAATAGATAGAGGGCAAGAGAAAAATTTTTAAATATCAAATAAAATCAATAAGAAATAAAAAAAGGAGCAAATTTTTAAAAAAAGACTTGCAAAATAAAGAAAAAAAGGTTATAAGAGAGAAATCCGAAAAGGACCCCATCGTCTAGAGGCCTAGGACATCGCCCTTTCACGGCGGTAACGCGAGTTCGAATCTCGCTGGGGTCGCCAAGTAAAAACAGCCAATTTTAAGGCTGTTTTTTTATGCCGTTATTTGGGGCACATTATCATTTCTGAAAAAATCACCGTCGGCTTTCAAACATCGTAAACAAGCAATCGGATAATAAGATTTATTCCCCTTCTCCACGCACAAAGAAACATCTCTAACCAGATAAATCACTATACTGTTTATTCAATATATTAAAACGATAACCTAACTTTGAAACAAATACACGCTAAACGCATTATAAAGAGCCACACACAGCAATAACCCTAAACTTAATGGCGCAAAGATACGGAGTGTTACCAAAAAATAGCGCGTAAATGCCGATGAAACAACGGCCGATTTGCGAATATTGTGAATAATGGCTTTCATCGCCGAGTAGCCGACGAATAAAGCCATTGTCATGGAAACGATTGCCGTTGTAAAGGTAGATGAAATCCAATCAAACAATTCAAAAATGTTTCGTTGTGCGATTTGAATGTCCCAAACACCCGAATAAGATGCCGTTACCGCCGTAAAACCCAAACACGATAGGCACATAACCGCCAATACACCGTTGAAGCGATTTAAATGCAGTTTGTCCATAAATAAATTCGTCATGGCTTCAAAAATAGAAATCGTAGATGTAATGGTTGCCAGTGTCAGCAATAAATAAAAAGCTACCGACCAGAATAAACTGCCCGATAATTGCTGAAAAACAAACGGTAATGAAATAAACGTTAACCCAGGGCCGGAAGTGGAAGATAAGCCCGCCGCAAACACGGCCGGTAAAATGATGACGGCACTTAATACCGCGGCTAACGTATCAAAAATTTCTATACTGCGAACAGATTTAAATAAATTTTCTTTGGGTGAAAAATAGGAGCCGTAAACAAGCAATGTGCCAAAACCCAATGAGAGAGAAATAAACGCTTGCCCCAGTGCTGCCAAAAATGTATCAAACAACACACTCCACTTAAATCCCACATCCGTAAAGCCCAGATAATGCCAATCGGGCGTTAATAAAAATTTGACGCCTTTATCCGCTCCCTCCAAAGAAACGGATTGCACGCATAAAATCAGCATAATACCGAACAAAATCGGCATTAAAACAATCCCCGCTTTTTCAATACCCTTTTTCACACCCGCAATCACAATCAGTGCCGTAACAAACATAAAAATCAATCCGCACACGTATTGTATGGAAAAGCTATGCGTTAAAGCCGTAAATGTATCCGATAATTTATCGGGAGCAATTTGCAATAAGTTGCCCGAGAGCGCTTCCAATAAGTAATATAACACCCATCCTGCTACCAGAAAATAAAAAGAAATAATCATACTGAGCCCGATAAATGCCATCCATCCGCCGAAAAAGGACCAAACGCCCAGATATTTCATACCGATTTTGGCTCCGATAACCCGATATGCATCTACAAAATTACTTTTAGAGGTTCGCCCCAGCGCAATTTCGGAAACCATTAACGGATTACAAATAAATAAAATAATCAACAGATAAACCAAAATAAAACTCAATCCACCATATTGACCCACAAGATACGGAAAACGCCATATATTTCCTAATCCGATAGCCGAGCCGGCTGCCGCCAATATAAATCCCCAACGTGTTCCGAAACTTTCTTTTTTCATTTTATTTCCTTTATTTTAACAACGGAATCCGAAATCATTTTATTTAAAATCATTTTTGAATAAAATTAATTCATTCAATGAAAAACATTAAAGCAAATATCGCTTTAAAAAGCAATTTTTATTTTGAGTAAAATCCAATTTATACCGTATATTATCAAATTTTCGGCCGGGAAATAAAAATAATGCTTGACTTAGAGTCTGCTCTAGCCCCTACACTCGATTCGTTCTTTATTTTAATATATAAACACAGGAGGGATTGATGAGGTTTGTTATTATAGCAGTTATTTTGGTTGTCGGGGTGCTTGCCGGTTGGTTTTTTTGCCGTAACAGTTGGGACAAAACGTTTCCGAAAAGCGAACTCGTTGATGTTAAAAAAGTCAGTTTTAAAAACAGATACGGCATTAAACTCGTCGGAGATTTATACATTCCGAAGAAAAAGTCAAGCGAAAAATTGCCGGCGATTGCCGTCAGCGGTCCATTCGGCGCCGTTAAAGAGCAATCTTCCGGTCTATATGCCCAAACAATGGCCGAACGCGGATTCATTACTTTGGCATTTGATCCCTCTTACACGGGGGAAAGCGGTGGCGAACCTCGCTTGGTTGCCTCTCCCGATATTAACACGGAAGATATGAGTGCGGCCGTTGACTTTTTAAGCGTGCAACCGGAAGTTGATGCCGATAAAATCGGCGTTATCGGCATTTGCGGATTCGGTGGTTTCGCATTGAACGCAGCAGCCATGGATACGCGAATCAAAGCAACCGTTACTTCTACGATGTATGATATGAGTCGCGTGAATGCAAACGGTTATTTTGATGTTATGAGTGAAGAAGATCGCTACAAGCTCAAAGAAAAACTCAATGCGCAACGCACAAAAGACTTTGCGACGGGAACTTACGCTCCCGAAGCCGGCTTGCCCGATCAACTGACCGGCAATGAACCGCAATTCGTAAAAGATTATTACAACTATTATAAAACACCGCGCGGGTATCATAAGCGTTCTAAAAACTCCAATACCGGTTGGAATATGACATACGCTCTGTCTTTTATCAATATGCCGATTTTAACACGTAGCAATGAAATTAAAAATCCCGTATTGATGATTCACGGCGAAAAAGCCCACAGCCGTTATTTCAGCGAAGATGCGTTTAAAAATCTTACGGGAGATAACAAAGAATTGATGATTATTCCGAATGCAAACCATACGGATTTATATGATCAAACAGATAAAATCCCGTTTGATAAAATCACTTCATTCTTTCGGGAAAATCTGAAATAATTTTGATGAACTTATCAAAAAGCCTGCAAGAAGCATTGAATTTTATATTCAGTGCTCCTTGTTTTTGATTGATACGCTTAAAACGGATTTGAAACACGATCGTTAATGCCGTGTTGCACTCACCGGCAGATAACTTCTGACGGAAACTTCCTTTTGAGAATATAAAGTTCCTTGCTCGATGAGCGCATTGATTTGATGTGTCGTTAGTCCATACATTGTGCCGTTTTCAAAAAGTTCCTCTTCCATTAACTTTAAAACTTCTTTGATAATCATCGCTTCTCTTGCTTTATCCAGTTTCATAATCTTAGCCATTGCTCTCCCTTTATGATTATTTTATTCGTTTTATGAATAAAAATTATTATTAAAAATAGTAAATGTCAAGCAAAATAATCAAAAAAGTGTTGACAGGTTGATTAAAAACGATTATATTAGCAAACAGGAGGCTAAACGAAATGAATAATATCAAGCAATTACGTGAAAAATTCAAAGAAAGTGCCGATACACTCGGCAAAGCCATCGGGAAATCACAATCCACAATTTCCAAGTGGGAGAATAAACAAGTATTGAAATATGAAGAAGCGAGTTTAATTGCCAAGCATTATAATGTGCCTGTTTCAGCCGTATCGGGTCATCACGAAATTGCGGATGATATTCTGAATTATGCGGTTATAGATATTATAGATGCGCAAGCCAGTTGCGGGAACGGCGCCGAAAATTTTAATCCCGTTGTCATCGGCAAACAGCTGATTTCATACCCGAGTTTGCGGGATTTAACATTTTCCACGCCCGAAAACATTAAAATATTGCGCGCCCGCGGAGATAGTATGGAGCCAACCATTAACGATGCGGATTATATTTGGGTAGATATCTCATGCAAGCAGGCACAATCCGACGGCATTTATGTTTTTTGCATCGGCTCGGGGATTATTGCCAAACGGGTGCGAATTGATTTTATTCACCAAAGCGCCGTTATTGTGAGCGATAATCCGAAATATCCGCCCATTCAAGCGAATGAAACGGATAAAATTGAAGTTATCGGACGCGTTATTTCCATCTGTAAAATGCTGGGATAAACGATATTTTTTTGAAAAATTTTCCATGACGGATTGATTTTTTCTTTTTAAATCAATAAACTTACAAAAAAACGAAACTTCTTTAAAAAAGTGCTTGACTTTGAGTAAACTCTATATCCTACACTACCGCTAAAAATGTTTCGTAAACGGATTGAAAGAAGGGAAAATGATATTTACATCTATTTTCGGCGGACTGATTTCTTTGATTTTATATATCAGATACGCTTGTTTTAGAAAGTTGACAACACGTTGGCGTATTTTATTATTTTTGGGAGTGTTGATTATCGGTGCACTCCCGTTACTCATGACGGAAAGGGCGGCTTTATTGATGGGAAAATGTTATCCGTTTTATGTTCATACGGTTTATTTTATTTTAATCACGTTGGTTATGCTATTAACCTTAACCATCATAACGGACATTATCTGGGGAATCGGGATTTTGATTTTAAAATCCAAGATGATACCGCTCCCTCCCGTTTTTGTTTTAATCGGGCTTGCTTTTATCTTATCCGGTTGGTCGTTATATGAAGGCATGAAAGTTCCGGCCGTTAAAACCGTTACGATTACATCCGATAAAATCACAAAGCCGACAACGCTTGTTTTTTTGAGTGATTTACACATTCACCGCACCCTCAACCCACGCAAAATTGAAGGCATTATTGAACAAGTGAATGCTCTGCATCCTGATATTGTGATTTTAGGCGGAGATACCGTTGACGATTCGATTCGCAAAACACAAGATATTGCCGATAAACTTAAAGAGATTCAAGCCTCACAAGGGCGTTTTTTCGTGGCAGGCAATCATGAATTTTATCGTGGCTTCCAACCCAGCATCAACCATCTGAAAAGTTTGGGCTATACCTTTTTGGAAAACAGCGGAGAAACAATCGGCAATTTATACATTGCAGGCATTCCCGATTTAAGACACAGCCCCACGCCTGTTCGCCTTTCGGATACGTTTAAAAATGCTTTGCCGACGCAATTTCGGATTCTTGTTTCGCATACACCTGCCGACTTCGGAGCAAAAAACTCTTTTGATTTAGCCCTTTCGGGGCATACCCATGGCGGACAAATTTTCCCGTTTCACTTTTTGGCAAAAAACTACAACGGCTTTTTAAACGGCCTTTATGAGTTGCAAAACAATGCCAAATTATATGTTTCCCGCGGGTCGGGACAATGGGGACCGCAGATGCGATTTTTAGCGCCGTCGGAAATTACGGTGATTCAACTTCAACCACAACAACAAGGAGACTCAAAATGATACTGGAAAAAATTAACAATCCGAGTGATTTAAAAAACCTGACATTGGTAGAACGCAATCAACTGGCTGATGAAATGCGCGAGATATTAGTGCATAAAATAGATACAACGGGCGGTCATGTCGGCCCGAATCTCGGTTTTTTGGAGGCAACCATTGCCTTACATACGGTTTTTAACTCTCCGCAAGACAAAATCGTTTTTGATGTTTCGCATCAATGCTATGCGCATAAAATGTTAACGGGGCGTAAAAAGTATTTTATGGACGAATCGCTTTATGAAGAAATATCCGGTTTTACCGCACCGAAAGAAAGCGTGCATGATTTGTTTCAAATCGGGCATACGTCCACCGGCGTCAGTTTAGCAACAGGGCTTGCCAAAGCGCGCGATTTACAGCACCAAAAATTTAATGTAATCGCTGTTGTGGGTGATGGTTCGCTCACGGGCGGAGAGGCTTTGGAGGGATTGGATAATGCCTCCGTTTTGGGTAGCAATATCATTATTATCGTCAATGATAATGAGATGTCCATTGCCGAAAATCACGGTGGATTATATCAAAATCTGCGCTTGTTGCGCGAAACAAACGGCATGGCGGAAAATAACTTTTTTAAAGCCATGGGATTTGAATATCACTATGTAGCCAACGGAAACAACATTGCCGATTTAACGGAAATGTTTGAAAAAGTCAAGGATACAAATGTTCCTACCATTGTTCATATTCACACGTTGAAAGGTCACGGCCTGAAAGTAGCGGAAGAAAATAAAGAAATATTCCACTGGATTATGCCGGGAACGGTCACCCAAATGCAACACCCTTCATCAACGCCCGCTGTTCAATCCCCCGATTATACATCGCTGACGGTTGATTGGTTTTTGCAACAAAAGAAAACGGATTCTACCGTTATCGCCGTCACGGCGGGAACACCCGGGGCGACGGGATTTTCCCCCGACTTCCGCAAAGAAATGGGCGCGCAGTTTTTAGATGTGGGGATTTGTGAGCAACATGCCGTTGCCACGGTTTCAGGTATGGCAAAAGGCGGTGCAAAGCCCGTATTTGCCGTATTAAGTTCTTTTATCCAACGCTCGTATGACCAACTGGCACAAGATTTGGCATTAAATAACAGTCCGGCAACCATTCTGGTTTACTGGGGCGGACTTTCCGGTATGGATGCCACTCATGTCGGCGCCTTTGATATTCCGTTGATTGCAAATATTCCGAATATGATTTATCTGGCGCCTACAAATGCCGAAGAATATCGCGCCATGTTGGATTGGTCGGCAAAACAAACGCAACATTCCGTTGCCATTCGTGTGCCGTTCGGACCGTTTATCACAACCGGCATTCCGGATACAACCGATTATGGTATTCTAAATCGTTATCAAGTTGTTGAAGAGGGCAGTCAGGTTGCACTCATCGGCGTCGGCAACTTCTTTGAGCGCGCACGGGCCGTTAAGGATTTACTGAAAGAAAAAGCAGGCATTTCAGCTACCCTGATTAACCCGAAATTTTTAACAGGGGTTGATACAGATTTATTAAACAGCCTCAAAAACACGCATCAACTGGTTGTTACGTTGGAAGACGGCGTTTTAGACGGCGGATTCGGCGAAAAAGTTGCACGGTTTTATGGCGCATCCGATATGAAAGTGCTTTGCTTTGGCGGGCAAAAAGAATTTACCGACCGTGTGCCACTGGATGAATTATATATCCGCTACCATTTAACACCCGAACTTATTGTAGAAGATATTCAAACCGTTTTGAAAGGAGCATAAAATGAAAAAAGTTCTTATTTTCTCGGCAAGCGCCCGTTTAGGCGGTAATTCCGACACCTTATGCGATTCATTTGCCCAAGGTGCTGTGGAGGCAGGGCATCAGGTTGAAAAAATTCGTCTGGCAGAAAAGAATATTCATTTTTGTTTGGGTTGCGGTGTATGCAATACCACGCATGCATGTGTGCAAGAAGACGATATGGCTGACATTTTAGAAAAAATGGTTCAAGCCGATGTTTTGGTTTTTGCAACACCCGTTTATTTCTATGCCATGAACGGACAAATGAAAACACTCATTGATCGCACGGTTCCGCGGTATCAAGAAATTGCGAACAAAGATGTTTATTATATCATCACGGCGGCAGATACGGATAAAGAAATCATGGATAAAGTTATCAACTCATTCCGTGGCTTTACGTTGGACTGCTTACCCAATGCCCGCGAACGTGGCATCATCTACGGCCTGGGCGCATGGCAAATGGGGGATATTCAACAAACCGGCGCCGTTCAAGAGGCCTACAATATGGGAAAAGCCGTGTAAATCGCATAAGAATGTGCGTTTACTAAACGAACATTTTATTCCCATTTACGAAAGAATGGTTATGTTTAATCGCATAACCATTCTTTTTATACCGATTATACCGATAAAATTATGAAAACGGCGCTTCATCGTGCGTCAACGGCTTTTATTTTACGTTCACAATCAACTGCACCCTTACAAAAAGCGCGGTTCTTTTTCAACCAACCGTTTCATTACCTTTTTCATCAATGTAGAAAAAGGATAATCCGAAAAATGTTCCGGCAAAACGAATATCCCGTTTGAAAGCGGGATAGCTTCATTTTCCGAAACTTGCAACCGCACAATTTGAAGCGTCAACTGAAAATGCGTAAACGTATGCGATACGGTTTGCGATGTTTGGCGCCAGCGCGGGTGTTCAAAAAGCGGATAATGGGCTTCATCTTCCTGCCACGGAAACTCAAACAACCCCGAAAGCAACCCCTTCCCTGCCCGCTTTTCAATATAAAAAGCGCCGGCATCGTTTTGAATAAGATACACATATCCCCTTTTTATTTTTTTTGCCGGCTTATGAATGAGCGGAATGGATTCGGCAATGTTCAACGCGTGAGCCTTGCAAATTTCCCGCCATGGACATTGCAAACAATTCGGTTTATTCGGCGTGCAAACGGTTGCCCCCAAATCCATAATGGCAGAGGCATAATCCGCACCGTGTTCTTTCGGTGTCAACGGTTGAGAGAGGCGGTAAATTTCTTCCTTAGTCACTTCATGTGTCAAGCCATACAATCTGGCAATCACCCGAATAACATTACCATCTACCACCGTTTCGGGCTGATTGAATGCAAAAGCGCAGATACTGGACGCACTGTATGGCCCTATGCCGGGCAGTTTAAGTAATAAGTCACGATTGTTCGGGATTTTTCCGTTATATTCTTTCATTAAGACGTGTGCGCATTCATAAATTTTTTTCGCACGTGTATAGTATCCCAACCCTTGCCAATAAAGAAGAACTTTCTGTAAATCCGCCTCAGCCAAAGACTCAATCGTCGGGAATCGTTCCATCCACCGATTAAAATAATCAACAACCGTTTTAACCGTTGTCTGTTGCAACATAATTTCGGATATCCATACGGCATACGGATTTCCATGCGCCCGCCCTTTCACACGCCACGGCATATCGCGCCCGTTTTTTGAAAACCACTGCAATAACTTCTCGGTCGCTTCGCTTTGCGAAAACTCGTGCGTCATAAACCGATCTCTTATTTTTTAACCGGCTGGCGCGGGGCCCGCTTGGCTGTCTGCGCTACGTCGGGGGCTTTTAATTTTGTTGCCGGTTTTGCCGAATT
Source organism: uncultured Alphaproteobacteria bacterium (assembly GCA_944392555.1). Lineage (GTDB taxonomy): Bacteria > Pseudomonadota > Alphaproteobacteria > CAAHEQ01 > UBA3637 > RGIG4140. Next base: position 42,361 of record CALXWZ010000001.1, on the reverse strand, counting down.
TTCGGATGTCTCTGTTTTTTTTGCTTCATCCGTTTCGGGTTGATGCACTTCCGTCGGCACATCCAGCGGTTTTTCTTTTTGCCCCTCTTCCGACTTCAACCCCGCCAACGCACTGCGTGCATAAATCTGCAACTTTCTGCCCGATTTATCCACATTTAAAAAGACTTCATGCCCCGGTTTCACTTTTTCTTGCATAATTAAGAACGATAATGGGTTTTCTACCTGATTTTGAATCAATCGCTTCAATGCGCGCACACCGAATTTAGAGGTAAACACTTCGTCCACAAACCAATCCTTTGCCGAATCGGCAATCGTTATCGTATAGCCGACTTGTTGCGCTCGTTTTAAAAGTTTGTTCAAGTGGATATCCACAATTTTGCGCAAATCTTCTTCGCCTAACTGGTGGAATGAAACAATATCGTCCAACCGGTTTAAAAATTCCGGCCGGAAATACTCACCTAATTTTTCAACACGTTGATAACTCGGCAAGTTGGCACCCACGTTTGATGTTAAAATGATAATCGTGTTTCTGAAATCAACCGTTACGCCTTTGCTATCCGTTAAACGCCCTTCATCAAGCAACTGCAACATTAAATTCAAAATATCCAAGTGCGCTTTTTCAATTTCATCAAACAGCACAACCTGAAACGGCTTTAAACGAACAGCTTCCGTCAATAACCCGCCGGCCTCAAATCCGGGAGTGCCGGGAGCCGGCCCGATCATACGCGCAACCGATGTGCGCTCCATATATTCCGACATATCCAATCTGAGCAAGGCAGTTTCATCGTTAAACATAAATTCCGCCAACGATTTAGCCAACTCCGTTTTACCGACACCCGTCGTTCCGATAAACAGGAATGACCCAATCGGACGATTTGGATCTTGCAACCCGGAACGCGCCCGACGCAAGGCATTGGCCACAACCGTTACGGCACTATCTTGTCCGATAACCCGTCGTTTCAAATACACTTCGGCATTTGCTAACCGCTGTTTATCTTCGGCATCTACTTTTTCAACGGGAATACCCGTCCAATCTGCAACCGTGCGATAGCAATAATCACTCGTTAAAACCAAATTGCCCGCTTCCGGCACACCTTTTTCATAATCCATTTTCAGTAAACTGCATGCATCGTCTAATAAATCCAAAGCTTTGGACGGAAACGAGCGCTGTTTCACATATCTATGTGATAATTGACACGCCGTGCGCACACTTTCTTCCGGAATGGAAACATCATAATGCAATTCATAAAATCTTTTACGCGCCCGCGTAATGGCAATACTTTCATCTAAACTCGGCTCATCAATCATAACAGGTTGAATATGCGCCATAACCGTATTATCTTTTTCAACGGAAGAAACATAAGTGATGGTATTTGCTTCCAAAATACACATAACCGAATCGGTTGAAAGACATAATTTTAAAAATTTTGCCGCCTCTTTATTTTCGGGATTCGTATCCATATTTACTAATAGGCTGACATCTTTTAAATATAAAATTTTCTGTTTATCGCTATCCACAACCGTTTGTATAATTTGTTTAAGCAACTCACTGTATTCGGCTTCCGACTTTGTATCAAGCATCACTTTCGGAATGTCAATACCCACAACTTCTCTGCCGTTTAATGAATCGGGTACGCCGTCCGATGCCAAAAAGTTAATCAACCCTTCAATCAACGCCGTCTTACCGATTCCGCTTGCCCCGATAACCGCCGGATTACATTTCGTGCTACGCATTAAAATGTGAATCAGTCTTTCCAATTCTTCTTGTCTGCCAACCAAATTCGTCAACCGACGCGCCTTGGAAAGTTGCGTGTAATTGATTAAATATCGATTGATGTTGAAATCATCCATCATCACAAACCCCCGATCTCCCGTTAATCTTCTTCATCTGTTTGAGGCAGTTCACCGTTAATCGTAAACGCCGTCGGCCGACGCAACGTTGCAAAATCCGATTGAGCCGCTTCGTAATCTTTATCTTGGATTAAGCGATCTTCCAAAATGATATAGGCATCATACGCCGAACCGCGCATTAAAACCTGCATATACACGGTATCGGGATTACCCCAAATTAACTTATCATTTTCATCCGGCAAACCGTATGTATCAAAAATCATATTCCAAAAATCTTCCTGCCGACGCATTTTCTTGGCCATACTTTTACGGCTGGTATTAAGCGAATTATCCCCCAAATTGCGGTAAACAATTTTGTAAACAACATTCATCGTTTCGGGCGAAGAATAAGAAACTTGAATCGTTTCGCGCGATTGCGGGCGCACATACGTTTCGCGGAAAACATAATGTACTTCATCCGATTCGGCGTATTCCAAAATACATCTGCGAATTTCATCAACAATCGTCAACCCGTGCTGTTGCCGACATAAATTTTCGTAATAAGATGTTCTGAACAGCGGAATGGATTTTTCCACACGTTGTAACGTATAGCCGAGTTCGCTTAATTCATCATATACGCTTTCGCTATCCCAGCCGAAACCGATACCGGCCAATTTAAATTTTGAAGCATCGTGCCGATTTAAACTTAATGCGCGCGCTTTTTCCTGCATTACCTTTTGCGCACCGGCTTTATCGGATTCGGTCATCGTCAACGGGGTGCTACGCTTAATCAAATCTTCATCTTTGATTTGCGATTCCGTGTATTTTTCCTCCGCCAACGTTTCTTTTACTTTTTTAGACGAGGGATCAATTTCAATCGTTGTATTCGGGAACGGCGCAATCACCAAGGAAGATAACGGTTCCGCATCTCGGCCTAATTTCGGTCTTTGTATCGTCCCGCTTGTTTTTGAGGCTTGTGCCGGCATGCGCTCCGTTTCGGCAGTTTGCGAGGCTTTCGGGGTTAAGTCAATGCGCCTGCCTGCGCCGGAAGAAACGGGCGATGCCGTTTGCGTTGAAGCACTTGAAGACGATTCGTATGCCGGAATATCCTCAAACAACGGCACGCTTTCCTGCGCCGATGTGCTTTGTGTTAAAAAAACAAAAATCAAGGCGATAATACTTTTTTTCATGCTGTATCCTTGTAAAATTTATCTTGACCTTTTTGCAATATACGGTATTATATACTACATTTAAAAACAGTATTAAATAATTTATTCGGAAAAGCAAGGAAAAAATGATGAGTACACTTAATTCTGTTGCAGTTTTCTGCGGAGGAAGCCCGGGAAGAAAGGCCATATATATGCAAGAAGCACATCGCCTCGGGGAAATTTTGGCGCAGAACGAAATCAAATTAATCTACGGCGCCGGCACAACCGGGCTGATGGGAGCCGTTGCCGACGGGGCTTTTTCCGAGAACGGTTACGTTATCGGCGCAACCATCCGCGAATTATACGATATTGAAAAACCTGAAAATGTGGCGGAACGGGCGAATAAATTTGAGGTATGGGATTTAATGGCCGAGCGAAAAGTTTCCATGGTCAGCCAATCAGATGCCATCTGTATTTTGCCCGGTGGTTTCGGCACGATGGATGAACTGTTTGAAGTTTTAACATTACGCCAACTGAACATCATCAAAGCCCCGATTATCGTTGTTAACATTGACGGTTTTTATAACACGTTAGAGCAATTTATATATGAAATGATCGGCGAAGGGTTTGTGAAGCCGTATCAATTAAAATTACTCACTTTTGTGCGCTCGGTTGACGAAGTATTGCCCGAAATCACAAAACAAATGGAGGCAATTAACAAAGGAAAAACATTATAAGGAACCCCATGAAACACACATTATTAACGTTAATAATTGCAACAAGTTGTCTGTTATGCGGTGCATGTGCCACAAAGCCGACGGATCCCGAGCAATTAAAAGCATACGAAGCGAATCATGACCCGTTGGAGCCGATGAATCGCGGTATTTTCGCGTTTAATAATATGTTTGACGCCGTTATTTTAGAACCGGTCGCATACGGATATCGCGCCGTTACGACACAAACAATCCGAACAGGCGTTACGAATTTTTACGACAATATGAGCGAAATGCGCAACATTGTCAACGGCACGCTACAAGCAAACGGAACAAAAACGGCGAATGCAACGAAGCGATTTCTGGCTAATACGTTTTGGGGATTTTTCGGACTGATGGATGTTGCTTCCGATATGGGCATCCCGAAATATGATAACGATTTCGGGCAAACATTAGCCGTTTGGGGTTGGCATACGAGTGATACATATTTGGTATTGCCGTTTTTCGGGCCCTCAAACCCGCGGGATGTTTTCGGCACAATGGGTAATTTCATCACACCGCCGTCTATCTTAATTACATGCCTGACACCATGGACATCTTACCCGCTAAACGGCGTCAACTACGTGCAAATGCGGGAACGCGCCATAGAATTTTTGGATAATTTACATCGTTCATCGGCCGATTATTATGCAACCATACGCACAATGAGTCAACAAAATCGACAAAAGGTAATTAACGATGCATTGGGAAATGTAGATCAAGAAACACCCAAACAATATGAATTTGACATGGAATTTGATGACTTTGAATAAGGAGAACCATAATGAAAAAACTATCAATCTTATTGCTCGGCATATTTATGTTTGCAAAAACAGCCGTTGCCGGACCGGATGAAGCAACGGCGTTTGTAAGCAAGTTGGCAAACGAAATGATTGTTGACGTGCTATCCACACAAAAACCGATGACAGAGAAATTAGATTTATTTCGCACGAAATTTCAATCCGCCATTGATTTAAAATTTGTAGGGCAATTTGTTATCGGCACCTATTGGCGAAAAGCAACACAAGCCGAAAGAGACGCATTTTTAACGGCGTTTATGGATTTTGCCACAAAATCATGGGCTGATAAATTTAATCTGTATAACGGTCAAAAAATTACATTCACGGGAACGCGCCCCGCTCAAAAAGGGCAATTTTATGTTGACAGCACCATTGAAAACAATCCCCCGGCAGAAGTAATTTGGCGTGTGCGTGAAAAAAACGGCACTTACAAGATTGTTGATATTGTTGTAGAAGGAGTCAGCATGGCGTTAAGTTATCGGAATGAATACAGTTCATTTTTACAAAAGAATAACGGTAATTTAAGTGCCTTAACGAAAGAATTGGAACAAAAGAGTAAAACCTTTCAATTCAGTGAGCAAAAATAATCGGCACGCGAAAGATACAATTTTTGCTTCATTATTTTTCAAAATTCCGTAAAGCCTTTTCGTTTGACAAATTCACAACATTTTGCTAAAATAAAAGGCGAATATAACGGGGTGTGTCAAATGGATTTAACACAACAACAAGCAGATGCGGTTTATGATGCCATCGCACGAAAGTTAACGGACTATCAAACCGGTCTTTATGCGAATGGCTTATTATCATCCACCGCGTTGACTTATCCAAGCCAATCATTAGTTGCGCCGTATTTTGTGTCAACAGCACCGTTATATATTGTAAGCGATGGCAGTGATGGCGGAACAGCCATACCCGTCAATGGATTCACATACATAACAGAGCCAATATCTTCTGATTTACCAACACTTCAGCTAGATGCAACCGAATCAGCGTATTCCCCCATGGGATATAATGAGCAACATACCGAAATACAAAGTTTTTCGCCTTACATAGATGATATCGGCAATTCTGCCACATTGGCTCCGATCGTGGCTCCCATGTCGGATAACGCCATACTCACAATGTCGGACACGGCATCCGTTTTTGCGACAGATGATACAACCGAATATATTGATACAGATCCCTCTATAATGGCAACCAATGAAAATATCAATGCGCAACAAGGATATCCCCAAGACGAGTCGTTTTCCCTGCCGATAACCGCATCCGAATATAATGATTTTTCAACAGATAACCAACAATCTTCCGAAGAAGAAGCGGTAGAATCGGCATCGTTACAAGAATCGTTAAAATCTGCTGAAATACAAGCCGAATCCGAAACAGAACACATAGCTTCCGCTCTAAACGGAACGGACAAACCCGCCGGCATTGATATAGATATACGAACCTTATCGCAACAGGTATCGGCACAAACGAACACCTCAATCCCAAGCAACCAAATTTTACCAACCGCCATTCAACAAAATACACCCCAACAAGCCACAACTGCTACCTTATCTACCGTATCAGCCAATCAACAAGCCTCAACAAACCGTTCACCCCAAGAGCAATCCGCAAATTTACGCAAAACAGCCGCTCAAAATGAAGCGGCGCAACTGCAAGCACAACAACGTAGCAACTTTCTTGTCAGAACGGGTGATTGGATTCAACGAAATATTTTCGATAGAGTTGGCGATTGGATGCCCATCGGGATTTTAGGGAAAGCCGTCAAGATGGTCGGCAACGTATTTACCGGCATATTAAAAACGGTCGGGCATCTATTTGACGGAAATTGGGGCAATGCCGGCAAAACGGGTTTAAGTTGGCTCAAAGACACAGCCATTGTTGGCGGAACAGCCGTGGGTGTTTATGCTCTCGGCAAACAATTCGGTTGGTGGGGAAAATCTGATACAGTAAATTCTACAACGGAAAGCATTGCCGATACCACTACGGTGGCGACAGCATCCAACACAAACACAGCCCTGAATACAAATTCCGCCTCTCTTGCCATGCAAACGAATACATCTCAAAACGCAACGGCGCGGCTGGGCACACCCGTCACGCTCAATGAATCGGATGCGACTCAGTCTCTCATACGTAATTCCCAACACACAAACGGCTAATATCCTCCCTCACCTATTCTGCTCGCCGATAGCTCTTTTCTCCTTCAAAATTTTACCCTGTTCTATTTTTCATCGAACAAAGCAATCTTAATATATTGAGAGCCTTAACAATGCACACAAGCATCAAAAAAAGGCGCCCCAAAATTCGGCAGAAAATACAATTTAGCATAACCGGCATAATGAGTAAATATATATAATAAGTCGGCTGAAAAGTTAAATATTTCTGCCTCAACCGTTATTAAAACAACAAAATATATAATATAGCATATTGAATAAAAAAAATGGAATAAAATAAAGCCCCTGAAAAAATCAAGGGGCTTTTAATGGCTCCAGCGGTAGGGCTCGAACCTACGACCGATCGGTTAACAGCCGATTGCTCTACCACTGAGCTACGCTGGAACAACGTAATATCTATTACACTATTTTTTTGAAGAATGCAAGCATTTTTTTTATTTTTTATCATTTTTTTTGCAAAACAATTTATTTTTTTCGAAAAATGTGATTTTAGTTCTTTTGGGGCTCATTTATTCCACCCCTGGGGCCAAAAGAATTTTAGTTGACATTTCATCTGAAACACACTAGAATGCACTCAATTAACAAAAGGATTTACATGCTTAAAAAGTGTACGCGACGCATCAAACAAAACTCTTTCATTTTAAACTATACGCGCATGTGGCCGTTTATCCGCCCATACTGGGGAAGAGCGTTAGTTGCCACTCTTATTACAATTCCGATCGGCTCGCTTGATGCGATTATTGCGCTTTCGTTAAAACCGTTTATGGATACGGTTATTATGGATAAAGGCGGTAGCACACCTTTTAATCTTCCGCTCTATACAATTCCGGCATTTATCGTTTTATTTACGATTATACAAAGTGCGTTGGATTATACATCGTCTTACTTAAACGCATGGGTTGGTGGGAAAATCACAAATGCCGTTAAGCAAAAAGTATATGGCAAACTCGTCAAATGCGAACCGGCTTTTGTTGATAAGAACTCGTCCGGATTTATTGTATTCAGATGCGATTCGGATCCCACATTAGCCTGCTCCGGATTGTTAACAAATCTAAAAGTTTTTACAACGCGACTTTTTTCATCCATATCATTGTTATTTGTTTTACTTTATACCTCATGGCAGTTGGCAATCATTGCCATTATCGTCTTGGGAACGGCATTATGGCCATTAACGATGATTCGTAAAAAAATTAAAGAAGTAGCAAGTCAATCCGTTGTGGCAGGCGGTGCCGTGTTAACAGCGCTGAATGAAACTTTTTCCGGTTTAAAAACTATTGCTTCATATAATTTAGAAAACGCACAAAGCAATCGTTTTTCCGATGTTCTACGGCAGATTTTCCGTCTGCAAATTAAGCTAACGCAAAAAACGGCGTGGCTCTCACCGATGATGCATATTATCATCTCCCTCGGTATAGCGGGGACAATATGGTTCGGCAGTTATTTAATTCATTCCAAAATGATTACCCCCGGTGATTTCGTTGCATTTATGACGGCATTGTTAATGCTGTATACACCGATTAAAAATATCGGAAAGAACTTTGCATCCGTTCAAAATTCATTTTTAGCCATTGAACGTATTTTTGAATTTTTGGAAATGAAAATGAACATTACGGAAAAAAGAGGTGCGGTTGAATGTCCAAAAATTCAAAATGCCATTGAATATAAAGGGGTTAATTTTGGATATACACCGGATAGATTGGTATTGAAAGATATTAACCTCACCATTCGTAAAGGAGAAAAAATTGCATTTGTCGGCAACTCGGGGGGCGGAAAAACAACAATCGTCAATTTACTGCCTCGATTTTACGAATTAACAAGCGGAGCTATTTTGATTGACGGCGTTAATATAGATGATATGAAGTTATCATCACTACGCGATAATATTGCCGTTGTTTTTCAAGATAATTTCCTATTTAACGGAACGATTCGCGAGAACATTATGCTCGGGCGCCCGCAAGCCACAAAAGAAGAAGTGGAGCAAGCCCTCAAATCAGCCTGTTTGGATGAATTCATTGAAACATTGCCCGAAGGATTGGATACGGAAATCGGGGAACGTGGTGTATTGTTATCCGGCGGGCAAAAGCAACGGGTTGCCATAGCCAGAGCGTTTTTAAAGAATGCACCGATTGTAATTTTAGATGAAGCAACATCAGCGTTGGATAATAAATCGGAAGCAATCGTGCAACAAGCCATCGATAACTTAATGCAAGATAGAACGGTATTTGTTATTGCGCACAGGTTATCAACGATACAAAGCGCCGATCAAATTGTTGTCATCAACAGCGGTGAAATTGTTGAGGCGGGCACACACGAAGAATTGCTTGCGAAACACGGGGCATACTATGCGCTTCATGCGGCACAATTCAAAGGAAAAGAAGAACACCATGAATAAAAGCACGCGGGGAAAAGAGTGAGGGAAAGTAGAAAAAAGAAAAAAGGTTAGGAAAAGCAAAAAAAGTGCTTGACAAAGAGAAAGAAAAGGCATATAAGAGTGGGATAAACGGAATGTAGCTCAGCCTGGTAGAGTACTACGTTCGGGACGTAGGGGCCAAGGGTTCGAATCCCTTCATTCCGACCAATACATAACATAGTATGTTGATACATACTATGTTTTTTTTATCAATAAATAATTTAATTATGTTTTTCAATAGGTTAATTATAGATTTTCTTTGATGGCAAGTTGGCAATATTCAATTGTATGATACTTTTTTGCGCATCTAAAAGTATACCTTTGGCAAAAAAGTATACCTCGCATAAAAAAATGAGAAAAAGTGGTCGCTAGCTATAACTCATTGAAAAACATATATTTTTATCTAGTTGTCGCTAGTTCAAATCTACTCAAGGTCACCAGACCGGATGCGAACTCCAGAAGAATAATAATTTATGTAACACATTGAATTACAATAATTTAACGACCAAGCTGCCAAATTGAGTTGGCAACAAGCTGGGTATTTTTAGTGGGGTAAAATCGTTCATCAACTAATAAAATACAACAAAAATATCCTATTTTATCAATAAAATAGGCGTAAAATACCGAATAACACTATAAAATAGCTAAATCGACTTGCTGTAAGGCATTGATTTTATAAATTTTTCCATGTAGTCCCAATCTGGATTTCCCTCATTATTGACAGGTAAGTTTATTAACGAGGAAGGCATTCTCTTGGGACGCCATTTCCGACCATAACACCAACGGAATCTTTCCTTTTCGATCAAAGAAATTAAAAACATTGCAATATAAGGATTCAACCTATCTTTATTTTCTTTAAGATATAATGGATTTACATCATGACTACATGTAAACTGGTCTTTTTGATAAAATGCATATCCCACAGAACCATTGTTCGATACCGTAATACAATTGCCATCAAATAACTTTTTATTTAAGTCATCAGAATCCGTTGATCCGTCTTTATGATACAACGATATATCTTCTATAGAATACAATTCCGATACCCCATTATTGTGGTCAATAGCTCCAATGAATGGAATATCACCAGATATCGTGTGTTCTGGTTTTTTATTATAATACCCTTTTTTTATATCGAAAACTTCATCATATCTAAATGTTTTCCACTTTCTAACATCAAAATCCATTTCACCTATTATGGATTTATCATCCATTGAAGAATAATCAGGAATTTGAAGTTGCATAAAGTTATCTGGTATTTCACTCAGGTCAGGAACAAGAATGTCTCCCAAAGTCCTATTCGCTTGTCTGCCATAGTTATACTTGTATTTATTTGCACGAATACACATACAATAAAATAATTTTTGAAGATCTGTCATAGGTGTTTTTTCTTGAAGATAATATACATCTCTACCTGAATAGTATTCTTCTTTTTGTAAGAACGCTTCAGCAACTGAACCACCAGCTGAAACAGAAATACTTCCAGCAGGATTTGCCTGAACACCGGCTAATTTTTCAACTAAAGCAGCAACACCATTATTCTTTGAAATTCTACTTACAAAATTGATGTAATTTTTGTTATTTTTGTCGCATACATTTAAATTTATTAATTCCAAATTAACACCATAATGTAAGTCAAATAACTCATTCAGTTTCTTCATCCTTTGAATCCTCCTGAATTAAGCCTACTTTTTGGAATACAGCATATCTCTTTATCGTATCTTCAAAGTCTTTTTTAGTTAGTGTGGAGTAATCTGTTTGCATGTATGCCTCTGCACACCATTCCTTAAAAGATTTATCTTTAGGCGAATTTTGGACACACTGTTTTACGGATAGACCTAAAACTTCATCGTTGTTGTTATAAGCCTCAATAAATTTACGCTTAATTTTATTCCACCGATCAAAAGCGTCTATTCTGCCCTTATTCTTCCTTTTCACAAATCCATCATCTTTTAGATATCCAAACCAAGTTTTATAATTAGGAATTGTTGGAGGAACAGCATCAAAAACCATTACACATGTTACAACACCAACAGGATAAAATAGATCGTCCGGCATTGATATTACAGCTTTTAATGTATACTTTTTTAGAAGTCTTTCTCGAATTGCATTTGCTTCTTTTTCATCTTTTATTCCACAACTCATTTGAACAATGGCAACAACTCGGCCTTTTTGAGGAGCCACAACTTCCAAACTCTTTTCTATAAACTTCAACTGATCTGCAACTCCTTGATCATATGGAGGATTCAAAAATCCAACAGTCGGCTTAAGTTTTTTTATTCTATCTACTTTTTGATCATCAAAACAACTACCACAATCAAGATTTGATTTACCATCACCTCTCAACATCATATTAGAACAGGCAAACGTAAACATTTCCGGGCGTAACTCCATACCGAGTAATTGATTCATTCGTATGTTGTTTTTTCTATCTTCATCAGATCCTGCCAACAGAAACATGCGTTTCATTGCCGCGATTAAAAATCCTCCTGTACCACAACAGCAATCGTACACAACATCATCAACCTTTATTTGGGCTAAATCACAAAACAAATCCGTTACATGTGAAGGAGTTAAAACTAATCCTTGTTTTTGTTTGCTTGCGGCATACCTAATAAATTCTGTATAAAATTTTCCTAAAATATCATAACCGCTTTCCTCATATTTAAGTAGTGGATACACCTGCGTTTCAAGAAAGCGTATGGTTTCTTTGAAAAACTCAACAGATAATATATCTTTTTTCTTCTGTTTTAATGTCTTTTGCTGCACCAATGGTTCATTATAGATGCCCTTGTAAACATTCATCATATCATCAGCTCTACGGACTTTTGCTTTCTTTAGCACTCTATCCAAAGCCTGAATTAGCATATCTGCAATAGTTTTCGATGTATCAGCAATAGAATATGACCCCTTAAAAATATCATCCTGTAACGCCAATAAGATGCCACTTACCAGGGTATTTCGCATCACTTCAGATATTGAAACGCTCTGGAAATCTTCATTAAGTTTTATTGCTTTCTCAACAATATTAACATCTTTTAAATTATAGGAAAACTGCTCGTTTCTGAAGGTTTGCGCATAGTTATATATACTCAATAAATGTTTATTCTTTATTTCAACAATATTATCACTGTTTTTGTGCTGGATAAATTGTGTTACACATAGATTATCTTCGGTACCACTTACTGCAATAGATATAACGTTAAACTCTTTTGCCAAATGCTTGGAATAGTGTAATGCACCATCAACAGCATAGTCTTTAGGACAATCCCTATTTTTACTTTCATGTTTGGAAACATCAGCTTTGCACTCTACCACAATTAGATAGTCCATACTTTGTTGAGGAAAAGTTATAATAAATTCTGGTTTTCCGCCTTTTCCAGTTAAGGCTTTTGAAGCTGTAGCAAGAGCATCCATAACCCTTATGTTTGTGGACTTCTGTTCTTCAAATTTAATTGAAGAAAATAAAGGATCCTCTTTAAAATGGGTTCTAACAACATCCTCTGTGATTCTTTCATTTGCCATATTGATATCTCCTATACTTTGTGTATTAGACACAAAATTGAATAGTTTTGCAAGTGATTTATAAAAAATCTTATATATTTTTCGTTGTTTTCTGATTAACATTATCAATTTCATTAGTTTTTTCTTCCTTATACGCAAGCAGATTATTTTTTTCAAGACGTTTTTTGATAATCTCCCCACTTTCCACCGTTTTCAGATAATTTAACAAATCCGGTAAGATGATATGAACAAGCTTTTCCGTTTTCTCTGACATTTTGACCTCCGTTTCAGATAATTCAGATAACTATAACGCTCAAAAAAACATAAAAATCAACTAAAATATGAAAAATTTAATAAATATTTTCATTAAAAATCAATTCGTTACAAAAAAAATTAACCGATAGGTGAATTTTTTTTACAAAATAGGTTGACTTTTGTTTGATTTTAGTCTAGAATCTGTTTTGTAGTCGAAAGGAGACACAGAATGAATACAGAATTTGGAAAATGGTTAAAAACATTTCGGATTATGTTAGGTATCAAATTATATGATATGAGTAAAACGCTGGAGCTTTCCTCTTCTTTCTTGTCTGCTATTGAAACAGGCAAGAAAAGCATACCCGTAAACTTCATAGATCGGTTGGTAAAACATTATCCACTTTCAAAAGAGCAAATTTCTGCCCTTGAAAATGCAATTGAAAAAACGCGAGAAGAAGAATTAAAGAACAAAGATAAGGTACATATAAAAATTGATGTTCCTAATGCCGAAATACAGTCTTTGGCATACAGTTTTGCTCGTAAAATTAACGAATTAACAGATGAACAACAAAAAGCAATTAAAGAAATTTTGGAGAATAAAACTGATGACTAGTTTTGGTACAATAAGAAGTAAAGGAGTCCCTGTTCCTCCAAAACGAATTCGTGAAATTCGTATGATTGCGACTAAATTAAGGGATATATTTGGGATAAGAAATTGCGCTTATTGTGATATTGTTCAAATATTAGAATATTTTGGCTCAACCTTTTTACCTGACTACGCGTATGAAATTGTATCTGATAGCGATCCACTTTTAAAGGGAAAATTTGCAGAGACATTTCCACAAGAGCAGATTATTCGTATCAAAGAAAGCGTTTATAATAAAGCTTGTGAAGGAGATGGTCTATCTAGATTCACTATCGCTCACGAATTAGGTCATCTTTTTTTAAGGCATAAAGAGGATGCTCCTTTTGCACGTCTTATGCAGTATCTTCCAAGGCCATTGGAAACATGGAGAGATGCAGAATGGCAAGCTGATGTTTTTGCCGCAGAATTTTTAATGCCGTATGAAATTGTTAAGGAAATGAGTACACAAGAAATATGTAATTCATGTGGAGTGTCACGCTCCGCAGCAGAGACAAGGAGGCAAAAGCTAAAGAAACCTAATTGGCAATAAAAAAGGCCGTTACGTCAATAACAGCCTTTCAAGAATCATTCTAGTCAAACCTACTACTAGGTGTCACTAAAAAGGATCCACGACAGGAATAATTTACTCCTTTTTAGGTAGCTTGTCAAGAACTTTGATAAGATTGTTAAATGTAGGGAACATTTTAAAGGAGTAAAAAATGTCAAAATATCCTTTAGACCATGAATACGAAATTCGTTTCGTAAAGTGGATAACCATAAAAGGCCGGCGTATTTATGCTAGCCAATATGGAAGGACTGCTTTCCCAATAAAAATTAGGAAGTAGTTTAGTAGATAGGAACTCAAAAGAGTTCCTATCTTTTGATATCAAATTGTGCATTAAAAGCAATCTACAAGTATCTTTTTATTAAAAATCAATGTGTTATCTTTGAGGTTCGCAACCGAAGGTCAACCCCACCAGTGCGGATTAGAACTGTTGCCCTCTGCGTTTTGAAAATGTGCCCAAAAGCCTTATAAAATAAGGAAAAGATGGTCCTCAATTTTGTGCGCTAAAAAAGTGGTATCTTTTTCTCGATTTTGGTGGGTCAACCCGACCAATATAAAAAAGCGGAAGAATATACTTCCGCTTTTTTTGTTGTCTTATTCCCCTACAAAGCCCTAGGACAGCCACTTTTCAAGACTACGTTTTTTGCCCGAATAACTCGTGACCGCGCAATTATTTCCGTTTAGCATATACTTTCCTGTTAAAAAATATACTTATCAGATATGTGCCAAGTGAACTTCAGTCACATATACCTGTCAAACCTTGCTACACTTTAAAAACGCATTTTTAGGCCTTCTCTTTTTTTCCTATCCTATCAAGCAGTTCACGGCAGTAGTTGGGAACTTTAATTTTTAATCACGCAAAATCAATTAGTTATAAAATAATCCAATTTTTTTTGCATTTTTTGGGGAGCAAAAATCGACTTCCGGGCTTTTTACCTTTTGAAAGGAGGTCAAGATGACCCAAATTGAAAATTTTGTAAAACTGATTTTGGCTGATTTTTTAGTGTTTTTAGAAGCGCAAGAAAAAGACAAATATATCGAGAAAGAACTGGATATAAATAAAAATCCAAGCATTCATAACAATGAAGTTAACCAAGAAGGAGTCTGAAATGGAATTAGCATTAAAAATTGCTCAATTAGAAACTTTGCCTCTTTCCGAACTTCGCCGTCAATGGAAACATTATTTTGGAACTGATTGCGATGTTCAAAAGAAAGAGTTTTATATCGGGCGTATTGCCTATGCTCTAAAATATCCGTTTTTGCGTTATACTATTTTATGAAATATATCGGGATAAGAAATGCTTTTATTTTTTGATATTTTGAATTTAAAACATTTCTTTTGGAATTTTAAGAAAATAAATTTAGAATTTGTTTAATGATAATAAGATGGTATTATATTTCTAAAATATAATAATGGTCTTGTGAAATTATTTTTTTTATGTGATAATAGAAAAGGTATTGTTTGTTAAATATAGTGGTGACAATATGACAATATTATTTCCGCTCCTTATATTTTATTTGATTACGGTGGTGCTTTGCTTAGTTTTTTCACAGAATAAAACAGATACAGAGGTCATCTATGGAAATCTTTTCCTGTTTTTAGGGCTGCTTTTACTTGAGATATTATCGCTTTGTTATAATATGCCCTCTATTATTGATATATGGATCTTTTTCCAAATTGGATTATATTTCCTGTTATTTCAGTATTTTTCGATTGTTTTTATATCTAAAGTTAAAAAACTTGGGAATGGAATACTATCTATTGTAACTAGGAAAAAATGTAAAAATATAGAAAAAAATCAAAATACTCAAGAAATTATAAAAGCATTACTACATTTTCAGCAAAAAAAATCGGCGCATTAATAGTCTTTCAAAATGATGATGATCATTATGCTTTTGAAAATAAAGGGGTTGAGTTAAATGCATTAATTTCATATGAGCTCATTTTATCTATTTTCTACCCAAAGAGCACATTACATGATGGGGCTATTGTTATTAATAATAATAAAATAAAATCTGCCGGAACTATCCTGCCCCTAAGCCAAACGAAAAAGAAGCTGGGATATGGAACTAGGCATCTTGCCGCTCTTGGAATCAATGAAAAAACAAATTATCCATGTATTATTATATCTGAAGATACACAGAAGATATCTATAGCACTGAATCAAAAACTAAAAGAAATAAAAAGCGATAAAGAACTTGAAAATTATGTTGAATTAGCTTTACAGCAATCTTAGATGTTGAAGCTCTTTGACTATATTTTTATAAGCTATACCATTCGCTTCTATTTTTTGCGTAGTGTTTCCTGATATGTATTTATTAGAATATCCGTAAAAAGATATTTTTTCTTTTGATATTTTATTAAACATAATTCCTTTTATCGCATTTATGTATCCTGGGAAGAAAAATAAAATATGCTTATTTTGTGTTATTTTAACCAATTGTTTTTCTGATAAATTAATTAAGCTAAAAACATTATAAAAATATAGTATCTTAGAATAAATCTTTTTGTGTTTTTTTAAACTTTTTCTAATTTTTTCTGCTTCTGCATATAGGGCATCCCCCATAACAAAAAATACTAAATTGAAATCTTGCGAATCATAGAACTCCAAAAAACCATTTTTAATAAGCTTTTTTGCTTTTTGGGGTGACATTATGCAAGAATGTTCTCTTTTTGATAAAGACATAATATTGATTTTATTTGTTGTGTTGAGGTTTTTATGCAACCCCAAAACAGCACTTGTTGTGTCTATCGGAAATTGAATATCCACAAAAGGACACCCAAAATTAATAGCAGAACAAATAAAACCCGGATTTTGATGTGAATAACAATTTTCCCACCATACACTCGTTAGGATATAATTCAATGAGGGTATAGGCGGAAGGTGTTTTATTTTTTTTCGTTCTTCTATAAATTTTATGACCTGCAATAACATACTATCAATTACAGGCATAAATCCTTCATAGCTTGATAAAAGACCTTTTTTCCCAGCAATAGCATTTCCAAATAGCCAAGCTTGGCAAATTTGTTCATTTAATATTTCAAAACTATATGAAGATGAGGCTGTTTTTGTAAGTTTGTTAGAGTTCAGTTCATCAGGAGAAAATACTAAAAGTTTCTTTTGGGTCGCATATTGATTAATCATAGTATCCATATCTTTAATAGAGCAAGAAGTATTTTTATTTAGTTTCAATAATAATGGTTTTTGCACATTTTTAGTTGGCTGAAAATCACCTAATGTATATCCGGGCTTTGGCAAGATTTCCTTGAAGTTCCGATTTGATATTTTTGAAAAAGATGAAAATTCAGGCAAAAAATGTTTTTCTAACCAGGCAGTTAATAATTTTATTTTTTCTCTATCTCGGTATATATTGGGCAATGGGTTTTTATGAGATTTTAAACTGTTTAGTATTGCATCTTTTGAAAAAACAGGGGCATCATCACCTTTCATAGAACAAAAGATAATAATTGGTAAATATTGATTTGTACCATTCCTCCAATTTATTATATCTTGATGTATTTTTTCTAATGTTTTTATAAAAGATATGTGTCTTTTTGAAACAAAATATGCCTTCAAGCGATGGCTAGAAAAAAAATGCTTTAATTGTTTTTGAGTGTAATTTGCAAATAATGAAGGTGATCCCATTTTAAATTTATTTAAATTAAGAATAGGAACAAGAACCCCATCTGTTTTGGGTTTTAAAAAATATGGATAATCCCATGAAGCAGCGATACCACCCGATTCAGCCTCCCCATCCCCAACCAGACAAAATATTGTTTTCTTTGGATTCTTAAAAAGATACCCCATGGCTGTTGGAAGAGAATATCCTAATTCACCACCAGCATAAATAGTCCCAGGATAAGTTGGATTTATTTCACTCCTAAATCCTAAAGGACCAGAAAAGTTGATAATTAATTTTTGAAGTGGCATCTTTTTACCATAAAAACGTTCTAATGATCCATCTAAAAATGTATTGATCAAGAATGGAATGCCGGCATGACCGGCTCCAATAACTAAAGATACATCTTTTAATGAATGCCGTTTTATATAATAGTTTATATGAGGATACAAAAAATTGATTTGGGAGGCATTCCCCCAATGTCCTGTGGGCTTTTCTTTTATGTCGGATAAATCTATAGGTCTTTCCAAGAAAAAATTATTTTTTAAATACATACACAAAACTGTTAAGTAATTTGCTAGTTTTATGTATTTTTTTAATAGAATAATATCTTGTCCCATATTAAATCCTTATAGAAGTGTTTTTTTGTGATTTAAAAGTATAATACCATAAAGGACGATAACATTCCCAAGAGACCGGAAACATATTTGAATCTGCATACATATTTTCTAAGAAAACTCTGCTTTTTAAATAGTAATCAAGTCGATTGGCATCTTTTGAACAAAGTGTATAATGTTTTAATTCATGTGGCTGAAATAAATTTATAGAAGGGAAATAATTAGTATATTCTCGAAACTCTTGAGTATATTTTTGAAAAATAGAAAAAGAATCGATACCTAAAATGTATATATAATTAACTATAAATCTATTTTCCAATGCCAAACGCATGAGGCTTTTATATTTATTTAGAGTTATTTCTGCCTTAGATGGCCTTAAAATGTGTCGCCGTTTTGAAAAGCATTCAATTGTAAATGTGTACATAAAATAACGGATTGTTTCTCGAATTTTTTTGAAGGCATCTGGGGCTTGAATCTGTGATCCGATATAATGAATGATACCAGGGAAAGCAAGACTTGTTACAACATCGTAAACCATTAAAATATGATCTAAGGTTTCTTGCTCATTTTTAAAACAACCAGTACAAATTGTAATCCTTTCTAAAAACGACAAATCTTCCTTTTGGACTTCTTTTAATATATCTTCAAAATGTTTTTTTTAACTTACTTGTTGTGTTGAGATTTTCATCTTCACTATTCAATTCTAAATTATTGGGACAAAATTGACAGCCTCGGCAATTACTACGTTTATTTGAATTAATTGTTAGAACTGTTTTATTTCTCCTAAAATAGCTTGAAGCGCAATCATCGTTTTCAATACCTTTTATTTCAGCAATGTTATCATTTTGGAAGTAAACTTTGCCTTTTTCTAAGTGAAATGGTGAATGGGGATTATTTGCTAGCCCAAAGTAAAAATATTCAGATTTATCTTGCAATCTGATATTTGCTCTAATGCGAGGCATATTAGTATTGCATCGTACCCCTAAAATATTCAATAAAATATATATAATATCCTCTTTATTGATAAGGTATTTTTTTGAGTATTTTTGTATATCAGACAAGGTGTATTTATGCATTTTAGCCTCTACTTCTATTTTGTAGTTGAAAATTAAACAATCGATTATAACGTCGAGCCTTTAATTGTAACTTTTCGATATGTTTTTGGGTTAGCTCGGGGCATCCAATTTGATGGACGTCTTCTGAATGGAAATCAGATCCTCCTGTAACAACAAGATTATTCCTTTTTGCTAAAGAGGCTAAGTATGATGTTTGCTCCTTAGAATGTTTAGATGTAAATACTTCTACACCATCTATCCCATAATCTATAAGCTTCTTTGCCATTTGGTCAAACTCAGCGCCAATAATACTACTCCCATCTGCTCGTGATATTGTATATGGATGAGCCCATACTGCAACCCCTTTATTATCATGGATTAATTGAATAACTTTTTGCGCTGTCATTTTTTCTATAGGAATATATGATTTTGCTCCAGGACCGATATATTTGTCATATACATCCTTAACATTTGTGGCATATCCTTGATTTAATATGGCTTTTGTAATGGCTTTCTTATCTAATATTCTGTCTGGGCTATATGAAACAGTTTCAAGTGGATTTAAGCTGATACCGAACTCTTTTTTTAAAGATTCTAATACATTGTAGCAAATTTCCTGGTTCTTTTTCCGTATTTTTAATATAGTTTCTTCCAATTGGGCTCTATTTTCAATATAATATCCCAAAATGTGTAAATTCTTACAATCAGAAACATTTATCTCTATAGCGGGGATAAGGGTGATATTAAAATGATCTGCAAACTGGGAATATTCGTTATAATGAATAATTGTTTCATGATCTGCGATAGCCAGAGTTGTTATTCCATGTATTTGTGCATAAAGTATCAAGTCTTCCGGACAGAAAGAGCCGTCAGAAACGCTACTATGCACATGTAAATCCATCATCAGCACTCCCCCATTAATCATAATACTCAAAAAATTATATAACAACGTATTGCAAAAATAAAGTTTTTTTTTATAATTAGATCAATATTAATAACATGAGGAGGATGCCATGCTAGGATTACACAAAGACAAGGTAGAATTAGTAGCATATTGCAAAGATTGGCCCCAAGCTTTTTTGCAAGAAAAAACGCTCCTACAAGAAATTCTTGGAGAAGACGCTTTATCTATTGAACATGTCGGAAGCACGTCTATCCCAGGTCTTAGCGCTAAACCGATTTTGGATATTGCTGTTGCAGTTAAAGATGAAAAAACATTGGAAAAACTTATTCCTGTTTTTCAACAAAACGGATATGATGTTTTGGATTCTATAGAGAAATGTGGCGAAATTTTAGCAAGGAAGGGAATGCCGAATTGCAGAACACATTATATTCATGTGGAGGTATTGAATAGTACTTATTGGAATAATCACATTTTATTTAGAGATTATTTGTTAAAATATCCCAAATTCGCGCAGCAATATGAGAATCTAAAAAGAAGTATCGCTGATCAGTATAAAAATGAAAGGAAAAAATACACCGCTGAAAAAAATGCGTTTATTCAACATGTATTAAATTTAGCTAAAAGTACAAAAATATGACTAACAAGATATCCTTTTGGGACGAATACAACAAAAAGGCAATTGCTAAAATTGAGGAATTATGTAAAAAAAAGAGATTAAAGCAGGAGTCTTTTGTGCGAGTTGATTGGCATATTCATTCTAATCACTCATCAGATGCCTCCCAGTCTATTTATGATATTTTAAAAAACACACGAGAAAAGAAATTTGAAATAATAAGTATAACGGATCATGATAGTGTTTCAGCCTATGATGAGTTATATGATAAATTTTATCCCGTTTTACATGAAGATTCCTTTCCTATTTTAATTCCAGGAATAGAGCATACTGTTAGTTATCCCGTTTATGGTGAAATGTGCCATATTCTAAAACATTTTATTAATCCGATGGACATAGATTTAAGAAAAGATATAAAAAAACTAGAAAATTCATATTTTTATAGAGCAAGCATTCAAATTTCTAGGTTACAGCATTCGGTGTCTCTACAAAAAATACTAGGAAATAATATTTCGGAAATTTCAGAGTTTGATTTTCTTAAATTTTTACAAGAGCAACATATTACTCTTCCTGATTATTGGCCGTTGATTGAGTATATAAGCAAAAAATTAAAAAAATATAAAATATCCAATACAGAATTATATGATCAATTAAAAAAGGATAATCTAACTGATCCTTGCGAACAGAGAAAAACAATAAAAGAAAAAAGATTTCAGATTCTTGATAAAAAGTATGCAGATAATACATCAAAAGAAACTAATCGATTTTTATTATCCATATTAGCTGTTAGAGGTCTTGATGATGATAAGTTTCCAGATTATCCTATATCCGGTAGTTTATCTGTTAATGAATATAATCAGCCTTCAATTTTTGAACTAAATCAATCCGGTATCGCCTCATTTGCGCATCCGACAGAGAAAGCGTTGTTTCTCGTAAAGGATGTTTTGTCCATAGGTGGTGGATTGATAGGTATTGAGAAAAATTATAAGAATAAGTACAATAGCCCATCTCAGTTTGAAAAATTTTCTGCTGATTGTGGGTTAATCGAGATTATCGGTTCAGATATGCATGCTTTAAATGAGTCTGTTTACGATGATTTGGAGTTTTATAACATGAGTCTGCATAAATTAGAACGATACATTTTCAACGCAAAAAACAAAATATTTAAAGTGAATTAAATGGTTAAAGTCATTTCTTTTGATGTTGGTGGAACACTTATTGATACAGAAAAAGGCTTTATGCAAAACCTTTTAAAGGATAGTCCTTTTAAAGAAGAAATAAAAAGTATTATCTATACAACAAAAGATTACTCCTTGAAAAAAGAACAATTATTATTAAAGTACTTAACAGAATATCAGATCCAAAATATAAAAAATTTTTATGCCCATAAAAAAATTACTCCCTTACGTCCATTTGTTGGCTCATTATTTGCTTTGCTAAGAAATAATCGATATCAAATTATTATTGCCTCAAATAGGCATTGTTTTTCAAAGAATACAGTTTCTTTTATAAATGTCTTAAGTTTTATATCTGCATTCTTTTATTCAAATGAAATTGGTGTTGTAAAACCAAACCCCTTGTTTTTTAAATATTGTGCTGAAAAAATGTCGATTAATTGTGGTGATATATTACATATCGGGGACAGCATTAAATCGGATTTTTTTTGCGCTTCTCAGGCAGGATGTAAATCATTGTTATGGGATAATGATAAAGCTGATATAGAAAATATCTACAATATTTTAAATTTTATCAAGATACCCAAACCAGATATATTCTAGGCATAAACAATAACCTCGCCAGATTGGAGTGAAGTTTTATTCCCGAAAAAAGTTTATTTAATCGCATCTTTTAACACTTTGCGACTTTGACAAACGCGGTGAAGTAATTTGCAATTAAAGTTTCACCAGCAAAAAAAACGCTGAATTAAACAACGAAGTTTGTAAAAGGAACAACTTTTATGACAATCCAAAAAATCGGCCTAAAAAGTTGTTTCTCTTACATTTTTTGTTTATTAAAAATCAATAAGTTACAAAATGGCTGAAATTTTTTTGCATTTTTGAGGGAGCAAAAATCGACTTCCGGGCTTTTTACCTTTCGTAATGACCTGAAACGAAAGGATTAAATGTCATGAAAAAGCAAAAAACAACGATTTATGAATGTATCAAAACCATTCCCGTTGGAAAAATGTTGGAGTTCGATCAACGCCAACTGTCCTACTGGGAAAAAGAAGTAAAACTTGAAATTGAACAGTTGAAGGCGTTTGGCCTAAACAATAGTAAGGCGTACCGTCTGGCCGTTTTATCCCTTAAATGGATTCAAGGCATCATGCGCATCAAAAAGCTGAGCAACCAAAGCGGTGGCGGAAATAAACCGAAAAAACAAATTATCATGGTCGTGAATCTGACAAAGGAGGACTAAATGGATAGAAAAAATTCTTTTGTTTTCTTTCCAGCGGAATTTTTGTCAGCTGTGCATAACTTCCGAAAAAGTCAGGTAGCGGATTTAATAATTGCGCTTTGCGAAATAAATTATTACGGCGACCTATCCATAAAATTATCAGATGTTGTAAATAAGCGGTTAGAAACTTTGCAAACTACTATTGATAAAAACAACGCCAAATATAAGGAAATCTGCGAAAAACGCCAAGCAAATGGTTCTAAAGGCGGAAGCAAACGTCAAGCAAAATCCAAGCAAAGCTCAAGCAACCATCAAGCAAAAGTTCCACTACCCCACACGGGTGAGTCGGAGAAAGAGAATGAATCGGATAATGAATATGATAATGGAGATAAAGATAAAGGGGCGGATTGTGTGGATAAGTCGGAATATGTCGGTGCGCCAACGGTTGAGGAAGTAGCGGCCTATGCACAGGAAAGTGGTTATGCGATTGACCCGATAGCTTTTGTGCGTTGGCATGAAGAGCGTGGTTGGATGAATGGCAAGAAGTATATTGCCGTTGACTGGCGTAAAGCGGTTCGAAAATGGTTTTGCAAAGAAAACGGACTGTCACTCAGTGAAATGGAGACTTTCTCGGACGTGTGTGCAGATATGCTTGGAAAAGTAAAGGCGGTGTACCATGAAAGTTAAGAGCGTTGATGATATCAAAAATATCTTGGAAACGGCCGCTTATGTGGAACGGCTGTTGCCGCCGGTCCGCTCACCAAAATATCGGTGTTTTATGCCACAAATCGTTTACACTGCCCAAGAAATAGCTTTTATGGACAGGCGGTCGATCCGTCCCCGGCCAACGCAAGAGCAAGTCGGGCTATGGGAGATGGTTGTTTTGGTATGGCTTCCACTTTTAGAAAAGGAGGAACGCAGAATTGTGTGGAAGCGAGCTAACCGGATACCTTGGAAGTTTTTATGTCGGGAATTTGGCGTTTCTCGGCAGGTTTTGGCTGTCCGGTACGACAAAGCAATCATCAAAATCCAATTCGGTGAAATCCCTAAAAAATGTCATTGACATCTTTGTGCTTTACACTTTTGCCTTTTTAGGTGTAATTTATGGGTATAATCGGGATGGTTCTATGCAATCGTCCCGTTTATACATTTTTACATATAGTATCCGGCTCGGCAGTTCATCTGTCGGGCTTTTTTTTATAAGCAAAAAGGAGAAATTATGAAGAAAACCGCAGAGTTCGTTTCGCTCGGACACCCGGACAAAACGGCTGACTATATTTCCAGTTATATCCTTGACCGCATGATCGCCCAAGACCCGGACGTCAAATATGCCGTCGAGGTGATGATCAAAGACAACACCATCGTTTTAGGAGGCGAAATCAAAGGAAAAGTTGTCCTGTCAGATGTCAAAGAGTTCGTTAAAAATGCCCTGAGAGATATCGGTTATGATGAAAAATACGCCGAAGTGTGGGGACAAAATGCCATAGATGTTCGCAAAATCGAAGTCATCAACCTCATCAGTCAGCAATCAGCAGACATAAATCAAGGCGTTGTTTCCAATGGTTGGGGTGATCAAGGCGTGTTTATCGGTTATGCCTGTAAAGGCGAAGGTTTGATAAACCGAGAGCTTTATCTTGCCCGTATTCTAAATAATGCCCTTTATATACGGGCACGCCAAAGTAAAAACCTTGGCATTGATATAAAAACACAGATTACCTTGAACGACTACGGCCGCATTGAGACGGCTGTTGTTGCAATTCCGATGAAAGAACCGGAAGATCTAACAGATTTTATCATTGATGTACTCGGAGAAAAGCCTGACAATATCATCGTAAATGGCACCGGAAGTTTCAAATTACATTCCTCCATCGCAGACTGCGGCATTACCGGTCGCAAATTAGCCTGCGATTTTTACTCTACCGCCTGTCCGATTGGTGGTGGTTCCCCTTGGACGAAAGACGGCAGCAAGGCCGATGTGACATTAAATATCTACGCTCGCAGGTTAGCTCTCCGTTATTTGGAAGATAACGACGAGTGCTTTGTTTATCTCTCCTCCTGCATCGGCCGTTCCGAACTTCCCAGTGCCGTAGTCAAAACTATCAAGTCAGTTGTCGAAACCAACACAGCAATTTCTGTGAACAAAACCCCGGTTGAACTGGTTGAAGAGTTAGACCTAACTAAACCGGTTTATGCCCGACTATGTCGAAATGGTTTGGTATAATCCCCGAATTTGGCGGAACATATCATACTATCGACATATAATCCCGACTTTTGGGCAGAATTGCCGGATAGTATCATACTATCAACATACTCTCTCGGGTTTTGGCCCGTTTGGGTGGTTAGTATCATACTAACGAGATACTATCTCGGACAGCTCCGGAGCAACGGGTCCTTCCTGGCCTCTGTTCGTATGCGGGGACGCAAGCCGCCCGATTTTTTTAGCGAGACACCTTTTTCTTTACTGGTCATCCATACTCGGAAACCCTTGTGTTTATTGGGGTTTGAGGGTGTCTTGTTTTTTCTGACTGGTCATTTCAAAATCTGGCTGGTCACTTTGCATTTTTTATGGAGAATTACATGGAATTTAATGAAAAATATCCTACCGAAAAGCTCATCCCATATGCCCGAAATTCCCGGACACATAATGATGAACAAATCGCCCAAATTGTGGCGAGCATTAAAGAGTTCGGATTTACTAATCCAATCCTGATTGGAGATGATGACGTTATAATCGCCGGTCACGGCCGATTGATGGCAGCACAACGCCTTGGTATGACAGAGGTACCGGTTATCCGTTTACCACACTTGACCGAAACGCAACGCCGGGCCTTGGTCATTGCCGACAACAGATTGCTCTAAATGCCGGATGGGATGAAGAGATGCTCCACCTTGAGATGGAAGAACTCTCGGAATTGGACTTTGATTTGAATCTGCTTGGGTTTAACCCGGATGAGTTGAATGAAATCCAACTGTTCGGTGAGAAAAAGTCGTCCGGTAATACCGAAGACGATGAAGTTCCAGAAGCACCCGAGGAAGCCATCACGAAACGTGGTGATATTTGGCAACTGGGCAGACACCGTCTGATTTGTGGCGATACCACTATGCTTGATGACGTTAAAAAGCTAATGCAGGACGAAGTCGCCGATATGATTTTCACAGATCCTCCATATAACGTAAACTATGGCTCCACCATGAAAGACAGCATTCGCTATCATGCCGGTTCACTTGGTGGCCGAAAGATTATGAATGATAACCTTGGCGAAGGTTTTGCTCAGTTTCTGACGGATAGCTTATCAAATATGATGATGTATTGTAAAGGTGCCGCCTATGTGTGCATGAGTTCATCTGAACTGCATACCCTTTATAACTCGTTCATCAATGCCGGTGGCAAGTGGTCGACCTTCATCATTTGGAAAAAGAACACCTTTACCCTTGGCCGAGCCGATTATCAGCGACAATATGAGCCTATTCTTTACGGTTGGAACGCCGAACAAAAGCACCATTGGTGTGGTGATCGGGATCAGGCAGACGTTTGGGAATACAATAAACCGGTCAAAAACGACTTACACCCGACAATGAAGCCGGTTGAACTGGTGGAAAGAGCTATCAATAACAGCTCTAAAATCGGGAATATCGTTTTAGATGGTTTCGGAGGTTCCGGCTCGACGCTGATTGCGTGCGAAAAAACGGATCGTTCTGCCCGATTAATTGAGCTAGATCCGAAGTTTTGTGACGTCATTATCGGGCGTTGGGAGGAATATACCGGAAACAAAGCCCAACTTATTGAAAATAAAGAAGAAATAACAGAAAATGATGCAGAATTAACTGGATAAATTTCGAATTCCAAGCAACAATGTAATTGTAAGGAAAGGCAGAGAACGCCTTGAAAAACAAGAACAAAAGGAGCTTAAAATGAAAACAGTTAAAACCTACTTAGTACGAAAACCGAGTGACTTAGAAGAAGTCATGGAGTTAACCAAAAGATACGGCAACGAAGCAACCGAAGTTAAGGTCGCCGAAACCATCCGTTTAGACGAAGAAGCTTATAAAGCGGTTTGTGAAAACCCGATGGCCGATTACGGGTTTTTAACCGGCAAAGGCGGCTACGATGACAACGGGATGCGACAGGTCGTAAAAATCAGTAACGGCTATCCGAAACCAGTATGGGAAAAAGACCCGGCTCGGCGGAACGAAGCCTTAGACTGCCGCGTTTATGCGCGTGCCGGAGCTGCAATTTATGGTCTTGACCGATTAAGTGAAAAGGCATGGCAAGAGTTGGAAGCCGTTATTCCGGCCCAAAGCTCGGCTGTTCCGGTTCAAAAGAAAAAACGATTTATTCAAATGCAACCAACAAAGGTGAATGACCCATGGCTATAACAAACATAGAAGTATTGAAAACAAGACTGGTAGAGGCTGAAGAAGCCTACCATAAACTCATGATTAGTGCGCAGGAAGTTTCAGTTAATGTGGGCGGTTTTGGTTCCGTTACTTATAATCAGGCTAATCGTAAAGAATTAGAAATCTATATTTCATCTCTTAAAGAACAAATCAGCTCTGCTGCGGGAACTTCTTATTACAAACGCCGAGTTATAAAGGTATGTTTTTAGCATTACGAATAAATTAGCGTGGAATTACATCTTGTATTTTTATTTAGTTTATGATATGTTCATCCTCGCGAAGTAAAACGAAGGAATGTATAATGAATAAAAAAGGGAAATTTATTACCTTTGAGGGGATAGATGGTTCTGGAAAAACTACTCTTTCTAAGTTTCTTTCGGATTATTTAACATCACAAAATATCCCAAATATCCAAGTTGTTGATACAAAGGGTACTTCACTAGCAAAAAACATAAGGTCAGTCATAATGATGGAAGAACAAAAAGCACCAATAGATTCTTTTGTTTCTTCAATGCTTTTTATGGCCGCACGGAAAGATACATACAACAATGTAATAAAACCTGCTTTATATGAAGGCAAATGGGTCATTTGTGATAGATTTTTTGATAGTACTCTTGCTTATCAAGGATTCGAAAATCAAGATGAAGAGTTTATTAGAAAATTTTCTGATTTACGCAAATTCAGTTTTGAGAACATAAGACCTGACTTAACTATTCTTCTCAATATTCCTGTTGATATCTCACAAAGAAGAATAGAAACAAGAGGCCATTTAGACGTTTTTGATGAAAAGAGCTTAAGTTATAGAGAGCGTGTAAAAAAAGGATTTTTGACAATAAGCATGAATGAAAAAGATAGATTTTTGTGTTTAAATGCTAATAAATCCACGAATGATATAGAAAAAATAATTGTGAAAGAAATAAGAAAGCGATATTTTGACAATAACTTTTTAAATTATCAGATAAATAACAAAGGGAGAGAAATATGACAATGATTGTAATTGCCGGAATTCCTGGAACCGGAAAATCAAGCACAGCGAAAGCATTATCTAAAAGCATTGGCGCAACAGTTTTTTTGGAACCTGAGGAAAAAGAATGGCCTGAAATTGTTAAAAATAGAGAAACTTATGGATTATTCACAGGAATCACGTGGTTTCGTGGTGTAAGAGTAAAGCAATTATTTGATGCAGATGAGATAAACAAAAAAGGAGAAAATGTTCTATTAGATACATATTACGACAAACTAATACATTTATATCTTGGCAAGCCAGGATTAAATTGGCTTATATCTCCTGACGATCCCTATTTTAAAGCGACACAAGAAATGTCTAAAACTGATTATGAGAGTCTTCCAAATGCTGATATTGTCGTGGGCTTAAAGATATCTGACACAGTATGGGAACAATTTATAGAAAGTCGAGGACGGGACCTTGACAAATTGGAATCTTTTAAGAAAGAATGTTTTCAATTACAGACACATTTGTTGAATGCTGCTCAGCAATATTGTTTAGATTTTGGTAAAAAGTATGTTGAAATAAATCAAGAATTTGGTTCTCCAGAAAAAACAGCTTTAATAATAAAAAAAGAGTCATTTCAACAAAAATTAATAAATTATCCGTTGTTAAATATAAGCTCCGAAAGGGAAATATAATGAAAGAATTTGTTAGGCTTATTATTAAAAAGAGTAATAAATATTTACTAATAAAAGAAGTAAAAGGAACATGGTACAATGCTTGGAATTTCCCTGGAGGAAAGATAGATCCAGGTGAAAGTTCAGAAATCGCAGCCCTCAGAGAATTGGATGAGGAATTGAATTTAAAAAAAACAAAATTACATCTTTTATATGAAACTGATTGCTCATTTAATAATGAGCCTTGGCATGGTTTTTATTTTGTGTGTTCTGATTTTGATTTGGAAAATTTAAAAGTAATGGAAACAACCAAATGCGATGGATATTGTTTCTTTCCTTTAGAAGAATTAAAACAATTAAAATTAGGGATTCCGAATGATATTATTTCTGCATTAGAGGAATATGATAATGCTTCAAAAACTGTATGAAGAAATAAAAAATACAAAAAATATCCCCCATATTGATGAAACATTATTGTATTCAATCAGTGATGAGCAAAAAGCCTCTCTTTTTTGCTTATCGTTACTCTATAAAAAAACAGATAATGAAAATTTAAAGACATTATTGTTGAAAAATTCTTCTTGGCTAATAAAATATGAAAATATTTTAAAAGCAGTAGAATTAAATGAGGAAAATTGTTCAAGAAAATCTCAAATAATCATAAAAAAAACACTTCTCAAGGAAACGTTTTCTGAGGAGGAAATCAATAATTTTGTTGAGGGATTTACATCTGGAGAAATACCTCTTGCAGATGTTAGCTTTTGGAGCATGCTTGTTTGTCAAAAAGGGTTATCTGAAGAGAATACATATCTCTTAACTATAGCAATGACTAAAAGTGGAAATGTTTATGATTACAAAAAATACTTCCCGACATCATTTTTCACCCGAAGATATCCTACAGGAGGGGTTTCTGAAAAAATAGCATTGTTATTACCCACAATGCTTATGTCTATTTCTGATAAGTATGATATCAAGTCTCCCTTTACAGTAGCACGCAGTCTTGGCTTTACTGGTGGAACATGGGATAAAATGTCATCAATTCCTGATTTTAAATTTCCTAATCCAGGTCTTGATAGTATAGATATGTTAAAAAAGTGCAATGTATCTATGACTGTATCTAAGAGTGATATGTGTCCTGCTGATAGAATATTATATCAATTAAGAAGTCTAACTGGAAGTGTTGAGTCTGTTGAATTAGCGGCTTCAAGCATAGCTAGTAAACAATTAGCAATACCATGTGATTACTTAATTTTAGATACTAGATATGGGAGTGGTGCTTTTTTTGATAAAAAAGATGATGCTATGAGAATGTCTAATTTGATAAAAAGTTTTCTTATCAAAAGAGGAATATCTGTTGATATCACATATACAGATACCCCTTTTCCAAAAGGATCAAGCATTGGGAATCCTTTGGAGGTGGAAGAAGCTTTTTATATATTAACGGGAAATAGCAAAATCTCTTGGAATATAGCGGGAATTAAGGAACAGAAGAAAATTCTGTTTAAATTTTTATCAATGATAATGAAAAAAGTAACAGGTGATAATTCTTTTGATGCTTCAATTTTAGCAGAAAATTTAATACAAGATGGAACAGCCAAGAAAAATTTAGAAAAATTATTATTAGCTCATGGTGTTTCTGAAAAAAATGCAAAAGATATGTTAGAAAAATCCTTTGCAGAAGTTATAGGACTGAAAAAAACAGATATTAATGTTATTTCGAATAAGGATTTTACACTGAGAGGAATAAATCAGAGAGATATTGGAAATTTAGTAAATTTTGAGTTGGGTGGTGCTAGATATGAATTTGGCATCAGTGAAAAATCTTTAAATGGTATATTGTTATACCACCGCCCGAATGATCTTATTAAAAATGGAGATACGATATTTTCTATTTATTCTACACATCCCGAGATAATGGAAATGAAAAGAGAAAAGATACTAAAAGTACTAAAAAAAAGTATTATAGAGGTTCAAGGTTGAGAAATAATAGAGAGTGAAGTATGGAGTGGATCATATATGGAAGACCAATTAATAAGTAATCCTGAATTAAATCAACTTACTTTGGATTTAGATCCGTTTACAGATAATAATTAATAATCGATAATCCAAATCGTTATACGCTTAAAGTGCGTATGTGAAAGTACAATTTAGCCTTATAGACATTAGGAAAGAACCACCGGCGTTGCCGGTGGATTCATTTTTATGGAAAAATTAAATGACAGATACATCATATAAAGCCGCATCTCATGCGTTGCGGGAAATCGCCTCATGGCAATCAGGAAATGGCTCTGCTGATAGTGATTTATTACCGGAATTATCAACGATGGTTGCCCGTTCTCGCGACCTGTCACGTAATCATGGTGTTGCAAGTGGCGCCATTCAAACCCTGACGGATAATATTGTTGGTACCGGATTTCGTCTGTCGGCCAAACCTGACTATAAAGCGTTGGGCAAAACCAAGGAATGGGAAGAAGAATGGCAAATAAAGGTGGAAAGCCTTTGGCGGTCTTGGGCAGAAACATTTAACTGCGATGCCGCAAAGTCGTTGACTTTTAACGGGTTGACGACTCAAATTTTTAAATCTTGCATGGTAAATAGTGAAGCACTAGCTTTGCCCCTGTGGTTAGAAAATCGCCCTTTTTCAACCGCGATTCAACTGGTTGAACCAGACCGACTTTCCAACCCCAACAACCAATCTGATACAGAAACTATGCGCGGTGGAATTGAAATTGATAAATATGGTGCGCCAATAGCTTATCATATTTTAAAAAATCATCCTGGTGACTTTTGGACAGGAACTGCGTTTTATAAATGGCTTCGTGTGCCGGCTTTTACTCCTTTTGGTCGACGCCGTGTCATCCACGTTCGCGATATTGACCGAATTGGTCAAACACGCGGAAAGCCTGTCCTCTCTTCCATTATGCCGATGTTCAAAATGCTCGATCATTATGAGCGGTCAGAACTGCAGGCCGCCATTGTGAATGCAATGATTGCCGCATTTATTGAAACGCCGATGGATAATGAAGGCTTAAACGAACTGTTCGGTGGTTCAAGCGATGAATACTTGAATGCCAAAAAAGATTGGCAAGTTAAGTTAGAGGGCGGCTCTATTATTCCGATATTCCCCGGGGATAAAATCGCACCGTTTACGCCCTCTCGTCCGAACTCGGCATATGGTGCTTTCGTTGAAAACTTGCTCCGACACATCGGAACCGGATTAAACATTCCGTATGAGTTGCTGTTAAAAGACTTCTCAAAGACCAATTACTCGTCCGCACGTTCAGCTTTGCTTGAAGCTTGGCGATATTTCAACGGCCGCAGACAATGGCTTGCTGACTATTGGGCGACACCGGTTTATGAGCTATGGCTTGAAGAAGCCGTTAATAAAGGATTAGTTGATGCTCCTGACTTTTATGAGAACCGCTATGCATACACAAGGTGTAAGTGGATCGGTCCCGGTCGTGGCTGGGTTGATCCGGTTAAGGAAGCCCAAGCCTGCCAAATCCGAATGGAGATAGGACTTTCAACCTTAGAGGCTGAATGTGCCGGTCAAGGCTTAGACTGGGAAGAAGTTTTAGAACAACGAGCAAGAGAAAAGGAACGTATGAAAAAACTTTTTGACGAGCGTTGATAGCGAGGAAAATTAGTTTTTCTGGTTCCTTTCGCCGGATTACCGGTAAAATGCTGATAACAAAACGTGCGATAGGCAAACTGCCAAACTTGCCGAATTAGGTTTAACATTAGGAGAAAACCATGAAACTATTAAACAAGACCGTTTGGGCGATAATGCCAGAAATGCTGACGACAATGATGACGATAGCGAGGGAAACGAACAAAAGTCCTGAAGCCATTGCCAAGGAAATGGGTAAAGAGATGAAAAACACAAACGCCGTTTCTATCCGAGACGGCGTTGCTGTTATCAGGGTTGCCGGCCCATTGTTCAGGTATGCAAACCTGTTAACTCGTATTTGTGGTGCAACCTCTTACGAGCTTTTCGCTCAGGACTTTAATAAAGCCCTTAAAGATCCAAGCGTTCAAGCCATCTTGCTCGACGTAGACAGTCCGGGTGGCGAAGTTAACGGCTGTTCGGAAGTTGCCGATATGATTTATAAGGCTCGTGGCACAAAGCCGATTGTCGCTTATGCATCCGGTTACTGTTGCTCGGGTGCTTATTGGATTGCCTCAGCCTGTGACAAGATTTATGCAACCGATACAGCTGTCATCGGTTCAATCGGTGTGGTTTCCATTTTTGAAAAGGATGATGAAAACAAAACCATAGAGATTGTTTCATCGCAAAGTCCGAATAAACGTCCGAACGTGGAAACCGAGGAAGGTAAAGCCAAAATTCAAGAGCACGTTGATGCGTTGGCTGATGTTTTTATCAATAAAGTTGCGCTTAACAGGGATATCTCCCCGAAGGAAGTTATTGAAAACTTCGGTGGCGGAGATGTGTTTGTTGGACAAAAAGCCGTCAGTATCGGTCTGGCGGACGGCGTGTCCTCATTCGAGGAATTGGTGTCAGACCTTAACACAGGGACGTATTACCAGTTAATAGGCAAAAATGGCAAGAGTAAAAATTGTTTTAGAACAATGGATTTTTCACAAAGTGTAGTCGATTCTACACATTTGAAAAATTCAGCAGTTAAAAAGCAATTTTTACCTTGTCCAGATGGATGCGACAAAAATAATCCGACTACGTCAGGATTTTTTCTTAATGATGAAAAAACATCATTTGCGAACAAATCCTTAGTATCAAATGATTTTTGTCAGCACCATATTTGTCAATTAGCTGGAAATACGTCCCCAACGGAGAAATCATTCATGAATGAACAAAAACCCACCTTTTCGGCCGAGGACATTAAGATGGCCGAGCGTGAACGCATGAGCCAAGTATTCGCTTCCGAACTTGTAAAAGGTAAAGAAGAAACCGCTCAAATGTTACTCGCAAAAACAGATATGTCAGCTTCTGACATCTTGGCTGTTTTAGGAACTATTCCGACAGCCCAAAAATCAACAGACTTTGAAAAAGCCATGGCAAGCGTGCCAAATCCGAACATTTCGCCTTCTGTTGAAGAACAGGAAGAAACACCGGATATGGTCGCTGCTCGTATTGCATCATATACTATGGAGGGCAAATAATGACAGTACAAGGATTTAAGGATTTAGGAACTTCAACAGTCGATAACTTACTCGCCGGTGAGTTTCCAAGAGTTGGCATTTTGGCCACAATCACAGGTGGTTCCTATGAAAAAGGAACGATATTGAGCAAATCAGACGGTAAATACACCATCTGTTCAACTGAGCCTGAGGCAATTTTAGCCGAAACTGTTGATGCTTCAGCCGAAGATAAACAAGCCGTTATCTATTTAACAGGCGAATTTAACTTGTCGGCGTTGAAAGCTTCTGTTGATGTGGCAACTCTAACAGACAAACTCAGAAATAAAAGCATTGCCGAAAGAATTAAAAAGGCTCCGGCACCTCAAAATCCGCCACAAAAACCTCAAGTAAAACCTGAAGAAAAGCAAGGAGCAAACAATGACAATAAACCCGATGATAAACAAAGCGGTGGACAGTCTGTTCCTGAGACTGGGGCAACCGGCGGAGTATAACGGTAAGACCGTTCCGATCTTAGTCTTTGCACCTGATGATGTAGGAGAAGTTGGTTTTGCGAATACCATTTCTCCCACAACTTTAATCAGAGTAAGGGTTTCTGATGCACCTGATTTGGCCGTTGGCGACACATTTGAATGTGGCGGTGCGACATATCGGGTTATGTCAGACCCAAGACGAGAACAACACCGACTTGTGTGGCGTGCCGAAGTCCACCGACACTCGGATATTTAGTCATCCGGCAAGATTAAATTTTATTTATAAACAAATGGTGTTAGAAAAAATGTATCGCATATACATTTTGATAAAAGCATGCCATTTAGAGGTAAAATTTAACTTGTCCAATGGATGATTAAAAAATTATCCGCAACTACATCATTTCTTTTTGATGGTGTTCTCCACCATCTGCAAAGAAATTCTTTGTATCAAATCATTTTTTAAACACCGGATAATTAAATATCCGGGTGACGGGGGACTAGCTCATGCGACTAAAAGCGGCACTTGAAGGGAACTTGGAAGAATATATGGAAGAACACTATCGGTCGGGAGCCGAAGCTGTCACAAACGGTATCAGGCAAGCGACCGATGGGCTAAAAACCACGATGAGAAATCAAATAAAAGCCGCCGGTTTGGGTAACCGGTTGGCCAATACTTGGCGTGGTGATACTTATCCTAAATCTAAGAAAAGTATCTCTGCCGCAGGTGTCGTTTATACCAAAGCACCCAAAATAATGGAAGGCTTTGAATTTGCAAGTGTCATTCGCTCGCCCAATGGCTTTTGGCTTGCCGTCCCAACAACGGCAATTAAAAAAAGAGCCTATGGAAAACGGATGACACCGGCACTTTATGAGAGGTCTAAAGGTGTAAAACTAAGATTTGTTTATCGGTCACGTGGTGCTTCGTTCTTGGTTCACGAGCAAAGGAAAAAGACGATCATCGCCTTTATTCTTGTCCCTCAAGTCAAGATGCCCAAAATCATCAACTTTGAAACAGAAAGCAAAAAGTGGCAGGAAAAAGTCCCGTCACTCATCGTTCAGAATTGGAGTGAAGATGACTAAACGAGAGATGATACTAAATGCCTTATTTGCAAGGCTTAAAACACTAGATGTTGTGGTTAAGAGGAACGAAATCGCTCCGCAAAAAATACCGGCATCAGGTCTTGTGATTATGCGAGACGGCAAGCAAGGTGTTCCGGAAATACTTCTGTCTCCGCCAATTTGTCTGTTTAATCATGAGGCTGAAGTAGAGGTCATTGTTCAAGCGGTTAAATCTGAGGATAGAGATAAACTCTTGGATGAACTCCTCGAAAAAATTGGTGAGTTGCTCTCATCAGATGTAAACCTGACCGGTTTGACGGACTTTATTTATCCTAAACCGCCTGAAATTATTGAGGACTATATCGAAGGTGCTCCGTTAATCAAGGCGGCTGTTATCCCAGTGGTTTTACAGTATTCAACAATAAACGCATTAAAATGAAACTGAACGAGGTAATTGCTTATTGACGAACGTTGTTAGTGAGGAAATTAGCAATACCGGTTCAATTACGTGGATTTTTATAAAAATCTAAAATCAAACTCTATGAAAATGAAAGGAATTCCAAAATGGCTAGAGCTTACGGCTGGAATGCCAAATTATTAATTGCTGAAGAAAGTACCTACGGCACGCTTTCTGACGGTAAATACACGCAAGTGCCGTTTGCATCAAGCACCATAGACAGTGAACAAGGCTTGATTTCATCTAACGTGTTGGGATTGGGTCGAGACCCGACAACACCGTTCCAAGATGTGATTATTGTCGGTGGTGAATTGGCTGTGCCGGTGGATTTAAGAAACATCGGTATTTGGCTCAAAGCTATATTTGGCACTCCGACAACCGCTGAAGATGGTAGTGCTTTTACACATACCTTTGAAAGTGGCAAGGTTTCTCTGCCCAGTTATACGCTGGAAGTTGGCTTACCCGAAGTACCGGAGTTTATCCGTTTCTTGGGTGTCAAAGCTGACAGCATAGCCTTTAACTTCGCCCGATCTGGTGAAGCCCAAGTAACGGTGTCCTTATTGGCTCAAGGTGAAACAGCCTCAAATACAACTATTGCGGCAAGTCCCGATGTACTGACTTATACCCGTTTTTCTCAATTCCAAGGCTTCATCAAGTCTGAAGGTAAAGCATTGGCCAATATTACATCGGCAAGTGTCACTTACTCAAACAACCTTGAAAAGATTGAAACGATCCGAAATGACGGCAAAGTGGAAGCCATTGACTTGGGCGTTGCCTCTTTGTCCGGTTCGATTTCGGTCAGGTATGGTGACAACGCTTTGATGGATAAGGCTCGTGCCGGCACTCCGGTTGACTTGGAACTCGGCTATCAAATATCCGACACTCAAAAACTGGTCATAACCTGTCATGAGGTCTATCTGCCCAAACCAAAACGCTCGGTGAATGGTCCGGGTGGTGTTGAGTGTTCCTATGACTTCCAAGGAGCCAAGGAACCGACACTCGGCAAAATGGTAACTGTTCAATTGTATAACGATATGGAGGAATACTAATGTTAAAGTTAAAGTTTAAGAATGAGCCTTACTGGTTGGATTTGGGAATGGGTGTCCGGGTAAAAGTTAAACCCTGTACATCTTCCGTATTCTATGAGGCAAAAGCCTATATGAATTCAAAGGTCGCCGATGTAGCCGCGCGTGTTAAAGATGCACGTGAAAACGGCATCAAAGATAATACACTACCGGACTTAGAAAACCAGACTAAGCGTGAAGCTTTTGCCGATCAGCAATTGATTTTAGGTCTTGCGCTGGCCGGGATCATCGAATGGGACGGTGTTTTGGAAGCTAACAGTGATGAAAAAGCACCACTCACACCGGAAAAATTAGAAGAACTGTTTTCTAACTTTTGGTTGATTGCTGAAAACTTCCGTCAACAATACTGTGGCATTCAAGAATTACTTGAGGCCGAAAAAAACGCCTATACTCCCGAGCCAAGTGGCACTTTGGAAACGGGAGAAGCTATTGCCAAGGGTGTGGCAAAAAAATTTACTGCCCACTCGAAAAGTGCCGATACAACACCACAGCCCTAAAAACAACCGAGGGTTATCAGGCTTGGGAGGTATTGCTTAAACTTCCCGAGCCTGATTTATCTATGGCTTTTGAAATAGCAAAAAACCTTGATTTTGATATGGCTTTAATGAGCGAATTGCTTCCGATTGGTATCATGGGAATAAAGGATGGAAATGAAAAGTTTGCAATTGAACACATATAGAATAAGAATATTTGGAATATTTTTGTTGATTTTAATTATCTATTCATGTACACTTAAGTAGTAATTTGGTCTTTAAATAAGAGGAAATATGACTAAAGTAAAAATTGCTTTAATTGGCTTGGGCCATCAATCTTGATCTGATCATTTGCCGGCAATAATGGAATGTTCTGATCTCGAACTTGTGGCGGTATGTGATAGAAATGAAAAAATATCTATAGAGATTTCTGAAAAATATAATGTTCCATACTTTAATTCTGTAGATGAAATGTTGTTAAAAGTAGTTCCAGATATTGCAATTGTGGCTGTTCCGCATGATGCGTATTTACCAATTATTAAAAGTTTGGCAAAAAAACATATTTATATAATAAAGGAAAAGCCGTTTGCTACCAACATGATGGAGGCATTAGAAATACATAAAGTGGTTAAGCATTACAATGTATTTCTAGGAATTACTTTACAAAGCAGATTTGATCCAATTTTTCAGTCCTTTTTAGAATTCAAAAAAAGAATTGGGAAGATTTTTTCTATAGAAGGTCGCTATACCTTAAATATTGAGAATTTAGAGCAAGGTTGGCGATCTTCTAAACTCCATGCTGGGGGTGGAGCATTAATAGATATGGGGTATCATTATGTTGATTTGTTGATTTGGTACATGGGGTTACCTCAGACGATTACAGCAAAATTGAGTCGTGGCAATAGGGTTGGACAAACGTATGATGTTGAAGATACGGCTCTGTTAATGTTTGATTATAATGTACCATCAGAAGATGAAAAAATTCTTGGAAATTTGATTATCTCAAGAGTTTATCCTAAAAAAGAGGAAAAATTAATTGTTTATGGTACGGATGGTAGGATAGAATTGCAGAAAGAAGGAATAAGAAGGTTTGATAAACATGGAGAGGAAGTAGAATGTTTGCTTTGTAAAGATAAAAAACAAGATATCTTAGCAAAACAACTAAGTTTTTTTGTGCAAAAAATAAAATGTGGGGATGCATTTTCTGATTTGTATCAAGAGCATTTTAAGCATATAGCTCTTATTGAGGCGGCATATAAATCAAATAGGACAAACACCTCAATAAAACCACAAGAAATTTTAGAACAATATGAAATTGGAGGAGAAAATGATTAGTACTGTACTAAATGATATTAAATGTAATATTCATTTTGATTCAAATGAGCATTATGTTTGGCCAAGAATAACAAAAAACGTAGAAAAAAATGTAATCAATCAATTACATAAAAGTATATCTATTTATAATAGATCAGGTATTCTTAAAGAATTTGAGGATTCTTTTTCGGAATATCACAATGTTAAGTATGCTTTACTCTCTAATTCGGGAACAAATGCCATTTTTTCTATGTTTGAAGGGATTGGGTTGCAGCCAGGAGATGAAATTATTGCACCAACATATACTTTTTTTGCAACAATCAGTCCAGTTATTTATACAGGTGCAACCCCCGTCTTTTGTGATTGTGATGCAACGGGCAATATTACAGTTGCAGAGATAAAAAAGAAGATTACGGATAGAACAAAAGCGGTAATTGTTACTCATATGTGGGGAATGCCTTGTGATATGGACGAGATAAGCCATTTATGTAAGAAAAGGAATCTTTATTTATTAGAAGACTGTTCACATGCTCATGGTGCCACATATAAAGGTCAAAAGGTAGGTACTTTTGGAGATGCTGCTGCTTGGAGTCTACAAGGTCAGAAAATTATTACCGGAGGAGAGGGTGGCATTATGTTGACGAATAATGAAGAAATTTATTATCGAGCCACTTTGCAAGGGCATTACAATAAGCGTTGTAAACAAGAAATACCTGAAAATTATGAATTGTCAAAATTTTCATTAACTGGGATGGGGTTAAAATTTAGGGCACACCCCATTGCTATATCAATAGCACTTGAGCAATTTTCTCATTTAGATGAGTTTATTGCACAAAAAAATATATATGCAGAAAAAATGATATCGTCTTTTGCTAAATATCCTTTTTTAAAGGTGCCATCTTATGAAAATAAAAGTCCAAGCTGGTATGCCTTTATTTTGCAGTATGATGATAGATTCTCAAATGGAGTATCTATTGATGAGTTTTGTGAGGCTCTACATTTTATTGGACTAAAAGAGGTTGATCGTCCAGGATCTACTGCTCCGGTTCACAATTTTCCTTTGTTTACAGAAAAAAGTAAAATTATGCCACGTCTTTATAATAGTACAGACCATAACCAAAACGATGATGATTACTCAAATGCAATTTTATTTTATAAAAATGCGATAAAACTTCCTGTTTGGGCTTTTAAAGATGAGGAGAATATTGTGAATACATATATAAAAGGTATTGAGTCCATATGTGATTTGGTAGTGAATAATCCAACGGTGTTAAAAAGGGGATAATGAAATGATTAGAAATGATATTTCAGAAAAAATTTTAAATAATATTGAAAAAGATTTATTAAAGGATGGTATTGAAAAGATTGTGGTAGGAGCTGTTATTTTTCTTTCACAAGAAACGCCCTTGCTCTTAAGGCGAACAGCCTCTGATTTTATGGGAGGGCTTGTGGAGTTGCCGAGTGGAACGGTTGATAAAGGGGAGACACTTATTGAGGCCTTGGTTCGAGAAGTTAAGGAAGAAACAGGTTTGTCTATTTCATCCATTGATTCATATATTGGATATTTTGATTATTTCTCAGGTTCAGGCAAAAAAACGCGGCAACTTAGTTTTATGGTAAAAACATCTGATACAAATGTTACCCTATCATCGGAGCATGACGCTTTTTATACACTTTCTATTTCTGCTCAAGAGTTTAAAAAATTAATGATATCGGATCAAACAAAAAATATAATCCAAACAGCTTGTAAAAAATCAAATACTCGCAGTTAGGTTTATGGGGAAAAACTAAGGATATTTTCTACTGTCTTAGTTTTTCCCATTTTTTCATCATACGTTCCATTGAAGGAGAAATTTTCTTTTTCGCGGACATTTCTAGTAGTTCCTTTGATGTAACCCACTTTAATAATTAGACTCATGACTGATTACAAATGTTTCAGTGGGAGCTTTAAGCAAAAAGCGAATATCATAATGTTTATGTTGGGGTTCATTTTTTTTTGTGTTTTCGGGAATCGTGTGAACGTCAACATCAAAAATGTCAGATGAGATAAATTGAATATTTTGAATTCCTGATTCTTCTGTGGCTTCTTTTAATGCTACATTCCATGTATTGCTTTCTCCATCAGAATGGCCTCCAAGTTGCAACCAACGATTTAACTTTTTATGATGTGTTAATAGGACTTTTGTGCCATCTGAATTTAATAGCCATGCTGAGCCTGTAATGTGTCCTTCTAAATGGGATCTATCAAAACAATTAGGAGTGTTTTCTATAAAATTTATTGTTTCTTGAATAAAAGGAATTTCATTTTTAAATGTGGTGTTATATTTTTTTAATGCTGTTAATATTAAGGTTTTATCTGTCATGTTTCGTCATCCTTTATTAAAATTACTCACAATAATAGTATATTATAAAATATAATGCAATGTAGCAATTAAAATTTCATATTTTTGAGGATAAAAATGAGTGCAGCGAAAAAATTATCAATACGGCTTGAAGCGGTGGGCGGCGACAAGGTTCGGCAAGAGTTCAAGAACATCGGCTCGGACGGACAGAAAGCCTTTCAGCGGATAACTCAGGTCATCACACCGGCCAATGATAACTTAAAAGCGATAAACGAAACAGCCAAAACCTTTAACGGTGTTTTGAAACAAGCCGCCGGGTTGGTTGGTGCCTATCTTGGGTTAAGAGGTCTTTCTAATACTTTTAAGTCTATTGTAGGCATTAATACCGAGTTTGAAAGATTGTCAGGTTCATTAAAAACAGTGACTGGTTCAGCAACAGAGGCCAAAGAAGCCTTTTCGTTAATTGAGGATTTTGCAACATCAACACCATATCAATTAAATGAAATCGTTGATTCCTTTATTCGCTTAAAAGCGATGGGGTTAGAACCGACTATGTCTGCTTTAACATCTTATGGTAATACGGCATCAGCCTTTGGTAAGAACATCTTAGAGTTTGTTTCTGCGGTGACTTCTGCAACCGTTGGCGAGTTTGAACGGCTTAAAACTTTCGGTATCAAAGCAAAGGTCGAGGGAGAACGTGTAAAGTTCATCTTTCAAGGCGTTACAACAGAAGTTGGTAAAAATGC